>NZ_CANLCI010000018.1 GCF_947489035.1 uncultured Ferrimonas sp. | reverse complement strand
GCTCAGTGCCTTACTCAGTAAGCCGCTGTGCCCCGTCGACAGATGCGCATTATAGGGAGCGGTTTCGTTCTGACAAGGGCTTTATCTTAAGTTTTGGTTTGATTGGCGAGACTTTCACCAAGTGCACCTTAATCAACCGAATAATGGTTATTGTGGCGTCAATATCCACTGGGCAGCAGCAGCGACATTATCGAGTACCGCATCCGCCAACGCTTCACCGGCCGCATCGACCTGTTTACCGCTGCGTACTAATAAGGTGTGTTTCACCCCAGCTTGCTGCCCCGCTTCCATGTCTCCGGCTTTATCACCAATCATGATTGACTGGCTTAGATCCAATTGATGCTGCTGTGCTGCCATTACTAGCATCCCCGGTTGAGGTTTACGGCACTGACAGTCGCCAACATAAGGGGCGTTACCTTTGCTTGGGTGGTGTGGGCAAAAATACACTTGGGTGATCACGGCGCCAACCGCAGCAAACTGATCGCACATCCATTGGCTTAAACGCTGGAACTGAGCTTCATCGTAATAGCCCCGCGCAATGCCACTTTGATTGGTTACAACCACTAAGGCGTAACCGGCTTGATGCAGCTGGGCGCAAGCTTCCAGGGTGCCGGGCACAAAATCAAAGGTGTCGACGGTGTGGACATAACCGTGATCAATGTTAATCACGCCATCACGATCCAGAAATACAGCTTTTTGCTTCATTGGAGGCTCTTACTATGAATGTGCGGGCAGTATCGCTATTGCGCCATTGCCATTCAACGCTTCGGCGTAGAAAAAATGTGCAACTGAACACTTTGGACGGCTAAACATCCAAATGGCCATTGACGGCAGTCTGGACGGCTATATAGACTGCAAGCAGTTGCTCTAACGATAATCAATAACGAAGTAAGGCAAATACTGACGATGATCACCCTATCCGCAATCAGTAAGACCTATCAGTCGGGAAGCCAGTGCATTGAAGCACTGAAGCCAACGGATCTGCATGTAGCCAAAGGGAAAATCTTTGGGATCATCGGCTCTTCTGGCGCCGGGAAAAGCACCTTAATTCGTTGCGTTAATTTACTGGAACGGCCAGACAGCGGCGCGGTAATTATTAACGGCACCAACCTGCTGACGTTATCCGAAGCGCAATTACGGCTACAGCGTCAGCAGGTGGCGATGATATTTCAGCATTTTAACCTGCTGGCTAATCGCACGGTCTACGCCAATGTCGCCCTGCCCTTAGAGCTTGCGGGGAAATCGAAAGCCCAGATCCGTGCCAAAATTGAACCGTTACTGGAGTTGGTTGGCTTAACCGACAAAGCCAGCAGTTACCCCGCCAATTTAAGTGGCGGCCAGAAACAGCGCGTAGCCATTGCCCGTGCCTTAGCCAACGATCCAAAAGTGTTGCTCTGTGACGAAGCGACCTCGGCACTGGATCCCAACACCACCCGTTCTGTGCTGCAGTTGTTAAAGGCCATCAATCAAAAATTGGGGCTCACTATCTTGCTTATTACCCACGAGATGGATGTGGTTAAGCAGATCTGTGACCAAGTAGCACTGATCGACAACGGCGAATTGGTGGAACAAGGGGATGTCGGTCGCTTCTTTGCTGCAGCCAAAACCCCATTAGCGCAGCACTTTGTTCGCTCTACCTTACATGTGGAGCTGCCAGAGGTTTATCAGCAACAGCTGCAAGTGGAAGCCAGCGCCAACACTAAGCCGATCATTCAGCTGCGTTTTCATGGTGACAGTGTTGATGCGCCGGTGATCACCCAAGTGGCGCAACAGTTTAATGTTGATATCAGCATCATCAGCGCGCAGATGGAGTACATCGGCGCCAACAAATTTGGGTTGCTATTGGCCGAACTGTTGGGGCAGAACGATGCCATTGACCAAGCCATTACCACCTTCCAACAACATAATATCGATGTAGAGGTACTTGGTTATGTCAACTGATCTGCTGCCATTACTGGGCAATGCCACCCTTCAAACCCTGCAGATGGTGTTGCTGTCTGGCTTACTGGCCACCCTGTTTGGTTTGCCACTTGGCATTTTGCTGCACCTCACCAAGAAGGGTGAGTTACTGCAAAACCCAACTCTGCATAATGTGGTTGGCATTGCTGTGAACATTGGCCGCTCGGTGCCGTTCATTATTTTATTGGTGGCCATCATTCCGTTTACCCGCTTTGTGGTGGGCAGCAGCATCGGCACCTTAGCGGCAGTGGTGCCACTAACGATCGGCGCCATTCCTTTTATTGCGCGGTTAATCGAAGGCGCCTTAATCGAGGTTCCCGCCGGCTTAGTTGAAGCCGCTCAAGCCATGGGCGCCGACACCAAACAAACGATCATTAACGTGCTGTTGCCAGAAGCACTGCCAGGGATCATCAACAGCATCACCATTACGCTGGTCACCTTGGTGAGCTATTCCGCCATGGCGGGTGTGGTTGGCGGCGGTGGCCTCGGCGATGTGGGGATCCGCTACGGCTACTATCGCTTTGAGCTTGACGTGATGCTGGCCACCATCGCCATTTTGCTGGTGCTGGTGCAACTGCTCCAATCCTGTGGTGATGCCATTGTTCGCCGCATCGACCACCGATAACGATTACAACGAAGTAGGAAATATCACCATGAAAAAGACTGTACGTACCCTATTCGCTGCCGCTGCAGCACTGGCTTTAACTGCCTGTGGCAGTGACAACAACGACACCACCTTAAAGTTAGGCGCCATGGCGGGGCCCGAAGCTCAGGTAGCGGAATTGGCCGCCAGCATCGCCAAGCAAGAGTATGGGCTTGAGGTCGAGATCATCCCCTTTACCGATTACGTTACGCCTAATGCCGCCTTGCACGATGGCAGCATCGACTTGAACGCATTTCAGCATCGCCCGTACTTGGATGGGCAGGTAGAAGCCCGCGGCTATGAGATCGTTGCGGTGGCCAATACCTTTGTTTATCCCATCGCCGCTTACTCAACCAGCATCACCGATTTAACCCAGCTGCCGGATGGCGCCAAAGTCGCGCTGCCAAACGATCCCACCAACTTGGGCCGTTCGCTACTGTTGTTAGAACAACAAGGGCTGCTGACCTTAACCGCTGGTGTGGGCATTGCCGCCACCACTCGGGACATTAGCGCCAACCCAAAGCAGCTTGAGATCCTTGAATTGGAAGCCGCGCAACTGCCTCGTTCATTACAAGACGTCAGCTTTGCTGTGATCAACAACACCTTTGCTGGCCAAGCGGGGCTAACATTAGAGAAAAATGGCCTGTTTGTTGAATCGAAAGAGAGCCCATACGTGAACTTGATTGTGGCGCGCAACGACAACCAAAACGATCCGCGTGTGCAGCAGTTCATCAAGGCTTACCACACCGATGCGGTACACCAGAAAGCGTTAACGCTGTTTGATGGCAACATCGTTAAGGGCTGGTAAGACGAACTCCATTCGTGCCCATAAGATTAAGAGGAAGCCATCGCTTCCTCTTTTCGTTTCTGCAGTCGGTGCTTTTCTCTGCCGCTAAAGCGCGCTAACTTAACGCTTTTCGGCCAGACAGGAAGTCTCTATGTCGTTCTATATCACTCTTGCCATCGTACTGGCGTTGATCGCCCTTGTGGTGATGGTATTCAACAAATTGGTTAGCCTGCGCGCTCGCCATGAAAACGCCTTTGCGCAAATCGAAGTGCAACTAAAACGCCGTTACGATCTGATCCCCAACTTAGTTAATACCGCCAAAGCTTATTTAAAGCATGAGCAAGAAACCCTTGAGGCGGTGATCAACGCCCGCAATCAAGCAATGGCAGGGTTATCTGCAGCCAGTGGCGACTTAACCAATATCGATGCCATGGGCGCTTTAGCTGGGGCTGAATCCGCGTTAACCGGCGCACTCGGCAAACTGAATGTGGTGATGGAAGCCTACCCCGATTTAAAAGCCGATCAGACCATGATGCAGGTTTCAGAAGAGTTAACCGCCACCGAAAATCGGGTCGCCTTTGCCCGCCAAGGCTTTAATGACGCCGTCACCAGTTACAACGAATATAAGCAGCAGTTCCCTGCGGTACTGATGGCAGGCCCCTTTGGCCACGGTAAAGACGCCTCGTTACTGGAATTTAGCGATTCCGCCGCCATTCAAGCGGCCCCCAAGGTTGAGTTTTAGTGGACTTTTTTGCCCAGCAACAGCAAGCACGACAACGCACAGGATTACTGGTGCTGCTGTTTGTTGTTGCGGTAGGCCTAATCCTTTTACTCACCAATGTGCTGATGGTGGCGTTGCTGTTACCGCAGATCAGCGACAGCCCCGCCCCCCAAAGCTGGCAACAACTTGGTGCCCAGCTCAGCTCCAGCAATGGCATGGTACTCACGCTGGCGTTGCTGATGGTGATTGCCACCGTGATCATGATTAAGTGGCTGGCACTGCGCGGTGGCGGGCGCAAAATTGCCGAATCCATCGGCGGCAAGCGGATCCAAACCAATAGCCAAGAGTTTAAACAGCGGCAGCTGTTGAATGTGGTTGAAGAGATGGCGCTCGCGGCGGGGATCGCCGTACCACCGGTGTACTTGCTGGCCGATGAGCATGGCATTAACGCCTTTGCCGCCGGCCACACCCCCAAAGATGCCGTTATCGGCATCACTCAAGGGGCGTTAGAGCAGTTAAGCCGAGGCCAACTGCAAGGGGTTATCGCCCACGAATTCAGCCATATTCTGAACGGCGACATGCGCCTGAATATGCGCCTGATCGCGGTACTGAGCGGGATTGTGGTGATCAGCCATGCCGGTGATCTCTTGCTGCGTACCAGCGGCGGCCGTAAAAATGGCAATCAAGCGATGCTGCTGGGCTTGGCCTTGTTGGCGCTGGGCTGGATTGGCGCCCTCTTCGCGAACTTAATTAAAGCCGCCGTTAACCGGCAGCGTGAATACCTTGCCGATGCTGCCGCGGTGCAATTTACGCGGGATCCCAGCACCATTGCTGGGGCGCTGAAAATGATCGCTGTCAGCAGCGGCCACAGTTATTTAGAGTCGGCCAATGCCGCCCAATCTAGCCATATGCTGTTCAGCAGTTATCGTGCGTTTAGCAGTTTACTGGCCAGCCACCCGCCCATTGATAAGCGGATCCGCGCCATTGAACCGAACTGGAACGGCCGCTACGCCGCCACCGTAATCAAAACTCAGCAGCGCCAGCAACCGGTGCAGCAAGCCACTGCTCCAGAGCCGAAGCCGGCGGCTCACCAAGCCAACGCCACCGCCGTGATTGGGGCGGTGTTGTTGGCACAGCTGCCCAACACCTTGCAGCAGCAAGCACGGGAACCCGCCGACGTCACTCAGCTGGCCTTAGCCCTGATTGGTGACTCAACAAGCCGCGTGGCTGCAACCATATCGGCACTGACGCTGAAATCACAACTGACTTTGCTGCAACTGCTGTTACCCACTTTAACGGCGCTGTCGGATCGACAACAACAGCAACTGCTGGAGCAATTACAGCGTTGTTGGCAGCAGCAATCCATCACCCTAAGCCGTTGGTGCATCTACCAGCTGTTATTGCATTACCTGAATGCGCCAGATACTCACGCGCCGCTCATTCAGGCCACGCCCAAGCGCAACAGCGCCAGCTGCCATCTGCTGTCGTTGCTCGCCTGTCACGGCAACGACGATCCCCAGCAGCAACAGCGCGCTTTTTATCGTGGCAGCAACAGTCTGGGGTGGTATCAAGCCAAGTTTGATCCAAACGTAAGTTGGCCCCAAGCTGCAGCGGATTTAATCACCTTGCGTCGCACCCCTCCGGCCAAAAAACAGCGATTGTTGTTAGCGTTTCGTCAGTGTGCTGAACAAGATGGGGTGATTAACGACGACGAAACGGCACTGCTGCACTGTTTGGATCTGCTACTGGATGCGCCAGCGCCACAGTAATCTCTGAATTATCGCGATATTTAAGTCGAAACCACAGCCTACGCACCTTATGCTATCGCTAACACTTTGCAGCGATCAGCGAGACCCCCTATGGAACGCATACAACTTAGTGACGCCAATCAACACGTCGAAATCAGCCTGTTTGGTGGCCACGTACTCCGTTGGCAAGCCGGTGATCAATCGGTGCTGTGGTTAAGTGAATTAGCGGATCTGTCCGGCAGCAGCGCCATCCGTGGTGGCGTGCCCATCTGTTTTCCTTGGTTTGCCGAACAAGGCAGCCCCAAACACGGCTTTGCCCGTACCCAGCGTTGGCAGTTGCAGCAACACAGTCAGCATCACGCGGTGTTGGTGCTGCGCGACAACGACACGACCTTGGCGATCTGGCCACATAAATTTGAGTTAACGTTAACGGTCACACTGGCGCCCCACCGGCTTGAGTTGGATCTGCGGATCCACAATCGAGATAGCCACAGTTGGCACTGTGGCGGCGCACTGCACAGCTACTTTAATTGCCATGACGCGCGTCAAATTGAACTGCCAAGATTGGCAGAGCGGCCTTATTTTGATTCATTACAGCAAGGCCAAGCACGCCAATTCGATTGCAACATCTTGCCAAACCCAATTGATGCCATCGTGCCGGATTTAGCAGAATATCAGCTTGAATGCGGGCAAAAACTGGCGATCAGCCAGCACGGCAGTGACAGCTGCGTGATCTGGAACCCCGCCTTCAAGCACCCAAACGACGTCTCTGCGGCGCAAGCAATGCAATTTATCTGCTTAGAAAGTGCCATCGCCCGTCAGCAGATTACGTTGGCACCGGGGCAATCCCACCACTTGCAACAGCAGATCACCCTTTGCTAACCACTTAAACCTGAGATCTCGCTGTCGGAGCCTGTTTTTACTCGGTTTTGCTGACATAGCAGAACCGAGCGAACCTTTTAATCCGATCTGGCTCACGGTAACCTGTAACGATATTGCAACCATTTATGACAAGGCAAATGCCGCAAATCGTCCATAAGACCCGTACCCAAGTGGTGGTTGAGATCCTGCGTGAGCGGATCCTCTCCGGCCAGATCCACGCAGGTGAGCCACTGCGCCAAAGCTCGTTAGCCCATGAACTCGATGTCAGCCGGATCCCCATTCGCGAAGCGTTGCTGCAACTGGAAGCGGAAGGTTTAGTCAAATTTGAAGCGCATAAAGGCGCTACCGCCACGGAACTTTCCCTAACTCAAATGGACGAATTGTTTGAATTGCGCGGCCTGATTGAGCCAACCTTACTGCGCCGCTCGGTGCCAAACCTGACCGCAGAGCACTTAGCCACCGCTGCCGATTACCTTGAGCAGCTTGGCCATGCGCTGCAGCAAGATAACACCATTGATAGCTGGAGCGAGCTTAACGGCCTGTTCCACCTAAGCCTGTATGCTGGCGCGGATCGGCCCCATACACTGGATATGGTGCGTGGGCTCAACACCAACTCCGATCGCTATATTCGGTTGCAACTGTTGTTGGCCGGAGGCCGTCCCAAAGCCGATCAAGAACATCGGCAGTTACTTGAACGCTGCCAAGCTGGCGATGCCGATGGCGCCGCTGAGCTATTACAACACCACATTCAATCTGCTGGGATCAGCGCGAAGAATTTGATTGAAGCGCAAATGCTACGCAGCCACAGCAAATAACCACGACAATAATTGGACTCACCATATTAGGAGCCGCAATGCTATCTGCACAAATCACCGGTTGGGGTAAATGTTTACCGCCTGCGGTTTTAAGTAACGACGATTTGTCGACCATTATGGACACCAACGACGAGTGGATCCGCAGCCGCACTGGCATCAATCAGCGCCACATCAGTCACGTCAGTACCTCTGCCATGGCCATTGTGGCCGCCAAGCACGCTCTCGCCAGCGCCGGATTGGAAGCCACCGATCTGGATATGATCCTCATCGCAACGGCATCGCCGGATACGTTGCTGCCAAATGTGGCTGCCACAGTGCAAGCCGAATTGGGCGCCAGTTGCGCTGCACTCGACATTAATGCCGCCTGTTCTGGCTTTCTGTATGGTGTGGGTCTCGCGACCGCACAGATCAAAAGCGGCCAGATGCAACGCATTTTGATTGTCGGTGCCGAGCGCCTGAGCTTCTACATCAACTGGACCCTACGCGAAAGCGCGGTGCTGTTTGGCGATGGCGCAGGGGCGGTGATCCTCGAAGCCAAAGAAACCGAACAAGCCAGCGGCGTGATCAGCTACGCCATGCATAACGACCCAAGCGGACGCGAACACTTAAAAGTGGGTGGGTTTGGTACCGACATGACCCGCTACGACGACGAAGCCAACAACTTCTACCTGCAGTTTAATGGCCGTGAAGTGTTCAAACGGGCCATTGGTGGCATGGGTAAACTCAGCAAAAAAGTGATGGCGGAAGCCGGTCTCAGTACCGACGATGTTGATTTAGTAGTACCCCATCAAGCTAATGTACGCATTATCGAAACCTTGATTGCCAAAATGGCGGTGCCGGCCGAAAAAGCCTTCATCAATATCGAGAACTACGGCAACACCTCAGCAGCAACCATCCCTATCGCCTTGTGCGATGCAGTAGAACAAGGCCGGATCACGCCCAATGCCACCTTACTTACCTGCGCCTTTGGGGCTGGGTTAACTTCCGCCGCTGCGGTGATCAAATGGGGCGAACGCACCAGCCCCATCAACCACAGCGATGCCAGTTTGCCACCGTGCCAACATACTGGGCTTGAGCTGATTGCCCGCGCGGTTGCCGAGCAGAAAAAACGTCCACTAGAATAACCACTTATACAGCCAGATAGCGGGTAAGAGGCAAGCTCTTTCCCGCTTACTATGTCATGTCCGAATGTGGCTAGTATCTCCCCGCGTAAATCCCTATCTTATCGGCCATTGTTTCTCTTGGTTTGAGCCGTGTTATGTCTGGAAAGAGTTTTGCCAACCTGCTGCTATTATCCGCCATTTGGGGCGGCAGCTTTTTATTGCTGCGGTTGGCGGCCGGTGCCGTAGGTCCAGCCATGCTGATTGGTTCACGGCTGATGTTCGCCGCGCTGTTTCTTAGCGCCATCGCCTTATTGATGCGAAAGCCAATGGCGTTACAGGGAAATGTGCGTCACTACGCCATTCTTGGCGGGGTTAATTCAGCGTTGCCGTTCCTGTTGCTCGCCTACTCGGCCCAAACGCTGTCCACATCCATGCTGTCGATCATCAACGCCTCGGCCCCCATTTTTGGTGCCGTCGTCGGTGCCATCTGGATGCGGCAATGGCTCGACCTCAAAACCACCCTTGGCTTGTTGCTCGGCAGCGCCGGGGTGGTTATTTTGGTCGGCTTCGATGGCTTGGTATTGGATAGCAATGGCATCTTCGCGGTCTTAAGTTGCCTTGGGGCGGCGCTATGTTATGGCATCGCCAGTAACTACGCTCGCCACGCCAAACCCGTTAACTCCTTCGCCAATGCCCACGGCAGCATGTGGGCGTCGGCCTTGATGTTATTGCCGCTGGCCTTATTGTTTCCTGCGCGTAACCCACTGACTGTCGAACTGTGGTTGCTGATGGCCATTCTTGGCGTTGTCTGCAGCGGCA
This sequence comes from uncultured Ferrimonas sp., assembly GCF_947489035.1. Lineage (GTDB taxonomy): Bacteria > Pseudomonadota > Gammaproteobacteria > Enterobacterales > Shewanellaceae > Ferrimonas. Next base: position 75,443 of record NZ_CANLCI010000018.1, on the reverse strand, counting down.
TCGCCTACCTGCTGTATTTCAAATTGATTGAAGATGAAGGGGCAACATCGGCGCTCACAGTAACTTATTTGGTGCCGGTATTTGGGGTGATGTGGGGCCACGGTTTATTAGATGAACCGATCGGTTGGTCTACGCTGCTTGGTTGCGCGGTGGTGTTGTCCGGTACCGCCATGGTGACGGGGCTTAAGATCCGGCCAATGATGGCGCGGCTGCGCGGTTAATCGGATCCCAATATATTGGCGAGCGGAACAGCTGACTGAGCTGCCGGTTCAATTCGGCAAAGTTCACGATCCGGGCATCTTCACCGCTCAGGCATTGCCACACAAAACGGTGGCAGTTGTTGTGACGTAAATGGTAATCCCGATAGCTTAATAGCTGTTGTGCGGCGGCGTTAACGGCATCAGCCTTATGCAATGGTTGGTGCTGCTTGTCGCAGCCAACGAAGATGGTTGCGCCGCTGCGACCCGCCAAAAAACGCTTGGCAGAAACGCCACGCACTAAGCCGCTGCCGTGCAATTCGGCAATGGTGTCGTCTCCCAGCCACAAGCCACTGTGTTCAACCACGCCATAGACAAAACAGACCACAACAGCACCAGGCTGGGGCGTAACGGGGATCGTCCCCGGCCACCATTCCGAGGGTTCAATCCCAATGCTGTCCGACTGAGTATTACCACGATAACGCTGCTGCAATAACTGTTTGCGCTGCGCCCGATACTCCAATGCCAGTGCGGTAGCAGCAGCCAATAAGATCCACGGCAGTGCCATTTGCGTTGATTCCCAAGCCAAGATGATAATTCAACCCTAGTTGCAATTTGCCGTTAGGGAGAACCTCACGCTGGTAAGCAAATGTCACTGGCCTTTTAGGCGGTGGTTACCGCTTCTGTTTTGGTCGTGTTGGTTTGTGCCGCTTCTAAGGCCGCTTCTGAGCCATCGGCAAGGATCATCTGCGCGGCTTTTTCAGCAATCATAATGGTCGGCGCATTGGTGTTGCCGCTAACAACCGTCGGCATAATGGACGCATCCACCACCCGCAACCCAGCGAGCCCATGCACTTGCAGTTTCGAGTTCACTACGGCCATGGGATCATTGCCCATTTTACAGCTGCCCGCAGGGTGATAAACGTGGTTGGCTTTCTGGCGTAAAAACTCGGTGATTTGGTCATCCGTTTGCACCTGCTCGCCGGGTAGAATCTCCCCGTCATAGCAGTGAGATAACGCGGCCGACTGCATATATTGCCGCACTTTTCGCACCCCTTTGATCATCACCGCTATGTCTCGTGGATCGCTCAACAGATTCAAATCAATCACCGGATCGTCGCTGGGATTGGCACTGGCCAAAGTGACCGATCCTCGGCTGTGAGGGCGCAAACAGCACACGTGAGTACTGATCCCATACTTGAACATAAAGCCCACATTACGGCCATGATCATCCATCGCCAGTGGTGAGAAGTGCAATTGCAGATCGGGGCTGGCCACGTCGTCACTGGATTTAACAAAGCCGCCAGACTCCGCCACCGTTGAGGCCAACATACCGGTTTTGTGGCGACCATATTCAACCACCGATGCCATTGACCGCAGCGCTTGCTTGGGTCGCAAGGTAGCCCAAGAGCTGCTGGTTTTGTCCTTGGCCACCACCAACACATCAACGTGCTCTTGCAGGTTTTCCCCCACCCCCGCTAAGTCGTGTTGCTGCACAATCCCGTGGGGCGCCAACTTATCGTTGCAACCAATGCCTGACAGCAACAACAGCTGGGGCGAGCCAAAGGCACCGGCACACAACAACACCTCTTTATTGGCTTGCGCTTCGATCCGTTGACCTTGATGGCGATAAGCCACCCCAACGGCTCGCTTATCTTTTAAGATAATGTTCTCGGTGGTGGCGTTCGTCAGCACCGTTAAGTTTGGGCGTTGACTCAACACCGGGTGCAGATAAGCCGCCGCAGCGCTGCAACGCTCGCCCCCTTTTTGCGTGACCTGAAACCAGCCGACCCCTTCTTGCGTCGCGCCATTAAAGTCGTCATTACGTGGCTCACCACACTGCGCTGCAGCATCGATCATCGCCTGACACAATGGATGAGTACTGCGGGGTTCGGCCACATTTAACGGCCCACCAACGCCGTGATAATCGCTGGCGCCTCGCTCTTGATGCTGCGCTTTTTTGAAAAAAGGCAGCAACTGCTGATAAGACCACCCTTCGTTCCCCTGTGCCGCCCAGTGATCGTAATCTTCCGCCTGACCTCGCACATACAGCATCGCATTGACCGAGCTGCTGCCCCCCAATGTTTTCCCACGAGGACAAAAAATTTCGCGCTGCGCCAGCGTAGATTGCGCCTTACTGTGGTAGCTCCAGTTACGAAACCCGGTCACCATTGACACCAAGATCCCCATCGGCGTGTAGATGAATGGGCTTTTATCACTGCCTCCCGCTTCCAGCAGCAACACCGAATGGTTGCCGTCGGCCGACAACCGATTGGCCAGCACACAGCCAGCCGAGCCTGCGCCAACAATGATGTAGTCGTATTGCGCCATAAGCGTTCCCTCGAAAATGGTATGAAGGCAATCAATTGCCAAAAAGTGTGGTGATCAGCGGTGCCGCCATGGTTGTTTCAAGCTACTACAGCGATGATTGTTTCAAGCTACTACAGCGATGGCTGTCGCGGATTGAATTGGGCTCACAACATTAGATGAATAATATTGGCTCCGCCGTCAGTACCGCAAAAGCGCCGCTGCACTTAACGATTGCGGCCCAGCGATCACGCTCGCCTGCGCTAACAAAAGTTCAGCACAAGCGATGGCATCAACCAACGCATGGTGCTGCGAATAAGCGGGCAACTGATAACGGTGGCGACACTGGGCTAATTGCAGCTGCGTCGACCCCACTGGCTGGGATTGTCGCACTAACCGCCGCCGTTCAATGGCTAAAGTATCCACGGCTAACAGTGGCAACGATTGGCCATACACTTGCCGGAACGCTTGTTGTAAAAAGGCCAAATCAAGCGGTGCATGGTGGCACACCAACAAACGGCCACTAAGCAACGGCAGCAACTGGGCTAAGGCTTGGGGTAACGGCACCGCTTGCTGCAGATCGTGATCGCGGATCCCATGCACCACCGCGCTATCGCCAACGCTGCCCTCTATCGCTACGGTAACGTGAATGGCGCTGGCCATATCAATGGTGCCGCCATCAATCGCCACCGCACCGATGGCTATGATTTGATCTTGCTGCGGGGTTAACCCCGTGAGTTCAAGATCCAGCGCCAACAACGGCAGTTGCCGATAATCCTGCTGCAACGGCAGCGGCCACTGTCGATAAAACGGCACAAAGGCCGCCTGTTGATTGCGGTAGGCGCGCCACCGTTGTTGCCATTGGCCGATCATAAACTGCGCTGGTACTTCATGCGGATCCCATCTTGGCCTCGGCGAACCACCAAAAAGGCGCGTTTCAGCTGATGCTGCACTAAGTCCGACAGCTGCGCTGGGGGCAAGTAGTTCGAGATAGTCTGCTGCTGTTGCCACTGCCGCCCCTGATTTTGTAAACGCAGGTGGGCGATAAATTCATGAGCATCGGCCAAATTAAGCGCGTCTTTACGGCTGATCAACCCCGCTTCCATCGCCGCTTGCAACCGCTTTAATGTGCTGACTTCATCGCTGCCACAGGCTAAGGCGTAAATTCGAGCAATGTCATTGATCGGCGCTAGGCCGCGATGCTTTAAGTTTAACGCTTTGCCGTGCTCACCATCAGATTCCAGCACCAGTTGTCGAAAGAAACCAAGCGGCGGCGACAGCTGCAATGCATTGGCACATAACTGTGCTAAGAACAGTTGTTTATCGGCGCATTGGTGCAAAATTTGTTGTTGCAACTGCTGCCCTAACTGCAACGTGCCAGCGATTGGGCGCAGATCAAAGAAAATACTGGCGTGTAACGTGGCCTGCGGCTCGGGTTGATCTATCCACTGCTTAAATTGCTGCAGCCAACCACGCTGAGATAAACACCAGTGAGGGTTCATCGCCATGATCTCGCCAGGGCAATGCACATAGCCACAACGATCAAGGCCATCACACACCATGGTGGCAAGTTGGGAAAAATATTGCCGTTGCTCGCTATCGGGCTCGCTGGCCAACAATAGACCATTGTCTTGATCCGAACGACCAGCCTGATCCATTCGCGCTTGCGAACCAAACGCCAACCAACACCACGCCATCGGGGCTGGCCCTAACTGTTGTTGCCCGAGCTCTAATAACCGCTGCGTTAAACTGTCGGTAAGTTGAGTTAACACCCGCCCTATCTCTTGCGCTCGGGCATCGGCGCTGATCATCTGTTGCAACAGCGCCGGACACTGGCGGCTTAGCTCAACCAGTTCATCAATGCTGGCGCAGCGGCTGATCTGCCCTAACAGATGCAACAGATCGGTGCTGCTTAACCGCAACAGATCGGTACTGGTTAGCATCCCCACCACTTGGTTATCCGCCACAACGGGCAGATGGTGAATGCGGCGTTGCCCCATCTGTAGAGTCGCTTCAAACACCAAGGCATCGTGATTGATGCTGATAAGTTCGGTGCTCATTACCGTCGCAACCAAACAATCACTGCCGAGCCCCTGTGCCAACACCCGATTACGCAGATCACGATCGGTCACTATGCCGACACACTGCTGCTGTTGATACACCATCAGCGCCGACACGCAATATTCTGCCATTTGCGCCGCCGCTTGTTGCACCGTAGCATCGGCCTCAATCCGCTGGATCGGAGCTGACATCACCGCTTTAATGCGAGCAGTGCTGGCCACATCCGCAGTTTGATAACGCTGGTGGTGGCGTAACCGCTGGGCGTGCTGACGATTAAAGAAACGGCGAAAATCCCGACTGGCACTGCACAATTTGGCAAAGCCGGCTTCGGTCAGGATATAGACCAACCCATCCTCTAAAATTTGGACTTGGTTGCTGACTTTCTCGCCCGTTAATAAGCTCGGGTAGCCAAAGAATTGCCCCTCGCCTAAACGATCCACCAATTCGCCGCGACGATTACGGATCTCAAACGCACCACTGCGGATCACGTACAACTGCGGCTGTTGGTAATCCACCGCCACAGTTTTATTGGCCTTGGCAAAGTAGCTGATCTGAGTTTGCGTTACCGCGTACTCAAGCTGTGCGGCAGTTAAGCCATTAAACGGCAGCAATTGCTGATAGAAATCAAGCACCGGTGAATTGGACTTTAGTGTCATTGGCATGGATCCCTAAGTTGCTACCATGACGTTAACAAGGAGGGAACCATGCTAACGGCAATTCAAACAACAATGCTGATGCTTGGAGTCGTGCTGGTACTGACGTCGCTCGGCAAATACATTAAGCGCAGTGGCAACTGGCACGGCCTGTGGCAGATCTGGGTTGGGCAACTGAAAGATTTTAACTTGGCGGAATTTCGGTTATTCCGCAGCGCCGTGGTGGTGCTGTTTATTGCCATCTTGTTGCGTATCGTCAATTTAACCCTCACCGGCTAGTTCGCCTATTAGGCTAAAGTCGGTGACTGAGTAAATGCCCTCCTTGCGAGGGCATTTTTTATGGTTGTGTACCAATGAGCTGTTGAACTTATTGTGCATGACCCGCTGCGGCATAACGGTCATTGCCGGGACCGCCCGGCGGCGGGCAAGGGACAAGTCCCTTTGCAATCCCGAGCGCCTTGGAGTGACGCTGATTCTCCAAACTTAGCTTCGTTCTCGCCGCATTACGTTACAGCAATGGCCAGATGCCGTGCCGAATGGCGCAGTACAAGGAGCGAAAGTTGAGCTGTGCTAAGGCAATGGGATCCCAAAGGGAGAATCCCCCTCTTTGCTACGAGTTAGTGTGCCGTCGCCACGGCGACATAACCACTTGAAAGCAGTGCCATCGATGCTCGCCGCAGGCGACAATAGCGACCGCGCAGCAACGCCAACAGTTAACGAATACACAGCCATTTTTTATGGCTTTGCTTTGCTTCGCTTGTCAGGCGAACGGGCGATTCGATTGCCCAAGAGCCCGCGCAGGCAGCCCAGCGAAGCAGCACATCACCGGCGCGCGCCATCGCTTCCATTGAACCGCCCCCTACAACAAAGCCCAGCACGATGGCTGGGCTTAATGGTGAGTTACGATAACACTTAGTGGTGAGTGGCTTCACCGGATCCTTTCGGGAAACGGATGCTCTCCACCATGTCTTGCACGCTTTGCGGCGTTGCCGTGGTGACTCGGCTTACCCCAAAGGCAACGATGAAGTTCAGCAACATACCCAAGGTACCGATCCCTTCCGGCGAGATCCCCATAAACCAGTTCGCAGGAACGTTACCGGCTGGGTTAATGAACTTGAAGTAGATAATGTAAGCCGCAGTAAAGGTGATACCGCTAACCATGCCAGCAATGGCGCCCTCTTTGTTCATCCGCTTGGAGAAGATCCCCATGATAATAGCCGGGAAGAACGATGAGGCCGCCAGACCGAACGCGAAGGCGACCACCTGCGCCACAAAGCCGGGGGGATTTATCCCCAGATAACCGGCGATGCAGATGGCCACAGCTGCGGCGATGCGCGCATAGGTGAGCTCTTGCCTATCGGTTATGTCCGGCATCAAGTTTCGTTTCAACAGATCGTGGGACACCGACGTGGATATCACCAGAAGCAGCCCCGCCGAGGTGGATAGCGCCGCCGCAATACCACCTGCAGCCACCAACGCAATCACCCAGTTAGGCAGATCGGCAATCTCAGGATTCGCCAATACCATGATGTCACGGTCAATCTTCATCTCGTTGCGATCGTCGCCAGAATAGAACATACGACCATCGTTGTTCTTATCTTCCGTCCACTCGATCAAACCGGTTTTTTCCCAGTTTTTGATCCACTGTGGGCGCTCAGCGTACAGAGTACCGCTGCCATCACTGGCATTGATGGTGTCGATCATGTTCAACCGGGCAAACGAGGCTACCGCCGGTGCCGTGGTGTACAGCAAAGCGATGAACACCAGTGCCCAACCCGCCGAGATCCGTGCGTCCGATACCTTAGGTACGGTAAAGAAGCGCACAATCACGTGCGGCAAACCTGCGGTACCTACCATCAACGCCGCGGTGATAAAGAACACATCAATGGTAGACTTAGAGCCATCGGTATACTGGGTAAAGCCAAGCTCGGTAACCAAGCCATCGAGCTTATCCAACACCGTTAACCCCGAGCCATCCACCAAGGTGGAGCCAAACCCGATCTGTGGCAATGGCGTACCGGTTAACATGATCGAGATAAAGACCGCTGGCACCAAGTAAGCGGTGATCAACACCACATACTGCGCGACCTGGGTGTAGGTGATCCCTTTCATGCCGCCCAACACGGCGTAGAAGAACACAATGCCCATGCCGATAATAACGCCCATGGTGATGTCGACTTCTAAGAAGCGCGAGAACACCACCCCAACGCCTCGCATCTGTCCAGCAACGTAAGTAAAACTGACAAAAATGGCGCAGATCACCGCAACCGTACGCGCGGTTTGCGAGTAGTAACGATCGCCAATGAAGTCTGGCACCGTGAACTTACCGAACTTCCGCAGGTAAGGGGCCAAACACATGGCCAGCAGCACGTATCCGCCGGTCCACCCCATCAAATACACCGAGCCGTCATAGCCCATGAACGCGATAAGACCCGCCATTGATAAAAATGAAGCGGCCGACATCCAATCCGCTGCGGTCGCCATGCCGTTGGCAATGGGGTGTACACCACCACCGGCCACATAAAATTCTTTAGTCGAACCGGCTCGCGCCCAGATGGCGATGCCGATGTAGAGGGCGAACGTAAAGCCCACCACAATATAAGTTAACGTTTGCAGTTCCATGGCAATTCCTTACTCTTCGTGCACGTTGTATTTCTTATCGAGCGCATTCATCTTCACTACATAGAAGAAAATCAATGCCACGAACACGTAGATAGAGCCCTGCTGTGCAAACCAAAAGCCAAGCTTAAAGCCGCCAAACGAGATCGCATCAAGCGTATCCACCAGAAGAATTCCGAAGCCGTAAGAGACGACGAACCAGACGGCCAGCAGGCCGAGCATAAGACGGATGTTTTCCCGCCAATACGCTTTTGCTTGATCATTGCTTTCAAAAGCCATGTGTTGCTCCCCATGTATTGTCTTGTTAGAGGTGTCATGGCCAACCTAGCAATGGCATCGCAATGTCGATGTGCGACCTTAGTCTAGCGGCAAAGAAGGGATCTAAAACGAAATGAATAACCCCTTAAAAACAACAAGTTAAGATCATTTAGACTTTGGTCGAAGGCAGCGGCAAGCCCAAGCGGAAAAGCACTGCCGCCCTGAAACCGCCGTGGTCATAATGCCGTCGAACAAGAAAATCCGCTGACGACAAATTTCAATTTGAATCAAACACTTAAATTCATAAACCAAGCACGCCACACGCCCGCGCTCTAATTGGCACTTTTTTTGCTTTAAATCTGACAATTGAATTCGGCAACCACGGCGTTGCCGCCTTTACGGAGCACAATTATGCCAATTAATGCCATCAGCCCAGCAGGCGTAGCCACACCAGCAGCCAGCCAATCAACCCCCGCCATCGGCAAAGACACTTCCGGCGTAGGCGCCTTCGAGCGTGAAATGAATAAGCACAGCCATGCGCAGCAGGCAAACAGCGGCACAAAAAATAGCGCCACAGAGGAAAACCCTGAAGCGCTAGAAGATCTTAACGAAATGGTGTTAGAGATCCGCGATGCGAATCTGGCCGATCCAACCGCCGATACCAGCGGCGCGATGTTATCGATGCTGTCTCAAGCAAAGCAGATCATGGCTTAATCTAAGGCCACCTTTACCCGCAGCGACAGTTGCTCTGCCATGGTGCCGGCGTGATAACTCTCGGCGTCGGCCATGGCGGACATCCGCATCATTGGCCGGGCGCCACCATTATTAACGTGGATCTCTAACACCTTACCCAGCTCTTGCGCGCTGGCGAGAGCCAACACTTGCGCTTTTTGCAGCGCATCCTGCAGGGCGCGTTGCAGCAATTGATCCCGCTGTGAATCGGTTAACTGGGTTTGATATTGCGGTGGGTTTACTTGATTCAAGCCCAGCTCGGTAAACTGCTCGAGCCAATAAGCCACATCCGCCACTGCGACCGTTAACGAGATCTGTCGCTGCGCCTGATAGCCCAAGAATTTTTGTCGGTCGTTACGATAATCGTATTGCGGTCCTAACTGCAGGTGCCCCGCTTTATAGCTATTGGCCGGCAGCGCCTCACTGCTGAACGCCTGCAACACCTTTGCAACCACGCTATCCGCTGCCGCTTTCGCCCCTTTGGCGCTGTCTGCACGGGTTTCAATTGTGGCACTTAACCGCGCTGTTTTTGGCTCCAACTCAAGCGCCGCTTGGCCACTCACTTCAATAAAACCGGCCTGAGCGCTGCCCATCACCAGTAACAATAACCACCCTGCTCGCTTCATAGCGTCTCCATTTGTAAACTTATCACTTGATTAATGCGGTACCGATGTAACAATAATCGTAACCGTGAAAGGAGCGACCATGTCTTCATCAAGCAGCAAAATTTTGTTCTACCTCAAACAACACGGCGCCTCGGCACTGCAACAAATTGCCGATGCCCTTGGGGTTACCACCATGGGCGCCCGTGGTCATCTGCACAAATTAGAGCAACAGCAACTGCTTGAGTTCAATGACATCAGCAAAGGGCCCGGACGCCCAACCCGCCATTGGCAACTGACTGCCAGCGGCCACGCCCACTTTGGTGATCGCCATCAGGATTTTAATCTGCAACTGCTTGATGCCATCGACTCGCTGTTTGGTGAACAAGGGTTAACTCAGCTGATCGAACATCGCAGCCAAAAACAGCAACAGCATTATCAACAGGCCTTAGCGGATTGCCACGGCATTGAACAAAAGCTGCAGGTGTTGGCGCAGCTGCGTCAGCAAGAGGGGTACATGGCGCGCATTGAAACCACCGCAGAGGGGTATGTGCTGATTGAAGATCACTGCCCGATCTGTGCTGCAGCCAGTCGCTGCCAAGGGCTGTGTCAGCAAGAGTTAGAGTTGTTTCAAGGGCTGTTAATTGATGAAGCAACCGTAAAGCGCAGCGAGCATTTGCTCGCGAGCGGTCGTCGCTGCGCTTACCTCGTTACCGTTAAGTAGTGGCCAACAATGCCGCTGCAGTTTCCCGTTCAAAGGTAAACCCCAGCTCGGTTAATGCCGCTGCCACTACCCGTTTGCCGGGTTGATCTTGGTGGCTAAAACTCGGGGCTGGCAAACCTAACGCCAACGCTGCCATCGGATAAAACTCAGCACGGCTGACCCCCAATGGCGCCACCACATTCAGCGCTTTGCCCCATTGCGGCTGGGTAAGAAGCAGTTCAATGGCTGCCAGCAGATCGTCACGGTGTACCATGTTCACCGGAGCATTGCCCCCAGCCACATCGGTTTTACCCGCTAAGAATCGCCCTGGATGGCGTTCGCCGCCCACCAAACCACCCGGCCGCAGGATCTGCCAGCGTTCAAACTGCGACTTAATCACCGTTTCCGCCTGCAACATAGTTTGCGCTCTCGGGCTGTCCGCTAATGGGCTTTGTTCATCCACAGCCCGACAATCAGCCTGATCTTGATACACCGCAGTAGAACTGACAAACAGCGCCTGAGTGATCCCTTGCGCCTTAGCCGCTTGGGCTAACAATAAGATCCGCTGGTGGTAATCGTTATCTTGTTGATGACGACCTGGCGGCAAATTGATCAGTAAAGTATCGCCTTGGAACAGCCGTTGCGGCTCCGCACACTCAACCGAAGTACCAATATCAAGGTAACTGTTACTGATGCCAGCTTGAGTCAGCTGGGCGAGTGTATCGCGGTTGCGGCTGCTGCCACTGACTTGCCAGCCTTTCGCTGCCAAACGTTGTGCCAATGCCAACCCAAGCCAACCGCAGCCTGCTATTGCTAATTGAGACATGGAAATTCAATCCAATAAAAACATTGGCTTAGATTATCACATCGGCCTGCCTATGCGGTGTCTGCCCGCTGATAGAGCGCCTCTAAATGATTTTGGCCTTGATGTTGGGTTGGGCTCGGCTCAGCCATCTGGATAAGCACTGCGGCAAAAGGCAACACCGCTTCACCGTGATTCAATTGCACCGCTAATTGCTGCTGCGTTATCACCCAGCGGCCATCAAATTGCTGCACCAGCAGCTGCCCAACAAAGCTGCCAATAATGTCCACTAAGCTCTCTTGGGTCTCAGGATCTAAACCACCTGAGTGGCTTAAAAAATGATCCAACAATTGCAACGATTGCCGATCAAAATTTAACTCGACCCCAATTTGTTGCGCCAAATCGGTTTGGGCTATGCCCACATTGGCCTCTATCGCTGCGATAACGTCATTTTTTACCGCGGTTACAGCTGATGACATGCGCAATCTCCAATTTGTCGATATCGCTTTGGTAAGGGTAAAAAAAAGCAAATCAGTCTTAAATTAACAACCATTTTGGTTTAACACGCCATTTCGTCAATGCAAATAAAACCACCTCAAAGAAAATATTTGAGCTAATAGTTGAACTTTTTGCTGGTGTTAATGAAAAGTTATCAATTTGTTGTTGCGCTGGGTGCTGCAGGTCATTTAAGTTCAAGTCTGCACATGTAAGTGCATAAAACATTGGAGAGAATGATGACTTATAAGAAATCGTTAATCTGCTTAACCGTCGCGACCTTGTGCTCTGGCGCAAGCACCGTTGCGTTTGCAGCAGATGAAAACGAAGCTGAAAGCGTTGAGCGTATTGCGGTAACAGGTTCACGGATCAGCCGCGCCGAAGTATCATCGCCTAACCCGGTTGTTACCATTGAAGCCGCGGAAATTGCACGTTTTGGTAGCCCTGATCTCGGCAGCATCCTGGCTGAGTACCCAGCCATTGGTGCAACCGACACTCTGGTAGGTAACTCTGGCAGTAACGCCTTTGCGGGCGTGAGCTCAGCGGATTTACGTCGTTTGGGTGCTTCGCGTACCTTGGTGCTGGTTAATGGCAAACGTCACGTTGCCGGTGCCGCGGGTTCCGCTCAGGTCGATTTGTCCACCATTCCTGCCGCACTGATTAAAAGCGTAGAAATTTTAACTGGTGGCGCCTCGGCCGTTTACGGTTCTGACGCGGTATCAGGCGTAGTTAACGTTATCTTAAAAGACGACTACGAAGGGCTAGAGTTCTCTGTGACCGGTGGCGAATCAACCGAAAGTGTTGATGATGGCTACCACACCATTAGCTTTATTGGCGGTGGTGACATCGGCGAAAAAGGCAATGTGGTTGTTTACGGTGGCTACGAGCGCTTACGTGAAGTCATGGCCAACGACCTGCGTCAGCTTGACGATTGGGGCACGATCTCCAACGATGCCAGCAATGGCGAAGACGATGGCATTGCGGATCGGATCCGTGTGCCGAATGTGGTTTCAGAACGCATTGATGAAAACGGCGTATTGAACCCATTTGGCGGCCCAGGTTCTATCTGGACCTTTGCGGATGACGGCACCCCTGTCGTGCAGCAAGATCGTCAAGGTAACAACAGTTTTGCCTTTGGTTACTTCCCTGATGGTTGTGACCACTGTTTTGAGTTGAACGATTACCAAAACATCACCCCAAGCGTTGAAAAATTCAACGTGGGTACCACCTTCAAGTACGCCCTTAACGACAACGTTAATTTCTATTCGGATGTGAAATACGTAACCGCTGACATTAAGCAGCAGTTCCAGCCTTCATTCCGCTTTGGTAACGTCACCATCAACGTCGAAGAGAACGCATTCTTAGACGACACACTGCGCCAAACGCTACTGGCTGACGGCACCACCAGCATCAGCATGGCTAAGTTCTTCCAGGAACTGGGTAACCGCTCTGCCGACAACAAACGTGAAACCTTCCGTTTCGTTGGTGGCTTTAATGGTGACTTCACCCTGAGCGAAACCGATTTCAACTACGACCTGTTCTACAACTACGGTGAAACCAATAACCGTCGTCGTACCTTGAATGATCTGATCCCGGGTAACTTCGCCGCTGCGGTTGATAGCATCATCGATCCGGTTACCGGCGAAGCCGTTTGTCGTGATGGCAGCGCCGCTTCCATTAACGGTGGCGACTGTGTGGCTTATAACCCATTTGGTTATGACCAAGCCTCACAAGCCGCGAAAGATTTCGTTTCCGCCAACACCACTCGTGAAGATGGCATCACCCAAGAAGTTATCGGTGGTTTCGTTGCCTTTGATACCAGTGAGTTCTTAAACACCCAAGGCGGCCCAATCAGTCTTGCCGTTGGTTTTGAATACCGCGAAGAGACCTCTGAAACCATCACCGATGAGCTGACTAAATCAGGTTTGCTGGCAGGCGCAGCAACCCCGGATGAATACGGCGAATACGATGTGACTGAAGGCTTTATCGAAATCAGCGTACCTCTGATTAAAGAGAAAGACTTTATTGAAGAGCTGTCTGTTGGTGGTGCTTACCGTTATGCCGACTACTCGCACGCCGGTAACGTTGATGCGTGGAAAGTTGACTTGTTATGGGCACCCGTGGATACCTTCCGCATCCGTACCACTTACAGCGAAGCGGTACGTGCGCCTAACATCGTAGAGGCATTCAGCCCACAGTCACCGGGCTTTGCTAATATCGACGATCCATGTGATGCCGATAACATCAGTGATGATCCAGATCGCGCGGCAAACTGTGCGGCCCTTGGGATCCCAGCAGGCTTTGAAGCCAACGATAACGTGTCGATTGATCTGATTTCAGGCGGTAACCCTAACCTGACCCCAGAAGAGTCGGAGTCACTGACCGTTGGTTTCACTTGGGAGCCTTCATTCGTTGAAGATCTGAGCATGACTCTGGATTACTACGACATTGAAATCACTGACGCCATTGAGTTTATTGATGCTCAAGACGTTATTGATAACTGTGTTGATGCAAGCGGTGGTCCAGATTCTGGCTTCTGTTCGCAGGTTGACCGTGATCCAACCAGCAATGATATCTCTTTGGTTCGCTCTGGTTACTTGAACGCAGCAGCGCGTAACACTTCCGGTTATGAAGCTCAGGTGTTCTACACCTTAGACGGCGCTAACTTCGATATTCCTGGTGAATTCAAGTTCAACTTCTTGCTGAACTACTTGGAAGAGTTGGAGCTGTTCTCATTCCAGGATCGTCCGGATGAGATCGACGTAGAAAATGGCGAAGTGGGTGATCCAGAATGGCAGGGCCGTTTAAGCACTTCGTACGTTTTAGACGAAATGAGCTTCAACTGGACCACACGTTTTGTTGATCGTTCAGCCACCTTTGATGTGTCTCCAGGTGGCGGCTCACCAGAAGACTTAAGCCCCGCTTTCGTTCCAACTAACATCACTCACGATTTGGCCTTTGGCTGGGACGTGAATGAAAATCTGGCGATCAGTGCGGGCATGCGTAACGTGTTCGACAAACTGCCTCCAGGTTGGTTGAACCCTCGCGGTGCTAACTCTGCTATCTACGACGGCATCGGTCGCCGCGTATACGGTGGCATCAGCTTCCGCTTCTAAGCGACATAAGCAAAAAAATAAAACGCCGTGGCAATTGCCACGGCGTTTTTATTTGCGCTAACCGTTATTGATGCTGGGCAAGCAGATCCAGCAGCCCTTGTTCATCCAATACCGCCACCCCTAAATCGGTGGCTTTAGTGAGCTTAGAACCGGCCTTTTCCCCAGCAACCAAGGTACTGGTGTTTTTAGAGACACTGCCCGACACCTTAGCGCCTAACGCTTCTAATGCGGCTTTAGCGTCAGCGCGGCCCATTTGGCTCATGGTGCCGGTAAGCACCCAGGTTTGCCCTTTTAGTGGCTGCTGATCCTCCGCGATCTCAGCAATTTCTGGCCAATACACCGTGGCAGACTCACCCGCGGTTAAGGCGGCGATCACCTCTTGGTTATGGGGCTGACGGAAGAAGTAATACACGTGTTTGGCCACAATTTCGCCCACTTCATCCACGGCAATCAGATCGTCCACTTCCGCCGCGGCCAACGCCGGCAAGGTTTTAAAGTGGCGCGCCAAATTGGCTGCGGTGGCTTCGCCCACTTCGCGGATCCCTAAGCTATAGAGGAAACGCGGCAAAGTGGTTGCACGGGCAGCATCTAAGGATTTAATCAACTTTTCTGCCGATTTCATCCCCATTCGCGGCAGCATGGTTAAGGCAGATGCCGATAAACCAAACAGATCCGCTGGGGTTTTCACCAACTCTTTATCCACCAGCAGCTCGACCAATTTGTCACCCAGGCCATCCACATCCAGCGCTTTACGCGATGCAAAGTGCTTAATCGCTTCTTTGCGCTGCGCTTCGCAGAATAAACCACCACTGCAACGAGCAACGGCTTCGCCTTCAAAACGCTCGACTTTCGATTGACACACCGGGCACTCGGTTGGGATCTCAATAACGCGGGCATCTTCGGGGCGACGATCCTGCACCACCGACACGATTTGCGGGATCACATCACCCGCGCGGCGAATGATCACCGTATCGCCAATTTGCACGCCTAAACGCGCAATCTCATCGCCGTTATGTAACGTGGCATTCGAGACCGTTACGCCCCCGACAAAGACCGGCTCTAATCGGGCAACTGGCGTTACCGCTCCGGTGCGGCCCACTTGAAACTCAACGTCGTTTAACGTGGTTAGCTCCTCCTCCGCGGGGAACTTACAAGCGATGGCCCAACGCGGGGCACGGGCAACAAAACCCAGCTGTTGCTGCTGTTCCAGCTGGTTGACCTTGATAACCACCCCATCAATTTCATAAGGCAAGCTGGCCCGTTCCTCGTTCACCCGACGAAAATAGGCCAAACCGCCCTGCTCGCCTAAGGCCAGTTCCACCAAAGGCGACACCGGCAGCCCCCAAGATTTCAGCTGCTGTAATTGCTGGTAATGGCCGTTGTCCAGCGGCTGGCGTTGTCCTTCCACCACGCCCATCGCATAGGCGTAAAATGCCAACGGGCGGGTGGCGGTAATGCGGCTATCAAGTTGACGCAAGCTGCCCGCGGCGGCGTTGCGTGGGTTAACAAAGGTCTTTTCCCCTGCGGCATGGGCTTTGCGGTTCATCTCATCGAAGCCCGCTTTAGGCATAAAGGCCTCACCACGCACTTCCAGCAAGGTCGGGAAATCATCGCCTTGCAAACGCAGCGGCACCGAGCCAATGGTTTTGACGTTCTGGGTGATCTCTTCACCGGTCATGCCATCACCACGGGTTGCCGCCCGCTCTAATACGCCGTCGCGGTAAAGCAAACTCACGGCGATGCCATCCAACTTAGGTTCGCTGCAGTATTGGATCTCAGCACTGCCTAGGCGTTCAACCAAACGCTGATGAAATGCACTGAACTCCGCTTCATTCATGGCGTTGTCCAAACTCAGCATCGGCTTCAGGTGTGCCACGGAATTAAACTGCGCTAAGGGTTCACCGCCCACTCGCTGGCTGGGGGAGTCGGCCCGCAACAGCGCGGGATGCTCTCGCTCTAGCTGTTGCAGTTCTCGCATCAACCGATCGTATTCCGCATCCGGGATCGATGGGTTATCCAGCACGTAATATTGGTGATTGTGCTCGGTTAATTGCTGACATAACGCATCAATGCGTTGCTTGGCTGCTTGACTCATTGGATTCTCAATCTTTCGCTAATGACACAAAAGGCCGCACCAGGCGACCTTTTGATTGCTATTGGGTGCCACCTAGGCATTAACGGCGTTTTCTGCGGTTTGAATGCGCTGCAGGTAATTATCGCGCGCCATCTCAGACCATGGCTGGCGTTGATCGTCCAACACCTGACCGCCGTGCATGTCGGCCAGACCTTGAGCGTTGCCCAACATCATTGAAAACGCGACTCGGGCATCATTATTGGTTGGCAAGGTTAAGAACAACAACACCCCTTCGCTGCTGAACTGCTCCATGTTGTCCAAGTCAAAGGTGCCCGGCTGCAACATGTTCGCCAGCGAGTACAACACTGGCCCCGTACCGGCGCTGTGCTGATGGCGATGGAAAATATCCATCTCACCAAACTTAAAGCCCATGGAGGTTAAGTTTGGCAGCAATTCTTCACCACGAATGTCGCTGTTGGCTTGGCCAACCACGTACAGCACCAACACGTCGGTCGGCTCGGCAACGGCGTCCACCTCAGCGGGATCTGCACTGGCGACGTCAGCGGCAACCGGGTTGTTTTCTTGCGCTGGGGCAGCAGCACTGAATTGCGGCTCTGTGGGTGCTGAGGTTGCTAATACCGGCGCCGGCTCAGGTGCGATCACCGCAACTTCGGGTTGCGGCTCTGCCGACGCCAGCAGTGGCTCTGCGGTTGCCATCGGGGCCGCCACTTCGGACTGGCTTGGCTGTGCTGACGTTAAGCTTGACTCCAACGCCCCTGCGTCGGCTTCAAGCCCTAATTCAATTTGCTCGCTGTCCATAACGGGTTCGCGGCGTACAGCACTGCGGCTGCGGGCGGGTTTCGCCTTTGGCTCTGGGATCGGGGCAATGTCGTCTTGCAGCAGGCTGGGCTGAGCAGGTTGTGGCTGCTCTGGCTCAACGGCACGGATCGGGCTGAGTTCAGGCTCATCATCCAACTCTGGTGCAACCCGAGGCGCGGCCTTTTTGGCTTTCACGGCGGGTGTACGACGATTTTGGGCTTTTGGCTTTTTCTTTTGCACGGTGTAGAAACCGTGAATCATCAAAGCGGTTATCGCTATGCTCCCGACAACGAGAAAGACGATACGCATGTCATCCATAGTGGCGCAATACCTTGTAGTTATTCGATTTGGGCCAGTGCAGCAGCCGCTTCTATATCCACGGCCACGATGCGTGAGCACCCCGGCTCTGCCATTGTAACGCCCGTTAAGCGATCTGCCATCTCCATTGAGATCTTATTGTGGCTAATGAAGATAAATTGGACAGTTTCAGACATCTCTTTGACCAATCGGCAGAAACGACCCACGTTGGCATCGTCCAATGGTGCATCAACTTCATCCAATAAACAAAATGGCGCCGGATTCAGGCGGAAAATCGCGAACACCAACGACAGCGCCGTTAGGGCTTTTTCGCCACCGGAGAGCAGATGAATGGTGCTGTTTTTCTTGCCCGGAGGCTGCGCCATAATGGTCACGCCCGCTTCCAACAGATCATCACCGGTCAGTTCTAAGCTGGCACTGCCGCCGCCGAATACTTTCGGAAACAGCGTTATAAGATCCGCATTGATGGCATCAAAGGTGGTTTTAAAACGCGCTTTGGTTTCGCGATCAATTTTGCGGATCGCCCCTTCCAGCATCTCTAACGCTTTGCTCAGATCGTTGTCTTGCTGATCCAGATATTGCTTGCGTTGATGCTGCTGTTCAAATTCGTCAATGGCGGCCAAGTTGATCGGCCCTAACCGCTCGATGCTGGCTTTCACTTGGTTTAACTGCGCTTGCCGTTGCGGCAACTGCACCGCACTATCCAGACCATCCAGCAGCGGTTGCAGCTGCAGTTGGCTTTCTGCCAGCAGATCCAATTGCCCCTGCGCTTTCACCCGCCAGCCTTCGTGTTCTAATTCCAGTTTCAGCTTCTGTTGCTGGATCTTATCCCGCTGCCCTTGCTGGCCACGGGCGCTGTCATTGATGGCCGCTAATCGCCCCTCTAACTGCGCCAATTGCTGTTGCTGTTGCTGCTGTTGCTGCTCAAGTTCAGCACGTTGTGCCATGAACTGCTGCAGCTGCTGTTGTTGCGGCTGCAGTGGCGCAAGTAACTGCTGTAACTGCTGCTCGCCATCGTGCAGCCGTTGCTGCCACTGCTGTACGTTGTGATGGGCTTGAGAGAGCTGATCGGCAATGCCCGCCAGCCGCGCTTTATCGCTTTGCTGTTGCAATTGGCTTTGCTGCACCTTGCTGGCCACGTCATCCAGCTGTTGCCGCTGCTGTTTTAGATCTTGCCGTAGCTGCAGCAACTGCTGCTGTCGTTGGTTCAATTCCTGCTGGTGCTGTTGCAACCCTTGTTGCGCCTGTTGTTGGCGCTGCTGTAATTGCTGCTGCTGTTGTTGCAACTGCTGCAGTTCCTGTTGGGCTTGCGCCGTTTGTTGCTGCAGCAGCGCCTGTTGCTGCTGTGCCAACGTCAGCTGATGCTGCCATTTCTCGATTTGGTTGTGTTGTTGCAGCTGCCATTCTCGCGCTTGCTGTAACTGCTGCTGGCGCTGTTGCAACATCGTCTCTGCCGCGGCATGGGCGTCTGCGGCGCTGGCCTGTTCAGCGTTGATGTGCTGCAGCGCTTGCTGGTTTTGCTGCTGTTGTGCCATCAACTGCTGTAACTGCAGCTGCAACTGGGTCAGCGGCAGTTCGGTGGCGCTGCCTGCTCGGCCCACAAAACCGTTGCCGCGCCAATCGCCGTTGGCCAAGATGACCGATTCGTGCGGCTGACAATCACTCAGCCATTGCTGTTGTTGGGCGGGATCGGCGGCGCAATAAACGTGGCTGAGCCAAGGGGCGAGATTGCAAGGGCTGGCAACCTGTTGTGCCAACGATGGCCAGGTTCTTGAACTGTTTGCTGCCGGAGTTGACGCGGTGCCCGGTTCCAACTGGAATTGCCATGCCCCTTGGGGCAACGCTAACGGTTCGGCAGCAATCACTCCTTGCAAGCGTTCACCCAACACCCGTTCAACCGCACCGGCCCAGTGCGGCACGACCTGCAGCTGCTGCCATAAGCGCGGCAGTGACGCCAGCTCGGCCGGCAGTTCGGTTTGGCGTGCCGCTATCAGGGTTTGCAGCGCTTGCTGCTGCGCCTGCTGTTCGGTTAACTGGTCTTTTACTTGCTGCTGCTGTTGCCGCGTTTGAGTTAACTGCAGCACCATTGCCTGGTGAGCCAGTTCCGCCTGCTGCAACCGCTGCTGAGCCGCGTGGTGTTCGCCATCGGCACCGTCACTTTGCTGCTGCGCTTGCGTTAACGAGTCTTGCAGCTGCGGCAGTAACAGTTGTTGCAGTTGTTGTTCGCTTTGTTGCTGTTGCTCTTGTTTTTGCTGCTGTTCACGCCTGTTCGCCGCCAGCTCGCTACTGATTTCATGCAGCAACTTATCCGCTTGTTGCTGCTGTTGCTGGCACAGCTCCCGTTGCTGCTCGGCAGTGTCGTGCTGCTGTTCCAGCTGTTGATATTGCTGCTTTATGGTGGCTGCGGTATCGCCAAGCAAAGTCAGCATTGGGTTGGCCTGCTGCAAGCTGCCCTCTAAGGCTTGCTGCGCTCGCTGCAGATCTTGTTGTTGCTGTTGGGCATCGCTCAGTTGTTGTTGGTTGCGGCGCTGTTCGCTCTCTACCTGCTGTTGCCGCGCTTTAGCGTGCAGTTGCTGCTGCTCAATTTTGGTGATTTCGGTGCCCAAGGCAAAGCGTTGCTGCTGGCTGGTTTGCGCGTTGCCGCTCAGTTCGGTTTTTTGCTGTTGCAACTGCAGTTGCACCGCATCATCACCGCTGAGACTGTCTTGCAGCGCGGTTAAGCGTTGCTGTTGTTGCTGGATTTGGGTGGCTAAGCGCGCCATCTTGCGATCGGCCTCGCGCCAACGCAGTGCGATCAATTCACCGGTTAAGGTGCGCTCTTCGCCTTTCAATAAACGATAGCGTTTGGCGGCTTGCGCCTGCTGTTCCAACTTTTCAATTTGACTGGCCAGTTCATTGCGAATGTCCGCCAGTCGCTCTAGGTTTTCGCGGGTATGACGGATCCGATTTTCAGTTTCGCGGCGGCGCTCTTTATAGCGGGAGATCCCCGCCGCTTCCTCAATGAACACTCGCAGCTCTTGCGGCTTCGATTCAATTAAGCGCGACACCGTGCCTTGTTCAATAATGGCGTAGCTGCGCGGCCCCAAACCAGTGCCCATAAACAGATCGGTAATGTCGCGACGTCGGCATTTGCTGCCATTAAGAAAGTAACTCGACTGCGCTTCGCGGTTAACCTGCCGTTTCACGGAGATTTCAGCGTAACTGGCAAACTGCCCCTCTAACCGGCCATCACTGTTATCAAACTCCAATTCAACGCTGGCTAGCGACACCGCTTTACGTGCGGTGGAGCCATTAAAAATCACATCGGTCATGGCGTCGCCACGCAGATTTTTGGCGTTGCTTTCGCCTAAAACCCAGCGGACAGCGTCAATAACATTGGATTTACCGCAGCCGTTCGGGCCGACGATGGCGGTCATCGGATCGGGAAAGGCCACCTTGGTGGGATCAACAAAGGATTTAAAGCCGGCCAGCTTTATGTGTTTTAGCCGCATGAAGAGAGATGAAATCGTTTTTGAGGGGGCAGATTGCCGCAACAATACCACCTGCCGCGATATTTTGTAACAGCTTGGCGTTGACCCGGTGGCATATCAGGCAACACAATTAGCCTTTAATTTGTTAGATGTGAAGCGATTATGACTCAAACGGTTTTGCCTGCTGGCGCCAGTGGCGTCCAATATCTGCTTAAAGGCTTAGAGTTGATCCGTCAGCCGGGGCTGCGCCGCTTTGTGGTGATCCCACTGAGCATCAACTTAGTGCTGTTTTCAGCGGCGTTTTACTTCCTGTTTCATCAGCTCAGCCTGTGGATCGACAGCCTGATGGGCACTTTGCCCGAGTACCTCGATTGGCTTAACTTCTTATTGTGGCCGCTGGTGTTTCTCTCGGTGGTTGTCAGTGCTTCATACCTGTTTACCACCGTGATGAACTTCATCGCCGCCCCCTTTAATGGCTTGTTGGCGGAACAGGTTGAAAAGAAACTCACCGGACAAGAGCTGAACAGCGGCGGCATGATCGATCTGGTTAAAGACGCACCGCGCTTGATTGGCCGCGAACTGACCAAACTGGGTTATTACCTGCCTCGCGCCATTTTGTTTTTGCTGATTTTGATCTTTGTGCCGGGGATCGGCGCCCTTGCTTGGTTTGCCTTTACCGCCTGGATGATGGCGGTGCAGTATCTGGATTACCCCTTCGATAACCACAAGGTGCCTTTCGCCAGAATGAAAGGCGCCCTAAAGATGCAACGCTGGCGTGCCTTTACCTTTGGTGCCACTTGCGCGGTGATCGCCATGGTGCCGGTATTGAACCTAATATTGATGCCAGTAGCCATTTGTGGCGCCACCGCGTATTGGGTTGATCACTACCGTGAAGTACACCGCATGGGCGAATAGCAGCCACAACACCATAAAAAACGGCGCCAATCGGCGCCGTTTTTTATTACTGATTTTCGCTTACAGCATTAAGCCTACGCCCACCACAGTGGCGGCAGCCTTAACCACCTGACCGGCAGTGTAAGCGTCGTCGTCAATCTGTTCCATCTGCTGCGGATGATCCATACCAAGCGCGGCATAGGTAAAGGTTTTTGCGTCTTGCAGCAACCCCTCTTCCGGCTCAATTTCACCCTTGGCAATGGCTTGCGCTTGGGGGCTTAGGGTGACTTTATCGGCCTCAGCATGGGGTTGCTGATGCTGCGACAACTGCGCTTGAGCTTCTCGCGTGGTGGCGGACTTGGCCACCACTGGCTGCTGAGTCACCGCGGCTTGATTCACATTTACCATCACAACCTCTCTCGACACTGAATACTTCGTGAGCACATGCTAACAATTTGGCCGTGAAAGAACCGTAAACTTTACAGTTCTTCGCCACTTGTCGTGATCCAGATCACTGCAGTACAACCGCCGCGGCGATCCCAATGAAAATCACCGCGCTGATCCGATCCACCCACACACTATGGCGCTTTAACAGCAGCAACAAACCGGTTTTGCCGATCCCAAGGGCCACCAAACCGTACCAGAGGGCATCAATCCCTCCTGCCGTTGCCATCATGATCAGTTGCTCGAACAGGCTTTGCTGCGGCGACACAAATTGGCTGAACAACGCTAAAAAGAACAGCGCTAATTTGGGGTTTAAAAACGCCACTAAGAAACCACCACCAAAACCAACAAAGCGTCCTTGATGAGCGGCCTCATCCTCTTGTTCGCCGCCATTGGCGGCGCGGCTGCTGCGCAATATGTTGATGGCGGTATACAGCAAAAAGGCGGCTCCAGCGTATTGGATCCCAGTAAACAACAGCGGGCTCTGGGTGATCAGCACTC
This sequence comes from uncultured Ferrimonas sp., assembly GCF_947489035.1. Classification (GTDB taxonomy): domain Bacteria; phylum Pseudomonadota; class Gammaproteobacteria; order Enterobacterales; family Shewanellaceae; genus Ferrimonas. The sequence goes on along the minus strand of NZ_CANLCI010000018.1, from coordinate 52,378 downwards.
CCAAACCAGCGGCGGTGATCAGCGCATAAAGACCCACCCCTAAGCCATGGCCAATGGCCGTCATCAAGCCGCGGTTGGTGCCACCACTAATGGTGTTGTTGATCACCAGCGCCAAACTTGGCCCCGGTGAGATCGCGCCTAAAGTGCAGATAAGTGCCAGCGGCAACCAAGTCGTTAAGGTCATACAAAATCCAGAAAAAAGTTGATGGCGCCAGTCTATGCCAACGAGATGATTCCCAGAAGTGATGGTTTCTCATTGTAGCCATTCCAAAAGGCCATGCCTTTGTCAGCCACTGACACTCATCTCTCACCACCTTGCCGCTCAGGTTGTTTTAGCGGCCAAACCTTGCGCCACTTTGCGCTGCAGATGGCCTTGCAAACAGGGCAAGGCCAACTGCCGCAACCATTGGTGTGCTAAGTCGCTGTCGTGGCGCTGATGCCAAAACAGCTGGTATTGCTGCTGCGGTAGCGCGAAGGGTAACGGTTGCCAACACAGCTGCCCCGGTTCGCACAGTTGCTCGGCAATGTGCATCGGCGTGGTCAGCAGCAGTTGGCTATTCGCCAGCAATGCTGTTGCGGCACTAAAAAATGGCACCTGCGCGCGGATATAGCGCTGTTGCCCCTGCAGCCCAAGCGCTTGATCCACCAAACTGTCTTTGTCGCCACCCCCACTGATCAGCAGGTGCTGTGCTTGCAGGTAATCCGCCAGCGTGAGCGGCGTTGCCGCCAACGGATGGCGACGATCCATCAACACCACTAAGCCATCTTGGCCTTGGTGGATGGCACAGCAATTCTCTGGGGCGACGTCCACAATGGTGGAGACCAGATCCACTGCGGTGGTGGCCATCTGGCTCAGCTGCGACTTATGCCACAGCTGAAACTCCAACCGCACCAAAGGCGCCTGTTGCGCCACTTTTTCCACAATGACCGGAAAAATATGCTCGGCCACGTAATCCGACGACGCCAGCACAAAGCGGCGCTCGCAGCCTTGCGCATCAAACTGCTGCGGCTGGTATAGCTCTTCTAATAACGCCAACCGTTGCGGCAATTGCTGCTGCAACTGCTGCGCTTTGGCACTGAGCAAATAGCGCTGTCCATCCCGCACCAGCAACGGATCGTTAAATTCAATTCGCAGTTGCGCCAGCACCTTGCTTACCGCCGACTGAGTTAGGTGCAGCTGCTGCCCAACGTAAGTGAGATTGGGCTGCTGCAACAGCGCCGCCAGCACCCGCAGCTGGTTAAGGTTATGCGCCACGGTGGGCCTCTCCTATTGCTAAAAACACCAATGCATGGCGCCAATCCATCAGCCGCTTGCCTGCTCAACATGCGCTGAGTTGCGTCAAAATCATGACGAGCGACAGCATTGTTACTATTTGAAATTTAAACAAAAAGGCTCAATTTTTTTTGCTTTTTTTTAGCCACAAAAAACGCCTTCAAGTTCTACATTGTGATTATCGCACTCTGTCACGAACGCAAGGAAGCCGCTATGACCCCGACAAAAATACCCGTATTAATTGATACCGATGCCGACTTTGATGACTACCTGGCCATCCTATATCTTCTGAAACACCCACGCATTGAGGTGGTGGGCATTACCGTTACCGGCACTGGCGACGTCCACCTAAGCCAAGGTGTCCGCAACATCAGTAATATGCTGTGTTTAACCGGAGTGCCAAGCGACCGCAACATTCCAGTGGCGGCTGGCAGCAATGCACCGCTGCGATACAGCAATACTTTCCCTGGGGCAGACCGACAAGCGGCCGATCGCCACTACGGTGCGGCGTTTCCCCAACAAAACACCGTCGCCACGGTGGCCGATGCCCAACGGTTTTTAACTGAATTGCTGCTGCAGCGCACCAGTCCACTGACGGTGCTGTGCATTGGCGGTGGCACCACTTGGGGCACTTTACTGCAACACGCAAAGGCCCAGCCCCACTTACAACAAGCGATCAACCAACACGTGAGTAAAATCGTGATGATGGGCGGCAACCTGACCGCCGAATTTGTTCAACCCGGTGCACCCGGCAATATTCAAGCCACCATGGAGCCCAACCCCTACTACAGCAACACCGTGGCGGAGTGGAATATTTTTGTGGATCCCCTCGGCGCGCAAGAGATCATTCAAAGTGGCTTGCCCATCACCTTAGTCGCCCTTAATGCCACCGCTGATGTGCCCATCGACTGGGCCTTCGTTAATCAGCTGGCCGAGATCAATAACGACGCTGCCCGTTTCTTAGTGCAGATCCTTCACAGCAGCACCATTCGGCCCGGGATCGACAACTACCTCGATTTCTGGGATCCCCTCGCCGCCAGCGTTATTGCCGAACCGAACTTGATCCAAACTCAAACCTTCAACCTGCGTATCGAACAGCAGCTAAACGAAGAAGACGATCGCTCGGGCATGGTGCTGGTGGACGACCAACATGGTTCGCCGATCCAAGTGGCCTTAACCGCCAACAAAGCCGACACCCTCAGTCAATACCTTCACATCATTGCGCTTTAATCACTCACGCAGGGAATGCTACTGATGAAAAATCTGCCAACGATGGGACTCAGCCTCGCCTTAGTCCTAGTAACCAGCCACGCCTTGGCGCAGCCCAAAGCCCATCAGTCCAGCGGCGATTGGGCATGGAAAGACGCCGTCCAAGCGCCGCCGAAAAACTGGAATGGGCCAACGTTTACCCTCAGCGATCAATACCCGAAAACGCAGCCAAGCTGTAATGCAACCAACTGTCCGTGGTTGAACATTGCCATCCCCATGGGCGTCAATTTTGACCAGCCCGAATCGCCCAGCTGGGAGCAAGAACAACGTTACCAGCAGTACATCATGGCGATTTTGGATTACGTCAAACGGGGGCAATCGGCCGATCTCAATAACAACGACGGTTTCCAAACCAACATCGATGGTGAAGATCGCTGGTTTCATATTCCGTGGATGGCCTTTGATCAACGCACCGGCAGAGAGTTTGTGCATGGGCTAACCAATGAACGCACCGCCAGTTTAGGGGATTTTTTTGGCAAACCATGGCAAGGGCTGCACTCCTTACCAGACAGCAGCGCCGGTTATGAAACCTGGGCTGTGGGCATGTACAACGACATTGGCGCTTACACCATTGGTCAAGGTTGGGATCCCGCGGGGTTGCCGGTGATCAGCCAACAAAATGGCATCACCACCACCAAGGGCATGCCCTTTGCCGAAGGCACCGTGGTGGTGAAATTTCTGTTTTCAACCGTACCACCAAGCCAAGTGGCCTACTTGCAAGGCAGCCCCAAGTGGCAAGCCAATCGCCATCGACAACAAGACAAGCAGTATTTATGTCAGCGCCAAGTGCAGGATGTGCATTTAGTGCAGGTTGATGTGGCGGTGGTGGATAAACGCTCACCGACCCGCTGGGTTTACGGCACCTTTGCTTACATCAACCGCAACGGCGCCACGGTTTGGGACAACCTACAGCCGGTTGGGTTGCAATGGGGGATGGATCCTTGGACCTTCCCGGCCGTGCCACAAGCAGCCTCCCTGCCCGTTCAACAAAGTGTGCTGAATACCCAAATACGCGCGTTCGAGCACTTTGGCTGCAATGGCCGCTTGGCTGGCCCGGTGGATAACAAACAAAGCTCATGCCTTTCCTGCCATGGTGGTGCCTACGCCAATCAAGCGGGCGCCACCTTTGAAATTGGGAGCTACAGCCCACCCATTTTCGGCTTTGATGGGCTCTGTACTCAGTTCAGCCAAGACAACGTTAATTACTTCCAAACCACTCAATTTCCGCAAGACTACAGCGGCGGAAACTACCCCAATTTAATGAATTTAGACACCTCTTTGCAGATGCAGATTGCCCTGCAGCAATGGAACCTATTTGAACAAGCTGGGCAACCGGCTCAGTGTGAGGATAAATAGATGCGTACACTTTCTGCTTTGCTTGTCTCTGCCAGCGTTGTTGCCACCGCCAGTGCCGAGCCGGATCCACTCTATCGTGCGTTAACGCCGAAGATCAGCGGTACGCCCCTTGCCGAAGTGCCAGCGCAGCCGTTTGCGTTGTCTGGGGTCGCAAAACGCCCCTACTTTGATCACTTCAATTGGCAAAACTTCATTGCCCTGATGTGGCCGTCCAAAGTGGGCAGCCATGGGGTGCCTTTTCGCCCCTCGGATCCTAAGGTGTTTGGCCAATACGATGAGCAGATGCAGCCGGTTTGGCTTGGCTGGAAATCCGCGTTTGAGCTGTTTCCGCAAGATGGCAGTAAGCCGCCTAAATGGGAGGAACGCCCCAATACCGCCGTCTGCAAAAACAGCGAATTTGCCGGTAAGCGGGCGTTAATTTCCGGTTCAAAATTTACCACCGTTGCTGACGAGTTGGATCAAGCCTTCGGCGGCCCGCTGCCCGATCAAACCGGCTTATTTACCCGTTACGAAGTGCGCATGAATCAGGTCGAATATGACTTTATCCGCAACCAGGGCTATTACAACCAAGCGCAGTGGCCCAGTGATGGGATCACCTTGCCCGCAGGCAATGGCGTTGATCAGGTTGGGGTGATTGAAGTGAAAGCCGCGTGGCGTGATTTACGCCGGGTGCCATCTCAATTTCATTCGCGCTTTTTCAGCCTAGATAACGCCGTTGTCTCGGTTCCCGGAAGCTGCAGCGATCAAGCCAATCAGATGATCCGCTGCGATTGCGAGCAAACTAAGGTGGGTTTGGTTGGCTTCCACATTGCCCAGAAAACACCGGATTTCCCCCAGTGGGTGTGGGCCACCTTTGAGCAGGTAGACAACTTAGGCGAGGATCCAACCACGCCGGCACAGATGCAACCCTCCTATTACGATCCCACCCTGTATCAACGGCAAGCGTCGGTACGCCGCGCCAACCCTGCCGCTCACCCAGGATCTAGCCGTGTGCCCGACGCCAATGATTTCAACCCAGAGCCCATCAATGTGGTGCGCTTAAGCCAGATCCCCGATACCCCCAAACCCGCTGCTGGCCAGCCGGATTACTCCACCACCGGCTTAAACCAGCAGTACCGCCAAGCCTTAGCTGGCACCGTGTGGCAACACTATCAATTGATTGGCAGCCAATGGCCGCAGTTACCGTCGGCTTCAGCGAAAACCCCCAGCGACGACGACTTTGGCTGTGAAGATGGCACCAGCGTGCAAGCGGGCGGCATGCCTTTTCCTGAGTGTCAGCTCGCCAACATCACCATGGAAACCTACCACCAGTACGACAGCTGCATGAATTGCCACCAAGGCGCCCAACGCGCTGGCGCTGATTTCAGCTGGATCTTAGCCACTCGGGCATTCCAACAGCCCAACGTCAAATAACAGTAACAAGGAGAGTTCTATGGAAACGGCAACCAAAACGCCCGATCAGGCCAAGATGGCAACGCAAGCGACAGCCAATGCTGCAACCGCAGTGGTGGCCACACTGGCCGTTAGCGGCCAAGGCGCACTCAGTGTCGCGGCGATTCAGCCAAGTAAAGCGCAGCAACAATTGACGTTTTATTGTGGCAGTAACGACGGCGATAAAGGGCTGAAACTGACGGTCAGTGCTCAGAAAACCACGTTATACGCACGGCAGGTAGAGAGCGATTTTGGCAAACATTATCGCCACTGGCAGCCACTCGTCGAGATCAGCAGCGGGATTGATGCGGATCCCAACTGCGCCTATTGGATCAGCATCGACAGTTTGAACCAGCAATTTCGTTACGGTAAAGGCGAAATGCGCGCCGAAACGGGCTTACTCAGTTACGGGCAAGGCGCGGCGGAAACCTATCTGGCGCCACGCGAAAACGACCAACCTTCCTGGCTGCATCAGATCACTCAGGTGGAGATCTCCTCCTCGGATCCGGTGGCGATCACCCGCCAATGGACCGATCCCGTCACCATCAAGCCGCCACTGTTGGTCTCGCCCATCAACCAGCTACGGATGGTCGACGTTGCTTGTGCCAGCAAAACCGTCGCGAAAAACCTCAGTACCGCCTGTCAGCAGCTGTACGCCAACATCAGCGGTCGCGATTTCACCTTAAACACCGAAGATTTCCCGGATTTTGCCGATGCCATCAACGCTTCAATCAACAACCCCAACGGCTGGTGCTATCAGCAATTGGCCCGTAAACACCAGCTGTCAGATCATCAGGATAAAAACGAGAATTATCTGCGGATCACCCTTGGTCAGAACCAAGGGGAATCCCCAGGGATCCCCTACGTTATGGAGATCTGGCCTTGCCAAAGCTATTCGCCGATCCACAATCACGCCAACGCGGACGCCATCATTCGCGTTTTGGATGGCGAGATCAACGTCAGCCTGTTTGCCATGCTCTCTGCCCATCACCAGCAGCCGTTTGCCAGCCAAAGCTTCCGCCGTGACGACATCACTTGGATCTCCGCTGGCTTAAACCAAACCCACCAGCTCCGCAATCTAAGCCAAGAACGCGCTTGCATCACCATCCAGTGCTATCAGTACCAAGCAGACAACCTACGTCATTATGAGTACTTTGATTATTTGGATGACGACGGCAAAATCGCGCGCTTTAGTCCCGATTCCGACATGGGATTTTTAGCGTTTAAATCGAAGATGTGGTTGGAGTGGCAGCAACGCTGAGCACCGTGGCCACGCTGTAAAAACAGCGTGGCCAGAGGGTTTATCGGATTGGCTTTTCGGGGGTGTCGCCGCGTTCGTCGCTGTCGATATGCGAGTGGCATTGCTGATTTAACTGCGCTTGACCAGAGCTGTACGCCCATTGACAGGTTTCATCCTCTTTTAGCGGCTCGAATAGCTCCTCGACCTCCGTTTTCGGCAGCTCTATTCCCGCTTGGATCACATTCACCGTACGGTTAACCAACCACACCGCCAGAAGCGACCAGATCACAACGCCAATGGTTTCCCCCGCAAGCACCCCTTTAGCACCAAAGATCGGCGCCAGAATAAACACCGCGGGCACCGTGCCTAAAAAGGCACGGGCAAAGTTAAACAGAGTGGCGATGTGGGCGCGATTCAGGTTGTTAAAACACGCATTGGTAATAAACAGCGTACCCGCAAACACAAAGCCACCAATCAACCAATGCAGGTAGAAGTACAGCAACTCGGCCGCATCCCCACTGGCATCAAACGCATTGATCACGTAGTCCGCGCAGAGCGCCAGCAGCAACCACACGCAGCACACGTAAACCAGATTTACCAACAAGGCGTTGCGGATCGCTTCGCGCACACGCCCATAAAGGTGCTGGCCCGCGTTCTGGCCAATGATCGGCCCAATGGCGCCCGATAGCGCAAACACAAAACCGAACGCCACTGGCGCTAAGCGGCCAATAATGGCGGTACCGGCCACCGCAGAATCACCAAATTCCGCCATCGATTTAAGCACGTAACTGCTGCCGATCGGGGTCGCTAGGTTGGTCAGCATCGCCGGTAACGCAATCACCATCACCGGCTTAAAGTCAGCCAAAAAGTGATTGAGCGACGGCGGCGCCATCAAGTTGTACTTCCGGTGCAGTGGGATCAGCGCCATCAACACAATGGCTAAACGCGCAATCACCGATGCCCATGCCGCCCCTTCTAAGCCCCAACCAAAAGTAAAGATGAAAAGGGGATCCAAAATGGCATTAACCGCCCCGCCAATCATGGTGGCGTACATCGATAACTTGGCCGCGCCAACCGCTCGCAGCGCCGACGCACCGACCATGCCCACGGTTAAAAACATGGTGCTGGGCAGCAATATTCGCCCATAGGCCACGGCGTATTCGTGGGTTAAGCCCGTGGCGCCTAAAAAGCTCAGCAGATCCGGCAAGGTGATCCACAGTGGCACCGTTAACACCGCGCTGATGATGCCACTGAGCAGCAACACATTGGTGCAATAACGGCGGGCACCTGCGCGATTGTGCGCGCCTTCAGCCCGCGACACCATTGCCCCCATAGCGATATTCAAACCGATGCTGATGGCGGTAAGCAAAAACAGCAAGGTGCCAGCGAAACCGATGGCGGCGGCCAACTCTTGTTCACCCAGCAAACTTAAGAAATACATGTCTGCTAAATCCACCGCAAACATGGTCATTAAGCCGATGCTGCTGGTGCTGGTCATCACTAAGATGTGGCGTAGAGTGCTACCACGAGTAAATACCGCTTGGCCCACTGGGGCTCCTTAAATCACACAGGTAAGTTGGCCGACGCCAATTAAGATGGCGCAAGTATACGCTGATTACGCCAAAACGGCAGAGAGGATACGGCGGATTAGTTCCGAAAGCGCAAGTAAAAACAATTACTAATCCAGACACAAACACTAACAAATTAGCAACATCAAGCGATTGGGATTTCACACCACTTAGGCAAAATATGGGCATCAAAATAATTAGAGTTCACTCGATGCGAAATTTGTTCTGGCTGCCCTTTGCCCTACTGTCCACCGCGGTTATCGCCGCAGAGCCCCGATTACAGATCAACATCAGCGCCATTGATGCCAGCGAAGCCCCTCTCTTAGATGGGGATTTAAGCGATCCCATTTGGCAACAAGCGCAATCGGTTGCATTGCCGCTGCAAACCAACCCCGGCGAAAATACCGCCGCACCGGTAGCCACAACGGCCCGACTCTTGGCCAGCGCCGATACCCTGTATGTGTCATTTCAGGCGCAGGATCCCAACCCCGCCGCCATTCGCGCCCACTTAGCTGGGCGCGATAAGGTCTGGAATGACGACTTGGTTGGTATCAAGTTAGAAACCTTCGATCAAGGCCGCTTGGCGTATCAGTTTTTCACTAACCCTTATGGGGTGCAAAACGACAGCACCGAGAATGAACTGACCGGCAATGAATCCGATGCATGGGATGGGATCTGGTATAGCCAAGGCCAGATCAACGCCGATGGTTACAGCGTTGAGATGGCACTGCCACTGCGTTTGTTTACCTTCGATGACGGCAAGGAACTGCAGCACTGGGGGGTTGAATTGGTGCGCTACTACCCCCGCGAACACCGATACCGCTTAGCGGCCACGGCGGTTGATCGCAACATCAGTTGCCGCTTATGCCAAATGGGCCGCGCCTCAGGCTTGGCCGGAGCAACCCCAGGACAGCAGTTGCAAGTAGTGCCGGGGATCACCGCGGTACGCAGCGAAAAACGCAACAGCCCAGAGCAAGCGTGGGATAAACAAGATGAGATCGAACCCAGTGTCGATCTGCGTTGGGGGATCACCCCAGATACCTTGCTGAACGCCACCATCAACCCCGATTTTTCCCAAGTGGAAGCCGATGTGGGTCAGCTTGATGTCAACACCACCTTTGCGCTGTTCTTTCCAGAAAAGCGGCCTTTTTACCTCGATAATGCCGACTTCTTTGAATCCCGCATCAATCTGGTTAACACCCGCAATTTGGCAGAACCAGACTTTGGCACCAAGATCACCGGCCAACGCGGCCAACATCTGTTTGGCCTGCTGCACACCCAAGATGCCCAAACCAACTTCTTAATGCCCGGCAACCTCTCTTCAGACATCACCGAACTGGGCGAAAGCAGCCAAAACGTGGCGGCACGCTACCTCTATGATGGCAACAGTGGCATCAGCCTTGGCACCACCTTAACCCACCGCCAAGCCGACGATTATCACAACACCGTGGTTGGGCTTGATGGCCAGTGGCAGCTTGACGATCACCATCGCCTGCGCGCCAGCGTGGTGGGTTCCGACACCGAATACCCGCAACAGCTACTGCAGCAATTTTGTCATGGCGACGATTGCAGCCAAGCGCCGCAGCAACAGTGTGAATTTGGCGATTGCGACTTTAACGAGCAAACCTTACGCGCAGATCAGCAAGGCAACTTCAGCGGTACCTTAGTCAAACTGAATTATTTCTACGACAGCCGCCACTATGAGATGTGGGCCGACTACCAGCGGATCAGCCCAGATTTTCGCGCCGATTTAGGCTTCGTTGATCGGGTCGATTTCAGCAAAGCAGTGCTGGGGGCTGGGCGCACTTGGTTCCCACAAGATCACTTTTTCTATCAGGTCGAGCTGTCCGGTGACATTGATCGCAGCGAAAACATCGATGGCGAAAAACTGGAACAAGAGATCGAAGCTCGGGTGGAGTTGGATGGCCGCAACGAGATGTATCTTGAGATTTATGGCGGTGCCCGTGAACGCGCTGGCCGCCGTAATGATGGCAGCAGCTTAGCGATCAGCAACAATGCGCCGTTATTTGATGAGAACTGGTACGGCGTGTACGGCGAAGTGCGCCCCTATGCGGATCTGAAATTTGGCCTCAACCTGCGCGCCGGCGATCAGATCGATTTTGCCAATAACCAGCTGGCCGACATGAAACACATCAACGGCTGGATCAACTGGAAGCCCACCCGCGGCATTGATACCCACTTTCGCCACACTTGGCGAGAACTGGAAGTGGATGGTAGCCCCCTATTCACGGCGAACTTAAGCGATTTGCGCCTCAATTGGCAGTTCTCGCTACGCAGTTTTGTGCGCTTTACCGCCATCTACACCGACATCGACCGCGATCCCGCGCAATACCGTTACGCCGAAGTGGATAACAGCAGCGCCTCGCTGTCGAGCGAACTCCTGTATGGCTACAAGGTTAACCCCCTGACGGTGTTCTACTTAGGTTACGGTGATGGCCGCTTTAACAACGATGATTACAGCCGCTTAGAGCAAGACAGCCGCACCTTGTTTGCCAAACTCAGCTACGCCTTCTTGTTATAAGTTCAAGCAGAAACGCGCCCCACATGACTGGGTTCGCGTTCACTCTGGCCATAAAAAACGCAGCCTCAACAGGCTGCGTTTTTTATGCTGTGCGAATCAATCACTCGCTTGGGCGATGCTTATCCAAACACGCTAATACGTGGCTGTAGCTGCTGGACATGCATTTATAAAAAGCCTTGTGATGGGTTACCGATTGCTGGCAAGCGCCAACACTGACGTCCTTTTTCATGGTCCGTACCAGCTTCTGTACTTTCTCCAGCTCAATGTCATCAATGTAACCCCCTTTAAAGTTCTTCTGGGCCACCTGATTCACCGAATTTAAGCCAACGGTGATGTTATCTACCGCACTGTCACAATCCAGTGGCTGGTTGTCGTAAGCCAACGATTTCATATTGGCGGCCAGCACGTTCATTAACATGCGGGTGCTGGCTGGAATTTTTTTCCCCGAAGGCGGTAAACGAGTCACCACCGTTCGGCTGCTGTTGCTGGGCTCTGGCAGCGTTTCTATCTGGCTAGGGCCGCGCACCGGCGCCGTTTGGCTGTAATGCACCCGACCTTCCTCATCGGTCCATTTATAGACCGTGGCAGCAACCGAGCAACTCATTAAACTGAGCAGCACAACAATCCGCTTCATCACATTTCCTTGTGGGTTGTTTCGGCATGGGCTTAGGGCACCATTGGTTCCATTTCGCGCTTCGCATTTACATCGCAACGTTACCACTGCCTATACCTAAACGTGGCCTGTGGCCAAAATAGACGGCCGCTCCAGCAATTCAGTATAGAACGCTAGTTTTGCTGTGGTTTTCCACCCAAATAAAACATGGGATCAAGACCAAACAGTGGCTTTATCATTAAAATGGATTGGTGCTATACCCCTGCTGCGCCAAGATCCGGTGGGCGGTCATGGCCGATAGCGCCAGTTGCACCCCAGGCAGCAGATCTTCAGCGTTGATGTCCAGATAAGCCGCCGATTGACCACAGACAATAATGGGCACATCCGCCGCAATTAAGGCGTTGACCAGGGGTTGATTGGGGTTGGCTTGATCGAAGCGTTGTTGGTATGGCTTGGCTTTAAGCAGATCAAATACCGCTTTGCCATGCACCACGAGTGCCGGTTGAATGTAGTTGCGCTCAACCCCACTGGCGGCGTGCATATTCAGAAAGCGAGCCACGGTATCGAACTGGCGATTCAACGGTTGCTGATGATCAGCACTGCCCGCATCAAACGCCACCTTGGCCACAAAATCTTTTGGGGGCGCCAAGGTAGGCGTGATTGTCGCATGCTTACCGTAGCCCTTAATCACTGGGCCATCGGTGAACATCTCTAACCCAGCCGAGGCCGGCAGCGCAGCCGCCAGCAGCAGAAAAAATATCGGTTTCATTGGCCATTCCTTTGGCAAACCATTGTATTAAACAGGGTTATTGTGCCAAAGGAGGCCAAGGTTCACAAACGAATAACAGTTTGATGCCACCCGACGGGCGTTATCGCGCTGTTCGATTAAAGATCGCGCTAGGCAAGCATCACCGCATCTGCAGCGAAGCCTTGCTGCGGATCCGTGGTTGGGTTGTGCCTACCGAAAAACATCACGCCCCCCAGCGCGTAGCTCAGCCCCGATACAACTGCGACAGATAACAACTGACTTGGCTTGACCAATCATAGCGGGCGTCACTTGCCGCTTGTTGCAGTTGCCCCCAGTGTTCGCTGCCAAACTCCTTGAGCAGCTGCTGACACGCCTGCAGCAATTGCTGCGATTGTTCAGCCAGATCCGCCCCCGCAAAGCCGTAGCCGTTTATCCCAGGAAACACCGTATCTTTTAAGCCACCAACTTGGTGCGCCACACACACCTGCCCTGCCCGCATCGCCAGCAATTGGCTGATGCCACAGGGTTCAAACGAACTTGGCATCAAGAACGCGTCGCCGTGCTCAAACACTGATTGCGACAGCGTTTCGTCATAACCATCGATAAACAGGAAATTACGATACTGCGCCGCGCATTGGCGAAATTCAGCCGCAATCACCGGATCGCCGCTGCCAAGCAGCAGTAAACGAGCATCGCAGGCGCTGTGCTGTAACTGGGCCAATAACGTGGCCAATACGGTTTCGCCATTGGCTAACGTTTGTCGCAGTAACAGCACTTTTTGATCGGTTAAACGCCCCACACTGGTGAGCAGCAATTCTGGCCGTGGTTGCTGTTGCCACTGCTGCAAACGCGTTAGTGCAATTTGATCGACACTGCGCACCAACGCCTGTTGCCCCATCCAGCGACAGATCCCATCCGCCGCGCGCTGCAATAACTCTGGATAGCTGCAGGCTTCACGCCGCTGCTGATAGTCGCACCCGTTTAAGATCCCCACCACATCGTCGCCGCGGCGCTGCAGATCCTGTTCTAACCCTTCGCCACCAAAAAAACCCAACTGCGGTTGCGATGGTAACCGCACCTCATCGGCGTAACTGGGTGACACCACATGCACTTTATCCGCCAGATTGATCCCCGCCCGCAATGGGTTGATGCAATTAGGCGCATGCCGATCGCAGATCTGCGCTAACAACTCTGGAGTCATCGACGCCATCATTTCTGGGTACCATGCCTGCAACGATGAGCTGTCTTGATTCAGTGGCCTGGTGCCCTGCACCGCAATGTTGTGAATGGTCAGCACCATGCGGCACTGCTGCAGCGCTTGATAGCGTGGCAACGACTGCCGCAATAACGCCACAAAGCAACTGTGCCAATCGTGCAGGTGCAGCACATCGGGCAAGGGGCTTGCTGGATCGCACAAATACTGACAGACCGCCGCACTAAAAAGAGCAAACTTGCTGGCATCAGTGGCAAATGGGCGGCGATCATCGCTGTGGTAGATCTGGGTAAACAGTGGGTGGGATAACATCAACGTTTGTTGTTCTTGCTGCGGCGAGGCAAGGCGCCACAGTTCGACTTTCTCTAACCGCCCCGAGAATGGCACCAATAAACTGCGCTGCCAACTGGCGCCACTGCGCTGCGCCAATTCGCCATAACTGGGCATAATCACATCGGCCACCACATGCTGCGCCAACAACGCTGGGGGCAGATCGCGGATCACATCGGCCATGCCGCCCACCTTGGCCCCGGCAATGGCGCCGTTTTCTGCCGCTATCAATAATACCCGCATCAACTCATCCTTATTCTGTGCCACAGGGCATGCCCAACATCTTTTTGGTCACCAACACCACCCCATTGGGGCTGATGCGAAAACCACGGCGCCGATCGTGATCGTGGTTGTAACCAATCACCATCCCTTCTGGCACTTCACAGCCACTGTCAATAATGGTTTTACGCAGCCGCACATTGCGCTGCACCACCACATCTGGCAACAACACTGAATCTTCCACTTCGCTGTAACTGCACACCCGCACTTCATTAAACAGCACCGAACGACGGATCTGCGCCCCAGAAACGATGCAGCCACCAGACACCATGGAATCGATGGCGATGCCACGGCGATTATCGTCATCAAAGATGTATTTGGAAGGCGGCAGCTGTTGTTGGAAGGTCCAGATCGGCCATTGGTCGTCGTACATGTTCAGCTCTGGCGCAGGCGCCAGCAGATCCATATTGGCCGCCCAATAACTGTCGAGGGTGCCCACATCACGCCAGTAGGCTTGGGTTTCATTGACGGCAGAGCTAAAGCGATAGGCCATCACTTGATGCTGCTCGATAATGGCGGGAATGATGTCTTTGCCAAAGTCGTGGTCCGACTCGCCATTGCGGCCATCTTGCTGTAACTGTTCGAACAAAAAATCCGTATTGAAAACGTAATTGCCCATCGACGCTAAGCAGGATTCGGGATCTTGCGGCAGCGCCTTCGGCACGGCCGGTTTTTCGGTAAAGTTCACAATCCGATCTTGCTCATCCACCTGCATCACCCCAAAACGGTTGGCCGCTTCCGCCACCGGCACCTCAATGCAGCAACAGGTCATCTCTGCCCCAGATTCTGCATGGGCGGCCAGCAATCCAGCGTAATCCATCTGGTAGATGTGATCCCCCGCCAGCACCATCACATACTTGGGCCGTTCCTCTTTAATGATGTCGATGTTTTGCAGCACCGCATCGGCCGTGCCTTGATACCAATCATCGGAAAAACGTTGGGAGGCCGGAAGGATCTCCACCGATTCCCCCAACTCTTTTTTAAAGTGGCCCCAACCGCGACTTAAATGGCGGATCAACGAATGGCTTTTATATTGGGTCACCACCCCAACTCGGCGCACACCGGAGTTCACGCAGTTCGACAGGGGAAAATCGATGATCCGATATTGGCCACCAAAGTGTAAGGCGGGCTTGGCACGCCATTCCGTCAATTCATGCAGACGGCTGCCTCGGCCACCGGCCAAAATCAACGCGTAGGTTTGCCGAGTTAATTTACTGATGTAACGCGGGCTCGCTTGAGGCATCGGTTAGCTCTCCTGCTTAACGAGGGTATGACGGGATTGAGTTTTCCAGATTTCCTGCTGATAACGGCTGATGGTGGCATCACTGGAAAAGCGACCGGACGCCGCCGTGTTGCGAATGCTCATTTGGGTCCAATGTTTGGTGTCGCGATAGGCTTGGGCGGCGCGCAATTGCGCTTGTCGATAGGCTTCAAAATCCGCCGCCAGCATCCACGGATCGTTGGCATCGTTAATGGCGGCAACAATGTCATTGAAAATGCCCGGCTCGTGCAGATTGAAATGGCCACTTTCTATCAGTTGCAATACGCCGCTAAGGGCGGTGCTGCTGCGGATCAGTTGCTGTGGATCGTAATGGGGTTTCAGCTGTTCAATTTCGGCGGCTCGCAGCCCAAACAGGAAGAAATTGTCTTCTCCAACCTCTTCTAAAATCTCGATGTTGGCGCCATCAAAGGTGCCGATGGTTAAGGCGCCGTTCATCATAAACTTCATGTTACCGGTACCAGACGCTTCTTTACCCGCGGTAGAGATCTGCTCTGACAAGTCGGTGCCAGGGCAGATCACCTCCATCGCACTGACGTTGTAATCCGGCAGGTAGGCCATCCGCAGATAGGGCTGCATCGCCGGATTATGATTCACCATGTAGGCCACGTTGTTCGCCAATTTGATGATCTGCTTGGCCATGCCATAACCAGGTGCCGCCTTACCCCCAAGCAGCACACAACGAGGGGTGAAATTATCCACGTTGCCTTGCAACACCTGCTGATACAGATGAATCACGTGCAAGATATTCAAGAGCTGGCGTTTGTATTCGTGGATCCGCTTTACCTGCACATCAAACATCATGGCGGGATCAAACGTCACCTGACAACGCGCCTGCACCAGTTGCGCCAAGTCCGCTTTATTGGCCTGTTTTACCTCATGCCAATGGGAGATCAGATCCGCGTCTTCGGTCAGGGCATTTAATACCGTTAACCGACTTAAATCCCGCACCCAGCCCTCGCCAACCCGTTGATCCAGCAGCGCGGCTAAGCGCGGATTGCAATCCGCCAGCCAACGCCTAGGGGTTACCCCATTGGTTTTGTTATTGAACTTATCTGGCCACAGGGCATAAAAATCCTGAAACAACCCAGAGGTCAGCAATTGGGTATGCAGTGCCGCTACCCCATTCACCGAAAAGCTGCCAACAATGGCCAAATAGGCCATGCGGATCTGCGGTTCTGGCCCCTCTTCAATGATCGACATTCGCGCCAAACGCTGGGTGTCTCCGGGCCAACGCTGCGCCACCAATTCAAGAAAACGCGCGTTGATCTCGTAGATGATCTGCAGGTGGCGCGGCAACATCTGTGCGAACAACCGCACTGGCCAACGCTCTAACGCCTCCGGCAGCAAGGTGTGGTTGGTGTAGGCCAACGTGGCGGTGGTGATCTGCCACGCTTGCTCCCAGCTCAGTTGGTGTTCATCCAACAGCAGACGCATCAGCTCAGCCACCGACACCGAAGGGTGGGTGTCGTTAAGCTGGATGCTGTGGTGGGCGGCGAATTGGCGGATATCGGCGTTGTCGCGGCTGAGGTAACCGTTTAACAGATCTTGCAAGCTGGCAGAGGAGAGAAAATATTGCTGACGCAAACGCAGCTCTTTGCCATTTTCACTGGCGTCGTTTGGGTAGAGCACCATGGTGATCTGCTCAGCTAAGTTCTTACGCGCCACCGCATCGATATAACTGCCTTGGTTAAACGACGCTAAGTTAAATTCATCGGTGGCTTCCGAGCGCCACAAGCGCAGCGTATTGATGTGACCGTTGCGGTAACCGGGGATCGGCACATCATACGCCACCGCCCGCACGTTTTCGGTGCCAACCCAATTGTGGCCGCAGTGGCCTTGCTGATCGGTAAATGGCTTCACTTCCCCAAAGAACTTCACCACCACATCATGGTGAGGGGTTTTTATCTCCCACGGATTGCCTTCTTGCAGCCAGTTATCGGGTTTTTCTTGTTGATAGCCATCCATAAATGACTGGGAAAACATGCCGTACTCATAGCGAATGCCGTAGCCAACCACCGGCAATTCTAAGGTGGCGCAACTGTCCAAAAAACAGGCGGCCAAACGGCCTAAGCCACCGTTGCCTAGCCCCGCGTCGTGCTCTTGTTGTTGCACCTGCTCTAACGCAACCGCGTAAGGGCGAAGAGCGGCGTTGGCTTCAGCATCTAAATTGAGATTCAATAGGGCATTGCCCAAACTTCGGCCCATTAAAAACTCCAAGCTCAGATAGGCCACCCGCTTCTGTTTGAAGCTCATGTTGCTGGTGCGGGTGCTGCGCCAATCGTCCATCAACTGCTCTTTAACGCTCAGCGCCAACGATTGATAGATAGCCTGCTGATCCAGTTGATCACGGCTTAAGCAATAACGGATCTGTCGCTCCACTGACTGCTGCAGTGGCGACGATTCAGACAACAGAGGGGTCGGCGTTTTCATGGTGCAGTTCCTTTTTAAGCACACGATGTAATAGCAATAGGCTTTGAGCCTGCAACGTTAACGAGCTGGATTGAGGCTCGACACAGATCGCATCGCCCAGATGGGTATCAAGCAGCGGTTGCCACTGCCCAGCCGGCAGGTGCACATCGCAATTGATGTCCGCGGCGTTCAGCAGCAACAACAGATCAGGGGAACCACGGCACTGCATCAACACTTGCAGGGCTTGCTGTTGCGGATCCTGCCAATCCGGTTCCGTCATTTCCGCGCCATTGGGGTGCCACCACTGCAGCCGTAATCCCGCCTGCTGCGGATCACCGTGGTTATAGCGTGGTTGCTGAAACTGCGAGTACTGGCGGCGAATGCTGGTGAGTTGAGCGATAAAATCCGCGAACGGCGGCCATTCTGGCCAAGTGAGCCAGCTCAGCGCGTTGTCTTGGCAATAGCCGTTATTGTTGCCCTGCTGGCTGTGGCCAAATTCATCCCCCGCCAGCAACATCGGCACCCCTTGGGACAGCATCATCGTCGCCAGGAGATTGCGGCTGCGACGCAGTCGATGTAACCGCACTGGGGCTTGCTCGCTGGGGCCTTCCACACCGCCATTACTGCTGTAATTGGCGCTGTGGCCATCACGGTTGTTTTCACCATTGGCGTGGTTGTGGCGCTGTTGGTAGCTAACCAGATCCCGCAGGGTGAAACCGTCGTGGCTGGTAATAAAATTGATGCTGGCCACAGGGCCACGGCCATTATGTTCAAACTGCTCGGCGCTGCCGTGTAGGCACTTAGCCAGTTGCGGCAACATGGCGCTGTCGCCTCGCCAAAAACGGCGAACGCCATCGCGAAAGTGATCGTTCCACTCGCTCCATGGAGCGGGAAATTGGCCGAGCTGATAGCCGTTGACGCCCAGATCCCACGGCTCGGCTATCAGCTTTAACTGCGCCAACTGTGGATCCTGACCAATGGCTTGCAGTAACGCGCTGTTGGGGTGAAAGCCACGCTCATCACGGCCAAGGCTGCAAGCCAGATCAAAGCGAAAACCATCCACCCCAAGCTGGTGCGACCAATAGCGCAAGCAATCGGTTACCAACCTCAGCGCCATCGGCTGGGCTAGATCCATGCTGTTGCCGCAGCCACTGTCGTTGAGGTAACGCATCGGCGCTGCTGCCGTTAAACGGTAATAACTGCGGTTATCAATGCCGCGAAAACTTAAGGTGGGCCCATGTTCATCGCCTTCGGCAGTGTGGTTGAACACCACATCCAACAGCACTTCGATGCCCGCTTGGTGCAGGGTTTCAACGGTGGCACGAAACTGATCAATGCCCCCCGGGCAATAATCGCGGTGAGGCACAAAGAAGGCGACACTGTTGTAGCCCCAATAGTTGCTTAGCCCTTTATCAGCAAGCCACGCTTCAGATCCAAACTGCGCCACCGGCAACAACTCGACGGCGGTTACCCCTAAGCGCTGCAGATGGGCAATCACCGTTGGCTGAGCCAAGGCGGCAATGGTGCCGCGCAGTGCAGGCGGCACCAACGGATTCAGTTGGCTGAATCCTTTCAAATTCAATTCATAAATCACGCTGTGGGTTAATGGGGTTTGTGGCTTCGGCGTAGCCAAGGCTGGGCGTTCGGCTTCCACCACACACTTGGGGATCTGCTGGCTGTTGTCCCCTTGTTGCTGGCAAATGGCGGCCAGTTGCAACGGCCCTGCCAGCCTTCGCGCATAAGGATCTAGCAACAATTTGTTGGGATCGAAACAGTGGCCATGACTGGGGTCATGGTTGCCATCCACTCGATAGCCATAATGCTGCCCTGCCTTACCGCCCACTAACAAACCGTGCCAAATATGGCCATCCCCTTGATGCATCGGCCAACGTGCGGTTTCATTGCCATTATCATCAAACAGGCACAGCGTAACCGCGCAGGCATGAGCGCTGAACAGGGCAAAGTTGATGCCGTTATCTTGCACCGACGCCCCAAGCTGCCCAGTGCTTCCCCCTTGCCAACAAGGCATCTAAGCGGGCTCCACGGACGGTTTTTCGTTATCGGTTACCGCCTCGGCTGGTGCCAATACGATGCACGCTAACGGCGGTACGGTGATCAAGGCGCTGTGCTGCTGGCCTTGATAGGGCTGTGCTTCCACCACCACCGCCCCAGAGTTCCCCACATTGCTGCCGCCGTAATGTTCGCTGTCGCTGTTCAGCAGCTCTTGGTAGTTGCACGGCTGGGGCAGGCCAATGCGAAAGCCTTGGTGCACTTGTGGGGTCATGTTCACCACAAACAACAAATGCTGGCCGCCTTCAGAGCGACGCAAAAACGAGATCACCGAATCGGCGGCGTTGTCGCAGTCCAGCCACTCAAACCCATCGGGCTGATGATCCGTTAAGTACATGGCGGGATGATGGCGGTAGAGCTGGTTAAGATCCTGCAGCCAGTGCTGCACATTGCTGTGGTTTGGGCTCTCAAGCAGGTGCCAATCCAAACTGTGCTGGTGATCCCACTCTTTACGCTGGGCAAATTCATTGCCCATAAACAGGTGTTTTTTGCCTGGGTGACCCCACATCAAGCCGTAAAAGGCGCGCATGGTGGCAAATTGCTGCCAGTCATCACCGGGAATTTTGTTCAGTAACGAGCCTTTGCCGTGCACCACTTCGTCGTGGCTGATCGGCAAGATAAACTGCTCGGAGTAACCGTAGAGCAGCCCAAAGGTCAATTTGTTGTGGTGATAGCAGCGATAGAGCGGATCTTGATTGAGGTAATCCAGATTGTCGTGCATCCAGCCCATGTTCCACTTAAACCCAAAGCCTAGGCCGCCGCTGTCGGTGGTTTGAGTGACCCCCGGCCATGCGGTGGACTCTTCCGCAATCATCATAATGCCGGGATTGGCGGCATATAAGCGTTGGTTGAGCTGGCGTAAAAACTCAATCGCATCGAGGTTTTCACGGCCACCAAACTGGTTTGGCAGCCACTGCCCAGGCTGACGGCTGTAATCGAGGTACAGCATCGACGACACCGCATCCAACCGAAGCCCATCAAAGTGAAACTCTTGCAGCCAGTAATTGGCCGCGCTCAACAGATAAGAGCACACTTCCGGCCGACCATAATTAAAAATCAAGGTATCCCAATCGGGGTGCTGCCCTTGGCGCTTGTCTTCATGTTCGAACAACGCGGTGCCATCAAAGCGCGCTAAACCGTGGGGATCCGCCGGAAAATGCGCGGGCACCCAATCCAGCAATACCGCCACCCCCTGCTGATGGCAGGCGTCGATAAAACGCTTTAACCCGGCCCCATCACCAAAGCGGTGGGTTGGCGCAAACATCCCCACCGGTTGATACCCCCACGAGCCATCAAACGGGTATTCGCTGATCGGCATCAATTGCAGGTGGGTAAACCCCATCTCGATAACGTAGGGCAGCAGTTCGGTGATCAGTTGGTCGTAATCGAAAAACAGCTCGCCGTCGCGACCATTGCGCCGCCATGATCCCAGCTGCACCTCGTAGATAGAGATAGGCTGCTGATCCCACTGCATCCGCTCGCGCTTGGCCAACCACTGCTGATCTTGCCAAGCAAACTCTGCTTTCGTTGGAATGCGCGAGGCGTTGCAAGGCGGTGGTTCCATCGCGCGCGCCCACGGATCGGCTTTATCCAGTAGCTGTTGTTGCTCGGTGAGCAACTGAAATTTATAAAATTGCCCCGGCTGGGCAGCCGCAATAAAGATCTCCCACAGCCCAGAAAGAGGATGGCGGCGCATCACATGACGTGAGCCATCCCACTGATTAAAATCCGCCACCACCGACACCCGTTTGGCGTTGGGCGCCCACACCACAAAACGCACCCCATCGATGCCATCGATCTGTTGCCAATTGGCCCCCAGCATCCGCCAACCGCACTCAAGCGCCCCCTCTGCAAACAGGTGCACGTCGTCGTCACTCAGCTGCGAAGGGAACTGATAAGGATCGATGATCTCTTCGATATGGCTGCCATAATCGACCCGCAACAGGTAAGGAAAGGGCTTAACTCGGCGCCCCATGCGACCGGCAAATAAGCCGTTATCGTCCACCATCTCTAAGCTGGCCACTTTGCGGTTGTCGATGCGACTGATCACATCAACCTGCTGCGCGCCTTGCAGCCAACAGCGCACCACTAAGCCTCGTTGCTGTGGATCTGGATGCATCCCCAAGATGGCGAACATGTCGGTGTATTCGCCGCATTTGATCGCAGCATCCGCCCCATAATCAAAATAGTGTTGTGTCATCCCTGCCCCCGTGAAAATCCCTGCTCTGCGGCACGCTGCAATGCGGCCATCGTGTGATGGTGCTGCTGTTCCAGCTGCGCTAACGACAGGGTCATTCGTCGCTGCCAATTGCGGTACTGGCGCCACGTACCCGGCACGTTGACCGATTCGGTTTCCGCACAAACGTCAACCAACTGCACCCCGATAAAGCGCGCGTTTCCTGCCGCTACGGTGGCCAGCAGCTGGATTAGCCACTGCCGTTGCCATGGCTGCTCAATATCGCCATCAATCCCTAACCAGCGCAGCAGATCGGCCTTTTGTTGCTGCCGCTGCAGTCGCGCTGGGGCGAATTCGTTGTCACTCAGCAGCCCGATTTCGCGCCGCAGTTGCAGATCCCGCCCTTGCCACCACCCCGCTAACGGCGCCACATCGTGGTTGGCCAGCATCATCTGGGCATTACTCTTGCAGTGGTTGGGATCTCGAAATTGACCATCCTGATAAAAGAAATACAGCAATTCATTCCGCACGACCTGCGCTTGTTGCAGCGCCCCGGCTAGCTCTGGCGGCACCGTGCCTAAGTCCTCGCCAATCACGCTGCACCCGTGGCGCTGGCTCTCTAAGCACAATAAAGCCAGCATGGTGTTTTGGGGGTAATGCACGTAACCCCCTTGTTCAGGATCGGCCCACCACCACAAGCGATTCAGCGCCATGATGTGATCCAGCCGCAGGGCCCCGCAGTGGCGCATGTTGGCCCGCAGTAATTCGATAAAATGGCGAAAATGCTGTTGCTTTAAGGCAACCGGATCAAAGGGGGCGAGGCCCCAGTTTTGCCCCTGTGGTGCAAACGGATCTGGCGGCGCGCCAATGCTGCTGTGGGGGCAAAACGGCGCCTGGCTGGCGCTGGTTTCGGCCCCATCCGGTGCCACGCCCACCGCTAAATCGCGCACTAAGCCAATCCGCATGCCCGCCGCCAGCGCACTGGCATGGCATTGAGCCAGCTGTTGCTCGGCCACATACTGCAAAAAACAGTGAAACTGGGGGTCTGCTTGGGTGCCAATTAACCCTTTGCCTTGCTGCTGTGCAAACCGTTGCAGTGCGGTTCCGCCCGCCGCCACAAAGGCAGTAAATTGCTGCGCCGCGGCGCTGGTCAGCTTCAGTTGGTGGCTGCAAAAGTGCTGGTACAGCTGTTCTAGTGCCGCCAGTTTTAACGCGCTAATGGCGGGGTAATCGAGCCACTGCGCTTGCCGAAGCTGTTGCAACGGCTGCTGCCAGCGGCGGCCACTGAATTGCAGTTGGCAGGCTCGATAGCCGCTCACTTGGCTGATATCGATGTAAAGTGGGTTTAAAAAGCTGCGATCGCTGGGGCGATAGGGGCTGCACTGTTGCGGTTGGCTTGGCTCAAGGGCATGCAAAGGGTTGAGCTGAATGTAATCCACCCCATATTTGGCCGACCAGCGGCACAGCCGTCTAAGATCGCCAAAATCGCCAATGCCCCAATTGGCATCACTGCGCAGCGTATACAGCGACAGCAATAACCCCCATGCCCGCGCGGGAGCACCGTGATAAGCATGGGCTGGGGTGATCACCCATTGGCCATCAAACTGCCCTTGGGGTAGTAACAGCTGTATCTGGTGGTAACCGCAGGGCAGCTGCAACGCCGTACAATCCAGTTGCCAGCGTAAATAACGCTGCTGGCCAAGATAGTATTCCCCGTTGTTATGCCGCGGAAATTGCTGCAGCGAAAATCGCTGCTGGGATTGTGGCGATGGTTGTTGTTCTAATTGCAGTAGCAACTCGCCCTCAACGGGGGTGTGCTCCGGCAAGTAGATCTCAAGGTTGGGCTGGTGCTGCTCGCTGTGCTGCCAAGCTGGCAAGGGTTGTTGCCACTGCTGTGCATCCAATCGCTGGATCTGTTGCTCAGCTGGCTGTGCTAATAACCGTTGCTGACCATCAAACAGCTGCGGCGCCATCTGCGCCAACAGCGCACGCCGCGCTGGCGCTGGAATGGCGATGGACTGCCCCGCACAATTGATGAACTCCGAGCCGACACCCTGCAAATACAGCAGTTTCTCAAGCACTCATGCCTCACTTCCTTGTGAACTGTGGTTGCTTTAATTCGTTATCACAACAAGCGTAGAAGCCAATCTGGCCATCAACCAACGCGTTAACGTTTATTCATCTATTTGTCATCGGCGCTGTCGTGGGATCGGCGTCTTGGCCACGGCGGCGGCTTGATTACATATAGCTATTTTTCAATCCTTTATTCCAAATCGCGATAACAGATAACGAACCATCACTTCCCGCCACGGTTAGCCTCGATATGCTTAGACTATAAACAGTCGGTTTACTTTTTTATGTCATCGCAGGAACGCCCAATGGCCAAAATTTATCAGGACAATTCACTTACCATCGGCAACACCCCGCTGGTTCGCCTTAACCGCGTAACCGAAGGCAGCAACGTGCTGGCCAAAGTGGAAGCTCGTAACCCATCATTCAGCGTCAAGTGCCGCTTGGGTGCCAACATGATCTGGGAAGCCGAAAAACAGGGGCTGCTGATCCAAGGCAAAGAGATCATCGAGCCCACCTCTGGTAACACTGGCATCGCCTTGGCTTTTGTGGCGGCTTCTCGCGGTTACAAACTCACCCTAACCATGCCCAACACCATGAGCCTTGAGCGCCGTAAACTGTTGAAGGCTTTAGGCGCCAACTTGGTGTTAACCGAAGGCGCGAAAGGGATGAAAGGTGCCGTAGCCAAAGCGGAGGAGATCCGCGACAGCAACCCAGACAAATACGTGCTGCTGCAGCAGTTTGAAAACCCTGCCAACCCCGCCATTCACGAAAAAACCACCGGCCCAGAGATCTGGGAAGACACCGATGGTGAAGTGGACGTGTTTGTGGCTGGCGTTGGCACCGGCGGCACCATCACGGGTACGGCCCGCTACCTGAAGCACACCAAAGACAAAGCGGTGTACACCGTTGCCGTTGAGCCAACCGATTCACCGGTGATCACCCAGGCACTCAAAGGCGAATCACTGACCCCAGGACCGCACAAAATTCAGGGGATTGGCGCGGGCTTCATCCCTGGAAACTTGGATTTAAGCTTGGTGGATGAAGCCATACAGGTGGATAACGACGACGCCATCGCCATGGCCCGCCGCTTAATGGAAGAAGAAGGGATCTTAGCGGGGATCAGCTCTGGTGCCGCCGTTGTTGCAGTCAACAAACTGATTGCCGCAAACCCAGCACTGAAAGACAAAACCATTGTCGTGGTGCTGCCATCGGCTTCCGAGCGCTACTTATCTTCCGCGCTGTTTGCGGGGATGTTCAGCGACGCCGAAAACTTGCAGTAAGCAGCAGCGATTGGTTGAACAGGGCAGCCGCTTGGCTGCCCTTTTTCGTTGTGGGGATTTGACCTGCGTTCAACTTCGCCTTTATGCTGATGGCCAGTTTCTTGCCACCAAACCTTGGATAATTATGTACCAACGCCAAGTTGTCATCGCGGCCCCACACGGGATCCACACTCGCCCTGCCGCGGTATTGGTGAAACAAGCCCAGCAATACCAAGCCGACATCAATATTCTCTGCAATGGCCAAACCGCCAATGGCAAAAGCCTGTTCCGGCTGCAGATGCTCAATCTGTGCCACGGTTGTGAAGTCACGGTAGCGGCAGACGGCGTTGATGCCGAACAGGCGGTCAATGAACTGATCGCCTTGTTGCAAACCCTCAGCTAAATTGCGCGGAGACAAGGATGTCTAAAGTCTACTCTGGTGTTGCCATCAGCCCCGGCCTTGCCCTTGGCCACCTTAGCCAATGTCAGCAGCGGCAACACGCCCAAGCGATCTGCTTACGGGATCTGCTTGGGCAAGAAGCTCAAGTGCTGCAGCAGTTGGCTCAGCGTGAGGATCTGAGTGACAACCAACGGCAACTGTTAGAAGCCGACTGGCTGCTACTGAGCGATCCTGAACTGCTGGATGGCATTGAACGACGGCAACAGCAAGGGGTGGCATTAGCCCAAGCCATTTGGCTGGAGTTTGATCAGTTTGCGGCGCAAATTGCCCAGCTGCCACAACCCGAACTGGCCAAACGCGCCACCGACTTACGCTACCTAGGCCAACGACTTAGCCGCCGCTGCAGTGGCGATCAACTGCAATTCCCCAGCCAATTCGAGCAACCCACGGTGTTGCTGTTGCCGGATCTCACCGCCGCCGAGTTTATCCAACTGCCCAAAGCCAATCTCAGTGGTTTGGTCTTAGAGCACGGCAGCCTTACTGATCATCTGGCGATATTAATTCGTGCCGCCGCCATTCCGGCCATCATTTTGGCCGATGGCTGCAGCCGCTTAAGTCCAGGCCCATCCATGTTAGATGGTGACAGCGGCCAGATCACCATTGCCAACCATCGCGACGATTTACTGCAGTTCGATGCCATTCAGCACCATTGGCAGCAACGACAGCAACATTACAACCTTGCCCGCCAGCAGCCTGCCCGCACCGCTGATGGTCACTCGCTGTGGCTGGGGGGCAACATTGGCAGCCTTGATGAATGCGAGGCCATTCACGCCAATCAACTGGATGGGGTGGGGTTATTACGCACCGAGCTGCTGTACCTCGCCAGTGGCCAGTGGCCAACGGAAGCGCAGCAGTATCAGCATTACCGTGCCATTGCCGCACGGTTGGAAGGCAAACCCTTGGTGATCCGCACCTTCGATTTTGGTGCCGATAAAGATCTGCCGGGGCTATCACAGCCGCAAGCCAATCCGGCCTTAGGGCTACGGGCCATTCGGTTGGGTCGCGATCACGGTCAACACCTGCGCGATCAACTGCGAGCGATTATCCGCGTTGCCCAAGATCATCCCGTGCAGCTGTTGCTGCCGATGGTGAGCTTGGTTGAAGAGTTGCACAGCGCCAAAATGATGATCGCCGCCGAGCAACAGGCGCTGGGATTGTTAACGCCGCTGCCAATCGGGGTGATGATTGAAACCCCCGCCGCCGCATTAATGATTGACCAACTGGCACCTTTAGTGGATTTTGCCAGTATTGGCAGCAACGACTTGGCTCAATACTGCTTGGCGGCCGATCGCAACAATGGCCATGTCAGTCCACATTTTCCCGATTTAAGCCCACCGGTGATCCGGCTGATTGACCAGATCGCTCGCCAATGCCAACAACAGCAATTGCCGTTGTCGATTTGTGGCGAACTGGGCGCTGATCTTCGGGCAGTACCACTGTTATTGGCACTGGGGATCAGCAAATTTAGCATCGCACCAAATCGAGCAGGCGAAGTGAAGTATCTTCTGTCACACTTTAGTTACTGCGATGCCCAGCCGTTGCGTCAAAAGGCGCTGCAATGCAGCACTAATGAGCAATTACAAAATCTGTTAATCGGTTGTAATGCTTATCAAAAAGCAACTAAGATGACAGACAGTGCCATGTCCCAATAACGTATATAACAGGGGTAATTAATGGGTTTTTTGAGCCGCCTTCGACGCATTATCGATAATCGCGAACCACCTGTTGAAGGGGTGGAGATCGTCGCGCCGGTTTCTGGTCAATTAGTGCCAATTGAAAAAGTCCCGGATGTGGTTTTTTCTGAAAAAATTGTCGGCGACGGCCTTGCGATTGATCCCAGCGGCCACCAAGTTGTGGCTCCGATTGATGGCACCATTGGTCGCATTTTCGACGCCAACCACGCCTTTGCGATGGAATCCCCATTGGGGTTAGAGATTTTTGTTCACTTCGGCATCGATACCGTTGAGTTACGCGGCACCGGTTTTAAGCGATTAGCCGAAGAAGGCCAGCAAGTGAGAGCCGGCGATCCCATTCTAGAATTTGATTTAGAGTACCTGCAAGAACACGCCAAAAGCGTGCTGACCCCAGTGGTTATCGCCAACATGGAAGACGTGAAATTGATGACCAAGCACGAAGGCGATGTAGAAGCGGGGATCACCCCAATGCTGCTGATCGAAATGTAATTCCAATGGAAGACGAGAACGGCCACGCCGCTCTCGTCTTCTTCGCTTGGCCAAGCGCCTACGGCACTCCCTCCCCCTCAATGCTCACCCAATCTGCCGCAATCTGTAACGGCAGCTCCGCCGCGGTTACCCACGCCACCAACGCGAACTTCTGAGCCTCAACCGTCAGCGGCGATTCAAACGGCGGCAAGGTAAATTCCAGCCACGGCTCAGTGGCGACAAGCGGTGTACTTTGCTGATAAGCCAGCACAGTAAAGCTGTGTTTTAGCTGGCGATTGCGGTTTTCACCGGCGTCAACGTTGGTGCTTAATCCTACCCCAACCAGCGCCAGATGCAGCTGATAGCGGCCACCGTCGGTGTTCTTGCCGACAGTGGCCGCAAGGCCGGTGGCTACGCGGCGATACTCAGCCAGAAACTGCGGTCCCGCCTGCACCGATAGCTGCCCTTGTCTTGCTATCGCCATTGGCAGCACTTTGTCGGCTTCGGGGGCAAACCAACCCCGCCACTCTTGCCCATTAACCGCAAACTGTGGCGTGTAGATCCCGCGACTGCCGCCATTACGCCGCAGTTGCTGCTGTCGCTGCGTATATTGCGCTTGGGCGAAGGGATCGCGCCAGCCGATAAAATCCCAATAATCCACATGGTAGGCCAGTGGAAAATAACGCTGCCACAGCAAAGGTTCCTCAGCATAGCGCGACAACCACTGCTCCGCCGGTGGGCAACTGCTGCAACCTTGCGATGTATACAGCTCGACTAAATAAGCCGGTTCATCGCTGCTGTGCAGCCTAACTTGGCTCAATGGTTGTGTGTTCAGTGGTGGTTGCGCCAATGCGCTTCCCAGTAACAATAATCCAGCGACCACAATCAGCATCTGCAGTGGCCAGACGTTACTCCGGCATGGATTCGCGGGCTCGGGATCCGCTGTCATCGGCTTGCTCCTTATCCATCATTCGAAGTAACAGACCCGCAAAACAGACTCTCGCGTTCAACCACTGGGCAAATGCTAATCATTCCATCACTAACCGCGGCCATACGGGTGTACCCCCACGGTGGCTTTGTTATGCTGATGAAAATGGCATAACAATCACAATCAAAGGGACCGCTTCCATGTCAGACGCTAGCCTGGTTTTATTCGGCATTAAAAATTGCGACACCGTTAAGAAGGCACGCAAGCACTTGGAGCAGCAAGATCGCAGCTATCAATTTCACGATTTTCGCGAACAAGGGCTGGATCAAGCCACAATTGAACGCTGGCTTGGCCAAGTAGAATTTAAAACCTTGCTGAATACCCGCTCAACCAGCTGGCGTCAGCTGGACGACGCCGACAAGCAAGAGGTTGACCAAGCCAAAGCGTTGTCGTTGATGCTGGCCAACCCAACCCTAGTTAAACGCCCAGTGGCTGAAGTCAACGGCGCCGTAAATGTTGGCTTTAAGGCGGCCGACTTTGACTTATGGTTAAACCAACATGGTTGAGTCGGAAGTCTTAACCCTCGCTAAAGCGCTGATCAGCCGAGAATCCGTTACCCCAGAAGACGCGGGCTGCCAGCAGTTGATGGCCGATTACCTGCGCGATTGTGGCTTTGATATCGAATCCATGGTGTTTGCGGATACCACCAACCTGTGGGCGCGCCGCAACCACAGTGGGCCGCTGTTTTGTTTTGCTGGCCACACCGATGTAGTGCCTGTGGGCAATCTCGACAAATGGCATACACCGCCGTTTGAACCCACCATCATTGATGGCATGCTGCATGGCCGTGGCGCCGCCGACATGAAAGGCTCGTTGGCGGCCATGCTGGTTGCCAGCAAACGCTTTGTGCAGCGTCACCCAGAGCACCAAGGCTCAATCGCGTTTCTAATTACCTCCGATGAAGAGGGGCCATTCATCAATGGCACCATCAAGGTGGTGGAAACCCTAGAGCAGCGGAACGAGAAGATCACTTGGTGTCTGGTGGGCGAGCCCTCCAGCACCGATAAACTGGGCGACGTCATTAAAAATGGTCGCCGCGGCAGCTTAACCGGCAGCCTGACCGTGCATGGCATTCAAGGCCATGTCGCCTACCCACATCTAGCCAAAAACCCGGTGCATCTGGCCGCGCCAGCGCTCACTGAACTCGCACAAACCAGCTGGGATAATGGCAATGAATTCTTCCCTCCCACCAGTTTTCAAATCGCCAACATCGCCGCTGGCACCGGAGCACCCAATGTGGTTCCTGGCGATCTAGAGGTGCAATTTAACTTCCGTTTTTGCACCGAAAGTCACGCTGAGGATCTTAAACTGCGGGTGCAGGCGATCTTTGACCGCCATGGCCTAGAGTACGATTTAAGCTGGATCTTAAACGGCGAACCCTTCCTGACCGGCGATGGCAAACTGCTGCAGGCCACCAAAGACGCGGTGCATCAGATCACCGGCTACCATACGGATCCACAAACCAGTGGCGGCACCAGTGATGGTCGCTTTATCGCCCCTACTGGCGCCCAAGTGATTGAGCTGGGCCCCCGTAACGACACCATCCATAAGGTTAACGAATGCGTTTCGGTAGCTGATTTGGATACCTTGGCACTGGTGTATGAACGCTTGCTGGAGAATCTGTTGTGCTAAGTGCTCATCAGCTGTTGGGCTTGGATCCAAGCCACCTTGAAGCAGTGGGAGCCCAACAGCTGGAGCGCCGCTGCGCTAAGGCATTTGTTGCCATGCAAGCAGCCGCATTGGCCGATGGCATTGATCTGCAGCTCGCTTCTGGGTGGCGTAGCTTTGAGCGCCAATTAGCGATTTTTAATGGCAAAGCCAGCGGCCAGCGGCCACTGCAGGATCGTCACGGCCAAGCCTGTGATCCCCTCGCCATGAGTGACGCCGATCTGTTGGATGCCATTTTGGCGTGGTCGGCACTGCCCGGTACCTCGCGCCATCATTGGGGCACCGACCTGGATCTGTATGACGCCAATGCCCTGCCCGCCGCGCAACTTAAACTGGAGCCGTGGGAATACCAGCAAGGTGGCCCCAACTTTGCCCTAAGCCAATGGCTTAATCGGCATATGTCGGCCTACGGTTTTTACCGCCCTTATCAGCAAGCCCTTGGTGGCGTAGCCCCAGAGCCCTGGCACCTGAGTTATGCACCGGTGAGCGCGCACCTGTTAAATCAGTTCGATCTCAGCTTGCTTGAGCACACCTTAAGCCACAGCGACATTAAGCTGAAGGCCAGCATTTTGGCGCAATTGCCGGGCTTGGTAGAGCAATACTGCTACCGTATTGCCGCACCGCCGCAATAACCGTTACCGTTCCAACAAAAAGCCCCCGCAACTGTGCAGTTGCGGGGGCTTTTTTTCAGCGAAAGGCTTAACAGCAAGCGCTTAGAAGCGGTAGCTCAATTGAGTACCTGCCAGCCATACGTCACCGCTCAGTTCGCCGCTGAAGTTAGCGTTCACGCCATCAGCAATCGCTACGGATTCGTTGATGGTCGCAGAATCCGCCTTGATGTAAGTGAATGCCAAATCAAGGCTCAGGTTTTCGCTCAGCTGGTAGCCGCTACCAAAAGAGAACCACAGACGATCGGAATCAGGGATGCTTAAGGTACGGTTTTCATCAGACACACCGCCTTCATCCAGCGCCACACCCGCCCGCAAAGTCACCTTGTCGTTGGCTTGATAAGTCGCACCCACGGCGTAGCGCCAGCTGTCTTCGAAGTTTTCTTCTTTCAACAAGCTTGGGCCTTCGGCGAAATCAACGGTCAAGGTTTCAAAAGCGCTCCAATCGGTCCAGTTAACCGAACCGTGTACCGCAAACTTGTCGGTCAGCTGGTGTACCGCCGCCAGCTCGGCAGTGGCCGGCAGTGGCAGCACCAATTCGCCATCTTTTTTCTCGCCAGGCTGCAAACCGTAAGCAATGCCTTCGGCCTCGCCTTCCAGCGTCAGATCCACTTCCGAGCGATAGTTCACACCGATGCGAGTGGCTTGGCTTGGTTCCCAAGTGGCCCCCAGCTGGTAACCAAAGTCGATGCCATCGCCTTCCACTGCCTTCAGTTTTTCACCCGCAGGTAAGGAAGGAACCAAGGTTGGCACCCAAGCTGGCACCGTACCGGTTACCTTACCGTCACCATAAATCACCCGCAGGGTGGCCCCCACAGCAAACTGCTCGTTGATCTGATAAGCCACCGCCGGAGCAAACTCAACGGTAGTAATGGCGGTATCAGAACCAAAAATAGCCGCGGCGTGATCCGCAGGCAGTTCGGTCGCCATGCCATGGTTAGCGTTAACCGCAAAACCAATGGCCAGCTTATCGCTCAGGCGATTGCTGTAGAAAAAATTGGGGATAAAGGCCGCAGGCGCGATGTCATCAGCAGATGCATCACCCATCGGCAAATCAATTGGGCCTAAAGCAACGTTTACGTCGCCTTTCAGATCGATGTTTGGATCAACGTACACCATACCCGCTGAGATCTGCTGACCGTGCAGCTCCATCAACAGTGCAGGGTTACGGCCTTGAGCAGAAGCGTTATCGGCAATCGCGGCTTCACCCGCAAAGGCACGACCTAAACCGGTGGCAGAGGTTTCAGCTAATTGGAAACCAGCCGCTTGAGTTTGCGCAGCCAATGCACCCATCACTAGGGCGGCAACAACACGAATTTTCATATTTGTTCGATCCAGTACAACATTCGGAATTAGCGCGCATCATAAGGAGTCAGAAAAATAGTGCAATTGCTCAATATAAAATAGACACTCCAACCACAATAGAGCACCAAAACAACATAAAACACCAGTCAAATCTCTTTTGGGCGGCCTTCCGGCTTACGGAATTAGGTACAGATGTACCAAGAAAACAACAAAGCAAATAGGGGAAGCCACTTTTAACCTTAAAGTTCAATAAGTTAATAGAAGATACTGAGCGTACACGGCAAGGGCAGCATTCACACCAACACCAGTCAAAAAAACCAGGGCCTCACCCAAAGGTCAAAACCAAACCGTAAGGTAATGATAATAAAAAGATTAGTGTGGTCTGACCACGCTAACCGCCGTAATTTCAGTGCACAACTGTTTACTGCTCTTACCACTTAGATCACGTTTTTGAACGGATCTCAGCCCCCTAATCGATATTGTCCAAGTCAGCTGATTGCTCAAAAACACAGCGCTCGGTCAGTTACAGCTGCTTACCGCTGAAAAAATGTCAGCAACTTTTGGGCTAAAATGACCCCTTACCAAGGCGAACCATAATGTAATAACATATAAAAATCATACAATTAGGCAGCAATGAAAAACAGTCATGGAACGGGGTCAACTGGTCAAATGGAATGACGACAAAGGCTATGGTTTTATCAAGGGCGAGCAAAGTGGGTTAACGGTCTTTATCCACATCTCCGCTTTGCGCCATATGAGCCGAGCACCGCGCCAAGGCGATTACGTCCATTATGAAGCCGAGCGCCAGAGTGACGGAAAATACCGAGCCAACAAAGCTCGGCTTGAGGGTGTAAAAAGCACCCTTAAAAAACAATCACACGTATATAAACCCGTCTCGAACCTGCTGCCCAACATGGCGGTTGGCTTACTGATATTGATCATCGCCACCGTTGTTTACCCCTACCTGTTCAATCGAGATCCAAGCCCTGCCCCAGTCATCGACAACGAATACCTAGCACCAGCACCAAGCAGGAGCAAAACACTCCCCGTATTTCGGTGCGATGGGCGTCAACACTGTAGCCAGATGAACTCACGCGCCGAGGCTGAGTTTTTTATCCGTCATTGTCCCAATACCAAAATGGATGGCGACAATGATGGCGTTCCCTGTGAACGAGACAGCCGATTTTAACGCAGACGCATTCGGGCAACCGCAATGCGAATGCCCTCTGATTCGCCTTAGACTTGCGCTGCTCGTTCATCCTGTAACTCGCGCAACTATCGCTCAGCCCTGCGGCCTTGGCACTGCCGTCGCTGCTATTTCCAGCGAACCACGTCGTCACTAATCGAAAAGACTGTTAAGCTATTGCTAATCAAGAATAAACTTCTTAAATATGAGCGAAGCAATCAACAAAATATGGTCGACTCTGCTGGCCGTACCTAAGGGTAAGGTAGTCAGTTATGGCCAACTGGCGGATCTTGCTGGTCAACCTCGCGGCCACCGCTTGGCAGCACGAGCGTTAAAAATCGCGCCCGATGAGCTGCAACTGCCGTGGCATCGAGTGATCGCCGCCAGTGGCAAAATCGCCATCGCCAAAGAAAGTGAAAGTTATCGACTGCAGATGGAATTGCTGCGCGCAGAAGGGGTCGAAGTGACCAATGGTCGCATCAATATGAACAAATACCGCTGGCAACCGGATCTCGCTGAGTTGCTGTGGACACTAAAACATTAAGGAACAACAATGCGCTGGTTTGCCGCACTGACGTTATTTTTAAGCAGCTTGAGTTGGGCTGCGCCCCTTACCCCTTACGCCGCCAGCTACGACGTAACCCACGGCGATAGCCGCCTTGGTGGTGGCATGATCACCCTGCAGAAGCTCGACAACAGCCAATATCAGATGGGTTATGTCAGCGACGTTGGCTGGCTACTGCTGAGCGATAAGCGCAGTGAGCAAAGCCTATTTGAACTCGACAACGAACAGCGCTTGATCCCGAAACGCTATGTGATGGAACGCGAAGGCTCTGGCCCAGAT
The DNA here is from genome assembly GCF_947489035.1 of uncultured Ferrimonas sp. Taxonomy (GTDB): domain Bacteria; phylum Pseudomonadota; class Gammaproteobacteria; order Enterobacterales; family Shewanellaceae; genus Ferrimonas. The sequence goes on along the minus strand of NZ_CANLCI010000018.1, from coordinate 17,966 downwards.
TTTAGTGCCGAGATTGAATTTGATAGCAGCACCCAGCAGATCCACGCCCGTTACAAAGATCGCGCGGCGGACTTTCCTTATCAGCTGCCCACCTACGACAACATTTTATATCTGATGCAGCTGCGGCTTGATGTGGCCAGTGGCAAAACTCAAATGAGTTACGACTACATCGTTAAAACCAAGCAGCGCACCATTCAATACCAAGTGGTGGGTGAAGAGGTACTCAGCACCCCTTACGGCGAGTTAAACACCATTAAAGTGGCGCGCATTCGTAATGCCGATAGCCCCAAAGAGACTTACGCGTGGCTAGCGAAGGATCTGCATTACGTGATTGCTCAAATTCAGCATCTAGAAGATGGTGAACTAAAGGCAGGCATGTCGCTAACCAAGCTCGACATCGACAACCACGAGTAACGCGGTTGAGCCTAAACCAACAACGGCGTGCCACTGGGCACGCCGTTTTCGTTTCTGGGTGACTGCTGCAGGTCAACGGGCAGGATTACCCTTGCGCGACCTCAACCCCATCTTTAAACAAGATCCAACTTCCGGCCGACATCTGGTGCCACTGCTCGTTGCTGGTCAGTGGCCGCGTGGCGATCACCGTAACGACGTCGTTTGGGGTGGTCTCTTGCTTAAAGTCGATCACCATTTCGGTATCAATCAACTTGGCTTGGCCAAAAGGTGCCTTGCGGGTAAGCCAGTGCAAATTGTTGCCACACAACGCCAACAGATACGGCCCATCGGACAGCAGCATGTTGAACACCCCAAACTGCTGCAGCTTGACCCCTTCTTGCGCCATAAAACGAAACGCCTGCTCGCGGCTTGGTATGTCGTTTTGGTAATGCGCCGCCAACTTATCCATTAGGTGACAAAACGCCAATTCACTGTCGGTTGCGCCCACCGGCGTAAATCGGCTTGGGGTTAATGCCTCAAGGTAATCCGACAACTGGCCATTATGGGCAAAGGTCCAATTGCGGCCCCACAGTTCACGCCCAAAGGGGTGGGTATTTTCCAAGCTGACTTTGCCACGATTGGCCTGTCGAATGTGGCTGATCACCGTTTTCGATTTGATCGGGTAGCTTTTCAACATGCTGGCCACTTCGCTATTGCAGCTGGGATCGCTGTCCTTAAAGGTGCGATTTCCTGGGCCGTCGTAAAAAGTGATCCCCCAACCATCGCGATGGGGGCCCGTTTTGCCACCTCGCTCAACCAAACCGGTAAAGCTGAACACAATATCGGTTGGCACATTGGCGCTCATCGCCAGCAATTCACACATGAAATTTAACGCCTTGCACTTCGATTTCAAACTCAATTAACAACAAGGATAACCGCTTAAGAGTCTTGCCCCAAGCGCACTTGAGCGCAAAAGCCGCAACCAAGATTAAACATCCGTTTAATTTTTTCGTGACAGAGGTCTGACCACCGCATAAACTGTGACCCATCACACAAATTCACACTGTTGTTGTGAGTGGGCGCAAGATAAAGGAGTAACACCGTGATCACCATGATTTGGAGCATTACCACCGTAGTAGTGCTAACGGCGTTGATTTACCAACGCCGTTCATTACCCGTCTTTACCGCAACGGCGGCACTGTTTCTGGCCGCTGGCACCGCCTTAGGCCATGTTGGCGTACTGGCGTGGGCGCTGTTCGCACTGATCGCCGTGCCAATTAACGTTGCCTCTATCCGTAAGCAGTACCTGACCAAACCGATGCTTAAAGCCTACCAAGGCATTATGCCGGAGATGTCCGACACCGAAAAAGAAGCGATCGAAGCGGGCACCACTTGGTGGGACGCGGATCTGTTCTCTGGTGCACCGGATTGGAAAAAACTGCACAACTACGCCAAACCCACCCTCACTGCAGAAGAGCAAGCCTTCCTTGATGGCCCCTGTGAAGAAGTGATGGCAATGGTCAAAGAGCACGAAGTGGCTCATGAACTGGCCGATATGCCGCCAGAAGTATGGCAGTACCTAAAAGACAACAAATTCTTCGCGATGATCATCAAGAAGAAATACGGCGGGTTAGAGTTTACCCCTTACGCCCAGTCGCAGATCCTGCAAAAACTGGCCGGCCACAACACCGTGCTGTCCTCAACCGTTGGCGTGCCTAACTCATTAGGCCCAGGCGAATTGCTGCAGCACTACGGTACCGAAGCACAAAAAGATCACTACTTGCCGCGTTTGGCTGTGGGTGATGAGATCCCCTGTTTTGCACTGACCAGCCCTGAAGCGGGCTCTGACGCTGGCGCCATTCCTGACTTTGGTATTGTTACCAAGGGCCAGTGGCAAGGCGAAGACGTGTTGGGGATGGAACTGACTTGGAACAAGCGTTACATCACCTTGGCTCCGGTCGCTACCGTGCTGGGCTTGGCATTCAAACTGCGGGATCCCGATGGCCTGCTGGGCGACAAACAAGAACTGGGGATCACCTGTGCGTTGATCCCAACGGATCTGCCTGGGGTTGAAATTGGTCGTCGTCACTTCCCACTGAACACCATGTTCCAAAACGGCCCAACCCGTGGCAACAAGGTATTTGTGCCGCTGGACTTCATCATCGGCGGCACCCCAATGGCCGGTCAAGGCTGGCGCATGTTGGTTGAATGTTTGTCGGTTGGCCGTGGCATCACCTTGCCATCCAGCTCGGCCGGTGGGTTAAAAACCCTTGCTGGCATGACTGGCGCCTACTGTCGCATTCGCCGTCAGTTCAAATTGCCTATCGGCAAAATGGAAGGCATTGAAGAGCCATTAGCCCGCATTGGTGGTAACGCCTACCTGATGGATGGGGTCTCTACTCTAACCACCACCGCCTTGAATCTGGGCGAAAAGCCGTCGGTGATCTCAGCCATTGTGAAGATGCACCTAACCGATCGGATGCAAAAAACCGTGGTCGACGCCATGGACATCCACGGCGGGAAAGGGGTCTGCTTGGGGCCAAACAACTACTTGGGCCGCAGCTACCAAGGCGCGCCTATCGCAGTAACCGTAGAAGGCGCCAACATCCTTACCCGTTCGATGATCATCTACGGCCAAGGCGCGATCCGCTGTCACCCGTATATCCTCAACGAAATGGAAGCGGCCTTTAAAGAAGACAAAGCCCAAGCGTTGAACGAATTTGATAAAGCGATTTGGGGCCACATCGGCTTTGTGTTCACCAACTTAACCCGCAGCCTGTGGTTGGGCTTAACCGGCGCGCGTTTTAGCAACAGCCCTTATCAAGATGAAACCCAGCGTTACTACCAGCACATGAACCGCTTTAGCGCCAACTTAGCGCTGCTGTCAGACGTTGCCATGGCGGTACTCGGTGGCAGCTTGAAGCGCAAAGAGCGCACCTCGGCTCGCCTGGGCGATCTGCTAAGCCAACTGTACTTAGTGTCGGGGGCGTTAAAGCGCTACAACGACGATGGCCGCATGGGCGACGATCTGCCCTTGCTGCAATGGGGGGTTGAAGACGCCCTGCACAAGCTGCAAACCGCACAGATTGAGCTGCTGGAAAACTTCGGTGTGCTGGGCAAGGTGTTGAAAGTGGTTCTGTTCCCATTTGGTCGCCCAATTAAGCGCCCATCGGATCAAACCGATCATCGCGTTGCTCGCATTCTGCAAACCCCAAGCGCCACCCGCGACCGTTTGCTGGCTGGTCAATGGCTGGCCCATCACGACAACAACGCCTTGGGTAAGCTTGAGCACACCTTGGCGCTGATCTTAAAAGCCGAACCACTGTACGACAAAGTGTGTGACGCTGCCGGTGAGAAACTGCCGTTTATGTTCCTCGATCGCATCGCCGCGAAAGGGCTGGAGCTGAACGTACTGAGTGACGCCGAAGCGCAGCTGCTGCGTGATGCTGAAACCGGCCGTTTGCAAACCATCAATGTGGACGATTTTGACCCCGAAGAGTTGAAATCAAACCCTGTGCTGGCGCGACCAAACGAACAAGCCGCTTAAGCGTTAATGAAAAAATAAAGGGAGCCTGCGGGCTCCCTTTTTTGATCTTGATCGCAGTAATTGGCCAGCCAGTGTGACCGACGTCCACGCCGCTGTTGGCACTGTGATAAAAAACTGTCGACCGCCTAATAAAACGGCACATTGGCCGCAAATAGCCCTTGTTTGCAGCGCCATAATCCCCCTAAACTGGCCGCAGGCCCTAGGCCACTAACAAAGAAAAAACAACAAGCAAACATGTACAACACCGAGGTTCACCATGGGACGCGAAACCGTAGCCACTTTCATCACTCTTCTCGCCGCTTTCTGCTGGAGTCATCCGTTGATGGAATCCGCTGATCCGTCCTTATTTGTTAATAATGGTGCTGATTTTGGCCCTTTAGGTTACGGCCTATTGATTTTGCCAATCCTGACCGCAGCCACCGTATCTGCGGGTAAAGACAACCTGGCCATTTTGGCTGGCATCGCACAACTGGCTTTGGTGGTTTACGTTGCCTACCAGTTACCGGGCACTGCAACCTTCGCACTGCACGGCTTGGGCTTAGTTGCTTCGTTGGGCCTGATGCAAGCGATGGAACACGCCCCAATCGTGGTAGACAAGTTTGGCGAATGCATGCTGGCACAGCAGCCAGAACAAGCCGCTTAACTTCCCGCGAAAGCACAAAAAAAGAGAGCCTATCGGCTCTCTTTTTGGTTTTTTGCACGCTTTAATTGCGTTTCGAACACAAAAACACGGGCATAATAATCTTAGCGGCGTATACTGTGCGCCCCGGTTCTCAGCGCGGTTTGCGCCGACGCTGCCGGAGACTCTGAAATTAGATCACCTAGGAACCTGTCACCATGGCTCAAAGCAAAAAATTCGCACTTCAGGTAGAACAAACTGAAGACAAGTGGACTGCAAAAATCATCCGCAAAGTATCCAACCGCAAGACCATGGTGTCTAAGAAGAAAGGCCGTTTTGCCACCGAAGCGGAAGCACAGGCATGGGGCGAACAGATGCTGGTTGAGTTCCAACAAAACCAAGCAACTCGTAACGAACGCCACGGTCAAGCTCGTATCGAGCGTCAAGCCATTGCTGAGCGTCAAGCTGAAAAAGCCGAGCAGAAAGCCGCTGAGAAGCGTGCCCAACGTGAAGCGGAACGCGCTGAAGCCGGTGAAGACGTTGATCTGGAAGAGATCGATGACGAGTTTGATTTCAGCGATTTTGACGGTGAAGAGTAAGCCTTACGCTTGCTTTTTGTGCTAAATTGCTAAAAAAACCAGCCTGATGGCTGGTTTTTTTGTGGCTGCGATAATCCCGGCTCGGTTACTGAGCATCAATGGTGAAATTCAGGTAATCCGCCGCCAATGGCGTCACCGTGCCCGTTGCCGAGTGCGCCATTATCCCTTGGCGGCGTACACCGCTGGCTGGGTGACTGCTTAACCACTGTGGGGTGCTGCTGGTTAACACTTCAAACAGTGCTGCGGCCCCCTCAGTATGGCCGTAGTAACGTTGCAGCATCCGCACCGCCAACTCATCGGCTTGCGCTTCATCTTCGCGGCTGAAAGCCAAGCGGCTCATCTCAGTCGTAGACTGAAACACCATGCCAGCGCCATCACCAAGGGCTGCCAAAATGGCACCAACACCCACCGCTTTGGTCAACGTTTTTACCACATGGCGCTGGCGTACATGGGCGATCTCGTGGGCCAACACCAGCGCTAAGGCATTCTCGTTTGGCAACGCTTCCAGTAATCCTCGATGGATCACTATCTCGCCACCCAATCCGGCAAACGCATTCGGTTCCGCGTTATCCAACACCGTAACGGTAATCGAGATTGGATCGGGCAGAGGATCCTGCTGCAGCAGCCGTTCGGTCAGTTGCTCTACTTTGCGCTGTGCTGGGGTGGCTTGGCGCTGCTCGCTCCACTTCAGCGCAAATGGCTGCTCCCAACTAAAGGGCACATGCTGGCCAAAGTAATTCACCGCCTGACTTAAGATCAGCAACAGCGCCAACAGCATCAAGGTCACTGCTGCCAGCAAGGTAAAAAACTCGGGCAATGGCGAGCCCGCTTGATGGTTATTTTCTGGCGGTTGTCGATTGACGTAGTTACTCATCGGGGATCACCGCCGTGCCGTAGGCGTATATCTCAACCGAGACGTTGTTGCCGCCCTCCCCTTGGCCGATGGCCGAGGTTTCAAGCCGCAGATTGAATACCGCGCGCGCCCCTTGACGCTCTGCCTCTTGTTTCATCCGTACTATTGATTGCCGCCGGGCTCGCTCCAATAACGATTCGTACGACGTGACGTTACCGCCAACAATATTGCGTAATGTGGCGATCAAGGTTTTAAAGTAATCCACCGCGATCACCGCATTGCCGCCAACCAACGCCACTTGGCAAGGTTGGAATTGTGGGGGGATCACTTTGGTATTAAAGATCAACATGGACTGCAGCCGCGTTTCTTCTTGCCGTAAGCGCTTGAAGTGACGCGCCTCGGCACGACGGCCAAACACAAACCCCAGTAATAACAGCACCACAACCGTTGCGAGACTGGCCATAACGGTTACTCCACCACAACCGCAGTGCCATAAGCCAGCAGCTCTGCCGCGCCACTGGTGACCGACGAGGTCGAAAAACGCACGTTGATGACCGCATTCGCGCCAATGGCTTGCGCTTGTTCCACCATCCGCCGGATCGCTTCATCACGCGACTCTTGCAGCAACTCGGTATAGCCTTGCAGCTCGCCGCCGACGATGTTCTTTAACCCCGCCATCAAATCACGGCCAACGTGCTTGGCTCGCACCGTATTGCCCTGCACCAGCCCAAGGTGAGTGGTGATGGTTTTCCCAGGAATGGTTTCGATGTTGGTCAGAATTACGCTTTCCATAGCAACGCCCTAATAGTATTTACGATGTTTACCCTAACACCCTATTTAGGTTCTGCCCCAGCCATATTCGTGCGCTATTAACCTCCAGATACAATAAAGCCGAGCACAGGGCTCGGCTTTATCAATGCAGGTTACTGCCGTGGTGGCACCGTTATCAGAAGATAAGGTGGGCGACACCGGCAATCACTGGCAGCGAAACCAAGGTACGCAGCAAGAAGATCACAAACAGCTCAAAGGCATTTACTGGAATTTTAGACCCCAACAGCAGCGCGCCAATTTCAGACATAAAGATCAACTGAGTAACCGACAGCGCCGCAATCACAAACTTGGTCATGTCGTTATCAATGCCCGCGGCGATAATGGATGGGATAAACATATCCGCAAAGCCCACCACCATAGTTTCAGAAGCTTCTTTCGCAAAGGGGATCTGCAGCAGCTCCAGCAGTGGCACAAAAGGCATCCCCAACCACGCAAACAATGGAGTGTACTCCGCCACAATCAAGCCCATGGTGCCAATGGCCATCACCACTGGTAGCACCCCAAACACCATATCAAAGGCGTTCTTTACGCTAACCAGCAAAACGCTGCCTAAGCTGTCGATTTTGGCCGCCGTGTTAAGGGCATTTTGGTAACCAAACGCCAATACCGATTGGCCTTCTGGTACCACTTCGGCGTCTTCCGTGCGCTCGGTGCCATCAATCAGCAGATCTTTTTTGTTCGACAGTGGCGGCAAACGCGGCACAATCAGCGCGACCACAAAACCAGCCAAACAGACGGTTAGGTAAAACGGCACAAACATCGAATCTAAGCCTACCTGAGCGATCACCACCAAGCTGAAGCTGATGGATACCGCTGAGAAGGTGGTGCCGATCACCGCCGCTTCGCGCTGGGTGTAGCATTTCTCTTCATACTGCTTGGAAGACATCAGCACCCCAACGGAGCCGTCGCCCAACCAAGAGGCCAAACAGTTCACCGCCGAGCGCCCTGGCAGGCCAAACAGCGGACGCATCACTTTGGTAAATAACGAGCCGATCAGTTCCAGCAAGCCAAAGTGCGTCAGCAGCGGCAGCAACATGCCAGCAAAGATAAATACCGCAAACAGCGTTGGCATCAGTTCGGTAAACACGAACGCGCCGGTGGTTTCCCCGGCAATGAATTCAGGGCCAGTGCTGGTCATCACCATCAACACAAAGATGGCGCCCAATAAGCGGATAGAAAACCACACCCAAGATGGGTTCAGCAAAGAGTTAAGAAAGTTGTTTTGCAGCACCGCTTGCGGGCGCAGCAATTTGGTGACGATGCTTGCCAGTGCCGACAGCACTAACGCACTGGCGACAACCAAACCAATCTGATCGCCAATCAAGCCCAGCAAGAAGTCTTTCAGTACCGCGATTGGGATGGTGATGCCGTCGGTGTGTGGTACCGGCGTCATGAAAAGGAATACACCCATCAATGATGGGATCAGGAACATCAATACGTTCCGCAGCGAGTTGTTTTGCATAATATCTGGTGACCCGTAGTTCGAGTAAACCCCCTGATTATTGTACTTCTTTGGGGGTATTTCTTTTTCTATGCATTTTTATGCATTGAAATCGTCAGTGGGCCTGTATCCTACCGCTCCCCTCTGCGTTTGAAAAGCCTCGGCCACCACCAGTTAAGTGACCGAGATCACAGCCTCAAATGCAATATTCATGGGTTTTTATGCACTGCAGCCACTACTGCATAAATTGTGCTTAAAGCTTACTCGCTTTTGCCGCCGGTACGGCGCATCAGCTGATCAAGCAAGTTAGGTGGCACGCCTTGAATAGTTATGGTGTCGCGAGCCGGATCCCATTGCACTCGTTCGCCTAAATGTTGAGCATCAAAGCTAAGCGACACGCCACCACCGGTGCCGGCAAACTTTTTCAACTGCCGCAACGTGCTTTGATCCGCAGGAAACTCTTCCGCCAAATCGTAGCTGCCATCGGACGTGAACTGATGGAAGCTCTCGAGTCCTTTATCGGCTAATTCGTCGGCGATGTCGGTCAGTTGTACGTTGTCGCCGGTGGCGATCTGGCTTTTGCAGTAATCGAACACCGCATCGCGGCAATCTTGTTGCTCCGACTTATCCAGCTCGGCATCGCCAACGTAATCTTCTACCGCTTGCATCAAGGCGCGGTTTTGCTTCTTGGCGTCGATGCCTTCAATGCAGCCCATAAAGTCCAAAAAGAAATCGGCAATCTTGCGGCCAGCACGGCCTTTAACAAAAGAGAGGTACTTCTTCGAGGTGGGATCGGCTTTCCATTCGGTCAAATCGATGCGGGCGGTTAGTTGCATGTTGGACAGATCCAAGTGCTCCATGCCGTGCAGATCCATCTCGGCAGACACCGCAACCGACGGCTTCGCCGACATCAACGCCACAAACAGGTAGTTGTTAGCGATGTAGCTATAGTTGGCTAACAGCAGGTAGCCGCCGGTGGCAAAGTCGTACTTAGAAAGCTCTTTACCCAGTAAGTTACCCGCGGCCGCAGTGAACTCGACAAACCCAAGCTCTCCGGCTTGCCACTGGCTTAAGGACTGCTCAAATTCTTCATTGGCTTCCCCTGCTGGGCTACCATCTTCATTAACGGGTACCCCAAAGTGGCCGTAGCCTTTGCCCGCTTTCGCGGTATAAAGCCGATGCAGTTCTGCTATCAGATCGTCCGCAGCCAAAGACTGCTTCAGTGGCTGCGAGCGTAAACGGCACTCTAGTTGACCGTCGTTCCCTTGGTTGACGGTGTGGATGATGGCTTGTTCAATTTTAATACTCATGGCTGTGGCATTAGTCGTTGGCAACAAAAGCCGCTATTATATGCCGCCCTTTTTACAACATCACAGGAAAACTCAATGGCGATCGTATCTAAATACAGCAATCAACAAGTGGAAGCCCTGCTGTCGGATCTGCTGGCAGTGATGGAAAAACACCAAACCCCAACGGATCTGGCGCTGATGTCGTTAGGCAACGCCGCCACCGTTATCATCAACAGCAAAATTGCTCCGGCCAACCGCGCCGTATTGGCAGACCAGTTTGCGCAAGCGCTGAAAGCCTCTATCGATAGCCGTGACGACGCCTAAACAATTGAATTTACTCGCTGGATAACCACAGATATTCGCCGTAGGATAAGCCTAACTTACTAGGCATGAAGCCCAAGAATGCAATTCAACGACCACACTAAAGACAACGTGTCTCCCCTGGTACTGTGGGGACACTGGTTTACCTTCATCAATATGTTGTTGGCGATGCTTATCGCCAGCCGTTTTTTGTATGTGCAAGGCTGGCCAGACACGCTGTTGGCGCAGGTCTATATGGTGATCAACTGGATTGGTCACTTTGCCTTCTTAGGGTTTGCCGGCTATCTGTTTGCTCTGTTTCCAGTAACGCTACTGCTGCCCTTTTCCCACATCTTGCGTGGGCTTGGGGCCGTTGTTGCCACCGTAGGATTAACCCTGCTGGCGTTTGACGCTGAAATTTTTGACCACTACCGATTGCACCTCAATCCATTTGTGTTTGATGTGGCCAGCTCCGACATCAGTGCCTTGTTGCAATCGCCATTTTTGGCGGTGGTGCCGGTGGCACTACTGGCACTGCAGCTGGTGATAGCCAATGGCTTGTGGAAGCGATTAGCGCGTGTGCGCCGCCGCCGCATGGGCAGCAAAGTGGTGGTGGTACTGGTGAGCTGCTTTGTCGGTTCTCACCTGATCCATATCTGGGCCGATGCCACTGGCTATCAGCCGATCACGGCCCAAGATGACATCTTTCCACTGCACTACCCTGCCACTGCCCGTGGCTTTATTGCCAAGCAGGGCATTTTAGAAGTGGATGAAATTGGTGCCGTCAGCGATCAAACTCCGCCGACCCACCAACTGAATTACCCCATTAGTCCGTTGCAATGCGGCCCAAGTGCCCGCCCCGACGTACTGATGATCACCATTGATGGCTGGCGTGCCGACATGGTGAATACGGCAACCATGCCGTACCTGATGGCGCTCTCCAAGCGCAGCCACTGGTTTGAACGCCACAGCGCCGCCAGTAACCAGTTCAACCAAGGGATCTACAACCTGCTATACGGCATGTTGCCATCCTACCGCCAGCCACTGGGGCGGGATCGAGCCGCGCCCGTACTGAGCACCGAATTAACCCGCGCCGGTTACCAGCTAAATGCCTTTGGATTAAAACAAGTGAAACCCGGCCTTGGCACCGATGTCTGGTTGCAGGATTTCAATCAAATTGAAACCCCAGTTGATGAAGTGGTGGCCGAGCAAGACATCGCCATTACCGCCCAAGTGATCGGCCAAATCCGCCAGCGTGATCGCGCCCAGTTTAATCTGGTGAGCTTATCCGCCAGTGCCTATTACAGCACTCCGGTTGGGGTGGTCGGGATCCCGACCGTACGCGCCGATACGTCGTTAAACCATGCCCAACAGGTGTTGTTTAATCAGTACCGACAATCCCTGCATTTCTTGGATGGGCAGATCCAGCGTTTAGTGCAGGCCGCTGGCGACGACACGGTGCTCATCATTACTGGCACTAATGGCCATGTGTTCACCACCGATCTGACCGACGACAGTGGCAATAACTTCAGCCGAGGAGCCACCGAGGTACCGCTGCTGATCCGCTGGAATGGCCAGAGCCCACGCACCATCAATCACCCCACCAGCCATTACGGTTTGGTGCCAACATTGATGACGCAGCTGTTGCAGTGCACCACCCCAAGCCGCGACTACAGCTTTGGCACCGATCTGTACCAACCGGCACCGCAGCCCTACTTAGTGATGGGCAACGCCCGTCAGTTTGCGGTACGCACCAACCGTGGCGTAACCGTGATCAACAACAGCGGCAGCTACCGCGTTTACGATTTTGATTACCGCCGCCAACGCGACGCCAAACTCGACGTACCAACGTTGTTGAAGATGATGGAAGAAGGCAAACGCTTCCGCGCCCAGTAATGGCAGCAATTGGCTAAACATCAATCAGTTAGTTGTTTTCTCTATTGCATTTTAACGGCCGCTAAGTAACATTAGCTGGGTAGTCGGCCAGTAGCGCAGCCAGGTAGCGCACCGTCATGGGGTGTCGGGGGTCGGAGGTTCAAATCCTCTCTGGCCGACCACTACACATTCTCGAAAGCCCGCAAGCTATTTAGGTTTGCGGGCTTTTTCGTTATCTGCTTTCGCAACTCAGCGCGAAAGCCCGAAAAACCAACCAAGAATCCCCCTCTTCGGTCAGCTGGGCGGATCACAGCACGCTTTTCACGTTAACCAACATCGACTTGTTAGCAAACTACGGCCAACACCAGCAAAGCGTGATCTTAATCACAGCCGGTCCCAGTTTCTCCAGCCGCTTGTGTAATCGAGTTACCAATGTGTGATCTGCTTCGCCTTAACTTGGGCGGGATTTGGGTAGATTCCTACCTTGTTTGATTTTCATGGTGACACCAACTCATGTCCGTATTGGTTGCTATTTCCCTTACTACTGGCCTGCTCTCTGCTTTTTGGGGCTGGCTCTCTATCGCGTTCGGCTTACTGACTTGGGCGGGCTTCCTTGGCTGCACCACCTACTTTGCTTCCCCCAAAGATGGCCCTAAGGGCTTGGCGCTGAGCATGCTAGCCAACGTAAGCGGCGTGTTTTGGGGCATGGTGGCCATTCAGCTTTCCACCATCGCCAACATCGAGATCGTCGGTTACATCATTACAGGTGTGATCTCGATGCTTATGTGCCTGCAGGCAAAGAAAGAGTGGTTAAGCTACATTCCCGGCACCTTTATTGGTTGCTGCGCCACCTTTGCCTCCAACGGCAACTGGCAGCTGGTGATCCCATCGTTGGTAGTGGGCGTTGGCATGGGTTATTTGATGAAAACCTCTGGCTTGTACCTGCACGCTAAGCTCAACAAAAAAACCCAAGCCAAAGACGCAAACCACAGCGATGCCCAAAACGCGGCCTAATTTGCTTTAGCCCCTATCTTCTGCCATCACTGCCGCTAACCAGTGCCGCCGCAACGGTTGCTGGGCACACAGCCACGTGGTTTGAATGCAATGATAGGGGCAGCCTTCGGTGTTGATCACCGCTAACTCTCGCTCTGCCAACAGGTAGTCTGGCACATACGCCAGCCAATGGCCGCTGTCGACCAACGCCATCAATGCCGCTAACGAATCCACCCTCGCACCGATCTGCCGCCCAAACACCTCATCATGCCAACCATCACGGCTTAAGGTGCTGCCGGTATCGCCGTAAATCGGTTGAGACGGCACCACAAACGGGTACTGCAACACCTTATCGATATGATGCTGCAGCCCCTGTTGCACCAAGGGGTGATCGGCACTGGCCACCACCCGAAACTCCGTGGTCAGCAAGCGTTTGGCGTGCACATTGACCGAGGGCGCAGCCTCGGTGCTGCTCACCAACGCCAAATCCACCTGATTGTGCAGCAAGCGCCCTAGCCCTTGATCGTGCATGGTTTCTAACGTGAGTTCACCATAACGCTGCTGCAGCGGCGCTATCACCTCCTGCAGATGCCGCGCCAGTAACATTGGCGCCCCGCTGATCCGCAGATGCAATCGCTTCGGTTGCCCCAACTCGGTTTCAATCTGCTGCTGTAACGCCAACAGTTGATCAGCGCGACTTAACAGGTGCCGCCCGGCATCGGTCAACTGCCAGCGTCCCTGCCCACGAACAAACAGCTCGGTTTGGTAGTGTTGCTCTACCCGTTTAATCGCTTTTGATAAGGTACCAGCTTGGCAACCCAACGCATCGGCGGCTTGGCGCAAACCACTGTGGCCAGCGGTATCAACGAAGATCTGCAGATCATTCAGCTTTAGCATGTTTCCCTTTTGGAATCTGTTATTGCCATTTTGTTTCTTATTATATGGAGGAACGGCGATATACTCACTGCCAATTCGCGTCTATCAGGGAACACCGATGTCAGAGCTTCGCTTCACGCCGTTATCACTGGCCAGTGGCCACCGCCTACGTAACCGCCTAGTGGTGCCACCAATGGCCTCGCAAACCGCCGATCGTCATGGCCTTGCCACGACTAAAACGATCAGCCACTATCAAAATTTGGCTGGTTCTGGTGCTGGCTTGGTGATGGTGGAATACAGCCACGTTAGTCTAAACGGGCGCAGCGAGCCCAACCAGCTTGGCGCCCACAGCGATGAGTGCCTCAGCGGCTTAACTGCCATTGCAACCGCCTTACACAAGGCTGGTACTCTGACCGGCTTGCAATTAACCCATTGCGGTGGCAAAGGCAGCCGTGACATCTGTGGCGACATGATGGGGCCATCGGGGATCACGGTGCCCGCCTACGATCGTCAGCTTGAGCAACCCCGCGCCATGACACTCGACGACATTGACCAATGGCGCAATGATTTTATCGCCGCAGCGGATCGCGCCGCCAAAGCAGGCTTCGATCTGGTTGAGATCCACTGTGCCCACGGTTATGGCCTCAACCAGTGGTTATCGCCGCTCACTAACCAACGGGAAGATGACTACGGCAGCAGCCTCGCAAACCGTTGTCGATTACTGCTGGAGATCATCAGCGCAATCCATCAACGCCAACCGCAGCTGGGGCTGATGGTGCGGATCCCAGGCCAAGATCTTTACCCCGAAGGATTAACCCAAGCAGACATGAAGCAGGTGGCACAGTGGCTGGTGGATGCCGGAGTGGCACTGGTTGATGTCTCCTCTGGCATTGGTGGCTGGAACAGACCCAAATCCCGCCGCGGGGAAGGTTATTTGGTGGCGGAAGCTCAAGCCTTATGCGGCGCAATTGGCGCACCAGTGATCGGCGTTGGTGGCATCGAATCGGTGTCCTTTATTGAAGCAGCACTGCGTGATAAACAGCTGGATTTGGCCGCTGTGGGCCGTGCCATTTTGCGTGATCCCGCCGCGTTTAACGCCGTAGTGATGCAGCCTGAAACCTGTTTGGCTTAAAATTAAAACCAAACAACAGCGACTTAGGCCTTTTACTCCAGCAAGGCAAGTGTTATGAATAAATACACAATTCATTAACACTGCGGCCTGCCAACAGGCCAAGCTATGATCCTAAGTCGCATAATAAAAATTACCATCGCGTCTTCCCTTCTGCTCGCCACCGTGGTCGCTGCCATTGCAGCCTTACAACTGTGGCGCAGCAAGCCGGTCTATCAAGGGCTGGAGCAATTGCCATCGCTGTCCGCGAAGATCGCCATCGAATTTGACCAATACGGCGTACCATCACTGCAAGCTCAGTCCGACAACGACGCCATCATGGCGCTGGGTTGGCTGCACGCCAAAGAGCGCCTATTCCAGATGGATCTGTTGCGTCGCGTCGGCAAAGGCGAATTGGCCGCCCTGTTTGGTGAGCCCGCGGTTGATACCGACAAACTGTTTCGCGCCCTTGGCATGCGCCAGTGGAGCCAGCAGCAAGCCATCGCCTTGGCGGATTCGGATCCAAAACTGCAACAGTGGGTAGCCGCCTACGTCAGCGGCATCAACCACGCCATCGCCACCCTGCCGTGGCCACTGGAATATCAGTTACTGGGCAGCAAGCCGCAAACGTTTGCCCCTGTCGATGTGTTCGCCACCCTCAGCTACATGGCGCACAGCTTTACCAGCGCCTTCAAGCAAGATCCACTGATGACCGAACTGCATCAACTGCTGTCGCAGCCTTACCTGCATGCATTAGAGGGGCACTGGGCCAACGAAGAAGCGGATAACATTGATTTGATCAGTCAGCGTTGGCACCAGCTGGATTTAGATCCGCTGTTGCCGATGGGACAGATGCAGGGCTCGAACGGTTGGGTATTAAGCGCCGAACGCAGCACCACCGGTGCCCCCCTGTTTGCCAACGATCCCCACATCAGTTATTCCACCCCACAGGTATGGTATGAAGCGCAGATCCACACCCCTACGCGCAGCCTCTATGGTCATTATCTGCCGGGCTTGCCGCTGCCGCTGCTGGGGCAAACCCCGCAGCGCACCTGGGGGCTAACCATGCTGTTGAACGACGACGCCGATCTGTATCAACTGCGGACTGGCGACAACCATTACCTGCTGGACGACACCATCCAACCGATGCAATTAGTGGATGAAACCATCGACATCGCCGGCACGGATTCACTGCATTACCAACGCCAAGTCACCCAATTTGGGCCGCGAGTCGATCGGGCGCTAAAGCTGGATCAACCCACTGCCCTGTACTGGACCTTCACCCAAGCGGGCAACCAACCGCTGCAGGGGCTGTTTGAGCTGCTGAACGCCGCCGATTTAGCGCAAACCGAACGCAGCTTACGCAAGATCTGGTCTCCTGGGGTTAATCTGTTGTACGCCGACGACCAAGGCAATATCGCCAAGTGGGCGGTGGCGCACTATTTGAAGCGCGCCGAGGGGATCAGCGGCGCCATGATCATCGACGGTGCCAGCAGCGCGAACTTGCCCCAAGGTTTTTACCCTTTTGAAGATAACCCTAAGCAGATAAACCCAGAATCTGGGCTGATTTTTTCCGCCAACCACCCCTACTCAGCCCCGCTGCAACAACCGGAGCAATCCGGCTATTACGCCCCGAAATTTCGGCCCCAGTGGTTAGAGCAACAGTTGAATAGCCGCGAGCGCTGGAGCGTAGAACAGCTGAAGCAGCTGCAGAACGACAGCCGCAACCTGCGCGTAATGCGGTTGCGTCCTTTGTTACTGAATGCCGTCACGAACGAACAATCCCACGCGCTGCAGTCGCTGAAACAGTGGGATGGCAGTTATCGCGGCGATCACGTTGGCCCGGCGATTTTCGAGGCGTTCTACGCCAATCTGCTGCAAGAGATATTTGCCGATGAACTGGGGCCACAACGCTTTGATAGCTTAGTGCGGCAAGGGTTGATCGATAAGATGCTGTATCAAGTGTTGGAGCAACCCACGTCGCCGTGGTGGGACAACCTCAACCAGTATTCCGCCCAGAGCCAGCAAGACACCATTCGTCGCGCTTGGCGCACCACCGTTGATCAATTGGGCAGCGATTTGCCCCAGTGGCAGCAAACCGCCAGCAGTCGCCATCGCCACGCGTTAGGCACCAATGCCCTGTTACAAAAGTTATTTGAAGGGCCATCGTTGCCCGTGCACGGTTCCAAACGAGCCATCAACAACATCTCTTATCGTTATCAGGGGGAGCAGCGCCAAGCGACCTTTGGCCCATCCACTCGGCGGATCATCGACATGGCAACGCCTACGGTTGCCAATGTGATCAGCCCCTTGGGGCAAAGTGGCGTACGCAGTTCCGAACATTTTGCCGATCAGGCTGAAGCCTATCAGCAAGGAAAATATCGCCAGGTCAACATCGCAAAACCGATTAGGCCAAACTTAATTTTGTCGCCTAATTAACTGATCCTCTGCCCCAAGTTTCGGCTACTATCGGCATAGGTAGTTACCCTTGGGGCAGTTATGGCCAAGAAAGATAAAGACAATAAAAAAGCCGCCAAACTTCTGCTAAAAGCAGTGAAGAAACAGCTCGAAAAGCAGTTAAAGCAAGGCGTTGATCTGACCGAGTTCGATAAGAGCCAATGCGAACAGCTGGCCAGTGATTTTGTGGCTGGGCTCAACCAAGCTCCGGCCGAGCCTACCCGCCACCATTTTCCCCATCACGGCATCGTGTTAACCAAGCCGTGGAAAGGCAAGCCCTGCAAAAACTGTCCCGCCCTTGATGGCCATTTGTGCAAATGCGCGTTGAAACAAGCGAAGCGAGTACGACTGGGGTTAGAACGCTAACCGGTGTATCAAGCTAAGATCAGCCCTCATCGCGGTTTGCGGTTCGGCCAAGAGAAAAGCCAGACAACGAAAAACGCCCCACACTTGCGTGCGGGGCGTTGTTCTTAATATGGCGGTCAGGGAGAGATTCGAACTCTCGATACGTTGCCGTATACACACTTTCCAGGCGTGCTCCTTCAGCCACTCGGACACCTGACCTTGTTGTTTGTGTTTAACGAGTCGTCACTCGGGTCAAACCTTTGCGTAGGCTGAAGAACCACGCTAGGCGTGCTTAATACCACTGTTGCTTCGCAACGGCAGCCATTCAAACACCTGACCTTGTTGTTTGTGTTTAACGAGTCATCACTCGGGTCAAACCTTTGCGTAGGCTGAAGAACCACGCTAGGCGTGCTTAATACCACTGTTGCTTCGCAACGGCA
>NZ_CANLCI010000017.1 GCF_947489035.1 uncultured Ferrimonas sp. | reverse complement strand
GTAGGTCATCGTCAGACACTTATTTAGAATCAAGCCCCGTCCTTTGGACGGGGCTTTTTTCGTTTGGGTGTTTTAGTGTTTAGCGATGTTTTCGGCGGGATCTCTGCAGTGCTGATAACCAAGCAGCACCGTTGATTGATGTTCTTTTTGCCCAGCCCGAGTCATTCGACTCGGGCTTTTGCGTATAGAGCGGTATGCTGGGAGGAAATCAGCGATGAGCACGTACATACAGGGATGAGCAATGCATATTGAGATGATCTGCACCGGCGAAGAGGTGCTGTCAGGCCAAATTGTCGATACCAATGGCGCTTGGGTAGGCCAGCGACTGTTAGAGGCAGGGGTAGAGATCCATTCGCGGATTACGGTGGGGGATCGGATGGATGATCTGGTTGCTGCGTTTACGCGCAGCGCTGGGATCGCCGATGTTGTGTTGATCAATGGCGGCTTGGGGCCAACGGTGGACGATCTGTCCAGTGAAGCGATGGCGAAAGCAATGGGCGTAGAACTGGTGTTGCATCAAGGTTGGCTCGATACCATTACGGCTTGGTTTGAGCGCAATGGCCGAGCGATGCCAGCAAGCAACAATAAGCAGGCGCTGCTGCCATCGGGGGCGGTAATGGTGGATAACCCCGTTGGCACCGCTTGCGGTTTTCGGGTGCGCTGGCAAGGGACGTGGTTTGTGTTTACTCCAGGGCCACCTACTGAGCTGAAGACCATGATGAACGGTGAGATCCTGCCTTGGCTTAGTCGCGAGTTTGCCATTACGGCCCCGTCGCAGCTGTATCGGATGCTGACTACGGGGCACGGCGAGTCGGCATTAGCTGAGCAATTGGCGTCGGTGTCGTTGCCTGACGGTGTCGATTTAGGCTACCGCGCTTCAATGCCTTACATTGAAATTAAGCTACTGCGCCGTGGTAAGGTTGCCGACGCACGTTGGCTGCAGCTGCTTGATGAGGTGCGGACGGCGTTAGGTGATGCGTGGTTAGGGGATAACGTATATAGCGTGGCTGAGGCGTGTCACCAGTTGCTGTTGGTGCAAGGAAAACAGTTGGTGACTGCGGAATCGTGTACCGGCGGCATGGTGGCCAGTAATTTAGTGGATTTGGCGGGCAGCTCAGCTTATTTACAAGGCGGTTGGGTAACGTACAGCAATGCCGCGAAACAGAGTGAGCTGAACGTAAGCGCAGAGACATTGGCAGAACACGGCGCGGTTTCGACAGCAACGGCAATGGCGATGGCGCAAGGTGCACGGGCTAAGCTGGATAGCGACATTGCTATCAGCATTACGGGTGTTGCTGGGCCTGATGGTGGCAGCGAGGAGAAACCGGTGGGCACGGTGGCGTTTGCTTTGGCCTACCGTGGTGGCTATGTGGCGCAGATGCTGCGCCTAGGCAATAAACGTCATGGCCGTGATGGGGTGAGGAAGTTGGCGGCAACGGTGGCGCTGGATATGGTGCGGCGCCACCTCCGAGGTGAATCGGTTTGTGCCGATTACGGTTATTTTACTCGCTTAGAGCAGTGTCAAAGCGAGTAACTTGGGCTCAGGGTTGCAGCACAAACTCGAGTTTACCGGGTTTGATTTTCAATTCTCGGCCAAACCTTCCGATCAGATCTTGTCGCCAATCGCTCTGATCTAAGCTATAGACCGGCTGATTTTGCAGAATAACGCTCACCCATTGGCTGGTCTGCTGCCCCAGCGGTTTAAGGATCTGCTCTACTTGGCGTGGGCTGGCCGAAATTTCGGTTAGCTCCACCTCTTTTAAGTAGATGGCCTTATCAACAGGATCGTAATAAGGCTTAGCGCTAAAGGTAAAGCTCAGCCCTGCCCGCAGTGGGATGATTGGTGTATTGAGTTTGATTCTGGCGCTGCTGGTAACCGCAATGGTGTCTGGCGTTGCGCCAATGTCCACTTCGCTATCCCCCAGCACCAGTTCGGCCCCAAGCTCTTTATTACCCTGACTTTTATGCTGCTTACGCAACTGCTGGTTAAGGTAGTTTTCCAGCTCGCCTTCGCTGACGCTGTAGCTGGTTGAGCAAGCAGCCAGCATTGTGCTGGCTGCCAATATCACCACGTGGGCTAGTTTCATACTTATCCTGTATTACGAAGGCCAGCGGCGATCCCTGCCATGGTAAGCATTAACGCTTGGCGTAAGTGTTCACTGTCTTGTTCCTGCCGCACTCGGCGCAGTAACTCAGCTTGAAGGAAGTTTAGCGGGTCAATGTAGGCATGACGTACCGCCACCGATTCTTTATTCCATGGGGTAGAGTCCATCAAGCCATCGGTTTGAGTCAAATCCAGTACGCAATCGATGCCTAGCTGCAGCCGTTGACGTAAGTCTTCACCAAGATGGTGTAAGTCTTTACTTACCAGCAATTGCTCGTAGTAGCGGGCGAGATTGGGCTCGGCTTTGGCATAAACCATCTCAAGCATGGAGACTCGGGTACGGAATAGCGGCCACTGTTGCGACATCTCGCGTAAGGTGTCGCGATGACCATTTTCGAGCATCACCGCTAAGCCTTCACCGGCACCAAGCCACGCAGGCAGATTGAGTCGGTTCTGGGTCCACGCGAAGATCCACGGAATGGCGCGTAGGGATTCTACCCCGCCATTGGCGCGACGCTTAGCCGGGCGGCTGCCCAGCGGCAAGGCGGAAAGCTCTTGTTCTGGGGTAGCGGCGCGGAAGTACGGCACAAAGTCCGGCTCGTTACACACCATTTGGCGATAGGCTGCGACCGAATGTTCGGCCACTTCATCCATCACTTCACGCCATTGCGGCTTTGGTACTGGCGGCGGCAATAAGGTGGCTTCCAATACGGCAGAGGTGTACAGCGCCAAACTTTGTACCGCGACCTTGGGCACGCCAAACTTGAAGCGGATCATTTCGCCTTGTTCGGTCACCCGCAGGCGACTCTCAACGGAACCCGGAGGCTGAGACAGGATCGCTTCGTGGGCTGGACCGCCGCCACGGCCGATGCTGCCACCACGGCCGTGGAACAGGGTGAGTGCCACATCCGCATCGCGGGCCACTTGCACTAACGCTTCTTGGGCACGGTACTGCGCCCACGAGGCCGCCATTACGCCGGCGTCTTTGGCTGAGTCGGAATAGCCGATCATCACCTGTTGGCGGCCGCGACAATAACCGCGGTACCAATCAAGGCTGAACAGTTTTTCCATCACGTCACTGGCGTTATCCAGATCCGATAAGGTTTCAAACAGCGGCACAATCGCCATGGTGAAGGGGCAATCGCACTCTTTTAAGAGCAAGGCGACGGCCAGTACGTCCGATGGCGACGTTGCCATCGAGATCACGTAAGAGCCCAAGGCTTCTTCGCTTTGCTGGCCAATCATCTTGCAGGTGTCGAGCACTTCCTGGGTTTCGGCACTGGCAACCCAATTGTGTGGGAACAGTGGCCGTTTGCAGGACAACTCGCGCAGTAGGAAGCTTTGCTTTTCATCTTCTTGCCAGTGATTGTAATCACCGAGGCCAAGGTAGCGGGTGATCTCGGCGATGGCGTCGGCATGGCGATCGGAGCTTTGACGAATATCCACGCGCACCAAGGTGCAACCAAAGGCATGCACGCGGCGCAAGGTGTCCAACAGTAAGCCGTTGGCAATCAGGTGCATGCCACTGTCAATTAAGCTGTCGTAGGCCAATTGCAGTGGGGCGATCAGATCTTGCTGTTGCCAAATTAAGTTGCTTTGGCTGATTTCAGGGTGCTGACCGGCTAATCGCTGTTCAAGGTAATCCAGGGTGCTTAACAGGTCATTGCGCAGTTGGCGTAACACCACTCGGTAAGGTTCGCGATGCTCGCCACTGTGGCTGAGTAAAGCCGCGTTGGCTTTCGACATCGACAGTTCGCTGATCAGAATGTTGAGATCATCAAGGTACAAATTGGCTGCGGTAACGCGGTTTCGCAGCAGCACTTCTTCGGTGACTGTTGCGGTAACAAACGGGTTGCCATCGCGATCGCCGCCCATCCAGCTGGAAAATTTTACCGGGGCAATGTGTGGCGGCAGTTGCTTCCCTGTTTGCTGTTCCAGTTGTTCGCTTAACTGGCGTAAAAATTCTGGAATGGCATGCCATAAGCTGGCTTCCACGGTGGCCATGCCCCATTGCGCTTCGTTTACCGGGGTTGGGCGTTCGTCTCGCATCTCATTGGTGTGCCAGATCTGCGCCACCAGCTGACGCAATCGCAGCTGGTTACGGGCGGTTTCTCGCTCCGACAGCTGTGGGTTCTCGCGCTCGCCCAAGTTATCAATCAACGCCATGTACTTATTAATTAAGGTACGGCGGGTGATCTCGGTTGGGTGCGCGGTTAGCACCAGATCCACTTCCAGTTTTTCCAGTTCAACTAATAGCTGCTCTGGCGGCAGTTGCAGTTTGCCGTTGAGCAAACGCCCTAACAGCATCTCCACAGGATCAGGAACACACACTAACTCGTCACAATTGCGGGAGATCGAGTGAAATTGCTCGGCGATGTTAGCCAAGTTAAGAAATTGGTTAAAGGCACTGGCGAACGGGATCAGCTCATCATCGTGCAGCTCTCCGAGCATTTGCAGTAACTGATCGCGGGCCCCTTCGTCGCCGTTACGGGAAGCTTTAGAAAGTTTACGTACGGTTTCAATCCGATTTAAAAACTCACTGCCGAGCTCGGCTTCCATGGTATCGCCAAGGATGGTTCCCAGTAAGTGCACGTTGGATCGAAGCTGGGCATACATATCCGTCATCTTCCCTCTCCCTAAAAATAAATATCAACCTATCGATATTGTGGCTTAAGCATGACTTGGTCAAGTCAGCTTGATGATTCTGCGGGGTCAAATTGCATCTGTTTATCGTAATTTTTAGTCGCATCTGTAACTTGTTTTCATTGGCTACAACGAACGGAGAGAAAAATTAACAATATAATTATGCACAATGGTTGCATGGGTAGTTGGTTGTGGGTAAGGTGTGCTGGTGTTTAAGGAATAAGCCAATGTTGACGATGAAAACCCCGAATTTGATGACTTTACTGCGACGACGATAACTCCCGCCTATTAGCTGCGCTGCATCAATGCAGTCGCCACGCTGTCTCTGTATTTTATTTTCTATCGCAAGACATTCTGCAAGGAGCCGAGCCATGACGAAGGTCGCGGTGATCGGGGGATCTGGCTACACCGGCGCGCAATTGGCGCAGTTAATCAGCCAACACCCAGATTTTGAATTAACCCATCTTTATGTGTCCGCCCACAGTGCCGATCAAGGCAAACCATTAGCGCAACTGTACCCTCATTTATTGGGGCAGGTGGCGCTGTCACTGTTGCCGTTAACCGATGCTGCTTTGGCGCAACTTAGCCAGCATGTAGATGCAGTATGTTTGGCACTGGATCATCAAATCAGTGCGCAATTAGCGCCACAGTTATTGGCGCAAGGGCTGGTGGTCTTTGATCTTTCCGGTGGTCATCGTTTTGCTGATGCGGCCATCTATTCCAAATTTTATGGCTTTGAACACCCTGCGCCAGAGCTGCTGCCGGATGCGATTTACGGCTTGGCTGAGTGGGAGCAACAGGCGATAGCAACGGCGCAGTTGATTGCCGTGCCGGGCTGCTACCCCACTGCGTCGTTATTGGCCTTAAAGCCGCTGCAACAGGCGGGGCTGATTGCGGCCAATACTCGGCCGGTGATTAATGCGGTCAGTGGTGTTTCAGGCGCGGGGCGTAAGGCGGGATTAACCAACAGTTTCTGTCAGGTCAGCCTTAGCCCTTATGGGGTGTTGGGCCATCGGCACCAGCCTGAGATCGAACAGCAGCTGGGCAATGAAGTGATCTTCACCCCTCATCTTGGTGCCTTTAAACGGGGCATTTTGGCCACCATTAGCGTCGACGTAACAGCGGGCACTTGCGCCGCGCAAATTGCCCAAGCCTATAACCACTATCAACACAGCCCGGTGGTGAATCTGTTGCCAGCAGGGCAATGGCCCAAAGTGGATGACGTAGCCTACAGCCCCAACTGTTTGTTGGCGTGGCAGCTTGATAGCGAACGGCAGGTGCTGGTGGTTGCCAGTGCCATCGATAACCTATTAAAAGGCGCCGCAAGCCAAGCGCTGCAGTGCATGATTATTCGTTTTGATAAGGCGGAACAGCTATGAAACCGATGATTATTAAGGTTGGCGGCGCATTATTGGATTGCGAGGTGGGCATTGAGCGCTTATTTGGCACCTTGGCGGCCCTGAATAGCCAAGGCTGGCAGCCGCTGCTGGTGCACGGTGGTGGCACCTTAGTGGACAGCCATCTGCAGGCCCACGGTTTTAGCAGCAGCAAACATCAGGGCTTACGGGTTACGCCGGCAGAGCAGATCCCTGTAGTGGCAGCGGCTTTAGCCGGAGGGGCGAACAGCGCCTTGGTGGCGGCGGCCATTGCCGCGGGGTTAACGCCGGTGGGGCTGTCTTTGGCCGATGGCGGCATGACAACCGCTACCGTACTGGATCCGCAACTGGGAATGGTGGGCCAAGTGCAACCGCAAGACGCCAGCCTGCCCACTTTGTTATTGCAACAAGGGATGCTGCCCATCGTCAGTTCGATTGCGGTCGACAGCAACGGCCAGCGTTTAAACGTAAACGCGGATCAAGCGGCAACGGCGTTGTGCCAGTTGTTGCAGGCACCGTTGGTGTTGTTGTCGGACGTTTCTGGCGTTCTGGATGGCAAAGGCAAATTAATCCCACAGCTGACGCCGCAATTGGCGGCCACGTTGACCGCCCAAGGGGTGATTGAAGGTGGCATGAAGGTCAAGGTGGAGTCGGCGTTGGCTGCCGCGAAAGCGATAAACAATCAGGTTTTGGTGGCCAGTTGGCGCTACCCCGAACAACTGGCTGCGCTGATCCAAGGCGAGCCGGTTGGCACCGTAATCAGCGCCAGCGCGCAGGCATAAGGAGTTTCCATGCAGCACTTTCTGAGCATCAATGATCTTACCCCAGCCCAAATCTTAGCGTTGATTGAGTTGGGCAAAAAAATGAAGCACGACTACGCCCCATACAGCCAAGCGTTAGCGGGCAAAAGCGTTGTTACCCTATTTGAAAAGCCGAGCCTGCGTACTCGAGTCAGCTTCGACATTGGCATCAATAAGCTTGGGGGCCACAGCCTCTACTTAGATCAGCAAAATGGCGCCTTGGGCGAGCGGGAAACGGTGCAGGATTTCGCCCTTAATTTGTCTCGCTGGTGTGATGCCATTGTCGCGCGGGTTTTTAGCCACACCACCTTAGAGCAATTGCAAAAGTACGCGACCGTCCCCGTGGTTAACTCGCTGTCGGATCTGTACCACCCCTGCCAAGGAATGGCGGATTTTATGACGCTGGCAGAGCACCACAACGATCTAAGCCAAGTGGCGCTGGGTTATGTCGGCGACGGCAACAACGTTACCCATTCTTTAATGATCGCCGCTGCGAAGCTAGGCGCCAAGATGGTGGTGGTGTGCCCCGCCGGCCACTTCCCCGATGGCCACGTCGTGCAGCAATGTCAGCAATTGGCTCAGCAGCATGGTGGCGAACTGGTGCTGTCTAGCGACGTGAGCGCATTGGAAGGGGTGGACTGCCTTTACGCCGACACTTGGGTGTCGATGGGAGACAGCACCCCACTAGGCCAAGTTAAAGCCACCTTTATGCCTTACCAAATCAATCAAGCCTTGTTGGATCTGACCGGCGCTAAGCACGTGTTGCACTGCCAGCCGGCGCATCGAGGCTACGAGATCAGCTCTGAGGTGATGGATGGGCCAAGTTCGCTCATCTTCGATCAAGCTGAAAATCGGATGCACATCCAAAACGCCATTTTATACACGCTTCTAAAGGACTAATCCCATGACTCAAATCAGCAAAGTTGTACTGGCCTATTCTGGCGGTTTGGATACCTCGGCCATCATTCCATGGCTTAAAGAGCAATACGATTGTGAGGTTGTGGCCTTTGTTGCCGACGTTGGCCAAGGCGCGGAAGAGTTAGTTGGGGTTGAAGAGAAAGCCAAGCAATCCGGTGCCTCGGCGTGCTATGTGGTGGACTTGAAAGAGCAGTTTGTGGCGGATTACGTTAACCCCATCTTGCAGACCGGCGCCCTGTACGAAGGCACTTACCTGTTAGGGACGGCGATGGCGCGGCCAATCATTGCTAAGGCTCAAGTTGAGTTGGCACTGGAGCTTGGCGCCGATGCGCTGTGTCACGGTTGCACCGGCAAAGGCAACGATCAGGTGCGGTTTGAGTCGACCTACGCGGCATTAGCGCCACAGCTGAATGTGATTGCCCCGTGGCGGGAATGGAGCATGCAGTCCCGTACCGATCTGCTGAATTACTTGGCAAGTAAAAACATTCCGTGTTCAGCCAGTGCTGAGAAGATCTACAGCCGTGATGCCAATGCGTGGCATATCTCCCATGAAGGCGGCGAGCTGGAAGATCCGTGGTGCGAACCGTCAGAGCAGGTGTGGACCTGGAGCAACTCGCCGGAACAAGCGCCGGATCAAGCCCAGTACGTTAAGCTGGCTTACACCCATGGGGTACTGACCGCCGTTGATGGCGAATCCATGACACCATACAACGCCCTGTGCTACCTCAACGATGTGGCGGCTATTCATGGTGTTGGCCGTATCGACATTGTCGAAAATCGGCTGGTGGGGATGAAGTCCCGCGGCTGTTATGAAACCCCAGGTGGCACCGTGATCAACGCCGGGTTGCGCGGTTTGGAAACCATGGTGTTGGATAAAGCTTCGTTTAAATTGCGCGAGCAACTGGGCACCGAGTTTTCCCATGTGTTGTACGACGGCCGCTGGTTTACCCCTGTGTGTCAGGCGCTGCTGGCTGCCTCGGCGAGCTTAGCGCAGCCGCTCACCGGTGAAGTGGTTGTCAAACTGTACAAAGGGCAAGCGACGGTGACTCAGCGTCAAAGTGTTAACTCACTCTACAGTGAAGCGTTTTCTACCTTCGAAGAAGACGAAGTGTACAACCAGAAACACGCTGAAGGCTTCATTCGGTTGTTCAGCTTATCCAGCCGGATCGCCGCGACCAACACCAGCAACGAGGAGTAACACCATGGCACTATGGGGAGGCCGGTTCGCCGGCGCCGCGGATCAGCGGTTTAAGTTGTTCAATGATTCGTTGCCGGTGGATTACCGCCTAGTGCAGCAAGATATTACCGGCTCGATTGCTTGGGCGGGGGCGCTCAAGCAAGTTGAGGTATTAGATGAACAGGAACACAGCGCCTTAGTCGCGGCATTAACGCAGCTATCGGAAACGGTAACCGACGAACAAGTGTTGGCTTCCGGTGCTGAGGACATCCACAGCTTTGTGGAGTCGGCGTTGATTGAGCAAGTGGGTGATCTGGGCAAGAAATTGCATACCGGTCGCTCCCGTAATGATCAGGTCGCCACCGATTTGAAACTGTGGTGTAAAGACCAAGGCGAAGCGGTGCTTGCGGCGTTAGTGAAGTTGCAGCAGCAGTTGCTTGAACTGGCCGCCAAAGAAGCGCAAACCGTGTTGCCGGGGTACACCCACCTGCAACGGGCGCAGCCGGTGACCTTTGGCCACTGGTGTTTAGCGTACGTTGAGATGGTTGAGCGAGATTTAACTCGGGTGCGGGATGCCTTAGCGCGGCTCGACACCTGCCCGCTTGGCAGTGGTGCTTTGGCGGGGACGGCTTACAACGTCGATCGGCAGTTATTGGCACAGGCACTTGGTTTTCGTCAGGCCAGCAACAACAGCCTCGATTCGGTGTCGGATCGCGATCATGTGATTGAGCTGTGCAGCGCTGCGGCCACGTCAATGATGCACTTATCCCGTTTGGCCGAAGATCTGATTTTCTACAACAGCGGTGAAGCCGGCTTCATTGAACTGGCTGACGCGGTGACCTCGGGCTCGTCGTTGATGCCGCAAAAGAAAAACCCCGATGCGCTGGAGCTGATCCGTGGCAAGTCTGGCCGAGTGTATGGGGCCATGGTAGGCATTCTGACCACCATGAAAGCGCTGCCAATGGCCTACAACAAGGACATGCAGGAAGATAAAGAGGGCCTGTTTGACGCCATTGATACTTGGTTGATGTGTTTGGATATGACCGCATTGGTGTTGGAAGGCGTGAAGGTCAACAAGCAGCGGTCGTTGGCGGCAGCGCAGCAAGGTTACGCCAACGCCACCGAACTGGCGGATTACCTGGTGTCGAAGGGGATGCCGTTTCGAGAAGCGCACCACGTGGTGGGCGAAGTGGTGCTGGCGGCCATTTCAGCCAATAAAGCGCTGGAAGCCTTTACCCTGCCAGAGTTGCAGGCGTTCAGTGCCATTATTGGCTCCGATGTCTATCAGCACCTGACCATCGACGCCACCTTGGCCAAGCGGGTGGCGCAGGGCGGCACCTCGTTGGCACAGATCGCCAAGGCGCTGGGTAAGCAACATCAAGAGCCGAGCGATCCGGCCGACAACGTCACCGTAGCCTTTACGCAAAGCCAAGAGCGATTAAACGCGCACAAGGCGGAGCTGCTGTCTGTGCGGCCAGCTAAGCTGTCAGATGTGGATCAGATCAAGACCATCAACGATTTTTGGGCGCAGAAGGGGGAAACCCTGCCGCGCAGTCGCGATCAGATCTTGCAGGATGTGCTGGATTTCTCTGTGGCGGAACAAGACGGCAAGGTGATTGGCTGTGCGTCGCTCTACATCTACGAAACCGGTTTGGCCGAGCTGCGCAGCGTTGGCATTGATCCTCGTCACCACAGCCAAGGCCAAGGTCGAGCGTTAGTGGATTACATGCTGAAACGGGCACGGGATCTGGAGCTGGAACGGCTGATTGTGCTCACGCGGGTGCCGGGCTTCTTTACTAAATTGGGCTTCAGCGAAACCAGTAAAGAGACCCTGCCAGAGAAGGTGATGAAAGATTGCGAGCTGTGCCCACGTAAGCACGCTTGCGATGAGGAAGCGATGGAATATCAGCTGTGCTGACCCACGCAGCAAGCTGACATGACACCAATAAAAACACCGCCAGTTGGCGGTGTTTTTATTGGTGCTGACGCTGGGTTTAGGCCGCGAACGCACCGCTTGGGTCGCGGCTAGAACAGCTCTTCTTCCTGCTCAAAGACCGGATCTTCTGGCTGCTGTGGCTGAGCCACTTCGGTTGGCACGGTGCCATCAATAAAGTACTCAAACATCGAGCTGGAATCGATTTGGGTTGAGAGCTTACCGCTGGCGCGATCGATGCGGGCGGTCACAATGCCTTCCGGTACGGTGGTGCGCTCTGTGGCGACATCCGCCAGATAGCTTTTCATAAAGTAGTTCCACGCAGGGCCTGCGGTTTTTGCTCCGGATTCCCCAGCGGTGATCTGATCCCGCGGGGCGTTGGCGTTCCAGCTGGTGCGACCGAGCTTACGGCTGTGATCGTCAAAACCAACCCAGGCACTGGCCACAATGCCTGGGGCATAACCGGAAAACCAAGTGTCGCGTGCTTCGTTGGTGGTGCCGGTTTTGCCACCAATATCACGTCGATTCAGCAACCGGGCAGCACGCCAGGCGGTGCCGTTCCAGCCCGTACCAGCGTTCCAGTCGCCGCCACCTTGGATCACCGATTGCATTGTTTGACGGATCAAAAAGGCATTTTGGGCGCTGATCACCCGTGGGGCCAACTGCTCTTGTGGCCACAAACACTGCGGTAACATTGGGGTTTCCCCGTCAGTGGCCTGAGCTTGTGCCAACAACGCTTGTTCACAATCAGCACAGGCGATCTTGGGTTGGGCTTGCTCGATGATCCGCTCGTTACGGCCCTCGATCCGTTCAATAAAGAACGGCTCGATCAAGAAGCCTCCATTTTTAAAGACTGCGAAACCACGCACGTTTTCTAGCGGGGTTGCTGAGGCCGAGCCCAGCGACAGCGATTCGTTACGTGGTAATTCGCTCGGATCAAACCCAAAACGGCTGGCGTGATCGATGAAGGTGTTGATGCCAATTTGGCGCAGGGTACGCACCGCCATCACGTTGATCGATTGCGCTAACCCTTGTCGTACTCGTGTTGGGCCGGTGTAGATGTCGGGGGAGTTACGTGGGCGCCATGCGGTTCCTTGGCTGCGATCCCATTTCGTGATTGGGGCGTTATTCACCAAGCTCGCGAGGGTAAAGCCGTTTTCCAGTGCTGCCGAGTATAGGAACGGCTTAATGTTTGAGCCCAATTGACGTTTCGCTTGGGTTACTCGGTTGTATTGGCTTTGGCCAAAGTCGTAGCCACCAATCAGTGCCTTAATGGCGCCGTTGTAGGGATCCAGCGCCACAAAGGCACTGCTGACCTGCGGTAACTGGGCCAGCATTAAGGTATCACCTTGCTGGCGTAACCATATCTGCATTCCCGCCGTTAATACGTCACTGGCTTGTTTTGGTGCCGGGCCTTGGCGAGTATCGCTGCGATACTCTCGAGCCCACTTGATCCCGTCCCAAGTTAAAGTTTGGGTAACGCCTTCGGCATTCATTACCTCAGCCGTTTGCTCTGCAACTTGCAGCACGACCGCCGCTTGCAGCTTATGGTGAGCTTTAACGGTGGCAAGGTGGCTGATGATCTGCTCGGCACGCCAACCACTGACGGCGGGGAGCACTTCCTCGGCTTCGGCCGCATCGGGGCTCAGCGAGGCCGGTGTCGCCTCAGTGGTTGCCGGATCCGCTGCTGGCGTTGCTGCCCACAGTTGGGCGGCGGGGCCGCGATAACCGTGGCGCATATCGTAAGCAAAGAGGTTACGCAGTACGGCTTGTTCCGCTTGCAGCTGGGTGCTGGAATCCACCGTTAGGTAGATATTGAAGCCTTGGGTATAGGCGGCTTCATCACCATATTTCGCCACCAGATAATCCCGCGCCATTTCGGCTAAATGGGGGGCGTAGAGTTCAATTTCGGCGCCATGGTATTTGGCCGTAACCGGCTCTGTTACTGCTTGGTCGTGTTGCGCCTGAGTGATGGCGTTCACAGACAGCATCCGCCCCAACACGACATTACGACGGGTTTTACCGCGGTTAGGGTTACGAATGGGGTTGGCGGCGGAAGGTGCCTGCGGTAAACCGGCAATCATGGCGATCTGGGCCAACGTTAATTGGCTGACATCTTTGCCGTAATACACCTGCGCTGCGGCCCCGACACCGTAAGCGCGATTGCCAAGAAAGCTGCGATTAAGGTAAAGCTCAAGGATCTCTTCTTTACTTAATAACCGTTCGATTTCTAAGGCAATAAAGATCTCTTTTACTTTTCGAATATACGTTTTTTCACGGGTAAGAAAAAAGTTTCGCGCCACCTGCATGGTGATGGTTGATGCACCTTGAGCCTTCCGGCCCGTAGTGATCAAGACAAACGCGGCTCGAGCCACACCAATGGGATCCACCCCGTTGTGTTCGAAAAAGCGGGCGTCTTCGGTAGCCAGTACCGCATCAATGAGGGTTTTCGGCACTTGTTCGTAACGCACGGGTATGCGACGTTTCTCACCAAACTGAGAGATCAGTTTGCCGTCGGCACTGAACACGCGCATTGGGGTTTGCAACTGTACGGTTTTGAGTGAATCAACATCCGGTAGATCTGGGGCGATCCAATAATATAGGCCAGCTAAGCCAGCCAAGCCTAAAATGGCCATAAGACAGATCATCGCTAAAAAGCGTTTAAACCACTTCACTCAATAAATACCCGAAAAAATAGAAAGCCGACCGTTGATTATACATTGTGCGTCAGTAGGGCTAAAGGGATGCCAATGTTTTCAATAGTAACTAATATAATCAATGATTTGTTATGTTAGTGTGGTAGGTTAATCCAGATAATTAGTTTTTTACCAACAGGCAGGGATAGACATGTTGGCTGACTGGTTCAAGCCCCAAACGCCGTCAATGGTTGGGGTCGATATCGGTACACAGGAAGTGAAAGCCGTATTACTCGCTGAAACCGCAGAAGGGTATCAGCTAGAGGGCATTTCTCGGGTACCGTTACCCAAAGGCGCAGTGGTGGATCGAGAGATCCGTGATGCCGGTGCCGTTGCCGCAGCAATGCGACAAGTTAGGGCAGATATGCCCAAAAGTGCCAAGTTCGGTGCCGCTTCGGTGTCGGGCTCGACCGTAATGACCAAAGTGATCTTTATGGACGCCTCCTTATCTGATGAGGAGCTCGAAGCGCAGATCGAGATTGAAGCAGACAGCTTGATCCCGTATCCGCTTGATGACGTAAACATCGACTTTGAACCGCTAAAAACCAACGAAGAAACCAATAAGGTTGAGATCTTATTGGCGGCTTGCCGTTCCGATAATGTTGATGCTCGGGTAGAAGCACTTGAGGCAGCAGGGTTAGAAAGCCGCGTGATCGACGTTGAAGGCTATGCGCTGGGTCGCAGCTATAAGCTGATGGCAGAGCAGCTGCCAGGCGCAGGGATTGGCCAAGTGGTGGGGGTGATCGATTTAGGGGCCAGCATCACCACCTTTGCGGTCATCGCGGAAGGCGAAACGGTCTTTATTCGTGAGCAAGCCTTTGGGGGCGAGCAATTTACCCAATCCATCTTGTCTTACTACGGCATGAGTTACGAAGAAGCAGAGCGGGCGAAAGTCAGCGGTGAGCTGCCACGTAATTACATCTTTGAAGTGTTAGCGCCTTTCCAAACTCAATTTCTGCAGCAGATCCGCCGCACCATTCAAATCTTTGCAAACTCGACCAATTATGAAAATGTCGACAGCATTATTCTGTGTGGCGGCAGCGCTCAGATCGAAGGGATGGCTGCCATGCTGGGCACGGAGTTAGGCATTCCTGTGCATTTGGCCAATCCCTTTGCTGGGCGCTTACGTGCCGATGACGCATTGCAGCAGCGTGTAGAAGAGGAGATCTCTCGCTACATGGTGGCTTGCGGCTTGGCTTTAAGGAGCTTTGAATCATGGCACATATAAACCTATTGCCGTGGCGCGAAGCGCAGCGGGCTCGGTTAAAGCAACAATACCTGTTGATCCTTGCCATTATCGCCGGTTTCACCTTATTGGTGGTGATGGGGATAAGCATGTGGTTGGGACAGATGCAGGAAAATCAGCGTGAGCGAAACCAATACTTGCAAGCTGAGATCCTGAACCTGGACATTCAGATCCGCGAAATTCGTGAAATCAAAGAGCAAAAGCAGAAGCTGCTGACTCGAATTGATGTGATTCGCCAGCTGCAACAGCAGCGGCACGTACCGGTACAGGTGATGAACGAATTGGCGCGTGTCATGGTGCCAGGGGTGTATTTAACTCAAGTGTCGGTCAACGGCTCGGCGGTTTCGATTCAAGGTTATTGTGATTCCAATAACCACTTGGCCAGTATGATGCGTCAGGTGGAAAGTGCGCGCTGGTTGTCTGAGCCAAAGGTGCACCAGATCATCGCTTCCGATAACAGCGAGTTGCGGGAAAACGCCTTCAAGCTGGATATGGTGGTGTTGCCATTGGGTGACGGCCCACTTGAAGCAGAAGATGAACTTGCTGCGATAGCGAGGGGGCGTTAACCATGGATTTAAATCAACTTAACGAGCTGGAGCTCGAAAGTATTGGCACGTGGCCTAAACCGGCCAAAATCATGCTGGCGTTGGTCATGGTGGTGCTGCTCAGTGTACTGGGCTACTACACGGTGGTGCGCGACAGTATTACTCAGCTGGAGCAGTTAGAGCAGAAAGAGATCGAGCTTAAAAATGAGTTCGAACGAAAATATAAGCTGGCGGCCAACTTACCGAAGTACCGCGAACAGCTTGAGCTGATGCAACAACAATTTGCTGATCTGTTAACCATGCTGCCTACGGCAACTGAGATGCCAGGCTTGCTCGATTCGATGACCTACTTGGCGACCGATGCGAGCTTGCAGATCCAAAGCTTAAACTGGAAGCCGGAAGTGGAACGTGAGTTCTACATCGAGATGCCGATCGAAATGAAAGTAACTGGTGGTTACCATGATTTTGGCGCTTTCTCGTCAGGGGTGGCAGGATTACCACGGATTGTGAGTTTGCATGATTTCACTATGTCTCGTGGCGAGGACGCACCGCTAACCATGACGGTAACGGCCAAGACCTATCGCTTCTCTGAGCCGAAAAGCACCGATGCGGCGCAGGGGGCGAAATGAAAAAGACCTTAGTGGCGCTCTCTTGCGTAATGCTCAGCGCCTGTAGCGGTAACTTGAGCGATCTGCATCAGTACGTGGCTGAAGTACAAGCGGATCCGGTGGTGTTTAATGAAGAAACGCCTGAGCCACCAGAGATCACCGTTGTGCCATACAGCGTTGCGGATCTGCGGAGTCCATTTCGATACCAACGGGTACGATTGGACGATCGTGATGGCGACAGTCGCAGTGACTGCCCACAGCCTAATTTAGACCGAGATCGAGGCCCGCTAGAAGCATTCGGGGTCGACAGTTTCCGTTTACGTGGGGTGATGCGTGATCAACAGGAACGCTGGGCCTTGCTGCAAAGCAGTGACGGCACCGTCTACTCGGTGAAACAAGGCGATTATTTAGGGATGTTCCACGGCCAGATTGAATCTATCGGACAGGTTGAATTGGTGGTCGCAGAATGGATCCCAGATGGTAGAGGCTGCTGGACCAAGCGTGAAACGCAATTGGCAATGGCGAACAACTAAATTTTTCCAAAAGGTATAAACCATGCACGGACACAAATGGTTTTCCAGTCAAGCCAGCACTTTTGCAAGCAAAATGTTGGCCCTAGGCTTCGTTTGCGGGATGCAATCCACGGCTTGGGCAGGTGAACTGATCGATCTGAAATATCAAACTCAAGTGGGCAACCAAGTTGAGTTGGAATTTACCTTCTCCACCATTGAAGGTGAGCCAGAGATCTTGCTGGCGGCGGATCCCGCTCAAATCAAACTGAACTTTGCCGATCAGGATTCCCTGTTATCGATGACATCAGTGCCGGTTGGGCTGCAAGGGGTCGACCGCATTGTGATTAACGATACGGTTGAAGGGATCAGCGCCAACATCATGTTGGATCAGATCGCGCCGTATCAGTCGCGAATTGAAGGCGATAAATTTTATCTGGTGCTGAATGATAGCTCACCAGTCTCGGCGGCCAGTTCCAGCAGCGTGGTGGAAGCGATCGATTTCCACCGAGCGGAAGGCAATGCCGGTGAGCTGGTGCTGGATCTGAGCAGCGCCTCTACCGCAGTTAATCTTGAGCGCTTAGGCGCAGATCTGATGGTGACCCTGTACAACACCGACATCAACGATGAGCTGCTGTATGTGGTTAACGTGGAAGATTTCAATACCCACGTAAAAGGCTTTGAAACCTTTCAAGATGGCAGTAACAGCCAAGTTCGGTTGGATATGGGCGGTAAAGCGTTTGAATACGAATACCGCCAAGAGGGGGATAAGTTCCACCTGTTGATCAGCGAACCAGAAGAGCAGGTTGACCCTGAAAAGGTGTTTAATGGCAGTAAGCTGTCGATGAACTTTCAGGATATTCCTGTTCGTACGGTGCTGCAGATCATTGCCGATCACAACGACTTCAACTTGGTGACCACCGACAACGTTTCTGGCAATCTGACCTTGAACTTGGATGATGTGCCGTGGGATCAAGCGTTAGAGATGATTTTGCGGATCAATGGTTTAGATAAACGCATTGAAGGCAACATTCTGTTAGTGGCCCCCCGTGACGAATTGATTGCCCAAGAGAACGAGCAGTTGCGGCAGCAGCAAGAAAGCAAAGAGGTGGCTCCGCTGTTCTCTGAATACGTGCAGATCAATTACGCCAAAGCGGTGAGTATTGCTTCGCTACTGTCCGGTGACGGTGGCACGTTATTGTCGGAGCGGGGCACGGTCTCGGTAGACGAGCGAACCAACACTCTATTGGTGCAAGACACGGCGGAGCGTTTAGAAGACATTCATCGCTTGGTTGAGGTACTTGATGTGCCAATCAAACAGGTGGTGATTGAATCCCGCATGGTGACCATCCGTGACAACATCACTGAAGAGATTGGCGTACGGTGGGGCATTACTGATCTGCAGAACGACAGTGGTACCTCAGGGTCGCTCCCTGCACTGGATGATTTGATTGGCGAGAATCAGATCCCGTCATTAGATGAGCGTTTGAACGTTAATTT
Organism: uncultured Ferrimonas sp.; assembly: GCF_947489035.1. GTDB lineage: Bacteria > Pseudomonadota > Gammaproteobacteria > Enterobacterales > Shewanellaceae > Ferrimonas. The sequence goes on along the minus strand of NZ_CANLCI010000017.1, from coordinate 74,462 downwards.
GCCGGTGGCCGAGCCTGCAGGCAGCATTGCGTTCCAAGTGGCTAAGTTAGGCGATGGCACCATCTTGGATCTGGAACTGTCGGCGTTAGAGCGTGAAAACAAAGGCGAGATCATCGCCAGTCCGCGTTTAACCACGGCAAACCAGTTCACTGCCTTCATCGAGCAGGGGGTTGAGATCCCGTTCGTGCAATCCACTTCCAGCGGTGCGACGTCGGTGGAGTTCAAAAAAGCGGTGCTGGGCTTAACCGTGACGCCGCAGATCACCCCAGATAACCGCATTGTCTTGGATCTAACCGTAACCCAAGATACCCGAGGCGAAACGGTGCAAACCGCGACGGGGCCGGCTACCGCGATTGATACCCAGCGGATCTCAACCCAAGTGTTGGCCCGTAATGGTGAAACGATTGTGTTAGGTGGTATTTATCAGCAGCAGAATCAGCAAACGGTAACCAAGGTGCCCATTTTAGGCGACATCCCGTACATGGGTTGGCTGTTCCGTACCACCAATGATTTCTCGGAAAAGTCGGAATTACTGATCTTTGTCACCCCTAAAATCGTCATTGATCAGCTCTAATTAGCAAGAGGACGGCACAAGGTGTCGTCCTCTATTGCGTTACAACGCCATTCCCTGCGATAATCTGCCACCAAAATTAGCGTCAATGTGGGTAATTTTCCGCCGCCGTAACCGGTGGTCGCTAGTTAGTGTTTTACTAATTCGACTATAGAAATGGCTGAAAAAAGAAATATCTTCCTAGTAGGTCCAATGGGCGCCGGTAAGAGCACCATTGGTAGACACCTAGCTCAAATGCTTCATCTTGAATTCTTTGACTCTGACCATGAGATCGAAGCCCGTAGTGGTGCCGACATCTCTTGGGTTTTTGATGTTGAAGGTGAAGAAGGCTTCCGTGTTCGAGAAGCAAAGGTGATTGATGATTTAACCGAAAAGCAAGGCATTGTGCTGGCCACTGGTGGCGGCTCGGTGTTAAGCAAAGAGGTGCGTAATCGTCTATCTGCTCGCGGTATCGTGGTTTACCTTGAAACCACCATTGAAAAGCAAGTTGCGCGTACTCAGCGTGATAAGCGCCGTCCACTGCTGCAAGTGGATGAGCCACGCGAAGTGCTGGAAGGCCTCGCGGGCGAGCGCAACCCACTCTACGAAGACGTGGCTGATCTGGTGGTTCGCACCGACGATCAAAGCGCCAAGGTGGTGGCTAACATCATCATCGAGCGTCTGGGCTTCTAAACCCAGTAACAGGATATCGCGATGGAACGTATAGATGTGCAGTTGGGGCAACGCAGTTACCCCATCTTTATTGGCTCAGGGTTGCTGCAACAGGGTGACGAGCTGATCCGCACATCTTTGCCACAACGATTATTGCTGATCAGCAATGACGTTGTGGCACCGTTGTATCTTGAACGCGCTCAGGCGCTGCTTGAACGTTGTGGCTGTCAGGTCGATAGCTTGATATTGCCTGATGGCGAGCGTTTCAAAACCCTTAGCACCCTGAACGACATCTACAGCAAAGCACTGCAACTGGGGCTGGGCCGTGATTGTGGTTTTGTGGCGCTTGGCGGTGGGGTAATTGGTGACATGGTCGGCTATGCCGCGGCCAGTTATCAGCGCGGCGTGGCATTTTGTCAGCTGCCCACCACTCTGCTGGCTCAAGTTGATTCCTCTGTTGGCGGCAAAACTGCGGTCAACCACCCCCTCGGTAAAAATATGATTGGTGCCTTCCATCAGCCGCAATTGGTGTTGATGGATATGGATACGCTCAATACGTTGCCAGCGCGAGAATTCGCTGCCGGCATGGCCGAAGTCATCAAGTACGGGATCTTATGGGACCGTGATTTCTTCGACTGGTTAGAAGCAAACCAAATCGCATTACTTGAACAGCAGCAGGATGCACTGGTTTACGCCATTCGTCGCTGTTGTGAAATCAAGGCTGAAGTGGTGGCTCAGGATGAAACTGAGCAAGGGGTACGAGCCCTGCTCAATCTTGGCCACACTTTTGGTCATGCAATTGAAGCAGAGCAAGGCTACGGTAACTGGTTGCACGGTGAAGCTGTGGCGACCGGTATGGTGCTTGCGGCTAAATTAGCGGCGCAACTGTCGTGGTTAAACGCCGCTGATGTGGCTCGAATTGAAGCGTTGCTGGCGGCATTTTCCTTGCCGTTGTCTCCACCTGCGAACATGGGCTTTGCTCAATTTATGCCGCACATGCGTCGCGATAAGAAAGCGCTGCAGGGTGTGGTGCGCTTGGTACTCCCTCGGGCCATTGGCCAAACTGAAGTGGTTAGCAGCGTTACCGAAACGCAATTGCAGCAACTGTTTCAGCATCTATGACCACAGCGGTCCCCTTCTCGTTATTGCCCAGTCAGCGCAGCTTACTGGAGCGCCTACGTTATCTGGTTGAATACGGCGATCATCTGATCTTGCTGCATGGTTTGCTGGGCACCGGTAAAACGGTATTGGCGCAGCAGCTGATGGAACGCTGTGAAGAGTTCAATCAAGCCTATGTTGCTGTCCGTGCGGACGATGATCCGGCGACATTGCGCTCTCAGGTGATCAGCCAGTTGGTGCAGCAGGGGGTGTTTGATAGCAAAGAGCCATTGCCGGATACGTTAGAGCGGCTATTGCTGGGACAGCAAGGGCGTGCGCTGATTGTCATCGATAATGGCCACTTTATGGCGGATACGCTGCTGGCGGAACTGCTGAGCTTGCTGGACGATCCCCGTTTGGCTGCCAATCAAATTACGTTGATGGTGGTTACTGAGACCGACTTAGTCGATCGACTCCACCAAGAGCTGCCCAGCAGTTTTACCGAGCAGTTGCTGCCAGTCGAGGTGCTGCCGCTGTCGATGCGTGAGCGGCAAAGTTTGTATCAGCAATTAACGCAGCTGCCTGGGCAAGCGCGAATGGCTCATGATGATGCCATTGAGTTGCAACTGCGTGAATGCGATGGCACGGCGGCGGCAGTCGTGGCTATCGCAGAGGCCAAGGTTGAGTTGCATCAGCCTCGTGGCTGGGCACGGTTAAGCGTGTTTCATCAGCGTGCTATCGCGGCGATTGCCGTAATGATGATGTTGCTGGCGTTATGGTGGTGGTGGGATCAGCCGCCAGTCAGTCCACCCGCGGTAACCGGTCGTATTGAAGTATCGTTACCAGACAATGCACGCACCGATCCGGCAGGCAGCGCAGATCAGGTGGCAGCCAACTCGATGGCACTGCCTGCGGCACTGGCGCCGGAGCCCGAATTAGAGCAAGAAGCAGCACCAGCACAGCCGATGCAATCAAAACCACGGCAAGCGGCGGACCCCATCGTTATTGATGCGCTGGATGTGGATGCCAATAGCATAGCGAATGCTCTGGCTGCCGCCGGTTTAGAGCGTACTGATCGCACGACCGTAGACAGCGACAACAATATGCCAGTTCAAGCGGAATTAGCCGAACCGTTGGCAGGGCAGTGGCCAGCACAAAATCAGCCCTTAGTTGCGACCGATGCTATTGTGCCGAAGCCGAAGCCGAAGCCGAAGCCGAAGCCGAAGCCAGAAGCCAGCGTTGAGCCCTTGCCACCACTGCCGTTAGAGCAGCAACCGCTCGCCGAGCGGCCAAGTGACAGCTACGTGCTGCAATTGGCGGTGTATTCGTACCCTAAGTTGGTGCGTGGCTTTATTGCCAGTCATCAACTGCAGCAATTGCCGTTGCGGGTGTACCGCAATCGTCGCCAACCTCGGTCGTGGTATATCTTGGTGACCGGCGGCTATGCCAACAAAGGGGAAGCGTTGGCAGCGGTGAAAACTTTACCAGAAGCGGTACAAAAGCTGCGCCCCTATGCTAAACCCGTCGCGGCGGTGCAAAAAGAGTTGGCGCAAGAGCAACAATTGGCTGAGTTCCTGTCGGAAGATAGGTAAAATCCCCGCCTTTACGGCAAACGAAGATTGGCAGATGACAAAATCCAGAGCGTTTTTGAAATGGGCAGGTGGTAAATACAAACTTGTGGATCAAATATCCGCACGTTTGCCTGTGGCTGAACGTTTGGTTGAACCCTTTGTCGGTGCCGGTTCGGTGTTTCTCAATACCGATTTTGATTCCTACCAGCTTAGTGACATCAATCCTGATCTCATCGGTTTGTACAATGTCCTGAAGCATAAGCCAGAACAGTTTATTGCCGATGCGCAAAAACTGTTTACGCCAGAAAATAACGATAAAGAAACCTACTACGGACTGCGTGCTGAGTTTAACCAAACCACCGCAGTGTGGGATCGGTCGCTGCTGTTTTTGTACATGAATCGCTTCGGTTATAACGGCCTGTGTCGTTACAACAAAAAAGGCGGTTTCAATGTGCCGTTTGGTTCCTATAAAAAGCCTTATTTTCCAGAAAAAGAGCTGCGTTTCTTTTCTGAAAAAGCCCAGCGAGCCACCTTTATTTGCGAAGGTTATGCCGAGTCTTTTGCTCGGGCACAAAGCGGCGATGTAATCTATTGCGATCCACCGTACTTGCCGTTGTCGACGACGGCTAACTTTACCAGCTACGCCAGTGGTGGTTTTTCGTTGGACGATCAAGCGTTGCTGGCGGACTGTGCTGCAGAAGCGGCACAACGCGGCGTGCCTACTTTGATCAGTAACCACGATACGCCGGTGGCTCGAAAGCTGTATCACGAGTCAAAAATGGAAACCATTACGGTGCAGCGCTCCATTAGCCAAAGCGCTAACGGGCGTAAGAAAGTGCCAGAGCTGTTCGCGCTATATCGTTAAGCGGGCAATACCCACTGCACCAAAGCCATCAGGCTCAGCACAAACAGTACGATCAGCACAACACCAACCACGATGAAGGGCAGCGGCGATTGGCGCGCAAAATCCCGCTGTCGGTTGGCTTCGGTTTGTACCCCAAATAGGGCGGCAAGTACGCTCAATAGCGTCTGCATTAGAAGTGATTATCAGAGTTGGGCTGGTGGAATAGCTCAAGCAGATTGAAGAAGTGCAGCTGGCCACTGGAGCTGACGAGCCATTGCACCCAACCGACTTTTTGTTGGCTGTTGGCGCATTGCTCAGTAAGCCAGCAAGAGGCTTTATGGCTGATTTGTGGTGCTGCGAACAGAGCCAGTATTACCAGCATTGCCGCCCACTGTTTCTTACTCACGCGAACCATAAAAAATCGCCTCCTGCGGATCCATGAAGGCGATTATATCGTAATTGTTGATAAATTAACCAGTCAAATTAAAACGAAAAATTAACACCAGCAACAAAGGCTTCATCTTCCTCTTCGTGCGTCACTACGCCAACAAAAAGCGCCACGTACTCGTTCCAGTCATAGGTTACGGTAACGCCCATGTCATAGGCACCATCGGCGCCATCGGGTTCGGTGTAACCGGCATGGGTGCTTAAGACGGTGTTGTCGGCAACATCGAAATCGTAATTGCCTTCAAAGTAATAGGATTCCAAGGTGTCGTCGTAGTAGAGGGTTAACCCCAAACCATAGACAGCCGCCCCCGCGTAAAATTCCGTACTGTGGCCGCCGACATCGGCATAGTAGTAGCGGGTTACGCCAAGATCGATGTCGATGTTGTCGTTAATGGCAAAGCCGTAGCCTCCCCACCAATCGATCTCAATCTCGTTATCGCCATCGTTGTCGTAATTTGAGCCCCACACGCCAGCATAGAAGCCAGAATCATGTTCTAAATCGGCCCCTAATTGCCCAGCAATTTTATCATCAGACAGGGTGACGCCACGGAACAAGTAGTTGCTTACCACCGCGGCGTTAAAGGTGACGTTGGTGCCGGAGCCCAGTTCGAGGGCGGCAGCGTTGGCGCTGCTGATCAATACCGTGGCAGCGAAGGTGGAGCGTATAAACATGTTCATCATCGATCCCTTTAGTGTGTGGGCAAGCCCAAAATAAGTCAGTCAGTGGTGAGGATGAACCTAGGGGGTGATTGTTAAATTACTGATCTTTTGTGCTGACGGCAATGTCAGTATAAAAAGCCATTTGGGTCTCATAAGTCAAAGCGATAGAATGTGGCCACTTTTACTGACGGATTTAGAGACAAGGTAATGACTAAGCACTTGATCGCACCATCCATTTTGTCCGCGGATTTTGCCCGCTTGGGTGAAGACGTAGCTAAGGTTCTGGCCGATGGCGCCGACGTGGTTCATTTTGATGTTATGGATAACCACTATGTTCCCAACCTGACCATTGGCCCAATGGTGTGTCAGGCATTGCGGGATTACGGCATTACTGCACCCATTGATGTGCATTTGATGGTGAAGCCGGTGGATCGCTTGATCCCGGATTTTGCTAAAGCCGGTGCTTCTATCATTACCTTCCACCCAGAAGCCAGCGAGCATTTGGATCGCAGCATTCAGCTGATCAAAGAACACGGTTGTCAGGCTGGCTTGGTGTTTAATCCGGCAACGCCACTGCATTACTTGGATTACGTTATCGATAAACTGGATGTGATCTTGCTGATGTCGGTTAACCCTGGCTTTGGTGGCCAGTCTTTCATTCCTGGCACCTTGGATAAGATCCGCGAAGTACGCCAACGCATTGATGCCAGCGGCCGCGATATTCGCCTAGAGATCGATGGCGGCGTAAAAGTGGATAACATCCGCGAGATTGCGGCAGCCGGTGCCGATATGTTTGTGGCGGGCTCTGCCATTTTCAATCAGCCAGATTACAAAGCGGTGATTGATCAGATGCGCGCTGAATTGGCGCAAGCGTAATGGAATTTGCCAACGTTCGTGCCATCGCGTTTGATTTGGATGGCACCTTGATCGATTCGGGCCCGAGCTTAGCCGCCGCAGCGGCTGAAGCCTTAGTGGCGGTGGGTCGGCCTCCGTGTCAGCAAGCGGATGCCCTAGACTGGATTGGTAACGGTGCCTTGATGCTGATTAAGCGCGCCTTAAGCAATGCGGTTGAGCCGGATCCCACGCTGCCATCCGCGTTAATTGAGCAAACGTTGGCGCATTTCAACCGTGCTTACGCCAAGCATCAAGCTAACCCTAGCATGCTGTACCCACAGGTGGCTTCGACCCTCAGTGAGCTGCAACGGCGGGGCTATAAATTGGCACTTGTCACCAATAAGCCCAGCCAATTTGTGGCGCAACTGCTGCTGGATGCTGGGATCGCAAGCCACTTTGAGTTTTGGTTTGGTGGCGATTGCCTAGCGGAACGAAAACCCAGCCCATTGCCACTGAATACCCTGTTATCCCGTTGGCAGTTACAGCCACAGCAACTGCTGATGGTGGGCGATTCTCGTAACGACATTTTAGCGGCTAAGGCGGCTAACTGCCCAAGCGTAGGGCTAAGCTACGGTTACAACTACGGCCAAGACATTCGAATAGAACAACCGAACTTGGCCCTAGATCACTTTCAACACCTGCTGGCGTCACTGCCGGCACTAACAGAGAACTGCGCATAATGAGCAAACCGATCGTATTTAGCGGCGCCCAACCCTCCGGTGGGCTGACTTTAGGTAACTACATGGGCGCGTTGCGTCAGTGGGTAAACCTGCAAGAGACTCATGATGCGTTGTACTGTGTGGTTGATCTGCACGCCATTACCGTTCGTCAAGATCCCGCGAAGCTGCACCAAGCGTGCATGGATACCTTGGCGCTGTACTTAGCGCTGGGGATCGATCCAAACAAGAGCACCATCTTCCTGCAGTCACACGTGCCAGAGCATTCGCAACTGAGCTGGATCTTGAACTGCTACACCCAGATGGGTGAGCTGAACCGGATGACCCAGTTTAAAGACAAATCTCAGCGCCACGCGTCAAACATCAACGTTGGTTTGTTCGATTACCCCGTGCTGATGGCGTCGGATATTTTGTTGTATCAAACCAACGAAGTGCCCGTGGGCAATGATCAGAAGCAGCACTTAGAGCTAAGCCGCGATATCGCCACCCGTTTCAACAACATTTACGGTGATACCTTCGCCGTGCCAGAGCCGCACATCCCAGCGGCTGGCGCGCGGGTAATGAGCTTGCAAGAGCCAACCAAGAAGATGTCGAAATCCGACGATAACGCCAACAACCGCATCGGCTTGCTGGAAGATCCTAAGCTGATCACCAAGAAGTTTAAGAAAGCGGTAACCGATTCCGATGACCCAGCGATCGTGCGCTTTGATATTGAAAACAAAGCGGGCGTTTCTAACTTGATGAGCATCTACTCTGCTACCTCGGGTAAGAGCCACGCTGAGATTGAGGCCGAGTTTGAAGGTAAGATGTATGGCCACCTGAAAGTCGCCACCGCCGAGTCGGTGTGTGCCTTCTTGGAGCCAATGCAGCAGCGTTACAATGATATTCGTGCCGATCAAGGCTACTTGGATCAAGTGATGAAAGCCGGTGCCATGGGCGCCCGTGAACGCGCGGCTAAAACCTTAGCTCGGGTACACAACGTACTGGGCTTGCCAGCGATGCCGCGTTAACTCCGCAGCCCAGGCAATAAAAAACCGGCGTACAATACGCCGGTTTTTTGTTTGTAGCCGCCGAAGAACTTAGCGGTATTGGAACACCTTAATGACCTTACTAACGCCATCGGTATTGCGGGCAATATCCACCGCCAGTTTGGCTTCTTGCTGACTGATCACACCCAGTAAGAATACTTCACGGTTTTCGGTAACCACTTTAATCCGCAACGAATTCAGCTTGTCGTTGCTGAGCATGCGTGACTTCACCTTGGTGGTGATCCAGCTGTCGTTAGAGCGACTGGTAAAGCCCAGAGGATTCCCCGTACGCAGTTGATCGTGCACTCGTTCAACCCCGTCAATCTGTTTGATTAGCTGCACCGCTTTGGTGTGCAGCATCTGGTTGGGTACCTGACCCACCAACAACACTTGCTGATTAACGCTGGTGGCGCTGATCCGAGTTTGATTGCTCAGATCCTTGTGGTTGCTCAGTGCGGCCATCACTTCCAGTTCAATGGTGTGATCGTCAATTTGACTGCCCACGCTGCGGTTATCATTCACCATTACGGCGGTGCCCACGGTACCAGCAACAATGGCGGCGGCACAGCCAGCCAATTGCGACACCAATAAACAGGCGAAAAGCACTCGGATCATGGGTTAGTCCTCTTGCGGAAATAGGGTGCGATCAATGCTGTCGCACAAACAGTGAATGGCCAAAAGGTGCACCTCTTGAATGCGTGCGGTGCGGTTGCTGGGCACGCGTACCTCAACATCGCTGTCGCTCAGTAAGCCCGCCATGGCGCCACCGTCTTTCCCGGTGAGCACAATGATGGTCATGTCGCGGTTTACCGCAGCCTCCATCGCCTTGATAACGTTATTGGAGTTACCGCTGGTGGAGATCGCCAACAGCACGTCGCCCGGTTGACCCAAAGCCCGCACCTGCTTGGAAAAAATCTCATCGTAGCTGTAATCGTTCGCGATCGAGGTGATGGTTGAGGTGTCCGTGGTTAACGCGATGGCGGGTAAGCTCGGACGCTCGGTTTCAAAGCGGTTAAGCAGCTCGGATGAGAAATGCTGGGCATCGCCCGCACTGCCACCGTTGCCACAGGCCAGAATTTTATTGCCGCTGAGCAGGCACTGCACCATCACCATCGACGCCTTTTCTAATGGCTCTGGTAGGGCTTCGAGCGCATCAATTTTGGTTTGAATGCTCTCAGTAAAACTCTCTTTGATCCGCTCAAGCATGGGGGCGAATATCCTCTTAAAATGCGTTTTCAATCCAGTTGATCTGATCGCCGGTAATGGCAACCACATCAAAGCGGCAGGGCAGATCGAGCGAGCCCTGCTGCTGTAAATACCATTGCGCGGTTAGGCGCAATTTTTGTTGTTTACTGGCGCTAACCGCGGCCAGCGCGCCACCAAAGCCTTGTTGCTGGCGAAATTTCACTTCCACAAACACCAGGTAGTTGTTATGGCGCATCAGCAGATCCAACTCACCAAAGCGGCAGTGCACATTGGCAGCAACAAAACGCAACCCGTGCTGTTCTAAATAGCGCCGTGCCTGTTGTTCTGCGTGATCACCGCGGCTTCGCATCTAGTCGGCCTTTAATCCATTTTTGTGGTACCGCGACCATTCCAAGCCACGCTCTAATTGGCCATCCGGTTGCACCGTTAGCTGGCCGGATAAACCGCGCATGCGGTAGCCGGTAAATACCCGCATCTGCGCTAACCGGTCGATCAGGCTCCAGCTGTCGTAGCCCATGGCATACAAGCGTTGTTGCGCCAAACTGCGATTAGGCCACAACGCCGTAGCCTGCTGCAGTTGGTTATTGTCCCGCAACAGCCAAGGCATGTCACTAAGGCGTAGCCCTTGTAGCTCTGCGGCTTGTTGATCCGAACGCAGATCGCCGTGGGCACGACTGCTGGTGTACAGCGCCAGTGGATCGGCAAACACCGCTAAGCTCACATCGACAAATGGCTTTAGCAGCCGCACTTCGCTGGCATTGGCAACCAAGTAGAGGCTGTCGATGTCACGACGGGAGCGGAAATCCGCTTCGGTTTTGGGGCCAAACAGCTGCTTAATCGCTTTGATGCGCGCGTTACTTTGATCCACATGCAGCGCTTGCTGCACCGAGCCACGCATCTGCTGCCCTGCGCCGAAGTAGTGGATCTCGGCGCTGTCGTCGGTAAGCTCTTGCCACTGCTTCGCAAAGCGTTCTGCCATGCGTTTGCCAATGGCGTTGCCAGAGGCCAAAACCAGTGGCCGCTGCAGCCCTTGCTGCTGCATGCGTTGGGCGGCTTGTTCGGCTTCCGCTTCTGGGGATAAGGCAAAGAAGTACAGATCCGGCTTGGCGGCCGTTTGCAGCCCTTGGTTTAAGGCCAGCAGTGGCACTTCACCTTGGTAGTTGGCCAGCACCTTATCCACGTTCTGCTTTCTCAGCGGGCCAATCACAAACTCGGCTCCACGATCTAGCGCTTGCTGATAGGCATCGGCCGCATCAATGGCATCGGTATCAAAAAATGCCACTTGGCGGCGTTCGTCTTGATCCAGCAAGTTAGCCAACATGCCGTCTTGCAGTGCACGAGCTTGCTGGCTAATGCGGCCGGATAACGGCAGCAGTACCGCCACTTTTGCTGGGCGATAGGGCTGCACATTGATGGTGCGTTCTAAGGCCGCCGGTAATTTACGCGCCGCGGGGTGGCTCGGGTTTTGCTGCTGCCATTGCGCCAGTTGCTGCAGCATGGTGCTGGGATCCATGGTGTAACGCTGGGCAATCAAGCCCAACTCCAACCAGCCGCGCCAGTTTGGATCGCGGCTTTGGCTTAGCTGTTCACTCAGTTGCGCTTCGCCGACTGGGCTTAGCGCTTGCCATAAGGCGTCCCAGTTTTGCTGTTGCAGCGGTTGCGGCAAGTATTGAGTTAAGCGGTAGTGGCCATAGGCGGCATTTAAGGCATCACCACTTTGCTGGTAGAGACTGATCTCAATCGCTAACGCATCACGCCACTGGGCGGCGGGTAGGCTCCATGACCGCGGCCATTGCAGCAATAGTTGCGCCTGCTGGCGATCTCCTTGCAGCAGCGCCAATTTGGCCTGCAATAAACGCTGTTCCGCCGCCAAGGTGCCAGACTCGGGGATCGAAGCACCGATGCGCTCTAATAACTGCTGCGCCAGTTGTGGCTGGTTTTGATCCAGGTACGCACGGGCAGCAAGCAGCAAGTAGGCCAACCGCTGCTGATCTTGGCTGCCTTCCGCTTGCTGCAGGTAGTAAGCTGGGGTTTCACTGGCAAAGCCCAGCGTCACCGTTGGTTTAGAAACCGTTGGCTTGGGCGCAGGGGCGCTGGCACAACTGATTAAGCCACATAGGGCTAGTGCCATTAAGGCGTGACGACCGGTCTGAACAGAAAGGCTTTTCACCAGTGGGATCCACTCTGATAAACTAAGACCTCTTAGTTTAACTCCCTGTTTGTCGTAAACCAATTGGCTTGCCCTAAGGTCACCCCCTAATGTCTCTAGATGTTGCACTTTATATTGTGCCCACGCCCATCGGTAACTTATCCGATATCACCCAGCGGGCATTGCAAGTGCTGGAACAAGTCAGCGTGATCTGCTGCGAAGACACTCGCCACAGCGGCAAGTTGTTTAGCCACTTTGGCATCAGCACCCGCACCTTATCGGTGCACGATCATAATGAGCGCCAGCGCGTTGGCACCATCATTAGCAAGCTGCAAGCGGGCGAAGCCGTTGCGCTGGTGTCGGATGCGGGGACGCCACTGATCTCCGATCCGGGCTATCACCTTGTTAGCCAAGTACGCGAGGCGGGTTTTACCGTGATCCCGCTGCCTGGCCCTTGTGCAGCCACCACCGCGTTGTGTGCTTCGGGTTTGCCATCGGATCGCTTCACCTTTGAAGGTTTTTTACCGGCTAAGCAAAAAGGCCGTACCGATGTGCTGCAAGCCCTCGTGGAAGAGCCACGCACCATGATCTTTTACGAATCACCGCGGCGGGTGCTCGACAGCTTGGCCAGCGTGGCCGAAGTGATGGGCGCCGAGCGACAAGTGGTGCTGGCGCGGGAGATCACCAAAAGTTTTGAAACCATTAAAGGTTTGCCCGTGGGTGAGCTGATTGAGTGGTTAAAAGAGGACGACAACCGCACTCGTGGTGAGATGGTGATGATGATTGCTCCGTTTCGCGATAACGGCGAAGGGTTGTCGGCTGAAGCGCTACGCACCACCGAATTATTGTGCCAAGAACTGCCCTTGAAGAAGGCTTCTGCATTGGCGGCGCAGATTCATGGGGTTAAAAAGAACGCACTCTACAAGCATGGGCTCGATCAGGGCTGGTAGAGTGGCATAACAGTCGCTATACTCCGCGGCTTGGAGTTGGCTAGGCAATCGCTGCTTTGTCGTTGTGCCCTTAAATGGGCAGACGGGCGAAGGGGAGGAAAGTCCGGGCTCCATAGGGCAGGGTGCCAGGTAACGCCTGGGAAGCGCGAGCTTACGACCAGTGCAGCAGAGAGCAAACCGCCGATGGCCCGCTTTTTAAGTGGTGCACAGGTAAGGGTGAAAGGGTGCGGTAAGAGCGCACCGCGCGGCTAGTAATAGTTCGTGGCACGGTAAACTCCACCCGGAGCAAGACCAAATAGGCCCCCATTGGCGCGGCCCGCGTTGGGGGCGGGTAGGTTGCTTGAGCCTAGGAGCGATCCTAGGCCTAGAGGAATGATTGTCCACGACAAGACCCGGCTTATCGGCCAACTCCAACCTATTTATGAAAAACCGCAGTACCGTTAGGTGCTGCGGTTTTTTCATATCTGGCGTTTGGTTAGCGCCACGCCATCACAGGCGAGGCAGTGACGGTGTGATGCGCCGACGGCTCGAACGCCGTAGGCTCTTAGGCTGCATCGGCAGATCTCTTGTTGATCCCCAGTACATAAAATACCCTAATTTAAGCCTGCAACAATTCGGCTCAGGATTAAGTTGATTGAATCATTTACTCGTGCGGATGGCGATTATTGTTCAACGCTTCATTATTTATTCGTGTGCCGCGATTGCCTTAGGCAAGATAACAGTAGCGATAAACAGAACGACCGCCCCAATCTTTGCACTTAAATACCTCCTCACCAAGCCTCGAATCATTGAATAAATGAGTGTCAGTGGGTTGTGTTTACAGTTAAGCGCAGCCTAATCAGCATCTGCACGGGGGCGAGTAACATTCGCTGGTGGTTGCGGTGGGTTGGTTACATTTGATAGGTTTAATTGGCACCTTGGCATTTATTAAATGGTCGACTAATCCTTTAAATGTTGTTGATTTTAATAAGATGTTTTCACAGTCATAAGGCATGGATGCTTTTGAGCTTGCGGTATTAAAGCGTAAGGCTGGTAACGGAGTACAAGACAATGAGTCAATTTATCTATTCTTTACGCAGCAGCAAGCAAGAAAAATTGCTGTTCTCACTTTTCCTATTGGCTTTCATTGTGTTTGGCGCCATGGTGTTTGAGTTGTTCTTTCTGACTGCGGTGGAGCACGCCTGGGTTGAACAGCTGTGGCAGCGCGGTGGCGCTGAACCGATCACCCTTGGGGTGGCGGGCAGTGTGAGTTTGGGTTATCTCTTTTACCTGCTGGCACGGGCAGGGCAGCGTTTACGACAACAGCATCTTGCCGAGCAGCAATTGATGCAGGTGCACCGTCATTTAAGTCACAGCTTGTGCAAGCTGCTACTAACCCAGCCCCAGTTGCAACAACTGCCACAGGCGGCCATCTCTAGCGATAAGCTGTTTCAGCAGATGGTTGAGAATATCGAAGAAGCCCCTTATCAAGAGAATCGGTTGCAACCGAGTTCCAGTGCGGGTGAAGCCACCTTGCAGTTGCGTTTAGATCTGGTGAATCAATTCACCTTGCATGTGGTCATCATGAAGGGTGTATTGGGCCAGGTGCAGCAACTGCAGCGTTTATGTGGCGACGTGCAGCCGCAATTGGCGCAGCAGTGCCGTGAGCTGGGTAAGTTGCTGGCGGCTTTTGATGAAGAGCTGTACCTCAATACCCAGCAAGAAAAGTGGGCCAAGCTGTTTAACGCTTACCAACCGCTGTGTTATTACTTGGGCCAGCACCACCGCACTTGATCGAATCGGATCAAATGTTAGTGCTTGGATCGCGCATTCAATTGTAATAACGCGGTAAGGATCGGCGCCATCGACGGCGACGATCTTTGCCGATCGCGGCGGATCTGGCCTCGTTTCATCGGGCGCCGACAAGCGGCGCCGTTTCTATGACAATCCCCAATATTTTGGCTTCTGCCACGCCATTTGCTGCCTTTGTTGGCGGCCTTGGTGATCCCGCCCGATAAGTCGCCCATCCACTACTGACTCTCCTTGACAAGGTTTGCACCCTGTTCATAAACTGGCTCATTAGTGGGATAAAGTGTTTTTTTGTGGATCAAAATGGATCGCTAGGACAAGGATGACCGGACATGTTCCGTGGCGCCAACGCAATTTCGCTCGATAGTAAAGGCCGTATCACGATGCCAACTCGGTATCGCGACGGCCTTCGTGTGCGTTGTGATGCCCAAATGATCTGTACCGTTGATCTGCGATCCCCCTGCCTTTTGCTCTATCCCTTGCCAGAATGGGAACAGGTAGAGCAAAAACTGCTGAACTTGTCTGACACCGTGCCGGCGGAGCGACAAGTGAAGCGACTGTTGCAGGGATACGCCACTGAATGCGAATTAGATAAAGCGGGCCGATTACTGCTCAGTGGACCATTACGGAACTTTGCCCAGTTGGATAAAGCCCTGATGCTGGTTGGCCAGCTGAATAAATTTGAGATCTGGTCTGAAGCCAATTGGCAGCAGCAGATCGCCTTGGCTCAACAACAAACCAGCCAAGACACCTTTGACAATAACCACCGGCTACAGGAACTCACACTCTGATGAGCGAGCAATTTCGTCACATCACCGTATTGCTAGATGAAGCGGTTGATGGGCTGAACCTTAAGCCAGATGGCATTTACGTAGACGGCACCTTTGGCCGTGGTGGCCATTCGCGTCATATTCTCTCCAAGTTAGGCGCAAATGGCCGCTTAATTGGCATTGATCGCGACCCACAGGCGGTGGCGGTAGCGCAGCAATTAGCGCAAGAGGACCCACGTTTTCAAATTGTGCACGGGCCATTTTCTGGCATTGCCGAGTACATGACGGATCTGGGCCTGAACGGCAAGATCGACGGCGTGTTGTTGGATCTGGGCGTGTCGTCGCCGCAGCTGGACGACGCCGAACGTGGCTTTAGCTTCTTACGCGATGGCCCGTTGGATATGCGTATGGACAACAGCCGTGGCGAAACGGCGGCGCAGTGGTTGGTGCGAGCGGAAGCCAACGACATCGCTTGGGTACTGAAAACCTTTGGCGAAGAGAAATTCTCTCGGCCGATTGCTCGCAAGATCAAAGAGCATATTGCCGCGGGCGAACCGATGGATCGCACCAGTCATCTGGCTGAGCTGATCAATAACATGACTCCACAGCACAAGCGCGATATGGGTAAGCACCCCGCCACTCGCAGTTTTCAGGCGATCCGCATCTTCATCAACAGCGAACTCGACGAGATTGAAGCGGCGTTGGCTGGCGGTACCGAAGTGCTGGCCGCAGAAGGCCGTTTGTCGATCATCAGCTTCCACTCGCTGGAAGACCGGATGGTAAAACGCTTCATGCGTAAAATGAGCCAAGGGGCTGATGCCCCACGCGGCCTGCCGATGACTGAAGCGGAACTGGATAAAACCCGAGTGTTGCGACTGATCGGCAAGGCGATGAAGCCAAGCGATGTGGAAGTGGGCGATAACACTCGATCGCGCAGTTCGGTGCTGCGCGTAGCGCAGAAACGTTAGCGATGTTGAGCTTTGAGCTGCTGCAGCAGATCGGCCACGATCTGCGTCGCCATTGGCCGATCCTGTTGGCAGGATTGCTGGTGGCGGTAAGCGCCTTTGCGGTGATCTTTACTGCTCAGGACGCACGGCGGCTTACGGCTCATTACAACAGTTTGCTGCAACAACGGGATCAACTGGATGTGCAGTGGCGTCATCTGTTGTTGGAAGAACAAACTTTGGCTGAGCACAGCCGCATTGACGCATTAGCAAGGAAGCAACTGCAGATGCAACGACCCAAACCCGCCCAAGAACAAGTGGTGAAGCTGCCATGAGCCGGCAAGGGAAGAGGAAGACCAAACCCGAAGCCATCGACTGGCGCCTGATGGCGGCAGCGGGGCTGATCATGTTGGTTTTCATGGCGATTGTTTCACGGGCGGCGTGGATCCAAGTGATTGAGCCCGAGCGGCTGCGCTACGAAGCTGACATGCGTACTTTGCGCACCACCACCACCGACGTACAGCGGGGCATGGTAACCGATCGTAACGGCGAAATGCTGGCGGTCAGTGTGCCAGTAATGGCGGCCTACGCCGATCCGAAAATGGTGCGCGATGGCAATGGCTTTGATGACATTCGCCGTTGGACCGCCCTCGCGAACGTGCTGGAGGTTAACCAGCAAAAACTGGTGGGCCGAGTGCGTGACAGTAAAGGGCGCTTTGTTTACCTCAAACGCCAAGTAACCCCTGCGGTTGCAGAGTACATTCGCAAACTGAAGATCCCCGGCATTGCGCTGAAACCCGAATCGCGCCGTTATTATCCGGCCGGTGAAATTGCCGCCCAGCTGATCGGCATCACCAACATCGACGATCGCGGCATTGAAGGGCTAGAGCGCAACTACAACGACTGGTTAACGGGCAGCCCCGCCAAATACAAAGTACGCAAAGATCGCCGCGGCGAGATTGTTGAAAACCTGTCGGTGGTGGAAGAGGGGGAAAACCCCAATGATCTGGTGCTCAGTTTGGATATGCGTTTGCAGAGCATGGCTTACACCGCCTTAAAAAAAGCCACCGCCTACCACATGGCCACCTCGGCGTCGTTGGTGATCATCGATATCCCCACCGGTGAAGTGTTGGCGATGGCCAATACCCCCAGCTATAACCCCAATTCACGCAAAGGGCTGAAGCCCTACCAGATGCGTAACCGTGCCATTACCGACGCTTACGAACCCGGTTCGGTAGTGAAGCCGCTGGTGGTGGCGGCAGCACTGGATCGGGGCATCGTCAGCACCACCGATATCATCGACACCTACCCAGGGTACATGCGGGTGCGCGGCGGTACGGTGCGCGATGGCAAAAACTTGGGCAAGAAAGACATCGGCACCTTGTTGGTGAAATCGTCCAACGTCGGCATGACCAAAATGGCGTTGCAGATGGAAGTGGATGATCTACTCGCCTTCTACGCCGATTTTGGTTTGGGCACATACAGTGGCATCAGCTTAGACGGTGAATACACCGGTAACGTGCCCAATCGCAGCCGCTGGTCGGAACATGAACGGGCGACGTTGGCCTTTGGCTATGGCTTAACCGCTACGCCACTGCAGCTTGCGCGGGTGTACGCCATTTTAGGGGCGGGCGGGGTCAGCCGTTCGGCGTCCATTTTAAAGCGTAAAAACATCCCCGCAGGCCAGCGGGTGCTGTCTGAAAAAACCGCCGATGACGTGGTGCAGATGCTCACCGGCGTGGCCAAGAAAAATGGCACCGCGCCACTGGCAGCCATTGAAGGCTATGAAGTGGCGGGGAAAACCGGCACCAGCCGCAAAGCCGTGGCCGGTGGCTATGGCGAAGATTACGTCACCTTGTTTGCCGGCTTGGCGCCCGCCAACAATCCGCGCTTAGCCATGGCGGTTGTGGTGAACGAACCCAAAGGCGACGCCTACTATGGCGGTAATGTCGCCGCACCGGTGTTTTCCGAAGTGATGGCCGGTGCCTTACAACTTTTAAATGTCGAACCGAGCAGCCAGCAACCTCGTCTGGCCGCACTATTTGGGAATAACAATGCCGCTACTCGATAAGGTTTTGTCTCCCTGGCTGGCGTTATCGACAGGGATTGAGTTTAACCACGCGACATTGGACAGTCGCGACGTAACAGCGGGCGATCTTTTTGTTGCTGTGCAGGGTCATCTAGTGGATGGCCGTGATTACATTGATGCCGCCATTGCCAACGGGGCGGTGGCGGTTGTGGTTGAAGCCAGCGCCAGCGATTGCGCGGGTGTTCGTTCAATCAATACCGGGGCAACGGTGATTGCCATCCCCAACTTGGGGCAACAGTTGTCGCAACTGGGACTGCATTGCTACCCCGCCGCCACCCAACTTGAGGTGATCGGGGTGACGGGCACGAACGGCAAAACCACGGTGACGCAACTGTGCGCCCAGCTGTTGACTCAGCTGGGCCAGATTGCAGGGGTGATGGGTACGGTGGGCAATGGCCTGTGGGGGCAGTTACAGCCTTCGGTTAATACCACCTCTGATCCACTGACCGTGGCGCGCAATTTACACCAGCAAGCCCAAGCCGGTGCCACCACGGTGGCGCTGGAAGTGTCGAGCCATGGCCTCAGCCAAGGGCGGTTAACGGCCTTGCCGATGGCCGTAGCGGTATACACCAATTTAAGCCGTGATCACCTTGATTATCACGGTGATATGGAAAGCTATGCCGCGGCAAAGTGGCAGCTGTTTAGCCAGCCACAACTGCAACACGCGGTGCTGAATTTGGACGACCAATACGGCGTGCAGTGGCACCGCCAATTGCAGTCGCAACTGCACACCATTGGCTACAGCATCGACGGTGCCAGCTGCCGTGGTGATTACATCAACGCCAGCGAGGTGCGTTACCACCAGCACGGCGCAACCGCGACCATCCACAGCAGCTACGGCAATGGTGCATTGCACTGCCCGTTATTAGGGCAATTTAATTTGGCCAATGTGCTTGCGGCGATTGCCGCGCTACTGGCGCAGGGGCACCCACTGGCGGCGCTATTGCAAGCAGCGCAACAGCTGCAACCGGCCAGCGGTCGGATGGAGTGTTTTAGTGGCGCTGCGGGGCCAACACTGGTGGTGGATTACGCCCATACCCCAGACGCGTTAGAACAGGCGCTGATCGCGTTGCGGCGGCACTGTCGCGGCAAGCTGTGGTGCCTGTTTGGCTGTGGTGGCGAGCGCGATCGAGGCAAGCGACCGTTGATGGCCGCAGCGGCAGAACGTGGTGCCGATGAAGTGGTGATCACCAGCGATAACCCGCGCAGTGAGGCCTTTGCCGACATTGCCGACGATATGCAGCAAGGGTTAATGCGCGCCCCATATCTGGTGGAAGCGGATCGCGCCGCGGCGGTGCGACAAACGTATGCCTTGGCTGGGGCGGACGATCTGATCTTATTGGCGGGTAAAGGCCATGAAGATTATCAAATCGTTGGCCAACAGCGTTTGGATTATCACGAACGCGCGTTGGCGCAACAGCTGACTCAGGAGGCGGTATGATCAGCACTCCTTTAACAACGATAGCTGCAGCGTTAGGCGCCGAAATGATTGGGGCCAGCGGCGGCCAGATTGAACGAGTAAGCACCAACAGTCGGGCGCTCGGCGCTGGCGATCTGTTCGTTGCCTTGGTGGGTGAACGTTTCGATGCCCACGATTTTATTGCACAGGCCGAAGCGGCAGGCGCTGCGGCAGTCTTAGTAAGCCGACCGGTTGAGACCACTTTGCCGCAGTTGTTGGTGGATGACACCACTTTGGCGTTGGGGCAGCTGGCGGCGTGGCTGAAGCAGCAGCTAAACCCTTATGCGGTCGCGTTAACGGGCTCGGTGGGGAAAACCTCGGTTAAAGAGATGACCGCGGCGATTTTTGCGCTGGCGGGCACCACCTTGGCCACCAAGGGTAACTTGAACAACACCATTGGCGTGCCATTAACGCTGTTAGAGCTCAGTGGCGCAGAACGCTATGCGGTAGTCGAGCTGGGCGCGAATGCCCCCGGCGAGATCCGTTATACCAGCAGCTTGGTGCAAGCGAACGCGGCGCTGATCAATAACATTCAGCCAGCGCATTTAGAAGGCTTTGGTGGCATTGATGGGGTCGCTGCGGCCAAGAGTGAGATCTTTGAAGCACTGCAACCGGATGGGATCGCGATCATCAATCTGGATGACAACTACGCCGATTATCTGCAAGCGCAAGCTGCCGAGCAGCCATTACTGCGTTTTTCCAGTCGCCAAGTGGCCGACATCTGGGCTGATGAGATTCAGCGAGACAGCAGTGGCTGCTACCGGTTTACGTTGCATTGCGGTGAGTTATCGCAACCGGTGAGCTTACCGCTGCCCGGCCGTCATCAAGTTGATAACGCCCTGGCGGCGGCCAGTTTGGCCCACTGTGCTGAGTTGGATCTGGCGTTGATCGCCAAGGGGCTATCCCAAGCCCCAACTGTGCCCGGTCGCACCCAAATTCACTCCTTATCCCCAACGCTGACGGTGATTGACGACAGCTATAACGCCAATCTGGCGTCAACCAAAGCAGGCATCGATTTGTTGGCCGAAATGGCCACCACCACGGTGCTGCTGTTTGGCGATATGGGTGAGTTAGGCAGCAGTACTGAGTCACACCATCGGCAAGTGGGGCAATACGCCTTGGATAAAGGGATTGACCACTTGCTGACAGTCGGTACAGTAAGCGGTTTTGCTGCGGCAGCCTTCGGCTCCAAGGCGCATTTTACCGACCAACAGGCCCTGCTTGAGCACCTGCTGGTTTGGCTGGAGCAAGCAACGGCTCCGGTAACGGTTTTGATTAAAGGCTCACGCAGCGCGCGGATGGAAAATCTGCTGACAGCGCTGCGGCAGCAATTTGAGGTTACTCGCTAATGTTGGTTCTGCTTGCGGACTACCTAACACAATATTTCAGCGCCTTTAATGTGGTGTCTTACCTAACGTTTCGCGCCATCATCAGTCTATTGACCGCCTTGGTGTTCAGCCTGTGGATGGGGCCTAAACTGATCCGTCAATTGCAACGGATGCAGATCGGCCAAGTGGTTCGTGATGACGGCCCAGAGTCGCATTTCTCTAAGCGCGGCACCCCCACCATGGGCGGTTTGATGATCCTTGCTGGGATCTTTGTTTCTACCTTGCTGTGGGGCGATCTCACCAACCACTATGTGTTGGTGTTGTTGTTCGTTCTGGGCAGCTTTGGCTTGATTGGCTACATCGATGATTACCGCAAGGTGATCCGCAAAGATCCGAAGGGCCTGATCGCGCGCTGGAAATATTTCTGGCAATCGGCGGCGGCACTGGTGGTGGCTGTCTACCTGTACTGGCAAGGGCAACCGGAGGGGCATGTGCTGGTGGTGCCGTTCTTCAAAGATGTGATGCCATCACTGGGGTTGATGTTTATCGCCTTGGCCTATTTTACCATCGTCGGCAGCTCCAATGCGGTGAACTTAACCGATGGCTTGGACGGCTTGGCCATTGTGCCAACGGTATTAGTGGCGGCCGCGTTTGCGTTGGTGGCGTACCTCTCGGGTAACGTTAATTTTGCCGAATACCTGCATATCCCTTACCTGCCAGGCGTGGGTGAGATGGTGGTGGTGTGTACCGCCATGGTGGGCGCGGGATTAGGCTTTTTGTGGTTTAACACCTACCCAGCCCAAGTCTTTATGGGCGATGTGGGTTCGTTGGCGCTGGGCGCGGGCCTGGGTGCCATGGCGGTATTGACCCGCCAAGAGTTCCTGTTGGTGATCATGGGCGGGATCTTCGTGCTGGAAACCGTGTCGGTGATCCTGCAAGTGGGCTCGTACAAACTGCGTAAAAAGCGCATTTTCCGGATGGCGCCGATCCACCACCACTTTGAATTGAAAGGCTGGCCAGAGCCACGCGTGATCGTGCGCTTTTGGATTATCTCATTGTGCTTAGTGCTGCTGGGGTTAGCCACCCTGAAGGTGCGCTAAGATGGCGCCGCTGGCAGACACCCTTGTGCTTGGCTTAGGCATTACTGGCCTCTCTTGCGTGCGGTTTTTGCGGCGCCAAGGGCTGGCGGTGTCGGTTTGGGATACTCGCAGCTCGCCCCCAGGGGCGGAGCAACTGGCGGCGGATTACCCCGAGGTGCAACTGCGAACCGGTGCGCTGGATGGCGCATTGCTCAGCCAAGCCAACACCTTGGTGGTGTCACCGGGGATCGCCTTGGCCACTCCGGCAGTGGCGCAAGCCATCGCCGCTGGGGTGGAAGCCATTGGTGACATCGAACTGTTTGCGCGCCATGTGGATGCGCCGGTCGTGGCGATCACCGGATCCAATGGCAAATCGACCGTGACCACCTTGGTGGGTGAGATGGCGGCGGCAGCTGGCTGGTCTGTTGGGGTGGGCGGTAACATCGGGTTACCGGCGCTGGATCTGTTGGGGCAAGGTCATCAGCTGTATGTCTTGGAGCTGTCCAGCTTTCAGTTGGAAACCACCCACAGCCTGAATTGCGTTGCGGCGACGGTGCTGAACCTCAGTGCCGATCATCTGGATCGTTACGACAGTTTTGAGCACTACCGTCAGGCGAAATTAGCGCTGTATCAACAAAGCCAGCGCTGCATTGAAAATGCAGATGATCCTTTAACCGCCAGTGGTGATAGCCACGCCGTCCGTTTTGGCTTGGGCAAACCCGACTCAGGCCATTATGGCCTCGACGGCGAGCACCTTTACTGCGGTCAGCAGGCTCGAATGCCATTGGCGCAGTTGCCATTGGTGGGCAGCCATAACTACGCCAATGCCTTAGCGGCACTGGCGCTGGCGGATTGCGCGCAGATCCCAGCGGCTGCCAGCCAGCAGGCGTTACAGCAATTTCAACCCTTGCCCCATCGTTGTCAGCTAGTTGCCCGCAAACAGGGGGTGCGCTTTGTGAACGATTCCAAGGCCACCAACGTTGGCGCAACGGTGGCGGCACTGCAAGGGTTGCAGGCTGAACAAGGCAACATCTACCTGATCGCGGGGGGCGATGCCAAAGGCGCCGATCTGGCTGAACTGCAGCCGTTGCTGCAGCCTCTGGCGGCGGTGTACACCTTAGGCAAAGATGGCGCCGCGATTGCGGCGTTGGTGGATAACGCCAACGAAGTGACCAGCCTTGAGCAAGCGGTGCAGGCCGCTGCCGCCCAAGCGCAGCCTGGGGATATTGTGTTGCTTTCCCCTGCTTGCGCCAGCTTGGATATGTTCCGCAACTTTGAACAGCGTGGCCAGTGCTTTATCGCGGCGGTTGAGGCGTTGCCATGTTAGCAGCGATGAAACAGCGTTTAACGCCGCGCTTACCCGCGTGGCCGGAGCCCCAATTTGGCGCCGATGAACCGCTGTTCGATCGCTTTTTGTTAGTGCTGATTTTTACGCTGCTGTTTTTTGGTTTGATGATGGTGACCTCGGCATCGATGCCTGAAGCCACTCGCCTAACCGGCAACCCACTGCACTTTATCTACCGCCAAGGTTTCTTTGTGGCGGTGGCGGTGGCAATTATGGCGGCGATCAGCACCATCAAAATTGAGTTGTGGGATCGGATCAGCTTTCCCATCGCGGTGTTTGCGTTGCTGCTGTTGATTGCGGTGCTGGTGGTGGGCAAAACCGTCAACGGCGCCCAGCGCTGGATCCCGTTGGGGATCTTCAACCTGCAAGTGGCGGAAGTGGCCAAGTTTTGTCTCTTTGCCTTTTTGGCGGGCTACTTGGTGCGACGCAACCAAGAGGTGCGCGAGCACTGGCTTGGCTTTGCGAAAGCGGGTTTAGTTTTCGCCGCCTTTGCCTTGTTGCTGTTGCAGCAGCCGGATTTTGGCACCGTGATTGTGATGTTGGTGACCACCGGTGGCATGTTGTTTTTAGCCGGCGCTCGGTTGATCGAATTTGCGGTGTTGATTATCGCCGCGTTAGTTGGGGTTGTGGGCTTGGTGGCCGGCTCCCCTTATCGCTTGGCGCGAGTGCAGAACTTTCTGGATCCTTGGCAGGATCCATTTGGCAACGGTTATCAGCTGACCCAAAGCTTAATGGCGTATGGGCGCGGTGACTGGCTCGGCGAAGGACTGGGCAACAGCATTCAAAAATTAGATTACCTGCCCGAGGCGCATACCGATTTTATCGCCGCGGTGGTGGGGGAAGAACTTGGCTTTATTGGCGTGGCGACCTTGCTGTGTTTGCAGCTGGCGTTAGCGCTGCGGGCGTTATGGATTGGTCATTTGGCCTTAAAGCAACAACAACCCTTTGCTGGCTATTGGGCTTATGGCATTGGGATCTGGTTTAGTTTTCAAACCGCGGTAAACATTGGTGCCAGTGTTGGTGCCCTGCCCACCAAAGGGTTGACGTTACCGTTGGTTTCTTATGGTGGCAGCAGTTTATGGGTGATGAGCGCCGCAGTTGCCGTCTTGGTGCGGATCGATCACGAACGTCGGGTTGTGCAACGTCAGCCGCTCTCACGCAACACTGCGCCGAAGGAGGCGACATGAGTGGTAAACGCCTATTGGTGATGGCCGGTGGTACCGGTGGTCATGTATTTCCGGCACTGGCGGTCGCCAGAGAGTTACGGCAGCAAGGTTGGCAGATCCAGTGGTTGGGTACGGCGGAGCGGATGGAAGCTCGGTTGGTGCCGCAGCACGGTTTTGAGATCCAATTTATTGATATTAAAGGCCTGCGTGGCAATGGCATGTTGCGCAAGTTAATGGCGCCGTGGCAGATCAGCAAAGCCGTGTGGCAGGCATTGAAAATCCAGCGTCAATTTAAGCCCGATGTGGTGCTGGGCATGGGCGGTTACGCCTCTGGCCCCGGCGGCATTGCGGCTTGGTTGCGCCGCACCCCACTGGTGCTGCACGAACAAAATGCGGTGGCGGGTGCCACCAATAAAATTTTGGCTAAGTTTGCCAGCAAGGTGTTAGTGGCCTTTGCCGGCGTGTTGCCCAATGAGCGCCATGTGGGCAACCCGGTGCGCGAAGCGTTGATTGAGATTGGCGCTGCCCAGCCGGTGCAAGCGGGCGAACAACTGAAGGTCTTGGTGGTTGGCGGCAGTCTAGGTGCCAAGGTGCTCAATGAAACCGTTCCTGCGGCTGTTGGGCGGATTGCCGCTCAGGCCAGCATCACCGTTTGGCATCAGGTCGGCCGTGGCAACGGCGACAGCACCGCACAACTGTGGGCACAAAAAGCCCCCGGTGTTGGTGCTCAGATCAGCGAATTTATTGATGACATGGCCGCGGCTTATGCATGGGCCGATGTGGTGGTGAGCCGAGCGGGGGCCTTGACGGTCGCCGAACTGGCGGCGACCGGTCGGCCGGCGATTTTGGTGCCATTCCCCCACGCGGTGGATGATCATCAAACCCAAAACGCGCAGGCGCTAGTAGACAGTGGTGCCGCCATTCTGATGCCGCAAGCGCAGCTAACGGCCTCGGACTTAGCTGAGCAGCTGCTGCGCTTCAGTCAATCGCCACAGCAATTAAATCAGATGGCACAGGCGGCGCGTGGCGTCGCGGTGCTCGATGCAACCGCACAGGTTGCTTCAGTGTGTGAACAGTTAACAGGTCGAGACGGTTAAATGAGTACAATCCAACCCTCTGGGTCTAAGCCGATCCCCCACGGCGTAATGGGGCGAGTAAAACGAATTCACTTTGTTGGCATCGGTGGTGCAGGCATGGGCGGCATTGCCGAAGTGCTCACCAACGAAGGCTATCAGGTCAGTGGGTCTGACATCGGCATCAATGCGGTCACCAAGCGTTTGGCTGATCTGGGCGCGGTGATCCACAAAGGCCACCATGCCGATTGGGTCAATGGCGTTGATGTGGTGGTGGTTTCAACGGCCATCGCCCAAGACAACCCCGAGCTGGTGGCTGCGCAACAAGCGCGCATCCCAGTGGTGCGCCGTGCTGAGATGTTGGCGGAGCTGATGCGTTTTCGTCATGGCATTGCGGTGGCCGGAACCCACGGCAAAACCACCACCACCAGTTTAACCGCCAGCCTGTTTGCCGGTGCCGATTTGGATCCAACCTTTGTGATTGGTGGCAAGCTCAATAGTGCTGGCACCAACGCCCGTTTAGGCCAAAGCCATTACTTGGTTGCCGAAGCGGACGAATCCGACGCCAGTTTCTTGCATCTGCAACCGATGCTGGCGGTGGTGACCAACATCGAACCGGATCACATGGACACCTACGGCGGCGACATCAACAAGCTGTATGACACTTTTGTGGATTTCCTGCATAACCTGCCGTTTTACGGTACTGCGGTGATGTGTTTGGACGATGGCGGCGTGCAAACCGTGCTGCCCCGCGTTGGTCGCCGCATTGTTACCTACGGCTTCCATCCTGATGCGGACGTACGCGCGGAAGATTACCAGCAGGTTGGCACCCAAACTCAATTCACCTTGGTGCGTGCTGGCCATGCGCCATTGGCGTTAACCCTCAACTTACCCGGTCGTCATAACGTGCAAAACGCGTTGGCGGCGATTGCGGTGGCGATGGAAGAAGGGGTGGCCGATGAAGTCTTGCTCAGCGCGTTAGCTCAATTTGAAGGGATCGGCCGTCGTTTCCAGCAATACGGCGAATTTGCCACGGAAGCGGGCAATGTGTTGTTGGTCGACGATTACGGTCACCACCCATCTGAGGTGGCCTGCACCATTAAAGCGGCGCGTGCCAGCTGGCCAGATCGCCGCTTGGTGATGATCTATCAGCCTCACCGTTTTAGCCGCACCCGCGATCTGTATGAAGATTTCTGCGCCGTGTTGGCCGAGGTTGATGGCTTATTGTTGATGGAAGTGTACAGCGCCGGTGAAGAGCCGATCCCAGGGGCGGACAGCCGCGCTCTGTGTCGTTCGATTCGTCAGCGTGGGCTTGATCCGGTTTATGTGCCCGGGCCGGCAGAGCTGCCCGCTTTATTGGCCGAGCAACTGCAAGACGGCGATGTCGTGCTCACCCAAGGGGCAGGTAACATTGGTGCCTTGGCGAAGCAGTTGGCGCAGATGCAGCTGTCCATCGCCAAGATGAAGCAGGAGCCAGCCAATGAGCAGTAACCAGTTTGGCAAAGTGGCGGTGCTGTTTGGTGGCACCAGTGCCGAGCGTGACGTGTCATTGCGTTCTGGCCAAGCGGTGCTGGATGGCTTGCGCCGCGGTGGCATTGATGCCCATAAATTTGATCCTAAGCAGCAGCCGTTTGCAGAACTTGCGGGCTTTGATCGTGCCTTTATCGTTTTGCACGGCCGTGGCGGCGAAGATGGCAGCATGCAGGGGGCACTGCAGCAGTTGCAGATCCCCTACACCGGCAGCGGTGTTTTAGCCTGTGCGATGGCGATGGATAAGGTGCGCACCAAGTTGCTGTGGGCGGGCATGGGCCTGCCCACTGCAAATTTTGAGGTTATTGATAAACACACGTTTAGTCAGACCGATTGCGCCGCTATAATCGCCCGCCTGGGATTACCGGTGATGGTAAAACCCGCCAACGAAGGCTCTTCGGTTGGGATGGCGAAAGCCACCACTGACGCCGAGCTGCAGCAAGCGATTGAGGCAGCGCTGCAGTACGACGACAGCGTTTTGGTTGAAGCGTGGATCAACGGCCCCGAGTACACCGTTGCCGTTATTGGCGACGAAGTGATGCCCGCCATCCAAATGGAAACCGATAACGATTTTTACGATTATCAGGCCAAGTACCAGTCCACCGAGACTCGATACCACTGCCCCTGTGATCTGTCTGCCGATGACGAGCAGGCGTTGCGCCGCTTAGCCCATCGAGCGTTTAAGTCGCTGGGCTGCCAAGGCTGGGGCCGAGTTGACGTGATGCGTGACGAGGCGGGCCAGTGGCAGTTGCTGGAAGTGAATACAGTGCCGGGCATGACCGAAACCAGTTTGGTGCCGAAAGCGGCCAAAGTGGCGGGGTACAGTTTTGAGCAGTTGGTATTAACCATTTTAGCGATGGCCAAATAGCGGGAACAGTTGATGGCGGTAGCGTGGCGACAGATCCGGTGGGAGTTATGGTTAGGGATAGCGTGTTTACTGCTGACCCTCGCGGGCCTGACTCGCGCCGGAATGGCGTTAGCCAGCATCGCGACCGATGCCGATCAGGTGCCAATCACCGAATTGGCTTTGATGGGCGAACGCCGCTTCACCACCGATGAAGATGTGGCCGCCGCAGTGGCTCCGTTTGCCAACTATTCGCTGTTCAGTGCGGATGTGCTGGCGGTAAGCAACACCCTGTCTGCGCTGCCGTGGATTGATCGCGCTGCAGTGCGGCGAGAATGGCCTAATCGGATGCGGGTCTACGTGTTAGAACAGCATCCGGTCGCCCGTTGGGGCGACTTTGGTTGGCTCAATCAGCGGGCTGAATCCTTCAGTGCGCCATGGCGTTCTGAGTTGAAGATGTTACCGCTGTTAATAGGACCGATCGGCAGCGAGACAAAAGTGTGGCAAATGTGGCAGCAACTCTCGGAATTGCTGGTGTTAAGTGGCCATCAAGGGCAAGCTTTACGGTTGAGTCCGCGCCACGCTTGGACGCTGCATTTGGTCGATGGCACAGAATTGGCCTTGGGCCGCGACGACACCGTGGCTCGGCTGCAACGATTTATCGACGCATGGCCGCGAATTTTACAAACGAAGCGCTCGCCGCAGCGAGTGGATTTACGATATGACACGGGCTTAGCCGTGCAATGGCAGGAATTAACGCAATGACAAACAGCCATGAAGCGAATCTGATTGTTGGCTTGGATGTGGGCACTGCCCAAACCACCGCCGTGATCGGTGAGACCTTGCCCAACGGCGAGATCAGCATCATTGGTGTTGCCAGCCAACCGTCTCGTGGGATGGATAAAGGCGGCGTTAACGATCTCGACTCTGTTGTGCGCAGTGTTGAATTGGCGCTGAACCAAGCCGCCACCATTGCCGAGTGCGACGTATCGTCGGTGTACCTCAGCATCTCTGGCCGCCATGTGGCGAGTCAGAATGAAAAAGGCATGGTCTCGATTGATGGCCAAGAGGTGACTGCCGACGACGTTGACCACGTGATCCACACCGCCAAGTCGGTCAAAATTCCAAACGAACGCCAAACTCTGCACGTGTTGCCGCAGGATTACATCATTGACGAGCTGGAAGGGATCAAAAGCCCGGTCGGCATGTCGGGAGTGCGGATGGAAGCGAACGTCCACATGGTCACCTGTGCCGCCGATTGGGCGCGCAACATCACCAAGTGCGTTGAACGCTGCGATGTGCGTGTCGATAGCTTAGTGTTTTCCGGTATCGCTTCGGCCGATGCGGTATTAACCGAAGATGAAAAAGATCTTGGCGTTTGTTTGGTTGATATTGGCGCTGGCACCACCGATATGGTGGTTTATGCTGGCGGTGCGCTGCGCCATTGTGCGGTGCTGCCGGTTGCCGGTAATCAGGTAACCAGCGACATCGCCAAAATCTTCCGGACGCCACTGAGCCACGCCGAGCAGATCAAAGTGGATTTTGCTTGCGCCCGTGCTGCCTTGGTGGGCCAGGAAGAGAACATTGAAGTGCCGTCGGTTGGGGGGCGCCCAGCGCGAACCATGTCGCGCCAAACCTTGGCTGAAGTGGTGGAACCCCGCTACCAAGAGCTGTTTGAGCACGTGGCTCAAGAGCTGCGCCGTTGCGGTTTAGAAGAACAGGTTGCGGCAGGCATCGTGTTGACCGGTGGTACAGCACAAATTGAGGGGGCGGAAACCGTCGCCGAAGAGATTTTTGGCATGCCGGTGCGTTTAGCGCCGCCATTGCCACTGAAGGGATTGCATAAATACGTGGAGGAGCCGGGCTTTGCAACAGCGGTCGGGTTACTTCATTTTGGCGTTGCTCAACTGGATAAAAAGGTTGAAGCAAAGGCGTCAGAGAACGGTATAAGCCAGTCATTTCGCAGGATGCGAAGCTGGTTTAAAGAAGCTTTTTAAAATTTTGGACGCGGGCTGAACGGAGATAAGACATGTTCGAGATAATCGACAGTAATAACGGCGATGCTGTCATCAAGGTCGTTGGTGTGGGCGGTGGCGGCGGTAACGCGGTTGAGCACATGATGGAGCAAACCATCGGTGGCGTAGATTTCATCTGCGCCAACACCGATCTGCAGGCGCTGCGTAAGTCGTCGGCGCAAACCACCATTCAATTGGGTAAAGACGTGACCAAAGGGCTGGGCGCGGGCGCAAACCCGGAAGTGGGTCGCGTGGCAGCAGAAGAGGATCGTGAAGCGATCCGCGCTTCCATTGCTGGTTCTGACATGGTGTTCATTGCTGCAGGCATGGGTGGTGGTACTGGTACTGGTGCCGCTCCGGTGGTGGCTCAGGTTGCCAAAGAGGAAGGGATCTTGACCGTGGCCGTGGTCACCAAGCCATTCTCTTTCGAAGGCAAGAAGCGCAGCTTCTACGCGGATCAAGGCATCGAGATGCTGGCAGAGCATGTTGACTCGCTGATCACCGTACCGAACGACAAACTGATGAAAGTTTTGGGCGGCCGCACCAGTTTGCTGGACGCTTTCAAGGCGGCCAACAACGTGCTGCTGGGTGCGGTGCAAGGCATTGCTGAACTGATCACCCGTCCGGGCTTGATCAACGTCGATTTCGCCGACGTAAAAACCGTGATGTCTGAAATGGGTAACGCCATGATGGGCACCGGTGTGGCTCGTGGCGAAGATCGCGCTGAAGAAGCGGCGGAAGCGGCGGTAGCCAGCCCATTGCTGGAAGACATCGATCTGTCTGGCGCGCGTGGCGTATTGGTTAACGTCACCGCCGGTTTGGATCTCTCGATTGAAGAGTTCGAAACCGTTGGTCATCACGTTCGTGCTTACGCATCCGATAACGCGAACGTGGTTGTGGGTGTCTCTTGCGATCCTGAGATGAGCGACGAGATCCGCGTTACCGTGGTAGCAACGGGCATTGGTGCTGAGAAAAAGCCTGATATCCAATTGGTGACCAAGCCTGCCGCAGCTAAACCGGCCGCAGAGCCAGTGGCAGCTGAAGCGGCGAAACCAGTACTGGATCCAATGTCTGGCTTTAGCCACGCTGAGCCAGCACAACCGGCAACGCCAGCAAGCCCAGCGGCTGCGGCGGCGCAGCCGAAAGCGCAAACGGCCCCAGCGGATATTCTGGACGTGCCGGCATTCTTACGCCGTCAGGCCGATTAAGGTAATCGACACAGTGGCTTAAGTTTGGTGTAGTTCAGACTTTGGCCAATTGTGACTTTTGTGATAGCATATGCGCCCTAATTAACGATGTGGTAGCAGGAGGAGCTGGCAATGAGTAAACAAATGACTCTGCAGCGTCCGATCCAAGCGGCTGGAGTGGGTTTGCACTCTGGCAACAAGGTGACGATGGTGCTTAAGCCTGCCCCAGTGAATACTGGGATAGTGTTCCGTCGGGTTGATTTAGATCCTGTGGTGGAACTGCCTGCCCATGCCGAGCTGGTGAAAGAAACCACTTTGTGTACCGGCCTGAGTAATGATCAGGGCGTAAAAGTGTTGACCATTGAACACCTGATGGCGGCCATCGCCAGCTTGGGTATCGACAACGCTTACATCGAAGTGGATGCGCCTGAAGTGCCAATCATGGATGGTAGCGCCAACCCTTACCTGTTTTTGCTGCAAAGCGCCGGTATTGCGGAACAGTCCGCGTCCAAAAAATATCTGCGAATTCGCAAAACGGTGCGGGTAGAGGATGGCGATAAATGGGCGGAATTCCGCCCTCACCATGGTTTCCGTTTGGACTTCTCCATCGATTTCCAACACCCAGAGATCAGCCGCAGCGCTCAGCGCTACGCCATCGATTTCTCGGCGGAAAGCTTCAACCGTGACATCAGTCGGGCGCGTACCTTTGGTTTTATGAAGGACATCGAATTCTTGCGTGCCAATAACCTGTGTTTGGGTGGCAGCATGGAAAACGCGATTGTTTTGGATGAGTTTCGGATCTTGAATCCAGACGGTCTGCGCGATCCCGATGAGTTTGTGAAGCACAAAATCTTGGATGCGGTTGGCGACTTGTACTTGGCTGGCCACGCGATATTGGGTGAGTTTCGCGCCCATAAATCGGGCCATGCGCTGAACAACAAGTTAGCGCGGGCGGTACTGGCCCAAGCGGAATGCTACGAGCTGGTGAGCTTTGATAAACCACAAGAGGTGCCGATGGATTACCTGGCACCAAGCCTCGCTTAAGTTACCTTAATCTTTGAAATTACTGGCCGCCCCTATGGGCGGCCAGTTTTTTTATTTTAGCGGCTAAATCGCCATCTAAGCGTTCGGCCAATTCGTTTAAGTGCTCGCTGGCTTTAGGGCTTAACTGCTTGGATGGTTTTGGTTTTTCTGGGGTGAACTGAGCCAGTTTCGGGTTGACTTTAAACTCGATACTGGACAGCATGGGAAATCCGTCTCGGCGCAGTGCCGACAGTATATCCAGCCGCTGATATTGCAATCGTGTTGCCCATGTAGCCGATGCAATTTCGATCACTAAAGTGCCACCTCGCATATTTGCCACCCGAATTTGGGAATGGATGGCCGGATCGGTAGCATTCAATACCGCCTGTTGCAGCTGGCTGGTCTTGCTGGTTTGTTGCTGCAGTTGAGCAAATCGTTGTCCCGCCAATTGGGCGAGATCTTGCGGTTTTGATTTCATTTTTAGAGTGTCTACGAATAACCAACCCAATGAGTGTAACAGTCTTTCTCCGTACACAACACGGAATGCGGCGCTGGGAGCCCGGTAAGCGTTGGTTGTCACTGCCGTTGCTGATCTTGGCTTTAGGAGCCGGTTGGTGGCAGCTGCAAACTCAGCAATCGCAACAGCTTGAACAACAACTTGAGCTGGCGAACCTTTCGGTCGAGCAACAGCAGCATTTGCTGCAGCAGTTGCGTGAGCAAACCGACGCCCAACTTTCCCTTATCGCCTCTCGTGTTGGCCGCATTCAAGCTCGGATGAACCGTATTGAAGCCGTTGGCACCGCCATGGCTGCCCAAGCGGATCTGGCCGAGCAATTTGATTTTGACAGCGCGGTTGGTCTAGGCGGGGTCAGTAGCCCTAGCCAAGAAGAGATTGAACTGAGCCTGCTGATGGAGCAGATGGATCAATTACTGCTGCGACTAGAACGCGCAGATAATCAACTGCCCCTACTTGAAAGCTTAGATCGCAGTCACCATATCGATATTGACCGTTACTTGAGTGGCCGCCCGCTCAACAGCGGTTGGCAGTCTTCCTCATTCGGTTACCGCAATGATCCGTTTACTGGCCGCCGGGCAATGCACCGCGGTTTGGATTTTGCTGGCTCCGAGGGGGGTGAAGTGGTTGCTACTGGGGCAGGGGTTATCTCCTATTCTGGCAAGCTGTTTGGTTATGGCAACTTGGTTGAGATTGACCATGGCAACGGTTTGAAAACCCGTTATGGGCACAATAAAGAAAATCTGGTGGAGTTAGGCCAACTGGTGAAGAAAGGGCAAGCGATCGCGCAGATCGGCAATACCGGTCGTTCGACCGGGCCCCATGTTCACTACGAGGTGTTAAAGAACGACAAACAGGTGGATCCCGCTCGATACGTATATCGAAAGCCGCGCAGCGAGTAGGATCTTAAAAACGAATTCCGGGTGCCAGCGCAAGGTGCTCATCTTGTTCAGTAGCGATGTAAGACAATGTTAACGAAACTCCTCACCAAAGTATTTGGCAGTAAAAACGACCGAACCCTCAAGCAACTGCAAAAAGTAGTTGAACGCATCAACAGCATGGAAGCCGAATGGGAAGCGCTCTCTGACGAGCAGTTGCGCCAACTGACGGTTGATCTTAAGCAGCGCGTTGCGCCGGAAGACCAAGGTGGTAAGGGCGAGTCTCTTGATGCCATTTTGCCAGAAGCGTTTGCGACGGTACGAGAAGCTTCAAAGCGCGTGTTTGGCATGCGTCATTTTGATGTGCAGCTGATGGGCGGCATGGTGCTGCAATCTGGTCGCATCGCCGAGATGCGTACCGGTGAAGGCAAAACCCTCACCGGTACTCTGCCAGCCTACTTGAACGCGTTAAGCGGCGCTGGCGTGCACGTGATCACCGTCAACGATTACTTGGCCCGTCGTGATGCTGAGTGGAATCGTCCCTTGTTTGAATTCTTGGGCATGTCGGTGGGGATCAACTTGTCGGGCATGGGCTCGCAAGAGAAAAAAGATGCCTACGCCTGCGACATCACTTACGGCACCAACAACGAATTTGGCTTTGATTACCTGCGTGACAACATGGCGTTTTCAGCGCCAGAGCGCGTACAGCGCGAACTGAACTACGCGGTAATTGATGAAGTGGATTCGATCCTGATCGATGAAGCACGAACCCCGCTGATCATCTCTGGCGCTGCTGAAGATGGCTCGGATCACTACACTCGCGTGAACACCCTGATCCCTAAGCTGGTCAAGCAGGATAAAGAGGACACCGAAGAGGAAGTGGGCGACGGTGACTACACCGTTGACGAGAAAGGCAAACAGGTTCACCTGACTGAACGCGGTCAAGAAAAGATTGAACAGCTGCTGACCGACATTGGTCTGCTGCAAGAGGGCGATTCCCTTTACAACGCAGGCAACATCTCATTGCTGCACCACGTCAACGCGGCTCTGCGTGCCCACACCCTGTTTGAAAAAGACGTTGATTACATCATTGATGACGAAGGTCAGGTGGTGATTGTTGATGAGCATACCGGCCGTACCATGCCAGGGCGTCGTTGGTCTGACGGTTTGCACCAGGCAGTGGAAGCCAAAGAAGGGGTGAAGATCCAGAACGAGAACCAAACTCTGGCTTCCATTACCTTCCAGAACTACTTCCGCATGTACAACAGCCTGGCGGGCATGACCGGTACTGCAGATACTGAAGCGTTCGAATTCCAAAGCATTTACGGTCTGGATACTGTGGTGGTGCCAACCAACCGGCCAATGATCCGTAAAGACATGGCGGATCTGGTGTACCTAACCGCCGCAGAGAAATACGAAGCCATCATCGCCGACATTCGCGATTGCATGGAGCGGGGCCAGCCAGCATTGGTTGGTACCATCTCTATCGAAACGTCAGAGTTCTTGTCGGCGCTGCTGCGCAAAGAGAAGATCAAGCACAACGTTCTGAACGCAAAGTTCCACGAACAAGAAGCGCAAATTGTTGCCGATGCGGGCCGCAGTGGCGCGGTAACCATCGCCACCAACATGGCCGGTCGTGGTACCGACATCGTGTTGGGCGGTTCGCTGCAAGCGGAATTGGATGCGTTGCCTGAAGGCACTGACGCCGCACAAATCGAAACCATTAAAGCCGATTGGCAAGTGCGT
The DNA here is from genome assembly GCF_947489035.1 of uncultured Ferrimonas sp. Classification (GTDB taxonomy): domain Bacteria; phylum Pseudomonadota; class Gammaproteobacteria; order Enterobacterales; family Shewanellaceae; genus Ferrimonas. The sequence continues at coordinate 38,938 of NZ_CANLCI010000017.1, read as the reverse complement.
CACGACGCGGTGCTCGAATCCGGTGGTTTGCACATTATCGCTACCGAGCGTCATGAATCTCGCCGTATCGATAATCAGCTGCGTGGCCGTTCGGGTCGTCAGGGTGATGCCGGTTCTACCCGTTTCTATCTGTCGATGGAAGACAGCTTAATGCGGATCTTCGCGTCTGAGCGTGTCTCGAACATGATGAAGAAGTTGGGGATGGAGCAGGGTGAAGCGATCGAGCACCCGTGGGTAAACCGTGCCATTGAAAATGCCCAGCGTAAGGTTGAGGCTCGCAACTTCGATATTCGTAAGCAATTGCTGGAATACGATGATGTGGCTAACGATCAGCGCCAAGTGGTTTACGCCCAGCGTAACGAGCTGATGGATGGCGATGACATTCGCGATACCGTTGAAGCGGTACGAGAAAGCGTATTGGAAGACATTGTTTCCCAGTACATTCCACCGCAGTCGCTGGAAGAGATGTGGGACATCACTGGTTTGGAAGAGCGTCTGGCTGCCGATTTCGATCTGAAACTGCCGATTAAGCAGTGGTTAGACGAAGAGGAAGAGCTGCACGAAGAGAATCTGCGTGAGCGCATCGTGGCGGCGTGGGATCAAAACTACCAGCTGAAAGAGGAGCAAGTGGGCGAAAGCGTACTGCGCCAATTTGAAAAGGTAGTGATGCTGCAAACTCTTGATAACTTGTGGAAAGAACACTTAGCGGCGATGGATCATTTGCGTCAGGGCATTCACCTGCGTGGCTACGCTCAGAAGAACCCAAAGCAAGAGTACAAGCGTGAGTCGTTTGAGCTATTCCAAGGAATGCTGGAATCGTTAAAAGCGGATGTGATCAGCTTGCTGTCTAAGATCCAAGTTCAGGCTCAATCTGATGTGGACGAGATGGAAGCCAAGCGTCGCCGTGAAGAGGAAGCGCTGGCGCGCCAACGGGCTTTTGAGCACCAGCAAGCCGAAGCGCAACTGGCACAAGAGCAAGAAGGGCAAGCAGCCCCAGCGACTCGTGAAGGACCAAAGGTTGGCCGTAACGATCCGTGCCCTTGCGGTTCCGGTAAGAAGTTTAAGCAGTGTCATGGCAAGCTGAGCTAAGCCCAGCGGTGACCAAATTAAGGCGGCCTAAGGGCCGCCTTTTTTATCTGTCCCGCGCGATGGCGTTAGGGCAAGGGAATCACTCTCTACAAGGAGCCTGAGAATGACCAAGAAGATAATTAAGGTGGCGATTGCGATCGTCATGAAAGAACAGCAGGTATTAGTCGCCTTAAGAGATCCTAAACAGCACCAGGGCGGCTTATGGGAATTCCCAGGTGGCAAGGTAAACTCTGGGGAAAGTTTTGCTGAGGCGGCTTTAAGAGAGCTTGAAGAGGAAGTGGCGGTGATTGGCCGTGATCCGCAACTTATCTGGCAAACCGAGCACGACTACGGCGATCGCGTGGTGCAGTTGCAGGCCTTTACTCTTTCCTATTGGCGCGGCGAAGCCCAAAGCAAAGAGGGCAACCCCATTCAATGGATTGCCCTCGATAAGCTGCCGCAGTTGCCGATGCCCGCGGCGAATACTGAACTGAATCAGCTATTGCAGACGCTGTAATGGCGCTGATTATTGCTGCTCGTCTTCGTCATTCAGGAAGAAGTCGGGTTCGCTGATATCAAACTCATCCGGCAGTTCTGTTTTACCGGCGATGGTGTGGCGTTCTTCCGCCCACTCGCCTAAGTCGATGAGCTTGCAGCGCTCACTGCAAAAGGGGCGAAATGTTGATTGGGCTTGCCAAACCACGTCGGTTTCACAGGTTGGGCATTTTACGGTAAAGGTCATTGTTGCTCCATGGACAGGCACAGCTGCAGCGGTAAGTTGCGGTGATCCGCCTTGCCGGTCTCATTATTGACTAAATGGATAGTAAAACGATTGCGGTGGGCGCTAATGGCAGGGTAAACCCCATGGGTTTGCTCGATGCGTACTCGCAGCAGATCGATATTTTGTTCTGCTGCAGCCTGGTAAGAGCCCGCCATGGCGATGGAATCCTGCCAGTGGCCACTGCTGCGTAAAATCGCCAGCATCTGCTCTATGGTGTCGGTAAAGGCCGACAGTTGATTTAACCACTGTTTCGCTTGGGTTTGACGCCACGCTAAGGGCTGAGCCATCCAAAAATGCAATTGCGGTAAGTCAAAGCTGCCGCAGCCACCGGGAATGGTCATGCGCTGTTTCAAAGCGGCCAAAAAGCGATCGGCTTTAAGATCCGCCGTGGGTTTCGTTAACCGATGCAGTTTGGCTTGCTGTTGTTGTAGCTGCTGGCATAGCTGATCAAGCTGTTGTTGATCCACATTGGGGTACTGACGCCAGCGTTGTAAGTTGCCTAGTTGACGCTCAATGTCTTTGAGCAACTCTGAGCGCAGATCCGGTCGATCAATTAACTCCATTAGCTCAAACAGGCTACGGAAAAACGCCAATTCACCATGAGCAAGCTGAAAATTTAGGTGTGCGTTAACCTGCTGATTAACCGCTTCGATGCGCAGATAGCTGCGTATTTTTTCATTAAGCGGTTGTTCGAAGAGGAGCCACATGGGGGTTAATTCTCGGTAAGGCGTAAATAGTGCTGATGCAGCAATTCAACTTGATGCTGTAGGTGTTTAAGATCGCGGCTATTGTCGATGATGTCGTCAGCCCGTTGCAAACGGCTTTGCCGATCAATTTGGCTGGCGATGATGTTTTTAACCAACGCTGCATCATTATTATCTCGCAGGGTGGTTCGACGGATTTGGGTCGCTTCATCCACATCAACAACCGCAATGCGATCCATCAACTGGTGCATGTCACCCTCAAGCAACAACGGCACCACCGCAATGACGTAGGGCGTTGTTGCAGCGCGGCATTGTGCCAGTAACTGTTGTCGAATCAAAGGGTGAGTTAGCTGATTAAGCCACTGCCTAGCGTCATGGTCATTAAATACAATTTGCCGTAGTGCGGCGCGGTCTAGTGCGCCGTTAGGCTGCAATATGGATTTACCGAAGTGGTCAACCAATGTGGCCAACCCCTTGCTGCCTGGGGCAACCACTTGACGAGCAATAATGTCGGTATCAACCACTGTTGCGCCAAGCTGGCCAAAATGATCGCTGACCTGAGTTTTGCCAGAGCCGATGCCGCCGGTTAAGCCGATGATAAGCGGCTTCATAGACCAACCATGGTGTGTAAGTACCAGTTGACCAATTCAGGGCCAAAGAACAGGTAACCTAAGCCACCAAGGATGATCCATGGGCCAAATGGCATTGGCTTGCCGGCACCGAGTTGCTTGGTGGCGGTTAGGGCAATTCCCACAACGGCGCCGCCAATGGAAGAGATCAGAATGATTGGTAACAGTGCCTGCCAGCCGAACCAAGCGCCGAACAGTGCCAGCAGTTTGAAATCACCGTAGCCCATCCCCTCTTTCCCGGTCAGCAGTTTGAACCCTTGAAAAATGCTCCATAACGACAAATAGCCGAACACCGCGCCATAAACCGCATCGGTCAGTGCAACAAAGCCAGCATCAATATTGATCAGCAAGCCTAGCCACAATAGCGGCAAGGTGATGGCATCTGGCAGCAGCATTTTGTCAAAGTCGATGGCAGCCAAAGCGATTAAAGCAAACGCCAGCAGCCAGGTTGGCCAGAACAGATCAACCGGGCCAAGTTTAATGGCGATAGCGAGGCACAACAGTGCCGTAGTCAATTCAATGAGTGGATAGCGAATCGAGATAGGAGCGCTGCAATGGTGGCATTTGCCAGCCTGAAGGACATAGCTGAGGATAGGAATATTGCGCCAAGCGGGGATGGCGGTTTGGCATTTAGGGCAATTACTGCCGGGCACTAATAAATTGTACTTCGTCGGCCACGGATCTTTGGGTACGCTAACTTCTAGCCCTTCGGCACACTCTTGCAGCCATTGGCGCTCCATCATAATTGGCAGCCGATGGATCACCACATTAAGAAAGCTGCCAACGATTAAGCTGGTGGTGATAACCACCAGCCAAAAGAGCCACGAATGTTGAGCAAAAAGCTCAAGCCACATTGTCATTACTGCCGCCAATCAATAGATTTTTCTGGATCTTAACCGACAACGCTACCCAATTCGAATATTGGCAGATACATTGCGATAATCAGGCCGCCAACCAAGGTGCCCAACACCACCATCAGCAAAGGCTCAATCAAGGTGGAAAGGCCATCAACGGCGTCATCCACTTCCATTTCGAAGATGTTGGCCACTTTATTGAGCATGTCGTCCAAGGCGCCGGACTCTTCGCCGATCATCACCATCTGGATCACCATGTCAGGAAACAGATTAACGGTACGCATGGCCACGTTCATCTGTAAGCCTGAAGTCACTTCTTCGCGGATTTGCAGAATGGCCTTGCGATAAACCGCATTGCCAGAAGCGCCAGCGGAGGCTTCTAAGCCCTCGACAAGTGGTACACCGGCGGCAAAGGTGGTGGCTAAGGTGCGAGAAAATTTGGCCATTGAACCTTTATGCAAAATGTTGCCGACAATAGGAATTTTAAGCAAAGTGGTATCAACGTTATCGCGAAACTTTTGTGAATTCGTGTGGCTGCGCTTAAAGCCCCACACCACAATCATTAACACCCCAAGAAAGTAATACCAGCTGTTTTGAATAAACTCCGACAGACCGATGACCATCTGAGTAAAGGCAGGCAATTCAGCACCAAAATCGTTAAAAATGGTTTCAAATTGAGGGACGACGAAAATCAATAACACTAGGGTCACAATGATTGCCACGGCGATAACCGCAACGGGATAAAACATCGCTTTTTTGATCTTGGATTTGAGTGCTTCAGATTTCTCACGGTAGGTGGCGATACGATCAAACACACTATCTAAGGTACCGGATTGCTCACCAGCGGAAACCAAATCGCAATATAGATCATCAAAGTGTTGGCGGTGGGGTCTAAGCGCTTGGGCGACCGGGGTGCCCGCTTGGATCTCTTCTAAAATCTGCCCCAGCAGTTTACGCATCGATTCATTTTCGTGGCCTTTGGCAACCATCTCTAATCCGGTCACTAAGGGCACACCAGCCATTAGCATGGTGGCAATCTGCCTGGTTATAACTGCGATATCTTTTGGGGTGATTTTAGCTTTTTTTTGAAATAGTGATTTCTGTTTTTTGGCAACTTTAAGAGGGGTTACGCCTTGCTTACGCAACATCGCTTTCACTTCATTGGCCGAGGTGCCCCGCAACTCGCCTTTGATTGGGTTGCCCTTTTGATTTTTTCCTGACCAAGTGAAATCGGCGACTTCGGTTTTCTCTTTTTTATCGAGCTTGGCTTTTTTACGTAGTCGTTGATCGGCGCTGCTGCGCGCTTGAAACACCTTGGCCATCGAGCAAATCCTTCTGCTTTCTGTCTATTGTTATTAGTGGAGTTAGTGGCTGGTTACTCGATTAATTTCCGCGAGTGAGGTGGTGCCGTCAATCACTTTTTCGAGCCCAGACTCACGAATGGTGATCATGCCATCTTTCTTGGCTTGGGTGGCTAGCTCAATGGCGCTGCCGCCATCCATCACCAGCGATGATAATTCTGAGGTCATTGATAGCATTTCATATAAGCCAATTCGCCCTTTATAGCCACCGTTACAATTATCACAACCCTTGGCTTTATAGCTCACAAAGCCGGTTGCAATCTGTTCTGGGGTGAAGCCCTCCTGCAGCAACTCAGTATCGGGGATGTGTTCTGGTTGCTTGCAGCTGGGACAGAGCTTTCGCCCCAATCGCTGGGCGATGATCAAGCTTACTGAGCTGGCGATGTTGTAGGCGGGCACGCCCATGTTTAGCAAGCGAGTCAGGGTTTCAGGTGAGGAGTTTGTGTGCAAGGTGCTCATCACCATGTGGCCGGTTTGGGCGGCTTTGACCGCGATTTCGGCGGTTTCTAAATCTCGAATTTCCCCCACCATCACAATATCGGGATCCTGACGTAAAAATGAACGCAGGGCGCCAGCAAAGGTAAGGCCAGCCTTGGGGTGGATCTGTACTTGGTTAATGCCGGGTAAGTTAATCTCTACTGGATCTTCCGCCGTGGAGATATTTCGCTCTTCGGTATTAAGAATATTCAGGCCAGTATAGAGCGACACCGTTTTACCTGAACCCGTGGGGCCGGTAACCAGAATCATCCCCTGTGGGCGTTGTAAATTTCGCTGATATAAACTTTTTTGTTTATCGCTAAAACCAAGTATATCGATATTAAGGTTGGCGGCGGATGAATCTAAAATACGCATCACCACTTTTTCGCCAAACAGTGTTGGCAGTACCGACACTCGAAAATCGACCATCTTCTTATTACCCACACGCAGCTTAATACGGCCATCTTGCGGCAAGCGCCGCTCGGCGATATCAAGTTTGGCCATCACCTTAATGCGGGCTGAAATCCTAGGGCCTAAGCCTTGGGGTGGCTGAGTAATGGTGCTGAGCATGCCATCAATACGAAAACGAACTCGGTATTGATCCTCATAAGGTTCGAAGTGCAGATCTGAAGCACCTTTGCGGATCGCTTCGGTCATCAGCTTGTTGATGAACACCACCACGGGGGCGTCATCGGCGCTGCTGCCTGCGGAGTCGTCTAATCTGTTGTCGGTTTCGGCAGTGTCGATCCCAGCAAGGCGCTGCTCATCTTCTTCAGTGATCTCGAGCTGATCAATTTCACCTTCAAGTACCTTGTCGATGATCCGATCCAGCGCCTCTTGCACCACAATAATCGGTTCAACGTGCAGTCCAAGACTGAATTGAAATTCTTCCAGTGCAACGAGGTTATTCGGATTGGAGGTGGCGAGAATCAGCCGATTGTTGCGTTTACACAGCGGCAAACAGCGGTGTTTTTCAATCAGTTTAGGGTTTTTTAAATCATCGGAAATAGTGGATACATCAAGCCAAGATATATCCATATAAGGTAAGCCAAAAGTATTGTTTTTCATATGAAAAACCCCCTTATTCATAAGGGGGCATTAGGCATATTAAAATTAAGGAGCTGCAGCTGCAGCTGAAGTACAGTTTTTTGGCACAAGATCATTATAGGTGCCACCTGCTACCAATGGGGCACCACTAGCAGCACAGCTCCAAGCGCCAGTAGCACCATCTCTTGTTAGGGTTAAGATGCCTGCACTAATTGCATTGTTTACGTTATTAAACGCACACTGAATAGTTGAGTCGGCCGTACCTGCCCCTACTGTTTGAGTGAAGTCACAGAATGCCCCATCAACAGGGGCGTTAGGGGTATTACCTTCGTTTAAAGCAATTTCTAATGGTGTTTTTAGCGGAGACAATTCTGCATATGCACCATTAATCTGTGATTTGATCGTGTATTCCTGATATGCCGGGATCGCGATCGCCGCCAAAATGCCGATAATGGCCACCACGATCATCAGTTCGATCAGAGTGAAGCCTTTTTGATTGTTCCGTTTCATCCGTGTATCTCCAATAAAAAATTCGTATCAGCCCACACTATGGCTGGCCGGCATGGCCCTCCTGGGTGCCGACGACCACCTAGTTAACCCAAGGTAGTACAGCGGCTAGTCTATGCAACAATATTCGGTAACACAATGGTTACTTGCTGTATTGTAAGAGGAACTTCACATCGGGGTTGTGCGGTGATTTGTTGGCAAACGCCCAATTTTTGACTGTAATGAGCTTACTTTTTGAATGGATATTGCGATGGTGTTTGTTAATAACTTGGTTTGCGCAAGCCAAGTTATTAACAAGGGTGTGGCGGGTTAGCGGAAGCGCATGGACAGATCGAGGGCACGAACGTGCTTGGTTAATGCGCCAACAGAGATGAAATCCACCCCTGTTCGAGCAAAGTTACCGATGGTGTCGATGGTAACGTTACCAGAGACTTCCAGCTTGGCTTTTGAGCCGAATTCCTGATTGAGCTTCACTGCTTGGCCCATCATGGTGACGTCAAAATTGTCGAGCATGATGATGTCGGCCCCTGCAGCCAGCGCATTTTGCAGTTCAGATAAATTTTCGACTTCGACTTCTACTGGCGCATCTGGCTTGAGGCTGCGAGCGGTGCTGATCGCTTGATCGATGCCACCGCAGGCGTTGATGTGATTCTCTTTAATTAAGAAGGCATCAAATAAGCCGATGCGGTGGTTTTTGCCACCACCGCAGGTAACCGCATACTTTTGCGCGGTGCGTAAGCCCGGAACGGTTTTGCGGGTATCGAGCAAACGGCAGTGGGTGCCTTCCAGCTTGGCGCTGTAATGCTGCACTACCGTGGCAACCCCAGAGAGGGTCTGGACAAAATTCAGCGCGGTACGTTCGCCGGTCAGTAGGATTCGAGCCGGACCGGCCAGTTCGACTAAGGTCTGCCCTGCGACCACGAGATCACCGTCATCAACATGCCAGTGCAGCGCCACTTCGCCGCCCAGTTGGTTGAAGACCTGTTCAACCCAAGCTTTACCACAGAACACCGCGTCTTCGCGGGTAATCACGGTGGCTTCACTGTAGCGATCGGCGGGGATCAGTTGGGCGGTAATGTCGCCATCGTGGGCTGATAGGCCACCGAGATCTTCATGCAGCGCGGCTGCAACGGCAAGGCGGATGTCGTTTTCCAGCATTGGCTTAATACTTCCTTAGCGTCAATGTGTTGCCGCGCTGAACCAGCTCTAAGTCTTTTAAGGCGTTCATGCCCAGTAAGATCGTGTCGCCGTCCAAGCCCGGATTAATGTGTGCGGACAGATCATACATGGTCAGGCCGCCGATAGAGAGTGAATCAATGCGCGTTCTGCGCACCATAATAGTGCCATTAGCGGTACTGACTGGAAAGGACTGCCCCGGCTGTAACCCCAAGCGCTGGGCGATGTTGGCGGGAATTGAGATCTCGGTAGCGCCGGTGTCGAGCAGCATGACCACCGCTTGGTCATTGATCAGTGCTGAAGTCACGTAATGGCCGCGCTTATTCTGTTTTAGCGTAATGGTTTGCGCCGCCGATAAGCTGAGGTCTTGGTTGGGGTTATATTGCCGTTCGAGCTTATTATCAAAATAGACGTACAGCAGCGCAGCCAGAGCCAGCCACGCTAAGACCAACATCCACTTGCCGAGGGGGTGTGACGAAGACGGTGTTGCAGCCATAGGTTATTGATACACTCGCTATAAATAGACAGTTATTATTTGCTACTGAACAGGGAATTACCATGATTGCGGCGCAATCTACTCTAGAACCGCACGGTCGCTGGCTGGAACAGGCGCAGCATCGCTTTAGTGCCTTTCATGGGCCGCGGCCTAAAACGGTGTCGTTGTTGGTGATCCACAACATCAGCTTGCCGCCAGGGTTGTTCGGTGCACCTTATATAGACCAACTGTTTACTGGTTGCGTTCAGCCGGACTTCCCCATTTTGCAACAGGTGCAATCTTTGCAGGTCTCCGCCCATCTGTTGATCCGGCGAGATGGGCAGATAATTCAATATGTGCCCTTTGATCGCCGTGCTTGGCACGCTGGAGTCAGTTGCTTTGCCGGTGAAGATAACTGCAATGATTATTCCATTGGGATTGAAATGGAAGGCACCGATACCATCCCGTACAGCGATCGGCAGTATCAACAGTTGGCGGAGGTGTGCCGGATCTTAGTGGCGTACTATCCACGATTAAGTGACGAGCGGATCGTGGGCCATTGCGATATCGCCCCGGGTCGCAAAACCGATCCTGGTGCGGCTTTTGATTGGTCGCGTTTGCGCGCGTTAATTCAGGAAGAGCAACGATGACCCTGTTTTCTTTATTGTTAGTGATGTTGGCTGAACGGCTGCGATTGTGGCAATCGGCATTTCAGTTCGAACGCTTCAGCGCGGCCTATATTCAGCGCAGTGGCGCCGATAAACCGCGCCACGCTGTGCAGCTGTTGCTCTTGGCCTTGTTGCCAGCCATTGCGGTGGCACTGTTAACTGAGATCCTACAAGGGCAGGGCTATGGCTTGCCCAACCTCATTTTGTGGATAGCGGTGGGGTTACTGTTGTTTGGCCACAGTGCCATTCGGCAGCGATTCCGACAGTTTCTTAGCAGCGCCTGCAGTGGCGATCTCTCTCGTTGTCATGGGTTGGTGCAGCAGTTGGATGCCTGTCATCAACAAGACAAAGATGAACACGAGCTGGGGCAACACATGGGCGAACTGGCGGCGTGGATCAATTTTCGCTATTACGCAGTGGTTGCACTCTACTTTGTTGCCTTTGGGCCTGCGGCAGCGCTGTTTTATTCGTTAGTGCGCGACATTCACGATCATCACTCGCGCCAAGGGCAAGCACGGTTAACCACGTTATTGCACCTGTTGGATTGGATCCCGGCGCGGCTCATCAGTGTGAGTTTTGCCTTTGCTGGCCGTTTTTCCCATGCCATGGCGGTGTTATTGCCGGATCTGCTGAGTTTGTCGGTGCCTGCACGGCAAGTGGTAATCAACGTCGCGGTGGCCGCGGAAGAGATCCCGGAAAAATCGACCCAACCGATCTGCATTCAGTCAACATTGGCGATGCTGAAACTGGTGAAGCGCAACCTTATCTTGTTGTTAGTCTTGGTTTCTTTTTTGACCATCTTCGGTGTGCTGCAGTAATCCGACCACTTTTATTTGCCACAACTGCTGTCGGTCTCGCTAACACAGAGTGCGAGACCGCCCCTCCTTTGTAACAATATCCCATAGTGGATTGATCCCAACTTTCCAGCATCTTGTCTGCCTAATCACGGCTAAAATAGCGATTCATTGGTGTTTGTTCAAGGAATCGCCCTTCGGTGTGATTGAAGTCAAATAAATTGCACATCGGTTCTGATACTTGTTATATTCCGCCGTAACGGATATTGGTAATACCAATTTACAATCCTGAAAAATCATTGGATGCGACCTAAAAATGTCTTATCGACGAATCAATCAACCGAAACTGTCCGACGTGATCATGAAAGAACTAGAGAAGATGGTTCTTGAGGGCAGTTTGAAGCCGGGGCAAAAATTACCTCCGGAACGAGAACTGGCGGTTCGATTTGAGGTGTCGCGCCCATCACTGCGCGAAGCAATTCAAAAGTTAGAAGCCAAAGGGGTACTGCATCGCCGTCAGGGCGGTGGTACTTACGTTAAAGATCAGCTGTGGAATAGCCTGTCTGATCCGTTGGTGGAATTGCTGGCCAACAACCCAGAGTCGCAATACGACCTACTGGAGTTCCGTCATGCCACTGAGGGCATGATGGCTTACTACGCCGCATTGCGTGGTACCGATGCTGACCAAGAGCAGCTTCGCAACAAGATGGAGCACATCAAGCAGGTGCAAGGGGATCCTATATTAGAAGCCCAAGCCATCGTTGAATTTCATCGCAGCGTCGCTGAAGCCTGTCACAACGTGGCCATGCTGCACTTGCTGCTGAGTTTAACCCCGTTGCTTGAGCGCAACGTGGCTGAAAACTTACAACTTTTATACCGTCGAGAGGGCTCTTCTGACGTGGCTAACATCCACCGTGAAGCGCTGCTTGATGCGATTTTAAAGCGGGAGCCGGAGTTGGCTCGACGCGCGTCAAACGATCACCTTGCCTACATCGAAGAAGTGACGTTGGAAGTACGCAGAGAAGACAGTCGGCAGCAGCGTAGCCTGCGTCGGATGAGAAACGATCTAGTTTAAATTGCATGCAGTACGCCTTGCAGATAAGGCGTTGCAACTACAAGAGTCAGGGAGTGTAAATGTCGGGTTCTATCGTTCAGGATGTTGACAAGCAAGAAACCCACGAGTGGCTACAAGCCCTCGAGGCCGTAATGCAGGAAGATGGTATTGATCGCGCAAAGTTCTTGTTGGATGAGATGATCACCAAGGCACGCAGCGAAGGGGTGGAACTGCCAACCGGCATCACCACCAACTACATCAACACCATCGCCCCCCAAGATGAACCAGCTTACCCTGGTGACATCAGCTTGGAACGTCGGATCCGCTCCATCATCCGTTGGAACGCGATCATGATCGTGTTGCGCGCCTCCAAAAAAGGCTTGGATCTGGGCGGCCACATGGCGTCTTACCAGTCGGCTGCCGCGTTTTACGAAGTGGGCTTTAACCACTTGTTCCGCGCTCCTAACGAAAAAGATGGCGGCGACTTGGTTTACTACCAAGGCCACATCTCGCCAGGGATCTACGCTCGCGCCTTTATGGAAGGTCGCCTGACCGAAGCGCAGCTGGACAACTTCCGTCAGGAAGTGGACGGCGAGGGGATCTCCTCTTACCCGCACCCTAAGTTGATGCCGGACTTCTGGCAGTTCCCTACGGTATCCATGGGCTTAGGCCCAATCAGCGCCATCTACCAAGCCCGTTTCTTGAAGTACCTGAACGGCCGCGGCATGAAAGACACCTCGGCCCAGCGCGTTTACGCCTACTTGGGTGATGGTGAGATGGACGAGCCAGAATCCCGTGGTGCGATCTCCTTCGCCGCCCGTGAAGGCTTAGACAACCTGTGTTTCTTGATCAACTGTAACTTGCAGCGGCTGGATGGCCCGGTGATGGGTAACGGCAAGATCATCCAAGAGCTGGAAGGCCTGTTCAAAGGCGCTGGTTGGAACGTGGTGAAGGTGATTTGGGGCAACGGTTGGGACAAACTGCTGGCCAAAGACACCAGCGGCAAACTGCTGCAGCTGATGAACGAAACCGTGGATGGCGATTACCAGACCTACAAGTCGAAAGATGGCGCTTACTGTCGTGAGCACTTCTTTGGTCGCTACCCTGAAACCGCCGCCTTGGTGGCGGACATGACCGACGCCGAGATCTTTGCACTGCAACGTGGTGGTCACAGCCCATCCAAGCTGTATGCGGCCTACAAAAACGCCATGGACACCAGCGGCAAGCCAACCGTGATCCTAGCCAAAACCGTAAAAGGTTACGGCATGGGTGAAGCGGCAGAAGGCAAAAACATCGCCCACCAGGTGAAGAAGATGGACATGAGCACCGTGCTGCAACTGCGCGATCGCTTGGGCCTGAAAGATCTGTTGAGCGACGAAAAAGTTAACGAACTGCCATACCTGAAGCTGGAAGAGGGCTCGGCTGAGTACCGTTACCTGCACGAGCGTCGTCAGGCACTGGAAGGCTACACGCCAAAGCGTCTGCCAGAATTCACCAAGCCGCTGGAACTGCCAGCACTGGATAAATTCCAAGGTTTGCTGGACGAACAGAAGCGCGAGATCTCCACCACCATGGCGTTTGTGCGCGCGCTGAACCTGATGCTGAAAGACAAAGGCATTGGCAAAAACGTAGTACCAATCGTTGCCGATGAAGCCCGTACCTTTGGTATGGAAGGCTTGTTCCGCCAAATCGGCATCTACAACCCGAAAGGGCAAACCTACACCCCGCAGGATCGCGACGTCGTTTCTTACTACAAAGAGTCGACTTCCGGTCAGGTATTGCAAGAAGGCATTAACGAGCTGGGCGCGATGTCCTCTTGGGTTGCGGCGGCGACCTCGTACAGCACCAACGATCTGCCGATGATCCCGTTCTACATCTACTACTCGATGTTTGGGTTCCAACGGGTGGGCGACATGGCGTACATGGCCGGTGATCAGCAAGCCCGCGGCTTCCTGTTAGGCGCCACTGCTGGCCGTACTACCTTGAACGGCGAAGGCTTACAGCACGAAGATGGCCACAGCCACATTCTGGCGAACACCGTACCGAACTGTGTCTCTTACGATCCAACCTTCGCTTACGAAGTGGCTGTGATCCTGCAAGACGGCATCCGTCGCATGTACGGGCCAGAGCAAGAGAACGTGTTCTACTACATGACGCTGCTGAACGAAAACTACGCCATGCGTGCCATGCCAGAAGGCGCGGAAGAGGGCATTCGTCGCGGTATCTACCCACTGGAAAGCACCGCAGGCGACAAGGCCAAAGTACAGCTGCTGTCGTCCGGCACCATCATGTTGCAGGTACAAGAAGCGGCCAAGATCCTGTCGGAAGAGTACGGCATTGGCTCGGACATCTTCAGCGTTACCTCTTTCAACGAACTGACCCGTGACGGCCAAGACGTTGAACGTTGGAACATGCTGCACCCAACCGCAGAAGCGAAAACCGCTTACGTGGCACAGGTGTTGAACGATCTGCCGACCATCGCTGCCACTGATTACATGAAGAACTACGCCGAGCAAGTGCGTGCCTTCTTGCCAACCAGCAGCTACCGCGTATTGGGTACCGATGGTTTCGGTCGCTCCGACAGCCGCGCTAACTTGCGTCGCCACTTTGAAGTGAACGCTTCATACGTTGTGGTTGCCGCCTTGGCGGAACTGGCGAAACAAGGCCAGATCGACAAGCAGGTTGTTGCCGATGCCATTACCAAGTTTGGCATCAACCCAGACAAAACTAACCCACTGTTCGCCTAAGGGAATTCATCAACATGGCAATTGAAATTACCGTACCTGACATTGGCGCTGATGAAGTCGAAGTGACTGAAATCTTGGTTCAAGTTGGTGACAACGTTGAGCTGGAGCAATCACTGCTGACGGTTGAAGGCGACAAAGCCTCGATGGAAGTACCCGCCGCACAAGCGGGCGTGGTGAAAGAGATCAAAGTAAACCTAGGCGACAACGTCGCTACCGGCAGCTTGATCATGATCTTTGAAGGTGCCGCTGCGGCGGCACCGGTTGAGGCGCCAGCCGCCGAAGCCCCAGTGGCTGCGGCACCAGCCGCGGCCTCCGCTGAAACCATTGCCGTACCAGACATTGGTGGCGACGAAGTGGAAGTGACCGAGATCTTGGTGAAGGTGGGTGACATCGTCACCGAAGAGCAATCGCTGCTGACCGTTGAAGGCGATAAAGCCTCGATGGAAGTCCCTGCGCCGATGGCCGGTGTGGTCAAGTCCATCGACGTTAACCTCGGTGACAAAGTGACGACCGGCAGCGCCATCATGGTGTTTGAAGTGGCCGCTTCGGTTGCCGCTCCTGTCGCAGCAGCTCCTGTCGCAGCAGCTCCGTCTCCGGCCGCTCCAGTAGCCCCTGCGCCTGCTGCACCAGCACCAGCACCAAAAGCCGCCCCCGCCCCAGTGGCCAGCGCGGCGAACGAGTTTGCTGAAAACAGCGCTTACGCTTACGCCACCCCACTGATCCGCCGCTTAGCGCGGGAATTTGGTGTGGATCTGGGCAAAGTGACCGGCACCGGCCGCAAGAAACGCATCGTCAAAGAAGATGTGCAGTCTTACGTGAAAGCCGCACTGGCGCAGGTTCAGTCTGGTCAGGTGAGCTCGGGCAACGGGTTGGATCTGATCCCTTGGCCGAAAGTCGACTTTGCCAAGTTTGGTGAAGTGGAAGAGATCAAGCTGAACAAGATCAAGAAGCTGACCGGCGCCAACATGTCCCGTAACTGGGCGATGATCCCGCACGTTACCCAGTTTGACGAAGCTGATATCACTGAAGTGGAAGCGTTCCGCAAAGCGCAGAACATCGACGTGGCGAAGCAAGAGCTGGGCTTTAAGATCACCCCGCTGGTGTTCATCTTAAAAGCGGTTGCCAAAACCTTGGCTGACTTGCCGCAGTTCTGCTCCTCGCTCAGTGCCGATGGCCAAAGCGTGATCCGCAAAAAGTACATCCACATCGGCGTGGCAGTGGATACGCCCAACGGTTTGGTTGTGCCGGTGGTACGGGATGTGGATCAAAAGGGCATCTACCAGTTGTCTGAAGAGCTGCTGGCTATCTCTAAGAAAGCCCGCGCTGGCAAGTTAACCTCAGGCGAGATGCAGGGCGGTTGTTTCACCATCTCCAGCTTGGGTGGCATTGGCGGCACCGCCTTTACCCCAATCGTGAACGCACCAGAAGTGGCCATTTTGGGTGTCTCTAAATCAGAGATGAAGCCAAAGTGGAACGGCAATGAATTCAAGCCGCGACTGATGTTGCCACTGTCACTGTCTTACGATCACCGCGTGATTGATGGGGCCGATGGCGCTCGCTTTAGCACCACTTTGGCTGGCTACCTAAGCGACATTCGCAAGCTGGTTTTATAAGTGTAAACCTCACGGAAAGGTGGATCTTTGTGATCCATCTTCTGTTCCGGCGCGGGGGCGCGTACAATGCCTCCGCCCCCAATGGAATGCATAAGAATTAGAGGAATATCATGAGCCAAGAGATCAAAACCCAAGTTGTGGTCTTGGGTGCAGGACCGGCCGGTTACTCCGCGGCCTTCCGTGCCGCCGATCTAGGATTAGACACCGTTATCGTCGAGCGTTACAGCACCTTGGGTGGCGTATGCTTGAACGTGGGTTGTATCCCATCAAAAGCCTTGTTGCACATCGCCAAAGTGATCGACGAAGCCAAGCACATCAGTGCTCACGGTGTCAGCTTCGGTGCACCAGAAATCGATTTAGATAAAATCCGTGCCCACAAAGAAAAAGTGATCGGTCAACTGACCGGTGGCTTAGGTGGTATGGCGAAGATGCGTAAAGTGAAGGTGGTCAACGGCCACGCTCAGTTTACCGGCGCCAACAGCATGGACGTAAAAGGTGATGACGGTGAAACCACCACCATCAACTTTGAGAACGCCATCATCGCTGCGGGTTCACGCCCAATCGAGCTGCCGTTTATCCCCCATGAAGATCCACGGATCTGGGATTCCACCGACGCGCTGGAACTGAAAGAAGTGCCAGAAAAGCTGCTGATCATGGGCGGCGGCATCATCGGTTTGGAAATGGGCACCGTCTACGACGCGCTGGGCTCTAGCGTGGAAGTGGTTGAGATGCTGGATCAAGTGATCCCAGCTGCCGACAAAGACGTGGTTCGCGTGTTTACCAAGCGCATGAGCAAGAAATTCAAGTTCATGCTGCAAACCAAGGTCACTGCGGTTGAAGCCAAAGAAGATGGCATCTACGTCTCAATGGAAGGCAAGAAAGCCCCAGCCGAGCCACAGCGTTACGACGCGGTACTGGTTGCCATTGGCCGTTTGCCGAACGGTAAGCTGATCAACGCGGAAGCCGCAGGCATCGCCGTTGATGAGCGTGGTTTCATCAACGTGGATAAGCAGATGCACACCAACGTGCCGCACATCTACGCCATTGGTGACATCGTTGGTCAGCCAATGTTGGCGCACAAAGGCGTGCACGAAGGCCACGTGGCGGCGGAAGTGATTGCCGGTAAGAAGCATTACTTCGATCCTAAGGTGATCCCATCCATCGCCTACACCGATCCAGAGATCGCGTGGGTTGGTTTGACCGAGAAAGAAGCCAAAGAGCAAGGCATCAACTACGAAACTGCCGTGTTCCCATGGGCTGCTTCCGGTCGTGCTATCGCTCAGGACGCCTCTGACGGCATGACCAAGCTGATCTTTGATAAAGACAGCAATCGCGTTATTGGTGGTGCCATTGCCGGTTCTAACGGCGGTGAGTTGCTGGGTGAAATCGGCTTAGCGATTGAGATGGGTTGTGATGCGGAAGATCTGGCCTTAACCATCCATGCTCACCCAACCCTGCATGAATCAGTTGGTTTGGCCGCCGAAGTGTACGAAGGCAGCATTACTGACTTACCCAACGCCAAAGCGAAAAAGAAATAAGACTTACCATTAAGTCTATTAAGGCAGCCCATCGGGCTGCCTTTTTTAATGGATGAAGCCTTAGCGGAAATAGCGTATTTTTAGAGCATCACTGGCAATGGAAAGCACTGTGAAAAAAGGGAATTACTGGTTGAAATGGCTGTCGTTATTGTGGCTGTTTGTTGCCACCAATAGCCTGGCGAATGTGGTTCGCTTTATTGGTGTGGAGCAAGGGCTGCATAATCAAGTGGTGCTCAGCAGCGCTGAGGATCAAGACGGCTTGCTGTGGATCGGCACCGAAGACGGCCTTTACCGTTTAAGTGATCGGGTCGTGCGGCGGGTGGATCTGCGGAGCCAAACCGGGCCTTTAAGCAACAGCGTCTATCGGGCGCTGCAAGTGTTGCCGGATCAACGCCTGTTGGTCAGCACAGCCCAGCAGATGGCGTTGTTTGATATTGGCCAAAACCAATTCACACTGCTTTCCGATCGTTTTCCTATCCTACCGGCCACCAGCAGCACCGCCGCCTTCTACCAGGATCAGCAGCGGCTGATCTGGTTCATCACCGATCAAGGCCAACTCTACCGGCTCAACCCAGGTTTGAATGAGCTGAAATTGGTGGCCACTCTGCCTTCGGGGCAGCGTTATCGGCAAGTGTTACACCACAGTGATGGCACCCTTTGGGTCGCGGCGCCGCACCAATTATGGCAGCTGGATCGGCAGGGCAACATCGTCAATGAAAACCGCTGGAGCGAACAGCTGGGCGAATTGGTGCGGTTGCTCGATTACGATCTCAACACCATTTGGGCCACCAGCAGCACTGGGCTCATGGCCATCAACACCAAATCAACCACGTTGCCACCGCAGTCGATATTAGATGTGCCGGTGCGGGATCTGCAGATGGATCCTCGCGGCAACGTGTGGCTGCTTGGCCGTGGCAAGCTCTGGCTTTGGCGCAGCGGTGAATTGGCCCCAGAGCCGCAACCCTTGCCCCAACGCAGCGGCTTCGACAACACCCTGCTGGTGAAAATGATGCTCGACAGCAAACAGCGGATCTGGCTGTTGAGCAACTACCAAGGGATCATGGCGCTGCGGCCAATGGTCAGCTTTGTCGAAGAGATCTACCAACAGCAACGCTTCCCACAGATGCAATCGGAGTCCATTTGGCACATCTGGGCCGATGCCGATCAACGCTTGTTGGCCAGCGATGGCGGGGTGCAGTGGTTTAACCGGCACACGGGCGAATACCGCCACATTCCATTGCCAGGCTTGGATGAAAGCGGCGCGGCATGGACCGTGATCGCACAAGATCAACAGCATTGGCTGGTTGGCAGCAGCAATGGCTTGTACCGGATCGATCGGCGCACCTTTGTGGCCACAGCACTGCGCCCAGCAGGGGCCGAATACTTAGCGCAGCGCAGCATCTATCTGTTGGTGGATGCCGACGACAGCACCTTGATCGTGACCGATCTGGAAGCGTTTCGTTGGTGGGACGATGGCCGCATTGAGGTGATCTCCGTGGAGGGTGAACCGTTACTGGGGATCCGCAATCTCTATCTGGATCAGCAGCAACGAATGTGGGTCGCCGGCGAAGCGATCCTGGGCTACTTTGACGCCAAGCAGCAATACCAATCGCTGTTGTCGCGGCTGCCTTCGGCGCAGCGGCTGAACAGCTTCAGTATGATCTTACCGATCTCAGAGCAGCGGATCTGGTTTGGAAACTTTGGCCATGGCCTATGGCAATACGATGTGCGCTGGAATGAAGTGGCCGCCATTACCGAACATCTGGGGCTGCGTTGTGACAATCCCAACTTTGCCACCACCCATCTGCAACAGGTGCTGCTGGGGTGCGATCGGATCTTATACCGGATCGAACCGGCCACCGGCGAGGTGATCGGCGTCGATCGTTACGATGGTTTGCCATTGGTGGACTTCAACGAAGGGGCGATGTTCTACCAGCCGGAACTGGGGTTTATGGTGGGCAGCAGCTCCGGCATGGCGGTGCTGGATCCCGATAAGATGTTTGTGGTGGGTCGAGGCCAACACGCCTTAGTGGAATCGGTCCTGCTGCAGCGTAAAGATGGCAGCCGCCAACAGTGGCTGCGGCCAGAGCTGAGCCGGATCGAGATGGATGCCGAAGTGCAGCTGCTGACCTTACAGTTCGCCAGTAACCGCTTATTGGATCCCAGCCCGAAGCATTTTCGTTATCGGCTTAACGTTGGCGGTGTGCCCGGGGATCTGATCAACCTGGATCAGGGCGAGCGGCTGACCTTCAGCCACCTTGAGCCAGGGGATTACGAGGTGGAACTGTACGGATCGTTACAGGGACGCTGGCAAACACTGCCAAGCCGAGTGCGCTTTACGGTGCAGCAAAGTTGGTGGCAACAACCTTGGATCCAACTGAGCGGGGTGGGCGGGCTGCTGTTGCTGATGTTGATCGCCATGCTGAACTTGCGATCGCGGATCCACCAAGGCAACCGCGCCTTACAACAGTTGGCCAACAGCCGCCAAAAACTGCAAAGCGCGTTAAACGCTGGCCACTCTGACAGTTGGGAGTGGCGCCGAGAAGACGGCTTGTTGCACATTCACGATCGGCAAAAGATCTTCAGTCGCAGCGGCGAAACCCAGCAGCTGAAAGTGGAATCGATGGTGATTCATCCAGACGATCGTTTGGCGGTCAGTCGCGCTTGGAAACAACACATCTGTGGCCACAGCGATCATTACAACGTGACTTATCGTCAAACCGATCGCAAAGGCCAGTGGCGCTGGATCCGCACCAACGGCCAAGTGGTGCAGCGGGATCCGGTCGATGGCCAGCCACTGGTGAGCGCTGGGATCTACACCGACATCACCCATACGCGGCGGCTGGAAGAGGAACACTCGCTGTACGCACTGGCGTTTGAGTACGCGGCGGAAGGGGTGTTGATCCTCGATCGTGCCCTCACCATCGTGAGCGCCAACCCCGCAGCGGTTAAGATCTTAGGTTGTCGCCAAGGGGATCTGCACAGTGCCGACTTTATGCGTTTTTGGCAGCACGAGCAGAGCCTAACGGTGGCGGATTTGATGGCGATGCCCACCCCGTGGCAAGGGGAGATCATTCTGTTTAACAGCAAAGGGGTGCCGTTGCCGATGGCCGCCAGCGTCAACACCATGGCCACTGAGCCGGAGCCGCGCTGGATCATTTTGTTCAGTGACATCTCTGAGCGTAAACAAACGGAATTGGCGTTGCAGCGTTTGGCGAACTTCGATCCGCTCACTGGCTTACTGAATCGCTCTAATTTTAATCAGAAATCAGAACGGCTATTGCAGCAAAATCGCTTACTGGAGCAATCGGCGGCGCTGCTGTTTTTGGATCTGGATCGGTTTAAGCACATCAACGATACCTATGGCCACTCGGCGGGGGATGCGCTGCTGGTGGAAGCGGCCAGACGTTTGCAGCAACAATTGAGTGCGGATGATCTGCTGTGCCGCTTTGGTGGCGACGAGTTTGTGATTTTAGTGCCGAAGTTGACGCAGGTGGAGCAGCTAGAGCGCTTGGCCGAGCGGTTGTTGCAGGCGATCAGCGAACCGTTCGAACTGGACACCCAAGTGTTCTATCTCACCACCAGCGTTGGCATCGCGTGCTGGCCAGAAGACGGCGATCAGCTGGAAAGCTTGGTGAAGAATGCCGATTTGGCGATGTACCAAGCCAAAGAGGAAGGGCGAGGGCGCTACTGTTTCTACACCAAGCAGCGTAATGACCAAGCCAGTTACCACTTGGCATTGGATGGCGCTCTGCGGGAGGCACTCTTAAATGAACGGCTGCAGGTGTATTTTCAGCCGCAGTTGGATATGGACAGCGGCAAAGTGGTGGGGGTGGAAGCGCTGCTGCGGTGGTTTGATGTGGGCACTGGTGCGGTGGCACCGGAAGAGTTTATCGCCATTGCCGAGTCCAACGGTTTTATCACCAAGCTTGACCGCTGGGCCTTGCGCCAAGCGTGCCGTGAATTTGTGCGCTGGCCGCAGTCGAAGCAACTGCTGTTGTCGGTGAATGTCTCTGCCATCCATTTCCGCCAAGCGGGCTTTGTTGATTACGTTGCCGAAGTATTAGAGCAGACCGGCATGGCACCGGCGCAGCTGTGCATCGAGATCACCGAAGGGGTATTGATGCAGCAAGTGCAGCTGGTGCAGCGTCATCTGCATGCGTTGCAGCAACTGGGGGTGCGGGTGGCCATTGATGACTTTGGCACGGGCTACTCCAGCTTGGCGTACCTCAGTCAGTTTGCGGTGGATCAGGTGAAGATCGATCGCTCCTTCGTGCTGTCGTTGCCGCAATCGGCCACCAACGCCGCCATTATTCAAACCATTGTCGATCTGGGCCGAAACCTTAAATTAGAGGTGTTGGCCGAAGGGGTAGAAACGGCGGCACAACAAGCGTTTTTACAGCAACAGGGCTGCCATTTAGTGCAAGGCTATCGCTTTGCTAAGCCGATGAGCGCCGATCAATGTCAGAGCTGGCTGCAGCAGTGGGATCACACCCAGTTACTGCAGCCAACGCTGTAGTAACTGGGTGCGAGTGGGTTCGGCTTTCAGGTTGGGCGCTCGGTGTTAGTTGCTCGGTGTTAGTTGCTCGGTGTTCGTTGCTGCGCCGCCAACCATTGTGGGCTGAGCTGAGTTAAGCTGCTGAACTGCAGATCGGCGATGGCAAAGCGGCGATCCTGCTGTTGTTCCGCCTCAGGAATGGCCAACGCCTGCATGGTGGCGGCTTTCGCGGCGATCACCCCATTGACCGAATCTTCAATGGCCAAGCAGTGCTCTGGTGCCACCCCCAGTGCAGCTGCGGCCTTTAAGTAAACCTGTGGGTGCGGCTTGCCGTAAGGCAGATCTTCCGCCGAACACAACGCCATGAAGGTGTCGGTTAAGCCCAAGCGGGTTAAGGTGGCCTCAATTAATGGCCTCGGGGACGAAGTGGCTAATGCCAACGGCAACTTGGCCGCTTGAATGGCGGCAATGGCGCTGGCGACACCGGGCAGCGGTTGCCCTTCCGTACGAACTAACTCAGCCACTTTGGCCACAATCTGCTCGGCCACCTCGTGGATGCTGGTGCCCTGCCACGGATAGCGGCGGTGCCACAGCGCCACCACTTGATCGATACGCAGCCCCTTGGTGGTGACGGTATCGGCTAAGGTCAACGGTACCCCGTAGCGCGGCAATACCGCTAACTCGGCTTGCTGCCAAAAGGGTTCCGAGTCCACCAGTACCCCATCCATATCAAAAATCACCGCCGCGATTGGGCCGCTTAACTGCTGCTCAGACATCGTATTATTCTCAGAGATAAAGCAAAGCTGGATGGTAGTGCAGCGAATTGGCAGAGAAAAGCGCAGATCGCGCTTAGTTGCGGATAAATGCCACCATAACCTTAAACTTTGGGCTAAGGCATCGGCGTTCCGATTCAAAACTGAGCATAACCCCGTTATACTGCCCGCACCTACGCAAGGTGTGGCGTAAATCACAGTTCTGTTGATTAACGCTCGCCGGTTCACAGGATGTGCAGCTTGTCGTGAGCTTGCCAGGATGAAGAGGAATTCCGTTGTGTTAGAAGCCTATCGTGAACACGTCGCAGAACGTGCCACCCAAGGGATCGTTGCCAAGCCCCTCGATGCGCAGCAAACCGCAGAGCTGATCGAACTGATCAAGACTCCGCCCGCTGGTGAAGAAGCAGTCCTGTTGGATCTGCTGGAAAACCGCATTCCACCGGGCGTTGATGAAGCCGCCTACGTTAAAGCCAGCTTCTTAGCGGCCATCACCAAAGGGGAAGTGAGCAGCCCACTGGTGAGCGCCGAGAAAGCGATCAAGCTGCTGGGCACCATGCAGGGCGGTTACAACATCGAACCGTTGATCGCCGCGCTGGATAACGAGGCCTTAGCGCCAATTGCCGCTGAAGCCCTGTCGCACACCCTACTGATGTTCGACGCCTTCCACGATGTGGTTGAGAAGATGAACGCTGGCAACGCCGTGGCGAAGCAAGTGGTTGAGTCTTGGGCAGCAGCAGAGTGGTTTACCTCGAAGCCTACTCTGGCTGAGCAGATCACCCTGACCGTATTTAAGGTGACTGGCGAAACCAACACCGATGATCTGTCCCCCGCCCCAGACGCTTGGTCGCGTCCGGATATCCCACTGCACGCCTTGGCGATGCTGAAAAACGCGCGCGATGGCATTGTGCCTGACGTAGCCGGAGAAGTGGGCCCAGTACAGTTGATTGAACAGCTGAAAGCCAAAGGCCACCCGGTGGTGTATGTCGGTGACGTAGTGGGTACGGGTTCTTCTCGTAAATCCGCCACCAACTCGGTGCTGTGGTTCATGGGCGACGACATTCCTAACGTGCCAAACAAGCGCGCTGGTGGTTTCTGTTTTGGCGGTAAAATTGCGCCGATCTTCTTCAACACCATGGAAGACGCCGGTGCCTTGCCAATCGAAATGCCGGTTGATGACATGAGCATGGGCGATGTGATCACTGTTTTCCCATACCAAGGTGTGGTGAAGAACGAAGCCGGTGACGTTATCTCTGAATTCAGTCTCAAGACCGACGTGCTGTTGGATGAAGTGCGCGCTGGCGGCCGGATCCCACTGATCATCGGCCGTGGCCTGACCGATCGCGCCCGCGAAGTGCTGGGTCAAGGCGCCTCTGACATCTTCCGTCGCCCACAAGACGTGGCGCAAAGCAGCAAGGGTTACACCTTAGCGCAGAAGATGGTGGGTAAAGCCTGTGGTGTTACCGGCGTGCGTCCGGGCCAATACTGCGAGCCGAAGATGACCACCGTGGGTTCTCAGGACACCACCGGCCCAATGACCCGGGATGAACTGAAAGATCTGGCCTGTTTGGGGTTCTCGGCGGATCTGACCATGCAGTCGTTCTGTCACACCGCCGCTTACCCTAAGCCGGTAGACGTGAACACCCACGCGACTTTGCCTGATTTCATCATGAACCGTGGCGGCGTATCGCTGCGCCCAGGAGACGGTGTTATCCACTCGTGGCTGAACCGCATGTTGCTGCCAGATACCGTTGGTACTGGTGGTGACTCCCACACCCGTTTCCCACTGGGGATCTCGTTCCCAGCCGGGTCTGGTTTGGTGGCCTTTGCGGCGGCCACTGGCGTCATGCCATTGGATATGCCGGAATCGGTGCTGGTGCGCTTTAAAGGCAAGATGCAGCCGGGCATTACCCTGCGCGACTTGGTGCACGCCATTCCGCTGTACGCCATCAAGCAGGGGTTGTTAACCGTAGAGAAGAAGGGCAAGAAGAACATCTTCTCTGGCCGCGTGTTGGAAATCGAAGGCTTGGATGACCTGACCGTTGAGCAAGCGTTCGAACTGTCTGACGCATCAGCAGAGCGCAGCGCCGCTGGCTGTACCATCAAGCTGGGCGAAGAGTCTATCGCTGAGTACTTGAACTCCAACATCGTGATGCTGAAGTGGATGATCGCTGAAGGTTATGGCGATCGCCGTACCATCGAGCGTCGCATTCAAGCGATGCAAGATTGGCTGGCTAAGCCGGATCTGATGCAAGCCGACGCTGACGCCGAATACAGCGAAGTGATCGAAATTGATCTGGCTGAGATCGATCAGCCAATCCTGTGTGCGCCAAACGATCCCGATGACGCCCGCCTGCTGTCTGACGTACAAGGCCAGCAGATTGACGAAGTGTTTATCGGTTCTTGTATGACCAACATTGGTCACTTCCGTGCCGCCGGTAAACTACTGGATCAGCACAAAGGGGCCTTGCCAACCCGTCTGTGGGTGGCACCGCCAACCAAGATGGATGCGCAGCAGCTGACCGAAGAAGGCTACTACGGTATCTATGGCAAGGTGGGGGCGCGCACCGAGATGCCGGGTTGTTCCTTGTGTATGGGTAACCAAGCTCGCGTAGCGGATAACTCCACCGTGGTATCCACCTCGACCCGTAACTTCCCCAACCGTTTGGGTACCGGCGCCAATGTTTACTTGGCCTCGGCTGAGTTAGCGGCAGTGGCGTCCATTACCGGTAAGTTGCCTACGGTTGCGGAGTACATGGAATACGCCAAAACCATCGATGCGCAAGCGGCGGACACCTACCGTTACTTGAACTTCCACCAGATGGAGCAGTACACCAAGCCCGCGGGCGAGGTGATCCTGCAGCAGCCAGCGTAAACGCGCTGCGTTAGCCCAAAAGCCCCGCTGACTGAGCGGGGCTTTTTTATGGGCTGTGTACCAATTAGCTGTTGAACTTATTGTGGATGACCCGCTGCGGCATAACGGTCATTGCCGGGACCGCCCGGCGGCGGGCAAGGGACTCGTCCCTTTGCAATCCTGAGCGCCTCCGAGGTGACGACTGCCCCTCGTTCTCGCTGCATTGCGTTGCAGCAACGGCCAGATGCGCCATCCATGGCTTAACTGGCCTCTGCGGCATCCTGCCTTCGGCTTTATTCCATCACTGCTGCACTCGGCGTCACCAAGTCGGCAGAAAGTTATCACCGCCAGATGATTACTTAGCCGTGACAGATGCTCCGCACCGACTTTACTGTCGCATCACAGCGTTGAGCGGTGTACTGCAAAATGAGGTTAAGCAACAGGATGTTGCGAGTGCATTGCTAAGCCATGGATGGCGCATCGATGCAGTGCCGTCGCCACCGCGACATAACCACTTGAAAGCAGTGCCATCGAAGCTCGCCGCAGGCGACAGTAGCTACCGCGCAGCAACGCCAACAGTTAACTAATACACAGCCTTTTTTATGGGGTCGTCTTTGTGGCTAGTGGTCGTGGTTTGCAGACGTGAGTGATGGCAGCAGTCCGGCCTCGACAGCGCGGCGGGCGTACGCATTGCTACGCTGACTGGGCATTTATTGCTACATTGTCGCCACTGTTGTTGCTGTGAGTTGCCTATGTCTGTTGTCGCTGATCTGCTGCGTCGCCATTTTGATGGTGCCCAGCCACGTTTTGTTAGCACGGTGCAATCGCTGTGGAGTGGCTATGGTGCCATTGAACGCTGGCAAGTGGCCGACACCACGGTTGTGGTGAAGCGGATCAGCCCACCCACAGCGGTGGATCATCCCCGTGGCTGGCACAGCGATCTGTCCCACCGCCGTAAACTGCGCAGCTATCAGGTTGAGAGCCATTGGTATCGCCATCTTGTGGCGGGCGCCGTGCCCAGCCCTGAGGGCAGCATCGCCCCGCCTTGTCGCATGCCGCGGCTGCTGCTCAGTCAGCACCATGGCGACGATCACCTGCTGGTGCTGGAAGATCTGCACGCCGCGGGTTTTGATTGCGCGGTCGCGGCGCCGACCGCGTCCCAAATTCGGCTTTGCCTGAAATGGTTAGCGCAGTTGCATGGCCACTATCTGCACCACTCAACGGATGGCCTTTGGCCACAAGGCAGCTATTGGCATCTGGATACTCGGCCGCAAGAGTGGGCGCAGATGGCGGATCGGCCGCTGCAACGAGCCGCTGGCCGCATTGATGGGCGGCTAAAGGCGGCGCAATACCAAACCCTGATCCACGGCGATGCCAAGCTGGCGAATTTCTGCTTAGCCGCCGAGGAAGCCGCCGCTTTGGATTTTCAATACGTTGGCGGTGGCAGTGGGGTTCGTGATGTGGCGTATTTTCTCGGAAGCTGCGGCGCCGAGACGCTGCAGCAGCGTGAACAGTGGTTAGGCTATTACTTCAGCGAGTTCGCGCAGGTGCTGCGGCAACGGCGGATCGATCCTGAGCCTATCGAGCACGAATGGCGGGCGCTGTATGATGTCGAACAAGCGGATTTTGCCCGTTTTCTTAATGGCTGGGCGCCGCAACATTGGAAGGTGAACCCCTGCCTGCAGGCTGCGGTGGCACGCACCTTAACCCAGTTAGCGCAATAGCAAGGAGGCCAAGGAGTGGCGATCAGCAAAGGGCAAAGCATTTCGACCGAGTACATCGAAAGTTTACTGAGCCACGCCCAGCAGCAGGGGTACGACGTGCCCGAATTACTGCAATCGGTGGGGATCAGCCCCGAGCAGTTGCAGCAGCAGCAGTTTCCGGTCATGCAGTTTGCGCGCTTATTTCAACGCCTAACCGAGCTGTTGCAAGATGAACAATTTGGCATGCTGACCGGCGGTAAGATCCCCAGCGGCACTTTTCGCATGATGTGTTACGCCATCGAACACTGCAACGATTTGGAAACCGCACTGCATCGCTGCAGCGATTTTTACGAGATTTGCAAAGGGCCAACCATCAAACCCAGCATCACCATTGAAGGTGAGTTGGTGCGTTTTCATTTTCGGCCGCTCAACAGCCTGCCCAATGAGATCATCGAGCAGGTGGTGTTAAACCGCTCACCGGCGTTGATCCGCACCACGCTGTCGATCTGGCACCACTTTATTAGCTGGATGATCGGCTGCCGCTTGCCACTGGCGCAAGCCAGCTTCACCTTTGCGCCCCAGCCCAACCCCCAGGATTATGAACTGCTGTTTCAATGCCCATTGCAGTTTCGGCAGCAAGAAAACTGTTTCTGGTTTCCCCGCAGTTGGTTGCAGCGGCCACTGGTGCAATCGGAAGCCGCTTGGCGCGGTTTTTTAAAAACCGCACCGCACCAATTGGTGGTGATGGTGAATGGCGATCAGTCCATCAGTGCTCGCATTCGGGCGCGATTCGGGCGCGACTTCAGCCGCGCGTTGCCCAGCCTTGAGCAGATGGCAAAAATGGAAGGGATGTCGGCGCGTACACTGCGGCGTCATTTGGCGAACGAGGGCTTAAATTACTCTCAATTGAAAAGCCAATGTCGTTATGAAGCCTCGCTCGATTACTTAAATTGTCCTGAATTGTCTATTCATGACGTGGCCACACTGGTCGGATTTGAAGATCCCAGCCCCTTCATTCGTGCCTTTAAACAGTGGACCGGACAAACCCCAGGTGAGTTCAGGAATACCATTCTAAGCTGACTATCAGGGTTAGTGCCTGTTCACTTACCGACCTCTCATTCGATTTTAAAACCTAAACTAAAGTCGCAGCCGTGATGGGCTCATGGCCGATCTGGTCTATTAGCTTGGCCTTTTCGGTCATTGGCAAAGTGTGCGCCAGCTCACACAATGGCTTTCACTGGATGCAATGGATGCATCGCCAACAGCAGGTGGACGTAATGAAAGTACTGGTCGCAGTTAAGCGCGTGATTGATTACAACGTGCGAGTTCGCGTGAAAGCGGATAACACCGACGTGGATCTGGCCAACACCAAAATGGCCATCAACCCTTTTTGTGAAATTGCCGTAGAAGAAGCGGTGCGCCTGAAAGAAAAAGGCGTGGCGGATGAAATTGTGGTGGTCTCCATTGGTGATAAAGCCTGCCAAGAGCAGCTTCGCACGGCCTTGGCACTGGGGGCCGATCGCGCCATTCAAGTGGATGTCGCTCAAGCGCCGGATCCGCTCTCTATTGCCAAGTTGCTGCACAAGGTGGTTGAGCAAGAACAGCCGGGTTTGGTGTTGTTGGGTAAGCAGGCGATCGATTCGGACAACAACCAAACTGGGCAGATGCTGGCGGCACTGTCTGGCATGGCACAGGCCACCTTCGCTTCCGAACTGGTGGTTGCCGATGGCCAAGCCACCGTGACCCGCGAAGTGGATGGCGGCATGCAAACCTTGGCACTGAAACTGCCAGCGGTTGTTACCACCGATCTGCGTTTGAACGAGCCGCGTTACGCGTCGCTGCCCAACATCATGAAGGCCAAGCGCAAGCCACTGGCGGTCACCACCCCAGATGACTTGGGCGTTAGCGTAAGCCAACAGCTGACCACACTGAAAGTGACCACGCCACCGGTGCGCAGTGCTGGGGTGAAGGTCAGTTCGGTTGCCGAGCTGGTAGAGAAGCTTAAATCCGAAGCCAAAGTGCTGTAATCGGCTAACTCAGAAGGAATTGAACCATGACCACATTGGTTATTGCAGAACACGATAACGCTGAGCTGAAGCCCGCGACTTTAAACACCGTGGCCGCTGCTGCTGCCATTGGTAACGACGTAACCGTACTGGTTGCCGGTGCGGGCTGTCAGGCGGTGGCCGAGCAAGCCGCGCAGGTATCAGGGGTTGCCAAGGTGCTGCTGGCGGATAAAGCCAGTTATGAACATCAGCTGGCAGAGAATGTGTCCCTGTTGGTGGCAGAGCTTGGGGCCGGTTTTCACCACATCTTGGCGCCCGCCACCACCATCGGTAAAAACTTGCTGCCACGGGTAGCCGCACTGCTGGATGTCAACCAGATCTCCGACATCATCTCGGTTGAGAGCAGCGATACCTTTACCCGCCCCATTTACGCCGGTAATGCCATTGCCACCGTGCAATCGGCGGATGCCATCAAAGTGATCACCGTGCGTGGCACCGGTTTTGATGCGGTTGCCGCCAGCGGTGGCAGCGCCAGCATTGAAGCGATTGAGGGCGAGCACAACGCCGATGTCTCTCAGTATGTGTCTGAGCAACTGGCGGCGTCGGATCGCCCAGAACTGACTGCGGCGGAAGTGATCATCTCTGGCGGTCGCGGTATGGGTAATGGCGACAACTTCGCCTTGCTCGATGGCATTGCCGACAAGCTGGGTGCCGCCGTTGGTGCGTCGCGTGCTGCCGTCGACGCGGGGTTTGTGCCGAACGACATGCAGGTTGGCCAAACCGGCAAAATCGTTGCACCGAACCTGTATATCGCCGTGGGGATCTCCGGTGCCATTCAGCACTTGGCGGGAATGAAAGACTCCAAGATCATCGTCGCCATCAACAAAGACGAAGAAGCCCCTATCTTCCAAGTGGCTGACTACGGCTTAGTGGCGGATCTGTTTGATGTGCTGCCAGAGTTGGAGTCAGCACTGTAACTGTCTTATTCATTGGACAAACAACGGCACCGAAAGGTGCCGTTTTTGTGCGCGCACGCATACAATTTAGCCATTAGCGGCTTGTTGCTGCTGCATTAAGTGGATACTATTCTAAAGAAGAACTATTACCATTTGCATATTGGAGCTCCAATGCGTCGTCTACTAGCTGCAGCCGCCTTAATGGTTACTGCCGTGGCCCAAGCCGCCCCTACCGTTACCATCTATTCCTACCGCCAGCCGTTTTTGATTGAACCAATGTTGGAAAAATTCACCGCTGAAACCGGCATCAACACCGAAGTGGTGTTTGCGAAAAAAGGCTTGGATGAACGCCTAAAGCGCGAAGGTAAGTTGACGCCAGCGGACGTGATGCTGACAACCGACATCTCACGTTTGGCTAACCTAGTGGCGATGGATTTGGTGCAGCCAGTTGAAAGCGACGTATTGAATCGCAACCTGCCAGCGCAATATCGCGATCCCGATAACCAGTGGTTTGCGCTTACCGTACGGGTACGTAACGTCTACAGCTCCAAAGCACGGGTGGGTGAGGCTGCTCTCAGCTATGAAGATCTGGCTCAGCCCCAGTTCAAAGGCAAGATCTGTACGCGCTCTGGTAAGAACGCCTACAACATCGCCTTGGTGTCGTCGATGATCGCACACCACGGTGAAGCCGACACCCGCACTTGGTTGCAAGGGGTGAAGGCCAACTTAGCGCGTAAGCCACAGGGCAACGATCGCGCTCAGATCAAAGCGGTAGCCGAAGGGGTGTGTGATTACGCCATTGGCAACAGCTACTACTTCGGCAAGATGCTGAGCGATCCCAAGCAGAAGCCTTTTGCGGATCAAGTGGCAATCAACTTCCCTAACCAAGCGAACCGCGGTGCCCACGTTAACGTATCCGGTGCGGTGTTAACCAAGCATGCGAAGCAACCAGAAGCCGCCGTGAAACTGCTGGAATTCCTGTCTGGGCCAATGGCGCAGCAGATGTACGCGGAAGCCAACATGGAATACCCAGTCAACCCTGCGGTGAAACCATCGGCGCTGGTTGCCAGCTGGGGCGAATTTAAAGCCGATAGCCTGCCAGTATACAAACTGGCTGAACACCACAAGGACGCGGTGAAGTTGCTGGATCAGGTTAAATTTGATCTGTAAGCGATGAAGCAACCGATCAGTCGCCGCTGGCCCGCCAGCGGCATTGCCATCACCTTGTTGTTGCTGGCGCCAGTGGCGGCGCTGCTACAGCAAGGGCTGCTCCCCGCCAGCGAGGTTTTTACCGAGCTGGCGTCTTCCGTTTTAGGGGACTACATCGCGAACACCGTTGCGATGGTGGTGCTGGTGGGGCTGGGCAGCGCGTTGCTGGGGGTGCCCGCCGCGTGGCTGGTGGCGATGTGTCAGTTTCCCGGCCAACGGCAATTGCAATGGGCGTTGTTGCTGCCCTTGGCGATGCCCGCTTATCTGGTGGCCTATGTGTATACCGATTTGTTGGATTACGCTGGACCGGTGCAACGGGCATTGCGCCACGTCTTTGGCTGGAGCAGTCCCAGCGATTACTACTTCCCTGAAGTACGCAGTTTAGGCGGCGCGGCGCTGATGCTGGCGTTGGTGTTGTTTCCCTATGTCTTTATGCTGGCGCGCACCGCGTTTCTAGAGCAAGCCGGTAACCTGATGCAGGCCAGCCGCACTCTGGGGTGCAGCCCGTGGCAAAGCTTCGTGCGGATCAGTTTGCCGCTGGCACGGCCAGCCATTGTGGTGGGGATCGCCTTGGTGGCGATGGAAACCATGGCGGATTTTGCCACCGTGAATTACTTCGCGGTGAACACCCTAACCACCGCGGTATACGACGTCTGGTTGGACTACGGTAGCCTCAGTGCCGCCGCCCGCTTATCCTGTTTGATGCTGCTGGGGGTGCTGCTGTTGATTGGCCTAGAACGCCGAGGCCGAGCCCAGCAGAAGCTGTTTCAGCGGGGCGACAGCAACCAACGGTTTGACCCCTATCGTTTACGAGGCTGGCGCGGTTGGCTGGCCTGTGGTTACTGCGTGTTGCTGCTGTCGTTGTCTTTTGCGGTGCCCGCCGCCATTTTGCTGGATTACGCCATCGCCTATCTGGATTGGGCGCAGCTGGATAAGTTTTGGCAGTTTAGCAGCAACAGTTTGTTTGTGGCGGCGTCGGTGGCGGTGCTCACCATCACCGTGGCGTTGTTGCTGCAATTTTTGGCACGGCTTGAGGTCGCACAATGGCCTGCGCAGCTGGCGGGCTTTGGGTATGCGCTGCCGGGCACGGTGTTGGCCATCGGTGTGTTGATCCCGCTGACGTGGTTGGATTACCGCATCAATGATGTGGCGCAGTGGCTGGCGCAACCCTTACCTGGCTTGGTGTTATCGGGCTCGATGGTGGCGCTGTTGTTTGGTTATACGGTGCGCTTTTTGGCGGTGGCGCTGGGCAGCGTAGAGGCGTCTTACAAACGCATTAACCCGTCGTTGGACATGGCGGCTGCTACCATGGGCTGTGGCCCTGGCGCCACCTTGAAGCGGGTGCACTTGCCGTTGCTGCGTCGTGGTTTGCTGACCGCAGCGGTGATCGTCTTTATGGAATCGATGAAAGAGTTGCCGGCGGCGCTGCTGCTGAAACCCATCGGTTTTGAAACCTTAGCGACCTACGTTTACCAGTTTGTCTCTGACGAGGCGCTGGAACTGGGCGCCTTACCGGCGCTGGTGATCGTGATTGCCGGCTTGCTGCCGGTTTGGTTGCTGAATCGAAGTTTGGAACAAACCCACTGATGGCCACCTTAGAAGTAAATCAACTGACCTGTCACTACCACGACAAAGCGGTGCTTAGCGGCATTGACTTAGCGGTAGAGCGCAATGAAATTCTGGCGCTGCTGGGCCCCAGTGGCTGCGGTAAAACCACCTTGCTGCGCGCCATTGCGGGGTTGCAGCAACAGGTTGGGGGCGAGATCAGCCTGCAAGGGCGCAGCTTGCATGGCCAGGGGCTTTCATTGCCGCCAGAGCAGCGCGGGGTCGGGGTGATTTTTCAAGACTACGCGCTGTTTCCGCACCTGAGCGTGGCCGACAACATCGGTTTTGGCTTGGGCAGCCTGAGCAAGGCTGAGCGAATGGCACGGATTGACGAGATGCTGTTGTTGGTGCGGCTCGATGGCTTAGGGGATCGTTACATTCACCAGCTGTCTGGTGGCCAGCAGCAACGGGTAGCCATTGCGCGAGCTCTGGCCTATCGGCCGCAGCTGCTGTTGTTAGATGAGCCCTTCTCCAACATCGATTCGCAGGTGCGTGGCGAGATGATGGCGGAAATTCGGCAGATCTTGCGATCGCAACAGGTCAGCGCCATCTTCGTTACCCACGCCAAAGAGGAAGCTTTCGCCTTCGCTGATCGACTGGCGCTGTTGCAAGACGGCAAAGTGGTGCAGCAAGGGCAGGCCGAACAGCTGTATCGGCAGCCGGCCAGCCGCTTTGTGGCGGACTTCTTAGGGGGCGGCAACTATCTGGATGCGGTCGTCAGCGCGGTTGATGCGGTTGAAACGCCACTGGGCACCATTAAGAGCGCCAGCCCGCTCAGTTATCCGCCCTCGCATCGGGCGCAATTGCTGCTGCGACCACAACAAATTACCTTAGCTGCCGCGGATGATGGCAGCGGCGTGATCACCGCCCGCCGCTTTGCGGGCACCTACTGTGATTACCAAGTCGACGTTGGCCCGATTCGCTTGGCGATCCGCTCGGAACTGCTGGATCTGGCGCAAGGGGCTAGGGTTGCGGTAGCTGCGTTACCGCATTCACTCGTTTTGCTGTGATCAATCAGCGTTTTAGCTTTATCGCCCTTGCTTGATGCCTTTTCGGTGCGCACACTAGCGCCGAGTGACTTTATTCAGAGGACAAAGCGATGCCAAGAGAGCAAGGTGGGATCTGTGCCGAGGGAAACCTGCACGGACTGTATATGATGTTTAATGCCCATGACGGGGCCGAAGCCGCCCTGCCGAGCGTATTAGCTGGGCTTGCCTCTTGGATGCAGCAATCGGCGGATCGCAATGCCGATTGCGCCTTTAATGGTTTTGTTGGCATTGGCGCGAACTACTGGGACAACTTGTACCCACAATCACGGCCAGCACAGCTCAGCCCATTTCCTCAATTCTCGGCGGACGATCGTCACGCCCCAAGCCAACCGGTGGATCTGTTTATCCATTTGCGCAGTGACCGGGTTGATTTCAACCACGTGGCGGCGCAAGAGGTGTGTCGCCGCTTAACGGGGCTGGCGGAACTGGTGGAAGAGGTACGCAGCTTCCGCTACTTGGATAACCGCGATCTGACCGGTTTTGTGGATGGCACTGAAAACCCTGTTGGCAGCCACCGCCGCGAAGTGGCGCTGGTTGGGGAAGGCGAGTTTGCCGGTGGCAGCTACATCCACACCCAGCGTTACGTGCATAACATGGGGCTGTGGCAGCAGCAGTCGTTAAAGACTCAAGAAGACACCATTGGTCGCACCAAAACCGAGAACGTTGAATACCCCTCTGCGGCCAAGCCAGCTTTCGCCCACGTGAAGCGCACCAACTTAAAAGACGCCAACGGCAAGTCGATGGAGATCCTGCGTCAAAGCATGCCTTATGGCGACATGAAAGAGCAGGGGCTGTTCTTCATTAGTTGCTGTGCCACGCCGGTGCACTTTGAACAGATGCTGAAATCGATGGTGCACGGCGATGGCCATGGCCATCATGACCATCTGCTGAACTACACCCAAGCGGTCACCGGTGCCTCGTTCTTTGCGCCGTCGTTGGATTTCTTCGATCTGGCGGCGAACCTGCCACGTTAAGCAACTGCGCGGTGCTAAAACCAAAAAACGCCTGACTTACGTCAGGCGTTTTTGTGTTGGCGGCATTAGACATTGGTCGAGGCAAAGCCGCTAAGCCGATGCGCGGTTGGCGTCAATCAACGTAGTTGAACAGCTCTTTGATCATCAGCATGGTGGATTCCAGCTGAGTGATGTCTGCCGGCGCAATAAAGATGGTGTCGTCGCCAGCAATGGTGCCCAGGATCCCTTCGGCTTTACCCATGGAATCAAGCAGGCGGGCGATCAGTTGCGCGGCACCGGGGCTGGCATGCACCACAATCATGCTGCCGTTATGATCCACATCCAGCACCAGATTACGCAATTGCGCGTTAGCGGTTGGTACGCCTAGCTCTGCCGGCAGGCAGTAGACCATCTCTTGCTTGGCGTTGCGGGTACGCACCGCGCCGAACTTGCTCAGCATCCGCGACACTTTCGACTGGTTAATGTTGGCAAACCCAGCTGCCTGCAAAGCGGTAACAATCTCACCTTGGGAGCCAAAGCGTTCCTCTTTCAAGATTAACTTGAATACCCGGATCAGCTCGTCTTGTTGGTTGCCTGTTTTCATAACCTGCGCTTCATTGCTTATTCGATTGGCGCTTAGGGTGCATAAACAGTGCTTATTTTGCAAGTCTGATTCAAATAAAAAGCATAAGAATTCAACCGGTGTGGCGTGATTATTGTACGTAGAGCAAGGCTGGCGGTATTGATGGCGGTCATTGCCAATAACAGTGCCTTTGGGTATGGTGGGCGCCACAGATAGGTGATCATTATCACATTTTCCATGGATATACGGAGACGACGATGAAAGTTGCAGTATTGGGCGCCGCAGGTGGGATTGGTCAAGCACTGGCCTTGTTATTGAAACTAAACCTGCCAGCTGGCAGCAAGTTGGCATTGTATGACATTGCCCCAGTAACCCCAGGTGTGGCCAAAGATATCAGCCACATCCCTACCGCAGTGGAAGCCACGGGGTTTGCCGGTGAAGATCCAACCCCGGCGTTGGCAGGCGCCGATCTAGTGCTGATCTCTGCGGGCGTTGCGCGCAAGCCAGGCATGGATCGTTCCGATCTGTTCAACATCAACGCCGGCATCATTCGCAACTTAACCAGCAAAGTAGCGGAAGTGGCGCCAACGGCTTGCATCGGCATCATCACTAACCCAGTGAACACCACCGTTGCCATTGCCGCTGAAGTGCTGAAAAACGCTGGCGTCTACGACAAGAACAAGCTGTTTGGGGTGACTACCCTTGACGTGATCCGCAGCGAGACCTTTATCGCGGAAGCGAAGGGCCTGAACGTGGCTGACGTGAAGCTGAACGTGATTGGTGGCCACAGTGGCGTGACCATCTTGCCACTGCTGTCGCAGATTGAGGGCGTTGAGTTTAGCGATGATGAGATCGCCAGCCTGACCCACCGCATTCAAAATGCCGGTACCGAAGTGGTGGAAGCCAAAGCCGGTGGCGGCTCTGCGACGTTGTCGATGGCTCAAGCGGCGTGTCGCTTTGGTCTGTCTGTTGTTCGTGGTCTGCAGGGCGAGCAAGGGGTGGTGGAGTGCGCTTACGTTGAAGGCGCTGGCGAGCACGCTCGTTTCTTCGCACAGCCGGTTGAGCTGGGCACCGAAGGCGTCAAAGCCATCTTGCCATACGGCGAGATCAGTGCCTTTGAGCAAGCGGCACTGGATGGCATGCTGGATACCCTGAAAGGCGATATCCAGATCGGCGAAGAGTTTGTGAAATAAGCACCGGCTTCTGAGCGAAAAAAACCGGCGCACTGCGCCGGTTTTTTTGTGCCTGAATTGAGGCGCGAACGGTTACTGGCTTTTCACCGTAACAAACTCTGGGTAAGCGTCGATGCCACAATCCGAGGCATCCATGCCGTTGTACTCTTGCTCTTCGCTGACGCGAATGCCAATGGTGTACTTCAGCACCGTCCACAGCAGTAAGCTGGTGCTAAAGACCCAAGCAAAGATCACCGCAGCGCCGAGTAACTGCCCGCCAAAGGTGGCGTCGGCATTCGAGAACGGCACCACCATCAAGCCAAATAAGCCGCATACGCCGTGCACCGAGATGGCGCCGACCGGATCGTCCAGTTTGATCTTATCCATTGCCACGATGGAGAACACCACCAAGCCGCCGGATAAACTGCCAATGACTGCGGCCATCGGTAACGACGGTGATAAGGGATCGGCGGTGATGGCCACCAAGCCGGCCAAGGCACCATTTAAGATCATGGTCAGATCCGCCTTTGACCAGATCAACTTGCACAGCAGCAGCGCAGCAATGGCGCCAAAGGCGGCGGCGGAGTTGGTATTAACGAAAATTTTGGCCACTGCGGTGGCATTCTCGGCGTCCGACAGCAACAGCTGCGAGCCACCATTAAAGCCAAACCAGCCCATCCATAAGATGAAGGTGCCTAAAGTGGCCAGTGGCAGGTTTGAGCCCGGAATGGGATTCACGCTGCCATCGGCGTTGTATTTCCCTTTACGGGCTCCTAAAAGAAGCACTCCAGCGATTGCCGCCGCGGCGCCAGCCATGTGCACAATGCCAGAGCCGGCAAAGTCCACCAATCCGATGGTGCTAGAGACAAAGCCACCCCCCCAGGTCCAATACCCCTCAATCGGATAGATAAAGCCGGTCAACACGACCGCAAACGCCAGAAATGCCCAAAGCTTCATCCGCTCGGCAACCGCGCCGGAGACGATAGACATGGCTGTTGCAACAAACACCATTTGAAAAAAGAAGTCCGCTTCCAGAGCGTGATCGGCTCCGTCGGCTTGGGTGCCAATTAAGCCGCCAAAACTGGGCAGCCAGCCCCCCTCGGCGTTGTCGATGTACATGATGTGGTAGCCCACCAGCAAAAACATGGCGCAGGCGATGGCGTACAGCGCCATGTTTTTGGTGAGGATCTCGGTGGTGTTTTTGGAACGCACCAGCCCCGCTTCTAACATGGCAAAGCCTGCGGCCATCCACATCACCAGCGCCCCAGAGATAAGGAAATAGAAGGTATCTAGCGCAAAGCGCAGTTCGGTAACGGTGCTGGTTAACTCGGTGGTTGCTTCCATGGCGTAGGTCTCCTTAAATGGCTTCGGCGTCGAGTTCGCCGGTACGAATGCGCACCGCCTGTTCCAGATCGATAACAAAAATTTTGCCATCGCCAATTTTGCCGGTGCCAGCGGCGGCGCTGATCACCTCAATCAGTCGTTCCACCTTGTTGCTCGAGGTGGCGATCTCCAGTTTGACCTTGGGCAAAAAATCCACCTGATACTCGGCGCCGCGATACAGCTCGGTATGCCCTTTTTGGCGACCAAAGCCTTTCACCTCGGTGACGGTTAACCCTTCTACCCCTAACTCGGCGATCGCTTCGCGTACGTCGTCGAGCTTGAAGGGTTTGATGATTGCACTAACCAGTTTCATTGTGTTTCCTCGCCCTATGCTGTGTGACCAAGAGCGTTACAACTGTTGTGCCAATATTAAAAGTTACTATTTATCAATAGCTTGATTGTTTTGGTGAGGAGCCAAAGCAATGACTTGCACCATGTTGAACCGCCGTTCTGCACAATTGCTGTGCAGCGCGGTGTCAATGCGCTGATGCGGTCGAAAAACAGGGGAAGGCAGCCATGATGATGAAATGTTTACCGGATAGGGACGAGCGCATGCCGCCGCAGTGGCGCCGATTAGCGGCCACCGAAGTTGGAAAATTGGCCCCCAAAAAAGGCTGTGCACCAATGAGCTGTTGAACTTATTGTGCATGACGAGCTGCGGCATAAAGGTCATTGCCGGGACCGCCCGGCGGCGGGCAAGGGAC
>NZ_CANLCI010000016.1 GCF_947489035.1 uncultured Ferrimonas sp. | reverse complement strand
AGTTGGTAGAGCGCACCCTTGGTAAGGGTGAGGTCCCCAGTTCGACTCTGGGTATTAGCACCATCTTTCGATTAAGCTCTGTCCTTTGGACAGGGCTTTTTTCGTTTCTGGCATTGGGATAATTATTGCGGATTGGCGCAGAAAGGGTCTGATCAGTACACGATTGCTGCCTGATCAGACACTGTTGGGGGCTTTTGTTGTTAACAGGCTAACTGTTGTTGGGCGTAACGCATCATCGCTTGGCGGTTCACTTTGATGCCAGTGTTGTCGTTGTTGTTCGGCCAGCGGAGAAACTGCCGTGGACGCATAAAGCGGGCTAATTTCTTATTTAAGCGCTTCTCTAGGGCGACTTGGTCGTAATCTCCGGCAACGATAGCTACGGGTAGCTGGCCAAATTCAGAGTCGTCGATGGGCACCACAATCACCTGCTTAACCCCGTTACAGTGGCTTATTACTGCTTCAATGGCTTCGGGTTGTACGTTTTCCCCCCCGCTAATGAACATGTTGTCGGCGCGACCGATGATCTTCAGTTGTTCGCCTATCCACTGACCACGATCGTTGGTGGCAAACCAGCCGTCCCGATCAAAGGGCTGCTGCAACTGCCCACGTTGGTAGTAGCCCATGAATAGGCAATCGCCTTTCACTTCAATCACATCGCTGTCTTCATTGATGCGTATTTGGCGCCCTGCCAATGGAAAGCCAGCTAAGCCTTGGTTGTTGGCTACGCCGGTGGTTATCTGCGAGCCCATTTCGGTCATGCCGTAGCTGGTGAGTGCGCGCAGTTGCGAGTAAGTGGCAAACAGATCCGCCAACTGGGCTGGAATTGCTCCGCCACCCAGCAGCACGACTCGCAGTGATGCAACACGCTCGCTGGTATCGGATTTGGCCAACAGTCGTTGGGCTTGCGTTGCGACCATCGACACATGGCTGATCTGTTGCGGAGCCAGGCAATCTTCGGCTGCTTTGTGCTGCGGCAATACTGCGGTCGCGCCACTAAGCAAGCAGCGAAACAGAATGGCCATGCCACCGATGTGGTACAGCGGCAGCGACAATAACCAGCGATCACCAACGGTCAGTGGCGTTTGATCGAAGCTGCCTTCGGCTGCTGCCATCTGTTGCAGCAGGTTATGAACTGCGGCTTTAGGCTGGCCACTGGAGCCTGAGGTCAGCACCATCGTTGCCGGTACGCTGGCATCAAATCGCCACAACTGCTCGCCGTCATTTTGTGGCAGTTGCAGGCTGGTGATGCCATTGATTGCAGCATCATCGTGGTATAGGAACCGGATGTTGAGCTGCTCCAGCAGTTGCTGCAATTGCGCTGCAGGGAAACGGGTAGACAGTGGGATGAAAACGGCATTTAAGCGAAAGCAAGCGTACATCAGTACCACAGCTTCAACTTTGTTATCGGCACAGTAACCGACATGATCGCCGCTGTTTACCCCTTGTTTGCGTAAGTCGTTGCACAGCCCAGTAACGCGGCTGTCCAGTTGCATATAACTCAGTTGCTGGCCGTGACCATCAATGGCGATGGCATCGCCCCAGCGACGAGCGGCGCTTTGCAGCGGGCAGAGAATTAAGGCCATAGTGGCTCCAGTTGGGATTCACGCAGCAGTGGTCGGGAAGCGATCCACGGGTTGGGCTGGCATAGATCGTAGTAAAGGGGAGTCAGGGTATCTAGCCCAGCGTCATGTTGAGGGGTAAATTCACCGGCCAAGCTGGCCAGCGCCAATAACCCCAGATTGCTTTCAAAACTGGACGACAGCACCGAGGCGACCCCATCGGCCGCCGCCGCGCTGATGATGGCGCGGAGCTTATTGATGTGGCCGAGAATGGTTGGCTTTAAGACCAGCGCGACCACTCCTGGATGAGTTTGATAACGGTAGTTGGGCTGTTGGGTGGTTTCATCCAAGGCCAATGGCATGGCGCTGCGTTGATGCACTTGCAAGGAATCGGTCAGCGCCAGACAGGGCTCTTCGACGTAATCGATGCGGCTGAGATCGACGGCGTTGGCAAAGGCGCAAGCCTGTTCCACATTCCAACCTTGGTTGGCGTCGATGCGTAAGCGCAGCCTTGGTTGGCGGCGTTGCAGCTGCTGCACCAGTGCGATCTCTTCAGTCAAAGGGTTGCGCGCTAATTTGAGCTTTACGGTGCGCGGTTGGCTGTTCTGAGCTTGAGCCAATATGTGCGCCGTGCTGCCGTGCAATAGTGGCACCGGAGCGGCGCAGCCCGCTGAGGGCCGTTGCGACTGCTGGCGCGCCATATAGCGGCCGCTGCTGATGGCAAACTGGGCTGCGGCGGGCAGCGATTCGATGGCGCCGCCCTGTTGGCACCAGCGCTGCAGTGCCTGCTGGTTGGCATCCAAGCTGTCGTGGGAAAACCCCGGCAGCGGCGCGCAATCGCCCCAACCGATGTGACCATTGTGGGTAAACTTCAACAGCAAACCGTCACGCTGAGTTAAGGTTTGGCCGGCAAAGGTGAGGCTGGTCGCAAGGGGATTGCGGTAGCGATACAGCGCCGTTGGGATCATCGCAGCTGGCTCGGCTGCTCGATTTGATACAGATCGTCGCGCAGATCATTCAGCCGATTTTCCATCGTAGCGGCGGCATCGGTTAGGGCGCGATTGTAGATCTCGGGCCCCACCAATTTCACCATAAAATCGAGGAGAAATTCCGCCTCAAACTGACCGATATCGAGTTCAAATTCACGCTCACAATAGCGTTGTAGCTCGGTGGCAATCTGTTGTTTTTGTTGGCGACTGAGTTCGATCTCGCTCATGGCTGCTGCTGTTCAAGTAAGTTGGCTCAGCAGTGTAGCAAGAAACTCCCCCGGCTGGTGGGCGTGGATGTTATGGCCCGCGTGTTCGATAAGCCGGTGCTGCAACTTATCGCTGGGCCACTGCTGCGCCATCTGGGTGTATTTGCTGTCGCGATCACCGGTCATCAACAGGGTGGGTACGGCAAGCTGCGCCATATCTTGTTGATGGCCCATACTGGTGCCTAAAAACATGGCGGCTAAGGCACTGGGGCTGTTGCCTTGGCGTTGGATGATCATGCTTTGGCGGCGTTCGTTGCTCATGTCGGCAAACACCGGCTGTTGATACCATTGCTGCAGAAACGCCGCCATTCCTTGCGTGGCCATCAGCTGTTGCCATTGCTGATCATCTTGCAGTCGCACCTTTTTGCCCGCTTCGGTGAGGATGCCGCGATTGGCGGATTCCAAGGTTAGGCTTAACAATCGTTCGGGGCAGCGTTGGGCAATGTGCAGGGCAATGCGCCCACCCAGAGAGTAACCAAATAGGTGAAAGGAACCCGCTGGGATCTGAGCAAGAAGCAGATCGACCACTTCCTCAAAGGCGGGGCTGGTTTCCACCTGAACCTGGCTGCTTTGGCCGTGGCCGGGCAGATCGAAGGCGTGGCAATAACAACGCTTGCCCAATGGCTCAGCAAAGGGGATCCACTCTAAGCTGCTGCCCATGAAACCGTGCAGCAGCACCAAGGTTGGCTTGGTTTGGTCGCCCCAGCGGCGACAATGCAGTCGCTTAGCCACGAAGCTGCGCCGCGCAAGCTTTGATCATCTGGGCGGATTCATCCGCTGGCACCACAACTTCAATCAAGGTTGCGCCGGTGCCGTTGATGGCGTTGTGCATCTGTTCGGTAAACTCAGTCAGGCTTTGGGGTTGCTGGTAGCCTAGTTCAAACTGCTTG
Organism: uncultured Ferrimonas sp.; assembly: GCF_947489035.1. Lineage (GTDB taxonomy): Bacteria > Pseudomonadota > Gammaproteobacteria > Enterobacterales > Shewanellaceae > Ferrimonas. The sequence goes on along the minus strand of NZ_CANLCI010000016.1, from coordinate 93,919 downwards.
GCTGCGTGGGCAAAATTGAGGCCGTGGCCAAGACGGTAGTAATCCTGTTTTAGCTGTTCATCCGCCACCGGCAGCATATTAAAGATGCTGCCGCCGTCGTTATTGAGTGCGATGATCAGCAGCGGTTGGCTGCTGTGGCGAGCCAACGCCAAGGAGTTGAGATCGTGCAGTGCAGAGATGTCGCCAATCAGCATGATGGTTGGCTTACCGTTGCCACGGCTGATCCCACAACAGCTGGCGATCAGGCCATCGATGCCGGAGGCTCCGCGGTTGGTGAACACCGTTGCGGCCTCGTTTTTAACGGCGGCGAGCAGATCAAACAAGCGGATTGGCAGGCTGTTACCAATGAACAGATTGTGGCGTTGATCGGCATAGCACGAGAGGCTGCGTACCACCGCCATCTCGGTTAAGCGCCCCTGTTGGTGCTGGCTAAAGTGTTGCTCTAATTGCTGATTTAACGGGTAAAGGGCAGCAGCCCAATCCGCCTGTGCTGAGCTTGGCCAGGGCAGGCTGGCAAAGGCGCTGATGTCACCACAGAAGCTGGTTTTCCGCAGGTGGCTTGGATCCAGATTGCGCCGCTGCGGCAGGCAGTGCCACAAGGTGCGCCACGGCTGTTGATCGATAAATTGCAGTAACCGTTTGGAGAGCAAGCGACTGCCAAACCACAGCAGGGTATCGGCTTGCGCCAAGATCCGCTTGGCATTGGGCAGATGGAACAGCTGATCGATGTGGTTGATCACATCGGGGTGCTGGCGCAGCTGCGATTGGGCGTCAACCAATATCGGCCAGCCGAGTTGTTTGGCCAGTTGCAGTAACTGTTGTGGCTGCTGTTCTGGGCCCAAGGTGCCCACCACAATCACCCCTTTGCCTTGGGCCAAGTGCTGCAGCTGTGCCGGGGTTGGTAAGGCGTGTTGCTGCAACGCGGGCAGGTGTTGCCACGGTTGCTCATCTTGCTGCCACTGGGCTATCGGCGCGAGGTAGTCACTGAAATCACTGCGGCTGCCATCGGGGTACAGCGGCTCGCGGAACATGCAGTTGATGTGCAGCGGTTGCTGCAGATCCGCCATGGCGTGATCCAGCTGCGCCAACAGCGCCTGCGGGGGCAGGTTCAGATCGGCGGCAGGCAGATCCAAGCGTCTGGCGTAATCGGCAAAGATGGCCGGTTGCACAATGGCTTGGTTGGCGCCGCAATCAATCAGCTCGGGTGGGCGATCGCCACTGAGGATCACCAGCGGTATGTTGGTTTGCGCGGCCTCGACGATGGCGGGGTAGAGGTTGGCAACGGCCGTGCCGGAGGTGGTGATGATCGCCACCGGCGCATGGCTGGATTTTGCCAGCCCCAGCGCCATGAAGGCCAAGCCGCGTTCGTCGAAATGCGTGTGGCGACACAGGGTTGGGTGGGCCGCCGCTGCCATGGTAAGCGGGGTTGAGCGAGAGCCAGGGGCGAGACAGATGTGGCGGACACCAAGGCGGTGCAGCTCGGTCACAATCAGTTCCGCCCACAGCAGGTTCAGATCGGCGCTGTGGGTCATAGTCCGTTGAGGATCCCCAGTACGGTGGTTAATTTATTATTCAGTTCTTGCCATTCATCGGCGGCAACCGATCCCGACACAATGCCCGCACCGGCAAACAGAGTGACCTGCCCAGGCTGAAAACGGGCGCTGCGGATCGCCACCGAAAATTCACTTTCGTTGGCGCCTAAAAAGCCACAAGCCCCGGCATACCAGCCGCGCTCAAACCCTTCCCGTTGACGGATAAAGTTCATCGCCGCTGCCCGTGGTAAGCCGCCCACTGCAGGGGTTGGGTGCAACGCTTGCAGCAATTGCAGGTCGTTTACGCCGGCTTTTAGCTCTGCCCGAATGTCGCGATGCAGGTGTTGAATGTGGTTGAGCTTCAATACGGTTGGGCTTTCTTCGGCGCCAACGTATTCCGACAGTGGCAGCAGTTGCTGCTCAATGTGTTCACGCACCAGCTGATTTTCGTGGCTGTTCTTGCCGTCTTGCAGCAGCGCATCGGCCAAGGCATCGTCTTCGGCATCGGTAAAGCCACGGGTGGTGGTGCCTGCCAACGCTTCGGTCGACAGTTCTCGGCCATGGCGGTGATACAGGCGCTCGGGCGAGCAGCTGATGAAGCTGTGTTCCGAGGTAAATTGAAACCCGTACTGATAGCTGCTGGGATTCAGTAACCCCCAGCTGTGCAAGACCGTCCACGGATTGGGCAGGGTATTGCTGTGCAGTTGGGTTTCCCGTGCCAGCACCACTTTGGGGGTGTCGGCAACAAAATTGGGGTTGGTGACCTGCTCGATCAGATCTTGCCAACGGCTGCGATTGGGGTGCTGGGTTTGGCTGAGCACATGGGCCGGAGCCAACGGCGGCAACGGCTTAATCGGGGCGATCTGTGCCAGTGCCAGCTTGGCGGCCGCAAATTGGTCGTCCCAATCTTCGGCGGTTAGGGTCAGCAGCAGCTGCCCTTGTTCGCCCTGTTGGCGGATCTCTAAGCGCGGCAAGACAAAGCGAGCTTGGCCAAAGTGTTGCCAAGCGGGCTGGTCTGGATCGAAGGCCACGCCGCCATACAGCCGCAGCAGTTTGTCGGGATCGGAGCGCAGGTAACTGGCGTACAGCTGATCCAGCTGCTCGCCATCGGGCATCTGTTGCAGGTGATGATCTTGGGCGGCGCCAATGGCCGCAATCTGCTCGCCATCGCGGCGGCCGCGCCAGTAGATCTTGGGGTATTGCTGTTGGCTGGCCAGCCACGCCAACAGCGGCGGTGCCTCGACTGATTCCAGCAGTTGCATGCAGCGGCTAGGCGGGCGCGTGTGAGCCAGTTGCTGTAGCCGCAACTGCAACCGCGCAATGGCGCTGGTCAAACCGTTCTGTTGTGCCACTAATGACCCACCCTAATATCTGAGAATTCACCTAACCGGCTGAAATTAAGAGTCTGTTGATCCAGCGTCAAGTTTAGACGGTCAGCCTGTGACCAACGCAGCATCCTGATAACGTCGCTTGATTATGGCGGTTTACTTTCCCTGATTTTATCGCCCAAAACGCCGTAGCGAGGGCGTCCACATCAACCTGAGTACTAGCCTAGCGCGCCCCAGATTTTGGGTTTGCGAGGCGGTTCAATTTTCGCGCATCTATTTTAAGCGGCACTGGGCCAATGCCTGTTGCCAGCCTTGTTGCAGTTGCTGCCGTTGCGATTGCGCCATTTGCGGCTGAAACTGGCGTTCTGCTGGGTTGAGCGATTGCAAGGCACGGCGATCTGGCCAGAATCCCACCTGCAATCCGGCCAGATAGGCGGCGCCAGCGGCGGTGGTTTCGTTGTTGCTGGGCCGGGTGACCGCAGTGGCGCTGATGTCGGCTTGAAACTGCATCAGGAAATCGTTGGCGACCGCACCGCCGTCCACTCGCAGTTCGGTGAGGGTGAGCTCGGCGTCTTGCTGCATCGCTTGCAGCAGATCGTCGGTTTGGTAGGCAATGGCTTCGAGTGCAGCGCGGGCAATGTGGTTGCGGTTGCTGCCACGGGTTAAGCCAACCAACACGCCGCGGGCGTCGGGATCCCAGTAAGGGGCGCCCAAGCCGGTAAAGGCGGGCACTAAGTAGGTGCCGCCGTTATCGCTTACCGCTTGCGCCATTGCTTGGGTCTCGCTGGCGTGGCGCACCAAGCCCAATTCATCTCGCAACCACTGCACACAGGCACCGCCCATAAACACCGAACCTTCCAAGGCGTAGGGGATCTCATCGTCAGTGCTGCAGGCTAGGGTTGTGATTAAGCCGTGGCTTGAGAGCACCGGTTTGGTGCCGGTGTGCATCAACAAAAAGCAGCCGGTGCCGTAGGTGTTTTTGGCCATGCCCGGCGCCACACATTGCTGGCCAAACAGCGCCGCCTGTTGATCGCCGGCCATGCCCGCCACGGGCACCGTGGTTGGCCCCAATTGGGCGTGGCCAAACAACGATTGGCTGGGTTTTACCTGCGGCAGCAAACTGAGCGGAATGTCTAACGCTTCCAGCAGTTTGATGTCCCAACAGTGGTTGTGGATGTCGTACAGCATGGTGCGGGCGGCGTTGCTGTGATCGGTGGCGTGCACCTTGCCTTCGGTCAGGTTCCACAGCAGCCAGCTGTCGATGGTGCCAAAGCGCAGTTCGCCCCGTTCGGCGCGTTCACGGGCGCCATCAACGTTGTCCAGCAGCCAGGCAATTTTGGTGGCGGAAAAATAGGGATCGATCACCAAGCCGGTGGTGTGGCGCACGTGTTCTTCCAGCCCTTGGGCTTTCAGCTGCTGGCATTGTTCGGTGGTGCGGCGGCACTGCCACACAATGGCGTTGTGGATTGGTTCACCGCTGACGGCATCCCAAATCACCGTGGTTTCGCGCTGGTTGGTGATGCCAATCGCCGCCACCTGATTGTGCTTTACGTGGCAGCGTGCCAGCACTTCGGTCATGACCGCGCGTTGCCCCGCCCAGATCTCCATGGCGTCGTGTTCAACCCAGCCACTGTGGGGGTAGTGTTGGGTAAACTCTTTTTGGGCGCTGCCAACCACTTGTCCTTGCTGATCAAACAGCACCGCGCGGCTGGAAGTGGTGCCTTGGTCTAGGGCAAGAACGTAACGATCGGTCATCATATTTTGGGCTGAATTGAAATTGATAACTTCAATCATATGTGATGGTTAACTGGCTTGCCAGCGCCAAAATTGGCGCAAAAGGCGTTACTCGCTGAAGTGGTATTCGGTGGAAAACTTTACTGTCCGCATGCACACCGCCGTGTGGAATTTACGGATGTTGAAATCACTGCGAAGTACTCGCTCAACAAAATTTTCGTAGGTTTGAATGTCGGCCACGCAGATCACCAACATAAAGTCGTAGGAGCCGGAGATCTGGTAGCACTGGGTTACTTCCGGGGTGTTCATGATCGACTTACGAAACTGCTGATAAATCTCGCCGCGATCGCGGTCCATCTCGACCGACACAATCAGCGTTAACTTATTGCCGATCAGTTCTGGGTTCAGCAACGATTTATCGCCAATGATCACCCCTTCGTCGCGCAACCGCTTTACCCGTTTCAAACAAGCCGGTGGAGACAGCCCGACCTCGGCGGCCAAATCGGCATTGGTCATGCGATTGTTGTGTTGCAGTTTTATTAAAATGCGTCGGTCGATTCGATCTAATTCCATTACTGGCCTCAAAACTTAATAAAATTAACTACAGGTGAAATATACAAAATTTATTTCGTCATTATTGCTGTTTTTGCGATTTAAATTTCTTGGCGCTTCTCTACTATTTGTCTGTCTTTTATCCCCCTGTATTCAGCTTTATTTTGGAGCCCCCGTGGCCGCGCTAGCCCTATTTTTCAAACAACTGTTCATTGATGTCGGCCAAGTTTGCCGCAACCTGTTTCGGGTCATGATCCCGATCCTAATTCTGATCAAAATCGCCCAAGAATGCGGTGCGATTGAACTGCTGGCGCAGGCGTTATCACCGTTAATGGGCAGCATTGGTTTGCCCGGTGAAATGGGGTTGGTGTGGGCAACAACGCTGTTAACCAACATGTATGGCGGCATGGTGGTGCTGGTGTCGGCTGATGTGTCACTGAATGTGGCGCAGATGACCACCCTTTTTGTACTGAGCTTAGTGGCGCACGGCTTGCCGATTGAAGGGGCGATTGCACGCCAAGCGGGGATGAGCTGGGCGGCCATTTTAGTCAGCCGTTTGGGCGGCGGCTTGTTGTTGGCGTGGCTAACCATGCACTACTACCAGTTTACCGGCAGCGGCCAAGAAACCGCGCAGCTGTTGTGGCAGTCCACCCCCCCGCCGGCGGATCTGCTGGAGTGGGCCCAGCAGCAAATTGAAAACCTCGCGCTGATCGCGGTGATCATCTTTGGGTTGCTGCTGGCGCTGCGGATCCTCAACCTGCTGGGGATTGAAGCGCTGTTGACGAAGCTGCTGAGCCCGTTGCTGCAATTGATGGGGATTGGCAAACAAGCCACCAGTTTAGCGATGGTGGGGATCACCATTGGCTTGGCTTACGGCGGCGGTTTAATGGTGCAAGAAGCCAAGGCGGGGCGGATCTCGAAACAGGATCTGTTTTCAGCGGTGCTGCTGCTGAACCTGCTGCACGGAGTGATTGAAGACATGTTGCTGATGACCGTGACCGGCGGCGATCTGGTCTACCTATTTTGGGGACGACTGGTGTTTGCCATCGTGGTGACTGCGCTGATCAGCCATTCGTTGCGCTGGTTTAGTTTGGCGTTCCGTAACCGCTGGCTGTACCGCCAAGTAGAGGCGGCGTAGCGACAACCCTAAGCAACGGATGCAACTTGCACCGCAAACGGATGGCCTTGGCCATCCGTTTTGGTTTTATCGAAAAAAAATCTGGGCCGGTTGATGAGTAGCCCAGTGAGCGCCGCAGTGGATCTCGGCAAAAATCGGTTAACGCAGAGCGTGTTGTTCAAACCACGATGGGGTGGTTGGCGGCACTGGCGGTTGCATCGGCACGGTTTCGCTGTGCCACCAAAACAGTAATATCAGCGCCATCAGTACGCTCCTAGCGAGAAAGAGTGGCAAGGGTACGTGGCTTTTAACGTTCAATAAACTGGCTTGTTTGCAATTTAGAGTTGCAATATTTGCAACGATGTTGGGGTGAAAGGCGGTTATAGTCCCCCGCCTGATCTGAGGAGGGTTAATGAACGATAACGATCTGCGCGTGTTTCACCTGATCGCCGAAAGCGGCAGCTTGGTGCAGGCAGCCCAACGGCTTGAACGGCCTAAATCCCATTTAAGCCGTCGTCTACAGCAGTTAGAGCAACAGCTTGGGGTGGCGCTGTTTTATCGCCACGCTCGGCGGCTGAGTCTTACCCCAAACGGCAGTCGCTTTTATCAAAGCACCAAACCGATTGTGCAGCAGCTGCAACAGGCGGTTGAGGCGATCACCGCCGTACCGGATGAATTGGAAGGGCAGCTGCGTATTCAGTTGCTGCCGATGCCCGCCTCGGATCCGGTGCAAGAGCTGATTTTTGAGTTTGCTCAGCTGCACCCGAAAGTGAACATAGAGCTGCGCTGCAGTGCCACGCACGATGACATTGTCCAGCATCAAGTGGACGTGGCGTTTCAGATCAACGGCCCCAATCCGCTTGATGGTCGCTTTGTGGTGCGCCGCTTGTTGAGCGCCCAGCTGAGCTACTTTGCCTCGGCGGATTATCTGCGTCTGCATGGCCAGCCGCACACCATGGCCGAATTAGCTCAGCACCGTTTGGTGCGATTTAGGCTGCCCGATGGCACCGTCATGCGGAATGGGCCACTGGGGGAGTTGGCCCCCTCGTTGCTGCAAAACAGCACCTTATTGGTGAATACCCTAGAACTGCTGACGCAGGCGGTGCTGCACGGCCAAGGGATCGGGCTGTTGGATGAAAGCGCCTGTCAGGAGATGATTGAATCCGGCCGCGTGGTGCGCCTGTTTGCCGACACACCACCGTTTTTAGGTGCCTACGATCTGGTTTATCCCAGCCGCAACCACCTGTCGGTTGTGGCACAGGCGTTCGTTGATTTTATGCTCAAGCAAAAAGCCCTTACTCCGTCCGTGTACGGATAAAATCGATAAACTCGCGCCACTGCGGGTACTGCTGATAACGCTGCTGCAGATCCCCCCAAGGGGCCAAGATGCTGAGATCGTCTACGCCCTGTTGCTGCAGCTGGTACAGATAAACAAAAGCCGAAGCGCGAAAGTTCGCCTGACAGTGCACCAAGATGGTGCTGTCTTGGTGTTGCTGCATCAACGCGGCAAAGGCGTCGTAATTGGCGGCGCTGGGGGCTTGCCAATCCACATCAATCTGGTGGTACTTCAGCCCCGCCGCGTGCGCCAGTTCGGCTTCGTTGTTTAAGGCGTTGGGGTTGTCTGTGGGGATCAAATTGATGATCACCGTTACCCCAGCCTCGGCGAGTTGGGTAAATTGCGCTGGCATCGGCAAGCCGCTGCTGAGCAGGTGAGGGTTGTGTACTTGCAGGGCTTTGATCGCGGGTAACTTGCTGTTGTTTAGCGTTGCCCCCGCGCTGGCGCTAAGCAGCAACAGCAGCGCCACTAAGGCGGCCGTTATGGTTGAGTTGATGGTGGTCATGCCGCGTTCCTTGCTGTGGGTTCGCGCTCTAAGCTACTGCGCTAACGCGCCGTTGCCAAACTTAGGTGACGGGTTATCATCGGCCATCGTTCCTAAGATTGAATACAAACAAGATGAAAACGCATTACTGGGTGGCTGTCGGTGCCCTGGCTTGGGTGTTGCTGTTGTGGTGGGCAGGGTGGCCGCAACTGGCGCTGGCCAGTGCTATTGGGGCGGCTTTTTTGGTTAAGGTGATGGCAGCACGGCGCCCCAGTGGCGATTGTTGTGGTGGCAGCTGCAAAAAGTAACGGCGCCAGTCAATCGAGTTTCTCGTTTGGGCAAAGCCAAGGTGGCTGTGCTGTAATCGACGCTTCGACACCACAGGAAGTACCGCGATGAAACCAATTTACGTGATGCACGAAAACCCAGAATGGGTTGTGCCGCTGCATCAAGCCTTTGCTGAACTGGGCGTAAACGCCAACGAATGGTTTGTGGATACCGGTGCCGTTGCACTGGATCAAGTGCCAGCGGATGCGGTGTATTACAACCGCATGAGCGCCTCGTCCCACACTCGGGGCCACCGCTTTGCCCCAGAACTGACCCGCATGGCGCTGACGTGGTTAGAGCAACACCATCGCACCGTGGTCAATGGCACTGATGCGCTCTATTTGGAAGTGTGCAAAGTTTCGCAGTACGCCGCCTTAGAACGCGCTGGCATCCGTACCCCGAAAACTCGGGCAGTGGTGGGCGAAGCAAACCTAGTGGCTGCCGCCCAAGACTTTGATCAATGGCCGCTGATCCTAAAACCGAACCGGGGTGGCAAAGGCTTAGGGGTGCATAAGTTCGATACCTTGGCCGCGCTGGCCGCGCACCTTGGCAGCAACAGCGACGAACAGCCGCTGGATGGGATCTGGTTGTTGCAGCAGTACATTGAAGCGGCAGAGCCGTTCATTACCCGTTGCGAATACGTTGGCGGCGAATTTATCTACGCGGTCGATGTTTCCACCGAGCAAGGCTTCGAGCTGTGTCCGGCAGACGTGTGCAGCATTGGCGATAGCTTCTGCCCCGTGGGCGAGCAGCCGCAGAACAAATTCCGCATCAATCATGGTTTTGCCGCCGAGCCGATCATCAAAAAACACCTGCAGTTTTTGGCCGATAGCGGCATTGATGTGGCGGGCATCGAGGTGATCCGCGCCAAAGATGGCACCCTTTACAGCTACGACGTTAACACCAACACCAACTACAACAGCCAAGCGGAAAGTGAAGGCGGCGTTGCGTTAACGGGGATGATGGCGATCGCCAAGCACCTAACTCAGTTAGCGCAGCAATAACGGCACCGGCTCCCCCGCAGCATGCAACCGCAACGGCACCCCAAGGGGGGGGCCGTTTTGATTGGGATTGAGGCCCGCGGGGGGTTAATAAGCGCCGCTCGAGTAGGTTAACTCGTAGCTGTGGGAGTAGATCTCAACGATGTTGCCGAAGGGATCTTCCATGTACACCATGCGGTACGGCTTTTCGCCCGGATAGTAATAGCGGATCGGCATGCGCTGCTTGCCACCGGCGGCGAGGATCTTCTCGACTAAGCCTTCAACGTCGGGATCTTGCACCGAAAAGTGAAACACACCGGTTTTCCAAAACTCGAAGTTATCCGCTGGGTTTTCGGCATTGGGAAACTCGAACAGCTCGATGCCAATCTTATCGCCGGTGGCCAAATGGGCGATTTTAAAGCTGCCCCAGCCTGGGCCGAACACGTCATTACACATCACCCCAATGGCGCTGTCGTCTTCGGTTACCGTGGCCGGTGCCATGATCTCGTACCAGCCCATGACTTCGGTGTAAAACGTCACGGCGGCGGCGAGATCCGGCACCGAAATGCCAATGTGTGAAAAAGTACGAGGAAACGATTTGTTGTGCATGATGTAAGCTCCAGTGCGTTGATGGAGCCAGTGTAGGGCGGGCCAATTATCTTTTGAAATTATCAGGTGTTGTTAATTTGATAATAAATATTAATGGTGTTTCCAACACGCAGGCCGTCACCATGCCTCGTTAATTCACGCTTAACCCCAAGCCCCGCTCTCAAACCCGAGCCCGTTCACCGTCGTTACATGGTGCGATAACGGTGACGTTGCTCACGTATTGACGGCAAACTGTTGGCTGCGTATGGTGCGAATGTTAACAACTTGGGTGGGTAAAAAAGAACAGTGCGGCAATGGATTGCGGTTTTGATGTTGGTGATAGTGGGTCAGCTTGGCAGTGCCAGTTTGGATCGCCACGGCGACGCTGTGGCCAACGCCGACCAAGTTCATGCCAGTAACGTGATCCATCTGGATCAACCCAACAGCGCCGATCCCCACGCCAATGACGTTGAGCTGTGCGCCCAGTGCGGCTGCCACCATGCTGTGTATACCGTGTTGACGGCATTTCGCAGCGCCATCGCGGTGCCAACCTTAATGCACCCAGCCGTGGCCTTAGTCTACAGCCCACCCAATTTACCCCAGCTGTCTCCCCCTCCTACAGCCTGATCCTGCTGTTGCCGTTGTGGCTGCGTGCAGTCACTGCCGTCTTTCTGCGCCTTTCGTGGCGTGATCCAGGATCAAAATTATGAAAACCCGTTTTAAAGCGGTGGCTTGGGCGTTAAGCGTTGGCTTAACACTGCCTGTGGCTGCCGCGCCTCTTCCGCCCGAGCCGAATGCCGTCGAGCCGGTACCCAGCTGGCCGCAATTGGTGTTGGCGCAGCTGCAACAGTTGCCGCAACTGCAAAGCGCCGCTGCGGCTTTGCAGCAGCAACAGTTCGCCGTAAACCGTGCCAGCCAAGCGCTGTACAACCCTGAACTGGCTGCTGAAGTGGAAAACATGGGCGGCGATGGCGCCGCCGAGTACCAGCTTGGGATCAGCCAAACCATTGATTGGGCTGACAAGCGCGGCCTGCAAACGCGGCTGGCGCAGCTGCAAGCACAACAGGCGCAGGCCAGCCATCAGTTGCAGCGCAATCAACTGTTGCTGCAACTGCTCAACCATTACAGCCAATGGGCTTTGGCGCAGCAGCAAGACAACTGGCATGCCCAGCAGCAACAGCAATTCGCGCTTCTGGTGCAGCAGACCCGCCAAAAAGTGCAGGTTGGCGACGTCGCTCCGCTGGATCTGCAGCTGCTGCAGCTAGAGCAAGCGCGGCTGTTGGCTCAGCGCAGTCACAGCCAACAAGCGTTGTTGCAGCAGCAAGGGCAGTTGCAAGCCTTGGGCAGCAGCTTATGGCAGCTGCCAATCCAACTGGATGAGATTTCGCTGCCAAGCGGGCCGACCGCCATATCACCACGGTTGCCTGCGTTGCAGCCCGCCTACAAAGCGGTGCAGATCGCCCGTGCTGAAATGGCACTAACCCAAGGTCAGCAGCAGTGGGATCCCACCGTGTCGATAGGGGTCAAACACAGCGGCAACGAGCAAAGCCTCAATCTGGGGATCAGCGTGCCGCTGGCGCTGCGAAATCGCGGCCAAGCAGAGCTGCAACAAGCGCAGCAACAGTTGCTGCTGGCCGAGCTGCAACTGAGCGAGCACCAGCAGCGGCTGAGTATCGAGTTAGAGAGTTTAACCGCCCAGTGGCAGCTGCTGTCCAGCAACTACGGCCAGTGGCAACAGCTGGCGCTGCAGCCGCTGGCCAGCAGCCAAGCGTTGCTGCAAAAGCAATGGCGCAGCGGCGAACTGACCACCCCCAATTTTGTGCAAGCGCAGCAACAGTTGCTGGCCACCCACAGTGCCGGAGCACAGCTGCAAACCCAGCGGCAACAGGCGGCGTTAGCGTTGCTGGCGGCTCGGGGCGAGCTGGAAACTTGGCTGCAGCATCGGCGTTAAAGGAATCACCATGAAGACTCAAAGTAATCGCATTACCGCGGCGCTGCTGGCAACGCTGCTACTGACTTGCAGCCCCGCCGGGCTGACGCAATCCGGCAGCGCCGCTTCACTGGAGCCGCACCACCAACAGGGATCTGAGCAAGCGCATGATCACAGCAACAAGGTGCATTTCGCTGCTGACGAGCATGACGAGCATGACGAGCATGACGAGCACGATGAACACGGTGAGCCGTCAGCCGCAGCGGATCACGCCGAAGACGCGGTGGTAGAGCTGACCGCGATCCAGCAACGGCTCGCTAACGTTAGCTTGGCAGCCGCGCAGCACAGCGAGTTTCGTTTTCAAGGACGGGCGGCGGCACAGCTGGTGGCCGATCCGGCCAAAACGGTGCAGATCGCGTTGCCTATCAGCGCCCGAGTGATCGCCCGTTACAGCAACGCCGGTGCCAGCGTGCAGGCGGGGCAGCCGCTGTTTCGCTTAGCGTCCAGTGAGTTGGCGCAAGCGCAGGGCGCGTACTTGCTGGCGCTGGCGGAATGGCAACGGGTGCAGCAGTTAGGCAGCCAAGCGATCAGCGCCAGCCGCTTTGGCCAAGCGCGGATTGATGTGCAAACTCGGCAGTTAGAGCTGATCGCCATCGGCATGACCGACGCACAGATTCAGGCGCTAACCAAGCCCGACACCCCCTTAGGGGAGTTCACCTACTTAGCGCCGATCGCAGGCACGGTGCAGCGCGACGATCTGGTGTTGGGGCTGAATCTGGCTGCCCACGCACCGCTGCTGCAATTAAGCGATGAATCGGGGCTGTGGGTGGAAGCGCAGGTGCCCGCCACCTTGCTGAGCGCCATTGCCCTCGGCGATATCGCAGTGGTGGAAGTGGCCGGGCGCCGCTACAACGCGCAGGTGATTGGGCGCGACCATCAAATGAACCAACAAACCCGCACCGAGTCGGTGCGATTGCGGTTAGACAACCCCAACCACCAACTGCACGTTGGCGAATTTGCCAGCGCCTACTTTACCCAAACGGCGTTAACCGGCGTGGTGCTGCCCGACAGTGCGCTGGTGCGCACCCCCGATGGCGATTGGGGCGTGTACCTGCTGGTGGGCAGCGACGCCGATGGCCAGCAATTTAAGCAACAACGGGTGCAGGTGTTGCAGCGGCAGCAAGGGCAAAACCTGATCGCCGGCATTGCCGAACACAGCCAAGTGGTGATCCACGGCGCCTTCTTTATCGCTTCGCAACAAGCCAAAGCGGGCTTTAGCGCCCACAACCATTAGGAGCCAATCATGTTAGCCAGATTAACAACCTGGGCAGTTGAGCAGCGCCTGATCGTGATGCTGCTGTTGCTTGGGGCTGTCGCCGCCGTGGCCTTTACCCTGCCCAAACTGGATTTTGATGCCTTTCCCGATGTCACCAACATTCAGGTCGACATTAACACCGCCGCCGCTGGCTTAGCGGCCGAAGAGGTGGAACAACTGATCACCTACCCGCTGGAAGCCGCAATGTACGCGCTGCCTGGGGTAACTCAGGTGCGCTCGTTATCGCGCACCGGCTTTTCGATGGTAACGGTGGTGTTTGCCGAAGGCACCGACATCTACTTTGCGCGCCAGTTGGTGCAAGCCAAGCTGCAAGAAGCGCGAGACGCAATCCCCGCTGGCGTTGGCACCCCAGAGATGGGGCCCAATACCTCGGGCCTAGGGCAGATCTACCAATACCTGCTGCGCGCCGAGGCTGGCAGCGGCTACAGCAGCATGGATCTGCGTAGCCTCAACGACACCCTGGTAAAGCGGATGCTGATGCCGGTGGATGGGATCACCGCAGTGCTCTCGTTTGGGGGCGAAGTACGGCAATACCAAGTGCGCGTTGATCCCGACAAACTGCTGGCGTTTGCACTGACCCTCGACGATTTACGCCAAACCCTTGCGGCCAACAACCGCAACACCGGCGGCTGGTTTATGCCCCGGGGTGAAGAGCAATTTGTGGTGCGTGGCTACGGCTTTATTCCCGCAGGGGACGCGGGCTTGGCCGCCATTGCCGCGTTGCCGCTAACCAGCGTGAATGGCACCCCAATTTTGGTGGGGGATGTGGCCGAGGTAGGCTTTGGGGCCCAGATCCGCGTTGGGGCGCTCACCATGACCCGCCGCAACCCCAACGGCCAAGCCGAAGCCTTAGGCGAGGTGGTGTCTGGGGTGGTGCTGAAACGGATTGGCGCCAACACCAAAGCCACCATCGACGACATTAACGCTCGGCTGCCGCAGATCCGCGCCGCGCTACCGGCGGGGGTACTGTTAGAGCCCTACTACGACAACGCCGATCTGGTGGCCAAAGCGGTCACCACGGTGCGCGATGCGCTGGCCATCGCCTTTGTGTTGATTGTGGTTATCTTGGCGTTGTTCTTAGTGAACTTACGGGCAACCCTGCTGGTATTGGTGTCGATCCCCATCGCCATCGGTTTGGCCTTGGCGCTCATGGCGATGTTGGGCATCTCGGCCAACTTAATGTCGTTGGGGGGCTTGGCCGTTGCCATCGGCATGTTGGTGGATGGGTCGGTTGTGATGGTGGAACACATCGTTAAGCATCTGGGCAAAGGCGCCAGCACCGTTACCGTGCGTCAGCGGCTCGTGGCTGCGGCGCGTGAAGTGGCGCGCCCCGTGTTTTTCGCCACCGCCATTATCATGGTGGTGTTTGCGCCGCTGTTCACCTTAGAAGGGGTGGAAGGCAAGCTGTTTCAGCCAATGGCGATCAGCATTTTGCTGGCGATGATGGCCGCCTTAGTAACGGCGCTGGTGGTGGTGCCGGCGCTGGCGGCTTACCTGTTTCCACGGCGGCTCACTCTGCGGCCGAGCCCGCTACTGGTGCCGCTGGAACGTGCCTATCGGCATACTCTGGCGTGGGTGATCAACAAACCGACCCCAATGCTTAGCGCGGCGGCGGGGTTGCTGCTGGCGACCTTGGCGGTGGTGCCGCAACTGGGCACCGAATTTGTGCCAGAACTGGAAGAGGGCACCATCAACATACGGGTAACCTTGGCCCCCACCGCCAATCTTAATACCGCCTTGCAGGTGGCCCCCAAGCTCGAAGCGTTGCTGCTGCAATTTCCCGAGGTTGAATACGCCGTCAGTCGCATTGGCGCTGCCGAGATCGGCGGCGATCCCGAACCGATATCCAACATCGAAATCTACGTGGGCTTGCAGCCCGTCGATCAGTGGCAATCGGCACCGGATCGGTTTGCGCTGCAAGCGTTGATGGCGCAAAAGCTGCAACAGCACCCCGGTTTGCTGTTTAACTTTTCCCAGCCCATCGCCACGCGGGTTGATGAACTGCTTTCGGGGGTGCGGGCGCAGCTGGCGATTAAACTGTTTGGCCCAGATCTGACCGTTTTGGCCAGCAAAGGCCGAGAACTCGAAGCACTGGTGCAGCAGGTTGATGGCGCCACCGATGTGGCACTGGAGCAGATCGCCGGTGAGCTGCAATTGGTGGTGCGACCAAACCGCGATGCCTTAGCGCGTTACGGCATGACGGTTGATCAGGTGCTGCAATTGGTGGCCGATGGGGTCGGCGGCGTTAGCGCCGGACAGGTGATAGAGGGCAACGCCCGTTACGACATTCAGGTGCGTTATCAAGCGCGTTTTCGTGGCGATCCCGATGCCTTGGCCAACCTTACGTTACGCAGCCCCGCAGGCGCTTTAGTGCGTCTTGGTGATGTCGCGCAACTGGCCATGGAAACCGCGCCGCCCAACATTCGCCGTGATGACGTGCAGCGGCGGGTGGTGATCCAAGCCAATGTCGTGGGGCGCGACATGGGCTCGGTGGTGGCCGACATTTACGCCAGCATCCACGCCAATGCACAGCTGCCCGCCGGCTATGTGGTGCAAGTGGGCGGCCAATACGAAAGCCAGCAACGGGCGCAGCAGCGCTTGGCGCTGGTGGTGCCGGTGTCGGTGGTGCTGATCGCACTGCTGCTGTTTTTCTCGTTTGGCTCGGTTGGGCAAGCGTTGTTGATCATGGCTAACGTGCCCTTGGCGCTGATCGGCGGAGTGTTCAGCCTATGGCTGAGTGGCACCTACTTATCGGTGCCCTCGTCGATTGGGTTTATCACCCTGTTTGGCGTTGCGGTACTGAACGGCGTGGTGTTGGTGGATGCCATCAACCAGCGGCTGGCGGCGGGGGAGCCCTTAGAGTTGGCGGTGTTTGAAGGGGCAATTAGCCGCTTGCGCCCAGTACTGATGACCGCGCTTACCTCGGCCTTAGGCTTGATCCCAGTGATCCTCGCCACCGGGGTTGGCTCGGAAGTGCAACGGCCATTGGCGATGGTGATCATCGGCGGCTTGGTGAGCTCAACCGCGCTCACTCTGCTGGTGTTGCCTACCTTATACCGCCGCTGCTTTGGCGGCCGCGCGCTTGGCTAACGCGCTGATCAGATGAAGCAACAACCCAAAAGCCAGAGCAATTGCTCTGGCTTTTTTGGGTTTGTGCTGTAACCGCGAAGGGATCAGGACGACGCCAATTGCGGCTGGGCGATGTAGCGGCCGGGCTTATGGTTTAGCCCCACCACCAGATTCATCAACACCACACACAAGGTGGATGCCAGCAGGGTTTCAACGCTGAACAACAGCGCCGTGGCCAGCAAAATCGCCAGATCTAAGCCCATCATCAGGTAACCGGCGCGAATGCCAAAGCGTTGCTGGCAGTAGATCGCCAACACATTAAAGCCACCGGCACTGGCACCGTGGCGAAACAGCACCAACAGCCCTAAGCCACACAGCACCCCGCCCATGGCACCGGCCATCATCGGCGTTAACCCCGAGATGGCGATGTTCAGCTGCATCAGCTCGGCCAGATAAGAGATGGCGCCCACGCACAGCACGCTTTGCAAGGTGAAGCGCTTGCTCATGCGGAACCACGACATCACGTAGAAAGGGGCGCTTAATCCGAAAAACAGCAAGCCAAAGCTGATGTCGCTTAACTGGCTGATCAACAGCCCCAAACCCGCGATGCCACCCACTTGTACGCCCGCTTGTTTCAGCAGCACCAGTGCTAACGACAGCACCACCACGCCAATGCTTAACGAGAACAGATCTTCATGGATCGGATGGAATGCTTTCACCGTTTGCGGCCTCTTACCCGGATAATTTGCCGCCATAGTAGTGATCCACACACCAAGTACAATTGCTCTAATCAGAGCGTTCGTCGGTGTTGTGGCCATTTGATTAACTTAAGTGTTGTTGGCTTGCTGCTTGGTTGCGTCAGCGACCTTCGGGGTTAGCTGTTGCTGGTGTTTTGTGCTGTATTGAGCACTGTGGTTGGCGCTGCACTATTGATGGATAAGCGCCATCAATAGTGGGCTTAGGCTGGCACCAATGGGTAGATGGCATCGCCCCACAGCGCGTTGTGGTTATCCATCATCAGTTCGATGATCAGCGGCACCAACTGCGTCAAAACCGCAGTGCAATCCGCTAACTGGGCACGATTGGCGCTGCTGCCGTAGGTGGCACCGCCGTGGATCATTTGATTTCGCAGGGTGTAAAGCCGTTGAAACACAATCGCAAGCACCTTGGCGGTGTCGTTACTGGCAAGGGCACGGTTGGCGGCGGCTTTGGCACTGTTCAGGGCGCATTTCCACTGCGGCTCATCAATCTCACCGCGTTGAAACTGCCAGTATTCCGGCAAGATAAATTGGTTATCCAAGATGCAGCGAATGGCGCTGGCGTAATGCTGCCACACCACGTCGGCAAGGCGGTGGTGATCGTCCAGATCCACCAGCTTTTGCAGAAATTGCTGATACAAATTGCGCTCCGCCAAGCGGTGATCTTGCTCCTGCTCTTGTGCGTAGGCGCTGTTAAAGGCGATCCACAAAAACAGAAAGCGGGCATCGTCATCGCGACTTTGCTCCGCTTGCTCTAGCCAACTCAACGCTCGGTGTACCCTTAGCCCGATGGAATCATGGTAGTGATGCCGTTCCTGCCGCTGGCGGGCTTTCAGGCGTTGAAATGGACTCATTGGACTCTCCTTGGTTGGGGGTTAACAACACCAGAATTGGCCAAGAAAGTACAGTCGAAGCCGTTGCTTCGTTATTTCAAATCAAAACGATTGCGTTGTTGAAGCAGCAACAAAGGCATGAGCGCCAATAACACTGCCACTGCCAAGCCCTGATGACTGTGCAGTGGGGCAGTGCTCAATGCGCTGATACGGCGTTTCAATCTGGCCGATAAACGGCAAAGTGGGTTGCATGGGCAGGCTCCTATTGGGCTTGGTTGCTGGCTTTGGTGTACCAAATCAGAGTGAGTAATATGATGGCACCGCCAAGAAAGCTGCTGTTGGCGGGCACTTCGCCAAAGAAGCCAAAGGCCCACAGCGGCGCGAATACGGTTTCGACGATCAGGATCATCCCCACTTCTGGTGCGGTAATGTAACGGGTGGCAACCTGAGATAAAACGCGACCAAAAGGCGCACTGAATAGCCCCATCGCGGCCATCACCAACCAGGTGTGCAGCGAGTAGCTGGCGGGCTCAGCAAAGATCAACATCACCAGCGCCAGCAGGGCGCCACCTAAGCCCACGCTGGCCATGCGGCTGATCTCAGGAAACTTACGCATCAAGGTTTGCAGCAACGATATGCAAGTAACCGCCACCAGTGCCAACAGATCCCCCAGCCAATAACCGCTTTGGTACGCGCCGGAAACCACAATGCCGATGCCAATCATCACTGCGCCTATCGCCACCCACGTTTGCCGTGACGTAACTTCCCGCAACAGCAACCAGCTGAACAGCGCCGCAATGGCAGGGGAAGCACTTAAGATCACAAAGGTGTTGGCCACGGAAGTCAGCTTGATGCTAAGCACCAACGACGAGGCGCTGCCAAGCATCAACAGCCCCGACAGCAGCAGCGGCAAGCCACCGTGGCGCAGCGCCCCAAGCAGCCCGTTGGGATCTTGGCGTTGCACAAACCACGCCATTGATAGTGCCGTAAACAGGCCAAACAGGAAGGCGGTATCAACGCCACTGACGCCAGAAAAACGAATAAAGATGGGATCGAAACTCATCAGAACCGCCCCTAAAAAGGCGATGGCGATGCCGGTAGTACGGGGGCTGGCGCCCCATTTGGTGGTCAAACTTGGGTTCATGATAAGTACCCCCTCAAAAAATCATACTTGGTAGTATGATTGATCTCGATTGCCAGCTTGTCAACAAAGTCATACTATTGGGTGTGATTATTATCTGGAGCATTGAGGGAAAGCATTGATGAGTAAAATGGAGCAGAAGCGGGCAGAAAAGCGCCACGCCATTCTAACTGCCGCAGAACACACGTTTTTGTCTCAGGGCTATCTGTCGGCAAGCATGGATGCGATCGCCCGCTTAGCGGCGGTAACCAAACAAACGGTGTACCGCTATTACCCCTCGAAGCTGGCACTGTTTGCCGCCACCTTGGCAAAAATGGGCGAAAGCGAAGAGTTCAGCTTCCTTGTGCACCTAGAGGAGCCCGACAACCAAGCCGCGTTGCTGGGGTTTGCGCGCCACTTCATCCGCGCCCACCTAAGCAACGAACATCTGGCAACGTACCGCTTGCTGGTGGCCGAGCACGGCAAGGCGCCAGAGCTTATCGCCAGCTTTAACGAACAGGGCAATGATGAAGTGGGGCAGCAGTTAACGGCCTTTTTTGACCAACGCTTGCGGCTGGCGGACGCCAATATGATGGTGGATCTGTTCTGCGGCATGCTGTTAGCGCCGCGCTCGCAAGTGTTGATTGGCATGCCAGTGCCCAGCGCCGCCGTGCTAGAGCAACTGGCTCAAAGCGCCACTGCGTTGATCATGGCGCAAGTCCGTTAAACTGGCGGTGGGGTAACCCACGCCATGCGGCCCAGTTTGCGGCTTAGCTTAACTCAGCAAAGCGTTGATGCAGCTTATCCAGCCAGCGCTGGCGCTGAGTGGGTGAAGTGGATTTGACCGAACTTAAATTGATCCACTTACGCTGTTTAATGCCAATTTTCCAGAAGGTGCCCATCAGCAGCGCCTTGCTAATGGCGTTACCAAACAGCAGCCGATACGCCAACGAAGGGGTATTCATGGTGGTGATCAGCGTTACCCCCTTCAGCTTGTCTAAGGTGCTGAACATGCGGCTGCCCTTATCGTGGTAGCGATAGGCGATGCCGGGGAAGATCAGCTTATCAATAAAGCCCTTGGTCAGTGCTGGCATCAGCTCCCACCAGATCGGGAAGATAAACACAATGTGATCCGCCTGCTCCAGCCGCTGCTTGTACTGCAACACCTGTGGATCAAGCCGCTGCTGTCAGAGCTGCTCGGTGCTTTGCATCGGATCCACCTCAGTGTGTGTTAATGCCAGTGGTTATTGCGCCAGTGTGGCTCTTGCCGCAAGATGTCGTGCCCGTGGCCGCCGCGTTAACATCGCACCACGTTTATTGAGGAACCCAATCATGACCAAGCCCATTCAACAGCAGATCGGCTGCCTTGCCTTGGTGGTTGAAAACTACGATGACGCCATCGAATTTTACACCCAAAAATTGCGATTTGAGCTGGTGGAAGACACCGACCTAGGCGGCGGCAAACGCTGGGTGCAGATCGCCCCGCCCAACGCCATTGGCACCAATCTGTTATTGGCGCAAGCCAGCAACAGCCAGCAGCACGCCGCCATTGGCAATCAAACCGGCGGCCGCGTGTTTCTGTTTCTGCACACCAACGACTTTTGGCGCGATTACCAGCAGATGCAAGCCAACGGGGTGATCTTCAATGAAGCCCCACGGGAGGAAACGTACGGCACCGTGGTCGTGTTCCAAGACTTATACGGCAACAAGTGGGATCTGCTGCAGCGTCATTAAGGCGGCTGGCCTGATAACGGCGGCCACACCGACAGCGGTTTATCGTAGCTCGGTATTTATCCTGACGGTCGGCCGCAGGGGGGGATTGGCGGTGATTGCACTGGGGCTATGTCGCGGTGGCGACGGCACACTAGCTCGTAGAAAAAAGGGGGGGGGATTCTCCCTTTGGAATCCCACAGCCTTAGCACAGCGTTACTTTCGCTCCTTGCACTGCGCCATTCGGCCCTGCATCCATGGCTTAGCGATGCATTCGCAACATCCTGTTGCTCTACCTCATTGTGCAGCACACCGCTCCACGCTGTGAATGCGGCGAAGAGCGCAGGGTTGGTGTAGACCGCTGTTGATATGGTGGCTGTCCTGTTAAGCACTGGGGCTATGTAGCGGTGGCGACGGCACCCAAAGGGATTCTCCCTTTGGAATCCCACTGCCTTAGCACAGCGTTACTTTCGCTCCTTGTACTGCGCCATTCGGCACTGCATCGATGCGCCATCCATGGCTTAGCGATGCATTCGCAACATCCTGTTGCTCTACCTCATTGTGCAGTACACCGCTCAACGCTGTGAATGCGGCGAAGAGCGCAGGGTTGGTGTAGACCGCTGTTGATAAGGTGGCTGTCCAGTTAAGCAGGCGTCCTGACGGTCGGCCGCAGGGGGTATTGGCGGTGATTGCACTGGGGTAATGTCGCGGTGGCGACGGCACACTAGCTCGTAGAAAAAGGGGGGGATGCTCCCTTTGGAATCCCACAGCCTTAGCACAGCGTTACTTTCGCTTCTGTACTGCGCCATTCGACCCTGCATCGATGCGCCATCCATGGCTTAGCGATGCATTCGCAACATCCTGTTGCTCTACCTCATTGTGCAGCACACCGCTCCACGCTGTGAATGTGGCGAAAGGGCGCAGGGTTGGTGTAGACCGCTGTTGATAAGGTAGCTGTCCTGTAAGCAACCGTAGCTGCTGAGAATTGGCTTAAAACTGTGACCGGCATTTGTTGACCACTACAACACATGGGTTGACATGTTTAGGCACGTCAACCCATAATGAAGCCAGCTAGAGGAGTTATCTTTAGCAGGATGCAGCAGACTGGCTCAGCCAGACATCCCGTTACCCATGTGGTCGAGGCCAAGCCCGGTAAAGACGTTCTGAATACCAGAAAGCTAAGCTTTCTGGCGAAGCCCGCTTAAGCGGGCTTTGTTACATCTGGAGCCTACCTAGGTGGCCGAGGCATGGGACGATTCCGTAACAGGTTCCACGCTATTGTGAAAAACTTCACTCTCTTCCCATTGGGCCGATCAGTCAGCGGGTACGCACTGACCACATGTAGCCGCAGCTTTTTTCGTTCCTTGAAGACCTTAAATGGCACGAAGTAATACAGCTTTTTATTATCCTCAGTAACGACCTCAGCTGTCGCATAGCCACCATGTCCGGCATGCTGAACAATACTTCCCTCCGCTCCGAGATTTTCGATGATTGCACGCAAGTATTGCCTTGCGAGCACATGCCTGCGGTAGCAGAACGGCCGAGACTCCTTCGGTGCGTGATAAATCAGGTCGGCGCGCTCTTGCTCTGTCAGCTCAGGATAATCCTTAGCAAAAACATGGCATGAGTAGGTGACATAGAACTCATACGTGATCGGATCTTTACCAGGTTCATTGTGAACATAGGTGACTCGATGAGCATTGGCGTAGGACAGGTCTACCGACTCTCCACCATTCGCCGGTTTGAACGGCTTCCAGTGCATTACCTCGTCCAATTTCACTGTTTTTTAAATCTCCCTACGATTGACAGACGATGATAGCAGCGGCCTTTGGGAACCCAAAGATCAGTTCTGCGCTATTACATATGCTACATAAGCCTTCGCTAGTGTGCTAGCCACAAGCCCCCAGATCAAAAAAGCCCGCATTCAGCGGGCTTTTTTCGTTAACGAACCACCCATTAGCGCATGGTCACAAACTCTTCGGCGCTGGTTGGGTGCAGTGCCACGGTGGCGTCAAAGTCGGCTTTGGTGGCGCCCATTTTGATGGCGACGGCGAAGCCTTGCAGGATCTCGTCCATGCCGAGGCCGATGCCGTGCAGGCCAACCACTTTTTGCTCTGGGCCTGCGCACACCAGCTTCATTTGGGTTTGCTGGCGGTGGGCGGTAACGGCGGTGTACATGGCGGCAAAGCCAGAGGTGTAAACGGTGATGTTGTCGTCGCCGTATTGCTCGCGGGCTTGGGGCTCGGTTAAGCCGATGGTGCCGATGGTAGGGTGGCTAAACACCACGGTTGGCACCAGCGAGTAATCCATCTTGGCGTTCGGTTGGCCGCCGAACAGGCGTTCGGACAGGGCGCGACCGGCTTTTACTGCTACTGGGGTCAGCTCGATGCCGCCTTCCATGATGTCGCCCACGGTGTAGATCCCGCTGACGTTGGTGTTTTGGTATTCATCCACAGGGATAAAGCCACGGCTGTTGACCTGTACGCCAGCGGCGTCGATGTTGATGCCGTCGGTGGCGGGTTCACGGCCAATGGCCCAGATCAGGCAATCCACTTCTACGGATTTGCCGTTTTCTAACTGCAAGGTCAGGCTGCCATCGGCGTTTTTCACCACGGATTCTGGGGTGGATTGGGTGTGCAGGGTTGGCCCCTCTTGCGCCATCAGCTCCACTAAGGTGTCGACAATCAGCGGATCGAAGCTACGCAGTGGCGCGTGTTTGCGCACCAGCAGGTGGGTTTCGCTGCCCAGCGAATGCAGTACGCCCGCCAGTTCCACCGCGATGTAACCGGCGCCCACGACTGCCACGCGCTTGGGTTGTTCGGTTAGGGCAAAGAAGCCGTTGGAATCGATGCCGTGCTCGGCGCCGGGGATGTTCGGAATGGTTGGGCGGCCGCCGGTGGCAATTAGGATGTTGGGCGCGCTGTAGTGCTGGCCATTCACTTCCACGGTGTTTTTATCCACAAACTTGCCGTAACCCCGCGCCAAGGTAACGCCGTTGGCGTCGAGGCCACGGTTGTAACCGCCATGAATACGTTCGATGTAGGCTTCGCGGGATTCAACCAGTTTGCTCCAGTTGAACTGTTTCAGCTCAACGTCAAAGCCGTAATCTTTGCTGTAGAGGTTGATCGCTTCTGCAACCTGCGCCCCAAACCACATCACTTTCTTTGGCACACAGCCAACGTTAACGCAGGTGCCACCAAGGTGTTGCGCTTCGATCAGCAGTACCTTGGCGCCGCGCATGGCGGCACGGTTGGCAGAGGCGATGCCGCCTGAACCTGCGCCTAATACGATGTAGTCAAACTGTTGTGCCATGACGGATTCCTTCAATGTGGTTGGGCAATAGCGTTGGCTAAGTTGTAACCCTAATTGGGGGTTGGCTCAAACGAAAACAAGGGATTGAGGTAATCGGATCGCAATTAAGGTGGCGTTATCTGTGGCCGTGGCTTGCGGTTGTGGCCATGGATTGGTGGCCTTTCACTTTAAAAGTAGGCGCGATCAGCCGCCACGGTTGCGGTGCGATGTTGTTGCATGCAGTCCATTGGCAATGGGTAATGTTGCTCTCGCGCTGCGGGCGTTATTTTCATCGTCGCTGTTGTTATTTACGCCAAGCGGCACGGGCAATAATCGCAGTCACAACCGCATGTTTGGCTGTTTTTGGGAAAGATGCTGCACAGATGTTGCAACTGGCGCCGCAAATGTGAGCACTTGTGTGGTTTTGTTCACAGAGATAGTGCGAATTAACAGCGATCAACCTTGAACTGAGACGTAGCTCACAGCCTGAGTTTGGCTGATAACGATAATGACTCGCATTACAAATACATCAATAAATTGTGGGTAGTGATGATGAAGAAATTGGCATTAGTAGCAGTGGCGGTAATGGCCAGCGCAGGCGTTCAAGCGGCTGACATCGAAGGTTACGTAAGTTACGACAACAACCACACCGGTGAAGGTCGTACTAGCTTAGATGGCGCAGGCATTACGTGGGCTGGTGTTGCCGCAGGTTTTGAAAACGGCGTTGCGGTTGCGGTTGATTACGGCTACTCCGACGAGAAAGCCGATTACGACGAGCTGGCCATCACTGTTGAGTACGGTTTCAACGCGGGCGATTTCGCGATGGCCGCCGCTTACACCCGTTTAGAGATGTTTGAAGACAACGAAGACGACAACGAATTCGCTTTCGGTGTGGCTTACGAAGGGTGCGATCTGTTGGTGCCGTCTTTGGATGCGGTTTACAGCACCGAAGCCGAAGGCAGCTTTGTTGAGCTGGGCCTGACTGCCCCTTACCAGATCAACGAACAACTGGCGCTGGAAGCCTTCGTGGTTGCTGGTTTTGACTTTGGTTACGCCACCGAAGACAACGACGGTTACAACCACACCAGCGTGGGCGCTGCCGCCAGCTACGCCATTAACGATAACCTGGCCTTTAATCTGGGTTACGCCTACCACATTGCGGGCAGCGACATCGACAAAGAGATGGAAGCTGAAGGCTTAAGCGCTGACAACGAATCCGTTGTTACCGTGGGGTTGTCTTTCGCCCTGTAATGCCAAACGCGTCAGTTTTGGTTAAAGCCGCTGCCTTTGCAGCGGCTTTTGTCGTTTTAGGCCACAGTTACGCGTAAATGCTCGGCTGAGGTGGTTGAAGTTACGCCACTTCGCCCCCAAGTTAGGCGTTACTATCCTGCTTATTTTGTTGTGCAAAGGAGCTCACATGCCAAACCCTCTGCTGGATCTGCAAGCCCTACCGGAATTTTCTAAAATTCGCGCTGAACACATTCAGCCAGCGGTGGAAGCCGCGCTGCAACACTGCCGCGAGACCGTTGAGCAAACGATGGCAGCGGGCGGCCCGTGGCACTGGGATAACCTTGTTGCCCCATTGGATGAAGCCGAGGATCGACTGTCGCGTTTATGGAGCCCCGTAGGCCACATGAATTCGGTAGTGAGCACCGACGAATGGCGAACCGCCCACGATGCTTGTTTGCCGATGTTGTCGGAATACAGCACTTGGCTGGGGCAGCACAAAGGGCTGTACCAAGCCTATAAAGAGCTGGCCGCCAGTGACGGCTTTGCCGAATTGACCAGCGCACAGCAAAAAGTGATCACCAATTCTTTGCGTGATTTTGAACTGTCGGGCATCGGCTTAGACGACGACAAACAGCAGCGTTACGGCGAAATCGTCAGCCGCCTGTCGGATCTGTCCAGCCAGTATTCCAACAACGTGTTGGACGCCACCAATGCGTGGACCAAACAGCTCGACGACGCCAGCGCGTTGCAGGGGCTGCCCGAATACGCCATTGCCGCCGCCAAGCAGGCCGCCGAGTTGCGTGAGCAATCCGGTTACCTGTTAACGCTGGAGTTCCCATCGTACCTTGCGGTAATGACCTACGCCGACGACGCGCAGCTGCGCCGCGAAGCCTACACCGCCTTTACTACCCGCGCGTCGGATCAAGGCCCTAATGCCGGTGAGTTTGATAACAGCGCGCTGATGACCGAAACCCTTGCTCTGCGCCACGAATTAGCGCAGCTGTTGGGCTTTGCCAGCTACGCCGATAAGTCGCTGGCCACCAAGATGGCGCAAACGCCGGATCAAGTGATCACCTTCTTGAACGAGCTGGCGCTGGCGTCCAAAGCCCAAGGCGAGCAAGAGTTTAAAACCTTGGCCAAATACGCCGCCGATACGCACGGCCATCAAGATCTGCAACCGTGGGACGTGACCTACTTTGCCGAGAAACAAAAGCAGGATCTGTATGACATCTCGGATGAAGCGTTAAAGCCGTACTTCCCTGAAGACAAGGTGCTGTCTGGCCTGTTCTACACCGTCGAGCGTCTGTTCGGGGTGAAGGTTGCCGAGCGCAGCGAATTTGATAAGTGGCACGACGACGTGCGCTTCTTCGACATTTTAGAAGCCGATGGCAGCGTGCGCGGCAGCTTCTACTTAGACATGTACGCCCGTCAGCATAAGCGCGGTGGCGCCTGGATGGACGATTGCCAAGGCCGCCGTTTCACCTTGGCGGGCCAGCTGCAAAAGCCGGTGGCGTACTTAACCTGTAACTTCACCGCGCCCGTGGGCGATCAGCCTGCGCTGTTTACCCACGACGAAGTGGTTACCCTGTTCCACGAATTTGGCCACGGCATCCACCACATGCTGACCCGAGTCGATGCCAGTGGCGTGGCGGGGATCAACGGCGTGCCGTGGGATGCGGTAGAACTGCCAAGCCAATTCTTAGAAAACTGGTGTTGGGAAGAAGAGGCGCTGGCGCAGATCTCCGGCCACTTCGAAAGCGGCGAGCCACTGCCAAAAGCGATGCTGGATAAGATGCTGGCGGCCAAAAACTACCAAAGCGCGATGATGATGCTGCGTCAGTTGGAGTTCTCGCTGTTTGATTTCCGCATGCACTTGGAATACCAAAGCGACACCAGCGATTGGGTGCAAACCATTTTGGATCAGGTGCGCGGCCAAGTGGCGGTGGTGCCGGTGGTGGAATTCAACCGCTTCCAGCATGGTTTTAGCCACATCTTTGCTGGCGGTTACGCCGCCGGTTACTACAGCTACAAGTGGGCGGAAGTGTTGTCTGCCGACGCATTTAGCCGCTTTGAAGAGGAAGGGATCTTCTCGGCGCAAGCGGGGGCGGATTTTGCCCAACACGTGCTAGAGCGTGGTGGCAGCGACGAACCGATGAACCTGTTTGTGGCGTTCCGTGGCCGCGAGCCAAGCACCGAAGCGCTGCTGCGCCACTGCGGCATCGCCCGCTAAAGTCTTACAGAACTTCTAGCCTTAACCTGTTTATTTAGCCCTCGCCTTGTGCGAGGGCTTTTTATTTCATCCCGCTAAATAAATCGGTTTATCTTAATTTTTATGCTGGCTGAAAACGAACTGATGAAATAAAAAACTAATGAATAAAATTCAATTGTTATCGTAATGAAGCGCAGTTGAGTAATAAATATAAACAATCCGCCTAGTTAATAAAAAAAACAAATAATGCAATAACCAAAAATGAGCCGATTCGATCAACATGTTGTTATCAAAAGAAAAATGAGCGTGTTGTGTGATCCGTGCCTCAGTCTGCTGGAGCTGAATTTGATTTGATCATAATCAGCAGCAATAACGGTGCGTTAATCGCGTGGTTATTGATTAATTGATTAACGGAGTTTGCATCATGAACAAATCGGAACTGTTCAAATCAAGAGAACGGCGTATTTTGGCCGCGGCACTGAGCACCGCCCGCAGTAAAGGTGCACTGGACTTTCGCATGGCGGATGTTGCTCGCGTAGCGGAATGTTCAGTTGGCACCCTGTATGGCCACTTCCTGTCGAAAGAAGACATGATGGCGGCACTGGTGCAGCTGGCCGTACAACGCCGCAGCGATTGGTTTGAATTAGTACAGCAGATGCCAATCAGCACCGCTGAAAAGTTCATGGTGTTGCTGCTGTCCGATCGTCGTCGCTTGGTGCAAGACGACGTGTTAGCGCAGTTAGAGATGCTGGTTAGCCACACCGAGCTGTGGTGCCGTGCTGCTGATCAGCGTCAGGTGGTGTTGCGTCAAACCACGCACGAGCTGTCGCTGGTCTTAAAAGCCGTACTGCAACAGGCGGTGGACAGTGGCACAGCCAGCCTCGACAGCGTTGCCATTGAACGCATGGCCGAAACCGGCCGCGCCCTGATGTTGGGGGTGCAGTTGCAAGCGTCGCGACAAACCCTAAGCCCAGTAAAACTGCTGCAAGATGAAACCATCATGATGGATGCGCTGTCGGCGCTGTTGGTGCAAGCGGGGATCGCGGCACCGCAGGGCAACTGGCACGAACGCTGTTTTGAAGTGCTGAGCCAAAACCAGCAACAGCTGGAAGGGCTGACCTTAGGTGACGTTGCTGCCGCTTAACTTGCCGCTTCAGCCTGCCCCCGCACAAGAGCCGACAATGTCGGCTCTTGTCGTTTTTGGCGCTACCTTTATACTGCCCGCAAATCTGTGTCGCCATCATCGAGCCAACCATGACCGCCATCTACCTTGATCTCAGCCAACAACACCCAGAACGCCTGCAACAGATGGCCGCGCGGTGGGGATTGGTGCACTCGGATGAAGCGCCGTTTCTGTTGTGCTATCAGCAAGAGCGGTTAAGCCTGTATCTGCGCGCCGAACCGAAGCTTGGGGCGATAGAGGTGGATTTGATCGGCGGCGCGGTGGCGCACCGGCGTAAATTCGGGGGGGGCCGAGGCCAAGCCATCGCCAAAGCCGTTGGGCTTAAAGGCGGGGTGATGCCCACGGTGGTGGATGGCACCGCAGGCTTAGGGCGCGATGCCTTTGTGCTGGCCAGCCTTGGTTGCACCGTTACCATGGTGGAACGCCATCCGGTGGTGGCGGCGTTGCTGGACGATGGCCTGCAACGGGCGTATCAAGATCCGGAGATTGGCCCGTGGCTGCAGCAGCGGTTGCAGCTGCATCACGGCAACAGCGTTGAGCAACTGGGGCAGTTGGCGCTGCAACCCGACGTGGTTTATCTGGATCCGATGTATCCCCATCGCGCGAAATCGGCGCTGGTAAAGAAAGAGATGCGGGTATTCCAGCAGCTGGTTGGTGCCGATCTGGATGCCGACGGCCTGTTGGCTCCGGCGTTGGCCTTAGCCAGCAAGCGGGTGGTGGTGAAGCGCCCAGACTACGCCGAAGATCTCGATGGTAAGAAACCCAGCACGGTGATCGCCACCAAAAAGAACCGCTTTGATGTGTACGTGAAGGCGGCGATGGCGTGATCGGCCAGTGGCTTACGCCGCTGCAAGCGCCGCTGGCAACCGCCTTTTACCGCCGCTGTGGCAGTAAAGAGAAAGCCAAAGGCGACGAACGCATCGCAGTGTTACGCAACCCCACGCAACAGATTGTGGCGGTGCTGCGGCTCGCCCCCAAAGGCGAGCACTGGCTGTTGCGGGCGCTGCTGGTGGATCCCGCCTATCGGCGCCAAGGCTTGGCGTTACACTTGCTGCAGTTTATTGATGCGGCCGTGGCCGAGCCCATCTGGTGCTACCCCTATCCCCATCTGCACGGCTTATATCAACGGGCGGGCTATCAAGCGCAAACCAGCGCACCAGCGCCGATCTTGGCACCCTATCAAGCCTATTGCCGCAAGCAGCCATTGCTGCTGATGTGGCGGCCTCCGTCGGTTTAAGCCGCTGACTTCCACCTGCAATTTATCAGCGCGCTGTGATCCAATCCCATCGGTATGGTTGCGCTGGGGCGGTGACCGTAGCACCATAGCCAGCAGTAAAGGGTTGTTCTGGTTACCCAATTGGGAAGCCATAACGGCCGATAAAATCCAATCAAGGAGCGTTACATGTTGGCTGCAGCAATGACCACCCGCCTCAACGAGCAGATCAATCTGGAGTTTTTCTCCTCTAACCTTTACCTGCAAATGAGCGCATGGTGTGAAGACAAGGGCTTTGAAGGCGCGGCTGAGTTTCTGCGTGCGCACGCCGATGAAGAGATGGAGCACATGCGCCGTTTGTTCACCTACGTGTCTGAAGCCGGCGGCATGCCGCTGTTAGGGGCGATTGATGCGCCCGAATCGCAGTTTGAATCACTGCACGATGTGTTTGTAAAAACCTTTGAGCACGAACAGCTGATCACCAAAAAGATCAACGATTTGGCTCACACCGCTTTTGCTAACCAAGATTACTCTACTTTCAACTTCCTGCAGTGGTACGTGGCCGAGCAGCACGAAGAAGAGAAGCTGTTCAAAGGCGTACTCGACCGCATTGAACTGGTGGGCAACGACGGCGCCAGCCTGTACCTGATCGACAAAGAGCTTGCCCAGCTGGCCACGGCCGAAGGCAGCAGCGTGATGCAGGACACCGCCGAGTAACCTTGGGTTTGGTTCCGCCAAAAAGGCAACGCCATCTTGGCGTTGCCTTTTTTGTTGGGGCGACTCCGCGCGACGGCGTGAATGTGCAATAACGGCGTTTTTGCACAAATAACAAAAGAGGGGCTGTGGCCCTAAAGGCCATGTTCTGCGATCTAAGTTGCACCAAAACTGACATTATTCCCGCCAGCACAAACCTTAACGGAGTGGCAGCAACAACGGTGGCTGTGGTTACTGATGAGCGGCGCTGTTGCTGATTTTATCGGCGATGGGCTACTTCCAGTGGTTCCTTGAAATGGATCCCTGTGAAATCTGCGTCTACATCCGCTTTAGTCCGTTCTGCATTTTATTTGCCGGTGTCATTATCGCCGGTAACCCCAGCAATAATGTGCTGAAAGTATGCGGCATGGCGTTGGCTTGGTACGGCGTGTTGCAAGGGTTGATGTGGTCGTTCGATCTGAATGCACTGCACGACTCCAGCCACGCACTGGATGACGTGATGGCCAGCGGTGGCGATCTGTTTGCTGCCGGTGGCGGTGGTAGCGCATGTTCCACCGAGCCGACATTCCCATTGGGCTTGCCGCTGCACCAGTGGTTTCCATATGAATTTCAACCTTCAGGGATCTGCGGGGAAGACGATTGGAGCCTACTGGGGTTGAACATGGCGCAGTACTGCATCATTGCTTACAGCGTTTTTGCCATTGGTCTTGGCGCGGCGACTTTTGGCTGGGTGCGTCGCTTTATTGCGAAGTAAAATATCAATGGGGGCAATCAGCCGCTTGCCTCCTTTTTTATTGCCCTTTGGCCAGTTACATTAACGGGCAGTGGCCCCGCAATAACTGAGCTAAAGAGCATTTGATGAACGATCTGGAGCTGATCCGTCAACTTAACCGCGATCTGGTGGACGACTACCAGTTAGCCCGCAACTACTGCCTTGATGTACCCACCTACGCCTTAGTGCATCTGCGCAGTGTCGCCCACCGCTTGGTGGAGCAACTTGGGGCGCTGCATCAGATTGAATTCCGCTCAAAAAACCTCTACGACCGCATCGATCAGCTCGGCAAAATGCGGCTGCTGGACATGCGCCTTGCGCGCAAGCTGCACAAGCTGCGTAACGACGGCAACAAAGGCGCGCACCCAGAAAAATACCAACTGTCGCAGCCACAACTGGTGCAACTGGCGGCCAAAAGCGTGAAAGATTGCGCCCGCTTATGCGCCGATCTGTACCCGTTGTTGCTGCAGCAACAAGCGCCGCAATGGCAGTTTGAAGCGGTGGATGCGGAAGCGGGGCGCGAGCTGTGCTACCGCGCCGTGATGGAAGACGATGCCAGCGCCCAATACTTGGTGGGGTTGTCGTTAAAAGCCCGCGCAGCGGCGCGACAAGAACAAGCCGAATCTTTTGCCCAAGCCAACGACACCCAGCCGCACACCGAATCCAGCGATGAACTGACCCAAGCGGCTTACTGGTTTGAGCGCGCCTCGCTGCGCCACGCCGGTGCGCGCTTCGAACATGGTGTGGCCTTGCTGCACGGCTACAGCGGCGAAGCGGACGAGCCACTGGCACTGGAGCTGATCAGCGCCGCGGCCGCCGAGAAAAACGCCGACGCCCAAGCGTTGCTGGGCTATTTTCATTTAACGGGCAGCCACCAGTTTGCTCAGGATCCGCGCTTAGCAGAACACTACCTGCTGGCCGCCGCCGAACAAGAACAACCGGAAGCACTGGCCAACCTGGCGGTGCTCTATTATCAGGGGTTGTTGGGGCAAGCCGATTACCAACAGGCGCGGCGCTGTGCCGAGCAAGGCGCGCAAGCGGGCTACCCTCATGCCCAGTACCAGTTGGCGGTGATGTTGTTTGCCGGTGAAGGCGGTGCAGTGGATGCAATCAGTGGCATCAGCTGGCTGCAAAGTGCCGCCGAGCAACACTACCCAGAAGCCCTTGCCGATCTGGCGCAGCGCCGCTTGGATGGCGATGGCATTGAAGCCAATGCCGCCGCCGCCGAGGCGCTGTATCAGCAAGCGATTGAATACGGTGCCTTGCCTCGGGCGATGTTTGAATTGGCGCTGGCGCACTTTGAACAGGAGCTGCCTCAGCCGGATCTGCAACTGGGCGCACAGCTGCTGTGGCAGGCTTATCAACGGGCGGCGCCGCACTCTGAATTGGGGCGGGCTATCCACCAATTGGCACCGGAGCTGGTGGCGCAACTGGACAGCGCCATTGCCGCCGGTGAGCAACAGTTGGCGGCCGTACGACAGCAGTTTGATGCCCAAGGCTATCCGCAGCACAGCAGCGATCACCACATTAACGACTAGGGAGCCGCAATGCCGGGCATTTTGGTGGCGCGCAGCGCCATATTATCGCTGCACCAGTTTGCCCAAGGCGATGCCTGTGCCTTTAAAGCGATGAACGATCAGCCGCAAGCGCTGGCGTTCACCGGCGATAAACCCTTTCCCTCGGAAGCCGCCGCCGCGGCCTTCATTCGCGATTACGATCACTACCATCAGTTTGGCTTTGGCCGCTGGAGTATCTACCTAACCGATGGCCGCTACGCCGGGTTTTGTGGCCTGCGCCAGTGCGTGGCCAGCAACGGCAAGGTGCAGGTTGATTTAGGTTACCGAGTGCCGCCCGCGCTGTGGGGGCAAGGCATTGCCACCACCGCCGCCTCGATGGCGTTGCGGCTGGGGTTCATTCGGTTTGGCTTAAATGAAATCGTTGCCAACGTGATGGTGGCCAACCCTGCTTCGGTGCGGGTGCTGAGCAAACTGGGCATGCGCGCCACGGGCCGCAGTGAAGATCAACATGGCCAATGGCTGCGCTTTTCGTTGTCGCAACAGCAGTGGCTTAGCCAGTCATCCATTGCCCCCTCTGGCCGCTGAAGCCCCGCCTCGGGCAAAAATCCGCGAACAAAAATCCCTGGGTTAACGGCTTGTTACTTGCGCGCTAAATAGTCACACTCATGGCGTTGTTCCGCACAATAACAAGGATCTAGGAGGCCATGATGGCACTGCGTAAAGCCGCAGTGGGGCTAATGCTGGCGTTGTCGGCGGGGGCGCAAGCCACCACCGCAGCGGACGTGCAAAGCTTCACATTGAATAACGGCATGAAAGTAATGGTGATGGAAGATTTCACCATTCCGAATGCCAATATGTACCTGTTTTGGAAAGTGGGCTCTCGCAACGAGGTGCCCGGCATTACGGGGTTGTCGCACTTCTTTGAACACATGATGTTTAACGGCTCTGAGAACTACGGGCCGAAGATGTTCGATCGCACCATGGAAGCCGCTGGCGGCGCCAACAATGCCTATACCACTGAAAACCTAACGGTCTACACCGATTGGTTCCCCGCCGATGCGATGGAAGTGGTGTTCTCTTTAGAAGCGGATCGCATTGGTGCCCTGAGCATCGATCCCGAACTGGTGGAATCGGAACGCGGGGTGGTCTCCTCTGAGCGCCGCACAGGGTTGGAAAACTCCAACTGGCGCATGCTCAGTGAAGAAGTGAAAGGGGTAGCGTTTCGGGCTCACCCTTACAGCTGGTCGGTGATCGGCCACGAATCCGACATCAATGCGTGGGAGCTGGCGGATCTGCAGCAGTATCACCAAACCTACTACGCCCCCAATAACGCCGTGGTGGTGATCTCCGGGGCGGTGAAGTTTGAGCAAGTGCAGCAGATGGCCACCCAGTATTTTGGTGGCATTGCCGCGCAACCAGAGCCCGCCGCCATTCGCACCGTTGAGCCGGAACAAAAAGGCGAACGACGGGTGTATGTGCAAAAGCCATCGGTTTCCAGCACCAACTTGATGGTGGCTTATAAAGTACCGGCCACCAGCAACGCCGATTACTACGCCTTGGATCTGTTAACCGATCTGCTGCTGAGCGGCAAATCCAGCCGCTTGAATCGCGCCTTGGTCGACAGCCAAATGGCCACCGCGGTGGATGGCTACATGCCGATGAGCTTCGATCCAAACCTGCTGTACCTGTACGCCGTGGCCACCCCAGGCAGCGACAGCGCCAAGCTGGAGCAAACCCTGATCGCCGAGGTGAACCGCTTAGCGGTTGAGCCGGTGACCGAGCAAGAGCTGACCAAGGTGAAAAACGGCAAGCTGATGGCGTTTTATCAGCGGATGCAAACCATCAACGGCCGGTCCGATAACGTTGGCACCTACGAGCTGTTTTTTGGCGACTACAACAAGCTGTTTAGCGCCCCAGAAGCGTACCAAGCGGTTACCGCCGCAGACATTCAACGGGTAGCGAAAGCCTACCTAACCAAAGCGCGCCGCACCGTGGGTGTGTTGGCCGCGGCGGAGGACAAAGACCTATGAATAAGTTACTGATAGCGTTGCTGGCTGCGGGCCTAAGCAGTGGCCTGAGTGGTTGCGTGAGCACCAGCGACAGCGCCAGTGCAGCGGTGGCAGCTCCGGCGCTGGAAAAGGCGCCGTTTGTGGTGCCCGCCTTGGCCAACAACAGCGCCAAGTTTACCCTGCCAAGCTACGAGCAAGTGCAGCTGGATAATGGCCTTACCGTTTACCTGTTGCAGCGCGACACGGTGCCACTGATCACCGTAAGCGCGGTTGTGCGTGCTGGTGCAGTGAATGATGCCGAGCCCGGCACCGCCATGCTGACCAGCCAAGCCACCTTGCTGGGCACCAGCACGATGGACAAAAATACCCTTGAGGAAACGGTGGAAAGCTTGGGCGCCAGTTTGGATGCCAACGCCGGTAAAGAGGGCACTCAGATCCACAGCCAGTTCCAAAGCAAGGATCTGGCGGTGATGATGCCGTTGTTGGCGCAGGTGTTAACCCAGCCGAGCTTCCCAGCGGATGAAGTGGCCAAGGCGCGGGATCGCTACGTGGCGCAGTTGTCGCAGCAAAAAGAGAGCCCACGGCAGGTGATCGGCAACTACTTCGATCGGTTGCTGTACGGCAATCACCCATACGGCAATGCGGCTGCGGGTAACGCCGACGCCATCGCCCAGTTGGATGAGTTTGATCTGAAACTGTTTCACGGCAGCTGGTATCAGCCGCGCAACAGCGCGTTGATTATCGCCGGTGATTTTGACCGTGCTGCCGTGATGGCAATGGTGCAGCAGCAGTTTGGTGGCTGGGCCGATCGCAAAACCCCAACCCCACCGAACGTGGCGGCGGCGGTAGCGAAGCCGAGCAACGCCAAGGTGTTGTTGGTGGATAAAGCCGATGCACGGGAAACCACCTTTTTGATTGGTGGCCCAGGTGTGGCACGGGATAATCCCGACTACGTTGGTTTGCAGGTGATCAACACCATCTTAGGCGGCCGCTTTACCTCGTGGTTGAACGACGAACTGCGGGTGAATGCGGGCTTAACCTACGGCGCTCGTTCGCGCTTTAACGCGCAGGGGCAGCATGGCAGCTTCTACATCAGCACCTTTACGGCCACGCCCACCACCAAGGACGCGCTGGATCTGGCGCTGAAAACCTACGGCCGCTTATGGCAGCAGGGCATCGACCAAGCCACCTTAGACAGCGCCAAAGCGTACGTTAAAGGCCAGTTTCCGCCGAAGTACGAAACCGCGGATCAGCTGGCTGGGTTGCTGGGGCAGATGCACTTAATGGCGATGGATCCGCAGCAGCTGAACCGCTTTAGCCAGCAAGTGGATGCGCTTAGCTTGGCGGACGCACAGCAACTGGTCAGCAAATACTTCCCGAAGGACAACTTGCAGTTTGTGTTGGTGGGCAAAGCCGATGACATTCGCGATTTGGCGGGCAGCTACGGCGACGTGACGGAAGTCAGCATCAACAAAGCAGGGTTTAACTTCTAAGCCTAGTTAGGCGTTAGCCCAAGGCCAATCACGCAAGTGATTGGCCTTTTTTATGGTTGCGGCCGAACTTGCTTAGTCGCGCAGCATGGCGATGGTGGGCGGGCACTGGCCAAACAGCACCATGCCGCGTTGAGTTGGGCGTTGGGCGCTGATCTGATAGCCGCCCAAACACAGCTGGCGGCGTTCAAATTCCGCTTCCAGCAGATCCAACATAAAGTGCGGATTGGTCAGTTGGTTGTAGCGCGGTACGGGATCCGTTTGCGGTTCAGCAGCGGGCTCTGCCGAGCCGTTGCGGCGTTGCCCTTGAGCCGATTGGGGGCGTGATTGGGATTTGGCGGGCGCGGTTGAGGCGGTGGGCTGTTGTTGGTGCTCGGCCCCAAAGTAGTTCAGCTGAAAGTGGGTGATCCCTTTGCTGTCCACTTCGGCGTGGAACCACTGCCGTTGCTGTTCGTTGTTGCTGCAACCGGTTGCAGCCAGCAAAGCTAGGCTAATCAAAAACAAGCGCACATCAAATACATCATCGAGAAAATGGGCTTGAATTGTAGTCAGCCGCCGAGGGCCAAATCCAGAGGATTTACCTAGCTTTGCAGTAAATTTACTTTTAAAAATTAATCGTTTAACTACTTGTTAGGGGATAACACCTGTTGGCTGGCAGGAAACGACGCTACCCCCTTGGCGGCATTGATGGCGTTGTGGATCGCTTGCTCCATCACTTCGGCGCCAATGACCCCGAGTAAGTTCACGTCCATCGCCGCTACTTCGCCGGTGGCGGCCGCAAAAATGGCGTCGCCGTCGTACATGGAATGCACCGGACGAATGGCACGGCCGTAGCCGTCGTGGGCCATTTGCGCCACTTTCAACGCTTGGGATTTGGTTAGGGTGGCGTTGGTGATCACCGCGCCAATGGTGGTGTTGCGTCCGGCGAAGCCTTGGGCATTAAAGCCAGAGAGGATCAGCTCGGTGCCGTTGACGAAGTGGCTGCCATCGTCGCTGCGACTGGCGGCCATTAAGCTGCCGTCACGGCTGACCACATCGCCCCAAGCGTTAACCGCCACCACGGCGGCAACCACAACGCCGTTATCCAGTTGCAGTACCGCTCGGCCAATGCCGGATTTGGTGGCGTGTTTCATGCCGCGGATTTTGCCCACGGTTGCGCCCATGCCTGCGCCGTAGTTGCCCTGTTGAAACTGCTGCCGTTGGGCGGCTTTGGTGGCCGCTTGCCCCATGGCGAAGTTTGGGCGAGCCTTGGCGTCGCCAATGGCCAGATCAAACAGCACCGCACCGGTAACAATAGGCACCTTAGCCACGCCCACATCAAAGCCAACGCCTTCGCTTTCAAGCTGATTGGCAACGCCGCTCATGGCATCAAGGCCAAAGGCGCTGCCGCCAGAGAGCACGATGGCGTGCACTTTTTCCACCAAGTTTTCGGGTTTCAGTAGATCGGTTTCACGGGTGCCGGGGGCGGCGCCGCGCACATCAACGGCGGCGGTGGCGCCTTTATCAAAGCGCAATACGGTGACGCCGGTGATGCCAACGGCATCCTGTTGTTGGCCCACTTTCAGACCTTGAATGGCAAACAGGGGATCGGCGGCCATGGCAGGGGCGCACAGCAGCGCAGTGAACAGCAGAAGGCGACTAAACATGGATATTCCTTAGGGGTGCAGACAAAAGCGTGAAGGTAGCACACTCTGCGAGAGCGGCGACGGGCGCCGCCGCTCATCATCACCGAATGGTGATCTTGGTAGGCATTATTAGTGAGGTAATAGCCGCTCCTTAACCTGATCCGGGGCCACGTCATAGCGCGCGAAGGCCATGCTCATCTCTCCTTCGCCGCCGGTCATGGCTTTCAGGCGAATGGCGTAGTCGGTCAATTCAGACAGCGGCGCTTCGGCGCTGATGTCGACCTGATTGTTGGCCAGTGCGGCGGTGCCACAGACCATGGCGCGATGCGCGGCCAGATCGCCGGTGATGTCGCCCACTTTGTCTTGGCTTACCCGCACCTGCAGGTTAACGATGGGTTCCAGCAGCGCCGGTTGCGCCTGTTCCACTGCGGCCAAAAAGGCTTTTTTACCGGCACTGAAAAAGGCGATCTCTTTGGAATCGACCGGATGGTGTTTGCCGTCGTGCACCACCACTTTCAGATCCTGCATGGCGAAGCCCGCCAGCACCCCTTCGGCCATCGCTTCTTTGACCCCTTTTTCAATCGCGGGCAGGTACTGGCTTGGGATCGCCCCGCCCACCACTTTCGATTCAAACTGGAAGCCGCTGCCCCGCGGCAAGGTGGTGACGCTCAGCTCCACTTCACCAAACTGGCCGGCGCCGCCGGTTTGTTTTTTATGGCGATAACGGGCTTGGCCGCTGCCGCAAATGGTTTCGCGGTAGGCCACCGCTGGGGTGTCGGTTTCCATATCGAGGTGGTAGATCTGCTCGGCTTTTTCCAGCGCAATTTGCACGTGGGTGTCGCCCAGCCCCTGCAATACGGTTTGGTTTTGGCTGCTGTCGTGGCGGATCTGCAAGCTGGGATCTTCGCTCACCAGTTTGCCCAACACTTCGGCCAGCTTCTGTTCGTCGCCGCGTTTTTTCGGTTTCACCGCCAAGCCAAACAGCGGTTGCGGCAGCTCGGGATCGAGCATGTGGAATTCATCTTCTTGGTGGTGATCGTGCAATACCGCGCCCACCTCCAGTTGCTCAATTTTGGCCAGCGCGCACAGATCCCCCGGCAACGCTTCGGTCACTTCCTGCTGTTGCTGTCCTTGCAGCTTCAACAGGTGGGTTACTTTAATGGGCTTGCGTCCGGCGCCGATGAAGATCTTCTGCCCTTGGTAGATGCGCCCTTGGTGCACGCGGAAGACCCCCATCTTGCCCACATAGGGATCGATGGCCATTTTGAACACGTGAGCCAGCAGGTGGGCGTCGGGCTCGGCGCTGATGGTTACGGGTTGCTGCTGGCCGTTAACGTATTCTGGGGCGCTGCCTTCCAGTGGGTTGGGCAACGCTTGGCACAATAGGTTAAGCAGGTGGCCAATGCCGATCTGATGCTCGGCGTCGCTGAAGCACACTGGCACCAGCTCCCCTTGGCGCAACGCCGCTTCTAATGGCGCATGCAGCTGAGTTGGGGTGAGCGATTGTTCCTGTTCGAGGTACAGCTCCATCAGGGCTTCGTCTTGTTCCACCACCACATCCACTAAGGCGCTGTGGCACTGCTGCACATCGCCAAAATAGGGCGTGCCATCGGTTTGTGGGGTGAAGTAACAATCTAAGACGCTGCTGCCATCGGCGCAGGGCAGGTTAAGTGGCAAACAGCCGTGGCCAAACTGCTGCTGGATCTCGGCCAAGAGCGGCTCAAGCTTATCAAGGTTGCCGTGGCAGTGGTTGATCACAATCGCCACCGCCTTGCCGTGGTGGCGAGCGTCGGCAAAGGCGCGGCGGCTGATCTGTTCAATGCCGCGTTCGGCGTTGATCAGCAGCAAGACCGATTCCACCGCGGGCAGCACCAGCTGGGCACGGCCAAATAAGTCGGCCAGTCCCGGGGTGTCGATAAGGTTGATGTGTTGGTCTTGGTAATCGAGGCTGAGTAACGCGGGTTCGAGGCTGTGGTGATGCTGGATCTCTTGCGGGCTGAAGTCGGCGTGGTTGGTGCCGTTACTGACTTTGCCTTTATGGCTGATCGCGTTGGCGCGGTAAAGCAGCGCCTCGACTAGGCTAGATTTGCCACTGCCGGCATGGCCGAGCAGGGCGACGTTCCTGATCTGTTCTGTGCGTTGGGCGGGCATAGTAACCTCCTTGGCAAACGATCCCGACCACTCGACTCTATGCCTGTAATTTTGTTCAAACTTTGACCCTGATCAGAGTTTGGGCGGGTGCGTCATCGCGGGGGCGGGGCTCTGCCGTGAACGGCGCGAAAGCGCAAGTCAGCTCTGCCAACTGGCGTGATTTCCCCAGCTGGTGGCTGCCAACAAATGTGGCCAGTTGGCGGCGAACGGGGGCGCTGGGATTGGCGTTGGCGCTTGCCTTTTTGCTGCGGTGGCTGCAGCTTAGAGCGCACACTGGAAAAGGATGATTGATGGTGATGACTGCGGCCAACGTAACCGGTAAGACGCCGTTACGCGACGGCGCTGGCTTGTTGTTCGGGCTGGTGTTGGCGCTGCTGTGCGCGTTGCCGCTGCCATTCACCGCGACACCAAGCGCCAACCTTAATGTCAGCCTTAATGCCAACCTCCATACCGAGCTCAGTGGCCAGTGGCACGGAAACGATGAGCCCACATCTGCGCCATCCATCACCCTAAGTGCTGGCCTGCACGGCGCGGCGGAACGCTTTAGTCACCCGCAGCAGCAACCGCGTTGGCTGGCCCCGCTGCTGTTGTGGCTGGTGCCGCCATTGGCGTGGTGTCTGCTGGCGCTGCCGCCGTTACCGCGGCCGTGGTACCACCGTTATCGTGGCGCGGGCTTTCGCCTTAGCGGCTGGAAAGAGAGCAACCTGCAATATCGGGCGCGACTAACCCACCAGATCTGATCGACCCAAACCCCAAGTTATTGCCGTTGGCGTAGGCCAGCGGTGCATTTTTTGCTGTTTTAGGGAGATCAACATGACCCAATTTACTCTGCTATCGTCGCTGCTGGCGGCACTGTGGTTGCTGGTTAGCAGCCCATCCGCGGCGCAAGCCATTACCTCCAATCAGATCCGCCCCCTGTTAACGCAAACCTTTACGGTGATGCGGCAACACTACATCGCCCCCGAGCGGATCGACGCCATCGAACAATGGGTGTTGGCGCGACAGCACGCGGGAGCGTACCAGTCGATCACCACGTTGGCGCAGTTTGCCAAAGTGGTGGGGGGAGACATCCGCCAGATCAGCGGCGACGCCCATTTGAGTTTGTATGTGCAAGCCAAGGGCGAGCCGATCAGCCACATCTTGCCTACCCCAACCGGTAAGCTCAGCCACAATTTTGCCTTTGAGCAGCTGCGCTATCTGCCGGGCAACATCGGCTATCTGAAATTCAATAAGTTTTCCCCCGACGACGGCGCAATGGCGGTGGCGGATCAGGCGATGCTGTGGCTGCAACAGGCGGACGCGCTGATCATCGATCTGCGCGACACCGTGGGCGGTTCGCCGCAACTGGCGCAGCACCTGCTGAGCTATTTCTTTGCCGCCGACACCCCGTTGTGGCGCGTTTATTGGCGCGGTGATGAGGTGGCCGAGCAGATCAAGGCGCTGGCGGTGGCCAAACACGATCGCTTTAAAACGGGGATCCCGCTGCTGCTGTTGACCAGCGACGACAGCGCCAGCGCGACCGAACTGTTTGCCTCGGTACTGCAAGCCAACGGCAAGGCACGCACCGTGGGCAGCGTTAGCGGTGGCGCCGGATATTATGTTGGGGTGGAAGCGATCACCGAGCAGCTGATCTTTCGCATCTCCAAAGCCAAGCCGGTGATCAGCATCAATAACCGCAATTGGGAAGGCGTTGGGGTGCTGCCGGATGTGGCGGTTCCAGCAATGGATGCGCTGGATCGCGCCCAGCATCTGTTGCGAACCGAGCAGCAATCGATATTGCGTTAAGCTCTGTTGTGGGGATCAGGATTGGGTATGATAGGGGCAACTGACGCCGCCGTGGGTGGCTGCTACAAGGAGATAGCATGAAACGATTGATGGTGGCCGCATTGGCCGCGTTTACTCTGGCCGGTTGTGGCAGCGATGAAGTCGCAACGGCAACCGCGGATAAGCAAGTCAGTGGCGAAGTGGTTTACTTTGCTCGCATTGCCACGCCACCGGGGTCGCAGCTGCTGGTGCAACTGCACGATGGCAACGGCACCCTGCTTGGCCAGCAACAGCAAGAGGTGCAAGGCGGCCCTCCGTTCCCCTATCAGGTGGATTACGTGGATGCGACAACCATCCATGTGAGCGCCAGCCTCACCTTTGGCGACAGCGATAAGGTGAAGTTTAAGCTGGAAAACAAGTTGCTGGATCTGGTCAAAACCGATTTGATCTTGCCGCTGGCGGAGTAGTTTTCGCAGCGGTTCGACCAGAAAAAACCGGCCAAGTGGCCGGTTTTTTGATGATTAGGACTTAATCCATGTTTTCTTGCTTTTCGATACCCGCTTTAATTTTTTAGTTTGGACGAGCGAGTTAAACGATCGAAGAA
Organism: uncultured Ferrimonas sp.; assembly: GCF_947489035.1. GTDB lineage: Bacteria > Pseudomonadota > Gammaproteobacteria > Enterobacterales > Shewanellaceae > Ferrimonas. Next base: position 51,413 of record NZ_CANLCI010000016.1, on the reverse strand, counting down.
AATCGGCTTTGGGCTGGCTTAATTTTTTCCTAACGGATTCGGCAGTTTGTGCTGTGTGGAACTGGAGGCATATCCGCTGTTCTAATGACAATGGAGGTGAGCCTGTTGGTATCGATACGGTATCGATCGATGCAGACGATGTTTGCATAGTGCCTTTGATTTGATGTTTTAGCCGATGCAACTTGCACTGGAATTGAAACGCAGCAATTAAGGCATTATCGCGAGTGTGTAGGATAAATTCTGCCGTGAGTCGTTGAGCTTCGGATAGTGAGGCAATTAAGCCGACGAGATGACCAATAATGTAGAAGTCAGCTTGGTTGGAACCAGAGGGGTAGCAGCTTAAAGAGTGGAAGAAACGTCGTTCGCAGATCTGCTTGATGGCATCAAGTCTTGAGAAGATCAATACTCTGTCTTCGATGGTTACTGGGAGTTCTTCTACTTCTTTTAAACCAGTGTTTTCTGCATCCACAAAGATAAATCGCATAATGCCTTCCGTGCCTCTACGAATCCCTCAATGGGTCAATCTCGCATGGCGACAATTGATTTGAATGTAAGAAAATGCATTTTTTTGCGTCAGAAAAAACAAAAACCGGCCAAGTAGCCGGTTTTTTGATGTGCAGAAACCGTGGTTACCACATCAGATCATCGGGGATCTGGTAATCCGCGTACGGATCTTCTTCGTCCACTTCGGCTTCGGCGTTGCGATCATTCACTAGGATGATGTAGCTGTCGTCACGCTGCTTTACCTTGTCGGCAATGCCGGTTGGGATCAGGTGGTAGCTGTCGTCCAGCTTAGCGATGGCCAACTGGCCGTTCACCAAACCGTTTTGCAACGCCGTGGTGACAAACACCTTGGTGATGGTGCCGTTGTCCGAGAAGTTGTACGGGATCTCGCCGCGGCTGCGGTTTTGGCTGTTGGTGGTGATCAGCTGTTTGATCTGCGCCAGCAAGGCTTTTTTATCGGCTTCCGCTTTGTGCTGAGCGTTCAATTCGCGATCGCGCTTGGCTTGCTCTTCGCGCTTGTCGGCGGCGCTTTGCTTCGCTTCGTTGATCACTTTTTTGCCGGATTTCAGGGTGCGGTGCTTGGCTTTGTTGGCTTTTTTAGCGTCGTGCTTCGACACCAAGCCAACCTTCATTAGTTGATCTTGCAGTGACATGGGGTGGCCTTCTTAATCGGTATTGACCTCAGTCTATCAAATGCGGCTAAAACGGGGCAAAACTCCAACACGGTTTCACGGCGCTGATCGGGTACAATGGCGCCATTCGTTTTCAGTTTGAGCTTGATTGTCCATGTTCCATATCGCGTTGTATGAACCCGTGATGCCGCAAAATACCGGTGCCATTATCCGTCTTGCCGCCAACTGCGGCGCCCATTTGCACCTGATTGAGCCGCTGGGCTTCAGCATGGATGAAAAGAGCCTGCGCCGCGCGTCGTTGGATTACCGCGATCTGGCCAACGTGACCATCCACCCAAGTTACGACGCATTTTTAGCGGCGATGGCAGGCAAGCGCATTTTTGCCTTAACCACCAAAGGCAGCCGCCCGCACACCGAACCCAGCTACCAGCAAGACGATGTGCTGTTGTTTGGCCCTGAAACCCGTGGCCTGCCAGACGAGGTACGCAGCGTGTTCGCACCAGACTGCCGCATCCGCATTCCGATGAAGCCAGAAGCGCGCAGCCTGAACTTGGCCAACGCGGTATCCATTTGTGCCTACGAAACGTGGCGCCAGTTGGGGTTTGATGGGGCGTTGTAACGGTTAATCGTGCTTCGTCGATGCCACAAGCTCAACACCCAGGTGTTGAGCTTGTTTGGTTTTAGGGCTGCGGTTACCGCGATAATTGTCGAGCAGAGGATTGATAAAGGGTGAAGTTCGCCCAAGAGAAATGACCAAATTTTTGCCTTGGTCGCAGCCTTGGTCGGCGCGGCTGGCTATGCTAAAGCCACTTTAAAACAAAGGATTGCTGTCAATGAGTTCCCTCAAACTGAAAAACAACGTTGTCACCAGCCGCTGGTTGGCGGAGAAGCTGCATCACCCCGAGTTGGTGTTGCTGGATGCCAGCTGGCACATGCCCGGCAGTGGCCGCGATGGCTTAACCGAGTTTGTTGAGCAGCACATCGCCACGGCGCAGTTTTTTGATTTTGATGGGGACGTGGTGGCGGCGTCGAGCTTGCCGCACATGCTGCCGGATGAGGCGCAGTTTCAGCAGGCGGCGCGCCGTTTTGGCATCAATAACGACAGCGCCATTGTGGTGTACGACAGCCACGGTTTGTTCAGTGCTGCGCGGGTGTGGTGGATGTTTAAAGCGATGGGGCACAACAAAGTGGCGGTGCTTAATGGCGGCTTACCGGCGTGGTTGGCGCAGGAAGGCGAACTGGCGGCGGGCACCCCAAACGCCCGCCCGCAGGGGCAGTTTGTGGCCAAATTGCAGCCGACGCTGGTGGTGGATAAGCGCGAAGTGCAGTTGTCGCTGCACGCCCCTGAACGGGTGATTTTGGACGCTCGTGGCCCGCAGCGTTTCAGCGGTGCCGCCGCCGATCCGCGCCCAACCGTGGCAGCAGGGCACATGCCCGGTGCCATCAATCTGCCCTACGCCAGCTTAATTGACGACGGCAAGCTGCTGCCGCCGTTTCTGCTGCATCAGCGCTTTGTGGAGCGAGGGGTTGATGGCAATGCCCGTCAGATCTACAGCTGTGGTTCTGGGGTGACTGCCTGCATCTTAGCCTTGGCCGCCACCGAGATTGGGGTGCAAAACTGGGGGGTTTACGATGGCAGCTGGGTAGAGTGGGGCGCCGCCAGCGATACCGAAAAGGTGATCGACTGACGGCGGCGGTGCTGATTTAAGCTTGGGGTTTGGGCAGGCAGATCAACACGGCTAAGCCACCATTGTTGCGGTTGTAGGCGTGCAGTGTGCCTTGGTGGGCTTCTACGGCGCCAAGGCTGATGGCCAAGCCGAGCCCCCAGCCACCGCTGTCGCGATCCCGGGCGTCATCCACCCGATGAAACGGTTTAAAGATGGCGTCGAGCTGATCTGCTGGTACGCCTGGGCCATCGTCTTCAATCAGCAGTTCCAGCTGGTCTTGGCCATCGCGCAGGGTAATGTGCACCTGACTGCGTGCGTAACGCAGGGCGTTGCGTAATGGGTTTTCCAGCAGCCGTTGCAGCAGGGTGTCGATGCCCGTGAACGGCAGCTGCGCGGGGGCGGTGATCACCATCATTTTGCCCAGCTCGGCGGCTTCAAATTCGGCGCCATCCAGCACCGGCTGTAAGGTTTCGATCAGATCCAGTGGGCTTTTCCGCTCGGTGACCTGCAAGTTCAGCCGCGACAGCGCCAGCAGCTCTTGCAGCATCGATTCTAATTGTTCCGCTTCCAACGTGATCCGATCCAGCTCGGTGCTTTGCTGACCTTTACGCCGAGCCAGTGCCAAGCTCAGTTGCAGCCGCGTGAGTGGCGTTCGCAGCTCATGGGAGATGTCCGACAACAACCGCTGTTGGCCAGTAACCATCGTCGCCACCGAATCGGCCATGCGATTAAAGCTTTTCCCCAGTTGACCTATCTCATCGCCACGGTTGCTGATGCGAGGGCTGATGCGGGCGTCTAACTCGCCGCGGGCGATGGCGCTGCTGGTGGCGCGCAGTTGCCGCAACGGCTTGCTGAGGTTCCACGCTAACAAGCCAAAGACCAGCGTTGAGAAGAGGGTGGTGATCAGCAGCAGCAACCACGGCCGCTGCAGCAATTCCAGCAACCACAGTTTGCGAATGCTGCCCATTTTGCCGATCAGGTAGTTGCCGTTATCAAGCTGCTTGGGGCCAAACAGCAGGTGATCCCCCAGTTGTTGCTGGCGCATGGGTTCTTGGGGATCGAAATCCAGCAAAAACTCTCGCAACGCGCGGGGCAGGCGATGGGCTGGGCGGTTCAGCACGTTGCCGTTGGCGTCGACCAAATAAAGCTGCAGTCGCATTGGCGGGGTATTGGTTTTAAAGCGAGGTTGGTCGCGGGGGGGCGCTGGCCGATGTTGTTGGTGTGGCGGGCGCCCGAGCGCATCGAGCATGTCCTTCGGCAGCGGCCCCATCGACACCCCTCGGCGTTGTATCACGCGGTTGATGTGATCGATGGTCAGCGTTGGCTGCTGATTTAGGCGCTCGGCGATGCCTTCTAACAGCAGCTGTAACGGCGCGTCTACCGGTTGATTGCCAAGCTGCTTTTGCAACATCGGCAGGCCAATAACGGCCCCAAGGGTTAAGGTTGAAGTTAACCAAAACGCCAGCAGCAAACGCCCCAACAGGTGGTTGAAGGGGTTAATCAATCCAGCCATATGTAACCTTTGCCGCGCACGGTTTTTACTCGAGCCAAACCGTCAGCGCGTTCGGGTAACTTCTTCCGTAAGTTGGAGAGATGCATGTCTAAACTGCGATCGAAGGGCATCAGCCGTTTGTTCAGCACCTCGATCGACAGCATCTCTTTGCTGGCGATCTCGCCGCTGTATTTGATTAAGGTGTGCAGCAGTGAAAATTCGGTGCTGGTGAGCTCAATCAGGGCATCCCCAACGCGCACTTCTTGTCGGCGTGGCAGCAAGGTGATGTCGAGATGCATCACCTGTTCCAGTGCACTGGGGTTGGCGTTGGGATCTTGGCTGCGGCGTAAAATGGCGCGCATGCGCGCCACCAGTTCGCGATCATTAAACGGCTTGGGCAGGTAATCGTCGGCGCCCAGCTCTAAGCCGGTTACCCGATCCATGTCGTCGCCTTTGGCGGTAAGCATCAATACCGGCAGTTTGCTGCCGTGTTCCCGTAGGGTTCGCAGCAGATCAAAGCCGTTCATTCCCGGTAACATCACATCCAATAACAGCAAATCGTATTGGCCTTCACGCGCGGCTAATAACCCCGATGGCCCATCTTGGCGCACGGTAACGTCGAAATTTTCCAACTGCAGCAGCTGCGCTAACAGATCGCATAAACCGCGATCGTCTTCTACCAATAATACTCGGTTCATCTGTCCTACCTCTGATCCCACGCCGCCTAGAGTAGCTGAAGGCTGTGGTTAATTATGGCCAGCTTTACACAGCTTTACGCTGCTACAACGTGCACTTACGTTGCGGTTGCTATCGTAGACCCATCTACTGAGTAAGAGGAGTTCCACCATGAAACGTTCCACAAAGATTGGTTTGGCTGCACTGGTGTTGTTTAGCTCTGTTGGTGCCTACGCTGGCCACGGTCATGACGGCCACGATCGTCAACGCGGCGCTCAAGGGATCCATAAAATGCTGTTTGATTTGGATTTGAGCAGTGAACAACGGGCTGAAATTCGCACCATTTTAAAAACCGCCAAAACGGAACGGAAGCAGCATAAGTCGCAGCCAAGTGAAGCCGCGATGAGCCAGCACCGTGCCGCGATGCAAGCGTTGATGGACGCCAGTCAGTTTGATGCGGTGGCGGCGGCGGCGTTGGTCGAACAGCGCCAAACGAAGCAGCAACAGCGCGCCATTAAAGGCATGCAGTTGCGCCATCAGGTGATGCAGGTGCTAACCCAAGCGCAGCGGGATGAGCTGTACGCCAAGCAACAGCAACGGCAGCAACGTCACAGTGGCAAGTGTGCGGATAAGCATAGCAACCAAGACTAGTGCTAAACTGCGCGCATCATCAGCCAGTTAAGTAATAGGTAACCCGATGGCGCGCGCAACCCCCGAGCAATACCAATACTGGATCAAACTGGCGACCCGAGCCTCTATCGCAACTGCGGTGTTGTTGATCGTCACCAAGCTGGCGGCGTGGTTGTTGTCTGGCTCGGCCAGTTTGCTGGGCTCGCTGACGGATTCATTGATGGATGCCGCCGCTTCGCTGATCAACTTTTACGCGTTGCGAGTGGCGTTGATGCCCGCGGATGAACACCACCGTTGGGGCCACGGCAAAGCGGAGCCGTTAGCCACGTTGGTGCAAGCGGGCTTTATTTTGGGATCGGCGCTGTTGCTGCTGTTTGCGGGCATCGATCGCACCATTACCCCAATCCCGCCATCGGCTACCGGCTGGGGGGTGGGTGTGTCGGTGTTTGCCATTGCGGCCACGTTGGCGTTGCTGGCGGTGCAGAAACGGGCAGTGGCCGCGACAGGATCAACGGCCATTGCCGCAGACGCGCTGCATTACCGCAGCGATCTGCTGATGAACGTGGCGGTGATCGTGGCCTTGGTGATGTCGGCCTACGGTTTCTGGTGGGTGGACGGCGTGGCTGCCATCGGCATCGCCTTCTACATCGCACACGGGGCGTGGCAGCTGGGCAATGAAGCGGTGCAGCTGCTACTGGATCGCGAAGCCGAGCCCGAAGTACAGCAACAGGTGCGCGAGCTGGCGCTGGCAGACGCCCGGCTGCAGGGCGTACACGATCTGCGTACGCGCCTGTCTGGCAACATGTTGTTTGTGCAGATGCACCTCGACATCGACGGCCAACTGACCCTGCACGATGCCCACGCCATTGGCGATGGGGTAGAGCAGCGGATCAAAGAGGCCTTCCCCGGATCGGACGTGATTGTGCACCAAGATCCGGTGTAGCGCCGAGTGATCGGCTGTCAAAAACGGCTCACTTAGGTGGGCCGTTTTTTTGTGCGACATCGCTTACTGAAAAAAGGTTTATGTCGACTTTATCAGCAACGCAATTGCCTGTAGCTTCGCGGGGATGCCTGCAAGGCATAACAACGATAAAAGGATTTATGATGAAGAAGTTACTTATTGCTTTGGCGATGTTGCCCGCCTTAGCTTGTGCCGATAACGGTGCGTACGTTGGTGTTCAATACAGCAATGTGGATGCCGAAGAAGTCAGCCTGGGGGCACTGGGCCTGCAAGCGGGTTATCAGTTCTCTGAATACCTTTCTGCCGAAGGGCGCATGGGCGTTGGCATCAGCGACGACACTTACATGGGCGTGGATATTGAGCTGAATAACTACTTTGGTGCTTATTTAAAGGCGCAGTACCCAACCGCAAGCGGTTTCAGCCCTTACGCTTTGCTGGGTTACAGTAAAGGGGAACTTGAGGCCTCTTTTCAGGGCGAGAGCCTGTCAGAAGATGAAAGCGACATGAGCTACGGCGTTGGCGTTGAATACGACTTAGGCAATCGGTTCTTGTTGGGCGTTGAGTACCTGGTGCTGATTGATAAAGATGGCTACGAGATCAACAACTTGAGCTTTGGTGGCCGTTACCGTTTCTAAGCGCTACCGAGCCATAAAAAGGAGCCCAAGGGCTCCTTTTTTGATGCCCACAACACGGCAGATGCCCTCTTCAAAAAAATGAGGTTACCTTCGAAAAACAGCCCATTAACCAAGGAGGGTTAACGGATGGAAGACGCTGCACCGAAACGCATTTTGTTCGCTTGGTATTTGGATCTGTTGCTGATCCGCGCGGTCACAGAGAGGCGCTTGCCCTTATGCCAGAAGGCTCAGCGGTTGCACGCTTAGGCTTCATCACAACCGAAAACGGCTCACTGAAGTGAGCCGTTTATTGCTGTAAGCATTGAGCGTTTATCTTGCTTCCAAGCGGGCGTAAGCCACCACCAACCACTTCACCCCTTGGCCATCAAACGCCACCTGCACCCGCGATTGTGGGCCCGAGCCTTCGAAGTTTAAGATCACCCCATCGCCAAACTTAGGGTGGTGCACTCGCTGGCCTAAGGTAAAGCCAGTTTCATTGAAACGGGTCTCCGCTTGGTGGAAGCGGTTTTGCTTCTGCGGCGTGGACACTTGGGTGGTGAGCCGCACTTCATCCAGATATTCCGCTGGAATTTCGCGCACAAAACGGCTGACTTTGGCTAGGGTTTCGCGGCCGTAGATGCGGCGCGATTCGGCGTGGGTTAGGGTCAGCTTTTTCATCGCTCGGGTCATGCCGACGTAACACAGACGGCGTTCCTCTTCTAAGCGGTTGCCTTCATCCAGCGCCATTTGCGATGGGAACAAGCCCTCTTCCACACCACAGACAAACACCTGTGGGAACTCCAACCCTTTGGCGGTGTGCAGGGTCATCATCTGCACCGCGTCTTCCGATTCCCCCGCTTGGCGTTCGCCCGCTTCCAGCGCCGCGTTGGCCAAGAAGGCGTTCAGATCGTCCATCTCGTCGGCGTCATCGGGCTTGATGAAAGAACCCGCAGCGGTGACCAATTCTTTTAAGTTCTCGACCCGCGCTTCGGCTTTCTCGCCTTTTTCCGCTTGGTACATCGCCAGCAAACCGGAGTGCTGAATGACGTGATCGGCTTGGTTCTTCAAAGTGGCTTGCTCGGTTTCCGCTTCAAGGGTGCCGATCAAATCCATGAAGTTACGTACCGCACCGGCGGCGCGACCGGCTAAGCCACTGTCGGCCAACAAGCGCTGACACGCCTGCCACAACGTTACCCCTTCGCTGCGGGCAGTGCTGCGAATGATGTCGATGGTGCGAGTGCCAATGCCACGGGTTGGGGTGTTGATGATCCGTTCGAAGGCGGCGTCGTCGTCGCGGTTGGTCATCAGGCGCAGGTAGCCCAAGGCGTCTTTGATCTCTTGCCGTTCGAAGAAGCGCAGGCCGCCATAGATGCGGTAAGGCACGCTGCGGTGCAGCAGCGCTTCCTCCATCACCCGCGATTGGGCGTTAGAACGGTACAGGATGGCGCAATCGGCCAGATTGCCGCCTTCATCTTGGTATTTGCGAATCTGACCAACGATGTAACGCGCCTCTTCCAGTTCATTAAAGGCGGTGTAGAGGCTGATGGTGTCGCCGTCGGCGTCATCGGTCCACAGCTCTTTGCCCATCCGATCGGAGTTGTTGTCGATCAGGGCGTTGGCGGCTTTCAAAATGGTGCCGGTTGAGCGGTAGTTTTGCTCCAAACGCACGGTTTCGGCGCCGGGGAAATCCTTCAAAAACTGCGACAGATTTTCTACTTTGGCGCCACGCCAGCCGTAGATAGACTGATCGTCGTCGCCAACGATCATCACGTTGCTTTGGTTGCCCGCCAACATGCGGATCCAAGCGTACTGCACGGTGTTGGTGTCTTGAAACTCGTCCACCAAAATGTGGCGGAAGCGGTTTTGATAGTGGCGCAGCAGCACCGGATGGTTGAGCCACAGCTCGTGGGCGCGCAGCAGCAGTTCGGCAAAATCCACCAAACCGGCGCGATCGCAGGCTTCTTGATACGCAACGTAGATCTTCAGCCAGGTTTTTTCGACTGGATGGAAGCTGGCGTCGATGTGTTGTGGCCGCAGCCCTTCATCTTTTTTGCCGTTGATGTAGCCCATCGCTTGGCGTGGTGGCCACTTTTTATCGTCCAGTTCGAGGCTGCGGATGATCCGCTTCAGTAATCGCAGCTGATCGTCGCCATCGAGGATCTGAAACCCTTCGGGCAACTTGGCCTCTTTGTGGTGGGCGCGCAGCAAGCGGTGCGCTAAGCCGTGGAAGGTGCCGATCCACATCCGTCCCATCGGCGTATCGGCCAGTTGCTCGATCCGCTGGCGCATCTCTTTGGCGGCTTTGTTGGTAAAGGTAACCGCCAAGATGGCGTAGGGGCTTTCCCCCTGCTCTTGCAGCAACCAGCTGATGCGGTGAGTCAGCACTCGGGTTTTGCCGGAGCCAGCACCGGCCAATACCAACAGCGCCCCGGGGGCCGCTTCCACGGCGGCGCGCTGTTTGTCGTTAAGCTTGGCCAAAAGTGGCGACATGGAGGAGTCTGACATCGGGTTCCTGCTTGGCATGGAGTAAAAAGAGTAAGGGCGGGATTATAACAGCTGCCGCAGCGCCTCCAATGAGGAAATGGTTGCGGTGGGCAATACGCTGCCAGCGGGGCGCGGGGTGCCACCATATTGCGGCGATAGCCACACCGCTTGGCAGCCGGCGTTGATGGCGCCAGCAATGTCGCTGTCGGGGTGATCGCCAATGTGCAGCAGCTGCGCTGGGGCGATGTTGAGCTGTTTGCAACAGCGCTGAAACAGCGTGGGATCCGGTTTCATTGGCCCATCTTGGCCGGCGGCTAATACCGTGGCAAAGGGGATCTGCGGCAGAAACTGACGCACGTTGGCGTTGCCGTTGGTGATCACCGCCAGTGGGTACTGTGCCGCGAGGTCTTGCAGCAGCTCGATCACCGCTGGGGCGATGTGAATGTCGCTGCGCCAGTGCAGAAACTTGGCCATGGCGTCGGTGGCGAGTTGCTCGCTGTTGCTCAGCTGCAGGGCGGCCAGCCCCTGTTTCAAGGTGGCTAAGCGGCTGGCGGTGGTGCACTGCGCGAGCTGCGGTTGCTGTTGCAGCAGCTGCTGTTTTTGCTGCATCCACCAAAAGGGATCCCCTAGCTGCGATACGTTGCCAAGGCTGGATAAGTGGCGCAGTAATAGGGTTTCGGCGTGGATCAGCACCGGTTTGTTGTCGTACAGGGTGTCATCAAGATCAAAGCTGATGGCGGCAAAGGGCTGTAGTCGGCGGTTAAAACGCATATGAACTCCTGCGGCAGAGGGGAGAATAGTAGCACTGCGACCATAAAAAAACGGCACCGAGGGTGCCGTTGGATGCTGACTTGAGGCGATTACGCTGCTTTGGCAGGTTTGCTCTTCGCTGCTGCCTTGTTGCCCTCTAAGTCTTTCAGCATCTGCTTGATGCGTTTGTTGTTTCCTTTTCTCGCCATGGTGATCTCCTTGTCTTTAGTTTCAACACCATAATAGCCACAAGCAGAAAAAATCAGCAACTCTGTGTGCGTTGAGCAGCAGCCGAAGCCGTGCAACCTCTTGCCGTTAACGTCGGCTGACTGCGGCGACCATCCGCCGCGTTGGCATGTACCGTTGCGGGCGAATAGGGTGTTGCTCAGAGCGGCTGACGATCCTGACTGTGCAAGGCAAGCAGGCCGTAAACAGGAATTTTTATTGTTGCTCTTTCGCGGGTTAACATGAGCGTATTAACCTTGATGAGTTACCATTGGCGGCGTAAACGGGCACGCGCATTGATTGGCACCGCTTGCGCATTTTAGCCTGATAGGAGTTGGCGATGGCAGTAAAAGAGACAGTCTCAGAACGGGTGCAGCAAGACGCGCAAGCGATCGCCAAGGCGACGCAGAAGCCAGGGCAAACCAAAGAGCAAACTCGCTTGATTGCCAAGGGGATCGAGAAGGGCATTGCCGAGTACAAAAAGCAGCAGAAGCTGCGAGCCCGTGCTGCAGATAAAGCCAAGAAGCAACAGCAGCGAGCCAAGGCGCGCGGCAACGATGACAGCGAAGTGCCAGTGGCAGCGGAAACGAATCAGCCCGTGGCGTGGCTGCCTTGGGGCTTGTTGGTGCTGAGCTGGGCTGGCTTTGTGGCGTACTTGTTTGGGCGTTAGTGGGGGCGAGAGCGGCGTGAGTGCCGACTAATCTTTGCTTTTTTTGGCGCGCGGGTGGGCTTGATCGTACACCGCGGCCAGATGTTGAAAATCCAGATGGGTGTAGATCTGGGTGGTGGACAGATCGGCGTGGCCCAGCAGTTCTTGCACCGCGCGCAGATCGCCACTGGCTTCCAGCATGTGGGTAGCAAAGCTGTGGCGTAATTTGTGCGGATGCACGCGGGCGCTTAGCCCCTGTTGCTGCCCCCATTGGCTTAATCTGGCTTGCACATTGCGGTGGCTAATACGCCGTCCCCGCTGGGATAAAAACAGCGCCGTTTCGCTGGCGGCATTGGCAAACTGTGGCCGTAATTGCAGATAACGGCTAAGCCAGCGGCAGGCTTCGGTGCCGACGGGCAGCAGCCGTTCTTTGTTGCCTTTGCCCAACACCCGCACCTGCTTCGCGACCAGATCCAGCCGAGGTAGATCCAACCCCACCAGTTCATCTAAGCGTAAGCCGGAGGAGTAAAACAGCTCCATCATCGCCCGATCGCGCACGGCCAGTGGGTCGTCGCTGCTGAGTTCCAGTAGATGAGTGATCTGATCCGCATCGAGGTTCTTTGGCAACGGTCGCCCTTGTTTGGGGGCGCGCACGTCGTAGCAAGGATCGTGCTGCAGCAGGTTTTGACGTTGCAGATAGGCCACCAGTTGCCGCAGGGCGGACAAACTCAGTGCCAGCGAGCGCGGCGATTGCCCTTGGCGGTGCAACTGCGCCAGCGCCGTTTGGCAATGGTTGGGCTGCAGTTGCTGCCACCGATTGATGCCCTGCTGTTGCAGCAACGGCAACAGCCGCTGTAGCTCACGTTGGTAGTTGCGCAGGGTGTGTGGCGACAGTTGCCGTTCATGGCGCAGATAGGCCAGAAACGGCGTGATGGCGCTATCCATGCTGCAAACGGTGGCGCAGCAACTGCTGCAGATTGTCGATCAGCATGGTGCCCATTTCCGGGGAAAAATGGCTGGGATCCTGTGATGCGATGGCTAACACGCCGTGCCATTGCTTGGGATCGCCAAGGCCAATCAACGCCACCGAGCCGGTTTCTATGCCCACCAAGATGCTGGCCTCTTGCGCTGGCAGGCGCCCAAGGTAGTAGCCACGGCTGTCCAGCCGCTGCTTAAGGATGGTGTCGATGCTGCTGGGGGTGAACTGCGCCTCGGCTTGGCGCTGAAACAGCTGCACGCTGGCAAAGCGAAACTGCTGCTTGAGCTTAGCCGCCAAGGTGGTGATCATCTGCTCCATATTGTCGATGGCCAGCAGTTCAAACAGCAGATCGCTGAAGAAACGATGGATCTCTTCATTGCGACGAGCCATCGACAGCAAGGCGGTGATCTCCTCTTCCAGTTCACCCACGCGTTGGCGCAACAGCTGTTGTTGGCGTTCCACCAACGACACCGCGCCGCGTTCGTTATGGGGCAACCGCAGCGCCGTGAGGGTGTGCGGAAACTGGTTAAAAAAATCGGGATGATCGAGCAGATACTGCTGCACTTGCAGGGGATCGGTCATGCTTGGCTCGGCTGGGGATTGTTGGCTCATATCTGGATCTGACCGTCGTAAACGTGGGTGGCGGGGCCGGTCATGTGCACCGGTTGACCTTCGCCTTGCCAGCGGATCAGCAAGCTGCCGCCGGGCAGATCCACTTTAACGCGATCGCTCAACAACCCCTGATGTTGGCCAATAACGGCCGCGGCGCACGCGCCAGTGCCACAGGCGCGGGTTTCACCCACGCCCCGTTCAAATACGCGCAGCTTGATGTGATCGCGGCTGAGCACCTGCATAAAGCCCACGTTTACCCCTTTGCTAAAGCGTTCGTGTTTCTCGAGCAAGGGCCCCAAAGTGGCGACGGGGGCGGTGTCGATGTCGTCGACTTGGATCAGGCAGTGGGGGTTACCCACGGAAACGGCGCCGGCCAGCACCGCTTGTTTGTCGGCTTGCAGCAGGTAGGTTTTTTCAACCTTATTGGCGCGAAACGGCAGCGAGGCGGGTTCGAAATTCGGCACCCCCATGTTAACGGTGACGCGGTCGTTCTCTTCCAATTTGAGGGTGAGGTTGCCCCCTTGGGTGGAGACCTTAATGGTGTCGTGGTGGATCAGCCCTTTCTGTTTGACAAAGCGGGCGAAACAGCGGGCACCGTTACCGCACTGTTCTACTTCGCTGCCATCGGCGTTGTAGATGCGGTAATGAAAATCGAGTTCCGGATCGTAAGGCGGCTCGACCATCAGCAGCTGGTCGAAACCAATGCCGAGGTGACGATCGGCCAAACGACGGATTGCGCCAGGAGACAGATAGAGGTTCTGTGTGACCCCATCAATCACCATGAAGTCGTTGCCGAGCCCATGCATTTTTGAAAACTGTATCAAAATTATTGCCTTACTTTTCAGTGTTGACGCTAGTTTACGGCAGAAGCGCTTCGCCTTGCCACAGTTGTTCTAGCGTCTCACGTTGGCGAATTAAAAATGTCTGCTGACCGTCCACCATTACCTCAGCCACGCGCGGGCGGCTGTTGTAATTCGAGGCCATTGCAAAGCCGTATGCGCCGCTGCTGCGTACCGCCAATAGGTCGTTGGGTTGCAGCGTCAGTTGGCGATCTTTACCAATAAAATCACCGGTTTCGCATATCGGCCCAACCACATCGTAGGCTTTGCTGGCGCCGTCTCGCGGCTGCACCGGCACGATCTGTTGGTAGGCGCTGTACAGTGCTGGCCGCAGCAGATCGTTCATGGCGGCATCCACAATGGCGAAGTCGCGTTCGTCACCGTGCTTAAGGTATTCCACCTTGGTGAGCATCACGCCGGCGTTGGCCATAATGGCGCGGCCGGGCTCCATCACCAAGGTGAGCTGTCGCCCCTGCAGGCGCTGCTTGAGTGCCACGGCGTAATCGGCGGGCAGTGGCGGTTGTTCGCCGTGGTAGTTAACCCCCAGGCCACCACCCACGTCGATATGGCGTAGGGTGATGCCCATCTGCGCTAACTGATCGACCAAGGCCAACAGCCGATCTAAGGCATCAATAAAGGGCTCTAAGCTGGTGAGCTGGCTGCCGATGTGGCAATCGGCGCCGATGATGGTGAGGTGCGGCAGTTGCTGCGCGTGTTGATACACGGCGGCGGCGCGCGCCATTGGAATGCCAAACTTATTCTGTTTTAAGCCAGTGGAGATGTAGGGGTGAGTTTGGGCGTCCACATCGGGGTTCACCCGCAACGAAATGGGCGCCTGCAGTTGCAGCTCGGCGGCCACGGCGTTGATCCGCTCCAGCTCTGGTTCCGATTCAACGTTAAAACAGTGGATCCCCAATTGCAGCGCAGTACGGATCTCTTCGCGGGTTTTGCCTACGCCGGAAAACACCACTTTGCTGGGCTCGCCACCGGCTTGCAGCACCCGCGCCAGTTCACCGCCAGAGACAATGTCGAAGCCACTGCCAAGCCGTGCCAGTACATTCAGTACCGCTAAGTTGCTGTTGGCTTTAACGGCGTAGCAGATCAGATGGGGCTGACCGGCAAGGGCGTTGGTAAAGGCGCGATAGTGGCGTTCAATGGTGGCGCGCGAGTAGACGTAACAGGGGGTGCCAAAGTCAGCGGCGATCTGCGCTAACGGCACCTGCTCGGCGTGTAACTGCTGTTGCTGATAATTGAAGTGATCCAACGTATGTCCTTATTCGCAGGGGCGCAGCCGAGACTAATTGGTTTGCTCGGTCGCCGTAGGTGCGGGCGTTACTGCAGGCGCTTGGTTATCTGCCGCTGGCTCTGGCAGATACAGGGCTCCGGTTTGACCGCAGCCGCCTAACAGCAGGGCGGTCAGAAGTAACAGAGAAAATCGACGCATGGGTTTGGCTCTGAAGGTGAAGACTAATCGGACTATCATAGCAATGGTGGGGCGGTTGTCGCTATCGCCATCGTGCATTGGTTATACTTGCCTGACTTCGTTAGGAATGCACTGAAAAAGAGAGCGAATATATGTCGATGGACAGCAGCCGTTATCACCAACTGGCGGACGCGATTTTGACCCAAATCACCGAGCGCATTGACGACGGTGAGTTGGAGCTGGATTACGAGCAAGCGGGCAACGTAGTGGACTTGGAGTGTGTGGACGGCAGCCATATTGTGGTGAACAAGCAAGAAGCGCTGAGCGAGATCTGGGTGGCGACCAAGCAGAACGGTCACCACTTTGGTTTTGATGGTGAACGCTGGTTCGATAAGCGCAACGGCGTTGAACTGTACGCTCTGCTCAATGAAGCGGTACAGCAGCAAGGTGGCGAGATCATCGACTTCAGCTGATTGCTGTGGTTAAGCCGCGCGGCTTAACGCTCTAATGGCGTCACTTGCCAGTGGCGCTGTTCATCTTGGCGCAGCCGATAGAACTGCGGCAGATCAAAACCCGGTCGCCCCGGATTGTGTTCATTGGCCCGCATTGGGGTACTGAACTGCACACTGAGCGCATCAATGGCGCTGTTTAACTCCCCTTTGGCGATCGGTTTCGATTGCAGCTGATTGTCGCCATCCAGCAGATGCAGCAGCACCTGTTCGCTGTTCTCCTCTACAAACACCTGCAACAAGCCACTGCGAGCGTGGGCGCGAATGGCGCTGGGCACGGTCTGTTCGCTGATTTGGCGCCGCTGCAACGATTTAAGCAGTTGCGGTGCCTCATCAAAGCGGTGCCAGCGCAGTTGCCGTTTGGCCACCACAATGCCGTAGCGATCGGCGCCAATATCAATAAACCATGGGGACTCGGTTGGCAGTTGCCGCTGAATTTGGGCGGTGCGGATCAGCTCCGTAAGGGCGGTTTTGATGTTGCGGCACTGGTGCTTAGCGCAGCAGATCACCTCAACATTCAGGTTGTGGCTGATGCCACTGAACAGCTGGTTAAGCAGCTGCAGCGGCGCTTCGTCACCACGATAACTGAAGCAGTGGCGCTCGCCCCAGCTGTTGTAGGTGATCAGGTGCAGATCCCCCACCATCGATTTGGCCGGTTGCCCCAACGACAGCGGATTGCGATGACGATGGTGACGCCACTGACTGGCCTGTGGGTGCAGCTTGGTTGGATCCAGATCCAAGTTGGCCACCACCACGGCGCTGCGGTAATGCCACGGTTGGCCCAGATCGGTAAAGCGGGTTTCGACCGAGGGCTGCAGCTGCGCTAACCGCTGGCCGATGTCGCTTAAGCGTTTGCTGAACCAAAATTGGTTGTCTTTGTGGCAGCTGATCTGGCAATCGGGGCCGATCAGGCCATTGGCGGCGGCCCACAACACGCAGTTAAGGCGGCTGGGGTTTTGATACAACGGGCTTTCGCCGAACAGCTGTTGACCTTGGGGCGGTTGGCGATACAGATACCAGCCTGGGGCGAGTTCGGGGTTGGTTTGCACCGCCACCAACGTCAGCGACGGTTCGCGCAGATCGTCACTCCAAAGGCGATTCAGCTTAGGGATCTTATTGGGGTTGGATTCAAACTGCGCCGCTAACTTGCGGGTCAGTACGGTTAACTCTTCCAGCCGCAGTTGCTTGGGCAAGCTCAGGTGGTTGGCCATGTGTGCCAAGCGTTGATAGCTGGCCAGCATGGAGTGATCCAAGCGTTCGTTGAACCAATGCAATTGGCCCGCATGCCAGTGGCGGGCGTGATCCAAGTGCTGCAACAGTTGGCGGGTATAGCGCCATTGGCTGGTGCAGTCGCGCAGGTAAGCGTAACGCCAATCTTGCTGGCTTAGTGGATCGCTTAGGGCTAAGCCGCATTTAAGGTAAAAACAGCGCTGCACTAGTGTCAGCCGCCGTTTGTCGCCCAATCGCAGCAGGTAGGCTTCGATCCGCTGATACATCATGCGGTAATGATCAAGCTCGGGCAGCGCTTGGCCGGCTTTCAGCCGCACCCACATCTCGTCACGCAGAATGCGCAGATCCGGGTAGTCGGCCACGTAGCTTTCCAGCAGCAGGATTTTCAGCAGCGCCTTGTGGGGCCGATCCAAGCCTTTAAACAGATGCCACAACACCCCACCAAAGATCTCCGCCGCGGGCAGGTGGCGCAATTCACCTAGGCTCAGCAGTTCGGGGTGATCCTGCGGCGCGTGGGGCCACCAAGCTAACGGTTTACCGGCCAGGTGGATCTGGCTGCGGTAGCACTCTTCCAGCAACAACCACGATTGGGCGCTGCCGCTGTGTTCTTTGCTGAATTTGCCGCGCTGGCCACAACTGAGCCAATCGGGGCTGAGCAGGAACAGGTGCAGTTCGATGCCATGCTCTAGATAAAACTCACTGAGGCGTTGGCACTTGCGTTCGAGCGCTTGCAGGGTGGGTTCGTTAAAGCCATCGGGGTACACCAGCCAGCAATCAAAGTCGGATTCGGGGTTTTGCCCGACGCTGCCGCTGCTGCCCATGGTGTAGAGCCCCAATAATGGGCCGGTTTCGGCGCCGATGCAGGGCTGAGTGGCGGTGGTCAGCGGCGGCTTCACAAAGCCAAAGGGGGCGCCATAGACAAATCCGGGTTGGCCCGGTTGATTGCTGTGCAGCAACCACGGCAGCCAACTCAGCAGGGCTGCTTTTTCTGGGCCGAGCTGCGCCAGCGTACAACGCAGGCGGCTGGCGTTCAGTTTGGCGCTGAGGGCGATGTCGGTGGCGTGATCGGACAAAAACGGCAGATCTCAAAACAGCAAAAGTGTGATCAGCTTAACACTTTGGTCGCGATAGGGAAAAATGTGATCTGCCTCGACCTTTGGGCACCGAGGCATGAGTCCCTTTGTTATTGTGTTGTGTCTTCACCTTTTTCCGAATCCACATCGGTGGCAACATAAGCGGTCTCGACCTACTCATTATATCGCTAGACCGGTTCGGTCTTTAGCCAAGGAATTACCGCAATGGCGCGTACAGAAATTCGCATCGCAACTCGTAAAAGCCCACTGGCACTGTGGCAAGCTGAATTCGTAAAAGCCGAGCTGGAACAGGCTCACCCTGGTTTAACCGTAACGCTGCTGCCGATGTCCACCAAAGGCGACATCATTTTGGATACCCCACTGGCCAAAGTGGGTGGCAAAGGCTTGTTCGTGAAAGAGCTGGAAGTGGCCATGCTTGAAGGCCGTGCGGATATCGCCGTGCATTCCATGAAAGACGTTCCGGTCGAGTTCCCAGAAGGCTTGGGGCTGACCGTGATCTGCGAACGCGAAGATCCTCGTGATGCGTTTGTGTCTAACCACTACAGCACCATTGAATCGCTGCCACAGGGTGCGGTTGTGGGGTCTTCGTCGTTGCGCCGTCAGTGCCAGTTGCGTGCCATGCGTCCGGATCTGGAGATTCGCGATCTGCGCGGCAACGTGGGCACCCGCTTGGGCAAGCTGGATAACGGCGATTACGACGCCATCATCTTGGCTGCTGCAGGTCTGAAGCGACTGGAGCTGAGCGAGCGCATTGCGTCGTTCATTGAACCGGAGCAATCGCTGCCAGCCAATGGCCAAGGCGCGGTGGGCATTGAGTGTCGTTTAGACGATGCCGAGCTGGTTGAGCTGCTGAAGGTGATGGAACACACCCCAACCCGTAATCGCGTTGTCGCCGAACGTGCCATGAACACCGCGCTGGAAGGCGGCTGTCAGGTGCCAATCGGGGCTTACGCCGTGATTGAAGGCGACGACATGTGGCTGCGTGGCTTGGTGGGTGATCCAGATGGGTCGAAAGTGTTAACCGACGACGTTCGTGGCAAAGCCGACGACGCCGAAGCGCTGGGCTTGCAACTGGCCGACAAACTGCGCGGTCAAGGCGCTGCCGAGATCCTAGCAAAGGTATACGGTAGCCGTTAATGCAGCTGCTACTGACCCGACCCGCCGGCCGCAATGAAGCGCTGGCGAGTCGTTTGCAGCAGCTGGGCCATGGCACCACCATCGCACCGATGGTGGTGATTGAGCCTTTGCCCTGCGATCCCCCCACGCCGCTGCAGCACGCTGACGCGGCGTTTTTTGTGTCTAAAACCGCGGTGCAATTGGCGGATAAGCAGCTGCAAGGACGTTGGCCACCGATCCCCTGCTTTGCGGTTGGGGCGGCCACGGCGGCGGCATTAGCCGCTTGTGGTGCCACGGTTTATACTCCAGCGTCTGGGGCAGAAACCAGCGAAGGGGTATTAGCGCTGCCGCAATGGCAAGCCATAACCAACGGCAATGTCGTTATTGTACGTGGCGAGGGCGGGCGGACATTAGTCGCAGATTCTCTGCGCCAACAAGGACATAATGTCTGCTCATGGGTGCTATATCGTCGGTGTTATCCCGCTTTTACGGATCAGCAGTTGCAAGGCTGGCAACAAGATGGGGTTAACGCCATACTGGCAACCAGCGGCGAAATTCTAGAAAACTTCTTTCAACAGGTGCCGATCACTGCACATTCTTGGCTGCGTCAACAACACTGGCTGGTGCCGGTGCAACGGTTGGCGACATTGGCGCGACAACACGGTTGTCGGCGAGTCAGTGTGACAGAAGGTGCTGGAGATGACGCCATCATTGGCATGATAGGAACACTGGATTTATATGGAGCAGACCCCAAAGGACCCGAAGCGTCCGACTCAAACTAGCCCAACTTCTAAGGGCCGTTCTTCGCGGCAACGTAAGCGCAACCCACAACGCGCTGCAACCCCCGCCGAGCCGACCGCTTCGACAGAGACGGCCAGCGCCGCTTCTGCTGATGCAGCCACTTTAGCGTCTACCCCTAAAGCGACTGCAACCCCCTCTTCGACCCCACCCCCTGCAGCACCAAGTCAAGCCGCAAGCCCAGCCCCAGCTGAGCCCGCCCCTGCGCCGGTGCAAAAACAGGGTGGCGGTGCCGCCATGACCGTATCGCTCTTGGCGTTGATCATCGGCTTAGGCTCGCTGGGCTTCAGCGGCTGGATGTGGCAACAAGGCCAGCTGCAGCGCGAAGATAATGCGGCCTTAACCAGCACCGTAACCAACCTGGATTCGCAGCTGTCGAAGTTGGACGGTCGCGTGCAATCCGGTTTAGGCCAACTGCAGCAAACCCAGCAAAGCAACGCCACCAAAATGGGCCAAGTGGAAGCGAGTGTGCAGGAAGCCAAAGCGCAGGTGATTGCCGAGCAACAGCGGCTCCGCAACGCCAAACCACAGGATTGGTTGTTGGCGGAAGCCAGCTACATGGTGCAGATGGCCGAGCGTAAGCTGGTGCTAGAGCAAGACAGCAGCACCGCCCTTACCCTGCTGCAAGACGCCGACAGCCGTTTGGCGTTACTGGCCAGCCCCGAGCTAAAACCGGTACGCCAAGCGCTGCAAAACGACATGGCCAAGGTGCAAAGCTTGCCACGGGTGGATCGCGATGGCATTGGCATGGCGATGGAAGCCTTGGTGCAAGAGCTGGATGCCCTGCCGCTGAACCGGGTTGAGTTGCCAGAGGTCACCGCCGCGCCCCAAAGCAATGAAGTGTCCACCGAGCTCAGCGATTGGAAAGCCAACTTGGTGCACAGCTGGCATGCGTTAATGGAAGATTTCATCACCATTCGTCGTCGCCAAGATCAGGTGCAACCGCTGTTGGCTCCGGCGCAAGAGTGGTATCTGCGTGAACATCTGCGCGGCAAGTTACTGCAGGCGCAATTGGCGCTGTATCACGGCGATCAAGCGGCGATGGCGCAGGCGCTGAAAACCGCTCAAGGTTGGGTGCGAGACTACTTCAACTTAGAGTCTGCCCAAGTGGAATCGGCTTTAGCGCGCATGGCCAAATGGCAGCAAACCAAGATGCCGAAAGTGAAATCGATTCAGTTTGAATCGCTGCCAGGGCTGAAACAAGCCAGCGACAATAAGCTGCTGCAGGAGGCGCCATGATCCGTTTGCTGATCTATGCACTGCTGGTGATCATCGGCTTAATTGCTGGGCCGCAGTTGGTGGCCTACAAAGGCTACGTGATGATCTCCATCGCCGATTACACCGTGGAAACCTCGGTTGTGGCGTTAGCGATCATCGGCTTGGTGTTGTTTGGGGCGTTGCAAGTGGCGGAATGGCTGCTGATCAAAACCATCAACGTCACTGGCGCAACGTTGTTGCTGCCCAAGCGTTGGGGCCAGAAGCGCGCCAAGCAACACACCATGAACGGCTTTTTGGCTTTGGCCGAGCAAGATTGGGTTAAAGCGGAAAAAGCGATGGCCAAAGGCGCCAAAGCGGGCGAAGTGCCAATGATTAACTTCTTGGCCGCCGCCCGTGCTGCCCATCATCGTGGCGACCGCGATGCTTGGCAGAGCTACCTGACCCAAGCGGAGCAGCAAGCCGAAGCGGCGACCACAGCCCAAATCACTCGTGCCCGCTACTTGATGGACGATGGCGAGCTAAGCCAAGCTCGGGCCCAATACGATGCGCTAGACAGCAGCACCCAGGCGAAGCCCGCCGTGCGCCGTTTAGCGTTGGCGTTGTTCCGCAAGCAACAGGATTGGGATGCGCTGGCGCAATTGATCCCATCGGTGAGCAAAGACAAATCGCTGCCAGCCGATGTGTTGGTGCAGCTGCCGATTGAGGTCGAGCAAGCGCGCTTTGCGCTGTGCGACACCCTCGATGGCTTAACCAATCGCTGGGATGCGCTGCCGCGCAACCAGAAGAAACTGGCTGAGCTGCAAGCGGCTTACGGCAAAGGTTTGATCCGCTTAGGCGCAACGGAAAAAGCCCGCAGCCTCATGCTGGATAAGCTGTCCAAATCGCAACCGCAACCGCAGTTGCTGGCGGTGTTGTTGCTGGCGGCAACGGGGGCAGAGGAAGAGATCGCCAATATCCTTGGCCGTAAGTACAAAGACAGCCAAGATCCGGCGCTGCTGGATTGCTACGGCGCCTTAGCTGAGCAGCGCAAGAGCTTGGATACGGCGTTAGTGCATCGCCAACAAGCACTGGATGGCGAGGCCACGGTGGCGCGCTTACAAAGCTTAATTAACTTGCAAGAGCAGTTAGGTAAGCAAGAAGCGGCACTGGGTAACTACCGCCGTATGTTGGCGCTGATGCAGAGCTAAGCGACTGCAGCGTAACGAGTTAAAAAGGGGCCGAAGGGCCCCTTTTTTGATGACGCCTGTTAAGGCGTTAACCCGCGCCCAGAGCGGTTGGCTTTGCGTTTAGTGTGTGCTTTTTGTAGCCCTTCGATGCTCATTAACACCAAGGCGGCCCAGATGCAGCCAAAGGTGACGATCTGTTCTGGCTTAAAGGATTCATTAAACAGCGTCAGTGCCATGATCAGCATTAAGCTTGGGCCGATGTATTGCAGCATCCCCAGCAGGTAAAACGGAATGCGAATGGCGGCGGCGCTAAAGGCCAGCAGCGGCAAGGTGGTGACGATCCCGGCGGCCAGCAACAGCGCATTGATCGTAAGGCTGTTGTGGGCCAGATTGGCACTGGGGCTGTCGAGCAGCAGCCAGTACAGCAGCGCAAAGGGCAACAGAAGCGCCGTTTCAACCAGCAAACCGGTGGTGGCTTGCAGCTTGATC
This sequence comes from uncultured Ferrimonas sp., assembly GCF_947489035.1. GTDB lineage: Bacteria > Pseudomonadota > Gammaproteobacteria > Enterobacterales > Shewanellaceae > Ferrimonas. Next base: position 28,657 of record NZ_CANLCI010000016.1, on the reverse strand, counting down.
TGCTTGCGGATCAAGCCGTAGATCCCAAAAGTTGAGGCCAAGAACAGCGACAGATAAGGCACAGATCCGTATTGAAACAGCTGATATAAAACGCCAATGGCCGCCAGTGCTACGGCGATCAGGCTAAAGCGCCCCGGCCGTTCTTTTAACAGCAACATGCCCAGCGCCACGTTAAACAACGGGTTGATGTAGTAACCCAAGCTGGCGTCGATCACGTGGTTGTTGGTGACCGCCCAGATAAACACCAGCCAATTACTGGCGATTAAGGTGGCGGTGATGAACAACAACCCCAGTTTTTTAGGCTGGCGCAGCAGTGCCTGCACTTGACCCCACTGACGCTGCGCTAACACCAGCCCCAGCACCAACAAAAACGACCAGATCACCCGATGCATTAGGATTTCATCTGCGGGCACCGTTTTAACGGCGGCAAAATAGATGGGGGCAATGCCCCACATAACGTACGCGGCGATGGCGTACAGGGTGCCGCGTTGCAGCTGTTGCTCTGGCATGATGACCACTCAAAAACAAAATGGGCTGCATTATGCCATTGCGTCGGGGCTAGCGGCTGAATATTTTTTAGGCTTAGCCGACCAAATAGGTGCAGGTGCCAAAGGCGATGTGCTCGCCATCTTCGTTGTGCAGTTCACTGCGGATCACCGCCACTTTATTGCCGGTACGGATCACTTGGCCGGTGGCGATAAATCGGTTCCCCCGACCGGGGCGGAGGTAATCGACCCGCATGTCGATGGTGCCAAGGTTGCTTAAGCGGGTGGCCAGCTCGGCGGCGGACAGTTCGGGGTGATTGTTGATGATGCCAGCGAGGGCGGTCATGCCAGCGGCACCATCCAGCAATGTCGCGGTAACGCCGCCGTGGAGGATCTGATGATGGGGGTTACCCATCAATTCGGGGCGCATATCGATGGCCAGCTCGACCCGATCCAGACTGTAATGTTGCAGCTGCAATTGCAGCATTTTATGAAAGGCGATCTTCTCTAAGAAGATGTTGGCTGCCATTGCCAAGATCTGCTCTGATTGTGCGGCCATGATTCCTATCCTTTTGAATTTAAGCGCCAATTTTACAAGGCAGACAAGTAACGACTGCTCCAGTAAAATAGCGCCCTTATTGCCCAACGCCAACTGAATAATCGATGACCGCTGCTTGCCTTGATGCTCAAACTGAATCCAGCTCTGCCGACCGTGCTGCCACCTTGCTGCAGCAGATCTACGGTTACCGTGATTTTCGCCCTGGCCAGCGAGACGTTATCGAGCGGGCTCTGGCGGGGCAAGACAGTTTGGTGATCATGCCCACCGGTGGCGGCAAGAGTTTGTGTTACCAGTTGCCCGCGCTGATGCTGCCGGGATTGACCATTGTGATCTCGCCGTTGATCTCGTTGATGAAGGATCAGGTGGATGCGCTGCGGCAAAGTGGGGTCGCGGCAGCGGCGCTGAACTCTAGCCTTGATCGGGAGCAGGTAAGTCAACTGTTTGCCGCCATTCACCAAGGTGAGATCAAGCTGCTGTATGTCTCGCCAGAGCGATTGATGGGGCTGCGGCAGAGTCTGAGCCAGTGGCCACTGTCGATGGTGGCGGTGGATGAAGCGCACTGCATCAGTCAGTGGGGCCATGATTTTCGGCCTGAGTACGCGCAGATGGGCTGGATCAAGCAGCAGTTCCCTGCGGTCCCAGTGATGGCGTTAACCGCCACGGCTGACGAGGCCACCCGCCACGACATCGTCGAGCGACTGAGCTTAGTGACTCCGCATCGGCACCTGTCCAGTTTTGACCGCCCCAATATTCGCTACACCGTGGTGGAGAAGCTGCGACCGTTGGCGCAGCTGCAAGAGTACCTGCGTCAGCAAAAAGGCAACGCCGGGATCATCTACTGTGGCAGCCGCCGCAGAGTGGATGAAGTGGCGGAGAAGCTGCGCAAAAATGGCCATGCAGCGGCCGCCTATCACGCGGGCATGAGTGCCGATGAGCGCGCGCACACCCAAGAGTCATTCTTACGTGAACGTGTTGACATTGTGGTGGCAACGGTGGCGTTTGGGATGGGTATTAACAAATCAAACGTACGTTTTGTGGTGCACTGGGATCTGCCTAAATCGATTGAAAGCTACTATCAGGAAACCGGCCGTGCGGGCCGTGATGGCTTAGAGTCGGAAGCGTTAATGCTGTTCGATCCCGGCGACATTGCGCGAGTGCGGCACCTGCTGGATCAGGCGGAAAATGGCGCCAATCCGGTCGACGTGCACAAGCTGAATGCGATGGCGGCCTTTGCCGAGGCGCAGATCTGTCGCCGCCAAGTGCTGCTGAACTACTTTAATGAACCCAGCCACGAACCTTGCGGCAACTGCGATATCTGTACCGATCCACCGCAGCAATACGACGGCAGCCAAGACGCGCAAAAAGCGCTGTCTTGCGTGTATCGAGTGGGTCAGCGCTTTGGGGTTGGCCACGTGATTGAGGTATTGCGCGGCAGCAATTCGCAGCCGGTGCAGGATCGCGGCCACCACAAACTGTCGACCTGGGGCATTGGGAAAGACAAAAGCCACGAACATTGGCTGTCGGTGATCCGTCAGTTGATCCATCACGGCTTACTGACCCAAGACATTACCCGTCATTCGGTGCTGCTGCTGACGGCGGCGGCGCGTTCGGTGCTGAAGGGCGAGCGTGCGCTGCAACTGGCGCAACCGCGCTTGGCGTTGACCAAGAGCAGTGGCCGTAAGAGCCGCGCGTTGCCACAGCAGTACGATCGCAAGCTGTTTGCCAAGCTGAAGAATTTACGTCGCACCCTGGCGGATGAAGCGGGGGTGCCACCTTACGTGGTGTTTAACGACGCGACCTTAGCTGAGATGGCAGCAGAGATGCCGACCCAGCCGTTTGAGTTGCTGGGGATCAATGGCGTTGGCGAGCGGAAGTTAGAGCGTTTTGGCGCGCCGTTCTTACAGTTGATCAGCGATTACGCCGACAGCGCGGACTAAGCCGATAAAGGCTGCGGGCGGTTCCGCGCGATGTGGCTGGTAAGGTTGCACTCCAGCCGCAGCAAGATGCTGCTGACGTCGTCAAAGTTATGCAGACGCGCTTTGCCAATCTGGTAGCGATCCACGTGTACCGCCCCCAGTTGTTTCGGCAAGCTATCAAAACGCCAATTGAGCTCGGCATCACTGGCCCAGGGCAACAGTAAGAGGAAATCCTGAGGGTTCAGTTGCAAGCAACTGTCTTGGGGGCGCAGATCTTTGCTGAGCTGGCGACTGATCTGATCCACATCAAGCTGTTCGCCTTGTAACCGCAGCAACACCATCGGCATCGAATCACCGGCATCCTTGGCTTGCTGGATCGCCTCGGCCATCAACGCTTCTGGCTGGCGAACTGGCACCGGTTGCAGCTGCTCTGAACGACGGACAATCTGCCGCCACAGGATGAAAAACAGCAATAATATCGTTAATGCAATGCCATAACTTTGCCACAGCAGCAGCGACTGCTGCCCTTGATAGTGGGCTTCGGCGGTAATCGCCAAACGCTGCCGATGTTTATCCATCTGCTCACCCAACTCTTGTTGTTGTTTCAGTAGGGCGGTGCGTTGTTCGCCAGACATCAGTTCGTCATTCAGTTCGGTGTACCGTTTTAAGGCCTGATACGCCTGCTGATATTGTTGCTGATCCGCGAGGTACTTTGCGTTCCAAAGCTCAACATTAGCGACGCGATCCATCCTGTTCAGCTTTTGGTAAATATCTTGCCCGCGCTGCACATCAAGCCAACCGCCTTGATCGCCTTGATTGACTCGGATCCGGCCTCGTTGGATATAGGAGTTGCCTAAACCAAACTCATTGGGGCTGTTGGCAAAGGCGGCGATCGCGAGCTCAATATGCTCTAGGGCTTTATCTCGATTGCCGTTACTGCGCGCGAAGCGGGTGAAAAACATCTGTACGTAGCCTTCATCGGCTGCGGCAAATTGCGGCCGCGTTTCTGGCAATTTATCGAGTTGCTCGCCCGCCTCTTCGATCATGTCTAAATTATTCAAAAAGTTGGCGTAATTAAAGCGCAGAAACCATTCCATGGCCGAGCCTGGGCGGACTAAATCAAGCGCGAGTTGGTATGACTCTAATGTGCGAGCGCTATTGCCCAGTTTGTAAAATAAGCGAGCCATACCGTAGTGCATCAGTGGCGCATTAAAGGTAATAAGCGTCGAGTTGGGGTGGCGCTCATACACCTTCATGGCGTTGGAAAAGCTCTTTAAGCTTCGACTGTCGTCGCTGATATTGGTTTGCGCTAAGCCAAGGCGCAACCAGATCAGGGCTTCTAGGTTGGGATCTGGCCAAGCTGGGGTGTCGCTGAGCAGCGAACTTAGGGTTTCGGCCTCTGAGGTGAACTCATGTGCGGCGGAGTAGTGAGCGGCCTGACAGATGCCGATGGCAATGCGGCTAAGAGGCGAGCTGTTCTCTAAGGCGATAAGCTCTTGCAGCTGCAGTTCCGTATTTTGACTGTCACTTTGGATGCCGGCGATATCGCAGCGCAGCATGTGCCAACGCCGTTGCCACTGTGGGCTGGCACTGGGGTAGTGGCTCTGCTTTAACCGTTCTAGAGGGGGAAGGGCACTGCTATCAAACTCACTGCTGAGTAACGCGATCTCATCAAGGGGATCGGTTGCACTTGCCGCTGCCGACACAGTGAAAAGTAAGCCCAAAAGTAGAGCAAGCAGCCAGTGATGCACAGTTACAATCCTTGTAAACCGAGGGGATTCACGCTGAGGCTATCGACACTGTTAAAGCTTAGCAAGTTTCAATGCGGGAATTGCTATTTCGTTGGTAAAGCGAACAAAAACTGATTGACAAAGCAGCAGTTGCTCGTAACTATAAATTCACAAAATGCAGTTTCATTTTAACCGGACCCGATCGTAATGATGTTGAACACCCGCACTCTACTAAGCCTACTACCGCCAGGACGCTGCGTGGGGTGAGGCTGTGGGTTGACGACAACGACTCGAGCAAACACAAAACCCGCGCACTGCGCGGGTTTTTTTATGGCTTTAAAAGATGGAGAGAGACATGACGGATCAAGTGATATTGCTAGACACCACCTTGCGCGATGGCGAGCAGGCACTTGCGGCCAGTCTGTCTGCCAGTGCCAAGCTGCAAATCGCGGTGGCGTTAGAGCGACTGGGGATCGACATCATTGAGGCGGGATTTCCGGTGTCGTCGCCGGGGGATTTTGAATCGGTGCGGCAAATCGCCGCCGCGGTTAAGCACAGCCGCATCTGCGCCTTAGCTCGGGCGGTGCCCGGCGACATTGATGCCGCTGCCCAGGCGCTCAATATTGCTGAACAGTTTCGTATCCATACTTTTATCTCCACCTCGAGCATCCATGTAGAGAGCAAGCTTAAGCGCAGCTTCGAGCAGGTGTTGCAGATGGCCACCGGAGCCATTAAGCACGCGCGTAACTACACCGATGATGTGGAGTTCTCCTGTGAAGATGCGGGTCGCACGCCGATCGATAACTTGTGCCGAATGGTGGAAGCGGCGATCCACGCGGGCGCCTCCACCATCAACATTCCCGACACCGTTGGCTACACCACCCCCACCGAGTTTGGTGGCATCATCACCAGCCTGTATCAGCGGGTGCCCAATATTGATAAGGCGGTGATCTCGGTCCATTGCCACGACGATTTAGGGCTGTCCGTGGCGAATTCGATGGCGGCCATTGAAGCGGGGGCGCGGCAGATTGAGGGCACCATTAACGGCATCGGCGAACGGGCCGGCAACGCCGCGCTGGAAGAGATCATCATGATCCTCAAAACCCGCGCCGATCACTTTGGGGTTCGCTGCCGGGCTGATGCCACCGAGTTGTATCGCACCTCAACCCAAGTGAGCCAGCTGTGCAACATGCCGGTGCCAGCCAATAAAGCGATTGTTGGCGGCAACGCCTTTAGCCACAGCTCTGGCATTCACCAAGATGGGGTCCTGAAGTCGCAAAACACCTACGAGATCATGACCCCAGAATCCGTTGGTGTGCCGCGCACCACCTTAAACATGACCTCGCGCTCGGGCCGGCATGTGATCAAGCATCGGATGGCAGAGCTGGGCTATCAAACCGCAGACTTTGATCTGGACACGCTCTATCAGCGCTTCTTGCAGCTGGCGGACAAAAAGGGGCAGGTGTTTGATTACGATCTGGAAGCGTTGCTGTTTATGCAAAATCAGCAAACTGAAAACCACTACCAGCTGCGACAGTTGAACGTGCAGGCGGGCAGCAACCACTTTGCCACCGGCTCGGTGGAGTTGAAAATTGGTGAGCAGATCGTCACCGAAGCCGCCACGGGCAATGGCCCTGTTGATTCGGTTTATCGTGCCATTGAACGCGCCACTGGCCAGCAGTTGCAGATCAACAGCTTTGATATTGGTGCCAAAGGCGGGGGGCACGATGCCCTTGGCCAAGTGGACATCACCGCCCAGTTTAACGGCCGCACCTTTCATGGCATGGGGCTGTCGACCGACATCATTGAAGCGTCAGCAGAGGCTCTGTTGTACGTCCATAACTTGATCTGGCGGCAACAACGGATCGACCAACACAAGCAGCAAAGTAAGGAAGCAGTATGAAGCAACGGATAGCGGTACTGGCTGGCGACGGCATCGGCCCAGAAGTGATGGCCGAAGCCATTAAGGTGGTCAACGCCATCGCTGATAAGCAGCACATTGGATTGGAATGGCAATCATATTTGGTCGGCGGCGCCGCCATTGATGCCTGTGGTGAACCGCTGCCGGCGGCCACCTTAGCCGGCTGTGAACAGGCCGATGCGATCCTCTTTGGTTCGGTTGGTGGGCCGAAATGGGAAGGCTTACCCGCCGATCAGCAGCCAGAGCGAGGCTCGCTGCTGCCGCTGCGCCGCCACTTCGAACTGTTCTGTAATTTGCGCCCAGCTAAGATCCACGCGGGGCTAGAGCCGCTGTCGCCGCTGCGAGCCGACATTGCCGCGAAAGGCATGGATCTGTTGGTGGTGCGCGAGCTAACCGGGGATGTGTATTTCGGCCAACCTCGCGGCCGCGATGGCACAGGGGCAGAGCAGGTGGGGTTTGACACCATGCGCTACAGCCGCGCTGAGATCCGCCGCATTGCCCGTTTGGCGTTTGAAGCTGCCCGCGGTCGGCGGGGTAAGTTGTGCTCGGTGGATAAAGCCAATGTGCTGCAAACCTCGATGCTGTGGCGGGAAGAGGTTAATGCCATCGCCGCAGATTACCCGCAGGTTGAGTTAGAACACATTTACGTGGATAACGCCGCCATGCAGCTGCTGCGCCGGGCCAGCGAATTTGATGTGCTGCTGTGCCCCAACCTGTTTGGCGACATCCTGTCGGACGAAGCGGCGATGATCACCGGCTCGATGGGGTTATTGCCTTCGGCCAGCATCAACGCCGCGGGCTTTGGCATGTACGAACCGGCCGGCGGCAGCGCCCCGGACATTGCCGGCCAAGGGATCGCCAACCCCGTGGCGCAGATCCTCTCCGCCAGCTTGATGTTGCGCCACAGCCTTGGCCACAGCGCCGCTGCAGATGCGATTGATCACGCCGTCAGCCAAGCCCTCAACGATGGCTGTTTAACCCAAGAATTGATGCCAGCGGATCAAGCTGGCTTGTCTACGGCGGCGATGGGCGATGCCATCGTGGCGCGCTTGTAAATTAAGGAAGATCACCATGGCATTTACTCTGTACGACAAAATTTGGGCCAGTCATCAAATCGAAGTGGCAGCGGCGCAAACGCCGCTGCTGTATATCGACAGGCACTTGGTGCATGAAGTCACCTCGCCGCAAGCCTTTGCTGGTTTGCGCCACGCGGGGCGAACTGTGGCGCGACCAGAGCGCACCACGGCCACCATGGATCACAACACCTCCACCACCACCGCGTCGATTGAGGCGCTGCCAGCGCTGGCACGAACTCAGGTGGAAACCCTGCAACGTAACTGCGCTGAATTTGGGATAGAGCTGTTTGATATCCACCACCAAAACCAAGGCATTGTGCATGTGATTGGGCCAGAGCTGGGGTTAACACTGCCCGGCAGCACCATTGTGTGTGGCGATTCCCATACCGCCACCCACGGTGCTTTTGGTGCGCTTGCGTTTGGTATTGGCACCAGCGAAGTGGAACACGTGTTGGCCACTCAAACCCTGCGCCAACGCAAAGCCAAAACCATGAAGATAGAAGTGAATGGCCAGCTGGGCTTTGGGGTGAGTGCCAAGGATATGGTGCTGGCGATCATTGGGGCGGTTGGCCACGGTGGTGGCACCGGCTATGTGGTTGAGTTCTGCGGCAGCGCCATCCGTGCGCTGAGCATGGAAGGGCGGATGACGGTGTGCAACATGGCCATCGAATTAGGCGCCAAAGCGGGGCTTATCGCCCCAGATCAAACCACCATCGATTACCTGCAGGGCAAACCATACGCGCCGAGCGGCGCAGCGTGGCAGCAGGCTTGCCATGATTGGGCACAGTTACACAGCGATGCCAACGCCCAATTTGATGCCACGGTGCAGTTAGACGCCAGTAGCATCGCCCCGCAGATCAGCTGGGGCACCAACCCTGGGCAAGTGGTGGCGGTGGATCAGCCCTTGCCGGATCCGGCCAAGATCAGCGATTTAATCAGCCAAAGTGCGGCGACCAAAGCACTGACCTATATGGATCTGCAGCCGCAGCAGCGGATGGCCGACGTGGCCGTAGATGTGGTGTTCATTGGTTCGTGCACCAATTCCCGCATTGAAGATCTGCGCGCCGCCGCCGCCATCGCAAAAGGGCGCAGTGTGGCCCCCCAGGTGCAGGCCATTGTGGTGCCGGGATCGCAACGGGTGAAGCGGCAAGCGGAACAAGAGGGGCTGGATAAGGTGTTTACCGCCGCCGGTTTTGAGTGGCGCTTGCCGGGGTGCTCCATGTGCTTAGGCATGAATGAAGATCGCTTGGGCGCCACACAGCGCAGCGCATCCACCTCCAATCGTAATTTTGAAGGGCGACAGGGGCGGGGCAGCCGCACCCACTTGGTCAGCCCAGCAATGGCAGCCGCGGCCGCGGTAACCGGCCACTTTGTTGATGTTCGTACTTTGCAGGAGTGCCATTAAGATGCAGCCTTTTACTTGCCATCGCGGCATTGCCGCGCCGTTGTTGCACGCCAACATCGATACCGATCAGCTGATCCCGAAACAGTTCTTAGCCAAAGTGAGCCGCGATGGTTTCGGTGTGCACCTGTTTCACGATTGGCGCTACCTTGATGAGGCTGGGCAGCAGCCCGATCCTAACTTTGTGTTGAACCAAGCGCCGTACCAGCAAGCCAGCATCTTGCTGGCCGGGGTTAATTTTGGCTGTGGCTCCAGCCGTGAGCATGCGCCGTGGGCGTTGGCGGATTTTGGCTTTAAGGTGGTGATCGCCGCCAGCTTTGCCGACATCTTCTACCAAAACGCGCTGAATAATGGCTTGTTGCCGGTGGTGTTGCCTTCGGCCGACATCGACGCGCTGGTGGCAACGGCCGCTCCGATTCTTGTTGATCTGCAGCAACGGGTGGTGGTGGATGATCAAGATCGGCGTTACCCCTTTGAGCTGGATGCGGCGGCGCGGCATAACCTGCTTCATGGCTTGGACCCCATCGGCGAAACCCTGGCGTTACAGGCGCAGATCCGCGCCTTTGAAGCGCAGCAGCCGATCTGGCGTTGAACTGGCCCCGTTGAGGTGATCTGAGGTGCCGCACGGGGCCGCTGACTGACGTCATCGCGGCCGATTTGCTGTTACCTAGTCGGCAGCACCCCATTACCGTTCGCTGCAGCCGTTACCGTCGCTGCAGCGTGATCCCGCCATCCAACGACAACAATCGCAGCGTCAATAAGTTCAGTCACTCGCGGTTGTTGTCGGCTTTTCGCCGCAAGATATTGCAGTTTTGCCGATAATAAGCCCAATCTTCTCTGTAAAAAGCCCAAATTAGAGTATTTGCTCTTATTTTCGGCGTACTGCTGTGCGGCCAATTGTGAAGTTTTTACTCTATTCCCATCGGCAAAACGGGGGGAACCGGCTAGAGAAAGTGTGATCTAAGGCAGATTTGGGTGAACTGAGTTAGGGGGATTGTAACTGGATGGCAACCTTCTAAGATCGTCGGCAATAATAACAACGCCAAATGGATGTGGAGAAGTATGCAGTTCCGTAAATTATCTTTGGTGGTTGCCGCGCTATTAAGCGGGCAGGCCAGTGCCGCTGGGTTCCAGCTGGCGGAAACCTCTGCGACTGGATTGGGTCGCGCTTATGCTGGTGCTGCTGCACTGGCGGATAACGCCGCCAGCCAAGGCCGCAACGCCGCGATGTTGCTGGCCTTGGATGGGATGCAGATCTCTACTGGGGCGATTTACATCGATCCCAACGTGGAAGCCGATGGCAACGTCACCGTTTACAGCCCAGTGGATGGATCGCCTATCTACCAAGAAGCGGCCAACGTGTCTGAGCTGGTGCCAAGCGCCGTGGTGCCAAACTTCTTCTTTAGCCACAAGTTGAATGATACCTGGGCCTACGGCATTGGCTTGATCTCCAACTACGGCTTGGCCAGTGAATTGCCAAGCGACGATCACGGCGCGGCCTTCTTGGGCACCAAAACGGAAGTCACCACCGTTGAGCTGAACCCGAACGTGGCTTACGCCATCAACGACCACTACAGCATCGGTTTTGGCTTGCGGGTGCTGTACGCCGAAGGCGAGATTGTCGGCAACATGCCGGGCTGGGCCGATCCGATCAACGCCGCCTTAATTGGTGCCGGTCAAGCGCCGGCCTACCCACCCGGTGGCACCGTGCTGCGTAGCGTTGTCGGCGACGACAGCATCAGCTATGGCTACAACCTTGGCTTCCACTGGCGCTCTAACGAAGGCCACTCGCTGGGTTTGGCTTACCACAGCGCCATCGATCTGGGCTTGGAAGGGGATTACAAAGTGTTTAATCCCGCCAGTCAGAGCCACCTGACCTTGCCCGCGTCGATGGACGTTACCCTGCCGGGGTTTGCTGAATTGGCCGCGGCGCACCAATTAACCCCAAACCTGCGCATGTCAGCGTCGGTTAAGTGGACCGATTGGAGCGAGTTTACCGACTTGGAAGTGAAGTTGGAGAACGGCGTGATGCAGACCATCAAAGAAGAGACGTTCAAAGACAACTGGCGCTTTGCCGTGGGCGCGGATCTGCGTACCAGCGATAAGTGGTTGTGGCGCGGCGGGATCGCGTACGACCAAACCGCCGTAGACGATGAGCACCGCTCGCTCAGCATCCCAGACTCGTCTCGGTTGTGGCTAAGCACTGGCATGGCGTATGAAGCCAGCGAGCAGCTGACCTTAGACTTCTCATTAACCTACCTGACCTCGGTTGGGGATTCTCCGGTTGTGGAAAGCTCGCCAGAGCTGGGAGCCACCTTCGACGGTGAAGTAACCGGCGATGCCATTCTGGCTGGGGTGCAGGCAACTTACCGCTTCTAATGTTGCGCTTTGTGGTTCGATAAAAAACGGCCTCGCATGCGCGAGGCCGTTTTGTTTGTGGTCGGCTCAATGGGGTTGAACCTTAGGGCTACTTGCTCGGCGCTTGCCCTAACACGTAGTGATTAAACCACGCCAGATCCCACGCCATCTTGGCCTGCTTATGCTGGTAAGTAGAGAGACCGTGGCCTTCACCGGGGTAGATCAGCAGTTCGGTTGGCACGTTTAGGTACTGCTTTAAGGCGCGGTACAGCCCTTTGGCGTGCGGTGCCGGGACGCGGGCGTCGTTCTCGCCCATGTGGATCAGGGTTGGGGTGGTGATGTTTGCGGCGTGACTCAAACTTGAGCCATGCTCGTACGCTTTAGGTTGCTCCCACGGCAGCCCCTGCATGTAGTTGATCACGTGCCCAGGGGTGTCTTCCAGCAACCACTGCAAGCGTTGATCCCACACCCCAGCGCCAGAGCTGGCGGCCTTAAAGCGTTGACTGGTGCTGATCAGCGCATTGGTGAGGTAACCACCGTTGCTCCAACCCATCACCGCCAACTTGTCGGCGGCGACGATGCCATCGGCGATCAGTTTATCTACCCCCGCTTGAATGTCGGCCACTTCGATGTCGTGCTCGTTGCCAATCAAGTCCACCAAGAACTTATCGCCATAGCCGGTGGAGCCCCGGTAGTTGGGCGACAGCAGCGCCCAGCCATTAGCTGGAAAGACACTGCGGCCATAGCTGCGGTGTTGCAGTGCGTAAGGGGTCGCGGCAGTTGGGCCACCGTGGATCTGTACTACCAGCGGCAACGGCCCATCGGCCTTGGTGTAACCATGCGGCAGTTCTAAAATCCCCTCAACGGTGCTGCCATCGGCGGCTTGCCACTGCACCACGCTTAATTGCGGCAACTGCCAACGATCCACCTGCGGATTGATGTTGGTGCGGCGGCTCAGGCTTTTGCCAGCCTTACCGGAATACAGATCGTAAAAGTGTTCTAGGCCGTTATGGGTCAACGCCAGTTGTTTGCCGTTGTGGCTGAACTGGAAGTTGCCCACCACGTAGTCGCCCTGAGTCAGGGTGCGGGTTTTGCCTTGCTTGGCGTTACCCACATCGGTGCAGCGCAGTGGCACGCGGCCATGGTTGGCAACCCGATAACAGATCTCGTCGCTGCTGCCGCGCCAAGCGATTTGACTGCCGGCTAAGGTATCGTCGCCTTGGCGGCGGAGATCCAACGGCTTGCTGACGCTGCCATCAGGCTTGAACTGGCTAACAAACAGTTGGCCGGGGTAGCCATCGTAATCGATGCGAAACGCCAGCTGATCCCCCGCTTGGTTCCAGCGCGGTTGCATCAACCAGCCGTAAGGCGATGGCGCCTGTGCCCGCCAAGCGGTGTCGTTCAGCACGGTGTTGCGGTCGTTGCCAATGTCGTACACCTCAACGTTGCTCCAGCCTTCAAGGTGCACCAGTTCATTGTCTAAGGTGGTAACGCGGGCCACGCGCTTGCCGTCTGGACTGACATCAAAATCCCACACCACTTTGTTGTCATCAAGCACCAGCTCGGTGCGGTAGTTGTGCAGATCCAGCTTATACAGTGGGTTTACGCTGACGGTGCCGTGGCCATAATTGGGCTTGGAATGGCTGGCGCGCAGGCTGGCAAAGGCGTCTTCGCTGTTGTGATCCCGCTTGCTCAGGTACCAGATGTGATCCTGTTGCAGCTGGAATTGGCTGATCCCAGCCGGTACCGCGGTGATCGGCACGGTTTCGCCGTTGGCAACGGTTAGGCGGAAGATCTGCGCTTTGCCATTGTAGGGCGCCGTTTTGCCTTCGTTGCGCTGTTCCGCTTTTAAGAAATAGAGGTAGCGGCCATCGGCGCTGAGGGTGGGCGAGCGTTCGTTTTCGTCGCTGAACGTTAACCGCTGTGGTTGGCCTTGCGGCAGGGTCATGGTCCACAGATCTTTCAGGCTCTTGTCGGCCTCTTTGCTCCAGTGGGATTGCACCCATGCGGCACGTTTGCCATCGCCACTGAGGCTCAGTTGGCTCATGCCCTGAATGCTGAAATAGTCGTCGATGCTGATGTTGTGATCGCGCTCGGCGGCAGCGCCGCTGCTGGCCAGTGCCAATAGCGATAACGTGAAAATCCGGTTTCTCATAAGTTAGCTCCTTGTAAACACAGGCAGATTACAAGAAAGCCGCAGGGCAAAGAAGGGCAGGCGAATTATCGCTGATTCAGATCCTGCAAAAAATTCAGTTCTTCGTCTGACAACAGCGGGTGGCTGTTGTTTGTTGGCGTGGTGGCACTGGGGCGATCGCCGTGCCGTGGCTTGGGGCTGAGAGGATCCCGATGTTGAGGTGCAGTGTGGGGCGATTCGGAGTGGGGCGATTCAAACCGGCGCAGCTGACTTTGCTGGAACAACGCCACCGCACAGCAACCCAGCAGCAACAAGAGCACCAGCAGTGGCAGCACCACCGGCAGCCAGCGGTTGTTGGGCAGTTGCAGCAGTGGCCAGCCAAGCTGCAGCAGCCATAAGAGGTAGATCTGCCCACTGCCCGCGCTGAACAACAGCAGCCAGCGGCGTTGCGGTTGGGGCCAAGTCCGCCGCTGCAGCAAGCGATAACACAGCGAGACGTACCCCAGCAGATGCAGCAACAAGGCCAGATAAAACAGCGCGAACAGGCCGGGCAGCAGCAGGGTGAGCAACCACAACAGCAGCATCGGCATGGCCGCCAAGCCTTGTTGTGGCAGTGCTTGCATGGTGGCTTCTGGTTTACCGTGGTGGTGTTTGGCCAGTAAGTACAGATAGAGGCTCGGCAGCGCCAGCAGCAACAGCGGGGTGAGATAATGCGCGGCGATCGCCTGGGGCCACAATGGCAGCAGCCCTTGGCTAAAGTAGCCGCAAAGGGCAGCAAACCAGCCGATCAGGTAGCGTCGGGATCGATGCCCATCCAATAACGCCGCGCACAGCACCACACAGTTAATCAGCCCCAACGCGTTGAGGCACAAACTTAAGATGGTGGTCAGCTCAATCAGGGCTGCGGTTTGGTTCACCGTGCCCCCTTACTGCTTGGCCGTTGCCCACAAGCAGGGGCTGCAAAACAATCCATGGTTTCACACTCTAATAGTTGGCTGCTGGTTTTTTATGCAACGGCGGTGCCAATAGCCTTAGGTGGCATTCGCGTCGGCGCCGTATCAACGCTAGGCTAGGGACGCCATTGGCGCCAGCAATGGCCGCATTAACGGCGCGACATTGGTGACTGAATTTAGAAAAATAGAACGGCAAAACAACAACTCATAGAGCTAAGGACAACGCATGGGATCGGTAAATCGCCAAGGTTGGCAGCAAAGTATCGGCGCACGATTGCCGTGGCTGGGCAGTGAAGTAGATGCGCTGCCTTTGCAGCAGCCCCGTTGGCTGGGGTGGAGTGATTCGCTGGCGCAGCAGCTGGATCTGCACGCCGATGACGAATTATTGGCGCTGTTTGCGGGCCAGCGGTCGTTGCCGTGGTCGGGCTTTGCGCAGGTGTACAGTGGCCATCAGTTTGGTGGCTACACCCCACGTTTGGGGGATGGCCGCGGCATGTTGTTAGGGATGCGCAACGGCTTCGAACTGTTTGCCAAAGGCAGTGGCCCGACCCCATACAGCCGCGGTGGCGATGGGCGGGCGGTACTGCGCAGTGCGGTGCGAGAGTTTTTGGCCAGTGAAGCGTTGCATCATCTGGGCATTCGCACCACGCGGGCGTTGGCGGTGCTGGGTTCAACCACGCCAGTGCAGCGGGAAACGCGAGAAACCGCCGCCATCACCGTGCGGGTAACCCGATCTCACCTGCGGTTTGGCCACTTCGAATATTTTCATTACAGCGGTCAGCCACAGCAGCTGCACGCGTTGCTGGATGACAGCATTGCCGAGCACTTTCCCCACCTATTGGATGGCGATAATCCACGGGCGCAGTGGCTGACGGAGGTGGTGCAACGCAGCGCCGAAACCGTGGCGGATTGGCAGGCGTTTGGCTTCTGCCACGGCGTGCTCAACAGCGACAACATGTCGGTGCTGGGGGAAACGTTCGATTACGGCCCCTTTGCCTTTTTAAATCAGTTTGATAGCCGTTATGTGTGCAACCACAGTGATCACCATGGCCGCTACGCCTTTGAACAGCAGCCTGGGGTAGTGATGTGGAATCTCACCAAGTTAGCCACGGCGCTGTCGAGCCTGCTGACGGAAGCGCAGATCAGCGCGGCACTGGCCAGCTATGAGCCGGTGCTGGTGGCGCGCTATGTCGAGCGGATGGGGGCGCGGTTAGGTATAGTGCAGCCGCAGCCAGAGGATCTGGCGTTGATCAGCGAACTGCTGAGTGCGATGCAGCAGCAACAGGCAGACTACCACCTTACTTTGCGTCAGCTGGCCGAGGTCGATCCCAACCGTAAGGCGTGTCCGCTGCTGGCGGGCGAGGAGATGCAGCAGTGGTGGCAGCGTTATCAGCAGCGGCTTGGCCCCATCGACGATGTGGCGCAGTGGCAACAGCAACGACGCCAAGCCAATCCGGCCATCATCTTACGCACCCATTTGGCGCAAGAGGCGATTGCCGCCGCAGAACAAGGGGATAATGGCCCACTGCAACGCTTGCATGATGCCTTAACCCGCCCCTATGATCCGCAGCCTCAGGATCACCCCTATTGTCAGGAAGCACCGCCATGGAGCCAGTCGCTCACCCTCTCTTGCAGCAGTTAACGTTGCAGCCCGCGGCCGACGATCAGCTGTTGTGGCATTGCCCACTAAGCCAAGAACACGTCATGCAACTGGTGCCGTCTTTACTGGCGCAGCTGGATTGCCAGCTGGGCGCCTTGCAGCAAGGGGCGGATCGTTTGTTTTGGTCGGTCACCTTTGAAGAGGTGGCTCTGCAGCTGCACTTCGAAGGACTGTGCGACAGCCTGTGGCTGCAAGGCCCCAGCGCCGAGATCCATTTTTTACGCGGCTTAGCCGCCAAGGTGACCCAATGAGCCGTGGCCAGTTTGATTTTCAATCCCTAGGGCCCGATCTGATGCTGGACGCCATCGAAGCGCTGGGCGTTTATCCCGACAGTGGCTTGTTGGCGCTCAACAGTTATGAAAATCGGGTTTATCAGTTTCGCGCCGACGACGGTCAACGTTACGTCACCAAGTTTTATCGGCCCCAGCGCTGGAGCGCCGCCCAAATCTGCGAAGAACACCAATACGCGTTAGAGCTGGCCGACGCCGAAGTGCCGGTGGCCGCGCCGATGGCGTTTGGTGGCGACACCCTGTTTGAACACCAAGGCTACTATTACGCGCTGTGGCGCAGTGTGGGTGGGCGTCAGTTTGAAGTGGATAATCTGGATCAACTTGAGCAGGTGGGGCGCTTCTTAGGGCGTTTGCATCAGCAGGGGCAGAAACGCGATTTTGCTCATCGGCCTACGTTGAGCATCACCGAATTTGGTCATGACGCGAAAACGGTGTTGCAGCAGCAAGCGCAGATCGGCGGTTATTTGGAAACCGCCTTTTACACCGTGCTGGATCAATTGTTACAGCGTATTGCCGAACCCTTGGCCCAAAAACAGCCCTTTTTGCGTCTGCATGGGGACATGCATCCGGGCAATATTTTGTATCTGGACGATGGCCCAAGTTTTGTCGATCTGGACGATGCCCGCATGGGGCCAGCGATACAAGACCTATGGATGATGCTTAATGGCGACCGCAGCCAACGCTTAGTGCAGTTGGATGTGTTGCTGGAAGGCTACGACACCTTTGCCACTTTACCCAGTTCGCAACTGGCCTTAATTGAGCCACTGCGGGCACTGCGTATGATCAATTATCTAGCGTGGCTCACTAAACGCTGGCAAGATCCGGCATTCCCACGGAACTTTCCATGGTTTGGTACGGACAAATTCTGGGAAGAGCAGGTTTTGGCGATGAAAGAGCAACTGGCGGCGCTCGATGAAATGCCGCTGAGTCTAAGCCCTGGCCAAGGCTACTGACCGTAATTTTTACCAACGCTGTGGCAATGGCGCCCAGTGAATTTTTATTTGGACGAGACATAATGATGAAAAAATTGATGGGCATGGTATTCGCATTGATGCTAACGCCACTGGCGTGGGCAGCAGATTTCCAAGAAGGCACACATTACCAAATCGTCAGTTCGGCACCGGTTAATGGCGCACCAACGGTCACCGAGTACTTCTCGTTCTACTGCCCGCATTGCTACAACTTTGCCAAAACCTACGTGCAGCCGATCAAAAGCGGCTTAGGCGAAGGGGTTAAGTTTGAGCAAGCCCACGTGGATTTCATTAACCGCGATGGCGCCAACAGCGGTGCCCAGTTAAGCCGTGCCCTGGCGATCGCCAAGGTACTGAAAGTGGAAGACACCATCGAGATGGCACTGTTTGGCGCCATTCACGATGCCAAGCGTAAGTTCGCGACGGAATCCGCCATTAAACAGCTGTTCATTGATAACGGCGTTAGCGGCGACGATTACGACAAGGCAGCGAAAAGCTTCCCTGTGAACGCCATGGTTAAGAAGTGGAAAAAAGACCAGGTAAGTTCTGGGATCCGCGGTGTACCAGCGTTGATCGTGAACAACAAATATCAGGTAGAGATGAGCAGCATCAAGTCGTTGGACGAGCTGCATCAGCTACTGAATTACTTAGCGACTAAGCAGTAAGCGCATTCATGAGTGGGGCAGCATTTGCGCTGCCCCAACTTGGTTACTCTGAACCTCGAGGACTGCCCAGTGTCAGACTTCATGGAAGAAGCGGAGATAGATAAGGATCTGCCAGTGAGAATATTTCCACTCTATGCCCCTCGACTGATCGCCAAACACGCGAAGATTTTTCGTGATGGGGTGGTGGTGGTAAGGGAAGATGAACTTGGTCAAATGGAATTCAAAGACGGTCGCTTTGTGATGCCCCAGCGTTGCAGTGCGCGCATGCGACAAGTGATCCAAGAGCTGAATGCGATGCTAAAAGTGCCGCAGCCAGCCTGCTAACCCTAATTCAGAGCAACAAAAAGCGCCGCTATTTCTAGCGGCGCTTTTTTGTGGTTAGCGTAACAGTTACGCTTCGCCGCTGGGTAATTTACCCAGCAACCCTTCCACTTTCTGATGCCAAGAATTCAGCTCCGCTTGCAGACGCTCGTTGTCCGCTTGCAGGTTGTCTCGGCTCTGCTCTAGCTCAACGCCGCGCAGCTTCTCTTCTTCCAGCTCCAGCTGGGTGATCTCCAGAGTTTCTAGGGCGTTGTTTACCCGAGACTCCAATTTTTCCAGTAGCTCTAAGCTCATGAGGTCAGTCCTTACTTCGTTGATGGCGTCGATTCTATCAACCCTTGCTGCCAGCGGGTATCGCTGCTGTCAGTTATTCCATCGGTTTGTACAAAGATTGTACTGGCGCTTGTCGTTGTGGCTAAAAAACAACCTTGGAACATGGTTTTAGCACGGCTATGGTTGCCATTGTGGTGCCAACAGCGGTTGCTGCAACGGCACCGCTTGGCCAAATTGCGGTGACAGCAGCGTTACCCCTTGTTGCTGTGCCGCGGCACGGGCACGTCGCAGCGGTTCGTGCCAAGGGTGTAACGCCAGATCGAAGGTGCTGTTGTGGATGGGCAGCATCACTTGGCCACCCACATCAAGGTGCGCTTGCACGCTCTGCTCCGGCAGCATGTGGATCTGTGACCACAGTTCGTTGTAAGCGCCGGTTTCCATTAGGGTGAGATCAAAGGGGCCATAGCGGCGACCAATCTCTTTAAAGCCATTGAAGTAGCCGGAATCCCCGCTGAAAAACAGTTTATGGTTGGCGCTGTTAATCACAAAGCTGGCCCACAAGCTGCGATCCCGCACTAGGCCACGACCCGAGAAATGCTGAGCCGGGGTGGCCACCAGTTCAATGCCATCAATGCGGGTGCTTTGCCACCAAGCCAGTTCCGTGATCTTGCTGGCGGGCACGCCCCACTGGCGTAAGTAGTGGCCCACGTTACTCGGCACCACAAAGTGGCCTGCTTTATCGGCCAGATATTCGATGCTGGTTTGATCGAGGTGGTCGTAGTGATCGTGGCTGATCACGACGATGTCCAGTGGTGGTAACTGGGCCAGCGTTAACGCCGCCGCTTGAAAGCGTTTCGGCCCCGCCCATTGCACCGGCGAAGCGCGATCGCTGAAAACCGGATCGGTGATCAGCCAGCGGTTATCCAGCTGCATCAACACCGTCGAGTGGCCTAAGCGGTACAGCCTATCTTGCTGCCGAGATAGCTCAGCCGAAGTGATGATTTTACTGGGCAGAGGCGCAGCAGGGCTGATGTCTACCCGCTTGGTGGTGAAGTAATTTTTGGCCATCTTCCAGACGTCCGACAGCGGCGTTTGGTAGTGAATTTCGCTGTTTTCAAACTTGGGCTGTTGCGCCCATTGCCATTGCTGGCGAATACCGATACTGGCCATGATGATGCCTCCAACAGCAACCGCTGCGAACCCTTTTTTCACAAGGATGAACCCCGCACATATAAACTACACCGTGCAGTTTACTTGGTGGTTTCCAAAAGTAAACTGCACGGTGTAAAATGGCGGGCAATATCGGCTGGATTACACTGGCCAAGCTTTGATCTATTGGTGGTTTTGATGCAAAACAAACTTTCGCGCAGTGAACAGAAACGACAGGCGATCATCGCCGCCGCGAAGACGCTGTTCATCGCATCGGGGATCCACGCCACCAGCATGGATCAGCTGGCCGCCGAGGCGCAGGTGTCTAAGCGCACCGTGTATAACCACTTTGCCAGCAAAGAGTTGTTGGTGGCGCAGTTACTTACCGAAATGTGGCAGCAGTCGTTGCTGGAGATCAACCAGCCCTTTGTGGCGGATGCCCCGTTGGCACCGCAGCTGCAACGGTTGTTGTTGGCGGAAGTTGCGCTGTTTCAACGGCCGGAATACATGGATCTGGTGCGGGTGGCGATGGCGCATTTTATGTTCCACCCAGAGCAACTGCAGCAAGCGATGGTGCAGTTGGGGAAAGGCGATACGGCGTTGCATCACTGGCTGATTGCGGCGATGGACAGCGGCCAATTGCAGTGCACCAGCGTCGAGCTGGCGGTAACGCAGCTGCACAGTTTGATCAAAGGGCTGTATTTCTGGCCGACGTTAATTCATCTGCCCAGCTGCGACGAAGCCAATGACAGCGAATTCGTTGTGGCCGAATCGGTGGCGATGTTCTTGGGGCGTTATCAGCGCGGCTAACGGAGCGGCTTAACAGCCGCTGGTAACCAATTGGTAGCTGGCTTGCGCCCCGGCCGGGCAGCTGGTGGTGGTGCCGTTGGCTTGGCGATACAAGAAGTAGCAGTTACTGGCTTTAATGGCCGCGCCGGTTTCATAGCCAAAGTAGGTGTTGGCCGCTCCTTCGTAATAGAAGTTGAGCTGTTCGTCGCTGTAATCCAACCGTTTGGCAACATCGGTATTATCCAAGTTGCTGCACTTGAGGCGGGTTTCAAAGGTGCCGTCGCCATCCACGTCAACGTCGGTCAGGTCATCGCGGCCAGAGACCGCTTGGGCGCGATAACTGTTCATCTTAGAGAGCACCAACATCTGCTTGTTGGCGCCTTTTACGCTGGCTTGGAACTGCGTCAGTACGGCGCCTTTGGCGTCGGCGCTGAGATCGATAAACTTCGGCACGGCCACGGCGGCCAAGATCCCCAAAAGCACGATCACAATGACCAGCTCAATTAAGGTAAAACCAGCTTGTGGCTGTTGCCGCATAAATCACCGAACCCGCTAATTCTGTAATCTACGGATTCTATTTGCTGTTCAGCTTTGGTCAACCGAAACTGCGTGGGCATGAGTCAGGTTGTGCAGCGACGCAACCTGCTACAGAGGCCGCGTCGCTGCCGATCACGCAAGCGTTATGCGAATGGCGGTACCCGCACCCAGCCTTCCATCAAGACCCGCGCGCTGCGACTCATGATGGCTTGGCGCACTTGCCATTGGCCGTCGCACTGTGCTGCCACGGCGCCCACCTTTAAGGTGCCGGATGGGTGACCAAAGCGTACCGCTTGGCGTTCGCCCCCGCCCGCCGCTAAGTTAACCAAGGTGCCGGGAATGGCCGCCGCGGTGCCGATGGCCACAGCGGCGGTGCCCATCATCGCGTGGTGCAGTTTGCCCATCGACAACGCCCGCACGTTCAGATCGATCTCAGCGTGGCTGACCGCCTTGCCGCTGGAGCTGGTGTAATCCTGCGCCGGAGCGACAAAGGCAATTTTGGGGGTATGTTGTCGCGCAACGGCCTCATCCAAGTGGCTGATCAGCCCCATTTGCAGCGCCCCGTGGGCACGGATGGTTTCAAACTTGGCCAGCGCTTCGGCATCGCCATTGATCGCGTCTTGCAGCTCGGTGCCGTGGTAGCCTAGCTCGGCGGCGTTTAAGAAGATGGTGGGAATGCCGGCGTTGATGAAGGTGGCGTTGAAGCGGCCGATGCCGGGCACGTCCAGATCGTCCACTAGGTTTCCGCTTGGGAACAACACCCCATCGCTGGGATCAGCAAAGGCCACCTGCACTTCGGCGGCGGGAAAGGTCACCCCGTCCAGTTCGAAGTCGCCCAGCTCTTGCACCTCGCCGTGACAGATGGGCACTTCCGCGGTGATGGTTTTGCCAATGTTCTGCTGCCAAATACGCACGGTTTTGATGCCGTTTTCTGGCACATCCGCCACCATGCCTTGGCTGATGGCGAAGGCGCCAACCGCGGCGGTAAGGTTGCCGCAGTTGCCGCTCCAATCAATAAAGGGCTTATCGATGGCCACTTGGCCAAACAGGTAGTTAACGTCGTGATCGGCGCTGTCGCTGGGGCTGATGATCACCGTTTTGCTGGTGCTGGAGGTTGCCCCGCCCATGCCGTCGGTGTGTTTGCCGTAGGGATCGGGGCTGCCAATCACGCGCAGCAAGAGCGCATCACGCGCACGGCCGGGTTGCTGCGCCGCGGCCGGCAGATCCGCTAAATTGAAAAACACCCCTTTGGAGGTGCCGCCGCGCATGTAGGTGGCGGCGATTTTAAGTTGAGCCATGTTGTGCTCCCTTAAGGTGCTGCGGCGGGTGGCCGCAGCAAAAATAACATTGGGCTGGTGCGCGCCAGCCCAGCGGTGATCACTCGGCGCTGGCAGCCAAGAAATCTTTGGCGAAGCGTTGCAGTACCCCACCGGCATCGTAAACGCCGATCTCTTCGGCGGTGTCTAAGCGGCAGATCACTGGCACATCAACGGTGTCGCCATTGGCGCGGTGGATCAGCAAGGTCAGCGTGGCACCGGGGGTGCGGTCGCCAATCACGTCGTAGCATTCGCTGCCATCCAGCCCCAACGTGGTGCGGGTGGTGCCGGGCTTAAACTGCAACGGCAACACGCCCATGCCGACCAAGTTGGTGCGGTGAATGCGCTCGAAGCCTTCGGCCACAATCACTTCAACCCCAGCGAGGCGCACGCCCTTAGCGGCCCAATCGCGGGAGGAGCCTTGGCCGTAATCGGCACCGGCCACGATGATCAGCGGTTGCTTGCGCGCCATGTAGGTTTCAATCGCTTCCCACATTCGCACCACTTGCCCTTCTGGTTCGACTCGGGCCAACGAACCCTGCACCACTTGGCCGTTGTCCTTAACCATTTCGTTCAACAGTTTCGGGTTAGCGAAGGTGGCGCGCTGGGCGGTCAGGTGATCGCCACGGTGGGTGGCGTAGGAGTTAAAGTCCTCCTCCGGCAGCCCCATCTTGGCCAGGTATTCACCGGCGGCGCTGCTGGCCAAAATGGCATTGGAAGGGGAGAGGTGATCGGTGGTGATGTTGTCGCCTAACAGCGCCAATGGTCGCATCCCTTTGAGGCTGCGTTCACCGGCCAATGCGCCTTCCCAGTAAGGTGGACGGCGGATGTAGGTGGACATTTCACGCCAGTCGTACAGCGGATCAATCTGTTCGCCGTAATCGACTTTCAGATCAAACATCGGTTCATAGATCTGGCGGAACTGCTCTGGCTTCACCGCGCTGGCCACGATGGCGTCGATCTCTTCGTCGCTGGGCCAGATGTCTTTCAAGGTGATGGCGTTGCCGTTGGCATCCACGCCCAGTGCGTCCTGTTCGATATCAAAGCGCATGGTGCCGGCGATGGCGTAGGCCACCACTAATGGTGGCGAGGCCAAAAACGCCTGCTTGGCGTAGGGGTGGATGCGGCCATCGAAGTTACGGTTGCCGGACAACACTGCGGTGGCGTACAGATCGCGGTCGATGATCTCTTGCTGGATCAGCGGATCCAGCGCGCCGGACATGCCGTTACAGGTGGTACAGGCAAAGCCAACGATGCCAAAACCCAGTTGCTCCAACTCCGTCAGCAGTCCCGACTCTTGCAAGTACAGCTCGGCGACCTTTGAGCCCGGCGCAAACGAGGTTTTGACCCAGGGTTTGCGCACCAGCCCCAGTGCGTTGGCTTTTTTGGCCACTAACGCCGCGGCCACCACGTTGCGCGGGTTAGAGGTATTGGTACAGCTGGTGATGGCGGCGATGATCACCGCGCCATCGGGGATCTGGCCATCGGCTTCTTGTGCCTTAGTGGCAGCCAGATCGTGGGCGATGCCGCGCTCGGCCAGATCGCTGGTGGGCAGGCGGCGGTGGGGGTTGGACGGCCCCGCCATGTTGCGGCCGACGCTGGACAGATCAAAGCGCAGCACGCGTTCGTACTTGGCTTGGCTCATCTCATCAGCCCACAAACCGGTGGTTTTGGCGTAGTGCTCAACCAGCGCCACTTGCTCGGGCTCGCGGCCGGTCAGCTTAAGGTAATCGATGGTTTGCTCGTCGATGTAAAACAAGCCCGCCGACGCGCCGTACTCTGGGGTCATGTTGGCGATGGTGGCACGATCGCCAATGGTGAGGCTGCGTGCGCCAGCACCAAAGAACTCCAGATAGGTGGAGACCACTTTTTCAGCGCGCAAAAATTCAGTCAGCGCCAATACGATGTCGGTGGCGGTGATGCCCGGCTGGCGTAGGCCGGTAAGCTCGACCCCAACGATGTCGGGCAGGCGCATCATCGATGGCCGCCCCAGCATCACGGTTTCCGCTTCTAGGCCACCCACGCCCAAGGCGATCACCCCCAGGGCATCCACGTGAGGGGTGTGGGAATCGGTGCCAACGCAGGTATCTGGGTAGGCCACGCCGTCGCGTGCTTGGATCACCGGCGACATCTTCTCTAGGTTGATCTGGTGCATGATGCCGTTGCCTGCGGGGATCACATCAACGTTATCAAAGGCGGTTTTACACCAGTCGATAAAGTGGAAGCGATCCTCGTTGCGACGCTCTTCCACCGCGCGGTTTTTCTCAAAGGCATCGGCATCGAAACCGGCGTGTTCCACCGCCAAGGAGTGATCGACGATCAGCTGGGTCGGCACCACCGGATTCACGCGGCTGGGATCGCCGCCTTGATCGGCAATGGCGTCGCGCAAACCGGCTAAATCCACCAGCGCGGTTTGGCCAAGAATGTCGTGACACACCACCCGGGCTGGGTACCAAGGGAAGTCGAGATCTTGCTTGCGTTCAATCAGTTGGCGCAGGCTGGCGCTGAGGGCGCTGGGTTCACAGCGGCGCACCAGCTGCTCGGCCAAAATTTTGGAGGTGTAGGGCAAACCGGCGTAACTGCCGGGCTGGATCGCTTCGATGGCGGCACGGGTGTCAAAGTAATCCAGTGCGGTGCCGTCGAGGGTTTTGCGGTATTCGGTATTCATGGGAAACCCCTAAATCGGTGAACGCCCAAGGGGGAAACCGCTTGGGCGTAAAGGGCAATGCTGCTGGCGCTTAGCGCTCGGACAGCGCCGGTACTGGCCGTGGCTCAGGGCCGGTGTAATCCGCACTTGGGCGGATAATGCGGTTGTTGGCGCGCTGTTCAAACACGTGCGCGGCCCAACCGGTTAAGCGGCTGCAAACGAAGATTGGGGTAAACAGCTTGGTGGGAATGGCCATGTAGTGGTACGCCGAAGCATGGAAGAAATCGGCGTTACAGAACAGCTTTTTCTGTTCCCACATGAAGCTTTCACAGGCTACCGAGACCCGATACAAGCGATTGTCGCCGTGCTCTTGCGCCAGTTTTTCTGACCAGCCTTTGATGATGCCGTTACGGGGATCGGACTCACGGTAGATGGCGTGGCCAAAGCCCATGATCTTATCTTTGTTGGCCAGTTTTTCGGTCAGTACACCAACCGCGTGGGCTTCGTCGCGCAGATCTTCAATCAGCTCCATCGCCGCTTCGTTGGCGCCGCCGTGCAGTGGCCCTCGCAGTGAGCCAATGGCGCCGGTGACGCAGCTGTGCAGATCACTCAAGGTGGAAGCACAAACGCGGGCGGTAAAGGTGGAGGCGTTAAATTCGTGCTCGGCGTACAGGATCAGCGATACGTCCATCACCTTGGCGTGCAGCTCTGAGGGCACTTTATCGTGCAGCAGATGCAGGAAGTGGGCGCCGATCTGCTCATCGTCGGTTTCGGTGTGGATGCGCACGCCGTCGTGGCTGAAGCGGTACCAGTAACAGATGATCGACGGGAAGGCGGCCAACAGGCGGTCGGTGCGTTCGCTTTGCTCAGCAAATTCCAGCTCTGGCTCTAGGTTGCCCAACATCGAACAACCGGTGCGCATTACGTCCATTGGGTGGGCGTCGGCTGGGATCTGTTCCAGTACGGTTTTCAATGCTTGTGGCAGGCCGCGCAAGCCTTTCAGTTTGGCGCGGTATTCGTGCAGCTGCGCTGGGTTGGGCAGGTCGCCTTTCAGCAGCAGATAAGCCACCTCTTCAAAGGTGACTTTGTCGGCCAGTTCGGCGATGTCGTAGCCGCGGTAGGTTAGGCCGGTGCCCGATTGGCCAACGGTACACAGGGCGGTTGCTCCGGCGCTTTGGCCGCGTAAACCGGCGCCACCAATAGGGTTAGTCATGTTGTTCTCCTTATCCTTGGAATCGTTGCTGTGGCTGTATTGGCCACTGGGGCGAGCCGAGGCTCGGCCGTCGTGGCCTGTTACAGCGGGCTATTGGTCCTGCTTGAACAGGGTATCCAGCTTGTCTTCATAGGCGTGATAGTTCAGGAAGTCGTACAGCTCGGCACGGGTCTGCATCACCTCAACTTGGCTGCGCTGGTGGCCGTCGTTCTTCATCGCTTCAAACACTTTTAAGGCGGCGGCGTTGGCGGCACGGAAGGCACCTAATGGGTACAGCACCATGTCGGCACCGGCCTCGAACAGCTCATCTTTGTGGAACAGTTCGGTTTTGCCGAACTCGGTCATGTTGGCCAAGATGGGCGCGTTAACGGCGGCCTTAAATTGGCGGTAGTGATCCAGCTCGGTCAGGGCTTCGGCGAAGATCATGTCGGCACCGGCTTCTAAGTAGGCTTGGGCGCGTTTGATGCCCGCCTCTAACCCTTCAACCGCCACGGCGTCGGTACGGGCCATGATCACAAAGCTGGGATCGGTACGGGCATCCACGGCGGCTTTAATGCGGTCGCACATCTCTTCAATGCTGACCACGGCTTTATTGGGACGGTGGCCACAACGCTTCTGCGCGACCTGATCTTCCATGTGCACTGCCGCCACACCGGCTTTTTCAAACTCTTTGATGGTGCGAGCGATGTTGAACGCGCCGCCCCAGCCGGTATCGATATCAACCAGCAGCGGCAGATCCGTGGCTGAGGTGATGCGGCTGGCGTCGATGATGACGTCGTTCATGCTGGTCATGCCCAGATCAGGCAAGCCGTAAGAGGCGTTGGCGACACCAGCGCCAGAGAGGTACAGCGCTTGGTGGCCAGTGCGCTCTGCCATCAGGGCAAAATAGGCGTTAATGGTGCCGACAATTTGCAGTGGCTTGGCGTTGGCGACGGCGTCGCGAAAACGCTGGCCTGGGGTTGGGTGGGTCATGCGGGTAGCTCCTTAGTGGTTTTAAACTCCGCCAAGCGGGCGCTCAATACCTTGGCGGTATTGGCGGCGCCGGCTTCGATATGACGTCGCATCAGCAGGGCGGCCAGTTCTCCATCGCGGCTGGCGAGGGCGGCCAAAATCTGTCGATGTTGCGCCAGGGCGCGCAGCGGCCGACGGCTGCTGATGCACTGGTGGCGGTATATTTGCAGTTGGTGGTACAGATCGCCGGTTAAGGTGGTGATCAGGGTTTGGTTGCCGCTGGCGCGGATCACGCCAACGTGGAAGTCGATGTCGTCTTGCAAGCTGGTGAGCTCTTCTGAGCGGAACACTTGCTCTTGTCGATCCAGCAGGGTTTCTAGCTGATTCAGTTCGCTGCTGGTGATGCGGCTGGCGGCAAGGCGGCACGCCATCGCTTCCAGTTCGGCGCGGACTTGGTACAGATCGGTTAGCTGTTGCGGCGTTAGGGTGATAACTCGGGCGCCAACGTGGGGAATGCGTTCAATCAAGCGGCGCTGCTCTAAGCGTTGTAACGCTTCGCGCAGGGGGCCACGGCTGATGCCGTAACGGGCGGCGATCTCTTGCTCGTTGATCTTGCTGCCTGGCGCTAATTGACCCTGAATGATCGCTTGCTGCAGCTGTTCAAAGGTCTGATCGGCGAGGGTATGACGCGCTTCCATTGCTGCATCCGTAACCAAGTGATGGCTAAAACTTGCGCCAGATCACAGTTATTGTCAACAATAATCACCTGTAGACTAAAGTCGCAATCGCATCACAATGTGGCCAATAGTTAGCCCCAATGGGGGTTGTGTCGGTTAATCTGCCAGCAAAAGTTAATGGGTGGTTATCGACTATTGTTGACAACTTTGAGGGAAAAGCGTGCATTGTCGACAATTATGATGCTAGGGCGAGAGGCGCTAGGGGGCAACGCATCGGGGGGCGCTTGCAACGCTCTGCGCTGCAAGGTGGCCACAGCCGACGTGATGTCGGCGGCACTGTTAGGGGGTTAGCTGGGGCGTTCGATGTGCTGGTTTGTTGCCGTTTCGCTGGCTTGGCGGCGCGGTAGCTACTGTCGCCTGCGGCGAGCTTCGATGGCACTGCTTTCAAGTGGTTATGCCGCAGTGGCGACGGCACCCTAACTCGTAGCAAAGAGGGGGGACTCTCCCTTTGGGATCCCATTGCCTTAGTGCAGCGTCAACTTTCGCTCTTGCACTGCGCCATTCGGCACGGCATCGATGCGCCATCTATGGCTTAGCGATGCACTCGCAACATCCTGTTGCTCAACCTCATTTTGCAGTACACCGCTCAACGCTGTGATGCGGC
>NZ_CANLCI010000015.1 GCF_947489035.1 uncultured Ferrimonas sp. | reverse complement strand
CGGGCGGTCCCGGCAATGATCTTTATGCCGCAGCGGGTCATGCACAATAAGTTCAACAGCTAATTGGTACACAGCCTTTTTTGTGCCTGTGGCTGCGCGCTGATGTTTCGCCAGCGAGGTTAAGCGCACTGGGTTGGGTTCATCAGCCGTTATCGCTGCCGCCCATAGCTGTATTTATTCGTATTCGCTGAATTTTTTATTACCAGTTCGTTACCGTAATGCCGTTATAGCAGGCACCGCACGAAGCGGGGGCGGTGGGATCATTCCGCCACCAATCTGGTCAGACCTGAGCGGTGAAAACAGAGCGTTGAACTGGTAAAAAAGATTGCTTACCGATTGTTACGACTGAACCCCTTTGCAAACACAGAGCGAGTGTCTGACTGCGGTTCAAAAAGCCGCCTTTTACGCCCTTAGTGAGAAACTTAACTATCAGTTTTAACTCAGGATAATTTGTTAAATGGTTTTCTTATGCGAACGACTTAGTTAAAGTGTCAAAATGTTTCAGGAGTGTTAAAGATGATACGGTTTCGTTTCATTGATCCGCCACAGTGACATTTTAATATCCGAACAGACTCGAAACTAAACGTGCTGCGGTGATCAAGGAGGAACACATGCGTGCTCAATCACTACTCGTACTGATGCTGATGACAATGCCGGTTGATGCCGCGTTGTATCGCTGGGTAGATGAAAATGGCAAGGTCCACTATTCCGACAAAAAGCCATCTAAAAAACAAAAGTCAGATCAGTTGGAGATGCGCCGCAGTGGCTTGGTGTTGAAAGACGGCAAGCGCAGCCCAGCGGCCGATAACGCCGTTACCACTCTAACGGTGGAACCATCGGAGAAGCGGAAAGAGTTTCAAGTCATCAAAACCCGCACCATCCCGCAGCCTGAAGATAAATTGGATGCGGCAGCACTGGCGGCCAAAAAAGCCAAAGAGTTACGATTAGCAGCAGATAAAGCCGAAGCAGAAGCCAAACTGCACGCGGACGCCAAAGCGAAGGCGGAAGCCGAAGCGCAAGCCATTGTTGCCGCCAAAGCGAAAGCCGAAGCCGAGGCAAAAGCAAAGGCCGAAGCGGAAGCGCAGGCCATTGCTGCCGCGAAAGCAGAGCAGGAAGCTCAAGCCTTAGCGGCGCAACAAGCCAAAGAACAAGAGCAAGCACGGTTATTGGCGGCGCAAGCGCAGGCGGCGAAAGAGTTAGCCGCCAAACAGCAGGCAGAAAAAGAGCAAGCCGAACAACAGCGAGCGGCGCAGGAACAAGCAGAGAAAGAGGCGCAAGCGCAGCGTTTGGCGGCAGTAAAGGCCGAAGCGGAACGCAAAGCAACCGAGGAATTAAAACAGGCACGGGTAGAGATGTTAGAGCTGCTGCGTCGTGCCCAAGAGGCGGAAGCCAAGGCATTAGAAGCGGCGCGGATCGCCACGGAAAAACTGGCGCAAGCGGAACGGGAACGGGAACTGGCCGTGCAAGCGGGCAAGAAACTGGCTCCACCACCGGTACGTGAGCTGAAGCCGCAACCTGAGCCTCAGCCGCAACAGCCTGTTGCCGTTGCCAATAAAGTGGTACCGGCTGCCGCCAAGCCAGTGCTGCAACCGGCCGCGAAACCGGCGGTAAGCAAACCGAAGGCACCGTCGTTTGTGGCCAAATCCAAGCCCAAACCGAAGCCAGAGAAAAAGATTAAAATGGTGGCAAAGAAGCTTAATAAACAAGCGCCTGAGCCCGATGATGGTCTGAACTGTAAGGTGGCATCGAACAACGCCAAAACATCACTGCAAAAGATGATTTCGGTGAACAACAAGAACTTTAAAAAAGGCTATTTGCCCAAGGCCAACTACACCAGCTTGAATCAAGCGTTGCATGAAATTGGCTGGCGCATTTCCGAGTCGGAATGTAAGCGTTCTCGGGATCAAGTGCGGGCGTTCTATCGCTGCATGGCCGATGACGTAAGCCACTTGTCTGAATGCGGTAAACAGCATAATTACGGCACCCTATAACGGCAATAAAAGCAGATAAAAGAAGGGCCAATAACGCAAGTTATTGGCCCTTTTTGTGGCAAAAATCTGGGGTCGCACCCGCTTGGGTTGAACGATTCGCTGGCTGTTCACTGGCCAGTTGGGCGTGTTGCATTGCTGGGGGCATCTAGGTTCTTAGCGCCTTTGAGTTTGCTCTTTGAATGCGATAAGGGGCGCACTCATGCGTGAACTAAGGCATGAACTTAGCTGTTAGTAGCCCGCCGCGTGACCATCTTTACGACTTTCAGATGCACCACGGTAAACCTGATTGGCCGCATCCCACTCAATCGCTTGATAGCCGCCGTAAGCGCCAAGGGATTCTTGCAGGGTGTGACCCTTCAACATCAGATCTCGCTTGGTTTGGTAAGGAAAGCCCGACTCTAAGCTCACCACGCCACCGCGGTTCATCACTTGGCCGGTGGGCTGGCTTGAACCGGTGTGCAAAATGCGCGGCGCATCACCGGCTTCTTGCAAATTCATGCCAAAGTCGATGAGGTTAATGATGATCTGGGCATGAGCCTGAGGCTGTGTTGCCCCGCCCATCACCCCAAACGACAACCACGGTTTGCCGTTTTTGGTGGCAAACGCAGGGATGATGGTATGAAACGGCCGCTTGCCCGGAGCGTAGCTGTTGGCTTGCCCTGGGGTTAGGCTAAACAGCTGGCCACGATCCTGCAGCACAAAGCCCAGCCCCGGCGGGGTCATGCCCGATCCCATGCCGCGGTAGTTGCTTTGGATCAGCGACACCATATTGCCAGCGGCGTCGGCGGTGGTCAGGTAGATGGTGTCGCCGTGAAGCAGGGCCGGGTTGCCTGCTGCCACCGCTGGCGCTGCCGTGGCACCAATGAGCTTGCGGCGCTTATCGGCGTAGTTGGCGGAGATCAGTTCGGTAACTGGAACGTCGGCAAAATCGGGATCGGCATAAAACTTGGCGCGATCGGCAAAGGCCAGCTTTTTGGCTTCAACAAAGGCATGCACGTAGTCGGCACTGGTGCGCCCCATCGCGGCTAAATCGTAGCCTTCCAGCATCTTCAGGATCTGCAGCGCGGCGATCCCTTGTCCCGGTGGTGGCAGCTCCCACACATCTATGCCGCGATAGTTAATGCTGACCGGGGTGATCCATTCACTGCGGTGCGCGGCTAAATCATGGTAGCTTAAGTAGCCGCCTTGCTCCTGCATGTACTTATCGATGCGTTGGGCAATTTCGCCCCGATAAAAGCCATCGCGGCCCTCTTTTGCCAGCAGTTTATAGCTGTAGGCTAAACCGGGGTTGCGAAATACCTCGCCCGCCTTCGGCATGTTGCCATCGGCCATAAAGGTTTCTTTAAAGCCTGGGTATTGGCCGATGCGCGCCACGCTTTTATCCAGATAAAAGGCGATAAGATCGGACACCACAAAGCCATTTTCAGCGTAATCGATGGCCGGCGCTAAGATCTTATCCATCGGCAGTTGGCCAAATTTTTGATGCAGTTCAAACCAGCCATCAACGGCTCCGGGCACGCTCACGGGCAGCGGCCCATAAGGTGGGATGTATTCAAGCCCCAGTCGCTCGAAATCCGCCAAGGTCAAACTTTTGGGGCTACGCCCCGAGGCATTTAACCCGTGCAGCTGCTGAGTGTTGGCATCCCAGACAATGGCAAACAGATCGCCGCCGATGCCGCAACCGGTTGGCTCTACCAGCCCTAAGGTGGCGTTGGCGGCAATGGCGGCATCAACCGCACTGCCACCGGCTTTGAGGATATCCAGTGCAACTTGGGTGGCTAAGGGTTGGCTGGTGGCGGCCATGCCGTGCTGAGCATACACCGGTGAACGCGAGGCAAACGGTGCGCCGGTTACCCGATCGAAGGCGTAACTGCTGCAGCTGAAGGTGCCAAGCAGCATGGCGAGGGCAAGACGATTTGGTTGCATAATTTCAATCCATTGAAGTAGCGATTAACCGACTCTAATCAAAGCGGCCGCAAACACAAAGAACTTCGACGAAAGAGGAGGCGTGCTGCGAAGCGTTTTTGTTGGGCTCTGCTTATGATGGAAACGAAAACGCCCTACTGGCAGCTTTATGGCGGCCGCTCCAAGTGGCGGTACATCGCGCCAGCCCATTAAGGTGGTTTGCGTTTTTGATGGCCGTCGCGGTCAGTACAGCTGCAGTAGGGCAGTGATCAGCATCGCCCACAAACAAAGGCAAGATAAGAAGTAAGCGCCAAAGCGCCAGATAACCACATTAACGGTTAAGTGTATTGCCGCTTGTAACGTGCGAAACAGCACAAAGCCCCACGCCAATAGCCACTGCGATTCATCCACCAGCTGTTGCTGCATCAGCAACAAGCACAGGGCGTAAAATAGGATCGGTAACTCAGACAGGTTGTTCAGTTGATGGGCGGGGGCATTGACGTCGGCGGGGATCAGTTGGTTGGTGTCGCTGGGGCTTTTCATCTGTTCGGCGCTGATGCGATTGGCTTGCATGTAG
Source organism: uncultured Ferrimonas sp. (assembly GCF_947489035.1). Taxonomy (GTDB): domain Bacteria; phylum Pseudomonadota; class Gammaproteobacteria; order Enterobacterales; family Shewanellaceae; genus Ferrimonas. The sequence continues at coordinate 99,355 of NZ_CANLCI010000015.1, read as the reverse complement.
CGGATGCGGCGAATAAACATCACCAGCCATACCATCAAGGTCAGCAGCATCAACCCCAGCATTGGCGGCATTAATGAATAATCTGCGCTCATAATGGCTCCCTGTTAATAGCAAAGCGGCAAAGCACTAGGGGGCTCTGCCGCTGCTGGTCAGTTAACTGTCGGCGGCGATCTCTTTGGCCGGACGGGCAAAGTAAGCCTTGGTGAGCTTAAACACCACGGGGCTGAGCAGGATCAGCGCAATCAAGTTCGGAATGGCCATCATTGCGTTTAGGGTATCCGCCAGCAACCAAACAAAATCCAGCGATGCCACGGCGCCAACCGGTACTGCTAGAGTAAACAGCACTCGGAATGGGGTAACGGCACGATCGCCCACCAAGTACTGCACGCAACGTTCGCAGTAGAAACTCCAGCCCAAAATGGTGGTAAAGGCGAACACCGCCAAGGCGATGGCAACAATGTAGTTGCCCATTGGGATGGCAGTAGCGAAGGCGCTGGTGGTGAGATCCGAGCCGGTATCGCCGCTGGTCCATACGCCGGTTAGGATAATCGCTAAGCCGGTAATGGAACAAACAATCAGGGTGTCGATAAAGGTGCCCAGCATCGCAATCAAACCTTGGCGCACCGGATTGTTGGTTTGCGCCGAAGCGTGGGCAATGGGGGCGGAGCCTAAGCCTGCTTCGTTGGAAAAGACACCACGGGCGACACCAAAGCGGATGGCCGCCCAAACGGCGGCACCGGCGAAGCCACCTTGCGCAGCAACGGGGTTAAAGGCGCTTTCGATCACCAGGGCAATTGCTGCGGGGATCTCGCTGAAGTTTGCGGCCAGTACCGCTAAACCGGCGGTGATGTAAAACAGCGCCATCATTGGGACTAATTTACCGGCAACGGCAGCGATGCGCTTTACCCCACCAAGCAATACCGCGCCCACCATAACCATCAACACCAGCCCGGTGATGAGTGGATCAACCCCAAAATTGGTGTTTAAGGCTTGGGCAACAGAGTTGGATTGAGTGCCGTTACCAATGCCAAAACCGGCAATGGAGCCAAACAGCGCAAAGGCGGTTGCCAACCAAGCCCATTTGGCGGAGAGGCCATTTTTGATGTAGTACATTGGCCCCCCAGCAAATTCGCCGTTGGGGCGGGTTTCACGAAACTTTACGGCCAGCACCGCTTCGGCGTATTTGGTGGCCATGCCGACCAGTGCGGTACACCACATCCAAAACAGCGCCCCGGGGCCACCCATCGCAATGGCGGTGGCCACACCGGCGATGTTTCCGGTACCAATGGTGGCGGAGAGTGAGGTCATTAAGGCGTTAAAGGCGCTGATGTCGCCATCGCCTTTACTGTCGCGGCCTTTCCATAACAGCGAAAATCCCAATCCGAGTTTACGAATTGGGATCACTCGCAGCCCAAGGGTAAGGTAAAGACCAACGCCTAAGATCAGCGCCAGCATTGGCACGCCCCAGACTACGCCATTGATCGTCCCAACCCATTCGGTAAGCATCTCCATGCCGCAACTCCTGTTGTTGTTTTAGTAATGGTGATCTTTATCACACAAAAAACATCAGAGAAAGGGCAGAAACAGACTGCTAACCAAATGCTTAGCTTAAATCTGCGTGGATTTTTGCTGTTCAGCGGGGGAACAGGCAACCAGCATGTCGGCAAATTCACTGGCGGCGGGGCCCAGTTTTTCCGGCTCTGGGATCACCAGTGAGATTGGCACCACCGCGCCGCCAACGCTGGCTTGGGTTAATTCAATCAGTTCACCGGCATCAATGGCTGGTTGGGCAAGGTGATCGGGGATCCAGCAAAAGCCAACGCCACGGCGCAAAATTGCCATCGCTTCGTGAAAGTTAGAGAAGGTCCAGCGCTGCTCGGATTTTAACCAGCCCACCAGATCTTTATTGGCATCGGCGCCGGTATCGCGGATCACGATTTGCAGTTGTTGCGCCAGCAGGTTCTCGTCAATCTGCGTCTCTTGACTGAGGGGGTGATTTGGGGCGCACACCAGCAGCAACCGCACGATCCCCAACGGGATCCCACGGTAGCCTTTGGGTACGCGGCCGGTGATCACCAGATCGAATTGTCGGTTTTCGATGGCGGCGGTGCTGCCGCTAATGACGTTATCAATGAGCACCACGCGGCTGCCGCGACTCTTCGGGTAAAAATGGGAAAGGGCTTGGTATAAGGCTTCTGTGGGGTAGAGGATCTCACGGGAGACGTTGATCTCGGGCTCCCAGCCTTGTTCTAAGTTGTCTGCTAATGTTTCGAGCTGCTCGATGCCTTGGGTTAAAGCGCGAGAACGGCGCAGTAGCACTTCACCCTGTTTGGTTAATTGCGCTTTGCGTCCTTTCACTTCGAGCAGTTGCACCCCAAGCAGCTGTTGCAACTTGGCAACGGCATGATTCAACGACGACTGGCTTTTATTTAATGCGGCTGCTGCTTGGGAATAACCACCATGATCTACTACCGCTTGCAGGATCCGCCACTGCTCTATGGTTGTATTTGGTCGGTACATGTGGGGCAACCTTCGTTCGAATATATAGAAAGATATGGCCGTAATTATGGGCTTTTTGTTCTAACTGGTTCAATTAAAATGGCCGCATCTCTTCACAGAATTGGAACGCCGCCATGAAAACCTTACTTGTCGTTAACTCAAGTCCAAACCAACATAGCAGTACAACTCGTGAGTTGGCACAACATTACACCGATAGTTGGTTGGCACAGCACCCAACCGGGCAGGTTGTGCAACGTGATTTAGTGGAAACGCCACTGCAGCCGCTGGACAGCGATACCATTGCGGCGTTCTATACCACTGAGGATCAGCGCGATGAAGCGGCCAAGCAACGCATTGCGTTATCGGATCAATTGGTGGCGGAATTGGCTGCCGCCGATGACGTGGTGATTGCCGCACCGATGCATAACTTCTCGGTGCCGGGCTCGCTGAAACTGTGGATTGATTTGATCTGCCGTGTTGGGGTGACTTTCCGTTATGGCGAAGCGGGACCGATCGGGTTACTGCAAGGCAAGAAAGCCACGCTGATCACCTCCCGCGGTGGTCGTTACAGTGCCGGCAGCTATGGCGCGGCGTTAAACCATCAAGACACCATGTTAACGACCGTGTTGGGCTTTGTTGGCATTACCGAGGTCAATCACGTGACCGCAGAAGGGATGTCAGGCGAGAACACCGCTAAGGACGAGGCTAAGCTGCAGCTGTCCGCTCTGTTCAGCTAAGCCAGCGTTTAGGGTGTGCTTGAATCGGTTTTGGTTTTGGGATGCTAAGAGGGTTTGGTGTGCAAAACGCCAGCGCAAATGCGCTGGCGTTTTTGATGGGCTAGCGGCAATCGCCGTTTAGATTGAGGCAGAGTTACCGCCAAACCACTCTTTGGCTAGTTCTATGCGTTGCTCAACGCTGAAGCTTTGTTCGCCTAAGGCTTCGATCTTTTGTAACCGTGGCAGTAAGCCTTGGTTATTGGCGATCTGAATGGCCAGCCCGGGGCGGGCGTTGAGTTCGAGCAGCAACGGCCCCTGTTCGCTGTCGAGCACCATATCGGTGCCCAAATAACCCAGGCCAGACATTTCGTAACAGCCGGAAGCCAAGTGCAGCAGCCGCTCCCAATGCGGCACCTGCATCTGCAGCAGATCTTTGTCGGTATCGGGGTGGCGCTGCACGGGTAAGTCGTGTTGTACCGCTCGGATCGCCTGGCCGGTGGCGATGTCTACGCCCACACCCACGGCACCTTGGTGCAGATTGGCTTTGCCGTCCGATGCGGCAGTTGAGAGTCGCAACATGCCCATTACCGGAAACCCCTTAAAGATGATTAAGCGAATGTCGGGCACGCCTTCAAAGGAGTAGCCTTCAAACACCGGATCAAACTTAATCAGCGCTTCAATCACCGCCACGTCGTTTTTGCCGCCTAATGAGAACAGCCCGGCGAGAATGTTCGAGCAGTGCCGCGCCATCTCGCTGTGGCTGACTTCCTCGCCGGAGGGCTTAAAGTAGCGGCCATTGTCGACTTTGGTGATCACCAAAATTCCTTTGCCGCCACTGCCTTGGGCTGGTTTGATGCAAAAGCCGGATTGGCCTCGAACTCGCGCATTCACCTCGGCCACTTCGTGCTGCTCTTTGATGACCGAGATCAGATCTGGGGTATCGATTTTGGCGGTCAGCGCCAGCTGCTTGGTGATCAGCTTATCGTCTACCTGCTTATAGAGCTTGCGCGGGTTGTAGCGACCGATGTAATCGATGTTGCGCTGATTCATCCCCATGATGCCGCGTTGGCGCAGGGTAAAGGGGTTACAAAAGATCATCAGTCGTCTCGCGCCAGTGGCGCGAAACGGCGCAGTTCCAATAAACGGTAACCGGTGTATTGGCCCATCCATAGGATCAACGCCAAGATCACCAGATGCACCCCAAGGAAGTTGTATGCCCAGTGGCGCACCAGTTCGTTGTCCATCGCGAGGTAGGTGATCACCGCCACCAGCAGTGAGCCGCCGCCTTGCACCAACACTTCATGGGCGCCTTCCTCTTCCCACAATATCGACATCCGTTCAATGGTCCACGCCAAGATAATCATGGGGAAGAAGGTGATGGTTAAGCCTTCGGTTAAGCCTAGGTTGAACGCCAGCAAGGTAAATCCGGCGATGATCCCCAGCACGACAATCACCACCGCCGAGATGCGCGATATCAACAGCAGATTGAGGTTAGACAGGTAGGAACGGATCACTAAGCCACAGGCCACAATCAGCAAAAAGCCCAGTAACCCCGTCAACAGTTTGGTTTGGATAAACGCCAAGGCGATCAGCACCGGCATAAAGGTGCCAGAGGTTTTTAAGCCGATGATCACTCGTAAAAACACCACCACTAAGACGCCAATGGGGACAAGGAACAGGCCACGCAGCAGCGATTGTTCTTCCAGTGGCAGGTTGTACAGCGACAGGCCGTTGTCGCTCATCATGTCGATGGCGGTCGCAAGGGCTGGGCGAGTCTCTTCGATCATCGAAAAGCTGACTTTAGAGTTGTGGCCACCGCGCAGATCCAACACCGATTGACCGTAGCGTTGCCACAGCAGCAGGTTATCTGGCCGACCTTCCGCGCCGGTGCGCGGATCAAACAGCACCCAGTGTTGCTGATCCATCACTTCAACCATTGGCATCAGTTGCTGGCGACGGCGACCATCCTCTAACGATAATGCCATCACTTTTACTGCCGGCACGCCTTTGGTGTTGAGCAGGCGCACCATCAGATCGGCGTTGCTGTATTGGCCTTGCAACAGGCTGAGGTTTTGCTGGCTGGTGCCGGTGGCGATCAGCTGGGCCAGTTGGCGCGCAAACGAGATATTGCTGGCGCTTTTGCTGTGGGCTTCGTTGATCAGGGCATTGGCCGCCGGTTGCAGGTGGCTGTCCCAGGTGACATCGGCCACCGTTAACTGTTCGCGGCCATTAAGCGGTTGCTCGCCATTACTGGCTAAGTTGGCGGTGTAAAACAGCTCTTGCTGGCCACTGACTTGCCGCCGTGTCCAGATGGCACGGCGCTGTTGTTGTTGCTCCACCATGGATAAGCCGTAGCCATTAGAGGCGGCAGACTCCGACATTAAGGTGAAGTTAGGATCCTGTGGCAGAGCCAACGAAGCCTCAACGGCACCGCCGGCGTCAAAGCTTATGCGCGCTTCTACGGTCCACACGGTGGTGGCGGTGGCGGGCAGTAACGGGATCCCGTCGGCAACGTTGCGGTAGCCGGTATAACCCAGCCCGCTCAGTAGCAGTAATAAAATCAGCAAGTAAAACGGTTTGCGAGACACCTAATGGTCCTTATTGGCTTTGCACGTATTGTTTTGACACATCGACAACGGCAATGTCTTTGAAGAACTTTCGTCCCAGCAGCAAGGGGTATTCCATGTGGCTGCGGTTCGTCAGGTTTACTTCGGTCTCGCCGTTGTAAGTTCCTATCTGCAAACGCACTTTTATCACCGGACGGCGCTCGGTTTGATTTGCCGAGGCTTTTTTAATGGCAACAAAATGGTCCACCTTTGCTTCAAACTGAGTCGGGCTGGCCTCTTTGTTTGGCAATTCAAACTGCACCCAATCTTCGCCGTTGCGTTCAAACAGCACCGGCTTGAGGATCCCCATTGAGGTGCTGGCGGCACCAGTGTCAACCCGGGCATCAAACTGGCGATTGAAATCCGGCGCGGTCACTTTTTCGGCGGCACCAAAAACCATTTTGTCGGTGCTGCTGTTGATCACCACCGGTTCGCAAGTGGGGATCGATTCGGGTTGCGCCGGTTGCAGCTTCGCTAACTGGGCAGCCAACGCCGTTACTTGCTGCCGCAACTGTTGCTGTTGCTGTGCTTGTTGCTTGGCTTGCTGCGCCTGTTGTTGCTGTAACTGGCTGCTTAGTGCGTTGCTGTGAGTGTTCAGGGCAGCAGCAAGTTCGGTGGCGCTGAGTCCCGGTGCTGGGCTGGTGCTAACGCAGCCAGATAACATCAGGCTGGCGACCAAGGCGATCAAAAAACGGCGCATTGGTTTACTCCTCAGATACGGGCTTTTCAGCAAGGATAACGGCTCGTTTGGGCGCGGGGTGACCTTCAACGGTTTTGCTTGGATCATTGGGATCTAAGTAATCCGCCAGTGATTCGTTGGTCATCCAATCAGTGCGCCGTTGTTCATCAACGCTGGTGACGTCTTCGTCCACCAAGCGCACATTGATGAAACCACACTTACGCAACCACAGCATTAACGCCGCACTGGATGGCAGGTACCAAACGTTGTTCATCTTGCCGTAACGCTCGGCAGGGACCAACACCTGATTTTCATCGCCATCGATAACCAAAGTTTCTAATACTAACTCGCCGCCTGCTTTCAACTGGTCCCATAACTGGAACAGGTGATCGATGGGGCTGCGGCGGTGATACAGCACCCCCATGGAGAACACCGTATCGAAGGCGTGCAGTGGCGGCAGCTGCTGGATCCCAAGGGGCAGCAAGTGGATATCTTGTTGATCGCCACTGAGTTTACGCACCGCTTCAAATTGGGCCAAGAAGAGATCCGAAGGATCCACGCCAATCACTAATTCGGCGCCATCCCCGAGCATGCGCCACATGTGGTAGCCGCTGCCACAGCCCACATCCAGTACCGTGCGGTGCTTGAGTGGGCTGATGTGATCTTTTAAGCGTTCCCATTTCCAATCGCTGCGCCACTCGGTGTCGATGTGGATCCCATACAGATGGAATGGCCCTTTGCGCCACGGGTGCAAGATTTTCAGCAAGTTGTGCAGTTTTTTCTGCTCGCCTTCGCTGATCTCATCGCTGCCGCCAAAGGCCACTTGGCTGCTGATGTTGATCAATTGTGGCTGTCGGTTAGGCAGTTTATCCAGCACCTTTTGCCACTTGGGGAACTTGCCGTTTTTGTGGAATTTGTTCCACTGGGCCAGTTGGGATGGGGCGGTTTCAAGCCAGTGATTTAGCCGAGTACCGGCAATGCGTTTGTAGAAGTTACTGAAATCCATTATTTCACCGCGATCATTGAGGCGAAGCGGTAGCACTGGTACCACACTTCCGATTCGTCAAAACCGGCGGCACGAAAGCGCGCTTGGTGATCGGCCAAGGTGTCCGGCTTCATTACATTTTCTAGGGCATTACGCTTTTGGCTGATCTCCAGTTCGGAGTAGCCATTGCCACGCTTAAAGTCCAGATACAGGTCGTCCAGTAATTGGTGCATCCGTGGCTGGTCATAATTCAGTTTCTCTGACACCACCAACAAGCCACCGGGCTTCATGCCAGCGTAAATCTTATTGATTAACGCGCTGCGATCCTCGGGGGCCAAAAACTGCATGGTGAAGTTCAGCACCACCATCGAGGCGTCTTCAATCTCAACCTGACGGATATCGGCGCAGTGCAGTGCCACGGGCACCGCAGAGACAAACGCCTGCAGGTGTTCGCCTGCTCGGCGGATCATCGCCTCAGAGTTGTCGATGGCAACTATCTTTACAGAGTCTTGGTTGATGCCACGGCGCATCGCCACCGTGGCGGCGCCAAGGGAGCAGCCTAAGTCATAGACGTTACTGTTTGGCTGCACAAAACGGCGCGCCAATTGCGATAGCGTTGCGAGGATCTCACCATAGCCAGGGATGGAGCGGGAGATCATATCGGGGAAAACCGCAGCCACTTTGTCATCGAAGCGAAAATCGCTGATCTGCTGTGGTTGCGAAAAAATTTGGTCTTGCTTTGAGCTCATGACGGGTTCCTGCAGAGTAGGGCGCCGATTTTAGCGTTACGGCTACGACACGGGCAAGCACGAGCGGCCGTGATCACATTAGCTGGGCTAATTTTGTGCCGGATTTGTCGAATTGAGCCAAATTTTAGCTAACCAAAAGGGAGTTAAGCAGAAATGATCCGGCTTATGGGGTGGGGATTGATGTGGCTGGCGGCAACAGGGCAGAGCGTGGCGGCGACCGAAGGCGCCCATGCGCTGCCAAGGTACGGCGGTTGGCTGCTGGCGGCGCTGTTGGTTGGTGTGTGTGTGGTTTTGTGGCTGGCGTTACGGCGCAGCAAACAGAAGCGGCGGCAGTTACTGCGGATGATGGATAACGATCTGCGCCTTGATGCCATTACCGAATTACCCACCCGTGCCCCCTTTGATGACCGCCTTACGCTGGCGGTCAATCGTCATCAACGGCAGCAATCGCAGTTTGCGCTGCTGCACATTCGGATTGAACCCAGCAGCTTGTTTGAGCAAGACAGCGCCGACGATCTGTTGCAGCAACTGTGTGGCACTTGGCTGCAGTCGTTACGCCGCTCCGACACCTTGGCGCGTTGGGATCTCAACGAGTTTGTGGTGCTCTTAGAAAGCTTGGAACAAGTGGATGGGGCAACGGCGGTGGCACGCAACTTAATCAACCAAGGCGAAGAGTGCGCCAGCAAGCGGGCGGCAGCAACGGAACTGAACCTGCATATCGGCATTGCGATATTTCCCAATCACGGCGCTGACGGCATCAGTTTGCTGCAGGCGGCGACGGAATCCGGCTATAAAGCAGCCGAAAAGGGCAGCAGCGGTTATCAAGTGGCTTAAATTCGCGGCCAAAACGGTTGATTTGCCAGCAAAGACGTAACGGAATGATCTCTGTTACTTCTGCTTACTGTGCTTTTTCTCTATACTGCGCCATTGCCAAATTTTACTGTGGGGCTGACCTTTCGGCCTCACTTGATAACGCTTTTGAAATACAGGAACGACGATGCGCAGCCATTATTGTGGAAACGTCACAGCGGCCCAAGACGGCCAAGAAGTAACTTTAGTGGGTTGGGTAAACCGCGCTCGTAACATGGGTGGCGTGGTTTTCTTGGATCTGCGTGACCGTGAAGGGATCGTACAGGTAGTTTACGATCCCGATTTACCGGAAGCCTTTGCGACCGCGTCGAGCTTGCGTAGCGAGTTCTGTGTTCAGGTAAAAGGGTTGGTTCGTCTGCGCCCAGATAGCCAGATCAACAACAACATGAGCACCGGTGAAATCGAGATCTTGGGTAAAGAGTTGACCATCATCAACCGTGCCGAGCCTCTGCCAATCGATTTCAACACCGACGTATCTGAAGAGCAGCGTCTGAAGTACCGCTACTTGGATCTGCGTCGCCCAGAGATGACCGAGAAGCTGAAATTCCGCGCCAAGGTAACCTCTGAAGTGCGTCGTTTCTTGGATGACGCGGGCTTTATGGATGTGGAAACCCCAATCCTGACCGCGGCAACGCCTGAAGGCGCGCGCGATTACTTGGTGCCGAGCCGTACTCACAAAGGCCAGTTCTTTGCTTTGCCACAATCGCCACAGCTGTTTAAGCAGTTGCTGATGATGTCTGGCATGGATAAGTACTATCAGATCGTTAAGTGCTTCCGTGATGAAGACTTACGTGCCGATCGTCAGCCAGAATTTACTCAGATTGATATTGAAACCTCGTTCATGTCTGCTGAGCAGGTGATGGCGGAAACCGAAACCATGATCCGCACTCTGTTTAAGAAGATGCTGAACGTGGATCTGCCGCAATTCCCGCACATGACCTACGCCGAAGCGATGCGTCGCTTTGGCTCTGATAAGCCAGATCTGCGTAACCCGCTGGAACTGGTAGATGTTGCTGATTTGCTGAAAGACGTTGAATTCAAAGTATTCTCAGCGCCAGCGAACGATCCAGAAGGCCGTGTTGCGACCTTGCGTGTACCAGGCGGCGCTAAGCTGTCTCGTAAACAGATCGACGAATACACCAAATACGTTGGCATCTACGGTGCTAAAGGTTTGGCGTGGATGAAGATCAACGAAGCGGGCAAGGGCATCGAAGGCGTACAATCGCCAATCGCTAAGTTCCTGTCTGACGACATCGTTAACGCGTTGATTGAGCGTAACGGCGCTGAAGCGGGCGACATCATCTTGTTTGGTGCAGACTCCGACAAAGTAGTGACCGATGCCATGGGCGCGCTGCGTTTGAAGGCCGGTGAAGACTTTGAACTGCTGTCTGGCGATTGGGCCCCACTGTGGGTGGTTGACTTCCCGATGTTTGAAAAAGCAGACGGTCGTTACTACGCCTTGCACCATCCGTTTACCGCCCCAACCAACATGACGCCAGCTGAGCTGGAAGCCAACCCAGATACCGCACTGTCTGATGCCTACGATATGGTATTGAACGGCTGTGAGCTCGGTGGTGGTTCGGTACGTATCCACCAAGCGGATATGCAGGCAGCGGCGTTCCGCGTGCTGGGCATTTCCGATGAAGAAGCACAAGAGAAGTTTGGCTTCTTGTTGGACGCATTGAAGTACGGCACCCCACCTCACGCGGGTTTGGCGTTTGGCTTGGATCGTCTGATCATGCTGATGCTGGGTGCAGACTCTATCCGTGAAGTGATGGCGTTCCCGAAAACCACCACTGCGGCGTGTCCGTTAACCAACGCTCCGGGCACCGCGAACGCCGAGCAACTGGTTGAGCTGGGCATTCAGCACATTCCACAGCAAGACAAAGACGCCTAAGCGTTTCTTGTTGGGAGTTCTCCCACGCTGAAGAAAACCCAGCCACCGGCTGGGTTTTTTTATTCGTTTTTGGGTAGATTAGCGCCATCACGTCTTTCTTTTATTTAGTCATTACAGGCAGATCTTTAGCAACATGAGCATCATTTTAGGCATCGATCCTGGCTCGCGAATTACCGGTTACGGCGTCATTCAATTTGATGGGCGCAAGCCGGTTTACCTTGGCAGCGGCTGCATCCGCTTACCGGATGAAGAACTGCCGCAGCGGTTAAAGGTGGTTTACGACGGAGTGAGCGAACTGATTAAGCAGTTTCAGCCAACCGAGTTTGCCATCGAACGGGTATTTATGGGGCGCAACGCCGATTCGGCTTTAAAGCTGGGGCAAGCCCGTGGCGTAGCCATTGTGGCGGCGATGAATCAAAGCCTGCCAGTGGCGGAATACTCGCCCACGCAAATTAAGCAAGCCACGGTGGGCAGCGGCGGGGCGAAAAAGGAACAGGTGCAACACATGGTGGCCGCCATGTTGAAACTGCCGGGCATTCCGCAAGCGGATGCGGCGGATGCGCTGGCGATTGCGATCACCCACGCCAACATGCAACGCGGCTTGGTGGCGCTGGCGGGCAAGTCCACTGCTCGGGTGGGTGGCCGCTACCGTTAAGGGCCGAATCAGCCGTTTTCGGCGGTTAAGGTTCGTTTTTGTTGATACATCTTGCGATCGGCTCGTTCAAGCAGCGCATCAATATTGTGCTGCGCTGCTGGCGCTATCGCCGTGGTACCAGCGCAAAATTGCAGTGGGTAGGGCAGCGTGCGGCTTTGATTAAATTGCCGCACCGTTGCGTATAAGCGGTTAAGCGCCCGCCGCGATTCAGCTTCTGTGGTGTTGGCGGTTAAAATAACAAATTCATCGCCGCCCAATCGAGCCACCACATCGCTGCTGCGACAATGCTGCTGTAATAACGAGGCAAATGCTCGTAGGGCATTATCGCCTTCACAGTGGCCAAATTTATCGTTGATCTCTTTGAATTGGTTTAAATCGATAAACGTTAGTGTGCAGGGTTGCTGGGCACGACAAGATAAGCTCAACACCTGCTGCGCCAACCCTAAAAAACCACGTCGATTGGGCAACTGGGTAAGCTCGTCCATGGTTGCCATTTGCATCACGATCAACTCTTGCTGCACACAACTGGCCAAGTCTTGCAGGATCTGCTGCTGTTTGGCACCAAAGCGACGCGGCTTGTGATCAATCACGCAGAGGGTGCCAAGCAAGGTGCCGTCGGGGTAGGCGATGGGGCAGCCAGCGTAAAAGATCACATGGGGCTCGCCGTTCACCAGTGGATTATCAGCAAAGCGCGGATCTCGGCTGGCATCGTTAATAATGAACAGTTTGTCGTGCAAAATAGAGTGGCCACAAAACGAAAAATCACGATGAGTTTCATTGGCCTCTAAACCCACCTTAGATTTAAACCACTGCCGGTTTGCGTCCACCAGCGAGATCAAGGCGATTGGCATGTTAAACACCTGATGCGCTAAGCGGGTATAGCGATCGAACCGAGCTTCGGCGGGGGTATCTAGGATCCCAAGGGATTGCAGATTGGCCAAGCGAACCAACTCATTGCTTGGTAGAAGTGGCTTTTGCATAGTGAGCATCCTTACTCGATATCCATTTCTAGTGGATAACTATAGACAATTTAACAAGTTAATCTTAATTACTGCGACGTAGCTGACAACCGAGCACGGGTGGCTACCGCGGCGATTGTGGGCTGAGGTGCCGTTTGCTCCCATGTCTGTGGGGTAAAGGGTGACGGCAACCGGAAAAACCGTTAGTATCGCAACCACTGTAAATATGAACAGTGGTTGGCAACGCCACTGCGCTGGGCAAGTGATTAGGAGAGGCAACCCGTGATTGGACGTTTACGAGGACAATTGGTTGAGAAAACCGCACCAGAGGTGGTGATTGAGTGCGCTGGTGTTGGCTACGAAGTACAGATGCCAATGACCTGTTTCTACAACCTGCCAGAGGTCGGCGCCGAAATTACCGTGGTGATCCACTTTGTGGTGCGTGAAGACGCGCAGCTGCTGTATGGCTTTAACAGCAAAGAGGAGCGTGCGCTGTTCCGCGAACTGATTAAGACCAACGGGGTTGGCCCGAAGATGGCACTGGCGATCATGTCGGGCATGTCAGCGGAACAGTTTGTGGATGCGGTGCAGGCGGAAAACGTGGTTGGCTTAACTAAGATCCCTGGTGTTGGCAAGAAAACCGCCGAGCGTTTGGTGGTTGAGATGCGCGATCGCTTGAAAAACTTCAGTGCACCGCTGTTGACCCCATACGCCGATCGCCTTGCAGGCAACGCCCAAGACAACCCGTTCACGACCCAACCGGATCCAGAAGAAGACGCCATCGCAGCCTTGGTTGCGCTGGGTTACAAAGCGGCGGCAGCCACCAAAGTGGTGGCCAAGGTAGCCGCACCGGGGTTAAGCTCGGAACAGATTATTAAAGACGCGCTTAAAGCGATGCTGTAAGCGTTGGCGTCTCTAGCAAGGCAGACAGATGATTGAAGCAGATCGCCTGGTGGCGGCACCGGTAGAAAGCCGGGAAGAGGAAGTGATCGACCGTGCCATGCGGCCGAAAATGCTGGGGGATTATACCGGCCAAGCGGAAGCGAAAGGGCAGTTGGATATCTTTATCCAAGCGGCACGCTTACGGGGTGAAGCCTTGGATCATCTGTTGATCTTTGGCCCGCCGGGGCTGGGTAAAACCACCCTTGCAAACATTGTGGCAAACGAGATGGGGGTTAGCATTAAATCCACCTCGGGGCCGGTGCTGGAAAAAGCCGGCGATTTGGCGGCTATGCTGACCAACCTAGAAGCCCACGATGTGCTGTTTATTGATGAGATCCATCGTCTTAGCCCCGTGGTTGAGGAGATCCTCTATTCGGCGATGGAAGATTACCAGCTTGATATCATGATTGGCGAAGGCCCAGCCGCTCGGTCGATTAAGCTGGATCTGCCGCCGTTTACTCTGGTGGGCGCCACCACCCGTGCCGGCGCATTAACCGCGCCATTACGGGCGCGTTTTGGCATTCCGCTGCGGTTAGAGTTTTACAACGTTAAGGATCTCACCACCATTGTTGGCCGCAGTGCCGAACAGCTGAATTTGGATATTGATGCAAACGGCGCGATTGAAATCGCCCGTCGCAGCCGTGGCACCCCGCGGATCGCCAATCGATTGTTACGCCGTGTGCGTGATTTCGCCGAAGTAAAATACGACGGTCGCATTACCGAAGAGGTGGCCGCTGGCGCTTTGAATCTACTTGATGTGGATAAAGAGGGCTTTGATTATCTTGACCGCAAGTTGCTGACCACCATTATCGATAAGTTTAACGGTGGCCCTGTCGGGTTAGAAAACTTAGCCGCCGCGATTGGTGAAGAGCGTGAAACCATCGAAGATGTGCTGGAGCCATTTTTGATCCAGCAAGGTTTTTTGCAGCGTACGCCCCGTGGCCGTATCGTGTCTGATCGCACCTATCTGCACTTTGGCTTAACCAAACCAGAATAAGGTGTAACTTGTCAGCCAAATTAACGGTCTGCTTATGCAGGCCGTTGTGCTATTTAGCGCACGAAATACGCGAATTAAGAACAAGCCTAAGGAGTAAGACTGAGCATGGCGATCAACAATCGAGTGTGGCGCGGGTTAAAAGAGCTGAGCCTATGGGCGTTGGTGCTTTTGCTTGGGCTGTGGCTTGGCGGCTGGGCCCGAGGGTTAATGATGTCAGCCCCGCTGGCGGGAGTGCCCGCCGTGACCTTGCCGCAATTGGCGCAACCCGATCATAATCCAACACCGCTGTTGCAGTCGCAAACCCAACTGCTGTATCTGTTCGCGCCTTGGTGCCACATCTGTAAAGTTACTTTCCCGCAGTTGCAATCGTGGCAGCAGCAAGGCTTTCGGGTAACTCCGGTTGCTTTGGATTATCAAAGCATTGGCGAGATCAGCGAATTTGTTGGGCAGTTTGAGCCCGCGCCAACGGGGGTGTTAGTGGGGGATCGGGTATTGCAGCAACAGTTGGGGTTGGTGGCGTTTCCCACCTACTTAATTGTCGATGGCAGTGGCACGGTGTTGTCTAAGCGGGTGGGGTATATGCCGGAATGGGCGTTGTCACTTTATCTGCGTTACTACGGGGTCTAAAGGCTGCAACAAAGCGATGTTGCAGCGCGGGTGGCTCATTCCTATGGGAAGGCGTGTTATTTAGTTAGCGGTCGATAAGCAACGATATTCACAACCCCTTTGCCTTTAAATTTGGTCATTTCAAAGTCGCTATTTAAGGTGGCGATGATGTCCGGCAGCTTTGTTTCCCCGTAAGAGCGAGGATCGAAGTCGGGCTTGAGCCGTTTTACAAAACTGCCGGCGGCGGCGATGTTGGCCCAGCCTTCGTCGTCTTGGTATTTTTTCCAAGCTTGCTTAAGCAATGGGATCAGCTCGGCCGTTTCACTGATGTTTTGCGTTTCTGGGGTGCTAGGGGCGCGGTTGGCATCAAACTTCGCTTTGGGTTTGGTCTCTTCTTGGGCGAGGTTTTCGGTAAAGATGAAATCATCACAGGCGTTTCGAAACGAGATTGGGGTTTTCTTTTCCCCTACCCCAAACACAAAGATCTCCGATTCGCGCAGTCGTGACGCCAGTTTGGTGAAATCGCTGTCGCTTGAAACCAACGCAAACGCATCGAACTTGTCAGAATACAACAGATCCATGGCATCGATGATCATCGAGGCATCGGTGGAGTTTTTACCGGTGGTGTAGGCAAATTGCTGGATCGGTTGGATCGCCAGCTCGTTCAAACTCTGCTTCCAGTTTTTTAAGTATTCAGATGACCAGTCACCGTAGGCGCGTTTGATCACCACATGCCCGTGGGCTGATATCTCATCAATAATGGCTTTCACTTTTGAATATTGGGCATTATCAGCATCGATAAGAACCGCAATTTTCTTATGATCATCTAAATCTTTCATGCAATACCTTTGAGGAGCGCTGCCGTAAATTTATTACCGTAGTTGTTCAGGCCACACTGCCGTATTTACGCTGCTACTTCAATGCGTTTGCGCGGTTGTTACGCTTGATGTGTTGTTATTCGTACCCCACTAACGTGGATGACGGCCGCGACCATGCTCGGGAACGGTGCGATATCAAGGGTCGATTGATTTAATCGCCGGTTAGCGGGAAATCCGTTGCCCCAGTGGCGCTGATTTTCGGTAAGCTATAGCCCTATATTGTGATCCGCAGCTAAGGCCCCAATGCAATCGGTTTTGATCCTTGTTGACGTACAAAACGTCTATTACACCACGCGCCAAGCCTTTGGTTGCCACTTTGATTACAACCAATTTTGGGCGCAGGCCACCGCCAATCGGCAAGTGGTGAATGCGTTTGCCTATGCCACCGACGGTGGCGATGAAAAACAGCGCCAGTTTCAAAACATTTTGCGTGGCATCGGCTTTGAGGTGAAATTAAAACCTTACATCCGCCGTGCCGATGGCAGTGCCAAGGGCGACTGGGATGTGGGCATCACCATTGACGCGCTGGAATACGGCCGTGATGTGGATGTGGTTATCTTGCTGTCTGGCGACGGTGATTTTGCCATCTTGGCACACCACTTACGGGATAAATATGGGGTGGAAGTGGAGGTGTATGGGGTGGCGGAATTAACAGCCAAGGCGCTCGTGGACTCGGCCAACCGTTACGTGGCGGTGGATGACCCCTTATTACTGCGGCGCTGATGCAACAATGCGGCAATTTAATTGCAAAAAAGGAGCCAATCGGCTCCTTTTTTATTACCCATTAACTCACTTGGCGAACGGGGGCGATGTAATCTCGCCACGCCTGTTGATACATCAGGCTTGATTGCTGCCTCAGTTTGCTGATCCTAGCGTTATCAAACTCCGTTAACGGACTGCTGCTGCGTTCAATGTGTTGGATCTGCTGGTAGATGTCATGTTCTGGGCCATTTTTAATGGCGGCGATTTCGGTTAAGTGGATCTGCACTTCGGCCAGGTGGCCAGAGTAGGGCAGTCGCACCACTAAGTTCATGTCGCGGTAACCGTTGGCTTTCGGGGTTGCGAAGCGATTCTTTACCCGAATGACCTCAACTTCTTTGCTGATTTGTCGGTAAGCGCGAACCACTCCGTCAATGTCGTCGGCCACTAAAGAGCTGCGGGCCAAATCGGTTAAGCGGCTCACATCGCCACCTAAATCAGCCGTGAGTTTCGCTTGCGCGCGTTGTTCCGATTTTACCGCTGGGATCAACGCTTGGGTAGCAGACAAATAGGCGCTTTTTTGGGTTAGCATCGCCAATTCAGTTTGGGCTTGCTGCGCTTGTTGATGCAATTGGTCGAAGTCGGCCAGCGCTTGCTTTGGCTGGTAGGTTTGGTAAGAGCTGATGGACTCAAGCACGTTGCCTTGGTGGAAGCGGCGCTGCTCGGCAACGCTGTCGTCGCCTCGTGCTTGTTGTTCAAATTGGGATTGAGAGGCCAGTGGTGCGGAGGTTTGCCCCACCATTAACAGCATCGCTAATGCTGTCTTTAAATACTTTCTCATTTCGACTCCTTTGCCGAACACTAGAGTAAAAATAATGGGGTTCGGCTTAGGGCCTTTCAAGGGCGATAAGTGTAAAGCTTTGTCAGCAGAGTGGCATCGCGCACAAATTGCACGGAATGGGGGCGTGAAACCGGCATTAACCCCTGAAATGGCTCTGGTTGACTAGGCTTAGCAGTGACAGTCTGGCTAACACGAGGGAGCGTAAAGTGGCCGAAAATATACTGATCGTTGAAGACCAACCGGAAGTGGTTAAAGTTCTGCGTTATCTGCTGAATAGGATCCCTGAACTGTCGGCTAAGTTTTGTCTTAACATGCAGCAAGCAAATCAATGTGCCGATACCTTATTGGGGCAGTACAAAGCGTTGCTGGTGGAATACAAATCACTGGATAACCCACAGCAGCTGCTTAATAGTGGCTTGCCAACCATTGTGTTTTTAGAGCAAGACTTGCCAGAAGTGCGTAAGCAGTTGCTCAGTGATGGTGCGGTGGATGTGATCGTAAAAGAGGGCTTACAGTCCTATCAATTTGCGCTGTCGTTGATGCTGCGCTTGCTGAATAACCCCAGCCACAGAGTCTTAGTCGTGGACGATTCCGCCACCATTCGGCGGATGATGTGCAACTTGCTGTTGCGGCATCGCTACCAAATTTGCGAAGCCGAAGATGGCGAGCAGGCACTGGCGCAAGTGGGCGAATACCCCGACATCAGCTTAGTGATCACCGATTATCAGATGCCGAACATGGATGGCATTACGTTGGTGCAGCAATTGCGTAAGCAGTTTGATGAAGATCAGTTGTGCGTGATTGGCTTATCCAGCGCCAATGATCCTTATTTGTCATCCAATTTCATCAAAAATGGCGCCAACGACTTTTTGCACAAGCCGTTTGTGAATGACGAGTTTTACTGCCGCATTCACCAAAGCATTGAGCGCATCGAGCGAGTGAACTTGATCCGAGATATGGCCGAGAAAGACGTGCTTACTGGGTTGTATAACCGCCGCTACTTTTTTGATCACGGCAATGACATATACCAAGAGGCCAAAGCCAAGCAGCATCCGCTGTCGGTGGCGGTGGTGGATGTGGATTTCTTTAAAAAGGTTAACGACACCTACGGCCACAATGTAGGTGATGAGGTGTTACAGGCGCTGGCCAACACGTTAAAGGCGGGTTTAGATCGATTCTTGTTGGCCAGAACGGGCGGGGAAGAGTTCTTTATTGTGATGGAAGGAATGGATGCGGCTCAAGCGGAGCTGTTGGTTGATACCATTCGCCACAACATGGCTTTGGCGCCGGTTAATACCAGCGCCGGTGACATCAGAGTGACCTTTAGCGCTGGGGTAACCGATGTGATGCAGGACAACCTTACGCAAGCGTTGGCGGTGGCGGATCAACTGTTGTACGACGCCAAAGAGTTAGGCCGTAATCAGGTGGTGCGCTCTGGCTGCTTCGACATGAGCTGAGCGCTGTTGGTGTCAGCATCGTAGCTGCTGGTGTGGATCGGAGTTCGATTAAACAGCTCCATATTGACATGAATATCACCACCTCCATTTGAGGTGGTGTTTTTGTGGCTGTGGTTGTGGCTGTGGCTGCGAGCTGGGGCAGACACGACCGCTCTGTCGGACGGTTGATTGAATTGATAGGTGTCGATGATCTGCTGCAACTGAATGGAGCGATCGGTCATCTTTTCGCTTAACACCAAGGTACTGTCGGTTTGCTCCACCAGATCGTCGCCAATCTCAGTGATGGTGTGCAGGCGCTGGTTGATGTCGTTCACCACCGCATTTTGTTGGCCCGCAGCAGTGGCGATCTCGGTGTTGGATTGGGAGATCCGGCTGATGTCGCTGCTGACGGTTTCTAAGCTCGTTGCTGCAGTTTGCGCCTGTTCGGCACAGAAGGTTGCAAATTTTTTGCTGTCACTGATGGCCAAGGTGGCTTCGTTGGATTCGCTTTGGAAGCGATCCACAATGCTGTGGATCTGTTCAACCGAATTTTGGGTGCGCGAAGCCAGCGAGCGCACTTCGTCGGCCACCACCGCAAAACCGCGGCCTTGCTCACCGGCTCGCGCGGCTTCAATCGCCGCATTGAGCGCCAGCAGATTGGTTTTATCCGCAATTTCGCGGATCACATTCAAAATCTTATTAATTTCGGTGCTTTGTTCCGCCAGTTGGTTGACCACGCTGTTGGTTTGATTTACCCGCAATTCCAACTCGTTGATGTTGTTGCTTACTTCCCGCAGTTCGTTGCGGCCTTCTTGCAAACGTTGATCGGTGGCGACCATGTTGTCGGCGGTGTTGTTGGCGGTTTCAGCGATCTCGTTGATGCTGGCGGCCAGCTCGGTGGTTGCGCTGGCGATGCTTTGGGTTTGGGCGTTCTGCTGGTGAATTTTGCCGCGGTTGTAGTTGATGTTCTCTTTCAAGGTAACGGCTTTGTCATCAATGGTGGCGGCGGTGCCTGCAAGGCCATTAAGCAATTCTAAGCTTTGCTGTTGCAGTTTGCGGGTGTTGGCGGCTAATTCGCCTAATTCATCCTGTTGTTCAAGGGGCAATTGCTGGGTTAAATCGCGCTTAGCCAGCTTGCGGATAAACCAGTTAAGGCTTTTTATCTTATTCACAATTAAGTGGTTAGAGATGTAAATGCCTGCGGGAATGGCCAACAAGAACACCAAGCCTAAGGTGATGGCCGAAATCAACACCGATTGTTTGGCATTATTCGAGATGGTATTCACCTTCGCCATATTGCCTCGTTGCAGCTCATCCAATGTGGCGACCACCCCTTCGCTCAGTGCTTTGGCCATGGGGGCGGTCACCTGATCGATGGTGCCAATATCAAAACCGTTGGTCATGGCACTGCGGTACTGTTCGCTGATCTTATTGTGTTGCTCTAAAAATGTGGACAGCTGGCTGGCGATCAAGGGGTGAGACTGGGCTACCTGTTGCTGCAGTTGGGTCATCTGTAGCCGCACTTTCTGTTCGTATTCGGCCACCACCCCCAGTTGCGCTTGGGCGCTGGCGATGTCGGTGCTGTGGATCAACAGCGCATTCCAGGCCCCAACCTGATTGGTGATGTTGCCGTTGATGCTGATCAGCTGATCTCGATAGGAGACTTCGCTATTGAGAAAATCTTGATAGGTCTGCACCAGTGTCGATTGCCGCTGCAAGGCGGTAACGGCACCAACCAGCATTAAAAACAGGATGCTTAATGTGGCCAGTACCTGTTTTTTGGTGATGGATAAATTGTTCAACCATGTCATGACGTGACCATCCTTGGTGACTGCACAGAAAAGAGCTGTGCAGTAAACATAGTTAAGGCATGAGTCAGTAGGGTAAAAGCACGAGGAAAAACAAAAAGGAGGCCGTAGCCTCCTTTGATGAGTCGATGACTGGGCGCAGAGAGCCGCGCCGGATCCGGTTAACGGAACATTAATTCAGCTACGTGGTGGTATTGCTCGGCAAAATGCACCTCAATCCCCGCTTTAACGTAATCCGGCAGCTCTTCGAAATCGTTGCGGTTGGCTTCCGGCAAGATCACCGCGTTGATTTTCTGCCGTTTGGCGGCGATGATCTTTTCACGAATGCCGCCCACAGGCATCACTTGGCCACTGAGGCTCAGCTCGCCAGTCATCGCCATTCCCGCCCTTGGGGCTTTATCCAGCGCTAAAGACAACAGTGCGGTGGCCATGGTTACCCCAGCACTTGGGCCATCTTTTGGGGTTGCGCCATCGGGCACATGCAGGTGGATAAAGGCTTTATCGTAGAAGCTAGGATCGGCGCCAAACTGAGCCAAACACCCACTGATGTAGTTGTGGGCAATGCCAGCGGACTCTTTCATTACGTCGCCCAACTGGCCAGACAGCTTTAAGGTTCGGCTTTGGTTGTGCACCACGCGGGCTTCCACGGGCAAGGTGGCGCCGCCCATGGAGGTCCACGCCAAACCGGTGACGATCCCTTTACCGGCCAACACCTCTTCGTTTTTAAAGCGTGGCATCCCCAGCATTGGTTCAATGTCTTTGATGCCGATGCTCAGCTTCTCGGTTTCGGTTTCCAGCAGTTTCACCACCGATTTACGCACCAGTTTGGCCAGCTGTTTTTCAAGTGCACGCACCCCAGCTTCACGGGCGTAACCTTCAATCACAACGCGCAGGGCTGGTTCGCTGATCCTCAGTTGCGAACGCTTCAAACCGGCTTTTTTCAGCTGGCGTGGCCACAGGTGATGTTTGGCAATGGCGAGTTTTTCTTCTGCCAGATAGCCAGACAGATGGATCACGTCCATCCGGTCCAGCAGCGGCCCTGGAATGCTGTCGAGGGTGTTGGCGGTACACACAAACAGGGCTTTGGACAGATCCAGGCGCAGATCCAAGTAGTGATCAAGAAACTCGACGTTTTGCTCGGGATCGAGGGTTTCCAGCAGCGCCGAGGCGGGATCGCCTTGGTAGCTTTTGCCCATTTTGTCGATCTCATCGAGCATGATCACTGGGTTCATCACCTCGGATTCTTTCAGGGATTGCACCAGCTTGCCTGGCATGGCACCGATGTAAGTGCGGCGATGGCCTTTGATCTCGGCTTCATCACGCATGCCGCCAACACTGAAACGATAAAACGGACGACCTAAACAGGCGGCAATGGATTTACCAATCGAGGTTTTACCGACCCCAGGTGGCCCCACCAGCAAAATGATGGAACCGCCGATCTCGCCTTTATAAGATCCCACCGCCAGAAATTCCAGAATGCGTTCTTTGACATCGTCTAAGCCGTTGTGGTGCTTATCCAATACCTTGCGCGCCTTGGCGAGCTCGATGCTGTCTTGGCTGAATACGCCCCAAGGTACGTGGCTCAGCCAATCAAGGTAGCTGCGAGTTACCGCGTACTCTGGCGAACCGGTTTCCAGCACCGCCAGTTTTTGGATCTCTTCATCAAACCGCTTTTGTACTGCGTCCGGCAGGATTTTGCCTTCAATGCGTTGACGAAACTCGTCGACGTCGGCGGTTTTATCGTCTTTGGATACGCCCAGTTCCCGCTGGATAACTTTCAGCTGTTCCCGCAGGAAAAATTCGCGCTCGCGCTTCTCCAGCTTTTTATTCACTTCACGGGAGATCTCAGAGTGCACCTTGGCCGCATCCAGCTCTTTTTTCAGCAGCGCCAACACTTTCTGCATGCGGGGCAGCAGGCTGACGGTGTCGAGCACATCTTGCAGCTCGGCAGTGGAGGCGGTGGTGATGGCGGCGCCAAAATCGGTCAGTGGTGACGGTTCGCTTGGGCCAAAACGTTCAAGGTATTGCTTTAACTCTTCGGAGTAGAGCGGATTGAGCGGGATCAGCTCTTTCAGCGCCTTGATGATGGCGATGGCGTAGGCTTTGATCTCTTTGCTTTCGAGATGCTCCTCAATCGGGTAGCTGATCTCGGCTAAATAAGGCTGCTCTTTGGTTATCCAGCGCAGCACATGGGCGCGATCGACCCCTTCGGCCACAAATTGAAATTGACCATCTTCGGTGGGATCAATCTGGTGCACCCGCACCACACAACCGGTTTGGGCGAGCTGTTCGAGATCCAAATCACCGTTTGCGGCATTGGGCTGGCTGGTGTGGAACAGCACCATCAATTTGTGCTCACTGTCTTCCACCGCTTTTAAGGTGGATTCCCACTCGCCACCTTTCACCGCAATGGGCATCACTTGGGCTGGAAAAAATGGGCGATTTTGCAGTGGCATCACCGGCAGCACGTCTGGCTTGGTGGTTGCGGGCACCAGCTCGGTGCCGTTGTCGTCATCTGGTTGCGCTTCGTTGCCATTGGCATCGAGCGAAATATTCCAGTTGGCGTTGAATTCGTTGATGGTGTGGTTGCTCATGAATACGGCCGATGCAGAAAAATAACTGCAGTTGATATGGGGGCAAGGACATTAAAACCAAGGGCAAAGGTTGGAAAATTTGAGTTGCTTCGCCAATTTCAGTTAAAGGCGGTATTAGGTAAGGGGTTGCGCTGATCAGGCATCGCATTTTGATGGCTATTGATTCACTGCCGATTCGTAATAACCCTAGCTGCAATAGGGGCTACAGCCCGAACTGGTCGAACGTCATAGGCAAACTGTGCGTTCGCTCACGAATGTCTTGGAACAGACTGAGGGGATCGCTTTTTACTGGGTATCCTTGCCGCCATTGTCTGCAGGATGTGGACCCGCTCCGAGCAACATTAACTCTTTTTCCCACCGGGAGCAGTGGGCACAGTGGTTGGAATTATGATCAAACTAACTCTCGACGAACAAGTGTTGCACGCGCCTGCGGGTGTGCGGTTGTTGGACTGGGCACGCGAGCAGGGCGCTAACATCCCTTCATTGTGTGGCGCCAATAACACTGACAACAAAACCCCATGCGATCTGTGCGTGGTGGAGATTGATGGCGAGATTGTTCGCAGCTGCGAATACCAGATCAGCGACTCTGTGACAGTGGTGAGCCATTCCGAGGCGTTAACCCAGCGCCGCCAACAGGCACTGACCAATATCCTGTCGGATCACCATGCAGACTGTGAAGCCCCCTGTAAGACCGCGTGTCCTGCGGCGGTGGACATTCAATCTTATCTGTTTCACATCGCCCAAGGCGATGAGATCAAAGCCAACGAAATTGTGAAACAAAGCCTGCCGATGCCGTTGTCGGTTGGGCGAGTGTGTCCCGCATTTTGTGAAAGCGAATGCCGCCGCAACTTGGTGGATGAATCCTTGGCCATTCGCCAATTAAAGCGCCACGCTGCCGATATTGATTTAAACGGCGAGCAACCCCATCTGGCTGAGATTAAGCCCAGCAATGGCAAACGCATCGCCATTATTGGCGCGGGCCCTGCGGGCTTGTCTGCAGGCTACTTCTTAAGCCACGAAGGCTGTGACGTTGATGTGTTTGAAGCGATGCCAGAGGCCGGTGGTTGGTTGCGCTATGGCATCCCAGAATACCGCCTACCAAAAGCCACCCTCGCAAAAGAAGTGGAGCTGATGTGCCGTGCGGGCATGAAGGTGCACACCAATAAGGCGCTGGGGCGCGACATCGACTTGGCGCAGCTGCAGCAGCAATACGATGGTGTGTGTTTGGCCATTGGCGCGCAGCAAGCGGTAAACATGGAATATCAAGGTTCAGATCTTGATGGGGTGTTGCTTGGGGTGGATTACCTCAAAGCGTTCTCTGCGGGTGAAGCGGTGCAGGTTGGTAAAAAGGTTGCCGTGGTTGGCGGCGGCAATACCGCCATCGATTGCGCCCGTACCGCGCTGCGCCAAGGGGCTGACGTAACCATTATCTACCGCCGTACCAAGGCAGACATGCCGGCCGAGGATTACGAAATCCACGAAGCGGAAGTCGAAGGGATCGACTTCCTGTTTATGTCGGTGCCAGTAGAGAACGTTGCCGATGCACAAGGCCGCGTGCATAAAGTCAAAGTGGAAGCCCTGCAGCTGGGCGAACCCGACGCGTCGGGGCGTCGTCGTCCTGAGCCAACAGGAGAGTTCAGCTGGCACGAGTTTGATACGGTGATCCCTGCGGTCAGCCAAAAGCCAGACACCAGCGCCTTGGGGGACAGCATCGCCTTAACCCGCTGGAACACCGCGGATGCGTCTGACAGCACCTTCCACAGTGGCAGTAATATCTTTTCGATTGGCGATTTCCGTTTAGGGCCAGCAACCGCGGTAGAAGCGATTGGCGAAGGCCGCCGCTGCGCCGAGGTGATGCTGAGGTTTGTTCAGCAGGGCGAACTGGCTGTTGCCGAACCAGAATTTAATTCTCGTAAAGCCGAGCGTTTAAAAGACGTAGAGCAGCGCTATTACGGCGAGATCCCGTTTGCGGCTCGTTTAAAGATGCCCGAGCTGAACGTACAGGCGCGTACTAGCACCTTTGGTGAAGTGGAAACCGGTTTTGATCGAGACCAAGCGATTGCCGAAGCCGCCCGCTGTTTGGCCTGTGGCTGTCAAAAAAGCCAAAGCTGTGATCTGCGGGATTACGCCACCGAGTACCGCATCAGCGACGACGATTTAGCCAAGGATCACTACAGCAAATACGCGGTGGATGACTCCTCGCCCTTTATCCGCTTTGACGCCAACCGCTGCATTGGCTGTGGCCAGTGCGTGCAGGCCTGTAAAGACGAAGGGGTGCACAATGTGCTGGATCTGACCGCCAGCGGCGATCGCTGTAAAGTGAAGATCGGCAACGGCGAGCTGTTGTCGGCATCGGATTGCGTGCAGTGTGGTGCCTGTGTACAGGCTTGTCCGGTGGGCGCCATTACCGAAAAGAACGTGCATCAGCATGGCGCGGCAGACAACTACAAAAAAGTGAACACCATCTGCACCTACTGTGGTGTGGGCTGTGGCATCACCATGCATGTGGATGAAGCCAAAAACCAAGTGGTGAAAGTGAGCGGCATTGAAGGCTCTCCGGTGAACGAAGGCATGCTGTGCGTGAAAGGCCGTTTTGGGTTTGATTTTGTTAACTCCGAGCAGCGTTTAACCCAACCGTTGATCCGCAGCAACGGCGTGCTGCAACCCGCCTCGTGGGACGATGCCATTAGCCTGATCGCCAAGAAATTTACCGAGATCATGCGCCAGCGTGGCAACCACACCTTGGCCGGTTTGTCGTCAGCCAAAACCACCAACGAAGATAACTTCCTGTTCCAGAAGTTTGTTCGTACCGTGTTTGGCAACAACAACGTCGATCACTGCGCCCGTTTGTGCCACGCCACCACCGTAACGGGGTTAGAGCCGGCGCTGGGCAGTGGTTCGATGACCAACGACATTCCCAGCATTAAAGAATCGGATCTGGTGGTGATCATCGGCTCTGATACGGCCTCGTCGCACCCGGTTATTGCGTCACACATTCGCCGTGCCACCAGTAACGGCAGCGCCAAATTGGTGGTGGTGGATCCGCGGAAAGTGGACATGGCGTTCCACAGCGATCTGTATTTACAGCAGCGGCCAGGCACCGATGTGATGCTGCTGAACGCCATTGCTCAAATCATCATTGAGAACGGCTGGCAGGATCAAACCTTCATTGAACAGCGCACCGAAGATTACCAAGCGCTGCACGATGAAGTGATGCGACTGGAATACCGCTTAGAAAATGCCGCGGCGGTCAGTGGGGTGCCCGCCCAGCAGATCAGCGATCTGGCTAAGCTTATCGCCACTTCAACGAAAACCGCGTTTTACTACGCCATGGGCATCACCCAGCACAGTTTTGGTACCAATAACGTGCGGGCCATTGCCAACCTGCAGCTGCTGACGGGCAACGTGGGCAAGGTTGGCGCGGGGATCAACCCACTGCGTGGCCAAAGTAACGTGCAGGGCGCCTGTGACATGGGCGCACTGCCAAACTACTTGCCGGGTTACCAAAAACTGCCAAGCACCGATGTAGTGGATCGTTTTGAGCACCACTGGGGGGTGCGCATTGCCAATGAACCGGGCTTGAAGCTCACCGAGATGATGCACGCCATTACCTCGGGCCAGCTGCATGGGTTGTACATCATGGGGGAGAACCCAGTGCTGTCGGATCCGGATCAAGAGCACGTACTCAAAGGCTTAAAGGCGTTGGACTTCTTAGTGGTGCAGGACATCTTTATGACCGAAACCGCGCAGCTGGCGGATGTGGTGTTACCGGCGTTCTCGTTTGCCGAGAAACAGGGGCACTTCACCAATACCGAACGTCGGGTTCAGCGTTTGCGTCCGGCGATCAGTGCGCCGGGGCAAGCGCGTCCAGATTGGTCGATCATCCAAGGGATCGCCAACGCCATGGGCGCGGGCTGGGATTACCGCAGCGAGCAGCAGATCACGGCTGAAATCAACCGCGTAACCCCAAGCTACGGCGGCATTACCTGGGAGCGTACTGAAACCGAGTCGTTGCAGTGGCCATGCCCACACAATAACCATCCGGGCACCGCCATTCTGCACGAAAGCACCTTCATCAAGATGGAGAAAGCCCGTTTTGCCGCGGTGCCGTATCGCTTATCTGCAGAGTTGCCTAACCCAGACTACCCATTAACGCTAACCACGGGGCGGCAGTTGGCGCAGTTCCATACCGGCACCATGACGCGTAAAACGGCGGGCATGGATGAGCTGGCCAAGCCAATGGTGATGATCTCGGTGTTTGATGCGGAACGCATGGGCATTGAAAACTCACAGATGCTGAAAGTGTCGACTCGTCGGGGCTCGTTGCAAGTGCCGGCGTTTGTGACCAAGCGGATGCGGCCAGGGGTGTTGTTTATGCCATTCCACTTTGCAGAAGCCGCAGCGAACGTGCTGACCAACGCTGCCTTGGATCCGGTGGCGAAGATCCCAGAGTTCAAAGTGTGTGCGGTGAAAGTCGAAGCCGCTTAACGGCACCGGCCTGAACGAAGAAATGCCTGCCTAAGCCTTGGTTTAGCGCAGGCATTTTTGTATGCGACAGTGATTACACTGTGGCGGTCGGCAACGACACGGTGCAGTGGTATGCTAATTCAATGCGTACACAAGGGAGTGTTTTAGTGAAAAGCAGTTTGTTGAAAGCGGT
This sequence comes from uncultured Ferrimonas sp., assembly GCF_947489035.1. Taxonomy (GTDB): domain Bacteria; phylum Pseudomonadota; class Gammaproteobacteria; order Enterobacterales; family Shewanellaceae; genus Ferrimonas. Next base: position 71,279 of record NZ_CANLCI010000015.1, on the reverse strand, counting down.
TGCCATTATGGCCGCCTGGGCGATGCCCGTGTCGGCGGCGATCTACTCGGCGCCGCAAGATGGAAGCCGTTTGATTGGCTTTCCAATGGAGCATCGAGTGGAGGTTGGGCAAACCCTTGATGAGATCGCGCAGCAATACAACATGGGGTTCTTAGCGCTGGTGGCCGCCAACCCCGATGCCGATCCGTTATTGCCTGCCCCAGGCAGCATCATTAAATTGCCATCGCAAATGCTGTTGCCGGATGTGCCGCGCAAAGGCGTAGTGGTCAATCTGGCCGAGCTGAGATTGTATTACTTTGATAATGCCCGCCAACGGGTGCATGTGTTTCCGATCGGCATTGGTGTGGTTGGGCGGGAAACCCCAATCGGTGCAACTCGGGTGAGCCAAAAACGCAAAGATCCCACTTGGACGCCAACCCAAACCACCCGCAAAAAGTGGTTAGAGGAAAATGGCGAAGCGTTGCCACCGGTGGTGCCCGCAGGGCCAGATAATCCGCTGGGTCATCGTGCTTTGCGGTTAGGCTTTGGTAATGGCGAATACCTTATCCACGGTACCAACCAAGAGTTTGGTATTGGCATGCGGGTGAGTGCCGGTTGCATGCGTTTGCGCTACGACGACATCGAAACGCTGTTTGATATGGTGCGTGTGGGCGAGCCGGTGCGAGTGATTAACGAAGCGGTTAAGGTGGCGCAGGAGCGCGATCAATGGCTGATTGAAGTGCACGAACCGTTGTCGTCGGATGTCGAGCTTAGCCGTGATGAAAAACAGCTGCAATTTTCTAAAGTGGTTGAAGCGCAGTTACAGCGCGCCAACGCAGATCCGCTGCACTTAGAGCAGGCGCTGCAATCCCAGTTAGGGTTGCCGTTACGACTGCATTAATTCCCGATATCAGCGCAACAAAAAAGGCTCCCGAAGGAGCCTTTTTTTTGCATTAGCTTAACTTACTTTTTACGGTAGTTAGTTGCCATTGCATCGATGCGGCTGTTAGCGCGAGCCGCTTCATCTTGTGCGTCCATCGCTGCGTTCTTAGCCGCTTTGATGTCAGAGCCCATTTTGTCGTGATCTGCACGCAGAGAACCGATTTGAGTAGACAGGGTGTCAACTTTGTTGCTCAAAGATGAAACCTGCGCTTCCAGATCTGCAGTGTTAGCACAACCGAACAGCATGGTGCTCATGGCCAAACCAGCCAGCAATTTAATTTTCATATCATCTCCTTAATATGGGGTGCGATATCGCCAGAGAGCGAATCTTTAATTCCAAAAGCGCGTCATTTCCCAGCGATTGGTGTTTTAATGCGCTAGGCAAAGATTGGCATATTCGCCAAGGGTTTGCGAGAAAAATGTGTATTTTTGGTAAGTTACGATTATATCGCAGTATTTTTAAACACTGACGGAATGAGCATAGTGCGTATTAGTTATGTCCAGCCGCAGAATGTGATGTTTTTTATGGGATCACAAACAACGCAACCGCGACACAGTGGCAACTGGCACCCGCTAATACAAATAGATGCCAGATGGCGTGAAAGTAAGGTTTGGACTTTACGGCATAAAAGATGGTGCCAACGCTGTAGCAAACCCCACCAATCAACAGCAGATTGAAACCGCCACTGGGCAACACCGCCAATAACTTCCAAATCACAAAGATGCTGGACCAACCCATGGCCAGATAAGTGGCTAACGCCAACCGTTTATAGCGGTTGATGAACAGGGCTTTAAATAGCACCCCGGCGATCGCCAATACCCAAATTATCGCCAACAGCAGCTTGGCGCTGGGATCGTTTAAGGCGATCAACATAAAGGGGGTATAGCTGCCAGCAATCAGCAGGTAAATGGCGCCATGATCCACTCGCTTTAAAATCGCCTTGACCCGAGGCACTGGAATGCTGTGGTACAAGGTGGAACTGAGGAACATCAACACTAAGGTGGCGCCATAGACACTGATCGCAGCGATTTCAGCCCCATTGAGTACTGGGATCCCTTTGGTCAACATTAAGGTTAAGCCAACGATGGCGGCGGCGACCCCTAACCCGTGGGTGACGGCGTTCGCGATCTCTTCACCAACGCTGTAGTTTGCAGTACTCATCTTTATACCTATCTGATTAGACCAGTATAGGGTAGCGCCCCAAGTTTGAGCGCACAAGTGTTAGCTCAAATTAAGGTGTTCCCCTCGCTCAATGCCATAGACGCAGACATTTGTGCCTTTCACCACGGCATTACGCCAAAATCGTTCGCCTAATTTTAGCGCGACCTGTTTCGATGCGGTGTTTTCTGGGTGGATCAGGCTGATAACCTGCTGCTGTGGGGTATGGTTAAACGCCCAATCCAGTGCCGCTTTGGCGCCTTCGCTGGCGTAGCCTTGCCGTTGATGGGCGCGGGCAATGGTCCAACCTAATTCAAAACCGGGCCAACCTTCCGGTTCAAAAAAACCGATGCGGCCTATCATCGCTTGGGTTTGTTTCAATTCTACTGCCCAGTGGCCAAAGCCCTTTAACTGCCAATGGCCAGCCAGCATCGCCATGTGACGCCAAGCATCGGCGCGTTCAAGCACGGTCCCGCCAAGATAACGCATCACTAATGGATCGGCGCACAAGGCGGCGTATTCGTCAAAATCCTGCGGTTGCCATTGGCGCAGGCGCAGGCGATCGGTTCCAAGTTCTTGCATCAGTACGCCTTAATGGATTAAGGAGGGAAGGGCACTTAGCGCAGCAGCATGTGCACGATTTGGTGGGCCGACAGCACTGTTAAACTGCCGTTGGGGTAACCGGCGCCGGTATCGAGCCAGACTCGATTGCCGTGGCCACGAAACATCGGTAATGGCGTATGGCCCATGACTAAGGCATCAATGCCGGCGATAGGGGCAGGGTATTTGCCACGATCAAGGCCGCGCAGGGTTGAACGCGACCACAGGCATTTGGCGAGTTGGTGTTCATCTAAATTGGCGCTGTTTTCGCTAAACTGCTGCCAATCATCGAAGGGAAAATCCGCGTGGATCATCGCCATGGTGAGTTTTTCAGATGGGATGGTTATCTCCATCGCGATGGGAAGATCGTTAAGCTGGGGTTGAAAGCGTTCCGCGATCTGCTGCTGCTCTGTGTTCGACAGGGCTTGAAACCAGCCGCCGCCAGCACTAAACCACAACTCTCGGCTTTGTACATCGCCACTTAACGCAGCCAGCATCATCGCTTCGTGATTACCACGCACGGCGTGAAACCACGGTTTTTCTAGCAGCTCTAAGCAGCGTAGGCTGTGCTCGCCACGATCAATCAAATCGCCAACGCTGTAGAGTTGATCGCCGTTGTCTGCATTGAAGCCAACATGGGCTAAGGAGCGCATAAGTTGATGATATTCGCCATGAATGTCACCCACAAAGAATGCGGTACCGTTACATTGGTGTGTTTTAATGATTTTCTTACTCATAATGCAAGGCTATACCACTACGTAGAGATTGGGCTCAGGTAAGATTGCTTTCGGCGGTTTTATTTGCCGCAAGCGGCCTAGTTAGTGAACGGCCTAATTCCCCATATTAGACCTTAATTTGTTTGTAATTTTAAATGCTTAGATGCAATCGGATTGTTTAGGAAGTTAAATTAAGATGAAATCAACCCTGACCTTGGCATTATTGCCTTTGTTGCTGGCACCGCTGGTGCATGCCCAACCACAGGCGGAAGTAAAAAACGTTATTTATATGGTGGGTGATGGCATGGGGCCCGCTTACCTGACGGCATACCGTTACTATCTTGCTGGGGCGCCCGGCAGTAAAGTGACGCCAACGGTGTTTGATCAGTTACTGGTTGGCAGCGCCAGTACCTACCCCGATGACGACACTTGGGTCACCGATTCTGCCGCCGCCGCCACGGCACTGGCCGCCGGAGTTAAATCCTTTAATGGGGCCATTGGGGTCGATGCCGATAAAAAGTCGCTGCCAAGCTTATTGGTGGCAGCCAAGCAAGCGGGCAAAACCACCGGGGTGGTATCCACCTCGCAAATTAACCACGCTACCCCTGCCAGTTTTGTTGCCCACCATGAATCCCGCCGCGCCTATCAACCCATCGCTGAGCAGATGGGGAGTGCTTTGAAAGCGAAAGAGATCGATTTGATGTTTGGTGGCGGGCAGAGCTTTTTTGATGCTGCCGCCATTGATGCTTTGAGTGACAGCGGTGCCAGCATCGCCACCGATTGGCAGCAACTTGGGCAGTTACAGCAGCTGCCAGCAGTGGCGTTGCTGGCGGATGTGGCGTTGCCCTTTGCCATTGATGCCAAGCGGAACGATCGCTTAGCGTTAATGACAACCAAAGCCTTGGCGTTAGCCGAGCAAGACCGTGACGGGTTTTCTGTGTTGATTGAGGGCAGCTTGATTGATTGGTGTGGCCATTCAAATGACATTGCCTGTGCGATGGCGGAAATGGATGACTTTGCTAACGCCATTACCGTAGCCAAAGAGTACGTGGATCAACACCCAAATACTCTGTTGGTGGTGACCGCTGATCACTCGACCGGTGGCTTAACCTTAGGCGCCGCTGGGGAATATCAATGGTTGCCAATGGAGATCCGTAAGGTGCACGCCAGTGCAGATGTGATTGCCAAAGCGTTCGTTGCGGCCAAGCGCAACCAAGAGACTTACCAACAGGTGTGGCGTTCAATGGTGGATTTTGACCTAACCGAACAACAGCTGCATGCATTACTGGCGTTTGCCGACGATGCACATTGGCCGCGGGTTAGCTACATTGGCAATATTGTCGCCACTCGCAGTTATACCGGCTGGACTACCGGTGGGCATACCGCTGTGGATGTGCCGGTGATGGCTTACGGCGCCGGCGCTGAACAATTCATCGGCATGCAAGACAACACCGATCTGCCGAAGAAGATCATGCAATTGCTGCAAATAGATTAACGGTTGTTACCGTGGTGGTGCTGTTGTGGCTAAATAGCATCACCACGTTCAATAATTCAACCAATTTAACCCAGTTTTAGAACGCTTTATTTTTCTTAATTTTTTGGCAATTTTTCGCAGATCAAGCTTGATCTTTCAAAGCGGTGATCCCGCCCGAATAACCCAACTTTTGCCAATGCAGACACCAATCCTCTTAGGCTATAGTCGCCCCTGTCGTGAGAGCTAGGTCACACCGTTAGCACCTCTAACGGAACGAAGTCAATCCTATATTGTTTGATTTTGATCTAAGTTTCTTCCCCAGTTATCTCTATGTTGATACTAGATGTGGTGCCTTTTCCCCTACTGGCGCCAAGATATAGTGTTCTAATCAAGTTGTTGTCAGGAGTAGTGAATGATGCCAGTTGTTATCAAGCGGGACGGAACCCGTTTGCCCTTTGACAGTGCCCGGATCACCCAAGCGGTGATGCGCGCCGCCAAGGCGATCCACTGTGAAGACCAGGTTTATGCGGTGCAATTAGCCTCTGCGGTAACCGAACAATTGGCTATCCATGAAGAAGTGCACATCGACTTAATTCAGCAGGCGGTTGAGATCCAGCTGATGGAAGGGCCGCACAAAGATCTGGCTCGCGCCTACATTGAATATCGTCATGACCGTGACGTTGCGCGGGAAAAAAGCAGCCACTTGAATCGTGAGATTCGCGGTTTGGTTGAGCAAAGCAACAACGACTTGTTGAACGAAAACGCCAACAAAGACGCCAAGGTGATCCCAACCCAGCGAGATCTGCTCGCGGGCATTGTGGCCAAGCATTACGCCTGTCGTCATATTCTGCCAAGAGAAGTGGTGCAAGCCCACGAACGCGGTGAAATCCATTACCACGATCTGGATTACGCGCCATTCTTCCCGATGTTTAACTGCATGTTGATTGATCTGAATGGCATGCTGACCGGCGGCTTTAAGATGGGCAACGCCGAGATCGACACTCCCAAGTCGATCTCGACCGCCACGGCGGTTACCGCGCAGATCATCGCTCAGGTGGCCTCCCACATCTACGGCGGCACCACCATCAACCGCATTGATGAGATCTTATCGCCGTACGTACAGGCCAGCTATCAAAAGCACCTGCAAGTTGCGCAAGAGTGGCAGATCCCCGATGCCCAAGGTTTTGCCAACACCCGCACCGAAAAAGAGTGTTTTGATGCATTCCAATCGTTGGAATACGAAGTAAACACCTTACACACCGCCAATGGCCAAACGCCGTTTGTCACCTTAGGGTTTGGTTTAGGCACCAGCTGGGAAGCGCGGTTGATTCAGCAATCCATTTTGAAAAACCGCATCGCCGGTTTGGGCAAAAACCGTAAAACCGCGGTGTTCCCTAAATTGGTGTTTGCCATTAAAGATGGCCACAACCTGAAGCCAAACGACGCCAATTACGACATCAAGCAGCTGGCACTTGAGTGTGCTTCTAAGCGGATGTACCCCGACATTCTTAACTACGACAAAGTGGTTGAGGTAACCGGTTCGTTTAAGAACCCGATGGGTTGTCGTTCTTTCCTGGGTACCCACGAAGAAAACGGTGAGCTGATCCACGATGGCCGCAACAACTTAGGCGTGGTGTCGCTCAACTTGCCGCGCATCGCCATTGAAGCGGAAGGGGATCTGACCCGCTTCTATCAGATCTTGGAACAACGTTTGCAGGTAAGCCGTAAGGCACTGATGACCCGCATTGAGCGTTTGCAAGGGGTGAAAGCCAAGGTGGCGCCAATCCTGTACCAAGAAGGGGCTTGTGGTGTGCGCTTGCAACCCGAAGACGACATCTCTGAGATCTTCAAAGATGGCCGTGCTTCCATCTCTTTAGGCTACATCGGCCTGCATGAAACCGTGAACGCGCTGTTTAATAATCAGCAGCATGTGTACGACAACGAACAGCTGCGCCAGCACGCTTTGGATATTGTTCGTCACCTGCGTACCACGGTAGAGCAGTGGAAAGAGGAAACCGGTTACGCCTTTAGCCTGTACTCAACCCCAAGTGAAAACCTGTGTACCCGTTTTTGTAAAATTGATGCCAAAGCCTTTGGTGTGGTGGAAGGGGTAACCGACAAGGGTTACTACACCAACAGTTTTCACTTAGACGTAGAAAAAACGGTAAACCCGTACGATAAGATCGATTTTGAGATGCCGTACCCAGAGATCACCTCTGGTGGCTTCATCAGTTACGGCGAATACCCCAACATGCAGCACAACATCGAAGCGCTGGAAGACGTATGGAACTACGCCTACGACAAAGTGCCTTATTACGGTACGAATACGCCGATTGATGAGTGCTATGAATGTGGCCACACCGGCGAATTTGAGTGCACCAGCAAAGGCTTTACTTGCCCGAACTGTGGCAACAACGAACCCACCAAAGTGTCGGTAACTCGTCGGGTTTGCGGTTATTTGGGCAGCCCCGATGCACGCCCATTTAACTCTGGTAAGCAAGAAGAAGTGAAACGCCGAGTTAAACACCTGTAATCCCCTTGGTCACACAGGCATGCCGTCGGCGTTCGCGCAGGCGGCATTGTTGTTTTATTAAGGCCATTGTGGCAAACGGTTACTTGAGGCATAAGTTGTGAATTATCACCAATATTACCCCGTTGATGTTGTGAATGGCCCAGGCACTCGCTGCACCTTATTTGTGTCCGGTTGCGTGCATCAGTGCCGAGGCTGCTATAACCAATCCACGTTAAACCCAAGCAGTGGCCATCAATTTGATCAGGCGCTGGCGGATAAGATCATTGCTGATCTAACCGATCCGCGGATCAAACGTCGGGGCTTATCGCTCTCTGGCGGGGATCCATTACATCCGGCCAACGTGACCGAAATCTTAGCGCTGGTTCAGCGAGTACGAGCCGAAGCGCCGGGCAAAGACATTTGGTTGTGGACGGGTTACACCCGCGCCGAACTGTCACCATTGCAACTGCAGGTGGTTGATCAGCTGGATGTGTTGATTGACGGTAAGTTCGAACAAACGCTTAAAGACGTGAACTTAAAGTGGCGCGGTAGCAGCAACCAAGTGGTGCATTACCTGCGTTAATGGCTTGCTGGCAACGTGCTGCCCCTTCGCGCGGCCTAAGTGAAGACTTAGGCCGTTTTTGTTGGCCAGATCTGGCCTTGTGCTGTCATCAAGCGGTCACAACAAAGGCTTTCATTGAACGGAATTGGCGCGGTAGCATGCACTGAGACACAGAGGGAACACCATGAAATCAGTTTTGGTCGCCGGAGCCACCGGCGCAGTAGGCCGCCAGTTGATTAACCAACTGCTGGCCAGCTCGAACGTCACGACGGTACATGTACTTAGCCGCCGCGCCACGCAATGGCAGTCGCACCCGCAGGTAATCGAGCATATTTTACCGTTAGCGCACATCAGCAAGCTGCAAGTGGCTAACGGGGTTGATGCGGTTTTTTGCTGCTTAGGCACCACCATCAAGCAAGCCGGCAGCAAAGCCGCTTTTACCGCCGTGGATCTGGACGCGGTGCTCAGTTTGGGTTTATGGGCGGTGCAGCAGCAAGTGGCGCAGTTTCATGTGATCAGCAGTTTGGGGGTGTCGCCCAAATCCCGCGGTTTCTATTTGCAAACCAAACAACAGATGGAGCAACGGCTCCAGCAGATTGGCTTAAAGGGGTTATGTATCTACCGACCCTCCATGCTGTTGGCGCAACGGGATGAGTTTCGACTGGGGGAGTTTATTGGTGGGCTGGCAATGCGCGCGCTGGCTTGGTTGCCCGGTGCCGATGCTTGGCGGCCAGTACGAGTTGAGCAAGTGGCCACGGCGTTGCTCGCCCAAGCCAGCAATGGCATCAGTGGCACCAAGGTGATTGATTCGGCACAGATCCAACTGGCTCAGCACCCGCATTACCAACAACAAGCGGAGTGTTCTTGAATCTTGCTTAAGCAAAACTCAGTTTAAAACCCAAACCAGTCCGAAGCGGCGGTCACGGCGCGCCGCGAACAGCCTAACCACTATTTTAACGCGGCGTGAGGATGGCTGATCAAGCTGACTGAAATGACTCCGGGAATGGTGTGCAACGCTTCAACACCGGGCAGCTGACCATCGCCTTCAAGGGTGATAACCAATTGGCCATCGCCACTTTCGGCGTGGATCTCGGCACCTTCAATGGAATGGAGGTATTGCAACACCGTGTCCCGCTGATCGGGCTGCAACTGCAAGACCAAGCTAGTGACGTGGTATTCCATAGGGCTCTCCCAAAGTGTCGTCACCCGTTAGTGTAGGAGAGAACCACAATTATTTTATGGGTATTTAACCGATAAATGCTGCCGTTGCGGCTGGTGTGGGCTGAGAGGATGGCAGCAAAGCAACGGAGCCGTGAAGCTCCGTTGCGGTAGGGGTTAGATGCAGCGCGCAGGCTTAGGCAAACCGGCGATCTTAGTGGCTTGTTTTGCTGGACCTTTTGGAAACAACTTATACAGGTATTTGCTGTTGCCTTTGTCTTCACCCAACTTTTGGCCAATGGCCTTAACCAGCACGCGGATGGCGGGGCTGGTGTTAAATTCCAGGTAAAAATCGCGCACAAAGTTAACCACTTCCCAATGGGCACTGGTTAATTCGATGTTTTCCTCTGCGGCCAATTGTGGAGCCATCTCGGCGCACCACTGGCTGCTATCAAGCAGGTAGCCTTGTTTATCGGTTGCGATCTCATCGCCATTAAAAATCATTGTTTCACCATGATACTTGTTGCTGGGTGTCCAACGTCAGTTGCACAAATTCGGGGTAGCTGATTAAAGTTGCCGTTAATTGAGGCGGCAATGACAAACCGCGGGCGGCGACATCGTCCTGCAGAACATACAGTGGGTATTGAGTCAGCTGTGCGGTAAAGCGCGGCTGCTGAGCCATGAGCACGGCATCTTGTAATAGCAGCACAGGATCGCTTGGCTGACGATAGCGCAGTTGCTGTTGCAGTGCTTCAGGGTTACTGCAGGGCTGACTTAAGGTATGTAGGGTGGTCAAAACGTCAGCACCTCTTTGCTTTGGCTTAATAATGCCGCGATCTGCTGTGGGGTTTGCTCACGGACGGGCAGCAGCAGTTGCTCGGCGCTGATGCTGCGTTCTTGCAGCGATTGCTGGCACACCACGATGGTCTCAACGTCGTACATCGGCAGGGCTTTAAAGGTCACAACGTGATTTTTGCTGTCGAGCCGTTGTGGCTGTTGTTGCTGCAGCAATTGATAGATCCCATCACCCACAAATACGGCGGCAGAAACCACATCGTAGCTGGCATTGAGTAAGAGTAGATCCAGGCCTTCACGTCCGGCGCTATTGCCGTGAGGAGGCTGCTGAAATAACACCGTTAATTGAATTGGATCAGCCAAATTGCACCACCCGATCAGCGTTCGCTGCTGCCGTTACGTATTCGCCTAAGCCACCAAGGCTGAACCACGGCACAATATTGCCATTGGGGAGATCCAGATCGGCAGCGGCTTCGTCATCCAGTACGCCACGGCGTAGCGCAGCAGAGACACAACACACGAGGGATACCTGCTGTTGTGCCAGCTGCTGCCATTGCTGACTGATGGCAAACTCGTCACTGGCGGGGGAAAGTAAAGACGAGGCGTTATGGATCCCATCTTGATAAAAGAACACTTGGGTAAGCGTGTGCCCGGCGGTTAATGCCGCTTGGCAAAAGCGCAACGCCGTATAGGCGTGTTGATTGCCATAGGCTGGGCCATTAACAAACACGACAAATTGACTCATGAGTTTCCGATTTCTGTTCGACAGGCGTAAAAAAGGCCCCGTTAGGGGCCTTATTGTAACCGATTCAAATCGGCTCGATAAGCCTTAGCTTAATCGTCGCCGCCCATGCCTAGCAGGCTCAGCAAGCTAACGAAGATGTTGTACAGCGACACAAACAGAGTAACGGTTGCGCTGATGTAGTTGCGCTCGCCGCCGTGAATGATGGCACTGGTTTGCATCAAGATGGCACCAGAGGAGAACAGGATGAACATGCCGCTCATTGCCATGCTCAGCGCAGGGATGTTGAGGAACAGGTTGGCGATAAACATCGCGATGATCACCCAGAAGCCTGCTTGCATCATGCCGCCCATGAACGACATGTCTTTGCCGGTCATCAGCACGTAAGCAGACAAACCAAAGAACACCATAGCGGTGCCACCAAAGGCCATTATGATCACGTCACCCATGCCTGCACCTAAGTACATGGCCAGAATCGGACCCAAGGTGTAGCCCATGAAGCCGGTTAGGGCAAAGACAGCAGGAATACCAGCGCTGCTGTTTTGGGTTTTATGAACCAAGAACAGCAAGCCGTAGAAACCGACTAAGGTGATGATCAGGCCAGGATGAGGCCAACCGAAAGCCATTGCTGCGCCAGCGACAGCGGCTGCAAACAAAAGCGTCATCGACAACAACATGTAGGTGTTGCGTAGTACGCGGTTGATTTCGACCCCTTGGGTCTGGGCCGTTTCAAAACGACGGGTTTCCATAAATGGCTGCTCCTTTAATTAGCGCATTGGTGTGAACACTGGTTTAGATTATCGTATTTTGCATTAGTTGCACCAACAATCGAGTTGTTACTAATCATTTTAGTGTGGAACGGGGTCACTACGGTGTGATTTGCCTATTTGTGCAGCAAACGGTGTAAAATCATTGGATTGGTGCTTTACAGAGCCTAGGTGACTCTCTATAGTGCGAATCCGCCGGAGGGATGGCAGAGTGGTCGAATGCACCGGTCTTGAAAACCGGCAGGGGTTAATAGCTCCTCTAGGGTTCAAATCCCTATCCCTCCGCCATATTTCGAAAAGGCTTCCCAAACGGGAAGCCTTTTTCGTATCTGCGCCAAAATGTGTTGTAGGGGTAGGGTGCATGAGCCCTAGCTTAGGGGTCGCAAGGAGCGGAGCGAGTGACGCCGGAGGCACGACGGCGAGTGGCTAGGCCAGACTTGAATGCTCCCAGACCCATATATAAAGAAGGCTCACCAAGTGGTGAGCCTTTTTTCTTTCGGGGCGCCGTTACTGACGAAATACGACAACGTCAACGGCTTGTGCAGAGCGTAAGCGTTAACCCTACTGGCAAGGCACCATCTCAACCACTGGTAATGTGGTCGCATCGCCGGGGGTATAGCGCACATAACAGCTTTGGGTGGCAATGGTATTGCTGCCATCGTCGTTTACATTGTCTGGGAAGGTGAACGCCACGCTGGTTGCCATGCCAGTGATCCCAGCCGCTGGAACAAAGTCGGTTTGTGGATCGTCAATCGCACCAAGGTTTTCAACTAGGCTGAACCAGGTTGCGGGCATATTGGCCGGATAGCCGAAGTTAAACATGCACGTCTCACACCAATTCCCTACGGTCGTTGGGTGGGTCCAAGAGGTGACCGCTGTCTGCTCGTGCAATCCTAATGTGGTCAATTTGGCCTTGCTGATCTGCATGGCACTTTTGACGCTGCCTTCAAGGCCTTTTAGCGCGGCATTTTTTGCATCGGTACTTAAGTTGATGAACTTTGGTGCAGCAACGGCTGCGAGTACACCAAGAATCACGATAACGACAACCAACTCGATTAGGGTAAAACCGCGATGAATCGAGCGTTGATGTGATGATGGGTTCATGAAGGTTCCGGTAATTGTCTTAAGTGTAAGTATTTTCGGTGTTGTATGAAAAAGACTCAAATGCAGTGGTGGAAACTGTGAGGGAAGTAGCAAAGCGATCTACGGTCTTGTCGCTGTTTGTAGGGCATTCATCTAAGTTAAAGCGAAAATGTTGTTAGTTACTTCATGGTTATAGTTTGCTTGTTGCAAAATTGTTCACTAATCACTTATTTATTAGTCACTTAAGAAAAATGGTGCTTTACAGCATCATCGAGATTCTTATATAGTTAGCGGCCTCGGAGGGATGGCAGAGTGGTCGAATGCACCGGTCTTGAAAACCGGCAGGGGTTAATAGCTCCTCTAGGGTTCAAATCCCTATCCCTCCGCCATATTTAACGTTTCGTGTGGTTAGATGGCCGAGTGGCTGAAGGCGCGCCCCTGCTAAGGGCGTATATCGTAAGGTATCGAGGGTTCGAATCCCTCTCTGACCGCCATACACATAGAAGGCTCACCGGTAACGGTGGGCCTTTTGTGTCTCTGCCGTTTGGGATCCGTCTCTGTCAGCGATCTTCGGCTGTTTTCAACAAGGCTGAAATAGAGATCCGTTGTTCTGTTATTGATGAGTCGATGAGCGGTTAACGGCAAAGCGTCTTATTTCCCCATTAAAATCGCAACCGATGGCAAAGTGAGCGTAACGGTGCTAATTCTTGTGCGGTTGAACGCTCGGCACTTTACATAGGTAAATCAAACCTCTATAAAGTACACCCAACGGAGGGATGGCAGAGTGGTCGAATGCACCGGTCTTGAAAACCGGCAGGGGTTAATAGCTCCTCTAGGGTTCAAATCCCTATCCCTCCGCCATATTTTAACGTTTCGTGTGGTTAGATGGCCGAGTGGCTGAAGGCGCGCCCCTGCTAAGGGCGTATATCGTAAGGTATCGAGGGTTCGAATCCCTCTCTGACCGCCATACATGAAAAGGGCTCACCAATTGGTGAGCCCTTTTTGTTTTCTAAAAGGGGCTGTGAAAGGCAAGCTGTCCGCCGCAGAACGGCCATGAGCTCAGCCAAGAGTTTATCCCTTTGAATGCCACGATACTGAGTCTCAGCTGCGTGAAGGATAAACCCCGTTAGCGGACATGATGTATTGTACCCCCAGTGAGGGAGACATCGTTGGTACGGCAGTGCTAGAGCCCGCTGAGCTAACTTGCACCGTGCCGCCAATGATCCCACTTGGTTGGCCTGATAGCTGCACCTCTATTTCAACCGCATCCGCCGCCATGCGGGTATTTTTCTTGGCAGAATAGCCATTGCTGGTTGCTCGGTTACCTGCTTGAGCTGTAGCCCAGTAGGCACCTTCAGCGTCGTCTTGGCTGCCAGCACCATTCGCCGCATTAACCGTCGCCGTTGCGGTGGCTGTTAAGTCACTGCCGGGTGAAAGCTGCGGTTGAAAGCTGGCAGAGTGGCTGTGGGTAGGAAGCTGGCTAACGTTTAAGTTAACGGATTGGCTCCCGATATGCTGGCCAAGTTTAATCGGGAACATGCCTGGCCCTTGGCCCATGCCAATTGGGGCGCGACCTCTTAAATCTGGAATGCCAAAGTCAGTGCGGCCGTTGCCGCCGTAGTGGGTGCTTAATAAAGAATAAAGTGCCCCGTTATTCGAGATAGGCATGAGCTGCCCGTAGCAACCAATCCAATCTCTGGGAATAAAATTACCGGCAAAAATCATGCTGGTTCCTAGCATTATTTCCATATCAACGTCCCTGTTATCGGTTTAACTACGCACAATTAAAGTCAGTGCGTGAGTGATAGCTTTGCTGTTTGAAGATGTGACTCAGACTAGGTATAGGCAACTGTGGCCAAAGGAGTGCACAGTTGTTGCTGATTGGTTGATGTCGCTACCGCATGATCCAGATCGTGGCTCGTAGCCGACAGCAGATCCGGTTTGTTGTTGGTCGAGGCTGAGCTTTTGTTCAAAACTAAACTACACCTTAGTTAGCTACCGTTTTCGAACAGACTGGACTCGGATCATGGATGACCCATCAAACCAGAATTATCGTCAATGTCACTACCATGGCTCGCCGCCGATTGCTAATACGTCGCCTGCTGCCATTGCCGATCTCAATCGACTGTTGCGTGAGCAACTGCAGGTGCAACCGTCGAGCACTCTGTCGAGCACCGCCGCGACGACAACGATTGAGTCTGCTCCGACACCCAGCCCGAACCAAGCTGCGGTGGCGGCGGTAACAGCAATACTGGCTGCAGAAACCGCGGCTGCCAGCGTTGCCTTGGGCAACCTTTACCAAGGCTTGCTGGGTATTTATCAACGGATTGAGTTAGAGCCCAGTTTACGGACACGGCAGTATGTCTCTCGCCACGGGTTAGTGCTGTCGCCGGATCAATGCGTTACCACGCAAACAGACACCCACCGCATCAGTCGTTTTATTCGTGGCATTGATCAAGCATTGATCCAATTGCAGCAACAACCGCGAGAGCGGCCGCTCAATGTGGTCTACCCTGCGTGCGGGCCCTTTGCCCCATTATTGTTGCCCTTATTGTGTTTTTATCAAAACCGTTCAGGTGCGGATCCAATCAATATTAAGGTGACATTAATTGATATACAGCCAGGGGCGGTTGCCAGCCTGCAAGCTGTTACTCATGAATTGGGACTAGGAAAATATATAGAGTCCATTGTGTGTATGGACGGTTGTGATTATCGCAGTGAGCAGCCCATTGATCTGTTGATAATTGAAGCGATGCAGCATGGCTTTAGTCGTGAAGCGCATCTGCCTTTGGCGCAGGGGTTAGTGCCGCAGATGTCGGATCACGGCGTGCTTATACCAGAAAGAATCGAGCTGTCGGCACAGTTAGTGGTTGGCCAACACGAATACATTGAACGCTGGCAGAAAAGTAAGGGCAATGAGCAACCGTTACCAGCAGAGCGGATCAAGCTTGGTACGGTTTTGACACTGACTAAAGAGAGTGTAACGCAGTTATGTGTGCGCCAGCTCAGGGATAATAGCACCCTGATAGATTGCAATACGGTCTTGATCCCAGAAATACCTCCCCAGCTTGGAGAGCAATTACTTGTGATCTGTACTCAAATATATACTTTCAAGATGGAATGTTTAGATGAGTATCAGTCTGGTATTACCCACCCGTTACCGGATACGCAAGTTTGCATCAATTTTATTCCCTCCGATCCGAAACCAGGTGATCTGTTATTACGTAACGGTGACTGTATAAAATTTTATTATCGACTTAATGGGTTACCTGGTTTTCTTGCAACCCAAGGAGGCAGATAATGACTAATGTTGACACCGATTACCGCATTGTTGTCTTTTCATCTGGTTGTGTAAGCTTGCCATTGATTACTTATCTGCATGGATCGAAGCAGTTGGCTGGGGTGGTTGTTTCAGACCGAGCAGAGACGGATACAAATCAGTTACTTCTCAACCTAAAACATATGAATGTAGCCACGAAAAAATACATTGCTGACAATGATGAAAGCATGGCCATATTTTTTCAGCAGGTCAAAGCGAATATTGGTTTTGTTTTTTCTTTTCCTCATCGAATTTCATCTTCGATAATAAATCAGCTTGGTGTGGCTTTATTTAATCTTCACGCATCTGCTTTACCGCTGTACCGAGGAAAATCACCAATATTTTGGCAAATAAAGAACAGAGTTAAAAGCTCGGCGATTTGTTTGATTGCATTACATGGTGAGGATGAACAGCTGTGGGACAGTGGCCCGATTGTTTGGCAGCAGCCGCTGCCGATAAACGAACGCGATACTTTAATGAGTCTGACCACGGAAGTGGCGTTATTAGCACCACAATTGGTGCAGCAATTTTTACAGCAGTTGGCCGCTGGCAGGATCGAGGCCAAACCACAACAATCGCTGTCATTGCTTAATACGCAGGTGACCGCGCCAGCCCCCAGCGCTGCCGATCTGGCTGTGGATTGGTTGAGCATGACGGCTTCAGAGATCTGCGCTTTAGCTCGGGCAGCAAATCCAAGCTTGGGTGGGGCAGGGCTACGTTGGCGTAACACCGCAATTGGGTTGCTACAGGGAACCGTGGTATGCCATGAGTCCTACGGGGTTCAGCCCAGCACCGTTTTGTGTGTGGGTGAACCGGAAGGGCTGATTGTGACTACCATCGATGGAGCGATACGCATTGATGTGGTTAACCTCAGTGAAGGGGTATTTAGCGGTTTAGCCTTTGCTGAACGGTTTGGACTAGGTGCTGGTATGGCTTTCTGTGAGAGCCTTTGATTGCAGTTTTCGTTGTCAATGGAATGACCAATGAATCGTATTATATTTTTTGTGTTTGTTATTATATTTTCACCTGTGACTAACGCGGTATCTACAGCGATAAGTTTTGATGGTAACGATTATATTGAATTTTCTGCTGTTGGCGGAGAACTCAATGGTTTAAGCACAATGTCATTATCGTTGTGGGTTAAGTTTGATGATGTCTCAAGCTCAAGCTGTTTAATGCACTCGAGTGATGCCAATATCGATATCTGTATCGATTTTTCAGCTGTTGATGCTGATGCGGGGAGCATTATCGTCAGTGAAGGTGGTGCTGCTGCGATTTCTGCTAGCGTAGGACTGGCGTGGACAACAGACACTTGGTATCACGTCGTCATTAAGTTTGAGGCAGGGTACTTTCGGTTTTATCGAAATGGTAGCCAGATTGCTGACATAAATTTGCCTGCATATGGCAGTAATTTGTATTTTTCAAATGCCGAAACGATGTTGGTCGGTACAGCATCCAGTTTTATGACAAGTGAAAGTTACACTCATTTTGCTGGCGTTTTAGACGACATCCAGATTTACAACTCGGCGCTGTCTAATGCTGAAGTGTCGACCTTGTTTGCGAGCGGGTCACCACAAGAAATAACGGCTGATGCGAATGGGCTCATTGCCTATTGGAAGCTGAATGATCTTACGTCACCGGTCGTCGACAGTGATAATGATGCGAATAATCCGGGCAGTCTGCCTGGAGGTGCTTTTAATCCTAGTTTTGCTGCAAGCGGTATCGTTAGCGCGGTTTCTGCTAACACGGCTCCGAACCTTGCGTTAATTAATACAAAATTAAACTATCAAGAAAATGATGCCGCAGCGCTCATTGATGATTCTGCAATACTTAATGATGCCGATGGTGATGCCGATTGGGCAACAGCAACATTAGCTGTGCAGATCAGCGCAAATGCTGCTGCTGAAGATGAACTCAGCATCGATGATAGTGATGGCGATGGCACACTTATTACTCTCAGTGGCTCAAACCTACTCGCAAATGGCCTTGATGTGGCAGATGTTAGCCCTGCCGGTGCAGTCGTGAATTCATCCTCCGTGTTAACCGTCATCTTCGATGCCGACGCAACCAATGTGATTGCTCAAGAAGTCGTGCAATCGATCCGCTACCGTAACAGTTCTGAGGATCCAAGCAGCTTGGATCGCACCATTACCTTCACCGCAACAGACGCACAAGCTGCATCCAGTTCAGACTCCCGTGTGGTAGAGATTACCTCGGTTAACGATGCGCCAACCGCGATTGCATTAACAAGCAGCAGTATTCAGCAAAGTCTCGCCGTTAGCGGTGCTGCGATTGCAACCCTATCAACGAGCGACGTCGACAGCGGGAGCTTCACTTATCAATTAGTGAGCCGAAGCAGTTCGGATCATGGTGATTGCGGTTTAGCTAAGGACGCTGATAACGCACAGTTTCAGATAACCACAGCAACGTTAAGGAGCCAGGCAGCACTGGCAGCGGGTGTGTACGCGATCTGCATCGAGAGCCACGATGGTGAATACAGCGTTCAGCAGGCGCACAGCATCACTGTGAATGATGATATTGCCCCGGTATTTGATTCCACGCCTGCCGTTACCGCTATTACTTCATCGGCTGCGACGCTGTCGGTGGATCTGGATGAGCAAGGCCAGGTGTACTTTGTTGTGGTTGCTAACGGAGAATCAGCGCCATCGGTTGCGCAAGTGCGAAGTGGGACTGATGCCAGTGATGGCGCTGCAGTGGATTCTGGCAATGGCAGTACAGTGGGCACCACCGCCAGCTTAAGCCTTGCTGGGTTGCAACCGGGCACGGGTTACACCGTGTATGTGGTTGCGGAGGATGACGAAGGCACACCGAATATCCAAGCGTCCGCTCAGGCGATCAACTTCACCTCTGAATCCCTCGATATTACTGCACCAACGGTGGTGCTATCCAGCGCTAGTAGTACCGTTAATAGCGCATTCAGCATCAGCATCGAGTTCAGCGAAGCCGTCAGCGGCTTTACCCAAACCGATCTGCAGTTAAGCAACGCCACGGTATCCAGTTTCAGTGGCAGCAGTACTAGTTACAGCGCCACCATCGCGCCAACCGCTGATGGTGCGGTGACGGTGTTAGTGCCAGCGGCGGTGGCTGAAGATGCAGCAACCAATGGCAACAGCGCCTCCAATTCATTGGCGGTTAGCTTTGATGGCAGCGCACCAACGGTGGTGTTATCTACTGTCAGCGACACAGTGAACGGCGCATTCAATATCAGCATTGAGTTCAGCGAATCCGTCAGCGGCTTCATCCAAACCGATCTGCAGTTAACTAACGCCACGGTATCCAGTTTCAGTGGCAGCAGCGGCAGTTACAGCGCGGAGATCACGCCAACCGCTGATGGTGCGGTGACGGTGTTAGTGCCAGCGGCGGTGGCTGAAGATCTCGCCAGCAATGGCAACAGCGCCTCCAATTCATTGGCGGTTAGCTTTGATGGCAGCGCACCGACGGCGGTGTTATCTACTGTCAGCGACACAGTGAACGGCGCATTTAATATCAGCATTGAGTTCAGCGAATCCGTCAGCGGCTTTACCCAAACCGATCTGCAGTTAACTAACGGCACGGTATCCAGTTTCAGTGGCAGCGGCGGCAGTTACAGCGCGGAGATCACGCCAACCGCTGATGGTGCGGTAACGGTGTTAGTGCCAGCGGCGGTGGCTCAGGACGCAGCAACCAATGGCAACAGCGCTTCCAATTCATTGGCGGTTAGCTTTGATGGCAGCGCACCGACGGTGGTGCTCGCTGCTGCCAACAGTACAGTGAACGGCGCTTTCAGCATCAGCATTGAGTTCAGCGAGTCCGTCAGCGGCTTCACCCAAACCGATCTGCAGCTAACCAACGCCACGGTATCCAGTTTCAGTGGCAGCGGTACTAGTTACAGCGCAGAGATCACGCCAACCGCTGATGGTGCGGTAACGGTGTTAGTGCCCGCGGCAGTGGCTCAGGATGCAGCAACTAATAGCAATACGGCTTCAAATTCATTGGCGGTCAGCTTCGATGGCAGCGCACCGACGGTGGTGCTATCCAGTGCCAGCAGTACAGTGAACGGCGCATTCAGCATCAGCATTGAGTTCAGCGAAGCCGTCAGCGGCTTTACTCAAACCGATCTGCAGTTAAGCAACGCCACGGTATCCAGTTTCAGTGGCAGCGGTACTAGTTACAGCGCAGAGATCACGCCAACCGCTGACGGTGCGGTGACGGTATCAGTGCCAGCGGCGGTGGCTCAGGACGCAGCAACCAATGGCAACAGCGCCTCCAATTCATTGGCGGTTAGCTTTGATGGCAGCGCACCAACGGTGGTGTTATCCGGTGCCAGCAGTACGGTGAACGGCGCATTCAATATCAGCATTGAGTTCAGCGAGCCCGTCAGCGGCTTTACCCAAACCGATCTGCAGCTAACCAACGCCACGGTATCCAGTTTCAGTGGCAGCGGTACTAGTTACAGCGCGGAGATCACACCAACCGCTGACGGCGCGGTGACGGTGTTAGTACCAGCGGCGGTGGCTCAGGACGCAGCAACCAATGGCAACAGCGCCTCTAATTCATTGGCGGTTAGCTTTGATGGCAGCGCACCAACGGTGGTGCTGGCTGGTGCCAACGGTACAGTGAACGGCGCATTCAGCATCAGCATTGAGTTCAGTGAAGCCGTCAGCGGCTTTACCCAAACGGATCTGCAGTTAACCAACGCCACGGTATCCAGTTTCAGTGGCAGCGGCGGCAGTTACAACGCGGAGATCACACCAACCGCTGACGGTGCGGTAACGGTGTTAGTACCAGCGGCGGTGGCTGAAGATCTCGCCACCAATGGCAACAGCGCCTCTAATTCATTGGCGGTTAGCTTTGATGGCAGTGCACCGACGGTAGTGCTATCTACAGTCAGCGACACAGTGAACGGTGCATTCAGCATCAGCATTGAGTTCAGCGAGTCCGTCAGCGGCTTCACCCAAACCGATCTGCAATTAACCAACGCCACGGTCTCTGCATTTAGTGGCAGCGGCAGCAGTTACAGCGCAGAGATCACCCCTACCGCTGATGGTGCGGTGACGGTGTTAGTGCCAGCGGCGGTGGTTGAAGATCTGGCCAGCAATGGCAACACGGTCTCCAATTCATTGACGGTTAGCTTTGATGGCAGCGCACCGACGGTGGTGCTCGCTGCTGCCAACAGTACAGTGAACGGCGCATTTAATATCAGCATTGAGTTCAGTGAAGCCGTCAGCGGTTTTGCCCAAACCGATCTGCAGTTAAGCAACGCCACGGTATCCAGTTTCAGTGGCAGCGGTACTAGTTACAGCGCAGAGATCACACCAACCGCTAATGGTGCGGTAACGGTATCAGTGCCAGCGGCGGTGGCTCAGGACGCAGCAACCAATGGCAACAGCGCCTCTAATTCATTGGCGGTTAGCTTTGATGGCAGCGCACCAACGGTGGTGCTGGCTGGTGCCAACGGTACAGTGAACGGCGCATTCAATGTCAGCATTGAGTTCAGCGAGTCCGTCAGCGGCTTTACCCAAACCGATCTGCAATTAACCAACGGCACGGTATCCAGTTTCAGTGGCAGCGGCGGCAGTTACAGCGCCACCATAGTGCCAACCGCTGATGGTACGGTGACGGTGTTAGTGCCAGCGGCGGTGGCTCAGGACGCAGCAACCAATGGCAACAGCGCTTCCAATTCATTGGCTGTTAGCTTTGATGGCAGCGCACCAACGGTGGTGCTATCCGGCACTAGTAGTACCGTTAATGGCGCATTTAATATCAGCATTGAGTTCAGCGAACCCGTCAGCGGCTTCACCCAAACCGATCTGCAGTTAACCAACGCCACGGTATCCAGTTTCAGTGGCAGCGGTACTAGTTACAGCGCGGAGATCACACCAACCGCTGACGGCGCGGTGACGGTGTTAGTACCAGCGGCGGTGGCTGAAGATCTCGCCACCAATGGCAACAGCGCCTCTAATTCATTGGCGGTTAGCTTTGATGGCAGTGCACCGACGGTAGTGCTATCTACAGTCAGCGACACAGTGAACGGTGCATTCAGCATCAGCATTGAGTTCAGCGAAGCCGTCAGCGGCTTTACCCAAACCGATCTGCAATTAACTAACGGCACGGTATCCAGTTTCAGTGGCAGCGGTACTAGTTACAGCGCGGAGATCACGCCAACCGCTGATGGTGCGGTAACGGTGTTAGTGCCAGCGGCGGTGGCTGAAGATGCAGCAAGTAATGGCAACAGCGCCTCAAATCCTTTGGAACTGCTGTTTGATGATTCTGCCCCAGTGGTGCAGCTGTTAAGCAGTGTGGAAGTGACGAACAAGCCTTTTGTTGTCAGCGTAACATTCAATGAAGTTGTCGCTGGCTTTGGCATGGATGGAGTGCAATTACTGAATGGCGAACCATCCAACTGGCAGGTGATGGAGGGCGGTTTTCAATTTACGGTAACGCCGCAAGCCGAGGGTGAAGTGTCGATATCGGTTGTGGCCGCAGCAGCACAAGATCTTGCGGGCAATCCGAACGCGGCATCGGCGCCGATGCTGGTGATCTACGACCGCACTGCACCGGAGGCAACCTACACGCACGATTGGAATGAACAGGGCGATCAGTTTGTTATCGACCTTACTTTTTCTGAAGCTGTGTCCGAGCTAGAAGTGACGGACTTTACGCTGAACAATGCGGTGCTCACAGAGATCAGCGGTGGCTCAAGCCAGTTCCAGCTTGTCGGCGCGGTGGTCTCTCAGGGCGAATCGATTAACCTGTCACTGTTGGCTGACGCCGTTACCGATCTAGCAGGCAACAGCAATGCCGTGGCCGATTATGAGTTCTCGAGTAATCGCGTTGGCAGAGTTCGAATTGATGGCCTCGCTGTGGCAGAGCAGACGTTAACGGCCGTGGTGACGGATCCCGATGGCGTTGCAGCAGAGTCGATAAGTTATCAGTGGTATCGAGGCTCAGAGCCAGAACAAAGCGTCGCGCTTGAGGTAACGGCAGCCAGTGTAACCTTGCAGGCAGAACACATCGGTTTGCAGCTGTGGGTTATGGCCAGTTATCGCGATCAGTTAGGCTTTACTGAGCAGATCCGATCATCCGTTGGCGAGCCCATTTTAACCGTAGCTGAACACGCGTTGCGGGCTATCCACCACTTTGCAGATCAGCAGGGGCCAGAGCCAAGCGTAGAAACCTATGTGAATGCTGGGGTTAGCAGCATTGATCCAGAGCAGCTGCAGCAGATCCTCAGCATCATCAATTATGCGGTGCAGCAGTTAGGCAGCGGTCAGTTGGATTCAATTATCGAGCTTGAGGCAGTGATTGCCGAGATCATGCTGGGGCAAGATGCCGATAAAGATGGCCTTCCTAATCGCTTAGAAACGGCGGTAGATACTGATTTTGATGGCACGTTAGATGCTGAGGATCGTGACTCGGATAACGATGGCATTGCCGACCAATTAGAGTTTTTTTTGAGTCTTAACATTAATCTGGATCCAATGGCCGCAGCGGCGGGCAAAGGTGGCTTCGTTGGCAGCCAAGAGAGTTCCAGAGTTGCCCATGAAGATCAGGATCAGGACGGCATTTGGAATCTGTTTGATGCCGACGTGGATGGCAACGGTGAGCTAGAACCGGAACGCCGTGACGACAACCTCGATGGCGTTGATGATGCTTATCACAACCTGGATGCCATCGCACAACGCTACCGCGACTTCGACCATGATGGCGACGGCATTATGAATCACCTCGATTTGGATTCTGATAATGACGGCATCACCGACATTACCGAATCAGGGCAAGTTGATGACGATTCAAACGGCCTGATGGACGAGGGTTCCGAGTTGCTGTGGCAGCAAGATGAGATGGTCGACAGCAACGGCGATGGCATTCCAAATACGCTGCAACTACGCAGTGATGGCAGCAATTACGACATCGAACAGTACGGTTCGTCAGACATATTGGACGCCAATGGCGATGGTCGCTTAGATGGCACCATCGATATGGATAACGACGGCTTGATTGATGTGGTTGATGGGGCCGTGGGTGCCTTTGGCAGCTTGGCAGACATTGATGGCGATGGGATCGCCAATCACAGCGATGACGACGCCGATGGTGATGGCATTCCGGATATTGAAGAAAACCCGCAATTGATCTACTTCACCGGCTTTGATGCTGATGCTGATGGCATTGATGATGGGGTGGATCACCAAATTAATGGGGTGCTGTTTGGGGTTGATGCCGATGGCAATGGCATTCGTGATGATCGCGAACTGCCTGATCAAGACAATGACGGCATTGCCGATCACCTTGATGCGTACAATGGGCTTTCTTATCAACGCCGCAGCAGCGGTGCACTGTCGCCGCAATTACTGCTGTTCTCTGGCGTCGCTCTTCTGTTGCTGGCTTGGCGTAAAAGAAACCATAAAGGGGTTTAACGAAAGGCTGGATCCCGTGAAGGCTTAGTCTGGAACGATAGGGGCTGCTGCCACTAGGCAATTCCAGTCATCGCGCCAAGCCCCAAATAACAAAACCCGCCAAGTTGGCGGGTTTTGTTGATGCAGTGCGATGGAATATCGCTTTACTGACGTAAAGACCACAGCTGCAACATGGTGCCAATGGCAACAAAAATCACGTCGCCCAGTTCGCGGCGGTTGCTGTCGCTTTGAAACTGACCGAGCCACGCAGGGAAGTCGGCGCTGGCCACTTGCTGATCACTGATTGGGCAGATCAACTGTTCGCCTTCAGGCTGAAAGATCAGGTTGAACTGCTCAGAGATATCTTGGCGATACAGGGTCTGAGCGTTGATCAGGTGCTGGGCGTGAAGGATCAGACAAACGAGTTCGTCATTGGCTTTGGGTTCGAAAGTTTGCTCAGTCATGATTTGGTAACACTGTGAAATACGTGTGACCATGCTAGCAATCACCACCGCGAAAATCCCTGTTCAGTACCGCAAAAATGCCGTTTTTGTCAGCCAGAGCCGCTTTCGCGGTAACTTTGGCCGATCTTAGCCCGTTTTCCGCGCAATCGTTGTCAGCCAGAGGCCGCGTTAGCCACTTATCTCTGGCTGATCAGATCGACATCAACATAACTCATAGCAAATGGCTATCTAGCCATCTAAACGTTTGGCTTGTGTTCTGGATTAACTCTGGCACAATTCCGCCTGATCTCGCCTTGGTGGCGAGCTCCAGTTTAAGGTGCCGCAAGGCATAACAGGGAACGCGGTGCGAATCCGCGGCTGTACTCGCAACTGTATTCAGAGCGACACGTCATCACCACTGGCAGAGCCGGGAAGGGGCGAGTTGAGATGCTGAAAGCCAGGAGACCTACCTTACTCTGCAAATTTGACTCAAGCGGGTTACTTGAGCAGGTGGTTGATTTTTGATGTTGGCGTTGCAAGGAATCTGACGCCAGATAACAAATGAAAGCTATTCTGTTGGCAGCGGCGTTAGTGCTGTTGTCCCTCATACTGTTCCCGCGCTTTTAACTCAACAATAGGATCCCCCATGAGTTTAAAAACGCGCTTGTCTTTGGTTGCCATCGCTTTGGCCGCCGCTTCTTCCGCCTATGCGGATGACATTGAAACCATTACCGTTACCGGCTCTCGCTTTGATACCGCCCCAGAGATGCAACTGGCGGTGGTGAACACCGTTGAACGCAGCGAAATCGAAGCGATCAACCCCAAATCCGTCGTGGATCTGTTGGAACGCCTGCCGGGGATCAGTGTTACCCGCAGTGGCGGTGTGGCGCAGCTCTCATCGGTTCGTATTCGAGGCGCCAACTCTAACCAAGTACTGGTCTTGGTGGATGGAGTGCGGATCGCATCAGCCACCAATGGCGGTGCGGCATTTTCAACCATTGCGCCGGACCAAATTGAACGCATTGAAGTGGTGAAAGGCCCACGTGCAGCGGTATGGGGCAGCGATGCCATTGGCGGCGTGATCCAAATTTTTACCCGCCAACTGGAGAGCAAGCAGTTTATTGCCTCGATGGAGTTTGGCAGCGACGACTACCGCCGCTTTGCGGGCGGTGCTGGCTTAAGCCACGGCGATGGCCAAACCAGCATCTCCATCAGCCAAGAGCGCAGCGATGGGTTTGATGTACTGTCTGATGGCGAAACCGACGATGACGGTTACGATCGTACCGCCGTCGGGATCAATGGTCAGCAGCAATTAAATCAACAGTTCCAGCTAACTTGGGTTGGCCAATACAACCGCGGTAACCGTGAATTTGATAGCAGCTACGGTGGTAACCAAAGCGATTTTGAAAACTACCTGTGGGATCTCGGCGCGGTGTACCAAACGGATGCGGTCACCACCAAGGTGAACTTAGGTCAATCGCAAGATCGCGCCGATGATTTTAAAGAGGGTGTGCCCGGCATCACTCGTTTTGAAACCCAGCGGGATCAAGCCAGCATTGCCAGTCAGTATCAACTGAGCTCACAGCTGGTGTTGTCCGGTGGTGTCGATTACTTCGACGAGCAAGTGTATGGCGATACTTTTGGGGGTAACTACCCCGTTGATGAGCGTGCAACCGTAGCGGTTTACACCTTAGCCCGTGCCGACATCGGCCAATGGTTGCTGGAAGGGGCAGTGCGCTACGACGACATTGAAAACGTCGATTACGCCACTACTTACAACTTGGGCGCAGCGTATGAAGTGAACAGCGAGTGGCGTGTATCAGCCAGCGCGGGTACCGGCTTCCATGCGCCAACCTTTAATGATCTCTATTACCCGTTTTCCAGCAACCCGGATCTCGCCCCTGAAGAATCGAAAAACACGGAGCTTGCGCTGGATTACAGCGGTGCTGTGGCGTCGGCTTATTTGTCGCTGTTTAATAACGACATTGATGAACTGATCATTTGGGATAGCACTGCGGGCAAGCCAATCAATATTGGTAAGGCGCGCTTACGTGGGATCGAGTTAGGGGCCCAGTTCGATCTGGCGGGCGTATCCCATGAATTGGCGTACACCTATCTGGATGCTGAAGATAAGGGCCACAATACTGAATTGAAAGGCCGTTCAGAGCACGAACTGGATTACGCCATCAGCTACGATTGGCAGCAGTTTGATGCCCGTGCGGATTACCACTACCAAGGTAAGCGTTTTGTGTCTGGCAACGAGTATCTCGATGCCTACCACAGTGTCAACTTCGCTTTAGGCTACCAGCTTAGTGCCGCTTGGAGCGTACAAGCCAAGCTCAACAACGCCTTTGATGCCGACACCACCAGTAACTTGGGCTTTAATCCGGGCGAGATTTACAACACCCCCGGTCGCCAGTGGTTCCTTGGCGTAAGCTACAACAACCTATAAGGCGATGTGATGCTGCAACTTGTGCCCCCCATAACGGCGGACGACAGCCCTGCGATTTCGGTGGCGGAGTTAAGCTGGGCCTGCCCAGAAAAACTGGTGCTGGCACAGATAAGCTTTGCGGTACAGCGGGGCGAATTTGTCGGCTTATTGGGGCCAAATGGGGCGGGCAAGTCAACCTTATTGCGTTGCTTATACCGCTACCTGAAACCCAGCAGTGGCAGCATCTACATCGGCAGCCAAGCGTTATCCGTGTTGAGCCAGCGGCAGTTGGCGCAACGCATTGCGGTGGTTACGCAGCACTCGCCGGTGGGGTTTGCCATGACCGTGCGCCAATTTATGGCAACGGGCTTGTTGGCACACCAGCGCTTTTGGCAACGCAGTAATGACCGTGGTGAACAACAGCAGATTGATGCGCTGTTAGCGCGGGTGGAACTGTCCCATCTGGCCGAGCAGCGTTACGATCACCTGTCTGGTGGCGAGCAACAGCGGTTGCTGATCGCGCGCGCGATGCTGCAGCGCCCGCAGATCCTGATCTTGGATGAACCCACTAACCACCTTGATGTGCACTATCAAATCGAGGTGTTAGAGCTGGTTCGTTCATTGGGGATCACCGTCATTGCCTCTATCCACGATCTCAATTTAGCGGCAGCCTATTGCGATAGGCTGCTGTTACTGCAACAGGGGCAGCTTATTGCGAATGGCAGCCCTGCCGAGGTACTCACCCCCGAGATGATCAAAACGGTGTTTCAGGTTAATGCCTTGGTTGATTGCCCATCCAACAGTCACCGGCCGCAGATCCGCTATCAATATCAACCGTGGCAAACTGCCTTAGAGCAGGAGCAACCATGAGTTTGGTCTCCTCTCGCACTCTATTGCTGCTGTTGTGCATTGCTGGTGTCTTCTCGCCGCTGATCGCCATCGCCTATGGCAGTGCTGATCTGTCGTTAACTCAGGTAGCAGCGGCGTTATGGCACAAAGCGGTTGGCGCGGCCCCAGCCAATGTGGCGGAACGGATTGTGGTTGAGCTGCGCTTGCCGCGGGTGCTGTTGGCGTTGTTGTGTGGTGCCGGGCTGGCGTTATCGGGCTCGGTGCTGCAAAGCGTTACGCGTAACCCATTAGCGGATCCGTTTTTGTTTGGGATCTCCGCTGGTGCATCGCTGGGGGCGGTGTTGGCGCTGAGCGGCGGCATTACTGGCATTGGCTTGCCGTTGGCTGCCTTTTTAGGTTCGCTGATCGCGGTGGCCGTGGTGATGGTGATGGCGCGGGATGGCCAAGTAGAAGGGCTGATTTTAGCTGGGGTGGCAATATCGTTCTTGTTGTCGTCACTGGCCAGTTTGGTGCTTTATTTTGGCGACGCCCAAGCGATGCAGGCGGTGTTGTTTTGGAGCCTTGGCAGCTTTGCTCGCGCCAGTTGGGATACCTTAATCTACCCCGCAGTGGTGGTGTTGTTGGCGCTGGTGGCAGTACAGCTGTGGCAGCGGCACCTGCAAGCGTTGATGGCGGGGGATGAAAGCGCCCACACCCAAGGCGTTGCGGTGGTGCCATTGCGGCTGGGCATGCTGCTGCTGACCGCATTGGTGACCGCGTCGTTGGTGGCTTATTGCGGTGGCATTGGCTTTGTTGGCTTGATGGTGCCGCACATGGTGCGCTTATTAATTGGCGCGGCCAGTCGCGCCACCATTATCACTACCGCGCTGTTTGGCGGGATCATGATGGTATGGGTGGATCTGCTGGCGCGACAACTGCTGCCCCAACAAGAACTGCCCGTTGGGGTGGTTACCGCCATTCTTGGCAGCGTATTTTTTCTCGTGCTGTTGCTTAAACGGCGCGCGGGCTAAAGGCATTGGCCTTTATCGATAGGGATAACAGATGACGAAGCAACTTGTGCTGTTGTGGGCGCTGCTGAGCGCGGTAACCGTGGCGGTTGCTGCCCCAGCATCAGCAGCAACAACTAAAACGACAGCGACAACAACGACAACATCAACGCCGATGCGGATTGCGGCGATGTCGCCCAGCTCGGTTGAACTGTTGTTTGCTGTGGGGGCTGGCGAACAGATTGTGGCAACGGTGGAGTACGCCGATTATCCCCCTGCCGCGACACAGATCCCCAGAGTGGGGCGGTATAACCACATCGACATGGAAGCGTTGTTACTGAGTCAGCCCGATCTGGTGGTGGTGGCCAAAGCCGATACCAATGCCGAGTTGTTGCAACGGTTAGCACTGGTGGGCGTGCCGGTGATCGATTCCAGCGTGAGCCAACTTGAGCAGATCCCCGTGGTGTTGCGCCAGCTGGCGGCGATCAGCGGCCATAAGGCTCAAGGTGAGCAAGTGGCTGAGCAGTTTCAATTGCGGCTGCAACAGTTACTGCAACGCTACCAACAACGGCAGCCCGTAACGGTGTTTTATCAGGTGTGGCCCGAGCCACTGACCACGGTGGCTGGAGGCTGGATTGAGCAGATGCTGAGCAGCTGCGGTGGCAGTAATGTGTTTGCCAGCGCGTTGGCGGATTATCCGCAAGTGAGCGTAGAGCAAGTGTTAGTGGCCGCGCCGCAGTTGATCTTAAAGCCCACCCACCAAGGCTTTAGCAACAGCGAAAGCCAACCTTGGCAACAATGGCCAGAGATCCCTGCGATCAAACAGCAGTTGCAGCTCACCATTGATGGCGATCTTGTCCATCGTAATGGCCCCCGCGCGCTGGATGGATTAGCGCAAATTTGCCAGCGCATCGATCAGGCTCGCCAAGTGTATTACCGCGAGTAACAGCGAGTACCCAAACCATGTTTAAACTGATGGTGCAAGGCACCACATCCGATGCGGGTAAAAGCGTTATCGTGGCTGGGCTGTGCCGAGTATTGGCGCGGCGCGGCATCAAAGTCGCCCCTTTTAAATCGCAAAACATGGCGCTGAATAGCGCCGTAACAGCTGATGGCGGTGAGATTGGTCGTGCCCAAGCGGTGCAAGCGCTGGCCGCAGGCATCGAGCCCTCGGTAGAGATGAATCCGGTGTTGCTGAAGCCCAACACCGATGTGGGCGCCCAAGTGATTGTTTCCGGCAAGGTGTGGCGCAACATGGACGCGCAGGCGTATCACCAATGTAAGCCGCAGTTGCTGCAATTGGTGCTGAACGCGTTTGAGCGCCTGGGCGCCGATAAACAAGCACTGATAGTAGAAGGGGCAGGCAGCCCAGCGGAGATCAACTTGCGCGAAGGCGACATCGCCAATATGGGGTTTGCTGAGCCCGCGCAGTGTCCGGTGGTGATAGTGGCTGACATCGACCGTGGTGGCGTGTTTGCGCACCTGTATGGCACCTATGAGCTGCTTTCGCCTTCGGAACAGCAATTGGTGCAAGGCTTTATCATTAACCGCTTTCGCGGCGATGTGGCGTTGTTGCAGTCGGGACTGGATTGGCTAGAAGCGAAAACCGGGGTGCCAGTGCTTGGGGTGATCCCCTATTTGCATGGTTTGTATCTGGAAGCCGAAGACGCCATTAACGTTAGCCAAACCGACGCGCAGGCGCAGTTTACTGTAGTGATCACCGGGCTTACTCGCTTAAGCAACCACACCGATTTTGATGCCCTGCGGCTGCATCCTAATGTTGTACTGCATTATGTGCCGCCGGGGCAGCCGTTGCCAGCGGCGGATCTGATCATCATTCCGGGCACCAAATCGGTGCGTGCTGACTTGGCGTTGCTAAGGCAGCATGGCTGGGATCAACAGATCGCCCGTCATTTGCGTTTTGGTGGCAAGCTGATTGGGATCTGTGGCGGTTTTCAGATGCTGGGACAAACCATTGCCGATCCGTCCGGCATTGAAGGCGAGGCAGGGCAAAGCAGCGGCTTAGGGTATTTAGAGTGTCATACGCAATTAGCGGCAGAGAAAACCCTAACCCAAGCCAAAGGCACCGTGACGCTATTAGGCCAGCAGCAAGCCGTTAGCGGTTACGAGATCCACGCCGGTCAAACTCGCGTCGATGGCCAGCAACCGTTGCAACTTAATGGCGTAGCGGAAGGGGCGCTCAGTGGCGATGGCAATGTGCTTGGTACGTACTTGCATGGTGTGTTTGATCAGCCCGAGGCCTGTGATCTGCTGTTACGCTGGGCGGGCATGACGCAAGGCGGCGCCATTGATCCCAAACAGTTACAGCAACAGGGGATAGACCGACTGGCCGATGCATTGGAATCATCGCTGCAGCTGGATCGGCTGTTTATGCCGCTGCCAAGCTGGCCAGGTGTTGGTGACAGCCCAAGCGATCGATGCTGAGAACGGGATGCCGGTCAATATATGGCACAGCAATACAAATAATAGTTGTTCTCATTTGCGTTTGTGGCTAAGGTAGGCTTATTCAAGATTGATTGAGAGCAAGCCAATGACGTTGCTACTTTTACCTGCCTTATTGGCCTTTTGGAGTGGCTGCCGCAGCGCTTTTTGCATGGGGCGGTTTGAACAACAGTTAGAACTGCGCCAAGTGGGGCTGTTGCAACTTCTGTTGGCGGTGGTGCTCACTGTTATGGCGACTGGTCTGTTGTTGGGTGGGATCGCCAGTTTTTCCCTCATTGCGTTAATCGCAGTGCTGCAAAGCCGACTGTCATTGTCGACTTCAATTACGCTGGATCGCGATTCCGAGCTGTCTTTGCACTAAGCTCGCTGCTGTTTAGGCTGCACCGGTACTTTCCTGATCGTTGTGCTGGTGCGGCCACCCCCCTCATTTCCCTTGCTCTTACGCTGTATTGCGGTACTGAATCCCTTCCTTTGTTTTTTAGCTCAATCAGTAACTCCCCATTTCCATTAGATGAAACATGCTAAATTGGCCGCATTCTTCGTGTCAGGAGCAGTAGCATGCGCGGTAGCCGCACCCACGTTCATTTTTCCGAAGTGAATTGGCGTACTTTGGGCAGTTTGTTGCCCTATCTTATGGAATTTCGTGGTCGAGTTGGCTTGGCGTTGTTGTGCTTGGTGGCCGCAAAAGTCGCCAGCGTGGGGTTGCCCTTCCTATTGAAAGGGGTGATCGACAACCTTGATGGTCAACGGCAGCTGGAAATTGTGGCCTTGCCGTTGGCGCTGTTGGTGGCTTATGGCGCGGTGCGCTTTGCTAACGTGTTATTTGGCGAACTGCGGGACACCCTGTTTGGCCGAGTGACCGAACGGGCGATGCGCCGTATTGGCCTGAAAGTGTTTAGCCATCTGCATCAGCTGGATCTGGCGTTTCACCTGAATCGACAAACGGGCGGGCTCTCCCGTGAAATTGAGCGCGGAGTCAAAGGCATCAGTTTTTTGATGCGTTTTATGGTGTTCAATATCGGCCCAACGTTACTGGAAGTGGGGCTGGTTATTGGCTTGCTGTGGCATAACTACCAGGCGGGTTACGCCATGATTGTGGCGCTGGCGGTGTTTGCCTATGTTGGATTTTCGGTGGTGGCGACCGAGTGGCGCACAGGCTTTGTGCGACAAATGAATGAAGCCGAGTCGGCGTCAAGCACCCGAGCGGTAGACAGCCTGATTAACTTCGAAACCGTTAAGTATTTCGCCAATGAACACGATGAAGCCAACGCTTATGATCAAGGCTTGGCTCAGTGGGAGTTGGCCCGCCGTAAGAACCGCCTTAGTTTGTTTGCGCTAAATGGTGGCCAGTCGTTAATTATTGCCGCAGCCATGACCAGTGCGATGGTACTGGCCGCCATCGATGTGCTTGCCGGAGAGATGACCCTTGGGGATTTTGCCTTGATCAACGCCTTTATGATGCAGGTGTTTATGCCGCTGGGGTTTCTGGGCTTTGTCTATCGTGAGATGAAAGGCAGCATGGCCAACATCGAAAAGATGTTCGAGCTACTGGCGATCACCCCTGCCATCGCCGATAAAGTGGATGCCCCAGAGTTGAACAGTGAGCAAGGCAAGGTGGAATTTAAGCAGGTGGCGTTTCGTTATCAACCGCAGCGCCCCGTGCTGAAATCCTTAAGTTTTTGTGCCGAACCAAAACAGAAAATCGCTCTGGTGGGTGCCAGTGGTGCGGGTAAGTCCACCATCTCAAAACTGCTGCTGCGTTTTTATGAGGTTGATCAGGGGCAGGTATTGATTGATGGCCAAGACGTGCGCGACGTCAGCCAGCATTCGTTGCGTAAAGCGATAGGGGTGGTGCCCCAAGATACGGTGTTGTTTAATCAGTCAATCTTAGAAAACGTGCGTTATGGCCGCTTGCAAGCCAGTGATGATGAAGTGATGCAAGCGCTGCAAGTCGCCCATCTGGATGAGTTTATTAGCAGCTTACCCGATGGGGTGCACACCCAAGTGGGCGAACGTGGGCTGAAACTCTCTGGGGGCGAAAAACAGCGGGTGGCCATTGCTCGGGCGGTACTAAAAAATCCGCAAATCATGATTTTTGATGAGGCCACGTCGTCGCTCGACAGTCATTCCGAACAAAGCATATTAACGGCACTGGCAGAGGTCTCTCGCCGTCAAACCACCTTAGTGATCGCCCATCGGCTCTCAACCATTGTGGATGCCGATATTATTTTGGTGGTTGATAACGGCGAAATTGTTGAGCAAGGGCAGCATCCTCAGCTGTTAGCCGCGAACGGTGCCTATGCGCGCTTGTGGCATTTTCAGCAGCAATCAGTTGAGGCGGTATAGATGCAGGCGTGGGATCAGCAATTCCCCTTTGGCGCTGGGGTAACTGCTTTGTTGCCAGTTGGGCAGCGGGGCAACCTCCAGCGGCTGTGCTTGCTGTAATAACAGCGGTAAGTTGGCCGGGCATTGGCTGCGGCCGCCGTGGCTATATTGAATAAAGGCGGTGGGGCGCAGGCCGCCTTCGCGATCGATGCGCAGCTGCACCGATGCTGGCAAGCTGTCGATGGCGCGGTATTCCTGTTCAACGCTTTGACGCCAAGCGGGCATGTCGGCGATCACTTTCCCCGGGGTGGTTAGGCTGTTGTTCAGGCGCGCTAAAATGTCGGCCTTGTTAATTTTCGCCACGATGCGTTTGGCAACCCAACCGAAGCGGATCCGCCTAACGGGTTGGCTGAGTACCATTGGCGCTCGATAGTAGTGCATGGTGATCAAATTAGGGGCGATCTCGTGCAGTAATTTGAAGCGCAGATCTTGCTTGTTGCTAAAGCGTTCGGTGTCTTGGTGCAGCTGGGCTTTAAAGGCATCAATGCTGTGTTGCAGTTGTTGCTGTGCCTGCATCAGGCCGATGTCATTGTGATAGCGAACAATGCCGGGGTAACGGCGAACTCGTTGGCTTTGGAGATCGTCGCCGTGACGATGGAGATCGTGCAGTGCATTGAGGGTGGGCTGCTGAGCCACGCTGCCAGACAGAGGAGTGACTTCAATCTGGTCAAACCGATGCAAAGGCCGAGTTTGCAGGGCTTTGGGTAACTGAAACAGCTGCACCTGTGCTGGCGCATGCTGCTGCAAACGTTGCAGCAGATCTTCTCGGGCTTGGGCGCTGTGTTGATACAGCCGCTGCAGTTGCAGCTTTTGTTGTTCGTCGATAGGGCTCATGGCGAAAAGATGCCTACATACATATTTGGGGTCAGTATTACAGGGAAATTCGGTGAGTGCCAGTTGCGCTTGTGGTTGGGCAGGTTCGCGCGATAAAAAAATCCCCACCAATTGGCGGGGATCGTTATCTGGCGGTTACCGGGCCATTTAGGCGGTAAATACACCATTAAGCCAAGGCAGCATCTGCTTCTTACGGCTGAGGCAGTTCTCAAAGACCATGTCGCCATCTTTGGCATCACGCAACATGGCTGCAGCAGAGCCAGCCACCAGCAGACGAGTTTGCTCGCTGCGGATGTTGGTCAGCATCAGCACTGCTACGTCTTTGCCGTTATCAGCAACAACTTGCTCTAAGCCCGCTTGCAGTTCGTCAACCAGATCGTCGGTTTGGCTAAAATCAGCCAGCTCAAGTTGGCCAACGGTCAGGGCTTTACCGCCAAACTCAAAACTTTTCACGTCTTTGTTCAGCAGTTCAGTCACATTTAGGCCGTTCAGATCGGTTTTAGCAACCAGCAGATCGGCAGTGAACTGCTCTACATCTACGGCAGCAATAGGAGCAATCAGGCTCACCAGCTCCACATCCCGTGGGGTTGTGGTTGGGGATTTCAGGCCAACGGTGTCCGACAGCAGTGCCGCTAACATCAGTACCGCCAACGGCTGGGTGAGCTCGGCACCGTGGATCTGGTAAAGCTCGTGCAAAACGGACGCGGTAGAGCCCAGCGGCATCATCCAGGCTTCCAGTGGGCCGGTGCTTTGTAAGGTGCCTAGGCGATGATGATCAACCAAGCCAACGATTTTTGCTTCTGGCAGATCCTCAGGGCCTTGCTCCTGCTCGCAGTAATCCACCAAGTACACCTTTTCACCCTTTAAAGGCTTATCCAGCAATGGCGGCAGCTCAAGCCCAGCAGCGTCGAAAATAAACTGGGTTTCACGGCTGGCTTCACCAGGACGGAAGGCGTGGGCATCAAAGCCGCGATGGTTTAGCCAGTGGGCGGCAATGACGGCGCTGCAGATGCTATCGCTGTCTGGGCTTTGGTGACCAAAAACGTGGATCATGGGGACTACCTCAAAATGGGAATGTTGTCGTTCGTACTCACATTCCGATGAATGGAATAACTGCCGAAATGTATGAGCTAGTTCTCATAAAGTCTACCCCGGTGTTTTCAGAATGTTATTCTGATCTCACCTAGGCAAAACGGGTGATTGTATTTTCGCCGCCAAATAGACAGTTAAAATAATCCTTTAACTCCGCTTGGGTTGTTGTCAGAATGTTATCGCGTTAGTAAACAAGGATCGTTAGGGCTTGGTATAACAATGAGTGACTTAAGCAAAGTAACCGGTTCGAAACCGGCTGCATCGGGTTATAACGGCGAGAAGATGGCGGTGTTGCTCTATCAGCAACTGCGGCAGCGTGCGCGCTCAGTAAAAAGCCGTTTGCCATATTGTGCGACGTTAGATTCTCGGGCGTTGATCCATGAAGCTTATGCTAAGTTTGCCGCCGGTAAGTACCAGTACAATGATGAAGGTCACTTTCTTGCCGCAGCCAGTAAGGCGATGCGGCATGTGCTGATTGATTACTTGCGTCAGAAACAAGCGGGTAAACGCGACAGTGAAGGGGTGGATCTTAGCCAGTTTATTGGTGAGTCGCAGCTGGATCAGATCGCGGAAATCGACGATGCCCTAAAACGGTTTGAGCAGCACTACCAGCGCGAACACGACGTGGCGGTGTACCGTATTTTTGGTGGCTTAACTTTGGCTGAAACCGCCGATGCGATTGGTGTCTCGGTTGCTACGGTTAAGCGCGACTGGGCCTTTGCACAAGCGTGGCTATATAAAAATATCACCCGCAATTGAAGCAAAAGGATGTGATTGACGGGATGGACAAATCTCAACAGCTTAAAAGCTTGTACGAACAAGCGCTGAGCTTAGCGCCGTCGCACCGCGATCAATGGTTGCAACGCTTGCCGAGTGAGCAAGCCGATGAGTTGCGGCAGCTGCTGGATACGACGGTCTCGGGCCAAGATTATTTTTCTTCATTTACGGCTGATCTGTTTGGTCTGGATGAAGAAGAACAGCAAGACGCCTTTAACCTTGTGGGCTCCACCATAGATAACTATCGCGTTGATGATGTTATTGGTCGTGGTGGCATGGGGGTGGTGTACCGCGCTTTTGATCAAAACCTGCACCGCGACGTTGCCCTTAAATTGGTGGCGCCGGCCAATTCATTATCAGAATCTGGCCGTGAGCAACTGCTGTCTGAGGCACGTTTAGCCAGTAAGTTAGAACACCCTGCCATCGGCACCATCTATGAGATCACGAAAACCGAGTTAGGCCAAGATGTGATTGTCATGGCCTATTACCGTGGCAAAACCCTGCAACAGCTACTTGATGACAACGAGATCAAGTCGGAGTTGATCCTACCGTGGTTGCACCAGCTGTTAAGCGGGTTACGCTGCGCCCACAAGCATCAAGTGATCCACCGTGATATCAAGCCGAGTAACATCATGGTGTTGGAAGATAACAGCCTGCGGATCTTAGATTTTGGTGCGGCTGTGGTGGCGGACGTTGATGAGCAAGGAAGCAACATCGGCACCACCAGCTACATGAGCCCAGAGCAGATCCGCCATGAAGAGTTGACGGCGGCCACCGATTATTGGTCGGCGGGTGTGGTGTTAATGAACCTTGCCCAGCATCTGGGCTGGATGGATAAAGTGAACGCCTTTGTGTGGGCGCAAAACCCCGCAGTAAGTAAGCAACGTGGCCAGCAGTGGCTGTTTGAATCGTTGCGAGCACTGTTGTGCATCGAACCCAAGCAGCGACTGACGTTATCGCAGAAAATCACGCCGAAAAAATTTAACGAGCGCATGGGTCAACCGCAGCTGAATTGGCGTTACATTGCTGCGGCATCTGTGGTGGTGATGGCGACCGCTGCCGTCGGTGTGTGGCAATCGATCCCCGCGCCGATGCCGACTCATAAGAAGGTGGTGATCAGCGCGGTTCAGTCGGACAACCCAATGCAATACAGCGTTGAGTCTGAGCTGAGTAATTGGATGAAAGGGGTCGATGCCAGCTCGGCTCGGATCAGTTATTTAGGGATTGAAACCGAGCAGCAACCCATTGCGGGCGATAACGTTGATATACGTATCGAGATTGGTCAGTCCGATCACGGCTATCAAGCCCAACTCAGGCTCACGAACAACAATAAAACCTTGGCGACGTGGGATGAACATTACCCCACAGAGCAAGTCAACATGATGGCCCGTGATGTACAGAGCCAATTGGGGTTAATGCTTGGGGTTGAGCAAGTTTCCAAGGCGGTGATCTCAAATCAATCGGCGTTTGCCAGCGTGGAAGCGTATCAACTGCACTTGATG
The DNA here is from genome assembly GCF_947489035.1 of uncultured Ferrimonas sp. GTDB lineage: Bacteria > Pseudomonadota > Gammaproteobacteria > Enterobacterales > Shewanellaceae > Ferrimonas. The sequence continues at coordinate 33,313 of NZ_CANLCI010000015.1, read as the reverse complement.
GCCAAGGCGGAACTGCGCCAATTCAATGCCACGCTAGAGCATAAACGAGAACGGCTTGATAAAGCCGAGCAACTTTATCAGCAATCGCTGCAGGTGGAAGCCAATCCACTGAGTGAACTTGGGTTAGCAACGGTAAGCCGCATGCGCTATCAGCTTAGTGAACAGCCCAAAGATTTGGATAACGCCATTCGGTTGATTAACCGAGTGTTAGCTAAGAACAGCAAACTGTTGGAAGCCTATCTCGAGATGGGCAACATCTACAGTGAGAAAGGGGAGTTTGGCTCCGCCATTGCTGCCTTCTTGATGGCAAGAGAGTTGTACCCAAATCACACCGACATCTACTACGGCTTGGTGAAGATTAACCTGCGGGTGAAAAACCTGTCTGAAGTGATGCGTTTGTTGAATGAATACGAACAAGTTGCCCCTTACGATTGGCGGGTGTACAACCTCAAAGGCGTGGCCTCGGACATGATGCAAGATTATGTCGGTGCCTTGAACAACTTCGAATTAGCAGCACGGCTGCTGCCAAACGACGTAAAGCTGAAATCGAATATGGTGGCGATCTATCAAAGCCAAGGGCGTTACGACGAGGCAGAGCAAACGTTACTGCAGATCTTAGCGATCAAACCAAGTTATGAAGCCAACTACAACTTAGCCGCCTTGCACATGGCCAACAGCAACTACCTTGAAGCGATTGAATATTTTACCGCCGCTCAAGCACTGTCTGCTGATCACATGGCTTGTCTTGGTGGCTTAGCGTTGGCCAACTACTTTCATACCCCAACCGAGCCGGACAACTATCGGCCTTGGTTTCAGCGAGCGATCAGCAAAAGCTTGATGCTGTATCAAAGCGCCCCGTCAAACAGCGCGAACATCGAAGCAATGGCACTCTATTACGCCTATTTAGGTGATGAAGGCAATGCATTGCGTTTTCGTGATGAGATGCTTGTTTCGTTGGGAGCAGAACAGCTTAATTATTTTTTATTGGTGGAGCTGCACGAGTTGTTGGGGCAGCGCCAACAAGCGATGGATTGGCTCGAGCAAGGGCTAAAGTACAACCTCAATTTGCAGCAAATTGAGCAATATCCGGTATTTTCAGAGCTGGTGCGAGACAGCCAATATTCACAGTTAAAGCAACATAAAGCACAACTATAAGGAAGTAGTTCAGTATGAATCGTTATTACGCAATCCCGATGACCCTGCTCAATAACAACGGCGAGATCATTGTTAACTCGTTCCCAATGGCGCTCGATCCAGAGATGGCGTTGGAAGTGCAGGCCCCGTCGCAATCAGCCAATGGCCAAGTGTTCAGTCAGATGCAATTTCAGATCCGCTTAGTGGGGTTTGAACGGCTTGATCAACTGCAATGGACCTTGAGTTTTGATCAAGAGCAGATGGCTCAGGCAGGGATCAAGTTAGCGAAGATCGAAACCAATGGTGATTTTGTTGAGTTGCCTGATTTCCAGCAAACCGGCATTGAGAACATCGCCAATGTGGAATCGTTCTACCTGAACTTTGCCATGTTCAGCAGCAATGCCGAACCACTGAAAGAGCAGTTAGAGCTGAGCAACAGCGGCATCTCCTTTATGTTGCCGAACAGCTCGGCCAAGTTGAAGTCATTTGGCGGTGACAACAACAACGTACAAGGCGGTTTTGTTCACCCGCCTCGGGTGATCATTACGTATTAATGAGTTACCGAAAACGCCCCGATATCGGGGCGTTTTTTTTAGAAAAACCTAGGTTCATAGTGGTTATTTATGAGCCTACCCCCTGGGTGGCTGCGTTTGCTTGTGTATCAGTCATGGAGCAAACAAACGCTTTGCTTGGAGGGAGCCAACATGAACCAACCACAACCCCAAAGCGCACGCACAACATCGTACGCCATTCCCCTAATTGCTTTAGTGCCCAATCATCGTCAGCAAGGGCTTAATAGCTTAATCAGCAACACCGAATTCGAAGTGATGACGGTGAACTCATCGGCTGAGGTCTCAACCATTGTTGAGCAACACCCGTTTAGTGTGGTGTTGATCGAAGCTTCTGAAGCGGGGTTGCCGGCCTCGGATCTGTGCAATCGCATTGATAACGCGGGCAATGCGGTGGTGGTGGTGATCTCCTCATCAGACTTTGCAACTGGTCGCATCACCTGCTGGCGGGCGGGGGCCGATCTGGTACTTGCACCAAACAGTTCAACGGAAGAGGTGTTGTGGGGCTGTCGAAACCTTAGCCAAAGGATGATGATGCGGCTGCAAGCGAAAGGCTTGGCCGAGTATTCAGCTGAAAGCGAGTGGTTCTTTGAACAGCAAAGCTTTCGGTTGATCCGCAAAGATGGTGCCTGGGTACGCTTGTCTCGTAATGAAGCTCAGATCATGGCGGCGTTGTGTAACTCCTGCAATAAAGTGGTTAAGCGTAATGTGTTGTGGCAATTGTTAGACAAAGCCGATTGGCGCTATAACGATCGCACCTTGGATGTGTTGATCGCTCGGATCCGCGCCAAAATGCGCCAAGTCGACATCGATCCTGGGGTGATCCTGACCCATTACGGTGCTGGCTACGAGCTGCGGATCAATACCTAAGCAAGAATTGTTGCCTTAGTCATCAACTTGAATAAAGTTGCGGCAAACAGAATTAAAGCCCTTTACAGCACCACAGCGAAACTCTATTATTCGCGGCGTCGGAGGGATGGCAGAGTGGTCGAATGCACCGGTCTTGAAAACCGGCAGGGGTTAATAGCTCCTCTAGGGTTCAAATCCCTATCCCTCCGCCATATTTCGAAAAGGCTTCCCAAACGGGAAGCCTTTTTCGTATCTGCGCCAAAATGTGTTGTAGAGATAGGGTGCATGGCCCTAGTTCCGGGGTTGCAAGAAGCGCAGCGAGTGACGACCATACTGTTGATGCCACAACAGCGAGTGGCCTTGTTACGTTCCAAACCGGCCTCTTTGCCATTTCTTTAGGAAGGCTCACCAAAACGGTGAGCCTTTTGCGTATCTGTAGCAAGTCGCGACAGGGAGAGGAGACTCTGCGCTTAGTATCGACTCAGTCGTTTTGCTGCGTGATCCCAGACCCAATAATTTCCGGGCTGAAGTGTTACCCCTCCTAAAGAGTAGGGGGGCGGCGGCGCGTCGAGCAAGTGCCGGCGGCCGTGGATCAAGGCGCGGCCATAAGCGGTTAAGGCCAGTTTCTGTTGCGGTGAACTGCCACACACTTGGCCATCAAACGAGATCAAAGCCGGTTGGTTGCATTGGCGCAAACGCTCTAGCTGCAGCCAAAAAATGCTATCCCCCATGAACGCCGCACTTTCGCTGTGGTGGTAACGCCTAAAAAGGGTTGCACACTGATCGACGCCAGCATCAATGCAGCTTAATGCCTGCTGCATGGTGCGACTGAGGCCATTGCTGGCGCTGGGCAGCTCTTGCAGTAAGCGTTCAAAGGCAGCGTCTAAATGGGGCAGCAACGGCGAGGGTTGTCGGCAAAAGCGAAGCCACGGTTGTGGTGTGCTCTGACCAAAGGCTTGCCAAGCCGCATTGGCCAGTTGCAATTGCTCAGTGGTTACCACGGTGGCACTTTGCTGCAACGGTTTTACCTGGGCTGGCGCGTGATGGCAAAGGTGATCATCGGTCTGCACTAGCAATAATTGCTGGTGTGGATATTGGTAAAACCAAGCCAGCAGCTGCAACAGCTGTAACTGATCGTATAGATCATGCTCAAACCACAGGGTAATTGTTGCATAGTCATTGGCATTGAATAGGTGTTGATCCCGTTGGCCAAAATCCAGTTCTAGGGTTTTCGCATCGGCAAAGCCTAATTGCGCTAAGAAGTGCGCCCGTTGATGCGATAGCTGTGGCAACGATAAGGCGGTATGTACCGGACCTTCGTGCAACACATCTCGCCACGGCAGGAGCTGGCCACGGATCCCACCAGCCTGCAAGAGGCTAACCGCGGAATCGCCATTGGTGATATGCAGTTGACGATCCATCTGCCCTCCTAGGCATTCTGTGTGCTTTAACACCGGTATAAAAAAAGCCGCATCAAAGCGGCTTTTTAGGTCGGCGATTTAATTACTCGCTTTCGCTGTCGGCTAACGCCTTGGCTAAGGTAAAGGGATCCATCTCTCCGCCGGTCAGATCGGAGTTCCAATCCAGACCAACGCGGACACCGTCTTCATCTAGGCTAGGCAGCCACTCTTCAAAGAAGTCATCAATGCTGATAGAGGCAACGGAGTAATCGGCCCAGTCGTCAATGCACAGGGCTTTTGCTGCGGCTTCGGTGGAGAACAACGGCATTACGTCAGTTGCTTCAAATTCGATGGAATCAACAACAACGTATTCGCTGTCGGCGCTCAACACCCAAATGTGGCCAGACTCAGTTACCGCTTTGATAAAGTCTGCCAGGTTAGTTTCAACGTCGGACATGTTTCGCTCCACTAGTGATTTGTGCGGATCGTTACCGATCCGTGGCAGCGACGCAAGCCATTCCTGCAGTTATTTGTGTGATTTGCGCTTTGCTTTGTCAACTTGATCTGAAAGGATCGGAATAGGTCAGAGTATAGAGCGGTAAACATGGAAAAGTTGCCACCAAAACAGCAGGTTTTATTCTTACTTGAGCAGTGCTTAGCAACCGGAGTAAGAGGGCGCATTGCCGAGATCATTAAGCACGCTCGCGCTGAAATTGAGCCAAGGGATGAGTTTAACGATCAGCTTTATAGCAAAGCGAGTGCCGATCTGTCGGATCCCAACTTTCCTGGGCTAGTGTTTAAAGTGGGTAAGCAGTCGCGGCGTTGGATCTATCGTTATACCCCCACAGGCAGCCGCTCAACCAAACAGCGAACGCTTGGTTACTACCCACAGATGACGGTGCAGCAAGCGCGTGCCGCCTGGGCGCAGCAGCGGCAGCCTCACGCAGAGCCCAGCGATGCTGTGGTGAGCTATTCCGTCGGTCAATTGGTGGCTGATTACCTTAACTACGCCCGTCATCATCGCAATGAATGGCAACGAGAACAGCGGCTGCTGGAACGGCAGTTGGATGATCGCTTTGGTGGCCTCGATGCGGCGGCGCTAAATTCTGATCATATCGAGCAGATCTTGAGCCACGTTGAGCAAGTGGCCATTGCAAAAGGCGGCCACGGCCAGCGAGCCAAAGAGAAGGCGTTATCGATACTGCGCCACCTTTATGACGTGGCACGGGGCAAAACCGATTATCACGACAGCAGTTTACCGTGGCTGGCACCAAGCTTGGCTAACCCAACGGAAGGGATCAGCATCAGTCGCGTTGCGGTAATGCAAACGCCACTCTTTGCCGCGGATGTGGGGCGCTACCTCAAAGCTCTGGTTGGCTTGCCGATAAATGAAGACGTAAAAGCGCTGTTGATGTTACAGCTGGGAACGATGGCGCCGTTCTCTATTTTGTGTCGATTGCAGTGGCAGCATATTGATTGGCAACGGCAGAGCATCCGTTTTGTTGGCAGTAAAAAGCAGGTGCAGTGGTTGCCGTTATCGACAGCCGCATTGGCCTTACTTGAGCAGCGTCGCCGCCAGAGTCGAGCGGATCAGCCTTGGGTTTTTTGTGCCACTAAGCAGCGCCACAAACCCATGCCGATCCATTATCCTAGCCAATTGTTGGCCGCCTTACGCACCCACCTTCAGTTGCCTAATCAGTTCACAGCTGGAAAAATCATTCGCTTTGGGCTGCAATGGCACCAACAGCAGGGAAGCGTAATTGGGCAAGTTGGGCATCCCATCCAAGACAGCCACTTTAGCTTGTTACCACAGGCTCAGTTCACCGTAGCCGCAGAGCAGTGGCAACAGTACCTCACCAATCTGCGCCAATCGAGCTAATTTCATGCTGTAACCAATGGTGTAACATTGGTATTTTTATGGGGTTTCTGCTCAATATTATGGGGCTTATGGTTTTCTCATTTTTGTTGGCTGTCGATTGCAAGCCTTTCCCTCTTCATTTGGCACCGTGTGGGTGACTGGAACCGATTTTGACGTAGTTCGCTCGATGCGCTTGCCGTGCCAGTTTGCCTGTGGCGAGTGAATCGTCTGGATGCTTACTTTTGTGATAGAAATAGGCAAGGGTTGTTGAGGGCAAAGACCGACGCGAGGCAAGCAAAACAAGGCTGCCTAAGGAAATGCGCGTCGGCTTACGCGTGCTCAATGGCAGCGAAGCAAGCGCCTGTTCCGCCTTGCCGATAGCGGCGTGCGACATGGCATTTTTAATCGATAGTTGGATGAGTTAAGAGGCTTGCCTTGGTTGCACTTGGCTGAGTGGCTGACGCAAAAACTGAACTTATTGAGCGCGGCCGAGTTGAGATGGGCCGCGATGGCGGCACGAAGCCTGACCGTGATTAACGGTAACGAATGGTGCCGATCAGTGCTGACGCATGTGGAAAAGCAGCCATAAAAAAAGGAGCTTACTTAGGCTTCTGTTCGCCCAGTTAAGCTCCTTCAACTGATGTGGGTAATTAACCCTTAGCCGCGAAACGGCGCAATCAGTTCGTTACGCAGTGGCATGTCGCGACGTGCGGCTTTCAGATCTTTAATCATCATCTTGATGCCTTGGGCAAACAGTTGCTGCATCAATGCGTCAGCTTGTTGCTCGTCGGCCTTGTCGTCGCCTTCGTTGGTTTTCTCGATCATCTGCAGCAGCTCTGCACATGGGCCAACCAAGGTGTAAGACACAACGGCTTGGAACTGCTGGAACGACTCAACCACCTTGTGGGCACTGGTAGGCAGTTTGTCCCACTCTGCACGCAAAGGCGCTTCAACGGCGTTGTAGATGGTTAATACACCTTCGTGCTGCTCTGGAGCAGCTTTCATAAAGCTCAGAACCTGTTGCAGCTCTGCTGGGATTTGAATCGCGTCAGTCATGGTAAAACTCAAGTCTTGTGGAAAGGCCCGTATGATAGCGGATCCAATGAAAATGTCAGCGACTTCGTCGGCTTTGTCGGCGCTTTTTATACCGAGCTGGGGTGAAGCGCTGCATCCGCCAACTCGTTATTGATACAGTTAGGCATATTATTGGAAATGTTGCCTACATACATTTGTGGTGTGATGGCCTGAATCCAACCATGCCACTACGGTAAATACTAACGGACATCACACCCGCAGTAGCCGTGCTAGAACGGGCTATACAGTGATCTGCGAAAAAGAAAAACGCCTCCGAAAGGAGGCGTTTTGATGTAAAGCGCAGATCCGGTAATGGTTAGCTTGGCAGGAAGTCGATGGCCCAGATGGTGGTCATCGCATCGACCGACTCAGCCGGGAAACGGATAGAGCGCAGCACCAACAGCAGTTGTCGCTCGAGCTTCGGGTTAGCCAGTTCGCTCGATTGGATCTTCACCTGACTGACTTGGCCATCGGCTTGGATCTCAATTTCAAACATCACCTTGCCTTGCAGCAGCGGATCTTTGCGTAAGGCGCGGTTGTACATGGCGTACAGCCGAGACTTGTTGGCTTCCAGCGTGCGCCGTAATGCCATTTCAGAACGTTGACCACCGCTGCTTTGTAAGTTGCGCTGCTCTGACTCTCCACCGCTGGCAGCCAATACCTCCTCTTCGGCTAAGCGCACCTGCTGGGTGGCGTTGCGGCTGATCTCGGCTGAAGCGACAGTTGGGGCGATGTTTGCTTTGGCGAGCTGGGCACTTTGGGCGCTGGCTTTGGCTCCCAACAGGTTGCGCTGTACTTTGGCCTCCACGTTTTCCCCTTGCTGTAACGGGGCGCTACTGGCAGACAGATCTAAGGCTTCGCGCATCGAGAACAACTCGTCCTTCATCGCCGCTAAGCCGGCGTTTTGGGCTGTTTCTTTGGCGTTTTGCCTTGGGGTTACCACGGGCTCTGGTTTGGGCTCAGGTTTCGGCTCGGATTTCTCAAGCTCTGGTTCAGGCTCCGGTTTGGGCTGCGGTTTTTTCTGCTCCGGTGGCGGCAACTGTTTTTTCTCCAGCATGATTTTGGCTAACTGTGGCGGCAGTTGTTCTTTTACTTCCCGTGGCAGTTCAACCTGTTCCAAGCTGGGCACAATTATCGCAATCACTAAGTACGCTGCCAGTAACGCCGATAGCACCAGTTTAAACAGCCGATCTTGGCCGCTGGGCTGGAACGGATCGCGCTCGCCAGCAAAGGCGCTCGCCAGAGCATGAGGATGGAGTAGGGCACTGCTGCTCATGTTAGCCCTCTCCTGCGGCGCGGCTGCGCTGCTCTACGGCCAGGCTCATGTCGCGGTAACCGCTTTGGGCACAAGCGGCCATTATCTGCTTCAGCACCACGTAAGGGGTGGATGCATCGCCAATAATGGTGATGCCGCGCCCCTTTTGTTGTTCCGTCTCGGTAAGTTCGGGTCGTTTGTTGGCGTGGTAGTTCAGCTCGTTTTGCAACGCGGTAACAAAGTCGTCGTTGTGTTGCAGCGATTGCTGATCCCCTTGCCAAACGGCGCGTTCCTGCACCAGCACGGTTTGCGGCAACACCGTAACCACTAAGTTGTCGACGGGCAGCTTTTCAGCCACCGAGATCGGCAACGCCAGTTGGTCGATGTTTTGCAATACCCGCACTTCCGACTGGTTGACGATCAGAAAGAACACCAAGATGGTAAAGATGTCCATTAAGGCGACGAGGTTCAGTTTGCTGGCTTGTTTGAGGCGGGCATGATGCTTCCCCAAGCGCTTGGCTCTGGCTGACTGTTTCATAGCTGCGCTCCTGCGTTGCTATCCGATACCGCCGTTGGCGCGTCCTGTGGGGCTTGCCCCAAGGAGATCAGTGGAAACAGTTCGGCATCAACCAAATTGGCAGCAACCACCGCTTTAAAGGAACGCACCGTATCCATGGCGGAAACAATGGTTTGGTAGTCGACGTTATCGTCGAGCAGAATCACGATGTCGCTCTTGTCGATCTGCTGCTGTTGAAAGGTCAATTTGAGATCCTGCAGATAGAGCGACAATGCGGCGAAGTCATAGCCATCTTGGCCCACGGCAAACTGTTTTAAGGGCACGCCCGCGGGGTAGTTAAGGCTGAGCTGTTGTGGGGTGATCACCAGCTCCAGTACCTGGGGCTCGTCGATGTTGTCGGGATTGGCGGCATCCGCCAGCACCGGCAGCTGTAGATTTAAAATCCGTACCTGAGAAAACACCAAGCTCAGTAGCAACACTGGCACCAACACAATCATTAGGTTCATAAATGACGTGATGTCGAGCTCTGCGTCTCCGCGGTTTCGGAGGCGACGGCGTCTCATGATTAACCTCGGTTGGCATCGTGATTGAACGACAGCGAGTTCAGCAGCTTAATGCCTGCCATCTCGATTGAATCGACGATGGTCGCCGTTTTGCTTTGCAAGTTGGAATGGAACAAGATCAGTGGGATGGCAGTGATCAAGCCGAAGGCGGTGGTGTTCATCGCCACCGAGATGCTGGAAGACAGCAGATTGGCTTTCTCAGCCGGATCGGCACTGGCCACGGCGGAAAACGCGGCGATCAATCCCATGATGGTGCCCAACAGCCCCAGCAACGTGGCGATGTTGGCCAGCGTCGCGATAAACGGGGTGCGTTTTTCCAAGCGCAGCATGTATTCCATGATGGTTTCTTCCATGGCGTACTCCACATCTTCGCGGCGCTTGGCGTTATCTAAACGAACAATGCCCGATTGCAGCACATCAAATACTGGGGCTTTGTTGCTGGCGGCGTGTTTACTGATGGCGTTGACGTCACCACTTTTCAGGGCCTGCTGGATCAGCGCAAAGGCTTTGCGGTTGGTGCGCTGGGCCGAGGATAAATAGAGCCAGCGTTCGATGGTAATGGCTAAGCCGACCACCAGGACTAGGGCGATGGGGTAGATAAACGGGCCGCCGTTTTGCAAAAAGGCGATGATGTGATCGGTAAAGCTCATGGTCTGTTCCTTCAAAATGCTAAGTAAGCCAGTGATGGCGAACGGTCTCTTCCTAAATAGGCATTACTGCTTGGCGGCAAGGGCGTACGCCATTGCCAAAATGGGCTGTTCAGCGTTGGCCACCGCCTTGGGCATGTTGGCGGATCTGCTGTTGAAACCGGCTGGGGTGGATGGGTTGCAGCTGTGGCAGCGAGATCAACAGCGGCGTTGGCGTAATCGCAACGGCGTTGTCGATCCCTTGCCACGGCATCACGTAGATAACATTGGGCTGCTGCTGCGAACCGGTCACGCGGCTTTCAATCAACAGCGGCTGGTTGCGGCGTTGAGCGGGCTGACTGACCGCTTGCTGTTTGATTGTGGCCTGTTGAACTGGCGCGGGCTCAGCCTCGTTTGCGCTGCTGTAACCACTGCAAAGGAGTGTTACGGCCAGCACCGCGCTAGCTCGGGCTTGTCGCCGTGGCATTGCTGCTAATGATGCGATTTTCTGGGCGGCGGTGATGCAATTCATCGGGACTCCTTGGCCGCGCTGGCGGTTGCATCGCGAGGCGGTAACGTTAATCCGGCGCGCTTAATTTTAATCTCCACACTGGCCAGCCAGCGCTGGGCCTGACTGTTGCTGGGCTCCAACGCCAGATAGGCCAGGTAGTGTTGGTGTGCCTGCAACAACTCGCCACGGTACAGCTCATACAAAATCGCCAAGTTCAGATGGGCTGTGGGGTAGTGTGGCCAGAGGCTTAACGCCTGTTGATAATGCTGCTCTGCCGCCACAAAGTGCCCCTGCTTACTGGCAATAAAACCGCGGGTTTGATGGGCATAAGGGTTGCCACTGTTCGCCCGGATGGCGCTATCGGCAAAGCTGGCCGCCAGATCCCACTGCTGTTGTTCAATGGCGATTAAGGCCAAGTTTAAGTGGGCACCGGACAGCTGCGGGGCCACGTCGATCACCTGATTCAGTAAACTGCGTGCCTGTGACCATTGCTGGGCGCGCATCGCACTGAGCGCCTGTTGGTAATTGGCGATAACCGCGGCGGGGATCTGCGGCAAATAATCGGCTTGGGCCAGCAGGTACGGGTTGGCTTCCGGTGCTGCAGTTGCTGCGCGTGCGTCGGTCGCCGTTGTGATCGCATCATTCGCGCTTGGCTTGTTTTGTTCCGCATCGCCCGATATCGCCTGGCCGCTGAGGCTGCTGCACCCTTGCAGCAAGGCGGCGCCCAATAGCACCGTTAGGCTGTCGCGTAAGCGCGCGTTAATAGATGGCATCAACCAGTTCATGGCGCTGCTCCTGTTTTTGGTACATCGCGGGAGACATCAGCGCCAGCTGTTTAAAGCTGGCTGCAACCCACTGATCGTAGATCTGCTGCCATGCCCGTTGGCTGTTGCTGATGTGGATCTCAATCGCTTTTTCTTCGAAGGGGTAAGCCAGCTCTTCCAGCAGAATTTCGTACTCTTCTAGGGCTAATTCATCGAGCTCCGCTGGGCGCTGCGAGCTCATGATGTCTGCCGCGAGCAAGCGGTACATCTCGGCCAGTTGGTAGGTGGCGTGGGGCACGTGGTTAGCTTGCTGCAGCTGTAACACCTGTTGATAGCGCTCGATCGCCTGCTGCATCGCTTGTTGCTTACGCTGCAAGCTGGCTTTGAGCGGGATCTTCAGTTTGGCCTGACTGAATTGGCGCTGGTGCGCTTGGCCCATGCCCATGGCCGCGATTGAGGCCAGCTCAATGGCGCGGGCGGGAACCGTGGCTTGGCGCTGGGTTTGTTGCTTATGGGCGCTGAGGATCTTGCCAAACCAAAACTGCTGCTTATTGGCTTCGCCGCTACTGCGATAAAATTCGCTCATTTTAAAGCGCACCTCTTGAGCCACATCAAAGGGTTCGGGGTAGCGATGGGCGTAACGGCGAAACGCATCCAGAGCGGCGCTGTTATTACCGGCCTGTAAGTACAGCTCGGCGGCACGGTATTGCGCTTGTCGCTGTAATTGCGGCTGCTGTTGCTCGTTCTTGGCCAGCAACAGCAGCTGCTGCGCGGCCAGCTCCCATTGACCAAGGGCTTGGTAGGACTCGGCTAATTTCGCGGGAATGGTGTCGCTGAAGGCGTGATCCGGGTAACGCTGGGCAAAGGGCAGCAAAACGGCAATCGCCTGTTGCCATTGCTGCTGTTGCAGCAATAAGTTGGCCGCTTCAAATTCTGCGTTTTGACGATAATCAGACTCCGGCACCACCTCTCCGATCCGCAGCAACTGCGCCACCGCTTGCTGCGGTTCATCGGGTTGCAGCTGCTGAGCCTGAAAATAGATGCTGGATGCCAACAATTGCCGCATCTCGGCTCGGCTTTGCGCGGCGCGGTCGGCCGCTGCCGGCTTGCGGTCGGTGCCGTGCGCTAAATTGGGGGCCACAAACTGCAGCGCCAATTGGTAGGCGGCTTCAGCCTGTTGGTACTGCTCTTGTTGATACCAGCTGTGGGCCACCAATTGAGTCACCCGTTGCAACTGTTGCAGCGCGGTGCCCGACAGCGAATTGATGCTGCCAAGGGATATGCGCTGACCCTCTAAGGCGGCCAGCTGCTGCGATTGCATGAAATTATGGCGCTGCAATACAAAGTCGCGATAACGGAGCAAGCTGGGGTGGTCGTTATCATCAAAGGCCAGTTGCGCCCCTTGATTGGCCAGCTCCAGTGCCCGCGGATCGTGGGGGTAGTGTTCGATAAACTGCCAATCCAGTGCTTGTCGCTGCTGGGTTAACGTGGCCACGTTGTCGGAGCTGACGTCTGCCTTCGCTTGCGCTTGGCTGAGTAACTGGCGGGCGGTCACGGTGGTGGCATAGGCCGCCTGTTGTTGGCGCTGTGCCGCCTCGGGATCGGTGGCTGGGCGGGCAGGGTAGGCGAGCTGTTGGTATTGCCGCAACGCGGGGGCATATTGCTGCGCTTCAAAGTGGGCATCGGCCATCAGGTAACGATCGGCCTCAATCGGTCTGCTTAGCAGGGCTTGCGCCTGTGGCAGCTGTGCCAACTGCAGGTACACCGCGAATGCGCTGGCGGCGTTGGCGAAGCCGCGTGCCCGCGCAGTGCCATCGGTTAATTGCTGGCTGCTGGCGTATAAGCGACGGCTGTGTTGATCGGCAAATTTAAGCAAGTGTGGCAGTAACTCTTGCTGTTGTTGCGAGCTGGCCTGCTGCCAAAAATCACTGGATAAACCGTATTGCTGCAGGTAATGCCGCTGCAACTGCCGCATCGCCGCAAACTTGCCTTGGCGTTGGTACAACTGCAGCAACGGTTGGCTGTAGCGCGCCGCCCAAATGCTGTTTGGAGCCAAGGTTATGTAGGCGTTGTAGCTGCGCTGAGCGTCGTGGATCAGCTCTTTTTGCAGTAAAAATTCAGCCAAATTGGCAAACAACAGATGCTGATAACGGGGCAGCTGGGTTGAGTCAGGCTGCTGCTTAATCAGTTGCAGCAATGAGTTGGCTTGCTGTTGCTGGCTGAGGGAGATGCTGAGTACCCGCTGGCTGTCGTTGGCTAGGTTCTGGTGGCGACTGTTGAGCTGAGCAAAATCAAACTCAGCCGTGGCTGCCGCGTCTTGGTTGGCGTCGGCGGCATCAATGACCGCATCCAATACTTGGATAAAGTTGCTGTTGGCGGCGGCAAACCGGTTCAGCTTAAATTGCGACCAGCCTTTCATATACAAGCTGTTGATGCGGTAGTTGCTGTTGTTGTCGCTGTGCAACACCGCGGTGTAGGCGCCAATGGCGTTGGGGTAGTCGGCTCGGTTGTAGTAGATCTCGCCGCGACGAAAGTGCAGCTCTGCTCGGTACTGGCTGGTCGGAAATCGCTGCAGTAACAACTCCATTTCGTGCAGGCTTTGATCGGTTTTCCCTTGCAGCGCCAACGCCTTCGCCAGCTGGTAACGGATCTGTTCATTTTCCGGCCGCTGGGGAAACTGCTGCAATAGCTGTCGGTAGTCGCCTATCAGTTGTTGCAATTGTTGCTGCTGGTTCGCCATCTGTTGAGCCAGCGTCTGCTGCGTCAGCGTGGGTTCGGCATCGAACGTTTGCTGTTCAAACCGATTGGTATTGATTTGGGTAAGACGATAAGCGATATCAACTCGCACCGTTGGGCTTGGCTCTAACTGCAGCAATTGCTGGTAGATGGTTGCCAGCTTGGCACTGCGTTGGCTGGCACTGAGCTGCAGCGGCGCTGGCATGCTGGGTTGCTGCGCTGCCACATCGGCCAAGGTGGATCGCGCTATGCGTTGTTCTGGTTCGCTCCATAATGAACAACCGCTCAGGCTGAACGACAGCCACAGCGCCACGGCGCTGGGCACCGTGCGGTTTGTTCGTGGCCGTGGCATTGGTTTTTTTCGCTGCCCTAAGCTGACGTTAACGGGCTTCTCCAGTTGCGTCATTGCCGCGTTCCTTGGCTGGTGGCGCTTGATTGTTGGTTGGGGGCAGCGGCGGCCATCTGTTCCAGTGTACGGGCTAACCCGTGGCGAGCTTGCAGTGTGTATTGGGTTAACAGCTGCTGTTGTTGGGCAATGAATTGCTGCAATTGATGACGGATGGCAACCGTTAACTGCTGTTGCTGTTGGCGGATGTTTACGTTCAGGCCAGCAATTTGGTTGGCGTTGACACGATGGCGCTGTTGCAGCTTGGCCAGTTGCGGTTGCTTTTGCATTAAGCCGCTGAGCGTCTGCTGTTGCGATTGGGCTTGCGCCAACTGCTGGTGTACCCCTTGCAGCAGACGCCGGTGTTGCCACAAACGCTGGGGTAACTGACTTTGCAGTTGCCAGTGCAACACGCCTTTGAGCCGCTGCAACCGCTGTTGATACTCGTGGGTGTTGCGCTGGTTGCTGATCATATCGATGTTCTGCTGGCTGCGATTCAGTCGCTGCAGCCACTGTTGTTGCTGTTGATTGGCAAAGCGCTGACCATCTTGATGTTGCGCTGCTGTGGCGATCAGCTGTTCAATTTCGCTGATTTGCTGCTGCAGTTGCGCTAACTGTGGCGCCGTTGGATTCGCCTGTTGTTGCTGGGTCAAGGTGTGGCGTCGTTGCTGGTTTAACGTCAGCCCTTGGCCCAACCAATCACTTTGCTGCTGTTGTTGCTGCACCATGGTGTGCAGCTGCTTTAGCTCGGTTAAGCCAGCAAACTTGGCCGCAAGATTCGGGTGTTGCAGGGCTTGCTGCAGCCACTGACTGTGTTGGTCGTTGTTCAGGCTTGGTGCTAACTGCAGCAGATCGGCACTGGCGTCGATCGCTTGGCTAAACTGCTGCAGTTGCTGTTGCTGTTGCCGGTAATGCTGCTGTGCTTGCTGGTAGCCACCGGCGGCGGCATCCAGTTGCTGCTGTTGTGCCAACGAGTCCGCTTGCAGCAGCGCCGCTTGCCACCCTAATTGCGATTGAGGATAACGGCTGGCCGTAGCGCCAAAGAGCGACTGTGCTAACTGAGCATCCCCATTTTGGGCGGTGGCATGGGCCAGCATAAACAAGCCTTGCTGGGCAAAGGGGCTGTGCTCTGGAAATTGCTGCAGCTGCTGTTGGGCTTGTGCAAATTGCTGCTGGTGTAGATACAGTTGGCCAAGCAGTAAACGGGCTTGATCGCTGGCGGCTTGTTGCTGTTGTTGCTGATCGTCGCTGTGGGCTGCAGGGGGTTGCCAAGGTAAAAACAGTTGTTGCCAAAAGGGGCGCTGTTGTTGGGGCCAGCGGTTGTTCTTGACCGCCAATAACAGCGGCTCGGCTTGTTGATACTGCTGCTGTTGCAGGTGGCGTAATGCCCGATTCAGCAATAGATAGGCACGCTCTAGCGAAATTTGGCTCAGGCTCTGTGGTTGCAACGGCACCAACGCCTGCGGCGGCGCGGGCTGAGGCCAATAGGCTAACTGATTTAAGATCAGGTATTGATTGCGATAAGCCGGTGTCACGGCGGTGATCTGCGCTAACGCTTGCTGCGCCAGCGGCGCTTGGCCTTGCTGCAGTTGTTGTTCTGCCAGTTGCAGTAGGGCTATCAGCGTTAACTGCGCCGATGCCGGGTTAGTCCTGACGTTGGCTTGACTGTCCGTTGGGCGGGCGTGGCTGAGCGCAATCAGGGTGTCGCTGGCTTGCTGGTGTAAGCCAAGATTCACCTGTAACCCTGCGGCAAACAGCTGGGTTTTACTGTTGCCTGCCCCGTAACGTTGTTGGTTCAGGCTCAGCTGGCGCAAGGCGCCGTTAAAATCCCCGGCAAAGTAGTAATAGAGCGCCTGGCGATAGAGCTTGTCTTGCAAGGCGGTTGATAACTGCGGCGCTGCGATTGGTGGCACGGCCGCTTGCTGTTGCGGCAGCAACGGCTGGGGTTGAGCCGCTGCCAAGACGGGCGCGGATAATGGCCAAAGCAGCGATCCCAGCGTTAGCAGCGCATGGCGCCGCCAGCATGAACGACGGGCCGTGGTTTGTGGCGAGCGATCTAGGCGCGACGAGCTTAAACGCCGTGGCCTTGGAGTTAATGCTTTTGGTTGCGCTGGCGTTAGCCACGATGTGGGGATCACAGCTGCCATTGCTCTACTTGCACCTTGGCCCGCAGGTTGCTTTCTACATCGGTGATTTTTAATTCCAGCATCACCGCATCGTCTTCTTTATTGAATTGATGGCTGATGGCCCGCTCGACTGGCCGACCTTCGCGATCGGTGCCGCTGAAGATGGCCGTGAGTTGGTGTTGGCCGGTTTTGATGTTGCCCAGATAGAGGCGTTGGATCCCCCCTTGCTCAAGGGCGTGGCGTTGCCGTTCGGTATAGAGAAAGCCAACCCGATCTTGGCCATCAATTTTCAGTTCGGCGCCATCAAGCCGGAAGAACCGGCCGACATCCACCGACACAAACACCGCTAACTGGGTACTGGCCGGAAACAACAGATCCTCTTCCAAGATAAACAGATCGCGATTGAGTTTAAGCACCTGACTTTTAAGCTGTTCAAGTTGCAGAGCCAGTTCACTGTCGTTGAGAACGGGGGCTTGGGGCGGCGGGCTGTCGTTCGCGTTGGCGGCATTGGCACCGAGCAGCAACACCGCAATGGCGATGGCGCGTAACAACGCCAACAGATTAAGTTGCTGAGCAAATTTGGACAGTAAAGCTGAGATCATTGCACGCCACTCCATTAGAAATACAGACTATAAAAGGCCCGCACCACATTGGCGGAAAATTGGTAAAAGGGTTCATTGCCGACACCGCCACTGGCGGTGGGATCGCGAAAATTGTCGTAATCGAAACGGATGTGATCCCATTGCAGCGAGATCTCCGAGGGCAGATCGGCGATGGTTAACGTTGCTGGCAGTTGGTAGGTCAGCCCAAGGCCAAGGGTGTAATTGTTAAATTCGCTGAGCTCTTTATCGCGAGCCAAATAGTTTTGCGCATCACGAAAGGCAAACAGATCGCTGTAGAACTCCGCTTGGCTTTGCTGGTAGTAGCGCAGTTTCAGCTCCAGTTCGAGCTGCTGCAGCAGCGGCTGGCGATAACCTAACTCGATGTCGTTGGCGCTGATCTCCCAGCTGTCACGGTAGTAGCGGTAATGGCCGAGTAGGGCAGCCCGATAAGGCAGGAAGTAGCTGGCGGACACTTTAGCCGCGAACGAGTTGCGGGTCTCGGGGTAGACTTCCGCTTGGTAACCCACCCCTGCTGGAATGGTGCTGTCGAGGTAGCGCACGGTGCGATAGGGGTTATTCAGAAAACCCTGATCGGCGATCGCTTCGATATTGAGTTGGGTTGTCAGATTACGACTCACAATTTGGCTTAATCCGGCGCTGACTCGGTATTGTTCGCTGCGGGCGCTGAAGTTGTCGTCGCCGTTCCGGCCGATGTCGTTGTCGCCGTAGCCCAAGCCCAAACTGAGGGTGGTGAGATCGCCAAAGGTGTCTTGCGACACGCTCAAGCCGATGGAACGAGACAGGTAATCGTCTTCGTCGCTTTGGCGTAGGCTTAGCGCAATTAAGGTTTTATCGCGCAGGTATTCCAACCCCAGTTGACCTTCATGGCGCTCTTCGGTGTAGGGACTGGCGGTACTGATGACATCCACCGACGCCGATGAGATGCTGTCTAAGTAGTAATAGGCGCTAACGGCCACGGATTCGCTGGCTTTCTTGCGGATCAATAAGGCGGGGCCGTCGATGCTCATGCCGCCGCCGTGGTAGCTGTGGTAAAGCACATCGGCACGATCCGGCGGCAAAATGGCGCCATAAGCACCGCCGCTGGTGAGCGTAAGCAGTAAAACGCCTAGAAGCGTGGTGCTAAGGTTTGCGGCGGCGCCACCCCAAGTGCAGTTAGTTACAGCCACAGCCACCGCCTCCGGTACCTTCCGCGCCACGGGCGGCTTCTCGGCCTTCTAACACGTGCGCCACATGCATATTAGCGATGGGATGACGGTTAAAGCTCATGATCGGATCCGACAGATTTTGGCGTTCATAGGGCTTTACCCAAGGTTCGATCCCAAGGCTTGAACAACCGCTTAGCCCCAGCAGGGCGGTAAGCAGGGCGAGCTTGGCGCAGCGACGACAGTTAAACGCAGTCATGTGATTATTCTCGGATCAGCTTTTTGATGGTTTTCTCGTATTTCTTTTCATAGCCATCTTTGTAGCCGTGGTACACCTGCCGCACCTTGCCATCGCGATCAACGATAACGGTGGTGGGCATGGCGATCACGTTGTAGGACTCAGACAAATCGTTGTTGGCATCGAATAGGATCGGGAAGCGTAATTCGGTGTTTAAATTGGCGAGGAACTGCCGTCCGGCTTGGTTATCTTGCTCGACATTGACGCCCCAGATCTGCACCCCTAAGTCCTGATACTTCTGCTGCATCTCATCCAAAATGGGCATCTCTTTGCGGCAAGGGCCGCACCACGAGGCCCAAAAGTTGATCACCATAATGTCGCCACGCTGTTCCGCGAGATTGAGGTTGCTGCCGCTTAAGCTTTTAAGGGTGAAATCTGGCGCCAATTCGCCCAGTTCCACCGACTGCACTTGAGTACAGAGCAGCAAGCTGGCGGCGGCCAGCAGCTGTCGTCCATGACCGATTAACTTCAACATCTGCAAATCCTTTTGTACGGGTGTTGCGGTTAAAAATAGACCGCAACACCGGTGGCGAATGTAAGGTTGTGAGTGGTTTTAGAGGCACCAGTGACTTCGGTGTTGAACACGTAGTCACTCATGCTGATGTCCCATGCGATCCAATCGGTTAAAAACACTCGGAAATTGGTGGTCAGATCGACGGTGAACTGTTCATCCCCCGCAAATTCGGTGCTGCCACCGCCCAGTTCAATGGAAAACACGCTGTTAAAGCCCCAATCCGGGCTGACAAAAATCTCGCCGGGAAAGAGGTTGTAACCAATATTCAGGCCGTAGTAGCGCAGCTCGCGTTCGGCATCGGTCAGCAACGGTGCGGTGTTACTGAGCTTTTCAAAGCTGGTTTCGCCGGCGTCGGCTAAGGCGTAACGTGCCTTAACGTAAAAATACTCGCTGAGGTGGTAGCCCAGATGGGCGCTGAACCAAGGGTTACTCTCAAAGTCTTCTACGCTGATGATCCCGCCTTGCAGGCCGAACTCGAAATTTTCGCTGTCGAGCAGATCGTCAACCACGTCGCGCCGATCCACATCCGCGGGCACGGGAACGGGATCTTGGGGGGCGGTTTGCGCGGACAACGGCGTGGCCACCATGCTGGCCAGCACTAAGGTCGGCGTTAAAAGAAGACGCCGATGCCAATTTTCCATGTTTCTATCTCTTCGTTTTGGTCACGATCGGTCAGTGCCAGCGATAAACGGTACTCGGCTCGCACGATGAAATTACGGCTAATGTGGTATTTGATGCCGCTGGTGGCGCTCATTAAGGCGTGATCTCGTTTGATGCCATCGGCAATCACGCCGTGGGGCGAGGTGCTGATGTAGCCGCCACCGATGCCGACGTAGGGCACCACTGGCCATTCCGGCACCAGGTGGCTCATTAGCATCAGTTCAAATAGGCTGCTGTCGGATATTTTGCCAAGGGCTTTGCCGGCCGAGAGTTCGGCACTGAACACATCCGACAAGGCGATGTCGGCGTAGATGTTGTAGAAGTTGGCGCCTTCCAGATCGCCATATAGCACGCCGCTTTCCCAGTGACGCAGGGCAAAACTGGGGTTGGCTTGAGCGTTCAGTAACGGTTGCGATTGGTACAACAAGCCGGTGAGTGCTTGGCTAGGCACCCAGCCTTGCTGGCCACGTTTATCCTGTACCTTGATCCAACTGGTGCGCGTTAACAGCAAGGTGACGTCTTCACCTTGCTCAAGCACCTGCACGACCGGATAACCGATGCCGGGGCCGGAATGCAGCTCAACCAACGGCACTGCGATGGTGGTGAGCAGCGGGTTGTTGCCGCCATTGGCAAACCACGAACAGAAGACAAGGCAGAGCGCCAGCGATGGGAGGTGTTTCACTTGGCGTTCCTTCGGTGAGCGCCACAGCGGCACAGACAATAAGACAAACAGGGCATGATGATCACGGCAGTGGGTAGAAAGGGGTGTTGTAGTATTGGGCGCCAATATCCAGCCATTCGCTGAGCAGCCGTAATTCATCAGCCGACATCATATTTTGGTGGGTAGGGTTGTTGAGCACCTCAAAGAAGCGAGCACTGGAACGGGCGCCATTGGGGCTTAGGATCGGCCGAACCGTCACCGTGGTCAGCAACGGGATCGGGTTGCCTTCGTCATCCAAAATCAGTTCGCCGTCGTTGTCGGTTTGGAACACCACGTTGCCCTCGTCATCCAGCACTTCAATCAGCCGATCAACCAAGATGCCATCCATGGTTTCCTGCTCTAGATCGTTAAAAAGCAGTTCGCGATAACTGCTGAGGTGAGCGGGCTGATCGGGGGAGGGGGCAGCCAGCAGTGCTAATTGTCCGGCCGGCACCTGCGCGAGGTTGTCGCTATCAACAAGGTTGTGGCAGCGGGTGCAGGTGTTATCCGCCAGCAACATTTGGCTGTCTGGATCCACGGTCTGCCTTGGGGTGTCCCACAGGGGTTGAATGTGTTCGGCGTAATTGATCTGCAAGCGGCAATAGGGAGTCCAATTATCAAAACAGGCACTGCCCGCTGGGGCGGCGGTACTAAGGGCTTGATAGCTAAGCTGTTCATCGGCATTGGCTTGGCCGCTGGCGCGGTTGGTCCAGATGTCGCGATAACTTAAATTAGCGCTCAGCTGCGTTAAGCCATTCACCATCGCATCGGCTTCTGCCATGGTTTGCCCCTGTACGGGGATGATCTGCTCGGAAGCGTTGGGGAAGGGGAAGCCGCCTGCGGCACCGTTGTTGATGCTGGCCAGTTGGGCATCAAGCCTGCCGTGGGGTTGGCTGCTAGTGCGACTGTGGCAACCATTGCAGCTGAGGGTTTCCCCAGGGCGCAGGCTGATCCACTGTTGATGGCGATCACTGATGCGTTGACCGTCACCGTCTAATACGCTGATCGCCAGCGGCACATTGGCAGGCACCTGCACCTTGACCGAACCATCGGGCTGGATCGGGGCGTACCCTAGGATCTCGCGCATTAACTGGTTACGGCTGCGGCCAAAATCGGTGTTGGCGATGTCGCGCACCTCGTCCGGCGGCATTGGCACGCCACGTAAAACCCGCAGATAACGCGCAGGGCGTTCGTTGGCACGGGTTTGCGCCGGATCGCTTAAAGCAGCGATGCCGTTGGGGTTGTTGGCCGAAACGCTCAGATCGTTGCCGTCAAAGTCGTAAACGCTGCGGATGTGCAGCGCGCCAGAGAGCTGCTCGACCAACTGGGGATCCAGCTCATTGCCCGCCACTTTATCGGCGATGTAGGCTTTGGGTTGCAAACTCGGCTGCATCACTACCGCTTCAGTGATCCCCATCCCTTCGCTGCTGGTCGCGATCCGTTGCTGGGTGCCTTCGGCGTTGTTGAGCAGCCACAGTTCGTACAAGGCTGGAGCGGGTTGCACGTTATCCGCGGCCAGTTGTTCGGCGCTTAATTGGCCACAGCCGCGCAGTACGTCATCGACTAATACCCGACACAGATCCCAGCTCAGCAGATAGCGTTCACTGTGATCCGGTAACGGGTAGAGTGCATTCAAGCGGCCGTTTTGATTGAGCTGTTCAGAGAAACTGAACGGCAAGTTGGCTAAAACGAAATCGGCCATGGCGGTGTCGGTGCTGGTGCTGCCATCAATGGGTTGTTGATTATCGCTGAATTGGTCGAGATTGATGGTGACGGGGCGTTTCTGCAGTTGGCTTTCATCGCGGCCATTGAGCAACAGTAAAATGTGGCCGTTTGCTAACTGTTGTGGCTTTACAAATTCAATCGATTCAAGTTGTTGTTCAAATTGCTGTTGATGCGAGTGCCAACCAAACATTATCTGGTTTTCACTGCCATCGGGATCCATCTGGTAGAGGTTTATTCCGTGCTCGCCGCCCATTGCATCCCAGCGGCTATATAGAATTTTACCGTTTTGCTGCACTAACGGATAAAAATCGTGGCTTAAATTAAAGCTGAGTTGTTTGATGGCACTGCCATCGGCTTCCATAACGTGAATATTAAACACGTCATTATTACGGCGTTCGTCAATAAAGGTATATTGGGGTTTGCCTTCGTCTAATAATATTGCCCGCGATAAACGTTGCCGGGTTGAGGCAAAAATAATGCGCCCATCCGGCAAAAGCGATGGCATCAAGTCGTCCCCTTGCTCTGCCAGATTATCGTTGCTGATCAGCCGTTGCAGTTGCTGGCTGGAATGCTGGTAACGCCATAGGTTCCAGCTGGGTTGCAGCGCTTCATCCACCCCTTCTAATTCTGGGGCTCGCAGGGAAAACAGTAAGCTGTCGCCATCGTCTGAAACCGACAGATCACGAATGTCGATGGGGCCAGCATCAGCAAATAATTCGGCGGTTAAATTAATCGCAACGGTATCAGCTAATGCATTGTTTTTTATATATAGGTTTGCGCCGGGGTTAAATTTGGCGGGATCTCGCAAGTCGAAACTGGGGGCACGAATCAGGCTATTGTCAGGATCGTCAATCAGCGCACGTTGCAGATAAACCAGTGGGTATTCCACCAAAACGGGATCCGGTTGTTCACTGCGGATTGCGGTTTCGGTGTCGCACCCTGATAAGACTGCAAGGCTTAACAGAAACCCTGCCTTGCATCCATGCGACGGCGCCATTGAAATTTCCTACTAAAAGAGAATACCGCGAGATAATGCTATCGACGCTGCAATTAACCTTGACATTATTGCCAGTGGATATCAGGATTTCAACAATTTTTTAACAAGACTATTTTGCACTGGCCGGATGGATGCCGGTAAATGAAAATTGAATTACGAGTTTATTCTCCCCAGCAAATGTGAGTTTAATTGCCATTATTCAATGTTTTATTTTGCAATGTAGTGACAGGGAGTCGCTATGACGAGGGATCTTGGTCGATTAAGCTGCCGGCGTGGGCGTCAATATAAGAGACAAAGGTCAAAAAGCGGGCGGTTAATTTCATTAGCCAGCAGCGCCATTTTTTCATTATTGTTCGCCACTGCCAGCCTGGCCGGCACGCTTGAGCAAGCGAAGCGACTGCACGATCGCCTTGCCGGAGTGCCCGCCAATGAGGCGCAGTTAACTGCCATCGCGGCCTTGCTGGATCAAAATCGGCCAATCGAAGCGGCTTATTTAGCGATGGAGACTCCGGCGTTCTACTCCACCACGTTAAAACTGTTTGCCGCGCCTTGGACCAACATCGATCAAGACAAATTCGAACCCCTTAACGATTACAGCGCCACGGTGATAGGCGCGATACGTGATGACGTAGACTTTCGCCAGATCCTGCAAGGGGATCTGCTTTATGTCGGCCGAGAATCGTTAGGGTTACCCCCTTATAACCGCAGTAATAACGATCATTATCTGGCGCTAGAACAAGGCTTTGTTGATTTAAAACAGGGGCTGGAAGCGGTGTCTCAGGCCAGTGTCACGGGGTTGCCAATAACGGCGACCGCTGGGGTGCTAACCAGCCGTGCCGCCGCCAAATCGTTTTTCTACTTAGGCACCAACCGAGCAATGCTGCGCTTTACCCTAATGAATCACCTTTGCACCGATCTGGAACCGCTGAAGGACAACACCCGCTCGCCGGATCGCATTCGCCAAGACGTAAGCCGCAGCCCCGGTGGCGATAGCCGTTTGTTTTTGAACAACTGCTTAGCTTGCCATAGTGGCATGGATCCGTTGGCGCAGGCGTTTGCTTATTACGATTATCAGTTTGATCGCGATGGCGATCCTAATGGTGATTCTGGCCGGTTAAGTTACAACCAAAGTGGCATGACCGATCCGCAAACCGGCCGTCGGGTGCAGGCCAAATACCACCTTAATGCCACCACCTTTCCCTACGGCTATGTGACCGAAGATGACCAATGGCGTAACTACTGGCGCCAAGGGGTCAATCAGCATTTGGGCTGGGATCCGAGTTTGAGTGGCCAAGGCAGTGGCGCCAAATCATTGGGGCAAGAGCTGGCCAACAGCGCCGCGTTTGCCCAGTGCCAAGTGAAAAAGGTTTTTAATACCGTCTGTTTGCGCGACGCTGAATCGGAAGCGGATCTGGCTCAGATCAGCGCAACGACCGCTTCATTTAAACAGCACGACTATCAGCTAAAGCGCGCGTTTGCTGAAGTCGGCGCCTACTGCATGGGAGAGTAACCATGAGCCATTTTGCATCTCAGTGGGCGCTGTCCTTATCGGTACTGGCACTGTTGGCCGGTTGTGGTGGCGGTGACGTAGAACCCAACCCACCGCCGCCGCAGGAACAACCTTCAAACGAGTACCTTGGCCCAGCGCCATCGACCCCTGACATTCAAAAGTACAAAGTGTCGCTGTGGGACAACATCGCCAGCCAAGATAAGTGCGGCTCCTGCCATACCGAAGGCGCTCAAGCGCCGTACTTTGCCAGCAATGAAGACGTGAATGACGCCTATGCCGCCACCTTGCCGCTGGTGGATTTAACCAATCCGGCCGCCTCGCGTTTGGTGGATAAAGTGGCCGGTGGCCATAACTGCTGGCTAAGCAGCGACAGCGCCTGTGGTGAAACCATGGCGCAATGGATCAAGCTGTGGTCTGATGAACGAGTCAGTGCGGTGACCACCATTGAACTGACGGCACCGATCCTGCGTGAACCCGGTGCCAGTAAAAATTATCCGGCAGATACCACGCTATTTAGTCAGCAACTGTACCCCTTATTGAATCAATATTGTGCCCAGTGCCACAACGAAGGGGCGGATACGCCGCAGTCGCCGTTTTTCGCCAGTAACGACATCGATCTTGCTTATGACGCGGCCACAAAGGTGTTTAACATTGATGAGCCGTCGCAGTCGCGCTTGGTCGTACGCCTTGGCAGTGAATTCCATAACTGTTGGAGCAACTGCCAAGACAACAGCGCCGAAATGCTGGCGGCGATCCAAGCGTTCAGTGATGCCATTGACGTGGATGCGATCTCGCCCGAGATGGTGGTATCCAAAGGGCTGCGTTTAACCGACGGCATCACCGCCTCAAGCGGCGGCCGTTATGAATCCGATCTGATCGCGCTGTACCAATTTAAAGCGGGCGAGGGCAGTGTTGCTTTCGATACCTCTGGGATCAGCCCTGCGGCCAACTTAAACCTGTCTGGAGAGGTGAAGTGGCTGGGCAGCTGGGGCCTAGCCTTTAACAACGGCAAAGCGCAGGCCAGCACCGCCAGCAGCAAAAAGCTGCATGACTTGATCCGTGCCACCAACGAGTTCACCGTCGAAGCGTGGGTAACGCCAAGCAACGTGACCCAGGAAGGGCCCGCCCGCATTGTGACTTACTCTGCGGGCGACAACGATCGCAACTTTACCCTTGGCCAAACCCAATACAACTACGATTTCTTGCTGCGAACGGAAGCCACTAACGGCAACGGCGATCCGGCTTTAAGCACGCCAGATGCGGATGAAGTGTTGCAGGCCACCTTGCAACACGTGGTGCTGAGCTACAACGCTGTGGAAGGGCGCAAAATCTACGTTAATGGCCAATTGATTGAGGTGGCGGATGACGACATCGCCCCGCTGGCCGGTTGGGACGACAGCTTTGCGCTGATCTTAGGCCGGGAAGCCTCGAACCAGCATGTGTGGCAGGGGGACATTCGCCTTTTAGCCATCTACAACCGCCAGTTAACAGCCGAGCAGATCCAGCAAAACTACGAGGTGGGCGTTGGGGAAAAATTCTATCTGTTGTTCTCCATCAGCCACCTAATGGATCTGCCCAACACCTATGTGATGTTCGAAGTCAGTCAGTTTGATAATTACAGTTACTTGTTTAGCCAGGCCTCGCTGGTGAACATTGATGGCAGCGCGGTTAGCGAGGGTTTTGAGATAAAGGGAATGCGCCTTGGCATTAATGGCAAAGAGAGCGCCCAAGGGCAGGCTTACGCCAATCTGGAGAGCCTGATCGGCACGGGGCAAGCGTTGGCTGAACCCCTGTCGCTGTCGACCCTTGGCACCATTATTGGGCTAGAGAAGGGCGCCAGTAACGACGAGTTTTTCCTTACCTTTGAGCAGCTCGGGGAGCACACCAATGTGCGAGTGCCAGGGGTGTTTATCACTCCCGAAGCAATGCCAGCCAACAGCGAAACCGCCCACATCGGCGTGCGTAATTTCGCAGAAATTAATCACAGCATGAGCGTACTGACCGGGGTTGCCCAAAGCGCGCCGAAACCGGCCGCCACCTACCAGTTAGTGCAACGCCAATTGCCCAGTATCGATAACATCGACACCTTTATCTCGGCGCAGCAGATGGGGATCACCCAGTTGGCTATCGCCTATTGCGATGCCGCCGTGGAGGATCCGCTGATCCGCAGCCGTTGGTTGCCGCAGGTTGATTTTAGCCAGGCGCCCGCGCAGGCATTGAGCCCCGCCAACCGACCGTTGCTGTTAGTGCCCCTGCTGGATCAGTTAATGCCATTGGCGTTAACCAGTCAGCCCCAGCGACAACTGATCAGTACCGAGCTTGACGGCTTGATTGAGCGGTTGTCGGTGTGTGGCAGCAACTGCAACGCCGAGCGCACGCGCACCATCGCCAAATCCAGCTGTGCGGCGGTGCTGGCCAGTGCCGTAATGCTGGTGCAATAGCCATGAACCATGACACTGATTGCGCCCCGTTGATGCCATTAGCCGTGGCCCGTTACGCCGACAACAACGTACAAGGACAGTCCCATGAGTAAGCCAAAGCATTTGCACCCCGACAGTCCTTTACTGTTTGCCGATCACCGTAAGCCGATGACACGGCGGGAGTTTATCTCTGCGGGTCTGTGCCGGGGTGGCCAAGCCATTGCGGGCTTGTCGTTGTTGAGCTTATTTGCCAACCCCAACGAAGCTCGGGCGGCGTTATCACCGGATCTTGAAGCGCTGCGGAACCGTTGCGGCATCAATGTGCAGGGGGCGGGTAAGATCCCGTTCATCAGCTTTGATTTGGCTGGCGGTGCCAACATTGCTGGCTCGAATGTGTTGGTGGGCGGGGCAGGCGGCCAACAAGATTTTCTGTCGACCGCAGGGTATAACAAGCTGGGTTTGCCCGGTGATATGGCGCCTAATATTGCGAACCCCGATGTGGGGATCAGTGATTTTATCAATACCGATCTGGGCTTAGCCTTTCATTCCGATTCGCAGTTTCTGCGCGGGATCTTAGAGCGGGTATCACCAGAAACCGCCTCGCGCATTAGCGGCGCGGTGATCCCTAACCGTTCAGATAACGACACCGGCAATAACCCTCACAACCCGATGTACGCCATTGCCGCAGCAGGGGCAGATGGATCGTTGATGCCGTTGATCGGCTCGCGCAACACCGATTCCGGCGGCAATTCCATGGCCGCCGCCAATTTCATTGATTTGGGTAAACGCCCCACCAAGGTGGATCGACCGTCTGACGTTACCGGCTTGGTGGACGTTGGTGATCTGTTTGGGTTGTTGTCGCAGCAAGACGCGGTGGCGGTGATGGAGAGCATTCAGCGGATCAGCGCCCACAAGATGGCGGCGGTGAACAGTAACATCAGTCGCGATGCGGTGATCAAAGATCTCGTGAATTGCGGTTACGTTAAAAGTGCCGATCTGGCGGATCGTTTTGGCGATCCTTCCACCCTTAATCCGCTGCTGGATCCGGACATCGTTGGCCCCGGTGGGATCTTCTCGATGGCGGAATTTGACGCCGAACGTGAATTCCAGAAAACCGCTTCCATCATGAAGTTGGTGGTTAACGGCTATTCTGGTGCGGGCACCGTTACCATGGGCGGTTTTGACTATCATACCGGCGAGCGCGGCACCGGCGAACTGCGGGATCTGCGCGCGGGGCGCTGCATGGGCGCCTGTTTAGAGTACGCGGCGCGGCGTAATCAGCCGTTGATGATGTACGTTTTCAGCGATGGTTCGGTGGCCAGTAATGGCCGCATTGATGATTCCGTTGAAGGGCGCGGCAAGGGCGAATGGACCGGCGATAACTCTTCAACCGGTGCGTCATTCTTTTTGGTGTACAACCCCAGCGGCCGGCCACAATTGTTGGGCAGCAATGCCGAGCAGATGGCGCGGCATCAACAGCTTGGCTTTATGCGCGCCGATGCCTCGGTGGATACCGCTTCCGCGCCCTCGGCCAACAACGTGAACTTGCTGGTGGATACGGTGCTGCTGAACTACATGGCGTTGCATGGCGAACAGGGGCAGTTTAATGCCGTGGCACCTCGGCAGGGCTTGGGCAACGCCGCCATGCTTGACGCCCTGACGGCCTTTGCGCCGATCGTGTAAAGGCCGAAGCGATAAGCGGGTGTGCGTATGACAACGCCAGCTTATTGCTGCTATGGGCTTGGATTAGGGGGCACCCAGCCCCGCAGATAAGTGTAATTTTTGCCGATTGTCGATGATGATCGCTTCATAGCCCGCCAAGGTGTCGATAAGGGCCATGCCTTCGGTTAATCCCAGCACAAACACCGCCGTCGACAGGGCATCGACCTGAGTGGGATCCTTACCTATCACCGAAACACTCACCACTTCGCGAGCGCTGTCGCCGGTTTTTGGATTGATGATGTGGTGATAACGCACTCCATCTTCAATAAAGAAACGTTCGTAATCCCCCGAAGTTGAAATCGCTTCACTGGTTAATGGCAGGTGCACTGCGGTTTGAGCGGCCGCACGGGGGTGTTTTATCCCCACCATCCATGGTCGCCCGCGGCGATCCCCAAGTAATGCGGTGTCGCCTCCGGCGGCGATCAGTGCGTGTTCAACCCCTGCTTGTTGCAACAAAGCGAGGCTCTGTTTTACCGCGTAGCCCTTGGCAATGCCGCCCAAATCGATTTTAAGGTTGGGGTGGCTCAGGCTGACCGTGCTTGCTTGTGCATTTAGTTTGATGCCGCGGTAGTTGATGGCGGGCAGGGCTGCGCTGATCTGCTTGCTGTTTGGTCGTTGGCCTTGGCGGTAGTCGTATTGATAGCCCACCGAGGCATAGCTGATATCAAAGGCGCCGTTGGTCAGTGCGCTGATCTGGGCGGATTGAGATAACAAGGCGAACAGTTCGTCCGATAGCCGTAATGGCGTTTGGGCCGCGCTGCTGTTTATCTGGCTGAGTTCGCTGCTGGCTATGTATGGGCTCATTCTTTGCTCGATGCGTTGCATTTCATCCTGTACCGAGCGAATTAAGTGCTGCGCTTGCTGCTGGTCGACTAACCACAGCTCAACCCGTGCTTGGGTGCCCATTACCTGAAATTGCTGTTGATGCCACTGGGCTTGAGCCTCAGATGAAAGCATCAGAAGAGCGAGTAAATAAGCGAACGTTTTCAACATGAGATTTCAGGCGTAGATTGATTTTTAACTATTAAAAATCAATCTACTACGTTCGTCCATAAAGAATGGCTAACGGCGATTGATGCGGGGCCGGTGGGGGGCGCTTTGAAGCAAAAAAAACGCCCAGCAGGCTGCTGGGCGTTGCTTAGTTTAGCTTGGCTTTAAGTTAGAACACATAGCGTGCAGTTAAGCGCACAAAACGTGGGGTTTGAAACTCAGTCGGCGCCAAGAAGTTTGGATTTACTTCATTGTTGTCACGAGCCAAATCTTTCTGCTGGTTGAATTCAATGGCTTCGTCGAAGTTAAAGGCATTGAATACGTCAACTTTCAGCGTCAGAGCTTGGTCAGCCCAATTCGGCACGTAGCTTACGCCCAGATCCACATCGTAGGTCCAATCGGTGCGACCGTAATCACCGCGGCTGCTGAGTGTTGGTTGACCATTTTCATCTTTACAGTAGAAGCTGGACGCACTGTAGTTGCGGAAGTTGTTCTCATCAACCGGGCTTAAGTCGTCTAATGGGATATAACCGTTACAGCTTAATGGCGTGCCAGAAGCGATATTGACGTTGGCGGCGACCGACCACTCCTCGGTGATCTCGTAACGACCGTACACTTTAAACTGATGACGACGATCATTTGGCAAGTAACCATCACTGCCGTCTTGGAACAATTTGTGATCAAAATCCTGAGTCGCCCCAGCATCTTCTTGGCCCAAGGTGGAGTTTACGTAACCTTCTACATTGCCTTCACTTTTCGACCAAACGTACGACGCACTCATATTCCAGTTGTCAGACATCGCTTTTTCAAGGGTAAGTTCTAAGCCCTTGTAGCTGCGATCGTACTTGGGTAAGTCGAAGTAATCATTGGAGATGGTGACTGGAACCATGTTGCCATCGTTTTCTACGTCCATGTAAAGGCTTAAGTCTTTACCTGGGTTCACAATCAAACAGCCGGACAGGGTGGAATCGTCGAAATTATCGTAACCGTTGTCGGCTGCCCAGTTGATGAAACCATCGTGGGCACAAAAATCATCCATGCCGTCTTTGATTTCGCGGTACATCAACTTAACGCCAGCGGTCCAGTCTTCGCTTAACTCGCGCTGATAGCCGATGATCAATTCATCTTGATGCATTGGATCTAAATCGGAGACGGCGATATTGCGTGGATCCGGTCGTTGTTCATCGATCACTTCTGGGCCGAATTGAGCCCCCAAGTTAATGGGTGCACCCGTGGCAGGATCAAAGCCATCAACGAAATGGTATTTCTGGGTGAAATCTTCAGTTCGGGTTGCACGAATGTTGGTGTTGGCGGCAATCGGGATGTAGTAACGGCCTAAGCTACCGTACAACTTTTGGGTGGAGTCGCCATTGATGTCCCAAGAGAAACCTAAGCGCGGTGCCCATAAATCATCGGCCTCAACAAAGATGTCGCCATTGGCATCAAGGTTGCTGAAAGTTTCATTACGGATCCCGGCGTAGATTAACCAGTTGTCGCTGATCTGCCAGTTGTCTTCAATGTAGAAGGCTTCGTTTTCAACCCCAAAAGAGCCGGACTGGGTTTCGTAGGTACGAACGCGAACAGTCTGGGTACCAACGCCAACATCGGTACCGTTGACTACGCCACCGTTGCCTTCATTACCGTCAATGTAGCGGTAATAGATGTTGCCTGAATATTGCACGCCTGGAGAGTAAGAGGTGAACTCTTCTTTGTTGTAACCCGCACGGATGGTGTGATCACCCAGAGTGTATTCAAGATCCAGCTTGTAGCTGTCGCGCTCATCTTTTTCGTCGGTAAATTCAGGATCAATAACGGTGCTTTGCACCTGATTCCAACAGCCAATGTATTCGCGAGTGGTCCAAGTGCGATCGCCAGACGTATCCCAGGCATAAGCACAGTCACCACCGGGCAAACTGCGTGGATTACGGTTGTCATCTAATTGAGTCAGCGTGCCGTACATCAGGTTTACTGAAAGATCATCGGTAAGTTGGCCGCTGTAGGCGGCGATCAAGATATCACCGCCGTTTTCTTCAGTGTATTCAGTGTCTACTGCACCATGAGAGCCGGTGTAAGTTTGGCCATCAGGGTTGTTATACAGCACCTTATCCTGCTCACTTTCATTGTTGATGTAAGTCAGGCGGAATAAGTGATCATCGGTTAGGTAGTAATCGAGTTTCAGCAAGGCATTAGGTGAGCTGATCTCTTGATTGGTACTGGTGCTTTTGTAATACCAATCATTTTCATACTTTTGGCCTTCAATGTTGGCGTAGAAGAAGAGGGTATCTTCAATCAGTGGCCCACCGATGGAGACATTGTAAGAAAGAGAATCTTTTTTGTCCGCAGACACATAGCGTGCGTACGCTAAGTTGTCTTGTTCACTGCGGTCCAACACATCTTTGCCGCTTTCACGAAGGCTGTCTGGGGTGTAGTAAACCGCGCCGCCAAATTGCCATTCGTTGGTACCACTGCGAGTTACTACGTTGGTAACACCACCGAGTGCGCGACCATATTCTGCGCCGTAGCCACCGGTTTTAACCTGGGTTTGCGAAATCGCATCAAAAGGCAGGGCAGCGTAAGCCAAAAAGGTTTTGATGTTGGTTACGTCCATGCCATCAATGTAGAAGCCATTTTCTGCTACCGATGAGCCGCCAAACGACGCGATATTGCCAAACTCAGCAACCCCTTTTTGAGTACCGGGAGTCAGCAACGCCACCGAGGTTACATCGCGAGAAACCGGTAAGACTTCAATCTGATCTTGAGTAAAGACCATGGTTGATTCGGTTGATGTGGTATCGATTGCACTGATCCGCGAACCCGATACCGAGATAACTTCCATGTTATCACTACCAAAAATCACTGAGGAACCGGTACCAATGGTGACGATAATATCGCGACGTTCGCCGCTATCGGTTACCACGGTGTACTTTCCTGGTGGCACATCTTTAAAACGGAAGCGACCATCACTGTCTGCCGTAATGGTACGGCTTAGACCGGTGGCTTTACTTTCAAAGGTGACACTGGTGCCGGATTCGGCGTGACCATAAATGGAGCCGGTCACATTACTCGCTTGTGCCGGTACGCCTGCCAATGTGGCGGCCACAGCAAGAGCCGCAACCGTCATGCGGCAATGAAAAGTTCCCTTCATACAAAATCATCCCTAATTAGTTTTATATCAATGAGCTACATCATGTGTGTAACTTTTTCTAACCTAAAACCATGTAAAGAATTTGTAAAATGCTGTTGCTGCGGCATGGCTAATGCATGTCAGCAACAACCTCTGCATTGGATACAATATCCACTAGTGATGATTTAGGTTTTTCTCTCTGTCGAGGATAAACACTCATCAGCGCGGTTTATTTAGTGATTTACACCAATTTCATTTATTTTTTTGCTTGGTGATTCGGCTGCAATGGCTTTTGGTTTTTGAGCCTAACAAGTTGAAATTGAAGTTTTAAATGGAGGGAACGATGTTAGCGGATGGGGATGCTATTGAAGAATATGAAGCTTCTCATTGGTAAAGCGCAGGGCATTCGCCGCGGGGAACAATAATGAATAACCCACAAAAAAGGGCTGTGTACCAATTAGCTGTTGAACTTATTGTGCATGACCAGCTGCGGCATAAAGATCATTGCCGGAACCGCCCGG
>NZ_CANLCI010000014.1 GCF_947489035.1 uncultured Ferrimonas sp. | reverse complement strand
GCGCTCAGGAGGATTCGAACCTCCGACCGCCTGGTTCGTAGCCAGGTACTCTATCCAGCTGAGCTATGAGCGCGCAGATTGTACGGTTTAGCCTCGGTAACTCGGAGGTTAGTTGCAAGCGCTGAATTTTAGCACCTTCCGGCGCATCGAAAACAACTTTGGCTCACACCTAGTTAAAAAGAAGAAGCCGCGCTCGGCGCGGCTTCTCTTAATATGGCGGAGAGAGAGGGATTCGAACCCTCGATACCTTACGATATACGCCCTTAGCAGGGGCGCGCCTTCAGCCACTCGGCCATCTCTCCGTTGCGGGACGTATAGTACGTTTTGACGAAAATAAGTCAAACCCTTTTTATGGCTTAAAATGGTCGCTTGCGCGCTTTTTAAACAACCTGCTGAATGTGCAATCAACCTGCCCAAAACAGCAGCGGCAAGCGCAACCGTTCTAGTAATAATTCATAAAAATAGCCATACCATGCACCCGCATCCGAGATGCCGATTTTCGCGTTCCATGGCAATAACCCAAATAAAACCATGGTTGCTCAACCTAAAATAAAAAAACCGGTGCGATTGCACCGGTTATTTAAATCAAAAGTTGCCGCTTGGTCCGTTGCCGCCATCTTTTTCCGCTTGGATCCGCATGTAGATCTCTTCACGGTGAACTGAAACTTCTTTAGGGGCGTTCACACCGATTCGGACTTGATTCCCTTTTACACCTAGCACTGTGACGGTAACTTCGTCACCAATCATCAACGTTTCGCCCACACGGCGAGTCAAAATCAGCATTCGTTTGCTCCTCTCTATCTAACTCATCCCGCAGCGGCGGTAGAATCTTTTAACAGTATTATAAAGTTAGACCAGATTAAATCTATAGCCATCCTAGTTGGATTTACTCATCTGCGGCCAAATTGAATGCACTGTGTAAACTGCGTACAGCTAACTCTAAGTACTTTTCAGCAATCGCGACAGATATCTTAATTTCTGAGGTGGAGATCAGTTGCACGTTGATCCCCTCCTGTCCCAAGGTTTGGAACATGCGGCTAGCCACCCCAGAATGGTTCTTCATGCCCACGCCAACGACCGACACCTTACACAGGCTGTTGTCGGACTTAACGTGTTGCGCCCCAAGGCGTTGGGCTACTGGTGCCAGTAACGACTTTGCCTGAGAGAAATCATTGCGATGCACGGTAAAGGTGAAGTCCGCTTTACCCGCTACCGTAGTGGTGTGCACAATCATATCGACCTCAATGCCAGCGTCACTGATCGGCGTCAATATTTGTGCAGCTACGCTTGCTTCATCGGGCACCCCAACCAAGGTTAGGCTGGCTTCATCGCGGTTAAAGGCGATGCCGGACACCAGTGGCGCATTGCCATTAACCTGATCGTACATGATCAATGTGCCCTCCCCCGGCGCAAAGCTCGACAAGACCCTTAAAGGTACATTGTAGCGGCCAGCGTACTCGACGGAACGGATCTGCAAAACCTTCGCCCCTAAGCTGGACAGTTCCATCATCTCTTCAAAGGTGATGGCGTCCATCTTACGCGCTTTCGGTTCAACCCGAGGATCGGTGGTATAAACCCCATCGACATCGGTGTAGATCTGGCATTCGTCGGCTTTTAACGCCGCCGCAATCGCCACCGCGGTGGTGTCGCTGCCGCCACGCCCTAAGGTGGTCAGTTCGCCCTCATTAGTGCGGCCTTGAAAGCCCGCCACAATGGGGATCACTTGCTGCGCCAGCAAGCCGTTAAGCTTATCCGTTGCCACCTCTTTGATCCGCGCTTTACCGTGGCGGGCGTCGGTTAACACCTGCGCCTGATCCCCCAGTAAGGCCTGAGCTTTCAAACCACGTTTTTGCAGTGCCATTGCCATCAACGAGATCGAGATCTGCTCGCCGGTGCTCATGAGCATATCCAGTTCGCGCGGATCGGGATCCGCCGAGACTTGATGCGCCAACTGCAACAAGCGATTGGTCTCGCCAGCCATCGCCGACAACACCACCACAATCTGATCACCGCCGCGAGCGCCGCGCGCAATGCGATCGGCGACCGCTTCGATTCGCTCTAACGAGCCAACCGAAGTGCCACCGAACTTTTGAACATATAGTGCCACGCAGGCTCCAATTACAGCTTGTCTGACAACCAGGCTTGGGCGTTTTGCAGTGCTGCAGGCAACGCCGCAACATCGCTACCACCAGCCATGGCCATGTCTGGACGACCGCCGCCTTTTCCGCCAACGGCAGTTGCAACGATGTTCACCAACTCACCGGCTTTAACTTTACCGGTAAGATCCTTGGTTACCCCAGCGATCAAACCAACTTTGCCATCGGCAACGTTGCCCAGCAGCACAATGCCGCTGCCCATCTGGTTCTTCAGATCATCAACCATGCCACGCAGCGCTTTGCTGTCGGCATTTTCCAGTTGGCTGATCAGAACTTTCACCCCAGCAAGCTCAATGGTTTGGTCGATCAAATTAGCAGAGGCGGCAGAAGCCAGCTTTTGCTTAAGTTGTTCCAGCTCTTTTTCCAGCTGACGGTTACGATCCAGCAGGCCTTTTACCTTGCTGGTGACCGAACCAACGTCGCCTTTTACCAGCGCCGCCGTGTCATTCAACAGTTGCTGCTGTGCATGGCTGTGGGCCATGGCGCCGGCACCGGTTACCGCTTCAATCCGGCGTACGCCAGCGGCGATGCCGCCTTCCGAAACCAGCTTAATAAAG
Organism: uncultured Ferrimonas sp.; assembly: GCF_947489035.1. Taxonomy (GTDB): domain Bacteria; phylum Pseudomonadota; class Gammaproteobacteria; order Enterobacterales; family Shewanellaceae; genus Ferrimonas. The sequence continues at coordinate 101,466 of NZ_CANLCI010000014.1, read as the reverse complement.
CCAATGTCGCCGGTGCGGTTGGCGTGGATGCCGCCACACAGTTCGATGGAGTAATCGCCCATGCTCAATACGCGCACTTGGTCATCGTATTTTTCGCCAAACAGCGCCATGGCGCCTTTTTGCTTGGCCGCTTCGATGTCCAGCAGTTCGGTGTTGATGCTGTGGTTTGCGCGGATCTGTTCGTTCACTTGATCCTCAACTGCGGTCAGCTCAGCCGCAGTCATGCCTTCAAGGTGCGAGAAATCAAAACGCAGACGGTCGGCCATCACCAACGAGCCTTTTTGCGCCACGTGCTCGCCAAGGATGTTACGCAGGGCACTGTGCAGCAGGTGGGTAGCTGAGTGATTAAGGCGGATGGCGTCACGACGCTCGGCATCCACTTCGGCCGTTACCGCATCGCCTTGAGCGATGGCGCCGGCAATCAGCTTGCCTTTGTGGGTGATCGCATTGCCAACCTTCTGGGTGTCGCTTACCGCAAACTGACCGGCGTCGGTGCGGATCAGGCCGCTGTCGCCGGTTTGACCGCCAGACTCAGCGTAAAATGGGGTTTGATCCAGCACCAGCAACGCTTCGGTGGCGTCGGCCAATTGGCTTACTGCTTCGCCATCAACGTAGATCCCCTGCACGATGGCCGCGGCGCTGGTGGCTTGGTAACCGACAAAAGCGGTTTCGCTGTCGATCACCAAGGTTTTAGAGTAATCGGTGTTGAAATTGCCGGCTTCACGCGCGCGTTGACGCTGGGCTTCCATCTCGGCTTTAAATCCGTCTTCGTCAATTTCGAAGCCACGTTCACGGGCCACGTCGTTGGTCAGATCCGCCGGGAAACCGTAGGTGTCGTACAACTTAAATACAGTCGCGCCATCCAGCACTTTGCCGTCAACGTTCTCCAGCGCTTCACTTAAGATCTGCAGACCGCGCTCCAGGGTGCGCGCGAAGTTTTCCTCTTCGATACGCAGCACCTTTTCGACCACGGGCTGCTGCGCTTTCAGTTCTTCGCCCGCGCTGCCCATCACCTCAACCAGCTTGCTAACCAGTTTGTAGAAGAAGGTGTCAGTGGCGCCCAGCTTGTTACCGTGGCGTACCGCACGGCGGATGATGCGGCGCAGCACATAACCTCGGCCTTCGTTGGATGGCATCACCCCATCCACAATCAAAAACGCACAGGAGCGGATGTGATCGGCAATCACGCGCAGTGACTTGTTGTCTAAGTCGTCGGTGCCAACAACGGCAGCGGCGTCTTTGATCAGGGTCTGGAAGATGTCGATGTCGTAGTTGGAGTGGCCGCCTTGCTTAATGGCTGCAACGCGCTCGATGCCCATGCCGGTATCAACGGCTGGTTTCGGTAGCGGCTCCATGGTGCCGTCGGCTTGACGGTTAAACTGCATGAAGACGATGTTCCAGATCTCAATAAAGCGATCGCCGTCTTCTTCCGGCGTGCCAGGGCGGCCGCCCCAGTGCTGCTCACCGTGATCGTAGAAGATCTCAGTACAGGGGCCACATGGGCCGGTATCGCCCATCTGCCAGAAGTTGTCTGAAGCAAATGCCGCCCCTTTGTTGTCGCCGATGCGGATGATGTCTTCCGCTGGCACGCCGATCTCTTCGTGCCAAATCTTGAACGCTTCGTCATCGGTTTCGTACACGGTCACGCACAGTTTTTCTTTTGGCAGCTGCAGCTCTTCGGTCAGGAAGCCCCACGCGTACTTGATCGCTTCACGCTTAAAGTAATCGCCAAAACTGAAGTTACCCAGCATCTCGAAGAAGGTGTGGTGACGCGCGGTAAAGCCCACGTTTTCCAGATCGTTGTGCTTACCACCGGCACGAACACAACGCTGGGCGCTGGTCGCTCGGGTGTAGCTGCGTTGCTCAGCACCCAGGAAGCAATCCTTAAACTGGTTCATGCCTGCGTTGGTAAACAACAGGGTTGGATCGTTATGCGGAACCAGTGAACTGGACGCCACGCGTTCGTGGCCTTGAGAACGGAAATATTCAAGAAACGCTTCGCGGATCTCGGCGGTGGTCATGTGCATGCGGTCATCCTGAATTGTCAGACAGTGCCGGACACCCAATAACCAGAACGTTGGGGGCGTCTACACGGCAGTTTTTAGCGGCTTATTTAAACGAATAAGTATATCCGCAACCGTCCGGTGCAAACCAGCCTTTGCGGGGGTCTAAGCGGAAAAAGAGCAAAGAATTGAGCGGATTTTATTCGCTTGGGGAGAGGGCGTAACGGATCATATCCATCGAGAAGCCTCGATAGGCCAAATATCGCTGTTGTTTGGCTTTCAATTTGAAGTCCTGAGGCAGTGCCTCACCAAACTTTCGGTGCCGAGTTTCTAAGCACAATTGGAAAAAATCGATCTCCTCTTGCGCCAAGGCAGCGGCAATTAGGTCGTTATCCACTTGGCGTTCACGCAAGTCGGCGCGCAACCGTTGTGGCCCCAAGCCGCGTTGGCTGCGGTAGCGCACAAAGCTCAGCGCAAAACGTTCGTCGTCGATGTAGCCAAAGTCATCGGCACGGGCGATGGCGGCGGCGATTTGCTCCGACGAAAAACCGCGGTCGCGCATCTTTCGATGCAGCTCACCGCGGCTATGATCACGGCGGGACAACAGTCCCACCGCACAAGCCAAGGGATCTTGGCTTGGCTGTTGTTGCTGATGACGCAAAAGACTGATCTTAAGACAGTTCAGCGGCGTCTTGTTCAGCGTCTTCGGTTGGCGCCGCCTTGACCAGCAGCTGTTCACGCAGCAGCGCTTCAATTTCATCCGAAATGGCTGGGTTCTCTTTCAAGAAACGGATTGAGTTGGCTTTACCTTGGCCGATCTTCTCGCCTTTGTAGCTGTACCAAGCGCCAGACTTTTCAACCAACTTCTGCTTCACGCCCCAGTCGATCAGCTCGCCGTGCTTCGAGGTACCAGCGCCGTAAAGGATCTGGAATTCAGCCTGCTTGAATGGTGGCGCGACTTTGTTTTTAACCACTTTCACGCGGGTTTCGTTGCCCACTACTTCGTCACCGTCTTTGATGGCACCGATGCGGCGAATGTCCAAACGAACGGAAGAGTAGAATTTCAGCGCGTTACCACCGGTGGTGGTTTCTGGGCTACCAAACATCACGCCAATCTTCATCCGGATTTGGTTAATGAAGATGCACATGGTGTTAGAGCGCTTCAGGTTACCGGTTAGCTTACGCAGGGCTTGCGACATCAGACGTGCCTGCAAACCAACGTGGGAGTCGCCCATTTCGCCTTCGATTTCTGCTTTTGGCGTCAAGGCCGCCACAGAATCGACCACCAGAACGTCAACCGCACCAGAACGAACCAGCATGTCGCAGATCTCCAGCGCTTGTTCACCGGTGTCTGGCTGAGAGACCAGCAGCTCATCAACGTTTACGCCCAGTTTCTCGGCGTAGACCGGATCCAGTGCGTGCTCGGCATCAACAAAGGCACAGGTTTTGCCTTGCTTCTGCGCTTCGGCAATCACCTGCAGGGTCATGGTGGTTTTACCCGAGGACTCAGGGCCGTAAATTTCGATAACACGGCCGTACGGCAAGCCGCCTATGCCAAGGGCAATGTCCAGCCCCAATGAACCGGTTGATACGGATTCAATGTCCATCGCGGTGGCATCGCCCAATCGCATGATGGACCCTTTACCAAACTGCTTCTCAATTTGACCGAGTGCAGCACTGAGCGCGCGTTTTTTGTTGTCGTCCATTTTCATGCTCCGAATGTAGGCGAATGCGGCGATGCCGGATAAGTAAGTTGCGGCCAGTATACTGTATGGCCGTACAGTATCAACCCTGTAGGTAAAATTTCAGCGTCGATGGCAGCTATCGAAGTTTCCGGTATCATAGCGCCCTTGCATTAAATTCCAGTTTCTGAGGGTTCTCCTGTGGCCAAAACCAAGCCTGCCGCCGAACAACATACGCCGATGATGCGCCAATATTTGGCGATCAAAGCGGAGCACCCTGACGTGCTTTTGTTCTATCGCATGGGCGATTTTTACGAGCTGTTTTTCGATGACGCCAAACGCGCGTCGCAACTGCTCGATATCTCATTAACGGCTCGAGGCAGCAGCCAAGGCGAGCCTATTCCGATGGCCGGGGTGCCTTACCACAGTGTTGAAGGCTATTTAGCGAAGTTGGTGCAGCGGGGCGAATCCGCCGCGATCTGTGAACAGATTGGCGATCCCGCCACCAGTAAAGGGCCGGTTGAACGCAAGGTGGTGCGGATCATCACCCCGGGCACCATTACCGACGAGGCCCTGCTGCAAGAGCGCCAAGAAAACTTGCTGGCCGCCATTTTTGAGCTGCGCGGCCAATTCGGCTACGCCACCATGGACATCGCCTCTGGCCGCTTTGTGGTCAACGAACTCGCCAACGAAGAAGCCATCGCCGCCGAATTGCAGCGCACCAATCCCGTTGAATTGCTCTACCCCGAGCAGTTTGCACCAATGCACTTACTGGATAACCAAAAGGGGCTGCGCCGCCGCCCGGAATGGGAATTTGAAGTGGGCACCGCTCGGCAGCTATTGAATCACCAGTTTGGTACCCGTGATCTGGCCGGTTTTGGCATCGAACAAGCCGAACGCGCCATCTGCGCGGCCGGCTGTTTGATGCAATACGTTAAAGATACCCAGCGCACCGCCCTGCCCCACATTCGCAATATCATTAAGCAGCAAGATGGCCATCACATCGTGTTGGATGCCGCCACTCGCCGCAACCTAGAGCTGACCCAGAATCTGGCCGGTGGTCTCGATAACACGCTGGCGTCGGTGCTGGATGATTGCGCCACGCCGATGGGCTCGCGCCAACTGGGGCGCTGGCTGCACCAGCCACTGCGTCAGCCTGAGCCGCTCAACGCCCGTTTGGCGATGGTGGCGGCGATCAAAGACAGTGGCTTATTTGTGGAATTGGGCGAGCAGCTCAAACCGATTGGCGATCTGGAACGGGTGTTGGCTCGCTTGGCATTGCGAAGCGCCCGTCCGCGAGACTTAAGCCGTTTACGGGCGGCCTTAGCGCAGCTGCCTGCACTGCATCAACTGCTGGCCGAACTGGGCAGCCCCAACGCTGACGCACTGGCTCAGCGCATCAGCGAATTTCCGCAGCAACTCGATCTGCTGCAGCGCGCCATCATCGACAACCCTCCGGTGATCATTCGCGATGGCGGCGTCTTAGCGCCAGGCTATAACGCCGAACTGGATGAGCTGCGGGCGCTGTCTCAAGGCGCCACCGATTACTTGGCAGAGCTGGAACAACGGGAGAAAGACCGCACCGGCATCGCCACCTTGAAAGTGGGTTACAACCGCGTACACGGCTACTTTATTGAAGTCAGCCGAGCCCAATCGGCTTTGGTGCCAACGGATTACATTCGTCGCCAAACCTTGAAGAACGCCGAACGTTTTATCATTGCCGAGCTGAAGGCCCACGAAGACAAGGTGCTGAACAGCCAAAGTGCGGCGCTCACGTTAGAGAAACGGCTGTACGAACAGTTGTTCGACCTGCTGCTGCCAGAGTTACCCGCGCTGCAAGAGTGCGCCGAAGCCTGTGCCAGCTTAGATGTACTGCAAAACTTGGCGGAACGCGCCGAAACCCTTAACTACTGTCGCCCTCAACTGGTGGCCGAATCGGGGATCCACATTGATGGCGGGCGTCACCCGGTGGTTGAGCAGGTATTGAAAGAACCCTTTATCGCCAACCCGGTGCAACTGGCTCCCCAGCGGCGCATGCTGATTGTGACGGGCCCGAACATGGGCGGTAAATCCACCTACATGCGCCAAACCGCGCTGATCAGTTTGATGGCCCATGTCGGCTCGTTTGTGCCCGCTGAACAGGCGGTCATGGGGCCGATTGATCGGATCTTTACCCGCATCGGTGCCAGTGACGATCTGGCTTCTGGCCGTTCCACCTTCATGGTTGAGATGACCGAAACCGCCAATATCCTCAACAACGCCACCGCCAATTCGCTGGTGCTGATGGATGAGATTGGCCGTGGCACCTCCACCTACGATGGCTTATCGCTGGCGTGGGCGGCGGCAGAGCAGCTGGCCAATAAGCTGCAAGCACTGACCCTCTTTGCCACCCACTACTTTGAGCTAACCCAATTGCCAGAGCTGCTGGATGGGGTGCATAACGTGCACTTAGACGCCGTTGAACACGGCGACAGCATCGCCTTTATGCATGCGGTACAAGAAGGGCCAGCCAGTCGCAGTTACGGTTTGCAAGTGGCGGCACTGGCTGGGGTGCCGCCCGAGGTGGTACGCAGTGCGCGACAACGACTCGCACAACTCGAAGCCCAAGAGCGCAGCGACCAAGGCCACGCCTCGCTGCCCGCAGGCCAGTTGCCGTTGCTGCCAGAGCCCCACCCTGCGGTGGAGCAGCTCGCCAGCATCGATCCCGATGCACTGACGCCACGGCAAGCGCTGGATCTGCTCTATCAGCTTAAAGCGCAGCTGTAATCACCATAAAAAAAGGCTGTGTATTAGTTAACTGTTGGCGTTGCTGCGCGGTAGCTATTGTCGCCTGCGGCGAGCTTCGATGGCACTGCTTTCATGTGGTTATGTCGCAGTGGCGACGGCACCCAAAGGGATTCTCCCTTTGGGATCCCATTGCCTTAGCACCGCTCAACGCTGTGATGCGGCAGTAAAGCCGGTGCGGCGTATCTGTCACGGCTAAGTAATCATCTGGCGGTGATAACTTTCTGCCGACTTAGTGACGCCGAGTGCAGCAGTGATGAAGTAAAGCCGAAGGCAGGATGCCGCAGAGGCCAGTTAAGCCATGGATGGCGCATCTGGCCGTTGCTGCAACGCAATGCTGCGAGAACGAGGGGCCGTCGTCACCTCGGAGGCGCTAGGGATTGCAAAGGGACTCGTCCCTTGCCCGCCGCCGGGCGGTTCCGGCAATGATCTTTATGCCGCAGCTGGTCATGCACAATAAGTTCAACAGCTAATTGGTACACAGCCTAAAAAAACGCCGCCTCTGCTGAGGCGGCGCTTTTATTGGTGACTGACGTTACTCTTTAAACAGCGATTCCACGCTCAACCCTTGGCCGCTGATCTGATCCCGCAAGCGCCGTAACGCTTCCACCTGAATCTGCCGCACTCGCTCTCGGGTTAAGCCAATTTCACGACCTACGTCCTCTAAGGTCGAAGGCTCGTACCCCAACAACCCAAACCGACGCGCCAGTACTTCCCGTTGTTTCGAGTTCAGATCGTTCAACCAGCGCACAATCGAGTCTTTAATGTCGTCCGCTTGCGCCTGCACATCGGGGCAAACTCGATCCTCATCGGCAATCACATCCAGCAAAGCTTTATCCGAGTCGCCACCAATGGGGATATCAACCGAGGTGATCTTTTCATTGAGCTTCAACATCCGCGATACGTCCTCAACCGGCCGATCCAACTTGGCGGCGATCTCATCGGCGGTGGGTTCGTGATCAAGGCTTTGTGCCAGCTCCCGCGAAGTACGCAGGTACACATTCAGCTCTTTCACTACGTGAATGGGCAGGCGAATCGTGCGGGTTTGGTTCATGATCGCCCGCTCGATGGTTTGGCGGATCCACCAGGTGGCGTAAGTTGAAAAACGAAAGCCCCGCTCCGGATCAAACTTCTCCACTGCTCGAATAAGGCCTAAGTTGCCCTCTTCAATCAGATCCAGCAGCGCCAAGCCACGGTTGTTATAGCGACGCGCGATCTTAACCACCAAACGCAGGTTCGATTCGATCATCCGATTGCGTGATTTTGGGCAGTCTCGTTGCGCCCGACGGGCGTAATACACTTCTTCTTCGGCAGTCAGCAGGGGCGAAAAGCCAATTTCACTGAGGTAGAGCTGAGTGGCATCCAGGTTTTTTTGCAGATCATCCTGCACCTGCTGATCCACTTCAGCGTTGATGTGACGGTCGTTGTTGGTCTCTTTACTGCGCAGATCCAAGGCCGCATTGCTCTCGAACGCTTTTTGGTTAGTTTGCATCGGTCGGTCTCCAGTTAATCCCATACCTTACGGTTGAATTACGGCGATCCTCCCTGATATCCCCTATCGGCGGGGCAAGTAACGCTTAGGGTCGACTGACTTGCCTTGGTAACGGATCTCGAAGTGCAGCATGTTGCGATCGGCATCGCTGTGACCCACTTCGGCGATCTTCTGTCCGGCTCTGACCTGTTGTTTTTCTTTCACCAAAATACGGCGGTTATGGGCGTAAGCACTGAGGTAATCATCGCTGTGTTTGATGATCACCAACTGGCCATAACCACGCAGAGCATTGCCTGCGTATACCACCCGACCGGCGGCGGAGCTTGTAACCGGAGTTCCCTCTGCGGCGACAATATCCAATCCTTTATTCCCTTGCTCGGCGTTTGAGAAGCTGCGAATCACTTTGCCTCGCACTGGCCACTGCCATTTCGCCACTTTGCTTGGTAATACCGGTGGTTTCTTCACCGTCGTTGATGTCGACGCCACTTTGTTAGCAGTTTGTGAAGATGCACCAGCATATCGCTGCGGCTTGGGCTGATCAACCTTCGGTTTTTGCGTGGGTTTCGGCTTTGGCTTAGTGGTTTGTGCTGGTTTATGGGCAGACTTTGCGGTCGCCGAAGTGGCCTTGGGCTGCGGCTTTGGCGTGGGTTTCGGGGTTGGCTTTACACTTGTTTTAGGTATGGTTTTGGCCACCGTTTTACTGCGGTGACTGACGTTAGATTTTTTTGGACTGGCTTTAAGCTTTAACCGTTGCCCTGGATATATAGTGAAATCCCGCGGCAAGCCATTGCGGCTTGCTAAGCCGCGGTAATCTTGACCGGCGGCAAAGGCGATGGAATAAAGGGTATCGCCCTTTTTCACCACGTAACTGCTGCTGGTTAAGCTGCCCTTAGGCAAACGCTTTACCGGCGTGGTGTCTAAGGTCGCCACCGGCGCAGGACGTGACGCGGTGCAGCCTATTAAGCTGCACAGGGCTGCCACCAACAACAAACGCGGGATCCACTCCATCACAATTACTGCGTCGCCCCAGGCACTAAGGGCACAAAGCGCACCGCTTCCACATCTTGGCTAACAAACTGCTCGCCTTGGCGTTCAATGATCCGCAGCACCTGTTGTTGCTCGCCCACCGGAATGATCAGCCGGCCTCCCTCTTGCAGCTGCTGCAACAGCGCCACCGGCACTTCTGCCGCCGCCGCCGTTACGATGATCCCAGCAAACGGCGCCTTAGTTGGCCACCCCTGCCAACCATCGCCGTACTTAAAGGCGATGTTATGCAGATCCAGTTGCTTCAAGCGGCGCCGTGCCACAATCTGCAAACTTTTGATCCGCTCAATGGTACACAGCTGCGGCACCAAGCTGGCCAACACCGCCGCTTGGTAACCGCTGCCAGTGCCAAGCTCTAACACTGGCCCCGCAGGCAGGTTATGCAGCAACAGTTCCGTCATCCGCGCCACGATGTAAGGCTGAGAGATGGTCTGCCCAGCGCCGATCGGCAGTGCGGTGTTTTCCCACGCACGCGGGGCTAAGCCGCCATCCACAAACTGTTGCCGCGGAATGGTGGCCATCACTTCCAGCACTTGGGGATTGCGGATCCCTTGCTGCTGCAGCTGCTGCACTAAGCGGCTGCTGTACCCGTGAATGTTGATGCTCATAACTGCGCCACCCACTGCGCCAGTGACTGCAATTGATCGTGCGCGGTTAAGTCGACTTTCAGCGGCGTGATCGACACATAGCCATTATCAATCGCGTGGAAATCGGTGCCGTCACCGGCATCTTGCTGCTCGCCCGGAGGCCCAATCCAATAGATCCGTCGTCCAGCGGGATCTCGCGTGGGCACCATCCCTTCCGCGGCATGGCGAGCGCCCAAACGAGTCACCTTAATGCCTTTGATCTGCGCCAACGGCAGATCCGGCACATTGATGTTGAGGATTTGGTTGGTCGGCAACGGGTGGTTGTGCAGCCCTGCCACCACCTGACACACAACCGCCGCAGCGCTGTCGTAGTGCTTAAGCTCGCGGCCACACAGCGACACCGCTATGGTAGGCAAGCCAAGGTGGCGCCCTTCCATCGCCGCCGCCACGGTACCGGAATAGAGGGTGTCGTCCCCTAAGTTCGCGCCGGCGTTGATCCCCGACACCACCAATTCAGGTTCGCCATCCATCAATTCACGAATGCCCAGCAACACGCAGTCGGTGGGGGTTCCGTTGACTTGGTAGTAACCGCTATCAAGCTGTTGCACCCGCAAAGGGCTGGTCAAGGTTAACGAATTGGATGCCCCAGAGCAGTTGCGATCCGGCGCCACCGTAACCACCTCGGCAATGGTCGCCAAGGCGTCACTTAGGGCTTTGATCCCCGGCGCATGCACGCCGTCGTCATTACTGACCAATATCTTCATGGATTTCCTTGCGCTTGATCTTGAGGCAACGCCTGAGCATCGCTGTACTCAACCAGTTCGCGTAGCACGCTGGTCGCAAAGGCACCGGACGGCAGAATAAATTCTAACCATAACAGATCCCCTTGCTGTTGATATTTCAACTGTTCCGGGATCAATAAGGCACGGCGTCGTTCGGGGTTCATGCGGGCGTTAGCTAAGCCTGAGCACAGCTCTGGCCACGGTGCCACAATGCCCGCTTCAAACTCCGCGGCATCGCCTTCCGCGCCGCCACCACCGTCGCCCCACAAGGGCGCCGACAGGTTAATGTCTTGCCGTGCTAAGCGGTCCTGCAATTCAGCGTCCCACTGCGGCGCGACAAAGAAGCTGTTGGATCCCGCCAGCATCATTGCATCACCGGCCATCACTGCGCTGCCGTGCTGCTGCAGACGAGCCGAGAGCACATGATTGAACAAGAAACTGCGGGCGGCCGACAGGTAGATGCTGCGCTTGTTGCGATCTTTAACCCGCTTGCCAGCAAACATCTCTGCTGCTCGGTATACGTTGCGACCACCGTGACCAAAACGCTGTTCGCCGTAGTAGTTCGGCACCCCAGCTTGCAGCTGCGCCAGTCGCGGCAACACGGCATCGATATTGTCGATGCTGCTGATGGCAATTTTAAAGCGGTTACCCAGCAACGCGCCGGTACGCAGTTTTTTTAAGTTACGGCCCGAAGCCAAGATGGTCAGCTGTTCGCTGTTCAGCGCTTCCCATTTCGGTTCTAACTTGCCGGGAATGCGGATGCTCAGCCACTGGCGGGTAATGCCGTGCTTATCTTTCAACCCTGCCCAAGAGACATCACGGCTTGGTACGCCAGCAAACTTGGCCAGCATGTCGGCCACTTGATGGGTGGTTAACCCGGTTTTTTCCACATGAACCATGTGATTTTCGCCTTCACCGTCGGGGGCAAACGGCAAGATTTCGTCCACTTGAAAGTGGCTGGCTTCGGCGCGAATTTGGCCCTTGGCGCTGGGCTTACCGTACAGGTAGTGCCACTGAGGCAGCGTGTAATCAGTCATTATTTCTCTTGTACCTGTGTGAGCAGTACCACCGCTTCTGTGGCGATACCCTCTTTGCGTCCGGTAAAGCCCAACTTTTCCGTGGTGGTGGCTTTAACGTTAATTTGCTCCAGCGAAGCATCCAGATCCGCCGCTAGGGTATGGCGCATCGCCTCAATGTGCGCCGCCATTTTCGGCGCTTGGGCAATGATGGTGACATCAAGGTTACCCAAGGCGTAACCACGGGCTTGCACTTGCTTGAAGCAGTGGCGCAACAACACGCGGCTGTCGGCGCCTTTAAAAGCCGGATCCGTATCGGGGAAATGGTGACCGATATCGCCCAACGCCATCGCGCCTAACAGCGCATCGCTGATGGCATGCAAGGCGACGTCGCCATCGGAATGCGCCACCAGTCCCTGTTCGTAATCAATGGCGATACCGCCGATGATCACCGGGCCTGGGCCACCAAACTTATGGACATCAAATCCATGGCCAATGCGGATCATGTTGCGCTCCTTTGTGCCAAAAACAGCTCTGCCAAACGCAGATCGTCTGAGTGAGTCACTTTAATATTATCAGGTCGGCCACTGACCAGCGTCGGCTGCCAGCCTTGCAGCTCCATCGCCGAGGCTTCGTCAGTGATGCCGCTGTTGTGTTGTTCTTTGTTCAATGCCGACAACAGTGCGTCGGCAGGGAACAGCTGCGGCGTCAACGCATGCCACAAGGCGGTGCGTTCAACCGTATGATCGATAGCGCCATTGGCGGTGGCGCGTTTCATGGTATCGCGCACCGGCGTGGCCAGAATCGCGCCTTGTTCTGTGCACTGGGCCAACAGTTGATCGATGTCGCCGTGGGTTAAACAGGGCCGCGCCGCGTCATGCACCAGCGCCCACGCCGATTCAGGCAGTGGCGCTAACGCCAAGCGAACCGAATCCGCCCGCTCGGCGCCGCCCACCACTTGGATCAAATTCGGGTGCTGCGCTTCGGCCAGATCGGCAAAGTATTCATCCTCAGCCCCGAGCGCCACCACCACTTTGTTGATGCGAGGGTGGCTCAGCAGTAGCCCCAAGGTGTGCGACAAAATCGCGCGGCCTAAGAGCGGCAAGTATTGCTTGGGCTGGGCCACGCCCATCCGTTTGCCGACGCCAGCGGCAGGAACCACCGCGTAAATAGTGGCGTTAGGTTGAAGCGACATGAGTGCTCTCCGATCGGAACGAGGGGTAAATTACTGCGGTTGGGGTTTGCCGTCGCGGCTTGGGCTTCGGCGGATCACCCGAAAGAACTGCTCGTTCTCTTTGATCATCCCCAATTCGTTGCGAGCGCGCTCTTCCACCGCCTCTAAGCCGCGCCCCAGATCGTCGATTTCACGCTGCAGCAGTTCGTTGCGCTGTTCCAACTTGGTGTTGCCAGCCAACTGTTGCTCGATCTTCTGTTTTAACTGCCAGTTATCGGGCAGGTTATTGCTGCCAAGCCACAGTCGATACTGCAGCGACACAAACAAGGCCAGCAAGATAGTCAGTAAGATCCGCATTGTGCCCGCCCCTAAAAATCAATAAGCCGATCTTGGCCTAAGCCCCTGCAAAAGAAAAGCAAAAAGCCGCCCGAAGGCGGCTTTTTTCATGGTCAGTGCAGCAGAGGGATTAGCCTTGGCCGTTCACTTCGCTCAAACCACGGTAAGGGGCTTTGTCACCCAGTGCTTCTTCAATGCGCAGCAACTGGTTGTACTTAGCAACACGATCAGAACGACACAGAGAGCCGGTCTTGATCTGGCCAGCCGCAGTACCTACCGCCAGATCGGCGATGGTGGCGTCTTCGGTTTCACCAGAACGGTGTGAGATAACGGCAGTGAAGCCAGCATCTTTGGCCATTTTGATGGCGTCCAGCGTTTCAGACAAAGAACCGATCTGGTTGAACTTGATCAGGATGGAGTTACCGATGCCGTTGTCGATGCCGCGCTTCAGGATCTTGGTGTTGGTTACGAACAGATCGTCACCAACCAGTTGGATCTTGTCGCCCAGGATGGAGGTTTTGTATGCCCAACCGTCCCAGTCAGATTCGTCCAGGCCATCTTCGATGGATACGATTGGGAACTGGGCTACCAGCTCAGCCAAGTAGTCGGAGAAGCCGTTAGAGTCGAAGCTCTTGTCTTCGCCAGCCAGTACGTACTTGCCATCTTTGTAGAACTCAGAAGCCGCACAGTCCAGTGCCAAGGTAACGTTTTTACCCAGCTCGTAACCGGCTTTTTCTACAGCAATTTTGATTACCGCCAGTGCTTCAGCGTTAGACGCCAAGTTAGGAGCAAAACCGCCTTCATCGCCCACAGCAGTGTTCAGGCCTTTCGACTTCAGTACCGCTTTCAGGTTATGGAAGATCTCAGCGCCCATGCGCAGACCTTCACGGAAGTTGGCCGCGCCAACAGGCTGTACCATGAACTCTTGGATATCAACGTTGTTGTCCGCGTGCTCACCGCCGTTCAAGATGTTCATCATCGGCAGTGGCATAGAGTAAACACCCGGGGTGCCGTTCAGCTCAGCGATGTGAGCGTACAGTGGCAGACCTTTCGCAGCCGCTGCTGCTTTGGCTGCAGCCAGAGACACAGCCAAGATGGCGTTTGCGCCCAGCTTGTCTTTGTTCTCGGTGCCGTCCAGATCGATCATGATCTGATCCAGTTCGCGTTGTGCGGTGGCGTCTTTGCCCAGCAGTGCCGGTGCAATCAGGTCGTTTACGTTAGCAACGGCTTTCAGTACGCCTTTGCCCATGTAACGCGCTTTGTCGCCGTCACGCAGTTCCAGTGCTTCGCGAGTACCAGTAGAGGCACCAGATGGCGCACACGCCATACCGATGAAACCACCTTCCAGATGAACTTCGGCTTCCACAGTTGGGTTACCACGGGAGTCCATTACTTCACGACCCAGGATTTTTACGATATTTGCCATGTTGGCGTCCTTAAAAGTTACGATTTCAAAACCAAAAAAAAGCCGGACCTGATATGAGGCCCGGCTTGATACAATTCGTTTACTTCAGCTGCGCTTTGGCAAACTCACCGGCGGCTTTCACAAAGCCTTCAAACAGTGGGTGACCATCACGCGGAGTTGAAGTGAATTCCGGGTGGAACTGACCCGCTACAAAGAACGGGTGGGCTGGGATCTCGATCATCTCAACCAACTTCTTGTCTGCGGACAACCCAGAGAATAGCAAACCTGCCTGTTCTAGGGTGTCGCGATAATTGTTGTTCACTTCATAGCGGTGGCGGTGACGCTCAACGCAAGTGGCGTTGTCGTACAGGGCACGCGCTTTAGAGCCTTCTACTAAGTGACATACCTGCGCACCTAAGCGCATAGTGCCACCGAGATCGGATGTTTCAGAACGTTCTTCGATGTTACCTTCACTATCGAGCCATTCTGTGATCAAACCCACAACTTGATGTTTCGATTGTGAATCGAACTCGGAAGAGTGAGCTCCATCGAGTCCGGCAACGTTACGGGCAAAATCGATCAGCGCCACTTGCATGCCTAAACAGATCCCGAAGTACGGCAGGTTGTTTTCACGGGCAAAAGTCGCGGCGGCAATTTTGCCTTCAACGCCACGTTCGCCGAAACCACCTGGCACCAAGATGCCATCAATGCCTTCCAGCGCTTCTTGGCCTTTGGCTTCCACATCTTGGGAATCGATGTACTTGATGTTGACCTGAACGCGGTTTTTCAAACCGGCGTGTTTCAATGCCTCGTTGACGGATTTATACGCGTCTGGCAGCTCAACGTACTTACCCACCATGCCGATGGTGACATCGATGGTTGGGTTCGCTTCTTGGTAGATCACGTTTTCCCACTCAGACAGATCCGCTTCTGGGGCATTCAGGCCAAAACGTTTTACGAACAGGTCGTCAACGCCTTGGGACTTCAGCAGCGCTGGGATCTTGTAGATGGAATCAACGTCTTTCATCGACACAACGGCGCGTTCCTGTACGTTACAGAACAGGGCAATCTTCTTACGCTCGTTGGCTGGGATGGTGCGATCGCTGCGGCACACCAGTACGTCTGGCTGGATGCCGATAGACAGCAGCTCTTTCACGCTGTGCTGAGTTGGCTTGGTTTTCACTTCACCGGCAGCGGCCAAGTAAGGCACCAAGGTCAGGTGCATGAACATGGCGCGTTCGCGACCCAGTTCAACCGCCAGCTGACGCAGGGCTTCCAAGAATGGCAGCGATTCGATGTCACCCACGGTACCGCCCACTTCAACAATGGCGACATCATGGCCTTCAGCACCGGCAATCACGCGCTCTTTGATGGCGTTGGTGATGTGCGGGATCACCTGAATGGTGGCGCCTAAGTAGTCGCCACGGCGCTCTTTGCGCAGTACATCAGAGTAGATTTTACCGGTGGTAAAGTTGTTGCGCTTGCTCATCTTGGTGCGGATGAAGCGCTCGTAGTGGCCCAAATCGAGATCGGTTTCCGCGCCGTCTTCGGTCACGAATACTTCACCGTGTTGGGTTGGGCTCATGGTGCCCGGATCAACGTTAATGTACGGATCCAGCTTCATCATAGTGACATTGAGGCCGCGAGCCTCTAACAGCGCAGCTACTGAAGCAGCGGCAATGCCTTTACCCAACGAGGAGACAACCCCGCCCGTAACGAAGATATAGTTAGTTGTCATGCTGAACCTGAATAAATTGGGATTTTTACTGCTCAGAAACACCAAGAAATGGGCCTCTGGCAACAACAAATAGGACGGGACGACATTTTACGACAAAACGGCCATAGTGGCAATTGAGCATTGCGGATTTTGTGATGCCACACGCCAGTGATTTCAACTGGCGTTGATGACCAACGCCGACATAACTGACCGCCGCGAATGGATAAGCTTAAACATGAGAGCAAGTTACGACTTTTCAGCCGTCTTCACTTGCTGCCAATAATGCTCTAATTGTTCCATGTCGGCGTTGTTCATCGACAAATTATCTTGCTGGCAATGGTGCTCGACAGCGCGAAAGCGCCGTTCGAATTTGGCGTTAGCCTGACGCAACGCCTGTTCCGGTTCAACGTTTAAATGCCGAGCCAGATTGACCACCGCAAACAACAGATCGCCCACTTCTTCTTGCACCAACGCCGGCTGCACTTGGGGCTGGTTGACCTCGGCCATGACCTCGGCTAACTCTTCGCTAACCTTAGCCGCCACTGGCGCCAAGTTATCCCAATCGAAGCCCACTCGAGCGGCCCGCTTTTGCAGCTTGGCGCTGCGCACTAACGCGGGCAGGTTCAACGGCACATTATCCAAGGCGCCGTGTTGCGCGTTTTGCGCTCGCTCCTGCGCTTTCAGTTGCTCCCATTGTCCAGCCACCACGTCGCGGCCAGCAAACACATGGGGGTGGCGCTGCTCTAGCTTGGCGTTCAGCCGCTCAACCACGTCGATAAAATCAAACTGGCCTTGCTCTTGGCCAAGCTGAGCGTAAAACACCACTTGAAACAGCAGATCCCCCAGCTCGCCTGCTAACTCATCGTAGTTACCGCGCTCAATGGCATCGGCCACTTCGTAAGCTTCCTCCAGGGTGTGCGGCACGATAGAAGCAAAGTTCTGGGCCAGATCCCACGGGCAGCCGTGTTTGGGGTGGCGCAGCCGCGCCATGATCGCCAGCATCCGGGCCAGCGGTTCATCCGGCAAGGTCACCGTGGCGCTCACAGTCGCCGCGCCTCGATCACCCCACCAAGCTGCCCCAGGCGCGACAAGATGCGGCTTAAGGATTCCATGTTGTACAGCTCTAAGCGCAATTCAACGGCGGCGCTTTGCTGCTTGGGATCGCTGCTGGAGCGCATCTCCAACACGTTGCTTTTCTCGTTGGCCAGCACCGTGGTGATGTCGCGCAACAAGCCACTGCGATCGTTCGCCAACACCCGCACGGTCACTTTGTAACCGCCGCTGTCGCTGGCGCCCCAGATCACTTCCACCCCACGCTCTGGGTGCTGGATCAGCAAGTTGGCCAGCTGCTCACAGCCTTGGCGGTGTACCGACACCCCTTTGCCTTGGGTGATGTAGCCTTCAATCGCATCGCCGGGCAACGGCTGGCAGCAATTGGCGATGTGGGTAAGCAGGTTACCAACCCCGTTTACTTCAACGTGGCCTTTGGTTTTGCTGGAGCGCGCCGGGCCTTGCTTCGCCACCAAATCCGCCACCGCTTGCTCTTCGTCGAAGTTATCGCGGGCGGTGCGGCTTTGAATGTGGTTGATCACCTGAGTTAAGCGCACATCGCCGCCGCCAATGGCCGCCAGCAGATCGTCGTAACTGTGCATGTTAAAGCGTTCAATGGCGCTTTCGGCGTCGTTGGCATTCAAACCGTTTTTATTCAGTTCGACTTCCAACATTTCGCGCCCCGCAACAATGTTTTTGTCTTTGTCTTGGGCTTTAAACCAGGTGTGGATTTTGGCGCGCGCACGGCTGGTGTTGATGTAACCCAAGTTGGGATTCAACCAATCGCGTTTTGGGTTGGGCTGCTTAGCGGTAATGATCTCAACCCGTTGGCCGGTTTCCACCTCGGTGGTAAACGGCGAGATGCGGCCATCGATTTTGGCGCCAATGCAGCGGTGTCCCACTTGGCTGTGGATGTAATAAGCAAAATCGAGCACGGTACTGCCAGCAGGCAAATCAATCACATCGCCGTTGGGCGTGAACACGTACACCCGATCCTCAAACACCTGAGAGCGGATCTCTTCCACCAAGTTGCCGGACTCAACCACATCCTCTTGCCACGCCAAAATTTTACGCAGCCAGTTGATCTTGTTTTCAAAGCCCGAGCTGCGACCGGTGCTGCCTTCTTTGTACTTCCAGTGGGCAGCAACCCCAAGCTCGGCGTCTTCGTGCATCTGCTTGGTCCGAATTTGGATCTCAACGGTTTTGCCTTCTGGTCCCATCACCACGGTGTGGATGGATTGGTAGCCGTTGGGCTTGGGCGTTGCAACGTAATCGTCAAATTCACGGGGCAGGTGGTGCCACAGGGTATGCACCGCCCCTAAGGCGCCGTAACAATCTTGCAGGCGCTCGGCGATGATCCGCACCGCCCGCACGTCAAACAGTTCGTCAAAGGCGAGGTTTTTCTTCTGCATCTTGCGCCAGATGCTGTAGATGTGTTTTGGCCTGCCGTACACCTCGGCTTTGATGCCGTCGTTATCAAGGCTTTGCTGCAAGGTGCTGACAAAGTTGTCCATGTAACTTTCGCGATCAAGGCGCTTGCCATCAAGCCACTTGGCGATCTGCATGTAGGTGTCTGGGTGCAGGTAGCGGAAGGCGAGATCTTCCAGCTCCCATTTGAGTTGGCCGATCCCTAAGCGGTTGGCCAGTGGCGCGTAAATGTCGCGCACTTCCCGCGCCAACACCACTCGGGTTTCTTCGTCGGCGTTCTTCACTTCCCGCAGCAGCACAACCGCTTCGGCCAGCTTAATCACCACCGCTCGCACGTCTTCCACCATCGCCAACAGCATCCGGCGGAGGTTGTCCACCTGAGTGCCGTTGGGGTTGCCGTGGCTGCGTAAGGTGCGAATGGCGTCCATCACCTGCACCGCCTTCACCAGCGCAGCAGTGGAGCTGCCCTGCTGTTCTTCCAAGGTTTCAAGGCTAAGCAACCCTGCATCCACAAAGACATAAAACACCGAGGCGCGCAGCGTTTCCATGTCCATGTTCAGTGGCAGCAAGATCTCAACCATTTCGCGGGCGCGATACAACCGATTCGACCACAGGGCCTCATCGTCGCCAAGCAAGGCTTCGCACTCGCGGTAAGTATCAACCAACAGTTGTTGTTGCTCTTGGCTTAAATCCAGACGCTGCAACCAATGTTGCAGGTTATTTTCGGCATCGCCGAAGTGGATGTGTCTTACTGAAACCATGGTGGCGACCCTCCTCCTTCACGCCCTAGAACCGCCGTTACTTGGCGCGGCGCTCGAACAGCGCCATCGATTCTAGATGGCCAGTATGCGGGAACATATCCACCAGAGAAAGCCTGCTCAGCGAATATCCCTGCTGGGCGAGCACTTTTGCATCTTGCGCTAAAGTCAGCGGCGAACAGGAGACATACAACAGCCGCTTAGGGGCTAATTTCGGTAGCCATTTCAAGGCGCCACCGGCACCAGCACGCGCCGGATCCAGCAACACCCAATCCACTGCTTCTTGGGCCCAGCTGGCGTCACTTACGTCGCCATTAAGATCGGCGCTGTGAAACTCGACATTATCCAACCCCAGCTGCGCGGCACGGGCGGTCGCACGGGCGGTCATGGTGTCGATCCCTTCCACCCCGATCACGCGCTTGGATAGGGTTGCCAACGGCAAGCTGAAATTACCGCCCCCACAGAACAGATCCAACCCGGTTTCATCCACTTGCGGCGCCAGCCACTGCAACGCCTGGGCGATCATTCGCTGATTAACCGCATCATTCACTTGGAAGAAGTCGCCGGGTAAAAACGCCACGCTGGGCAGCTCAGGGCCCGTTTGGTAATGCAGCGGCACCGGCGGTTTGCCCTCTAGATCGACCATCTGCTGACCATCATCCAGCAACAGCAAACAGGGCTGTTGCTGGGCCAACTGCCGCAAGCGCTGGCGCTCTTTGTCGTTGGGGCTACGCAACACTCGTAACAACACCACTGGGCCTTCGTCGGCCAGCAGCAGATCGATGTGGCCGAGCTGTTTCGCCAGCCCCATCGGCCCAATACAGCGCCCCAACGGAGCAATAAGTTGCTCCAGTGGCTGCGCCAACACCGGACATTGTTCAATCGCCACCAGCTTGTTGCTTAAGGATTGGCGAAAGCCCAGTTGCAGCTGCCCCTGATGAAACTGAGCCCCTAATCGTGCGCGGCGACGGTAATGCCAAGCATCGCTGCTGATCGCCGCGGCCATCGGCAAGGTGTCCAGCCCCAAGTGGTGCTGCATCAGTTTTTCCAATGCTTGCTGCTTAAATTGGCGCTGGCCCTCGCCACTGGCGTACTGCAACTGGCAGCCACCGCAGTGCTCAAAATGGCGGCAACTTGGCTTAACTCGCTGCTCGGCACTGCTTAAGCGTTTTACCACGGTGGCGGTAGCAAAGCGGCTTTTGTCTTTTTTCAGCTGCACTTTGGCCTGCTCTCCCGGCAGCAAACCGTCGATGAAAATCACCTTGCCTTGGTGGTGCGCCACCGCCTGTCCTTGATGATCAAGGCTGTCGGTTTGGATTGTTACCGCAGGTGCTAACGGTTTCTTTTTATTGGATTTGGGAGAGAAGAACTGTGCCATAGGTGCTCGAATTGATTACAATGTGCCAAGATTCATGGCCGTATTACGGCCACTTTAGAAGAGTGCATTTTCCCACAGATGAAAACCGCGACCAAATACAGTCTGCGTACCTGGGTAATGGTATTAGCGCTGGCACCAACCATTTTGATTGGCACCGTGCTTGCGGTTTATTTTACCAGTAATCGCTTTACTGAGCTGGAAAATACCTTGCTGCGCCAAGGCACCAACCTGATCGCGCCGTTGGCCATTGCCGCCGAATACGGACTGCAATACAACAATCGTGAACACACCAAGCGTTTGGTCGACACTCTTCATCAACAAAATGCCGGTTTGGTGCAAACCATTACCGTGTTCAACGCCGAACATCAGGCGTTTGTGAGCAGCAACTACAATCACGATTTCGAGCTGCTCAAACTGACCGACAGCCATCAATTGCCCCAAGGGATCGACATCGAATCTTTTGGCGATACCGTGGTGATGCGTACCCCGATCCTCAGTAATGTGTCGTTGTATGGCAATGCGCTCACCGATGCCGAGCCGCTAGGTTACCTGGCGGTGCAACTGAATAAGCACCAAGCACTGCTGACCCAATACCGCTCCGGCGTGGCCGCCTTCATCATCGTGTTAATTGGGGTGCAGCTGAACCTGCTGTTTACCTTCCGCCTGCTCAAAAACGTCACCCAACCGATCACCGCTATGGTGAGTGCGGTGGCGAAAATTCGCGAAGGCAAGTTAGACACACGCCTTAATGGCGATCTGATCGGCGAGCTGGACGATCTCAAACGTGGCATCAATGCGATGGCGGCGTCGTTGGCGGAATACCACAACGAGATGCAGCAAAACATCGACCAAGCCACCTTGGATCTGCGCGAAACCCTAGAACAGATCGAGATCCAAAACGTGGAACTCGACATCGCCAAGAAGCGCGCCTTGGAAGCCAGCCGAATCAAATCGGAATTTTTGGCCAACATGAGCCACGAACTGCGAACCCCTCTTAACGGCGTCATCGGCTTTGCCCGCCAACTGCTGAAAACCCCGCTGCACGATAACCAGCGCGATTACATGCAAACCATCGAGCGCAGCGCCGGTAACTTGCTGTCGATCATCAACGACATCCTTGATTTTTCCAAGCTCGAAGCGGGCAAAATGGTGCTGGATAAGATCCCCTTTGCCCTGCGCGACACCGTCGATGAAACCGTTCAGCTGCTGGTGGGTGCCGCCAACGATAAGGCACTGGAACTGGTGGTCGACATCGATCCGGCCATTCCCGACAGCCTGAACGGCGACGCGATGCGAGTGCAGCAGATTCTGACCAACTTGATTGGCAACGCCATCAAATTTACCGAGCAAGGCAGCGTGAAGGTGTGCTTAGAGTTGGCGGATGAACCCGGCGATAACATCTTGCTGCGCGGCGAAGTTTCCGACACCGGCATCGGCATTCCCGAACAGCAAAAAGCAAAACTGTTCCAAGCCTTTGGCCAAGCAGATAGCTCCATTACTCGTCGCTTTGGCGGCACCGGCTTAGGCTTGGTGATCACCAAGCGTTTGGTTAATCAGATGGACGGTCAGATCGGCTTCAGCTCCCAGCGCCAGCAAGGATCCACGTTCTGGTTTACCCTCAGCATCGAAAAGGGGCTGTTCCAGTTAAGCGACGATCTCGGCATCGACCAGCTCGCAAAACAGCGGGTGCTGGTGGTCGAGCCCCGCCGCAACACTCGCCAAAGCCTAGAGCGCCTGCTACAAAGCTGGCAGATGGAGGTTGATCTGTACTCCGATCTGAATCAATGCCAGCCCCACCCCGAAGGCTATCAACATGCCCTGCTCAGCGCTTCCCTGCTGACGGATCCGAATCAAGTCACCACCTTGATTGAGCAACTGCAGATCGACAACCCGCTGATTGTCACGCTTGGCAAAGCCAGCCATTGGCAGCTCGAGCTGTGCCATAACAGCCCCCGCTTGAATGTTTTGCCGCTGCCTCTGAGCCAGCGCAGCCTAAGCCAAGCGCTTAATCTCAAGCCCCTAAGCCAGCCGTTGCTGTCTCATGCAGCGCCTGCTGCGCTGCCAGCGCCCAGTATCAGCCAGCCAAGTCGCGACAAACTGCCGCTGCGGGTATTGGCGGTGGACGACAACCCCGCGAACCTCAAATTGATTGCCACTTTGCTCGGCGAAATGGTGGAACAGGTGGACTTGGCCGGGGGTGGCCGCGATGCCTTGGCGCTGTGTAAACAAGCGCCTTACGACGCCATCTTTATGGACATTCAAATGCCGGACATGGACGGCCTGCACACCACCGAACTGGTGCGGGCCGACTCGCAAAACCGTCACTGTCCTATTATTGCGGTAACCGCCCACATGCTGGGGCAAGAGCGCGAAGAGATCTTAGCAGTGGGCATGGACGACTACCTGACCAAGCCGATTGATGAACAAGCCCTACGGGAGCGCTTAACCCGCTGGGCCAAACCGAACAATCATGCCAGCAACGACAGCATTGATTGGCCGTTGGCCTTAAGCCAAGCGGGCGGCAACAGCACGTTAGCCAAAGAGATGCTGGGCTTACTGATTGAATCTCTGCCGGAAACCCAGCGAGGGCTGGATCAGGCCATCTTGATGGGCGACAATGCCGCCCTGCAACAAGGGATCCACAAGCTTCACGGCGCCACCTGCTATTCTGGTGTGCCAGCATTACAAAAATTGTGTGCTGAGTTAGAGACCAGCCTCAAGAAAGGTGCCAGTATCAATGATCTGGAGCCGGAGCTGCTCGAACTG
This sequence comes from uncultured Ferrimonas sp., assembly GCF_947489035.1. Taxonomy (GTDB): domain Bacteria; phylum Pseudomonadota; class Gammaproteobacteria; order Enterobacterales; family Shewanellaceae; genus Ferrimonas. The sequence continues at coordinate 78,064 of NZ_CANLCI010000014.1, read as the reverse complement.
CAAGACCAACTGAATCAAGTCACTACCGCCGCTAAAGCGTATTTAGCGGCCTGATGGAATCAAACATGAGTGCCAAACCTGGATTCTTCAACCGAATCAAAGCGCTAGATACCTGGCAGAAAACCTTACTGGCAGCCGCGTTAACCGAACGCATGCTCCCTAACTACCAGCTGTTCGCGCAGATCACCGAACAAGAAGATGCCGATAAGCCCGCCATCGCCTTGGATCTGTTGTGGCAATCGCTGTACGACCGTAAGTTCAAACTCAACCTCGAACGTTTGATCAATCAGATGGACGAACTGGTACCGGATCCGGAACAACACGAGTTCTACGGGGTGTATCCGGCGACCGATCTGCTGACCTCACTCAGCACCATCTTCACGGCCTTGCAGCAGAAGATTGAAACCGATCTGGTTAACATCTCTAAGTTGTCCTCCTCCACCGTGGCGGCCTTTATCGAAGCCAGCGAACAGCCGGACATCGATAACGACGATGCTTTAGATGACTTCATCTTCGAGCACGAATTGATGGCGCAAGAACGCGACATTCAAGAACAGCTGCTGGAGTTTGTTGAGCAACAAAATGGCGTCTGGCCCGACGCCATTAAAGGCTTACGCAAAGAGTTGCGCGACATTGGCGTATCCAACATCGGCATCAGCTTAGCAGAGTAAGCTCAGCGCCAAGTAGAGCCCCAATCATAAACGCCGCGGATGATCCGCGGCGTTCTTGTTTCTGCTGGCTTTGCTGTTTTACCGTTGCCACCGCGCACAACTTTTGGGGCAATTGACCGAAACTACGCCACCGCGGCGGCCGAGCGCTGTGCCTTGGCTTGATATAAGCGCGCATCGGCACAGGCAAACAACTCAGAAAAATCGTATTGGCCACAGCGGCCGGCGGCGATCCCAATACTGATTTGCAGCGGTGCCTGCAATCCGGCCAACAACGCCCCATGGGCCACTTTCTGCTGCAACGACAACGCCAATTGTCGCCCTTGGGACTCGCTTAAATTAGGGCACAACAGGCAAAACTCATCGCCACCCACCCGCGCCGCCACATCGCTTTCTCGCACCACATTCAACATGCACTGGGCCAACCATTGCAGTGCCCTATCCCCTTCCAAATGGCCATGGCGGTCATTCACTAACTTGAAATCGTCCAAATCGATCACCAGCAAGCACAGGCACTCATCGTCACGACGACGCCCTTGGTTGTGCTCGAAATATCGACGCTCTAACTCGCCCCGTTTCAGCAAACCGGTTAGATCGTCGGTGATCGATTGGGTGCGAAACTGCTTCAGCAAACTGCTGGTTTGGTAGTTAAACAGATGCAGCGAACCCCACAGGGCCAACAGCATGAGCCCAAAACCGCCACTCAGCGCCAGATCCTCAGGTTGAGGCCGTGCCCACACCACCGCGTAAAAACCACCGCAGCAGCATAAGCTGGTAAGAAAAGCCCAACGCAACGGCAAGGTGGTGTAGCTGGTACACAATAACAGCAGCATCCAGATCCGCGCCTCTTGGGCATTGGGGTAGATCACTTGCGCATCCAGCACCACCAAGGAAATGGCGGCAATAAAGCTTAACTTACTGCGTAAACTGGAACGATGGTGCAGCAGCTGATACACCAGCCACAGCCCAACAGAAGCCAGCATCATCAACACGAAGGCATTGGGGTAATCAGCCTGCCAGAGGTTGTCTATCACCACATACGTGGCAATGAAACAGGCCATGATCCCAGCGAGCAGATAGCTGACATTGTTATAGCAACGATGTCGGTCAAACATGAGTGGCTCCTTGCCGTAACGACACTCAACGCAATGAAAGAAGGCGTACCGCTGCCTCGATATACCCAGTTAAAACGTTGGTCTTAGCGATTTCGGCCGGATTTGTTACCGAAAAAATGTAAACGTTTGCCTGCGATGGCTGCCTGCGATCAGCCAACCGCCAATAAAATGCTTGAGAGTGAACGCGTTAACCAAAAAAAGGCCGCTTACTTACGTAAGCGGCCAAAGCAGGATGATTACAAGGAATTGAGGCAGCCAACGTTATGGCTGCCTCGTTAAGCATCAGTTAACTGAATTGCGGCAACATCCCCGCCAAGTTGGCCACTTCAACCAGGACCGCTAACACCCCGAAGGCCAACACCAGATCCAGGCGCAACAAGCCCCCTGCGGTTTGGAAGCCTTGGCTTTGGCCACGCTTACGCAGCACTCGTGCCATCAGCGGTGGCAGCACCAACACAAAGATGGAGGCCGCCAGAGCAGCAAAACCGATGGCGGTAATAAAGCCGTGTGGCAGTGCCGCCCCCAGCAAAGCTGGTGGTAAGAAGGTAATGGTACCGGCTGTTAATGTGCCCTTCATGCTGTCGTCCAGCGACAGGGTGTCTTTCACTAAATCAAGCAGACCCAGTGCCACTCCGATAAAGGAACTGGCCAGTGCCAGGTTACCAAACATCATCAGGATAGACTCGACCCCAGAAACATCGGTGGACTGACCCACAGCGCTGATCAGGGTAGCCACATTACCGCCTTGGGCCACAATCTCGCCAAACTGATCACGGGACACGTTACCCATGATGGTGAGCTGCCACACGATGTACACCAGCAGCGTTAATCCAGTCCCTAACAGCAGCGCTTGGCGCACACGGCTGATGTCTTTTTGGTAGTGCTTCACCAGCGACGGGACGGTGCCGTGGTAACCAAAGCTGGTCACCAACATTGGGATCGCAATCCACACGTAGGAGCCGCTCTCGCTCAGATCGATGGCCGGAAACAGGCTGGCAGTGTTTACCGTACCCACCATCATGCCGGTAGAGCTAAAGAAGGTCAGTACCATGCCACCAAGCATAATGGTGGCAACACGATCGACCATGCGCGAACCGGCTAACACCACCGCCGAGAACACCACCGCAAAGATGATGGCCGCGGCGCTGTGAGAGATCTCGATGTCAACGCTGGCGGCAGTTTGGGCAACCACCGAGCTGCCACCAGAGATGTAGGCGTAGCACAAAATGAAGCTAACAAAAGCCACTGAGCCGGTGGCGATCAATTTACCGATTGGCCCTAAGGTGTCCGCGGCAATGGTGGTAAAACTGGCGCCATCGCGGTAATTAAGGCTGGATTCAGCCAGGTACAGGCCAGAGCTGTAGGCACAGAAGCAGCAAAACACCAACATGGCGATAGAGACACTAAACCACATGCCCGCGCTGTACACCGGCAGAGCAAACATGCCTGCGCCGATGGCGGTGCCGGCAACGATCATCGCGCCGCCTAAAATTCCGGGCTTCTTTTGAGATTGAGCTGCACTCAATGTGGCTGTGGTGTCAGACATTACGTCACTCCGACTTGATAAATATTTTAGCGTTGTAGCCGCGCAGCAAGTTCATCTCGCTCCGCGTCAGTCATGGTTTTTAGGTTGTTTGATGCGCGGGTAATGGTGGCAATGCTCACTTCCAACTGCGCCGAGATCTGCCGTTGGCTCAGCTCGCCATCCAGCAAAGCACGGATCACCGCCAGTCGGCCGCCTAAGGATTGGCGTTCATCGTGGCTCAGCAGCAGCCCCAACACTTGATCGAGCTGATCCGTCGCTTTCTGCTGACCAAGCAGTTGTAAGACGTCTTGCCATCGTTGTTCTGTCATTGCGTTGCTCCATCGCTGTAATGCTGAGCCAGTACAGCATTACAGTCTTCGACAAACAACCACAACAAACTGAAATGAGAGACTAATCACACAAAAATGGCGCTGGTTTTCATTGTCGCAACAACGTTAATATCTGAGCGCAACATCGCGCTGAGCAATGGCGCAGATCTGAGTATTCATTACAGGGAACAACACTATGAAATCGTGGGCAGTAGCAAGCGTACTGATGCTGTGCATCAGCGGCGCACAGGCCAAAGGCGCGTTTGACGATGGCCAAGACGCCATCGAATACCGTCAAGCCGCATTTGGTTTGATCAAAGAGAATTTCGCCGACATGGCGGCCATGCTAAAGAAGAAGAAGCCGATGGATAAACAGGTGTTTATCGAACGAGCCCAGCATTTAGCCTTACTGGCTCCCATTCCATTTAACGGCTTTCATGTGCGCGGCGCCGACGATGGCAGCACCGATGCCCTGCCGGAGATCTGGACCCATCGCAGCGAGTTTGACGCCATCGCCAACAAATTTCAGCAAGCAACCACCGCATTGGCGGTTGCCAGTAAAGAGGATGATCTCAAAGCCTTAGGCAAAGCGTTTGGGGCCGTTGGCAAAAACTGCAAAGGGTGCCACGACCAATTCAAGGCGGAATAACCGTCATACCAAGGGCCTTGTTCTAAGGCCCTTTATTGATTACCGCAAGGCATCTACCACAGCGGCCAAATCAACCAATAGCCAAACCCCAGCAACCACCCCAGCAACAGCCCAAACGCCAGCCATAACGAGGCTTGGTGCGGCTGTGCCGTGGCCAGCTCTCGCTTGCCATGCAACATCGCTGGCACTAAGGCCACCCCGCGCCAGCGGTACAGCAATATCGCCAGCAGATGCAGCGAAATGGCCCCGAGCAGGAGGTTAAAACCAAGATGGTGCCACCAAGTCAGTGCCGAAGATACGGCACCGCTGACGCTGGCAAACAGAGGGCCTTCGGTCAGGATGTCATCACTGCTGAAGAGACCGCTGCCCCATTGCAACAACAACAACCCCCACAACAACAGCACCATGTAGCCGCCGGCAGGGTTATGACCCAGGTGCGCTTGGCGCGGGGTGCGCCAGTGGCGCAGATAGCGAAAGACCTGCACCGGAGACCGAACAAAATGAGTAAATCGGGCGGTTTCGCTGCCCACCAATGCCCAACAAAGTCGGGTTAACAGCAGCGCAGCCAAGAGATAAGCAAAGGTTTGGTGCCACTCCATCTCGCCTTGTTCGGCGCTGAACCAGCACAGGGGTAAGAGCACAGACATGCCCCAATGACAGATCCGCACAACCGGATCCCAAACGCGAATAGACACTCGATTTCTCCCTAAATGGTGTCAATACTGCCGCGGTTATCCCATCCAATATCAGCTGAAAATGAACGAATATCAAGACCAAACACCGCATTTATACGCCATCACTCACTGTTCGTTGTTTAATCGTCCAACCGCACTGTAATGTGACAAGAATCACTTTTTGTCGGTGCCTTACGGCGTTAGTCTGGAGTTGAAGAAAACAGAAAGGTCGCGAAGGAGACACAGTATGCGTATTGAGATCACCAGTAAAGCTGTCGCTGTAACCGAAACCATGAAAGAGCGTATCGACGCTTGTTTCGACAAATTAGCACGTCACGACATCGACCTTATTGGGCCGCACATTATCATTACTCAGGAAGGGCAAGAGTTCCACGTAGAAGCGACCACCAACAGCAGTGTTGGCCATCTGTTTGCCAAAGCACATAGCGAGGATCTGTACACCGCCATCACACAGTTGGGGCAGCGCCTAGAGCGCCAAGTGAATAAGCAGATTGATAAAGAAACCAGCCGCCGCCACGATCGTACCGCCGCGGTAATGGAAGCCGACATCGTCGAATAAGCCTCAGACTCGTTAGTCATAAACACCCGCTGCGGCGGGTGTTTTTACATCTTGACAGCAAGCCAACGCAATAATACTTTGCCTAGTATGCAACTTACCCAACCACGCCGATTTAGCCGCTTTATGCTGATCCGAACTCTCGGAGGCGATGGCGTGGCGTAAGCCCAACTCATCATCGAAAGCCTCCCAACCGGGAGGCTTTTTTGTAACGGAGCGTCGATGCAGCATTCCAACCCATTAGAGCCGATCCGCGCGCAGATCACCGCCTTGGATCAACAGCTATTGCAGTTGCTGGCACAGCGGCGTGAACTGAGCTTACAAGTAGCGCAAACCAAGGCCGATGCCATCAGCCCCGTGCGCGATCCCGACCGAGAAAGTGCCTTGTTAGGCCGCTTAGTGCAGCAAGGCCGCGCCTTAGGGCTGGATGGCCAATACGTATCACGGCTGTTCCACGCCATCATCGAAGATTCCGTATTGCGGCAACAAGCTTGGTTCCAAGAACGCATCAACCCCGAACAACCCGAATCCGTGAAAGTGGCCTACCTAGGGGCAAAAGGTTCTTACAGTCACATCGCCGCCTATCACTACTTTGAACGCCGCGATCGGCAACTGATCGAAATGGGCCTATCCAGCTTCGATGAGATCATCGCGGCAGTGGAAGATGGCCAAGCGGATTATGGAATATTACCGGTAGAGAACACCTCTTCCGGTGCCATCAATGAAGTGTTCGATCTGCTGCAAAGCACCAACCTGTCCTTGGTGGGGGAAACCACCGAAACCATCGCTCATTGCTTGTTACTGCCCGATGGCGGCCAGTCTGATCAGGTTCGCACCGTGTTTGCTCACCCCCAGGTGCATGCCCAGTGCAGTGGCTATCTCGCCAGCAAAGACTGGGATCAGCAATATTGTGCCAGCAGCGCCGAAGCGATGGCTCGCGCCAGCCAGCAGCCCAATGCCGCCGCCATTGGCAGCGCCCGGGGCGGCAGTTTCTACGGTCTCAATGCCGTTGAACAGGGCTTGGCCAATCAAGATCGCAACGAAAGCCGCTTTATTGTGGTGGCACGCAAACCCGTTACCGTGCCACTGCAAGTGCCCGCCAAAACCACTTTATTGATGGCCACCAGTCAGCAAGCGGGTGCCTTGGTGGAAGCGTTGCTGGTACTCAAACAGCACGGGTTAACCATGACCAAGCTGGCATCACGGCCGATCCATGGCAATCCGTGGGAAGAGATGTTTTACCTCGACATCGCCGCCAACCAAGACGCCGAGCCGATGCGCCAAGCGCTGCGACAACTCACCAAAATCACCCGTTTCATCAAGGTGCTTGGTTGCTACCCCAGCGACACCATATTGCCAACCGAGCTCAGCGCCGAACAGCTGGCAGACGATCCCCGCGTTAATCCTGCGCCCAGCGATCAGCAGCAAGCGCCGCTGTACAGCCGCCAGCATAAACATGCCGACAGTCAGATCCGCATCGGCTCCAGCCAATTTGGTCACGGTAGCTTGCAGGTCATAGCCCACTGCAACCAAGCCGTTGCTCAAGCGGAACGGCTGATCAAAGAACAAGGCGGCCACCTGCTGCTGAGCGAACACCCAGAAGCCAGCCAAAGCTTGCCTGTGGCGCAGCGCATTAACCAAGTCAGCCAGCTGCCTCAACTGGGCACCCATGTGCAGCTGCTGGTGGTTGCAGCGGCTCAGATGCACAACCAAACGCTGCTGCATGCCCTGGGCAGCCAAGCACGGCCGGTGTTGCTAACCCAAGGCTACGGCACCAGCATCCAGCAATGGTTGGCCGCCGCCGAGCAGATCCTGCAAGCGGGGAATCAACAGGTAATGCTACTGGCAGAGCGCCATCAAGAGGGGGTGGATCTGCACCAAATCGCCAAACTGCGTCAGCTCACTCATCTGCCGATTGTGATTGAACCAGGCCGAGCCGAAGACGACGCCCACACCCAAGCGCAGCTGGCGCAAGCCGCGCAAGCAATGGGCGTGTCCGGGGTGCTGATCCAGCTGGGTGAACAGCAGTTCAGCGAACGCGACTACGGTGAATTCATGAAAGCGCTCTACGCCGAATAACCCCAGCCGCACCTGCCGCACCATCACAAACGGCCACCAATCGGTGGCCGTTTTTTTCATTACCGCGAAGCGTGCTGACGCCCAGACTGAACGGCATTAATCACGGTAACGGCAGCAATAAAGACGCGGAATTAACCGCTGCGGCTGTCGTTGGCCATCATCAGCATGTTGGCACTCTCGTGCTGGAACTGCTGAGCGAAATCACCAAACCAGTTGGCCACATTGGCAAAGGTGCGGTTAAACCCCTCTTTATCGCCACTTTCTAACATCTCCAACGCTTGTTGATAGCGCTCTAGGTAGTGCCGTGCTCGCACCAGCGAATCGGGCTGGCTAAAGATGATGTCGGCATAGAGGCTGGCATCCTGGGCAAACAGGCGCCCCACCATCGCCAGCTCCAAGCGATAAATTGGCGACGAAAACTGCAGCAGTTGTTCGATGTCTGCATGCTCACGCTTGAGGTGCATGCCATACACAAAGGCGGTGAAGTGACGCATCGCCTGCACCAGCTGCATCGCTTGGTCATGCTCGGTGGCGCTGGCTTCGTGTAAGCGCGCCCCCCAAATGGTGATCTGCTCTAACAACCACTGATACTTTTCAGCACCACGGCCATGGCACACCACCACAACTTGCTTCGCCAGGCTCGCCACATCCGGGCCAAACATTGGGTGCAATCCCATCACTGGGCCGCTGTGCGCCTTTAACATGGCCGCTAGGGGCGCTTGCTTGATGGAGGTCAGATCCACCAGCAAACAATCGCTTGGCAGCGGAGGCAGCTGAGCAATGATTTGTTCGGTCACGTCGATAGGTACACTCACCAACACCACCCCCGCTCCGGCTAAAATCGCGTCGGCGTTGCCCCAATCTTGCTGTTCAAAGATCCGCACTTCGTAACCGGATAACTCAAACAGATGAGCAAATAAGCCCCCCAATTTGCCACCGCCACCGATGATCACCACCGGCCCCAGCTCCGGATTGATGCGCTTAAAGCCCACGTCCTTTTCGGACACATAGGATTCACGCATCATTCTGCGTAGCAGATCTTCAATCAGTTGCGGCGACACCCCCATCGCTTCAGCTTCACTGCGGCGCTTGGCCAGCATGGTGGCTTCGCGCTTCGGAGCGTAAATCGGCAAGCCTTCTTGGTGTTTAATGGTGCCCACTTGCGCCACCAAATCGAGGCGACGACGTAACACTTGCAACAGCTCTTGATCCGCTTGGTCGATTTGATCGCGCAACGCTTCAAGCGCGGTACTGCTTGGCTCTGCCATTAGGCCTCCGCAAATCGGGTTGGCAAGGTTGGCGCTAAGGCTTCGGCCCCAACCCGCAGTAACGACTCGGTGGCGTCCCAATCGATGCAGGCATCGGTGATCGACACCCCATATTGCAAGCTGTCGCCGTTGGCGCTTTGGTTGCCTTCAAATAAGTGGCTTTCCAGCATCAAGCCGATGATCGAGGTGTTGCCATCCAAAATCTGATGGAACACATTTTGCGCCACCAAGGGCTGACGGGCGTGATCTTTGCTGGAGTTGCCGTGGCTGCAGTCCACCACCAAACGGGCGTTCAGCCCAGCTTTATGCAGTGCTTGTTCGCTTAACGCCACATTCACTGAATCGTAGTTTGGTTGCTTACCACCGCGCAGGATCACGTGGCCATCGGGGTTGCCGCCGGTGGTCAGCAGCGCCACCTGACCATCGTTGTTTATCCCCATAAAGCGGTGACTGTGAGACGCGGCCTGCAGCGCATTAATCGCCACGTCCAGTTTGCCGTCGGTGCCATTTTTAAAGCCCACCGGCATCGACAAGCCTGACGCCATCTCGCGGTGGGTTTGCGATTCCGTGGTACGAGCGCCAATGGCCGACCAGCAAAACAGCTCGCCCAAGTATTGCGGGCTGATGGGATCCAGCGCTTCGGTCGCCACCGGCAACCCTAACTCGGCCAACCACAGCAGCAATTCACGGGCTTGGCGTAAGCCCTTCTCCACATCAAAAGAGCCGTTCATGTCGGGATCGTTGATCAGCCCTTTCCACCCCACGGTGGTACGCGGTTTTTCAAAGTAGACCCGCATCACCAAGTAGAAGCTGCCCTGCAGTTCATCGTGCAGTTTTTTCAGCTTCAGCGCGTACTCTTTCGCGGCATCGATGTCGTGGATGGAACAAGGGCCAGTGATCACCAGCAAACGCGGATCGCGCTTTTGCACAATGTCACTCACCGTTTGGCGAGCGTCGAGAATATAGTGACGGGCAGTGTCGGACAGCGGCAGCTGAGCTTTCAGCTGGCTAGGGGAAGTAAGAACTCGTTCTGAGTCGATGTGGATATTGTTAATGCGGTCCTGTTGCATAACTGCCTCGAATCTAAGATCACGCCGTAATATCACGGTCTGCAATCAGAGTGCCAAGCCAAGCAACTTATGTAAACAGCCCGTTGACTGCAAAATCAGCCAATAAGCGTTGAAATAAACAATTTATCCATCAATGAAACAAAAACAGGCCCGCCAAATGGCGGGCCTGTTTAAGACTGTAACGTCAGATCAGAAACTGATCTTAGTTCAGACGCTCACGGATACGTGCAGACTTACCACTGCGCTCACGCAAGTAGTACAGTTTCGCACGACGTACGCGACCGCGACGTTTAACAGCGATGCTTTCTACCAGTGGAGAGTGTGCTTGGAACGCACGCTCAACACCTTCACCATTGGAAATCTTACGAACAGTGAACGCAGAGTGCAGACCGCGGTTACGCTTGGCGATTACAACGCCTTCGAAAGCCTGCAGACGAGTCTTGTCGCCTTCGGTTACACGTACCTGAACAACGACGGTGTCACCAGGGCCAAAGGCTGGCAAGTCGCTCTTCATCTGCTCTTGTTCAAGCTGCTTGATGATATTGCTCATAATATACTCATCCTAGATATACTGAAAACTCTAACGCTTAACCGTTTTTCTCGGTTACAAACTCGGCAAGCAATTTAGCTTGCTCGTCAGTCAGAGCTAGGTTATTTAAGAGTTCTGGGCGTCGCTCCCAAGTGCGTCCTAGGGACTGCTTGAGGCGCCACTTTCGAACTAGTTCATGATTGCCGCTAAGCAATACTTCCGGTACTTGCTGCCCTTCCAGAATTTCTGGTCGGGTGTAGTGGGGACAGTCCAACAAGCCGTCCGAAAACGAATCTTGCTCTGCCGAGGCCGCTTTGCCTAAGACGCCGGGCACCAAACGGGACACCGCATCAATTAGGTTCATCGCCGGCAGTTCACCGCCACTTAAGACGTAGTCACCAATGGACCACTCCTCATCCACTTCCGCTTGGATGATGCGTTCGTCAACACCTTCGTATCGACCACACACCAACACCATGCGCTCATTGGTGGCCAACTGCTCCACCCCAGCTTGCGTCATACGACGCCCCTGAGGGGATAAGTAGATCACCTTTGTGCCTTCCCCACCAGCCGCTTTGGCGGCGTGGATGGCGTCGCGCAACGGTTGCACCATCATCAACATGCCGGGGCCACCACCGTAAGGGCGATCGTCCACTGTGCGATGTTTATCATGGGTGAAATCACGAGGATTCCACGTTTGCACCGAAAGAATGCCGTTTTTAACGGCTCGACCGGTTACCCCGAAGTCTGTGATAGCACGAAACATCTCGGGAAAAAGGGTTACTACCCCTAACCACATAGGAAGCTCCTGCTCAGAAACTTGGGTCCCAATCGACTTTAATTTGTTTTCCAGCCAAATCGACCTCAAGGACGAATTGACCAGTGACAAACGGAATCAAACGTTCACGTTTGCCAAAGGCATCGTTACTCTTGGCTTTCACTTCCAGCACATCATTGGAACCGGTTTCCAGCAAGCCAGAAACTGCGCCCATGTTGTAGCCTTGGGTGTTTACCACTTCACAGCCAACCAGATCACGCCAATAGAACTCGTCCTCTGGCAGTGTTTGCAGCTGTTCAGTACCAATGGAAATCTCTGCGTTGGTTAAGCGTTCTGCGTCGTTGCGGTCATCGACCCCATCTAAGCGACACACTACACCGCTGCCGTGTCGGCGCCATTCCAGCACCTTGATTTCACGCTTGGTGCCTTGGATATCAATAACCCAAGGTGAGTAAGCAAAAATACCTTCTTGCTCGTCGGTAAAGGCCGTTACTTTCAGCCAACCGCGGATCCCGTAGGCGGAGCCAAGCTTGCCGACTACGATCATTTCACGAGTGTTGGTCATCAGTTGCCCTACCTACTACCTGATTAAGCAGTCGCTTTGCGAGCGTCTTTGATCAGGGTAGCTACACGGTCAGAAACTGACGCGCCTTGACCGATCCAGTGCTCAACACGGTCCAGGTCTAAACGCAGCTTCTCAGATTGACCTTGAGCTACAGGGTTGAAGAAACCCACTTTTTCAATGAAACGGCCGTCACGAGCGTTACGGGAATCCGCTACTACTACTGAGTAGAATGGACGCTTTTTTGCGCCGCCACGAGCCAAACGAATGGTTACCATACGGTTTACATCCTCTAATGGTGAATAAAATTGGGGCCAAAATGGCCCCAAGGTAGAAAGCCCCGCGATTCTACCTGAACTTAAGCTCAATGCAAGGTCGCGGGCGATTTAATGGCCAAAAAACGCAATTATAGTTGTCGTTTTTGGCAGAGGATCCGTTAGCGCGGCATCTTCATGCCTGGTGGCATCATGCCGCCCATGCCACGCATCATTTTCTTCATGCCGCCGCCTTTCATCTTCTTCATCATCTTTTGCATCTGGGTAAACTGCTTCAGCAGCTTGTTGACCTCTTGGATGCTGGTACCCGAGCCTGCGGCAATGCGCTTCTTCCGGCCACCTTTGATGATCTCTGGGCGCGTACGCTCTTTGGGGGTCATTGAGTTGATGATCGCTTCCATCTGTTTGGTCAGCTTATCGTCTTGCACCTGCGCTAACGCCTCTGGCGGCAGGTTGCTCATGCCGGGCAACTTATCCAGCATGCCCATCATGCCACCCATGTTCTTCATCTGTTGCAGCTGATCGCGAAAATCGGTGAGGTCAAAGCCTTGGCCTTTTTGGATCTTCTTCGCCAGTTTCTGCGCTTGGTCTTTATCAACCTTGGCTTCGACTTGCTCAATCAACGACAACACGTCGCCCATGCCTAAAATGCGGGAGGCAACGCGATCCGGGTGGAACGGTTCTAAGGCGTCGGTCTTTTCACCCACACCCAAGAACTTAATTGGCTTGCCAGTAATGTGGCGAATCGACAGCGCGGCACCACCACGGGCATCCCCATCCACCTTGGTCAGGATCACCCCGGTTAATGGCAGCGCATCGTTAAATGCTTTGGCCGTGTTAGCCGCATCCTGACCGGTCATGGAATCAACGGTAAACAGGGTTTCTACTGGGTTGATCGCCGCGTGCAACGCGATGATCTCGTCCATCATGTCGCTATCAACGTGCAAGCGGCCGGCGGTATCGACAATCACCACATCGAAAAACTGCTTCTTAGCGAAGTCGATGGCGCCATTCGCAATAGCAACCGGCTTTTGCGAGATGTCAGACGGGTGGAACTCAACGCCCACTTCACCGGCCAAGGTCTCCAGCTGCTTGATCGCCGCTGGACGGTATACGTCGGCCGAAACCACCAACACCTTTTTCTTGTGTTTCTCTTTTAGGTGCTTGGCCAGTTTTGCCACCGAGGTGGTTTTACCGGCACCTTGCAGACCCGCCATCATCACCACGGCCGGTGGCTGACAGGAAAGATCTAATGCTTCGTTGGCTTCGCCCATCGCCTTTTCCAGCTCTGACTGGACGATTTTGACGAACACTTGGCCGGGAGACAGGCTCTTATTTACTTCTGCGCCAACCGCACGCTCGCGCACGCTTTTGATAAATTCGCGCACAACTGGCAAGGCAACATCCGCTTCCAACAGCGCCATACGCACTTCGCGTAGGGTGTCCTTAATATTGTCTTCGGTTAGACGACCGCGACCGCTGATGTTTTTTAGCGTCTGGTTTAAACGCTCGGATAGGTTGTTAAACATCGCCTTGCTTTACCACTTAAATTCGAAATAGGCCGCCATTATAGCGATCCCCGCGCACTAAACCAATCGAAGCGCACCGGCTCCCGTGCAGCACATTATATGCAGTGGCCAACTGAAACCATGACAATGCCACTTGGATCACAACTGGGCGATGGTGGGCGCTGCCCGCAGCCAAAGCCCCGTGGTATGCTAACCAGCACGAGGTTGTGTGCGTCCCCTCAGTTCAACACGCACTATTGTTCAATTTAAGGGAAATCATGGAGTTTCTGTCCATTCCGGCGATCCTAGGATACGTCGTGGTTTTGTCGTTGGTGGCTTCCCGCCTACTGCACCCAGACGGGCCAGATCGGGTTAAATCCACCATAGTGGCTGGGGTTGCTGTCGCCCTGCACGGCTTGGTACTGACCGACGCCATCTTTGTGCAGCAAGGACAGAACTTCAGCCTAACCAACACCTCATCATTGCTGATCTGGCTGATCACGCTGTCGGTAACGGTGATGTTGCCACGACTGAAGGTGATCATCATTGCGCCAGCGGTGTACTCATTGGCAGCGCTGTCGGTGGCGGGGTTGTGGTTGCTTCCCCCTGAGTACATCACCAACTTTGAAACCAAGCCGGCGGTATGGTCGCACGTCTTGATCTCGTTGCTGGCTTACGCAGTCTTATTGCTAGCGGCGCTGTACGCATTGCAACTGCAAAGCATCAACCGCAAGCTCAAAGATCGTCAGTTAATGCTCAACAGCCCAATGCCACCGCTATTAACGGTAGAAAAGCAGCTGTACCACTTTATCTGGATTGGCTTTACGCTGCTGACCGTGGCGTTGCTCACCGGTTGGGGCTTCTTAGATAACTTCTTAGGCGATGGCCGCGGCCATAAGGCCATCTTGTCGATGCTGGCATGGCTGGTCTACGCCGCGATGCTGGCACAGCATCACCTGCGTGGTGTGCGAGTTCGCACCGCCGTTGGCTACACCTTTACCGGTGCCGGATTGCTGACCTTGGCCTACTTCGGTAGCCGCGTAGTTAAAGAGCTGATTTTAACTTAAGTCGTAGCGGCCCCTGCTTTTGCTTGACAGCAGGGGCCGCGCACCGTTTCATTAGCGCTCTATCAGTATTAAGAGATCCCTTAATTGGACGACATATCCACCAGCACACTACTGCTGACTCTCACCCTACTTATCTTAATCTCTGCCTTTTTCTCCGGTACCGAAACCGCGATGATGTCGCTGAATCGTTACCGTTTGCGGCATATGGCCCAAAACGGCCATCCTGGGGCTAAGCGTGCCGATGCCCTGCTGCAACGCCCAGATCGACTGATTGGCCTGATCCTGATCGGCAACAACTTAGTGAATATTTTGGCGTCGGCCATCGCCACCGTGGTGGGTCAGCGCCTGTTTGGCGACTGGGGCATCGCCATCGCGACCGGTGCTCTGACCATGGTCGTGCTGATTTTTGCCGAAGTGACCCCCAAAACCTTAGCGGCCCTACACCCTGAAAAACTGGCGTTCCCGAACTCCATCATCCTGCGTCCGTTGATGACCCTGTTCTACCCCTTTGTGTGGCTAGTGAACATGTTCAGCAACGCCATCTTGATGCTGTTTGGGGTAAAAACCCAACACGGCAGTGGCGATAACCTTTCAGCCGAAGAACTGCGTAGCGTGGTGCATGAAGCGGGCGCGATGATCCCCCGTCGTCACCGCGAGATGCTGGTGTCGATTTTGGATCTGGAGAAGGTGACGGTGGAAGACATTATGATCCCCCGCGCCGAGCTGTACGCCATCGACATCAACAACGACTACAAAAGCATCCTCAAGCAGTTAACCCGCAGCCCCCATAGCCGCGTACTGCTGTACCGCGACAACATCGATGATGTGGTGGGGATGATGCACCTGTCTGATGTGTTGCGACTGATGACCCGGGAACAGGGTGAGCTGGACAAATCGACCCTGCTGCGGGCGGTGGAGGAGCTGTACTTTATCCCTGAGGGCACCCCGCTGAACGTACAACTGCTGAAGTTCCAAAGCGCGAAAGAACGCATGGGCGTGGTGGTGGATGAATACGGTGACATTCAAGGGTTGGTGACCTTAGAAGACATTCTGGAAGAGATCGTGGGCGACTTCACTACCGGCTTGCAAACGCCGCCAAGTGAAGACATCACCGAAGAGGGCAGCGGCGTCTTAAAAGTGGATGCCTCGATCACCCTGCGCGATTTCAACCGCGAAACCTCGTGGGCCTTACCGACCGATGGCCCGAAAACCTTAAACGGCTTAATCCTAGAGCAGCTTGAGGATATCCCCGCGCCAGGCACCAGCTTGCAGGTGCAGGGTCACACCATCGAAGTGATGGAAGTGGCCGAGAACATGGTCAAAATGGTGCGCGTTAAGAAAGATTAACGCCCCATCACGACCGTCTAAACCAGCAACGGCAGCCGAATGGCTGCCGTTTGCTTTGCTGGCGAATGCCCATGCAGGCCACTACCTTGCCGCTTTGATCTCAAGCCCAAGTTCTTGCGCCAATGCCGTTAATTGGCTTTCATCATCCAGTTGCAACGACCAGCTCACGCCGCCACCAAAGCCCGTCACCACATTGGCAATGCCGACCAGCTGAATGTTGTCAGCCGCCGCCTGAAAGCTGATCCGAGCGGGCCCTTCTAATCGCACCATCAACTCGTGGGGGTTGGCAATTAACGTGCCTTGGGAAAAGGACAGTTTCACTTGGTTCCTTTATGGCGCAATACCGCCATGGTTAGGCGACTGGTGCACACCAATCGCTCGCGTTGATCTTTGATGTCGATTTGCCACACCTGAGTGGTGGCCCCAATGTGGGTAGCCGTGGCCGTGGCAATCACGGTGCCGCTACGCACGGCGCGCACATGGTTGGCATTAATATCAAGGCCCACACAATAGTAGCCCTCTGGGACACAATAGTTAGCCGCAATCGAGCCGACGCTTTCCGCCAGCGCCACACTGGCACCACCATGCAACAATCCGAACGGTTGATGAGTGCGGCTGTCTACCGGCATGCTCATCGACATCGAGTTATCATCAAAGCCGATCACTTCCATGCCAAGATGCTGCACCAACGAGCCGTCACCAAGACGGTTCAAGCTGGCTAAATCGATCGTTTGCTTCCAGATTGCCATAGTTACTCCTAATTATTGCGTAGCCCGTAAGCATACTGACTGCAGCAAACACTGAGAAGCGGTTTTCAATCTGCTAAAGTAGGCGCCTCACTTTCTAGAGCCGTTTTTAGATGAACTACATCGATCTGCAAGACTACCCGCTGCACTGGGTTTACCAGCGTGCCGACATGGCCATCAGCGAGGCCGACCAAGCCACCATTAAGCCGATGACCACCAATTTTGCCAACCAAGTATGGCAACGGGACATCAGCCGTGAAGCGGTGGATCTAGAGCGATTAGAAGCATCGGATTGGCTGAGTGACAGCAAACGCTGGAGCGGCCAAGCAAACTGGGAGCTTGCCTTTGACAGCGACGAGCAACAGCTGCCTACGGCACTGGCTGAACACCTCAATTGGGATCCGCAAACCGTTGTGTATGTCTGTTACGACGCCGAACACATCATTGAAACCCGCTACGGCACCTTGTTACGCAACTGGAAAGCGTTTCTGTTTGCCGCCGAGCAAGCCTTAATCATTGGTCGTCGTCGCAACGAAGCGTTGTGGTTTATCGACGACAGCCAAGTAAAGTTAGGCAGCCGCAGCTAATCTTGCGCTTTGGGGGCGATCCGCAAACAGTTTCGCCCCGCCTTCTTCGCGACGTATAACGCCTTATCTGCCGCTTTTAGCACCGCATCCGTGTCGGTGCGGTTGCTGGTGCGATTGGCCACCCCAAGGCTGATGGTCACCTGGACGGTTTTGCCGCCGCCCTCACCACGCTGCCCCCTTCCCTGCTGCAGATCCGCCCCCTTACGTTTGGCACTGCGCACCACAAAAGGGTAATCGGCGATGTCTTGTCGCACCGCCTCTAGGGCTGCCTTTACTTGCGCCGGTTGCTTGCCGGAAAACAGCACCGTGAACTCCTCGCCGCCATAGCGATACACCTTGCCGCCATGAGTTACCAAGGTCAGCCGTTGGGCCACCATTTGCAGCACCTCATCGCCCACATCGTGACCGTGGGTATCGTTAAACTTTTTGAAGTGATCAATATCCAGCATCGCCAAGGTATAGCGCCGCCCTAATCGGGCCAACGCCATGTTCAGTGCTCGGCGGCCAGGAATGGCGGTCAACTCATCAATAAACGCCAATTGATGGCCAAGGCCAAGCACCAACAACAGCTGGGCCGAGGCTAAGCAGGTAGCCAATAACGCCAACTGCTGGGCTTCACCGATCCACAAACTCGACAGCAGCAACGCCACCTGCGCTAAGGCAACCGCCACGCCATCGTGGCTTTTCGTCTGCAAATAACGGATCCAACAGATCAGGGTTACGATCAGCTGCAATGCTAATAACAGCAACGGCGCGGGCGACCACGAGAACAGCGGCAACTGTCGTGTTTGCAGCCACGGCGACAGCGGCGCCAAGAGGGCCGATTGTTGCCACAGTAACCCCGCCGCAAACACCACCGTTAACAGCAGCAACCAGTGACCCCATGCCCGCGGGTGAAACACCAAACGCGAAGGCAGTAGCGCAAATAACAGCAGCAAGAGCGGCGCCGTTAAGCCCCACAGCCAATACCCCAGTTGCACGTCTGCATTGATGTTGCTGCCCCCCAGTGCCTGCTGCAGGTAGCTGGCTACGCCAAAGTTCCCCATCGACAACAACACCACAAAGCCCATTCGCCCTTGCTGGTAGATCTGGCTTAACAACAGGGCGGCGGCCATCACTGCCCACGGCATCATCGGTAACATTGCGGCGATCTGCGGCGGCAATGGCCACTGCATTGGCACCGCAATCGCGGCAGCAAACAGCATCAACAAGAAGAGGAAAAAACGATCGAGGCTAGGCACGGCAACAACACAGCAAGATGGGGTGGCGACAATATACCGCTAGGCGATCTTCAAGGCGAAAAAAAACACCCCAAACCAGAGGTTTGAGGTGTTTTTAGCAAGCAAATGCTCGAACCGTAATGTTAGTCCAGCAGTTGCAGCGAGGTTTCAACCACGTTTTCAACGGTAAAGCCAAACAGCTTGAACAGCTCTGGCGCTGGCGCTGACTCACCGAAGGTGGTCATGCCGATAACGCGGCCGTCTAAACCAACGTACTTGTACCAGTAATCCGCAATCAACGCTTCAACCGCAACCCGTGAGGTTACGTCAGAAGGCAGTACCGATTCACGGTAAGCGGCATCTTGGCTGTCGAATACGTCAGTGGCAGGCATCGATACCACTCGTACCGCTTTGCCTTGCGCTTCTAACTGCTCTGCGGCTGCCATAACCAGCTCAACTTCAGACCCTGTCGCGATCAAGATCAGCTCTGGCTTGCCGGCGCTGTCTTTCAGGACATAACCGCCCTTCGCTACGTTAGCCAAGGTCTGCTCATCACGTGGCATTGGGGCCAACCCCTGACGGGAGAAGATCAGCGAGGTCGGGCCATCTTTGCGCTCGACCGCGTGACGCCATGCAACCGCAGATTCAACCGCATCACAAGGGCGCCAAGTGCTGGCATTCGGGGTCATGCGTAAGGATGCCACCTGCTCAACTGGCTGGTGAGTCGGGCCATCTTCACCCAAACCGATGGAATCGTGGGTGTACACAAAGATGGTCGGTTGCTTCATCAGCGCGGCCATGCGGATTGCGTTGCGCGCGTATTCCATAAACATCAGGAAGGTGGCACCGTAAGCCTTAAAGCCACCGTGCAAGGTGATGCCGTTCATGATGGCGCTCATGCCGAACTCACGAACACCGTAGTGCAGGTAGTTACCAGAGGCGTCTTCCGCGGTTACTGACTTAGAGCCAGACCAGTTGGTCAGGTTCGATGGGGTCAGATCGGCAGAGCCACCCAGCAGTTCTGGCAGCACAGGGCCAAAGGCATTCAGGCAGTCTTGTGATGCTTTACGGGTTGCAACTTTGTTGGCGTTCGCTTGCAGATCCGCGATGTAACCTTCAACGTGCGCTTCCCAGTTAGCAGGCATGTCACCGGCCAAACGACGCTGCAGCTCAGCCGCCAGCTCTGGGAATTCCGCCGCGTAAGCCGCAAACTTTTGGTCCCAAGCGCTTTCTACTTCCGCGCCTTTGGCTTTGCCGTCCCACGCTTCGTATACGTTGGCAGGAACGTCAAACGGGGCGTGTGGCCAGCCCAAGAAGTCACGGGCTGCCGCGATCTCTTCGTCACCCAGTGGGGCACCGTGACAATCGTGGGAGCCAGACTTGTTTGGCGAACCGTAACCGATCACGGTTTTGGTGCAGATCAGGGTTGGCTTGTTGGTTTCCGCTTTCGCAGCCACAATTGCCGCCTTGATGGCATCGGCGTCGTGGCCGTCTACCGCAGGGATAACGTGCCAGCCGTAAGCTTCAAAACGCTTCGGGGTATCGTCAGAGAACCAACCTTCTACTTCGCCATCGATGGAGATGCCGTTGTCATCCCAAAATGCCACCAGTTTGCCCAGACCTAAGGTACCGGCCAAAGAACAGGCTTCGTGGGAGATCCCTTCCATCAAACAACCGTCGCCCATAAAGACGTAGGTGTTGTGATCAACCACATCGTGGCCTGGGCGGTTAAATTGCTCGCCTAGGATCTTTTCCGCCAGCGCCATACCAACGCCGTTGGTGATGCCCTGACCTAATGGGCCAGTGGTGGTTTCGATGCCCGGCGCGTAGCCGTACTCAGGGTGACCTGGGGTGCGAGAGTGCAACTGACGGAACTGCTTCAGATCTTCAATCGACAGATCGTAGCCGCTCAGGTGCAGCAAGGAGTAGATCAGCATGGAGCCGTGGCCGTTAGACAAAATAAAGCGGTCACGATCTGCCCATTCTGGGTTGGCAGGGTTGTGCTTTAAGAAATCGCGCCATAATACTTCAGCGATATCAGCCATGCCCATAGGGGCACCTGGGTGACCAGATTTGGCTTTTTGCACAGCATCCATGGACAACGCACGAATGGCATTAGCTAACTCTTTACGGGACGACATTATTACTCCTGAATACAGAGAATGAGTTTGTAGGCGGCGGTATTCTCCAATTTTGCTCGGCCAGACGCAATTGCGAATCACTTTTTCGTCATTAAATTCCAAAAATTAACGTCGGCCGAAGTGTAGTAAACCGCCTCGCTGATGCCAGCCAGGCGATCCACCAAGGGCGAGATGATGGGGATCACAGCACGGAGAAGCTGCGATCGAAGCGAGCAAAACGCGGCAGGCCGCTGTCAGTGAAACCGTTATAGCGGTAAGTCACCACGCTGCCGATGGCCGGGGGATGATGCCGCAGCTGATCGCTCAAGCCGCTGCCAAGTTTAAATTCACGGCCGCTGGCGTCTTTAACCAACAACGCCCCCAACAGCCCTTGATACTTGCCCTTGCCCGGCAGGTGCGCCACAACCACCGCTTCGGCATCTTGGTAGGCTTTCATTTTTAACATCAGCGGCGAACGGCCGCTCAGATAAGGCGAATCGTATCGTTTCAGAATAAGCCCTTCTGCCCCCTGCAACTGATGCTGACGAAACAGCGCTTGCAGTTGCTTAGCGTCTTCCACTTTGTGTTGGGGCACCGCTTGCAGGTGGGGCTGGTTGAGATCCGTAAGCAGCTGCGTGATCTCCCGTTGGCGCACATGGAAGGGGTTTAGGCTCATGGGCAAATCAAACACCATGTAGCGTACCTGCCGCCATTGTTCTTCATCCGGCTCGGCATCACGCACAATCGACATCAACGCTTGAAACTGGCCGCGCCCTAACCACAGTTCGCCATCCAGTGGCATCGCCGGCAACGCAGCAATAAACCACGCCGGTGCGGCAATTTTATGGCCACTGCGACTGACCAACTTGCTGCCGGTCCAATACGCGCGCATGCCATCGTACTTTTCGCTGATCAGGTAGCTGCTGACTTCCACATCTTGGTGGTAACTTTTGGCCAGCATCAGATCTGGCCCCTTCGCGTACAGCGCCGTTGGCAACAGCGCGGCGGCCCCGCTAAGCCACAGCGCCGGATAGGGCAATGTCATGGCAACTCTCCCTTGCGTGATCCCAAGAACGCCATTCCATCGGCGTTCGACATTTAGATGACTAATTATCAGGCAGTTGATAAACAAATCAAGTGCACTGACCCCACCGCCCCAAGAACCGCTCAAGATGGCAACAAAGCCACCACCGCCAACTACACTTGGACAAATTTTGTCGCTTTAACGGCACTATTTGATCTAGGACGCTGGCAATCCGGTTAAAAATCCATAAAATAGCCGTCCAGACGTAGATGCATCTACACACCAAATTTGATTTACCGACGAGAGAGTTCCTTTTATGGCACGTCACCTGTTCACTTCCGAATCCGTATCCGAAGGCCATCCGGATAAAATTGCTGATCAGATCTCTGATGCAGTACTTGATGCCATTTTGGCGCAAGATCCTAAGGCTCGCGTTGCGTGCGAAACTTACGTAAAAACCGGCATGGTAATGGTCGGTGGTGAGATCTCCACTAACGCCTGGGTTGATATCGAAGAGATCACCCGCCAAACCGTCCGCGACATCGGTTACACCCATTCTGACATGGGCTTTGATGCCAACTCTTGTGCGGTTCTGTCCGCCATCGGTAAGCAGTCTCCAGACATCAACCAAGGCGTTGATAAAACCGACCCGCGTGAGCAAGGCGCTGGCGACCAAGGCCTGATGTTCGGTTACGCCTCTAACGAAACCGACGTACTGATGCCTGCGCCAATCACTTACTCACACCGTTTGGTTAAGCGCCAAGCGGAAGTGCGTAAGAACGGCACCCTGAACTGGTTGCGTCCAGACGCAAAATCTCAGGTAACCTTCGCCTACAACGAAGACGGCTCAGTCGCGGGCATCGATGCGGTTGTGTTGTCTACCCAGCACAGCGATGACGTCTCCACTGCGGATCTGCGTGAAGGCGTGATGGAAACCATCATCAAGCCAGTGCTGCCACAAGAGTGGATCACCAAAGACACTAAGTTCCACATCAACCCGACGGGTCGTTTTGTTATCGGCGGCCCAATGGGCGACTGTGGTTTGACCGGTCGTAAGATCATCGTTGATACCTACGGCGGCATGGCTCGTCACGGTGGCGGTGCGTTCTCTGGTAAAGATCCATCTAAGGTTGACCGTAGCGCCGCTTACGCCACCCGTTACGTTGCCAAAAACTTGGTTGCGGCTGGTTTGGCTGATCGCTGTGAAATTCAGGTGTCTTACGCCATCGGTGTGGCAGAGCCAACCTCCATCAGCATCGAAACCTTCGGCACCGGTAAGCTGTCTGAAGACAAGCTGATCACCTTGGTACGTAAGCACTTCGATCTGCGTCCATACGGCCTGATCCAGATGCTGCACCTAGAACGCCCAATCTACCAGCAGACCGCTTCTTACGGTCACTTTGGTCGCGTTGAGTTCCCTTGGGAGCAAACCGACAAAGCCGACGCGCTGCGCGAAGAAGCTGGCCTGTAACGGTTACGCTGTTAGAAAAACCCGCCGAGTGCGGGTTTTTTATTGCTTACGGATCAGAACCTTGGCTTTACCCGTTGCAAGGTTGCAAGGTAAGTTATGCTCATTAATTCGCTAAAGGAGTAGCGTGCCATGGCCTACAAAGCCCTGTTCGCCCTATCGTTGCTGGCTTCCACCGCGGTTGCCGCCCCCATGGATGTCGAAGAACGCCGCTATGCCAGCGCCGTTTCTGAATTACCCAGCGCCACCGGTCGCTATCAAGCCCAGATTGATCGCCTGTTATCCCGCTATCGTGCCGACAACAACGAGCTAACCGTAACCCGTAAAGTGGCCGAAGATGGCAATGCCCTTTGGCGCGCCGCCGTGGCTGATGTGCAATCTGGCTACCTTGACGATCGCTCACTCTATTGGGATCGCCTCGCAACTCGCATCGCCTTGAAACAACAGCAGCCCAACTTCCCGCTGGCCGACTGGCAACGCAATATTCTGCTGACCACTTTAGAGAAAGCCTCCCGCGGCATGAGCGACATCCGCTTTGATGCCGACAGCGACATTCGCATCCTGCTCACCGGCTTTGATCCGTTCCAATTGGATCGCAACCTTGGTCAGTCCAACCCTTCCGGGGTGGCCGCCTTGGCAATGGATGGCATGAGCTTCCAGCTGGGGCCACAAAAGGTGCAAATTGAAACCGTGATGATCCCGGTGCGCTTTAAAGATTTTGATGATGGTTTGATTGAATCGGTGCTCACGCCATTTTTCCGCGACAACAGCGTCGATATGGTGGTCACCGTGTCGATGGGCCGCAGCGACTTTGACTTAGAGCGCTTTCCCGGCCGCAATCGCTCCGCCAGCGCCAGCGACAATCAAAACGTGCACACCGGCGCCAGCAAGCGCCAGCCCCTGCCACCGCAGTTAAATGGCCAAGTGCTTAACGGCCCTGAATTTGTCGAATTTACTCTGCCAGCCGCCGCCATGATGCAGGCGCAAGGCCAATATAAGATCAACGACAACCGTAACGTCAGCACCAGCCAGGGCGACAAGCAAGCGCGCAATCTGTTTGCCCTGCGTAACGCCACCTCGGTACAAGGCTCGGGCGGCGGTTACCTGTCAAACGAGATCAGCTACCGCAGCGTATTGTTAAGTGAACTGCTCAACAGCAAGGTGCCGGTTGGCCACGTCCATACCCCGCGGATCAGCGGCTACGACGCCGATGCGATTCAAGCCATCGTAACCCAGCTGGAGATGATGCTGGCAGAAGCCGCCATGACCCTGTAACACCCGATGCTGAAATTGCGCTTCTGGCACCGCCTACTGGCCCTGTTGATTGGCTCACAACTGCTGTTGTGGGCCCTCAGTGGCACTTACATGGTGGCCTTTGATATTGATTTTATTCGCGGTAAAACTTGGGTCACGCCACCGCAGTACCAGCTTCAACTAAGCCAAGTGCAGCAGCGCTGGCCCACGCTCAATCCCGACGAGTCGGTACAGTTGTTGCCTGGGCTGCGCGGCCCCTATTTTCAGATAAGCGGTTCTCAGCGCCGCGCCATCAGCGCGCACACCGGCCAACCGTTAACGCTGATCCCCCAAGCGCAAATCGAAACCTTGGCGCGCCAAAGCTTCAACGGCAAGGCCACAATTGCTGCCACCCGCTTAATTGACAAGAATCCCCCCAGTGAACTCGGCCGTCGCCCTTTGCCAATCTACGCCGTAGCCTTTAATGGCGTAAGCCAACCCACGCTCTACTTCGATGGCTACAGCGGTCAGTTAGTGACCCAGCGCCACCACTACTGGCGTGGCTTTGATCTGCTGTGGCGGCTGCACATCATGGATTACTTTGGCGATCGTGGCCCCCAAACTCCGTGGCTGGCGCTTGTCACGTTCTGCTCCCTGCTGTTAAGCATCAGTGGCTTGCTGCTGTGGCGACGCCGATGAGCCCCCTAGCCCAATGGCACCGCTACTTTGGCCTTGCGATCGCCGTTCAGCTGCTGTTGTGGCTGCTCAGTGGGTTGTGGTTCAGCCTGATGGACGGTGACACCATGCGCGGGGGCAGCTATCGAGTGCGCGCCGCGCTTACTGCGCCACCACCACCGTTGCCGCTGCCGACGCTATTGGCACGGCTTGCTGGCAATCACATCGACAAAGTGGAGTACGTTGAACGCTTAGGCCAAAGCCATTTTCGAGTGTTCATTGATGGTCAGGCGCAGCTGTTTGATGGCCAACAGGGCCAGCCGCTGCAGTTAACCAAAGCGCAGATCGCCACCCTTGCAACCAACAGTTATCGTGGCCCGGGCCAATTAGCCCCGCCGCAATGGCAAGCGACGCCACAGGATTCAATCTTGAGCGCCGCTTGGCGCATCAACAGCAACGATAAGCTCAATACCCGCATTTACGTCAGCCGCGATGGGCAAGTGCTGGGCCATCGTAATCGTTTCTCTACTTTGAACCGCTGGGCATTTGCGGTGCACTTTGCCGATTACCCCAATGGCCGCGACTTTAACCACACCCTGATCTATCTGTTGGCTGCACTCTTTTTAGGCTTTGTCGGCACCGGCATCGCGTTAATGGTGCAGAAGCTGCGCCTTGGTTATTTAGCCCAGCGCCCGTTGATCTCTGCCGTGGATGGCAGCGGCCAGCTTATCGCCCAATGGCGGCAACGCTGGGGGCAGCCGTTGCTCAGTTCAGATCTGCCGTTAGCAGGACGGTGCCGTGGCCAAGGGCAATGCGGCCAATGTCGAGTCAGCTTCAGCGACGGCCAATCGGTACTGGCTTGCCAACACTACCCCGCCCAACCAACGCAGCTGCGGTTAAGCCGCAAACAGCAACAGAAATTGCCCCATTAACCCCACAGCAGCGTATAATCGCCGCCATGACCGCTCCAAACGACCTCGCTCAGCGCATCAGCGCGCAAGTTGAGCACTGCTATCAAGTGGCCGAGCAACAGCTACAGCGCCGCTTTTCCCGCCCAACCATCAGCTTTGCCCTGCGTGGCCAAGCCGCGGGAACAGCACACCTGCAAGTCAACCGATTGCGCTTCAACCCCACCTTAGCCCAGCAAAACCCACAGGCGTTTGTGGATGAGGTCGTGCCCCACGAAGTGGCGCACCTGCTGGCATGGCAGCTGTACGGCCGAGTTAAACCCCACGGCGTGCAATGGCAACAGCTGATGCGCAGTCTCTTTCAGCTTGAACCGAAAACCCGCCACAGCTTTGATGTGACCGCAGTGCAGCCACGCAGCTTTGCTTACCGCTGTCAGTGCCAGTCGCACCAATTAACCATTCGCCGTCATAACAAGGTGCTACGCGGCCAAGCACAATATCGCTGCCGTCGTTGCCAAACCCCATTACAATTGGTGGGTAACGACCCAAGCTAAAAAAACATTGTTAGAGAAGTTGCTGTAGATGTTGAGAACCGTTGTAGTACTGAGCTGTTTGCTCAGTTCGGTAGCATGGGCTGCCCCCAGCTCCTTTAGTGCCGCCAAGAAGAACTTAGCCAAGCTATATCAAAATGAATTACCGATGGAGTCGCTCTACTGTGGCTGCCGTTTCACCGATTCAGCCAAAGGCAAGAAAGTGAAATTAGTGCCGGCCTTGGCCAGCTGCGGCTATCAATCTCGCGTCGAGAAAAAGAAGGGCAAGTATTACCAACGCGCACACCGGATCGAATGGGAACACGTCATGCCCGCTTACGACTTTGGCCGCCAGCTGCAATGTTGGCAGCAAGGGGGTCGTAAGAACTGCCGCAAAGACAAAACCTTTAAAGCGATGGAAGCCGACATGCATAACCTCTATCCCGCCATTGGCGAGGTGAATGGCGATCGCTCGAACTACCGCTTAACCGATTGGAATGGCCGCGCGGATCAATATGGTCAGTGCCAGATGGTGGTGGATTTTAAGCGCAAACAGGCGCAGCCACCCAAACGCGCACGGGGGCAGGTTGCACGCAGTTACCTTTATATGGCGCAGCGCTACCAGATCCGATTATCAAAAGCACAACGAAAACTCTATTCAAGCTGGCATACTATGTACCCAGCCACCCCAAGCGAATGCCAACGGCATCGTTTGGTTAGCCAAAAACAGGGGCAGATAAACCCCTTCACAGCGCAGCAATGCAGCTGATCAGGTAAGACGAATGCGGATCCCAAGAATTTTTCAGCCCAGCCCATTAGCGCTGGGACAACAACTGTCGCTGGATGAAGACGGCGCCAATCACGTTGGCCGTGTGTTGCGGATGCAACCTCCGCAACAACTGATGCTGTTTAACGGAGACGGCCAACAGTTTCTGGCCACCATCACCGCCAGCAGCAAAAAGTCGGTGGAAGTACAAATCGACGAAGTGCAGCAGCACCAAAGCGAATCGCCGCTGGATCTTGAGCTCGGGCAAGTAATCTCCCGTGGCGATAAGATGGAGTTCACCATCCAGAAGTCGGTTGAACTGGGGGTCAATACCATTACCCCACTGTGGTCAGAACGCTGCGGTGTTAAGCTCAGCGGCGACCGCCTAGAC
This sequence comes from uncultured Ferrimonas sp., assembly GCF_947489035.1. GTDB lineage: Bacteria > Pseudomonadota > Gammaproteobacteria > Enterobacterales > Shewanellaceae > Ferrimonas. The sequence goes on along the minus strand of NZ_CANLCI010000014.1, from coordinate 50,376 downwards.
AAGAAACTGCAGCAGTGGCAGAAAATCGCCATTGCCGCCTGCGAACAAAGTGGCCGTAACGTGGTGCCGCAGATCCGACCAGTGATGAAGCTGGACGAGTGGCTGCAAGAACCTTACGACGGTTTGAAGCTGAATCTGCACCCCCGTGCCCAATACAGCATCAATACGCTGCCTACCCCAGTAAGCCAAGCGCGCTTATTGATTGGGCCAGAAGGCGGGCTGTCAACGGCAGAGATCGCCACGGCCAGCAGCCAACACTTCACCGACATTTTATTAGGCCCTCGAGTGCTGCGAACTGAAACCGCCGCCTTGACCGCCATCACCGCACTGCAAGTACGCTTCGGCGACTTAGGTTAGGAGCACCCATGATCAAACTCGGCATCGTGATGGATCCCATCTCATCCATTAACATCAACAAAGACACCAGCTTCGCCTTTCTGCTAGAGGCACAAGCCCGTGGCTACGAGCTGTATTACATGGAGATGAGTGATCTGTATCTGGAGCAAGGCCAGCCATACGCGCGGATGCAGCCGTTATCGGTGCAGCGTGATGCGGATAACTTCTACCAGCTTGGTGACGCGCAAGAAGCCCAGTTAAACGATTTAGACGTGATCTTGATGCGTAAAGATCCGCCATTTGATACTGAATTTATCTACGCCACCTACATGCTGGAGCGCGCAGAAGAGCAAGGCACCTTAATCGTTAACAAGCCGCAAAGCCTGCGCGACTGTAACGAAAAGCTGTTTACGGCTTGGTTTGCTGAACACACCCCAACCACCTTAGTCACCCGCCGTGCCGATAAAATTCGTCAATTCCACGCCGAACATGGCGAAATCATCGTTAAGCCACTTGATGGCATGGGTGGCGCGTCCATCTTCAAGGTGGGCCCAGAAGGCGACAACCTTGGGGTGATCATCGAAACCCTGACCAATATGGGCAACATGTACACCATGGTGCAGAAGTTTATCCCGGAAATTAAGCAGGGCGACAAACGCATCTTAGTCATCGATGGCGAGCCGGTACCATACTGCTTAGCGCGGATCCCACAGGGCAAAGAAACCCGTGGCAACTTGGCCGCTGGCGGCCGTGGCGAAGCACGCCCATTGTCCGACAGCGACTGGGCCATTGCCCGTGCCGTTGCCCCAGAGCTGAAAAAGCGTGGGTTGATTTTTGTCGGCTTGGATGTGATTGGCGATCGCCTAACCGAAATCAACGTGACTAGCCCCACCTGTGTGCAAGAGATCGACAACGCCTTTGATACCAACATCAGCGCCATGTTGATGGATGCGATTGAACGTCGGCTGGCTAACTAAGTGAAAACTGCACTGGCGTTAACGCTGCTGTTGATTACGCCGCTGGCCGCGGCGCAATCTTGCCTTGAAGCCAGTTGGCGCCAAGGGGCTTGCCCGAATTTGGTGTATACCGCCACGCCGGAAGAGCCTACACAAAAGATGGTGTGTGTTTGCATCAGTGACTTTGACTACCTGCAAAACTACGCCAGCGTCGAGAAATTTGCCGAGCAAAACCTCCTGCAGAAAGAGTTAGAACGCCTCTCGGCGACCTACCAACTGCGGCAGCAAACCCTACGGCGGCTGCTTGCTCTGCCTGAAGCCGACACCAGTAAAGACGCCGCCCATTAGGGCGGCGCTTTCATCTAAATAACAGCATTGGCCTAACTTGGCCGATTGCCCCCAGCCGACTGCCGTACAGGCCGCGTAACTCGCTCTTCGTCGGTCCAGATCATGCTTGGACCAATCCGTGCCATGGTGGTCAGTAGCTGATGTTCATCCATCGGCGAGGCATACAGGAAGCCTTGGGCAAAATCACACTTGGCTTGCAGTAAGAACTGGCGTTGATCGTGGCTCTCTACCCCTTCAGCCACCACCGTGCGCTTCAGGTTATGAGCCAAATCAATCACGCTGGTGACAATATTGCGGTCGACATCGGAGTTGTCTAAATCTGCGACAAAGCCGCGATCCACTTTCAGCACATCAAACGGCAACTGCTTCAGATAACTTAAGCTGGAATAACCGGTACCAAAATCATCAATGGCGATCCGCAGCCCCATCGCTTTCAATTGATGCATGATATGCATCGCTTTATCCAGGTTTTTGATCAGCACCTCTTCGGTCAGCTCCAACATCACTCGTGATGGCGCAACCTGATGTTCCTCCAGCTTTTTGGCGATGTTATCCACTAAGCCGGTATGCAGATATTGGCTTGGCGACAAGTTCAACGAAATATAGAAGTCTTCACTGTCCAGCCGCTTCGTTAAGCGTGCCAGCGACGACAGCGCCTGCTCAATCACGTAATAACCCAGCTCAATCCCCTGCTCGCTGCCTTCTACCTCTTTGATGAACTCCTCTGGCATCACCAACCCCCGCTTCGGGTGGTGCCAACGGCTTAATCCTTCAAACCCCACAATGCGATTATCCACCATTGAGACGATCGGCTGCAGCGCCAAGCTTAACTGCTCTTCCGATAACGCCGCGCGGATGTCTTGCTCAAGCTCTAAGCGGCGAGAAGCGCTCTCGAGCATCTGTTCGTTGAAGACCCGATAGTTGCTGCGCCCCGCTTGCTTGGCTTGGTACATCGCCAGATCGGCGCGTTTCAGGAGTTCTTCCGGTCTTGCCATCGGGTTATCACAGAACACCACACCAATGCTGGTGGTGATGATTAGGGTATGCCGCCCCAGTTGCAGTGGTTGCTGCAAGCTGGTGAAGATCTGATGGATGATGCGATGGATGTCGGATTCAGATTCCAAGCCGCGCACGATAACCGTGAATTCGTCGCCGCCTAAACGGCAGACGGTGTCCATCGAGCGCACGCTTTTTTGCAGTCGGTTGGCCACGGTTTTTAACAGCTCATCGCCAATATCATGGCCCAAGGTATCGTTAACCCGCTTAAATTCATCCAAATCCAGAAACAGCAGTGCGATCTGCTCATCGGTTCGGCCAATGCTGCCCAGGGATTTGGCCAATTCATGATGGAACATCGCGCGGTTGGGCAAGGCGGTCAGGGCGTCCATCATCGCCATCCGTTGCAGTTCATCGGTGTACCGATCCACATCGCTTTCCAACCGTTCAAGCTGGTTGGCCACCTCTAAGGTGGTGGTTTCCAGTTGCACTAATTCATCGCCAAACCGGCTGTGGGTCTGATGTAAACGCTTACGCAGATCATCAAAGCGACTTTGCGCCAGCATGGGTAACACCGTGCCTAAGCGACGGATCCGCGCCAATGGTCGCCAGAACAGCGCAACCCCAAGGCCACCCGAAAACAACGTGGCCGCCACCAACATGCCCAGCAGATCGTTTAAAAAGTCCCGTTCACTGTTGGCTAAGGTATCGATGTCGCGAAACAGCAGCATCGATTCGCCTTTCTCCGTCACGGTCCAGCTGTAAAAGGCCCAGCTGTTGTCGTGCAGGGTTAAGCGACTGGGGGTCTTGCCAATGTCATCAATGTTCAGCTGCGAGCTGACCTCGGCCAACAAGCGCATGTTACTGGTGCGATTGGTCAAACTAATGAAGTTGCGCCCCCACGGCCCCTGCCCATCAATCGATGCGGGACTTAACATCGCCAGTTGTACTTGGTGGTTTTCGGTAAGTTGCGCCAAAACGTCTTCAAGCCCAGTGACAAACAGCATCAGATTAATTTCGCTGCCAACCAACAATGGCACCGCCACCTCAATGTAACAGCGGTCGTCACACCGCACTCGGTTCACTGGTTGGCCGGAGTTAAAGCTATTGGCTAACCAAGAGGCTTGTGGTTCCAGTGGCTTACCGGCGCTCAGCAGTGGCTTATAATTCGCATCGATCAACTGCAACCCTTGCAGCCCCCAGAACAGCTCGAAGTCGCCCCAGTTCTTCTCGATCAGCTCTGCCATGTGGTGCTGTTCTAGTTGCTGGTTATCATCCCGCAGCATCAAGTTCAGCTCCTGGCTGAGCACAATCAACCGCTCCTCTTCCGAGCGTAAACGGATCTGGTAATCCCGATGCAGAATTTCGTATTGCTGAGTTAATACGTGCTCAAGCTGCTGCTCAAATCGCCGCATCGCCAATACGCTGATCACTAAGCTCACCAACAGCAGCATGGCGATCAGCGACAAAATGAACTTCCAACGCAAGCTAATAAAGTGGGTCTTACTTGAACGTTCCATCTGCACCTCGGGCTAACGACATTGGATGGTCAACGCTGGGGCAAGCTGTCGCCCATCCCGATGCGAAACCACTGCTGCCTGTACTTACAGCTTGGTCTATTGACGGATAAAGGTGTTCAAAACTTAACATTGAGCTGGTGCCCCGCCGCTTCCATCTGATCTGGCAGATAGCCGATCGCCCCTTTGGTGCGGCTAACTAACTCCAGCAACTCTTCGGCGCTGGCCACCTGTTGCGGCCGTTCCCCCATGCCAGAAAACACCAACCGATCCCATTCGCGGTTAAGTTGAAATGGCAGTAATTTCAGCTGGTTTTTACAAAATTCCACATGCAGAGGATCGTTAGCCGCCAGCGTAACCACCGTAATGGCGGTGCCGTCTGGCCAAAATTGGCGCTTCATGCTGTAAATTGCGCGCAGTTCAGACTGGCTTATCTCGCCAGCAACACTGGGATCATTCACCACCACTTGGGCGGCCAAAGCCCCTTGAGTCAGGCTCAGCCATAGGAGCAAAAACAACCCTATCGGTTTCATGTTGAAGCTCCTCATAGTGACCAGTTCCAGCGATATGCCAGCTGCAACATAAACAAGTTATTGACCTTGTCTTGATCGTCTAAGTTACGCACTCGTGCCGGCTGATTCGCGGTGCCATTGATGTTCTGCCATTCCGCCGCCAGCTGCCAATCGTTGCTAAATTGCCAACTGGCACCCAGCGTGAAGGTTTTGGTGAAGGCGCTAAATGGTCGTCCCGGTGGTGCCACGTTGTCGCCATCGCGGTCATCACTATCGGGGTAATATTCATCGTAGCGACTGATGAACTGCCACTCGTTACTGAACAAGTAGCGCAGTTGCAAATAGGCCGAAATCGCATCGGTGCTTTGCGATAAGCCAAGATCCACGTAATCAATGTCGAACTCTTGAAAGTCGATTTCGGACACCAGCTCCCATTGCCCCATTTCACTGCGAAAACTGAACAGATGGCGGATCCCCTTGTAGTCCAAACTCGGCAACCCAAAGGTGGTGAAGAAATTGCTGTTACGGATGGTAAGACGGCTGTCGCTGTAGGTGTACTTCAACTGCAACCACGGCTGGGAATACCACTCGGCGGTGATCATCAGGGCGCCATCGCTGTCCGAATCGATGCCATCGGTGGTTCCCGCCACGTTCTCATCAAAGTTGTCACTGAGATCCAGCTCGCCGTAACCAATGTTCCAGTTCAGGCTTTGCTCACCAAAATAATGCAGCCCTTCGATTTGCAGGCCATCACGGCGCAATACCGCATCTCGGTTCCACTCTTGGTAAAGGTTCGGCAGTAAGATGCTGGGGCGGCTAAAGAGGCTATCGCGGCTGGCGTTGTACCAACCAATGGGGCTTTTATAGCGGCCAGCCAATACGTTCAATTGGCCATTACTGACTGGGTAGCGATACTGCGCAAACAGGTAATCAATGGCGGGATCTTCATCCGATAAGTTGCCTAACTGACGCCAGGTGCCTTGACCCGCCACTCGCCAGCGAGGGCTGGCGCGCCAATTAAAGTTCAGCGCCAATTCACGAAATTCACTTTCCAGCTCTTCTCGGTCGGCGATGTTGTAGCCATCGGTGGTGTATGCCAATCCCTGTGAGGCATAAATAGTGCCATCAACCTTCGCCTGCGCGGCGCCGGTTAATAATATGGCCACTACCGCTGCACTAAATCTTAATGTCATCCTTGCTCCCTATCGACATAGACGCTGGTTCGATATAACCAATGGCCCCTGGAGTCGCGTGCACCAAACGGCGCATTTCAGCTTGGGTGTAAACAATGCGGGGGCGATCCCCGTTGCCAGAGAAGGTCAATCGGTCCCAGGCACGGGTGAGTTGGAACGGTAAAAGCCCCAATGTTTTCGTACAAAATTGAGTGTGTTGCGGTGAGTCGGCAGGCAGCACAAACACCACTACGGCGGTACCGTCTTGCCAAAATTGTCGGCGCATGCTGAACATCGCCCTTAATTCGGCGCTGCTCAATTGCTCTAGCTGTTGCTGTTGATGCCCAATCACAATGGGTTCGGCATGAGCCACCAGTGCCCAGCCCATCATCAGCACACACCTTCCCTGTGTGTCCAATCGCATCCGTGCTCTCCGCTGCCAGTTTGCTTGTTTGAGTGTAGGTCAAGCGCGGTCATTCAGCGTATAATTGGCGCCAAACAAGCCGTTACGAAGATCTTATGACCCTTTCCAACCCTAGCCGTCTGTTGCAGAAGAACCTTGATGAGTTTCAAGGCAAACAGTTACTGCTGCTTAATGCCGATGGCGATCACTTGCTGGATGAACTGCTTAAGGTGTGCGCCAGCGTTACCGTGATGGCGCAAGATTTAATCCACTTTCAACAGTTGCAACGCTTTGCCAGTAAAGCCACGGTACTGTTTGGCTGCGATCCTTCTTTATTGCCACACCACCATTTTGATGCGGCCATCATTCGGCTGCCAAAAGCCAAAGAGCAGCTCGCGTTGTTAACCGCGCTGGCCAGCAATGCGGTATTAGCGGGCGAAAACCTCTTTTGGGTCGGCGAAAACAAAGGCGGGATCCGCACCGCTGCCAAGGTGGTGAAACCTTGGAGCCACTTTGCCCTAAAACTCGCCTCTGGCGCCCACTGCCAGTTGCTGCGTGGTGTTAATGCCCAGCAGCAACCATGGAACCCAGCCCAGTGGTGGCAACGTCATGCTGTGGCAACTCCCGATGGAGAGCTAAGCCTCGCCTCATTGCCCGGCGTCTTTGGTCACGGCAATCTGGATCAAGGCACCGCACTGCTGCTGAAAAACCTGCCGCAACTGCCGCACGGTCGGGTGCTGGATTTCGGTTGTGGCGATGGCGTCATCGGGGCTTTTTTAGCCAAACGCAATCCTAAGATTGAACTGCACATGGTCGACATCAACGCCATGGCCATTGCCGCGGCTCAAACCACCTTGGCGGATCATCAACTCTGTGGCCAAGTTTACGGCTCCAATGGCTTGACTCAGGTCAACGGCAAATTTGATCTGATCGTATCCAACCCACCATTTCATCACGGCTTGGATCAAACCTTTAATACCACCCAGCAATTTATCCGTGACGCCGCGGCCAAGCTCAATCCCGGCGGCCAACTGATTATTGTGGCCAACCACCATCTGCCTTACGGCGATGATCTGAATCACGTTTTTGGCCGGGTTAATATCATCGACCAAGACAGCAAGTTCAAAATATACGCAGACGGCAGATAAAATCGTTTTCGTGGTTGACCGGCACCGCAATCTCTCTATAATGCGCCCCCGTACCAACGATGATTCGCAGATGTGGCGGAATTGGTAGACGCGCTAGCTTCAGGTGCTAGTGTTCGAAAGGACGTGGGAGTTCAAGTCTCCCCATCTGCACCAAATCATCGTTCGGAACAATTTGTTGTTCGTGCCGCAGATGTGGCGGAATTGGTAGACGCGCTAGCTTCAGGTGCTAGTGTTCGAAAGGACGTGGGAGTTCAAGTCTCCCCATCTGCACCAACAACAAATAAAAATGCTCGGGTGGCGGAATTGGTAGACGCGCTAGCTTCAGGTGCTAGTGTCCGATAGGACGTGGGAGTTCAAGTCTCCCCCCGAGCACCACATTTGCAGATGTGGCGGAATTGGTAGACGCGCTAGCTTCAGGTGCTAGTGTTCGAAAGGACGTGGGAGTTCAAGTCTCCCCATCTGCACCAGATTTAGACCCCTTGGTCCTTACGGGCCGAGGGGTTTTCTGCATTTGAATCTTACAAAAACTGTACATTTCCCCGCGCTTAGAACACCATGATCTTACTGTTGCCAGATAAGATCAGCCTACATGTTAGAAGCACACGCGCTGTTGTGGGATCCCGAGCAAAAACAGTTAACCCTGTTGCTGGATCCTGCTGAACACCAGCGCACCAGCCCTGCCGATATCCAACGCTTGTTTGAATCCAGCCGCTTTGCCTGCTTGCAACCGCAAAGCCAAGATTGGCCTGCCCTCTTACAACAGCTCGAAACTGCCGAGGTACCACTGACTTTAGTGGTGGCAAAGCAACTGGATGGCTTTTGGCAGTTAGAGATCAGTGCGGATCAGATGCAGCTCAGCGCCAGCCTCACCCTCCCCCACGGCGGCAAGCACGCCAGCGTGGATGACCTGTTGGTGCTGCTGAAACAGAAGAACATCCAACAAGGGCTAAGCCGCAACGCCATCAAGGCCCTGCTTGAACACAGCCGCAATGGCAGCCCAGGCAGCGTGCACCAAGGGATCATCGCCAAAGGTAAGCCCGCGCAAACCGGCCACGATGGCTACCTGCAACGGCTGGTTAAACTGGCTCATGAACGACACCTAACCCCCCAAGCCAAAGATCGTACTCGGGTGGATCTGCGCGATCTGGGGACCCTGCAGATGGTTGGGCGCGGCGAAGTCTTGATGCAGCGCCATCCCCCGAGCCAAGGTGAACATGGCTACGATCTGTTTGGCCGACAATTGCTGGCCGAGCCCGGTAACGTGGTCAAGCTCACCCCCGGCGTAGGCACCGAGCTCAGCGCCACCGATCCTAACCTGCTCGTCGCGTCCCGTTCCGGTTTACCCATCGAAAGCCTCAACGGCATGGCCGTGGATGAACTGCTTACGGTGAAAGAGGTGAGCGTCCGCAGCGGCCACTTAAATTTCGATGGTGCCATTCAGATCCACGGCAACGTGGCGGAAGGGATGCACGTCAAAGCCAGTGGCGATGTGCACATTACTGGCCTAGTGGAAGGGGCGATAATTGAAGCCGGTGGCGACATCACCATCGCGCAAGGGGTTATCGGTCGCCAACGAGAGCAACAGCTTAGCTGCAAGCTGCAAGCCGGCGGTAACATTCACGTTAAATACGCGCAATTCACCCACATCAATGCCATTGGCAATATCCACATTGAACTGCAGTGCAACCATTGTCAGTTAGAGTCGCAGCAACACATTGAGATTGGCGATCCCCAGCGGATGCAAGGGGGCTTATTTGGCGGCCAAGCCAGTGCCCGCGGTAGCCTGATTTGCGTTGAGCTTGGCACCAAAGCCGGGGCCGAAACCAAGGTGCAGATCGGCAGCGACTATCAGCCATTAAAGCAGCAGGTAGAGCAACTGATGCAACAACAAACTGAACTGTCCAAGCAGATCGTGACTCAGCAATTGCAATTGAAACAACTGGTGCAAGAACACGCCAGTACCGAGTTACAGCAACCGCTGCGACAAAGTGTTGCCAGCCATAAAGCGCGCTTAGGGGAAAACCAGCAGCAACTGGAACAGCAAGAGCTCGCCTTACAGGATTTTTATCAACATCTTGATATTAAGGTACTGAAGCAGCTGCACCCGCGGGTTTTATTTGAGATCGGCCACGAGCGCCACAGCAGCAGCAAAGAGACAGGCCCTAGCCGCATCGCCGTGAGCAGCAACAAGATTGAGATCCAGCCCTACACGCCGCCCAAAAGGCGCTAGTGCCTCCATCGAGCACTGTGGCATCATGCTTGCTTAAACCTTGCTATAGTCAACCTTCTGACGAGTTTTACATGAATCATTTCTGGGCCAATGTCAGCCGTATCGACTGGACCGGGCTAGGCACTAAAGTGGCCTTATGGCTACTGATCGCGACCTTAGCGATGCTGGTGTTGCCGATCCCCACGCTGCAATCGCTGTACCTGCAACAATGGGTGGCCAATAACGGCTTTAGCTTAGGCTTGATGGTGGTTTTTTCCGCCAGCTATCTGCTTGGTCAATGGTTACTGTGGTTGTTGCACAAGGCCACCTACAAACGCCGCCAGCTGGAACAACAACAGCAGTTTGAACGCAAGATCGCCCTGTTAGATGGGCAGGAGCGCGCCATTTTACGTGAGTACTTTCTGCAGGCCAGCAGCGTTGTACGCATGCCCTATGGCCACCCCGCGGTCAGCGAGTTGCTGAAAGTCGGCATCTTAGAAGAGGCCGGCAGTGTGCAGCATTACGCCATTGAAGGCACCGTGGGTTTATTGCGTTTAAACCCTAACGCCAAACAGCTATTAAGCCGCCAAGCATTGCGTTTGCCCGAAGCCAATATGACCGACGAACAGCGTCAGCACCTTTTGTCTTCACGGCCTGATTTCATCAGCACGTTAAATGGCGGCCGACGCCACGCCGCTTAAGATCCAAAAAGGCCGCAGTCGCGGCCTTTTTTAATGCGGACAGGATCACAGTGCTTGCAGCAGCGCCTGCTCTCGATCGCATTCGGCCAATTGGTGCTCCACTTCGGCCATCACCCGGTTGTAAGAATCCGGGCGCAATGGGGTGCTCCAATCCAACGAGTTAATGTACACCGCAAACGCATCAAACAGCTGTCGGCTGTCGAGGGGCTTAACCGAACCAGACAACAGTGGGTTTTCCTGAGCACCACTGGCGCCACGCTCTAAATAAGTCAGCATGCTGTGCACCATCGCAACTTGGTTGTCACTGGCAAACAACTCACTTTGAATGCGAGCCCCTTCCACCACCCGTAAGATGGCGCTATAGAACTGATCCAAGTACATCTTCAGCTCTTGCACTCGGTATTCACTGGCTCGCTCAATCACTTTCGGCTGACCACCAAGCGCGGTTAACCCTAAGGTCCAACTGCAACGCTTGCTGGCTATCACCGCAAAGAGGTGCATCGCCACCCAGCGTTCCGCAAAGCTCAATTCACAGCTCATCAAATGCGGCTGACGCTCAACCAGATGCTCAACATGCCGAGCTAAAATCGCCACCAACAGATCTTCTTTGCTGGAGAAGTGCTTATACAAGGTGCCTGCACTGCATCCAGCTAATGGCGCTAATTCAGAGAAACGAAATGAAACCAGCCCCTGCTGCTGCAACAGCTGCTCCGCTAAGCGAACCAGAACTTGGTCACGTTGACGAAAACGTGCTTGATTGGGTGATCCCCAGCTCATTGTTGAGCCTGTCTCCATGGCTGTCATTGTCATTATCCCCTAAGTGCCTGTGGTGCCTGATGTTGTGTTCACTTTAATCAGCAATCTGGGCGGCAACTGTGCGACAGCCCTAACTTTTGATTTTTGCAGCGGACAAATTGTCAAAGTATGCGCCAGCTATCGCTTTGCCAATCAACGCCAACGACCGTCATAACGCCACAAAACGCCCCATAACAACCAAAAGGCAAGCACCGACGGACAAAAAGTCCACCAAGGTAATATCTTTCAGTTTTTTGCATCACACTGTCCCAATTTGACTCACATTCATGCCAACCAAATAGTTGATGAATTTTTATTCATTCTTCATGTTATTCGGCTAAGGCATTTACAAGCGATTGCTGCCCATCGGCTTCATCGCAACAACGGCACCGCTTTGACGCCAGCAAAAAAAACACCCTCAAACCGAGGGCTTGAGGGTGTCGAAGCTGATGACTCAATTAACCACAGGAAGGATTACTGAACCCGCTCATGCTGGTAAGAGCGGAACATGCTGAACGAGGTCCACAGCACCACCACAAACACCAACCACTTTAAGGTATCCAATTGCAGCGATTGCACTAAAAATGCCGCCAGCAGCACCGCGATAGGCCCAGTGATCGCAACCGCCAATACCGCCGCCCGATCCACCGCCTGTTTACGCACAAAGGTGCTGGCAGAAAACGGAGCCAACATGGCACAGGAAGCCATCATGATGGGGAACGCCGCCAGTGGGTTCATCCCCAACAGGTAAACGGTGGTCATGCAGGGGGCGAAGATCCCAACCCCAACGGTCATTAATGCCCCCCAAACAAAGTTAGCGGCGATGGCCAGCAACAGCTTGCCGCCGGTCAGCCCCGTTGCTTCTCCGCCCAGAGGAAACAGCTGCAGCTGCCCTGCTAAGATCAGCAGCGCCACTACCGCTAGGCTCAGGCTCATCGCGATGCGTACTGTTTGTCGGTCTAACTGCGCGACAAAACGGGCTCCCACCACCGCACCGGCGACGGCGCTGGCAATCATGCTCAGCAGCGTCAGCGGATCAACCTCCACCACCCCAAGAAAGATCAGCGCTTGCACCATGGTCGCCAGCACACACTGACCATTCATGGTGCCGGGCAACAAGCGATCATCAACTAATTTAAATTGCTTATAAGCCGCACTTTTGATCGCAAAGCTGCCGATCCCCAAGGTATCTAAGAAGTTAGCGACAAAACCAACCACGGCCACGGCGATCGATTTGGGGCCGAACCACCCCCCTGGCTGCAGGCGCCACACTTGGTAAAGATTAAATAAAAAATAGAGCGCGGTAAGCACACACGCCAGCTGCAACAACGGGATCAGCATCTCTCTGTCCAGACATGAAAAATTGCCGCAATGCTAACGATTTTACTGTGCGCCTGCGGTGATCAAGAAAACAGATTTCGCCAAAAACGAACAATTAATTTCATTTAAATGGTCGATCTTTTACCCGTAGAGTGATATTTATTTGAGCAGGTTCACACAATCACTGTGGTCGTAACGATGGAGCAGGACATGCAGGAACAGCAGCAAGCAGAACATGCCAGCGAGCAAGACAGTTCATGGCGTGATGGCACCGTTGGCCATCAACTGGTCGATTTACTGGAGCAGAACTACAGCGCCTCCGAAGAGGAATAACGCCGCGGATGATGTGATAAAGCCCCTGAACAAAGGGGCTTTTTTGTGTCTAGCGACAGCGGAGTTTTAGAGTGCGTTAGCTGGTTTAAGCACTGAGCCGCGGTGGGTTCGATTCACCCAGCAACGCCGCGCCTACTGTTACAACACCTACGTTACAAGCCCTGCAGCAGCCACACCAACAACGCTTGGCTCGATAACACCACCAACATACTGATCGCCAGTAACATCAATTTCAGCTGCACTCTTGGCATGACACCCACTCCGTGACCTAAACCCATTCTGGGCGAAACAAACAATAACTAAGGCCATAGCAGATTTCGTGCCAATAGAATAAAGCCCTGTTTATTAAAGAAATAAACAGGGCTTTATGGTTTTCGACTCGTGGTTTTTACAACTTGGTGGTCAAGTTCGCCACCAGCCGGTGCAGTGACTGCCCAGACTGACCGTATTTACGTTCGAAAGGGGTCAGTGGTGATTCATCGGGCAATGGCTCAAATTGGCTTTGATGTCCCGCCAGCGCCAACGCTCGCTGAAACTCTTCCAGATAGATCCGCCAATTAGAACGCAGCTCTAATTGCCCGCCTAACGCTAATAACGATGGAAACAGCGGCCCACCGTGCCAACGGCGTTGCAGATGTGACGATTTCGGCCACGGGTTGGGGTACAGCAAATAGTGGTGGCTAGGCTGCCAACCATCTGCCGCCATTAGCCGCCACAGGTCGTTAAGGTTGCCTCGCACCACTTGGTAGTTATCGACGCCACTGTGGTAATGCTGATGTTTCTCCACCCGCGCGGCGGACTTATCCATCCCCAGCACAATCGCGTCAGGGTGACGCTTAGCCAGATTGGCGGTGGACTCACCCACGCCACAGCAGGAGTCCAACACCAGCGGACGCCCGTCTTGCTCTTTCCATGCCTTCAGTTGTTCAAACAACTTCAGGCTGTGATCGGCATACGGGGCTCGAAATTGATGCTGTAGGTGCCGCTGCACCGTGGCATCTAAACTTTCGTGCAGCCCATCTTGGTTGGATTCGATGATCCGTGAATTGCCTTGTTCCATCAGCTGCGCAGCCCTATGCCTTTATCAATTAATCGGTAAGCGATGGCGGTTAACACCACGATGAAAGTGGCCATGATGGCCAAGGACATGCTAACGCTCACATCGCTGATCCCCAAGAAGCCATAACGGAAGGCGTTAATGGTGTATACCACGGGGTTCAACTGCGACACGTTCTGCCACACATCCGGCAGCAAGCTGATGGAGTAAAACACCCCACCAAGATAGGTTAACGGCGTTAACACGAAAGTCGGAATGATTGAAATGTCATCAAAGGTTTTGGCAAAAATCGCGTTAATCAACCCACCTAACGCGAACATGATTGAGGTCATCAGTACGGTTAAAATCAGCATCGGCACGCTGTGGATCTGAATGTCGACAAACAGTAAGGCGACGGTTGTTACAATGGCACCAACACACAGACCGCGGGCCACACCACCGGCTACGTAGCCAATAATGATCAGCATGTTGGGCACGGGGGCCACCAACAATTCTTCAATATTGCGCTGAAACTTCGCGCTGAAAAACGAGCTGGCTACGTTCGCATAAGAGTTGGTGATCACGGACATCATGATCAGCCCCGGCATAATGAACTCCATGTAACTGAAGCCCCCCATCTGGCCAATACGACTGCCGATAAGATTACCAAAAATCAAAAAGTAGAGGGTCATGGTGATCGCCGGCGGCACTAGGGTTTGCACCCAAATACGGCTAAAACGATTGACCTCTTTACGCACCAAGGCGGTGAACGCAATCCAGTAAGGGTGGCTCATGCTTGCTCCTCACGACCATTTTCCACTAAGGACACAAACAGCTCTTCTAAGCGGTTAGCTTTGTTGCGCATCGACAGCACTTCAATCCCCTGCTGTGACAGCTGCGAGAACACCTGATTCAAGCTGGCGCTTTTAGGCACATCCACCTCTAAGGTGTGTGCGTCTAACTGACGGCTCACAAAGCCATCAAGCTGCGCGCTAGGGGCATCTAATGGGGTATCTAAGACAAAGGTTTCCACATCCAACTTAGCCAGCAGCGCTTTCATGCTGGTGCACTCCACCAGCTGGCCCTTATCGATAATGCCGATGTTGCGACACAGCATTTCTGCTTCTTCAAGGTAGTGGGTGGTTAAGATGATGGTGACGCCATCAGCATTGATCTGCTGCAAAAACTCCCACATCGAACGGCGGATCTCAATATCCACCCCTGCGGTTGGCTCATCTAAGATCAACAGCTTTGGCTGGTGCATCAAGGCACGAGCGATCATCAACCGTCGCTTCATGCCACCGGAGAGTTCACGGGCACGGGCATCGCGCTTTTCCCACAGATCCAGCTGAGACAGGTACTTCTTGGCGCGCAGCAGTGCTTCCGCTTTGGGCACGCCATAGAATCCCGCCTGATTCACCACAATCTGCAGCACGGTTTCAAATTGATTGAAATTGAACTCTTGCGGCACCAAACCAATGCAGCGCTTGGCATCGTTTAAATCGGTATCGATGTCATGGCCAAATACTTTAACGGTGCCGCTGCTTTTATTCACCAAGGCGCTGATCACACCAATGGTGGTGGACTTGCCGGCTCCGTTGGGGCCAAGCAAGGCAAAAAAATCGCCTTGGGCCACGGTAAGGTCGATGCCGCGCAACGCTTGTACGCCACCGGCATAGGTTTTACGCACGGCAGATAACGCCAGTGCGTTGGGGGTGTTACTCATGGTGATTCCTCTGTGGCCAATAGGCGCGGCACATTAACAATATGGGGCAAAGCTGAAAACAACAAAGGCGCCATCGGGCGCCTTTGGTCAGCTATCCGAAAGGGCTTAGATCGCCTCTTCGTTCTCTTCGCCGGTGCGGATCCGGATCACCCGCTCTACGTCAGTAATGAAGATTTTACCATCTCCGATCTTACCTGTGCGAGCGGTATCAACGATGGCTTCAATCGCTTGGTCGATCATCTCATCGGAGACCACCACTTCCAGCTTCACCTTTGGCAGAAAATCGACCATGTATTCCGCACCACGGTACAGCTCGGTATGGCCTTTTTGACGCCCGAAGCCTTTCACTTCTTGCACGGTCATGCCAGCAATGCCGATCTCGCCAAGGGCTTCACGTACATCGTCTAACTTAAATGGTTTGATTACTGCTTCGAGCTTTTTCATCGTTGTCCTTTACCAGTTACGTTTACCAAACCCTGAGGTGATCGGATAGCGACGATCTTTCCCAAAGGCTCGAGGCGTTACCCGCGGTCCTACCGCAGCTTGGCGCCGTTTATATTCGTTTAAGTCCACCAAGCGGATCACTCGGCGTACATCTGCTTCGATATGCCCTGCCGCTACGATGTCGGCAACGCTTTGGTCCTGCTCGACATAACGTTCAAGCATGTCGTCCAGTACATCATAAGGAGGCAAGCTATCTTGATCCACTTGATCTGGGGCCAGCTCTGCAGATGGCGGCCGGGTGATCACCCGCTCTGGGATCACCGCCGACAGGCTATTGCGGTAACGCGACAGGCTATACACCAACTGTTTGGGCAGATCCTTGATCACCGCAAAGCCGCCACACATGTCGCCATACAAGGTGCAATAACCCACGGCCAGTTCGCTCTTATTGCCGGTGGTCAGCAGAATTTTTCCGGTCTTATTCGACAGTGCCATCAACAACACGCCACGAGTACGGGCTTGCAGATTCTCTTCGGTGGTGTCGGGCTTTGTACCGGCAAACATGGGCGCCAACTGCCCCATAAAGGCATCAAACATCGGTTCGATCGACACGCTGTCGTAGCTGACGCCCATTGCCTGCGCTTGGGCAGCGGCGTCGGTTTGGCTGATGTCCGAGGTGTACTTAAACGGCATCATCACCGCCTGTACTTTTTCCGGCCCAATGGCATCCGCAGCAATGGCGAGGGTAAGCGCGGAATCGATACCACCGGATAACCCAAGCACCGCACCACTGAAGCGGTTTTTATTGATGTAATCACGCACCGATAAAACCAGTGCGTTATAAATTTGAGCCTCTGTGCTCGGCGGCGCAGTGCGCTCGCCCGCTTGCGGCTCGCCATCAACAAAGTTAACTACGGCCAAAGTGGATTCAAACTGGGGCAGCTCGTGGGTAATGCGACCACGGCTATCAACCACCATCGAGTGGCCATCAAAGATCAACTCATCTTGGCCGCCCAGTAAATTCAGGTAAACCACCGGCACCTGCGCTTCTGCACTGCACGCTTCCAGCACATTTAAACGCTCATCCAGCTTGGTCATATCAAACGGCGAGGCGTTCAGGCTCAGTAAGATTTCTGCCCCTTGTTGACGCAGCTGAGCTACGGGCTCTGGATGCCAGATGTCTTCACAGATCAGTAAGCCTAAGCGGTGGCCTGCAAATTCCACAACGCAAGAGCTGCTGCCGCAGGCAAAGTAGCGCTGTTCATCAAAGACACGGTAATTAGGCAGCTTTTGCTTGTGAGTCAGCGCCAAGGTTTGCCCGTTATGGAACAGGCTGGCGCTGTTATAGAGTTCGCCATCTTGTCGATGAGGGTGGCCAACAATCACCCCGACCGCTGGGTTGTGGTGCTGGATCAGTGCCAGTTGCTCAACGCAGCGCTGGTACAGATCTGGCCGTAACAACAGATCTTCCGGTGGATAGCCGGTCAGTGCCAGCTCGGGAAACAGCACCAAGTCGGCGCCTTGCTGCACGGCAGCATCAATGTCTTTGCAGATGGCGGCGGCATTGGCTTCAATGTCTCCAACCACGTAATTTCTTTGCGCTAAGGCGATGTTCAACGACTTACTCATACCAACACAAGCTATCCTTTTATATGCGTCGCAAGTGTAAGCCAAAGCGCGATGGGAATATAGGGGAGAGCCACGATGCGCAAACGAAACCAAGGGATGACGCTCGTTGAGCTGATGATCACGCTGATCATTGCCGCCGTGCTGATCGCCATTGCCGTGCCCTCGTTGCACACCTTAACCATGAGCAGCCGCAGCCGCAGTGCAACCGATGGTTTATACCAAGATCTCATGATGGCTCGGCAACTGGCCGCAACTTATCAAAACAGCGTGACGGTCTGTCACTTAAGCAGCAACAGTTGCGATGGCGATTGGAGTAAGGGCTACACCGTTTTTATCGATGCCGATGGCAGCAACTCCTTTACCCTAGGCGATGAAACCGTGCAAACGCGAAGACCATTAAATGACGCCGACAAACTGATTTATGCTGCCAATCAAGTGCGCTTTAACGGCGACGGTAGCAGCATTAATAACGGCGATTTTGTTTACTGCCCAAACGATGCTAACAGTGAATATTCGCGCAGCATCCGCTTATCAAGCTCAGGGATGCTACGCAGTTTGGGGGTCAGTGGTAACTGCAGTTAACGTGGGGTGTTGTCGTCCAAGAAACGCGCATCGGCACTGTTAAATTGCGCTTCAAGAGGCACGCATTCCATCACCTTGTCGATGTAGGCTTTCGGCTTGCCAAGACCATCCAGAATGGGTTTTCCCGGTAGTTTGCTAATTTGGCTTAAGCGTAAGCTCGGCTTCAACATCACAAAGAAAACGTGGGGCACAGCCGTTTCATCAATCACGTAGCACTTATATTCTTGTCGATACTCTGCCGCCGCAACTCCGCTGCTGAGCAGCATTGCCATCACTGCCATTGTCGTTTTCATTACCAACACTCCGTTGGGGTTTTTACCCCTTCCATGGTTAACACCAACGAGGTGCAACTGCTGTCGAGAGTAAGCTGATTACCCTGTGCCGCTGCCGTTAGGGTATAGCTGCCACCCGCTAAGGTCGCGCTGATTTTATAGCGGCCACTGTCGGTTTCAAACGGGCTGGTTGCTAACCCTAGTTGGGTTAAATCCGTGGTAAAGGCGCGATTATCCATATAATACTGCTCTTGCAGGTTAGCAACACGATTCAACTGAGAATGCGCCTCGCCCCGATAACCACGACCAACAAACGACTGATAAGAGGGGTACGCAATCGAAGCAATAATAGCCACTATCACCACTGCTATCATCACTTCGATTAAGGTAAATCCGTTCGCTTTCACCGCCTTACTTCCCTCCATGGTGATAATAGATCCGACTTGGCACCAACGATTGACCAGTGGCAACGGTACCAATGCGATTTTCGCCGCCGCCCACCCCAACTAAGCGAAGTTCAGGGTTCCAGTCATTCGGTGCATCATCGGGCTTCGGTGGCACCAAAATCTGTGGCGTATCCGGTAAATTAGAGCCAATGTTCATCGCAAAACTGTGGATGCCTTGCTGTAAATTAAAGCCGTACAGTTTGCCTTGCCCCGCAGCCACACAACTGTTGCTGTTGCTGACATCACCAGGGGTAAAGGTTGTGAAATACGCCGTACCCGCTACGATCAACGGTGCCGACAACGACTTCTCTTTGCTGTCTAAAGGATAGTACCAGCCCAGCTTCGCGCCCAGTGCCAGTTCTTTGCTCAGCTTGTCTGCGTCATCGCCAATGTTACCGAAGGGATCCCCCGCAACGCTGTAAAGGTTGCTGGTGGTGATCGCCTCGGGATACAGATTAGCGGTGGTCCAATGTTGCGTATTAATCTGCCTGTCTTGCAGCGCAAAGAGGTAATCACTGGTACCACTGCCATTCGGGTGAGCACGGTTGCCAGAACCGATCACGACCGCATCGTACGGGATCTCTTGCGCCGATATGATGTCTTGCTGCCCAGGCTGAGAAACGGTTTGTTTTTTCTCAAAACTGGTTTGGGCCACGCTCACTTCAGCGAAAAATCGACGATCACTAATGAGTGTGCTGCTCCCTAACTCAGCAAACTTATTAGCCGACCAATGCGCACGGGTTACTCCGGGTAAGTCAAAACGCCAGACATTGCCGCCGGTATCGGTGGCATAGAAGCGATCGGTTGTGCCATCGGCATCGCTATCAAGTAAAGCAATTTTGTTGGGGATGGAATCGTCCGTCGCAAAGGCCGACGTATTACCGCTGCTGTTTTCGCCGACGAAGCGGTGAACCAGGGCGCCAGAACTGGCATCAACCACATACAACGCTTTGCCAACGTTATCTTCTGTTCCCGCCCCTTGGATATCTTTATTGGTATCGTAGCCGCCACCAAACACCACCACTGGATTGGCATAACCAGGAATGGTTGTTACCACAGGCTCAGACCACGATTGCCCTAATTGTTCAAAGCCAGTGCTTTCATCATCAATACGCCACTTCAAACTTGGGCTGTCCGGATTGGTCACATCAAAGGCGTAGTAGCTGCTGCCACCTCGGCGCATACCAACGTAAACCCAAGCGCTATCTCCGCTCGTGATTTGCCCATCACCATTCGCGTCTTTTATGTACGCCACCGGCACCCCATCCAAACCGTACGTGGTATGACCGCCGGTTTTGGGGTTCTCACGCAATGATTTGACGTTTTTTAACAGTTCCGGCAAAAACAAGGCCCAGCTTTCACTGACGCTGTTGCCACTGTCTTTAAACATGTGCAGGTAGCCCTGATTGGTGCCAATTAGGATCCGCACATCGTCACCGCTGCCACTTTCGCTGTAATTGATGGCCAACGGTTTGGAGTGCAGCGGATCGCCAAAGACACTGTCCCTTGTATCGGCGACACTGCCGTCTTGATCTTCATCGTCCACGTCAACGCCTTTCAGCCAATTAACGTAACCATTCAGATTGACGCTGGCATCAACACCGAGGCGAGAGCGCAGCAGTGCTTCCGAGCCAGCAGCACTGTTTAGGTTATCCAGGGTAAGATCGACAACAGCGCCTCCGGCAAGGGTTTTCACGCTGCGGTTGTTTTGTGCCAACATCGATTCAACCACGCCACCAATGGTAACGTCGTTACCGTCGCCGCCATTTTCAGCGGCGGTACAGGTACTTGCTTTAGTCCAAATAGAACAGGCCGAATTATCGATATTGCCATTACTGCCAATGGCCAGCTCACCGTTGGCATCAACAACCCGACCTTGGGCATCAATGCGCATTTTCTTCAAGTTCCCACGCCAACGGGGGCTATCACTGGGTAAAAACATGCCGTAATACACCGCATCGCGGGTACTGGTGCGATCGGACGCACTGGCGGCCACCGATGGCGAGGTGAACGAAGCATTCGTCGCCAGAATGTCGGTAAAAATTTCGGTCAAACTCTCTTTCAACGCATTAGCATCTTCTGCAGCATAATAGGTGCCACCACCAACCGAGGCCGTTTGACTCAAAATCGGTGCCGCATCCGCCGCGCCTTCGGAAAAGCCAATGGTGTAGGTAACCACGCGCTGCTGACCCGTAGCGCTGGGCTTCATGTCATTCTCAAACATGAATTTAGCAATGGCTGGTAAGTAATTAGACCGATCGGTTCCCCGATCACTCACCGTCATGGCATCACTGCTAGAGATCGGAAATTCATGCGCTGACGCCCCGAGCTCAGAAGCGATCACACTGTTGTATTGGTAATCATTGGTTGGTGCACCATCGGTAATCAAAATCACATAGGCTTGCGCTTGGCAATCCTGCAGTGGTGACAAATAAAGGTTATTACTAATAACAGCCGAATCATAATTTGGCGTGGCATTGTAGCGACCGTTCATCGGCGCCAATCCCGCAAAATAGCGGTACGTTTCAAACAGCGTTTCGCACAGCGGCGTCCAAGTGTCTGCCGGGGTCCCTTCCATCGTGGTCAACATCGATGCTCGGTTTGTATCGGTCATCTCTTGAATACCAAAGATGACCCGACCGCCGTTGTTATTTAATTCTGTCTCGGTAATGTCACTGGTATCACCATTTCGGTTAAAAATCGCCATACCAAAATCAACCCCAGGAGTGGTCGACACTAAGTTATGGATGGTGTCTTTTGCGACACGAATGCGCGTTTTTTCAGTCTCAGTACGATGGTTGTGGTACCAATCTAGGTAATTCGCGGTGTACATGGTGTACGCATTAGCAACATCAAACTTGGCGCCGCTCAGCGCTGCATCGCGGGCGGCTTCCAGTTCTGCCACCGTCATACTCGCCGTACTGCCGTCGTACCCGGTTGCGCTACCGTGCATCGGAAAGCCGATTGCAATGCCGCTAGATTGGCTACTTGCCCCCAAATCCAACTTAACAATATCAGTATCACAATCAACAATATAGGTGCCATTTTGCCATTCACCGCGGGTTAACTGACGCCATTTGTTATTCACCGCACTTTGACCTAAATGATGAAAGCGAAACTTCGAGGTAAACTGGCCGTACTGGGCTAACGGTGCCTCACTACTGCGACAGCCATTGTCGGTAATATCAATATACTTAGGGTTATCACTTAAGGATGGGGGCTGATTGCCCGTAGTGAAATAGATCCGGTTGGCGCCACTGCCAGAGATGTAATTGGTATTCGGATCGTAATCGGACGAGACGGTCACTTTGTTGTTTTCCATCGAGCCGGAGTTATCCATGATGATCAGCACTTGCGGCCGCGAACTGACGTTCAAATTGCCGCCAGAGACGTACAGCTCAGTATCATCAGCCATCACGCTTTGGCCGATGGCCAGTGCCGTAACGATTGCGCTTATCCCTGCGCTTACTTTTTTCATCCTATCCTCCTGTCGCACGCAGTACCGGCTGCTCAACCCCAGCGACAACAGATAAACTGCCACGGTTGTTACGACCAAACACAATGGTGCTCTCTAATTCACTTTGTCGGCACGCTAATACACCACTGGCGGTGGCGTTGCGCGAACGTCGACAGCTGCTTTCTACGATAAATGTCACCAGATTGGGGTTGGCATTAGGGTTCGCCGGATCCGCAGGGGCCGCGCCATCTGGCGTAGTAATAAACTGGCTATCACCGCGGGAGAGACGCTCTTGCTCGATGAACCCCTCTTGCTCACCATTGGCCAGTTGCACCGCTTCTTCTCGGGCCACACTGGCGGTTGCCATTTGAGTAGTGGCTCGGCTGCGGGTCGCTAACGAAACCGCCACTAAGGTTAAGATCAACAGCAACAAGATGCTGGTCACTAACGCAACCCCGGCTTGATTTTTCATATGCCATCTCTCCGGTTAACGATAATGGGATTACGCAACATCACCGTGGTGGATACCTTTTTTCGACGTAAACCGTCGTTGCTGATGGACCGCGCACCACTGGGCATATCGTAAGTTACGGCACCCGTTTTTAAGCTCTTGTCTGGGGCAACACTGGTAAGTAATAGATGCACCCGTACCGATACAATTTGACTCAGCCCCTGCTGATCCCAAATGGCATCGGTAACATCAGGCGTTGCAAGGTAAGTATCAACAACGCTGTCGCCGTTAATATCCACTCCAAATTCATACTCAATCGCCTCGATCCCTTCCACCAGCGGCGTTGCGGTGGCCATGCCTGCTGCGCTTAAATCGTGCATATAGAGCGATGGGATCCCGCCGGCATTTTTGCGAATGTAATAGCTGCGGTGCCGATAGCGATAGACGCGGCTGTTGCTGATCCCAGCAGGGATGCCATCGCTGCCTTGGAAGAATTGGCCTTGGTTAACATTAACGGCGTAATAAATTTCATTGTCGGCCAGATCAGCCGCCAGAAGTGGCACACCATCAAGCCGCTTCACTTGCAGCACATCACTGTCTTTCACCACTTGAGTGATGCAGGTTAAGGTAGGATCGGTCTTTACGTGTTCTGCCCATAGGGTGCGAAAATGGCCCACAGCAGCGGGGTAACTGCTGTTATTAAGCCCTGCGCCAATGCAATCTGAACCACCCGCTAAATTTGGAGACGCGACAGTCGCAGTAACCAGATCAGCCCCGGTGAGATCAGCAAAAAAACCCGCCTGAGCAATATCATCCTGCAGCATCCGCAGCGATAACCGAGCACTTTCTTGCAGCTGATTTTGTTGACCGGTGGCGTTCACACTGCTGGCCGACATCGTGAACACTGAATAGGTTGCGCCAAGCACAAACAAGCCAATGGTTAAGGCGACCATCAATTCCGGTATCGTTAATCCACGTTGCTTATTCATAGAGCGGCCACCACAACGGTACTGATCACCACTTGGCGGCGCTTATTGCCGCTGGTACCGCAGCTTTTCGCATTCGCACTGGAACGATCGGCGGCGTCACTGCTGCCAATCAGACCTTGCCAAGAAACCACCACTTCCACGTCATTACCAACCACAAAAACGCACCCCGTTACATCCTCAGCAACACCAATATTGGTGCTTCCGACCCGCTCACTTCTGCCGCTGAGTTCTTGATCCCACTGGTACTGATCCCAATTGGTCATCTCAGTTGGTGTGCATTGATTAATAACACCGGATGTTTTATTGCAGCTTTTGGATGGCAACGTGATGGTCGCAGCCCCGTAATTATTAAAAATGTAATTATCACGCTGGGCAGGGTTTAAGCGAATGCGATCAACCATATCCGCGGCCATCATGGTCGCTTGGGAATAGTTAATGGATGCGTAACTGCTGCGCTTTGAAAACACATGCAGCTGGAACACCCCTAACAGGCCGATGCTCAGAACAACCCCGGCGATCAGTACTTCGATCAGGGTCATTCCTGTTTGATTGGTTCTTCTTTGTCCAACAACCATGTCAGACTCCCTATTTAAAGCAATAGATTCCGTTCTATCGAGGCATTGGCGTCCTGTCGGCCAATTGCGATAACATTAACACTCAAGCGAGCAAATGATAACCACAAAAGCGTTCAGAAGTTAGCCTTAATTCGCTGATAAACTAGGATTTGTTGACATTTAAAACCATTGTTTTGGACGGCTAAAATGGATTTTAACTGCACCCAATAGCCTTTGGGGAAGCATGTTTAGGGATAGGGCATGAAAGTAGAACACGGATTTACACTGGTTGAATTAATGATAACCATTGCCATTGCAGCCATCTTATTTGGTATTGCAATGCCTTCGCTAAGCGATGCACGGCAAAGTACGCGAGCCACTAGCGGCATTGAACAGATCCAGCAGGATCTCCTCTATTCTCGGCAGATGGCGACCGCCTATTTAAACCCCGTCACCATCTGTCCGATCAATGAGGACAATGTGTGTGATGGTGAATGGCTGAACGGCTATACGGTCTTCATTGATGAAGATACCGATGCTCAGCTCGACAGCACAGAAGAGGTTTTGATCCGTCGCGGTAATTTTAATGATGATGACTTCATCAATGGCGCAGATTTCTACCGCTTTAGCGTAGATGGTTTCCTCAGTAGCGACGTCAACATCCGCTATTGCGCTGAATCCAAAAATGGCGCCCACAAAAGGCAACTTGATATCAGTGAAACAGGGCTAATCCATAAATCAAACTCTGCTGGCAATTGCAGCTGAGCTAACCCCGATACAATATGCGTACACAAAAGGGCAGCATCCATTGATGCTGCCCTTTCGTTTGTGGTTGTCTCTGTAGTCGAACTGTTGCCCTCAATCCTGTCGGACAGTAATCATGCACACCCAATGTGGCCGCACTCTCATTGAACTCTTGATAGCCATCGCTATCGCCACCATCTTGCTCGGCATTGGTCGCCCAGTTATCGATTATTTGCTGGCCCACAGCCGCGCCTCAACCCACATCAGCCAGCTATATCAAGATCTCAACTACGCACGGCAATTGGCCGTAAGCTACCAAAACACCATTACCGTCTGCCCGATTAATGATGACAACCGTTGCAGTAACCAGTGGCAACACGGTTATTCCGTCTTTATCGATACCCAGCCCAAAGGACGCTGGAACGAGGGCGATGAAATATTACAGCAGCGGGCCGCTATCGCCCCCCAAGACTTTATTACGGCCAGTCGGACTCAGGTGCGTTTCAGCAGCGATGGTTTCACTTATTTCACCGGTTCTATCCGTTACTGCCCACTACAACGCAACAGTGAGTTGCGACAACAAGTGACCATCAGCGCAACCGGTGGGATCCGCTATCACCCTAAGCCCAAAGCCTGTTAAAGCTTATTAATTATTACCGCTATGGTAGTAAACCCGATTGGGGGTCATTAGCTGGTTCGTGGCAATGGTGCCACTGCGATTATCGCCCGCCCCCACCCCGATCAAATACAGCGTGGGATCCCAATCATCCGGAGTGGGCGATGGCGGTGGCGGCACCACGATTTGAGGGGTGTCTGGTAAGCGAGCCCCTAAGCTGACGCTGCGAATGCCGATCCCTTGTTGCAGCGAGAACTCATACAGATGCCCTGCACCAGCCGACACACAGGCGTTGATGCTTGCTCCTGTATCGCCGGGAGTGAAGGTGGTAAAAAAAGCCGAACCGGCGATCACCGTTGGTGCCGCTAACGCTTTCTCTTTCGGTGCTAACGGGTAATACCAGCCAAGCGTA
The DNA here is from genome assembly GCF_947489035.1 of uncultured Ferrimonas sp. Taxonomy (GTDB): domain Bacteria; phylum Pseudomonadota; class Gammaproteobacteria; order Enterobacterales; family Shewanellaceae; genus Ferrimonas. Next base: position 24,272 of record NZ_CANLCI010000014.1, on the reverse strand, counting down.
GCCCCTAAGGCCAGCTCTGCCGCCAATTGCTCTGCCTCATTATCGGCATTGCCAAAAGGATCATTCGCCACGTTATACAGGCTCGCTTGAGTGATCACCGCTGGAGCAGGGTTATCATCGGTGCCAAAGGTTTGGCTTAGCACCCAGCGATCCTGCAGCATGTAAAGGTGATCATTGGTGCCGGTAGAGTTTGGGTGAGCCCGATTGCCACTGCCCACAACCACCGCATCAAACGGCACTTCACTGTTGGTCACAATGGTGCTGTCACTGCCATCGGGGTTTTCAATAACCAGCTCTTGGCGTAGATCAAAACTGGTTTGGGCCACGCTCACTTCCGCATGAAAGCGGCGATCGTTAGCTAAGGTCGTGCCGCCGAGATCGGCAAACTTGATTACGCTCCAGCTGTCACGTTCGCTGCTCGGCATATCGATACGCCACACGTTGGCGCCGGTATCGGTAGCATACAGACGATCACTGATCCCATCGCCGTCACTGTCGAGTGCAGCAACTTTATTGGGGATTGAATCCGTTGTGGGTAGCGGCGTCGAGCTGCTGCTCTTCGTCGCTAATGCGGTAAAACGGTGCACTAAGCTGCCGCTTTCGGCATCCAAAATAAACACCCCTCGCCCCATATTATCGGCAGCACCCACGGTCAGGCTGTCTTTATTGGCATCATAACCGCCGCCCACGATTACAACTGGCTTGCCACCATTGGCCGGCACCGTGGTTACTAAGGGTTCCGCCCAAGTCTGTCCCAGCTCCGCCATATTGGGACTGGCAGAACTGACTTTCCACATCAAACTGGGGCTGTCCGGATCGGTGATATCCAGCCCGTAATAGATGCGGCCACCGCGGCGCAAACCAAAGTAAAGCCAGACTTTGTCGCTACCCGCGTCCACTACCCCATTGCCGTTGCTGTCTTGAATATAAACAACCGGCGGCCCATCTACGCCGTACACCGTATGGCCACCCGTTTTTTCGTTGGCACGAAGCTGAGGTAAGGTATCGAGCAGATCTGCCACATACCAGCTCCAACTTTCGCTAACGCTGTTGCCTTTATCTTCAAACATGTGCAGCACGCCAGCATTGGTGCCGACCACAATACGCACCCCATCACCGCTGCCGTAGTTGATCGCCACAGGCTTCGAATGCAGCGGATCACCCATGACGTCGAAGCGCAGATCCGTGGCGCTTAAATCTTCATCTTCATCATCGACATCCACGCCTTTTAACCACGACACATACGCGGTCGCTAAGTTGCTGTCTGAGATCCCTAAGTCACTCAACATCTCGCTTTCCCCGCCAACCGCTGCAGCCAAGTTCGCCTTATTGAGGCTGACAAGAGCGCCACTACTGCCTGCTGGAGAGGTGAAAAAGGTGCGATTGGTTTGCTTTTGCAACGCCTCCAGCACCCCACCACTGCCCACGTCGTTACCATCGCCACCACTGGATGCCAAAGCGCAGATGCCGCTGGAGGTCCAGATGGTGCAGGCGTTATCGGAAATGTTGCCTTCAATGTCTATCGCTTTGCTGTCGCTGCTATCCACAACCTGACTGGCGCTATTGATCTTCAACTTCTTCAAGTTGCCCAACCAACGAGGCCGATCACTCGGCAGAAACATGGCGTAATAGACCGCATCTAAGGTGCGCGTACGATCAAAACTATTGGCCGCGATTGAGGGCGAGGTGAACGACGCGTTAACCGCAAGGATTTGACTAAAGATCTGCTGTAACGCCCCCTGCAGCGCTTGTGCATCAGCGGCCGGATAGTATTCACCACCACCACGCAACGCCGCCTCTTCCAGTACATTGGCAGCGTTGTCCGCGCCATCCGAAAAGCCGATGGTGTAGGTCACCACCCGCTGCTGCCCCTGCAAGCTGGCACTGAGATCGCTGTTGTAGAGCTTATCGGCCACCCCAGGTAATAGATTGCCATCCACCTTATCGGCGTCGGTTAACCCCAGCTCTGATTTAATCAAGCTGTCGTAGCTGTTGTCTCGCGTTGGCGCGCCATCGGTGATCAACACCACATAAGCCTGAGGCTGACACGCCAGCATGGGCGAGGTGTAGAAGCCATTGTTGATGACGCTGGCATCAAACACTGGGGTGCGACTGGGCTCTAACGTCCCCTTATGCACAGCTTTACCGGCGTAGTAACGATAAGCTTCAAACAAGGTTTCACACAGTGGCGTCCAGGTGCTGGCCGACAGCGCATTGACCGTATTCACTAGCGAAGTGCGGTTCGTGTCGGTCATCTCTTTAATGCCCTTGACCACTCTGCCGGCATTTTCATAGTTAAACACCGTTAAACCAAAATCCACGCCAGCGGTGCTGTTCACCAAGCCGGTGATGGTGTCTTTGGCGATCTGCAGCCGAGTTTTATCCGACGTGGTCGCAGTGTGGAAATAGGTTAGATAGTTTTCGGTAAACAGCGTTACGGTATCGCCGCTACCAAATCGAGTCCCAGCTTGGGCAGAAGCGGCATTGGTTTCGCGCTCTAGTGCCGATGCCGTGGTGGCCGTGCCATCAAAGGGGGAGGTTTTATTAACGTCTTGCACAAAGCCACTGCCACGCAATCCCGAGTTAGGATGACTGCTGGCATTATTGGCATTGGCGCTGTCTAAATCCGCCTTGCAATCGATAATAAACAGCTGACGTTTATCATCGGCAATAGAGTCGGGCAGCTGCCGCCAAAAGATGCCGTTATTGCGATTCTTATTGTAACGAAAGGCGCGGATGTTATTGGTGTACAGGCCGCCATAAGTCAACAGGTTGATGCTGGCATTGCTGGGGTGTGGCCGCAAAGAATCGGCGCACGCATTTTGGTTCCAATTGACATAGCGGCGTTCACTGCCGTCGCGAGGATCGGGGTAATTGCTGGGATCAACCGCACCTTTAACGTAATAGATGCGATTGCGATTATTGCCGTTGGTGTAATCCACCGTGGGATCAAAGGGGGCTGGCGCCACGGCTTCCTCAGTACGCATCGAGCCCGAGTTGTCAAAGATGATCATCACCTGAGGTCGCGAGGAGGTGATCACATCGCCCCCCGCCACATAAAGTTCGGTGTCATCCCCAGCAGCAGGCAACACTAAGCTCAGCCCCAGCACCAGCGAAGCCCATTGTTTATTGGCAGCGTTCATCCTATCCCCCTCCCATTTTTAATACCGGCTGCTCTACGCCCGCGGTTACCGACAGATTACCGCGATGATTGCGACCAAAACGGATTGTGCTTTCCACATCGCTTTGGCGACAGTTAATCACCCCGCTCGCGGTGGCATTACGAGCTCGACGACAACTGCTTTCAATAATAAACACCACGTCGTTATTCACTCCCAACGTGCCATCAACCACAGTCGTAGTATCCGAGTTGGTAATGAGCACACTGGTACCGCGAGCAAGTCGCTGCCCTTCGACAAAATTCTCTTGGCCGCCGTTCGCCAATTGCAACGCTTCATCCCGCGCCATGCTGGCCACCGCCAACTGGCTGCTGCTGCGGCTATTTTGCGCCAGTGACACGGCCACTAACGTAAGGATCAGCAACAACAAAATGCTGGCCACCAAGGCAATGCCTCGTTGCTGTTTCATCAGCCTTTCCTCGCCGTTAGGATCGGATTACGCATCATCACCGTGGCACTCAGCAAGCGGCGCCGATGCTTATCCGCGGCAATCACTTTATTGGCGTCTGGCATCTGGAAGGTGGTGCTACCCGAGGGGTTCATGCTGCTGTCTTCAGTGGCACTGCGCAGCAAAATGTTGATGCGTACCGCGACAATGCGGTTATCGCCAACCTGATCCCAGATGTTATTGGTCACCTCACGTGCGGTCAGATAACTGTCCACAAAGGAATCCCCATCGGCATCTAGCCCAAACTGGTATTTGATCTCTTCCACCCCTTCAACCAACTCTTCAGCGGCGCCCATAAGATCGGCAGTATTGAGACTGCGGCGAAACAAACTGGGCACCCCAGCATCGTTATTCGCCACGTAATACACTCGATGTTGATACTGCCAGATCCGGCCGCTGGTCATGGCAGGCGTAGCCCCGCTACCAGCATAAAAGCGCCCTTGGGTGAGGTTATTGATAAAGTAATAGCGATCGCTTTCTTCATCGCCTGCGGCTTGTTGAGGCCCGAGTAGGCGTTTGATTTGCAACACATCAGAACCGCCACGATTGCCACTCAAACAGCTGATTTTGGGGCCATGCCCTTCGGTGTAAGCCCAAAGTGTACGGAAATGGCCAATGTTGTTGGGGAAGGTACGGTTATTGGGCCCCGCGCCATTGCAATCGATGCCCGCAATGGCGGGTAAAGGCAACAAATTAACCCCAGGGATGAGATCCAATCCGGTTAAATCGGCAAAAAAGCCCGCTTGGCTTAGATCATCTTGCAGCATCCGTAGCGCCATCCGCGCGCTGTCTTGGATCTGGTTTTGTTGACCGGTGGACTGCACACTGGACGCAGACATGGTAAAGATCGCGTACGAACCGCCCAGCACAAACAGTCCCACCACCATCGCGATCATCAATTCGGCTATGGTTAGCCCTTGTTGTGTTTTCATGGGCGATTCAATATCACGGTATTAAGCACGACTTGGCGGCGATGGCTGTTGCTCTGGCCGCAGGTTTTGGCATTGGCACTGTGGTTGCTGGCCCCGTCACTGCTGGCCACCAATCCCCGCCACGACACCACCACTTCCACCACAATGCCGGTAACAAAAATACAGCCCACAATGCCAGCCGGGGCGCCAATGTTGGTGCTGCCCCGCTGCTCGGCACTGCCCAAGAGCATCTGTTCCCAGTGGAAACGATCCCACTGCAGTAACTCGTTATCACTGCAATTATTGATGACACCAGCAGACAGTTTGCATGGGGTAGTTGGTACGGGTTGGCTGCCCGCGCCGAAATTGGTTCCGGCGTAGTTGGCCAGCTGGGTAGGATTAAGGCGCATGCGATCAATCACATCCGTGGCCATTACGCTGGCATTACTGTAATTGAATGATTCAAAGCTGCTGCGTTTGGCTTGAGTGTGCAGCTGAAACACCCCCAATAACCCCACGGTGGTTACGATGGCAGCCACCATCACTTCAATCAATGTAAAGCCATGCTGCATGCCCCTCACAGCAGTGGCAGACAGCTTCCTGTGCCCCAACATCCGTACCGCTCCCTAATTGCCCAAAAGGCAGTACAGAATATAGTCAACGGGGCTCTATTGCGGATCGACAGGCCCAAAAAAACGCCGCCCTAAGGCAGCGCTTTTAAATAAAACAGTGGCTTACTTTAACTCAGCCGGCACATGGAAAATCACGTTTTCCTCAACTCCGCTGGCTTCCTCCACCGCATCAACGCCGTGAGCTTTAAGGGTATCGATCACCCCTTGCACCAACACCTCTGGCGCCGACGCGCCAGCGGTAACGCCAATTCGGCTAACGCCTTCAAACCATTGGGGATCAACGTCGTTGGCACCATCGATCAAATAGGCTTTGCTGCCGCACTTGATGGCGACATCACGCAAACGGTTAGAGTTCGAGGAGTTCTTCGATCCCACCACCAGCACCAAATCACTTTGAGCGGCCAGCGCGCGCACCGCATCTTGTCGATTTTGGGTGGCGTAACAGATGTCGTCTTTGCGTGGCCCTTCTACCGACGGAAAACGCGCTCGCAGCGCATCAATCACTGCCGCGGTATCGTCCATTGATAATGTGGTTTGGGTAACAAAGGTCAGGTTGGTTTCGTCTTTCACCTGCATCTTCGCCACATCTTGCGGCGATTCGATCAGGTAGATGCCACCCTCGGCGTTGTCGTATTGGCCCATGGTGCCTTCCACCTCGGGGTGACCAGCATGACCAATCAACACGCACTCAATCCCTTTGCGGCTGGCGCGAGTTACCTGCATGTGCACTTTGGTCACCAGCGGACAAGTGGCATCAAACACCTTCAAGCCACGCTGTTTGGCTTCGCCGCGCACGGTTTGCGATACCCCGTGCGCTGAAAAGATCACAATGCTGTTGTCTGGCACTTCGCTCAGTTCATCAACAAACACCGCGCCACGGTTACGCAGGCCGTCAACCACGTAGCGGTTATGCACCACTTCATGGCGTACGTAGATCGGCTTTTCAAACAGCTCCAGTGCCCGCTCAACAATGGTGATGGCGCGATCAACGCCAGCACAAAAACCGCGGGGATTGGCCATCAGGACCTTCATTGTGCCTCCTTGGCAACGACGTCCAAAATCTCCACATCAAACAGCACCGTTTGCCCAGCCAGTGGGTGGTTAAAATCCACCGTTACTGAATCGCCCACCACGTCGCGGATCACGCCGGGGTATTGATTTCCATCCGGCGCGGTAAACGCCATGATGGTGCCGTTAGTCAGATCCGCATCCGCAGCAAACTGAGTGCGATCCATGTGCTGCATGTTGTCTGGGTTCGGTTGGCCAAAGGCGTCTTCTGGCGGCAAGCTAAAGCGCTTTTTATCGCCCTTTGCTAAGCCCATCAACGCCTTTTCCATGCCAGCACTTAAGCTGCCGTCACCCAAGGTTAACCGTGCGGGCTTACCGTGAGCTCGGGTGCTATCGGCCACACTGCCATCGGGCAGCTCAACGTTAAAGTGCATAAATACGTGGGCATTAAGCCCGACTACCAGTTCGCTCACTTAGCCTCCTTCGATGGCTTAGGTTGCAGCATCGAATCTAAAATCATTAGGGCAGCACCAATGCAGATGGCGGTATCGGCGATGTTAAACGCTGGCCAATGCCAATTGCCCACGTAAAAGTCGATAAAGTCGATCACATAGCCATAAGCTAGGCGATCTATCATGTTACCAATGGCACCACTGATGATCAGCGCATAGCTGATGTTAATCATCTTTTTCTGTTTGTTTTCGGCGCGCATCATCAGGGTAAGTGCGACGGTCACAATCAACGCAAACACCGCAAAACCCCAACGCTGCCAACCACCGGCATCGGCTAAAAAGCTGAATGCGGCACCGGGGTTATGCACGTAGGTTAGGTTGAGCGACGGCAAAAACGGCAAGCGCACGCCGTACTCAAAGCTGGCCGCCACATACAACTTAGTGGCTTGATCGACCAGCAATGCAACCACTGCCAGCCATAACCAAGAGCAACCACTGCGCGTCCATTGCGCGGGGCGATTAGCCCAGGCTTCCTTAAGCATATGTACGAGCTTCCCCAGCGCCATCAATGTTGGTCACACAGCGACCACAGATGGTTTCGTGACCCGCGTGGCTGCCCACGTCTTCGCGGTGGTTCCAGCAGCGCTCACATTTCTCCGCTTCGGTCTTAACCAGCTTAACCTTTAAGCCTTCCAGCTCGGTTTCTTCTGCATCAGCACCGTCAGCCAGATCCAGCACGCGGATGTTGGACGTGATCAGCGCAAAGCGTAATTCGTCACCCAGTTGCTCCAACAGCGCTTTCAGCTCGCCATTGGCGTACAGAGTTACGTCCGCGCCCAAACGGTTTTTAATGCCGTCTTTCTTCGCCGCTTCCAAAGACTTGTTCAGCACCGCTAACACATCAACCAGTTGCTGCCATTGGCCGTCGCTCAAGATGGCGTCGTCGGCCATTGGGGCTAAGCCGTCGTACCACACTTGGGTAAAGACAAACTGCTCACGCTCACCCGGCAGTTGCTGCCAGATCTCATCGGCGGTAAAGCTTAAGATTGGTGCCATCCAGCGCACCATCGCTTCCGAGATCAAGTACAGCGCGCTTTGACAAGAACGACGCGCAACGCTGTCGCCTTTGGCGGTGTACTGACGATCTTTGATGATGTCCAGATAGAAGCTACCCAGTTCAACCGAGCAGAAGTGCATCAGCTTCTGAGTAACCTGATGGAAGTTGTATTGATCGTACGCGGTTACAATCTCTTGCTGCAGGCTGTGAGCACGGGCCACAATCCAGCGGTCCACGGCCACCATATCAGCCAGCTCAACCATATCGGTGGCTGGGTTGAAGCCATTCATGTTGGCCAGTAAGAAACGAGAGGTGTTACGAATGCGGCGATACGCATCTGCCGAGCGCTTGAGGATCTCGTCAGAAACGGTCATCTCGCCGGAGTAATCGGTAGAGGCCACCCACAAACGCAGGATGTCGGCACCCAGCTTGTTCACCACATGCTGTGGGCTCATCACGTTGCCGATAGACTTCGACATCTTGCGGCCTTTACCATCCACAGTGAAACCGTGGGTCAGCACTTGGCGGTACGGGGCTTTGTTCTTCATCGCGGTAGAGGAGATCAAGCTCGACATGAACCAGCCACGGTGTTGATCCGAGCCTTCTAAGTACAGATCCGCCGGCTGGCCTTTAAACTCGTCACGGGCATCCACCACACTGTGGTGTGACACGCCAGAATCAAACCACACATCCAAGGTGTCTTGCACCTTATCGTAGTTGGCGGCGTCGTCGCCCAGTAGCTCACTGGCATCCAGATCCCACCACGCTTGGATCCCTTGCTCTTCCACCAGCTTGGCCACTTGCTCCATCAGTTCGATGGTGCGTGGGTGCAGCTCTTGAGTCTCTTTATGGGTAAACAGAGCAATTGGTACGCCCCAAGTACGCTGACGCGAGATACACCAATCTGGGCGACCAGCCACCATGCTGTCGATGCGCGCTTGGCCCCAATCAGGCAACCACTGCACTTTTTCAATCTCTTCCCGTGAACGCTGACGCAAACCCGCTTGATCCATCGAGATAAACCACTGCGGCGTAGCGCGGAAGATGATTGGCGTTTTGTGGCGCCAGCAATGCGGGTAGCTGTGCAGGATATTTTCCATGTGCAGCAAGGCGCCGCGCTCTTGCAGTACCGCAATCACGTTGTCGTTGGCTTTGAATACGTGCTGGCCAGCAAACAGTTCGGTATCGGGCAGATAAACGCCGTTGTTACCCACCGGGTTGGCCACTTCCAAATCGTACTGCTTACCAACGATGAAATCGTCTTGGCCGTGGCCCGGTGCGGTGTGAACGCAACCGGTACCGGATTCGGTCGTAACGTGCTCGCCCAAGATGGCCGGAACGGTAAAGTCGTAGAAAGGGTGCTTGAACTGCAGCAGCTCTAACGCTTGGCCCTGACAGTAACCCAGCTCTTTAAAGCTTTCGATGCCGGCGCGCTGCATTACTGAGTTAACCAAATCGGCGGCTAAGATCAGGCGCTCGCCGTCCAGCTGCACTAACGCATACTGCACTTCAGCGTGCAGCGAAATGGCGCGGTTGGCTGGTAAGGTCCACGGGGTGGTGGTCCAGATCACGGCGCTGATTGGGCCGGTGCCCGCCTCGCCATCAAATTTAGCCGCAACCGCCGCGTCGTCTGCAGCCGCAAACTTAACGTCGATGGCTGGGGATTTCTTATCTTCGTATTCCACTTCGGCTTCAGCCAAGGCAGAGCCACAATCGGTACACCAATGCACTGGCTTCGCGCCTTTGTGCAGGTGGCCATTGTCGATGATTTTTGACAGCGAACGAATGATGTTGGCTTCGGTGCCAAAATCCATGGTCAGGTATGGCTTATCCCATTCACCCAACACGCCCAAGCGGATGAAGTCGGCTTTCTGACCTTCCACTTGCACCTTGGCGTACTCGCGACACTTCTGACGAAACTCCGCTGCAGACACCTTATGGCCCGGCTTGCCGACTTTGCCTTCGACCTTCAATTCAATTGGCAGACCGTGACAATCCCAGCCCGGCACGTATGGCGCATCAAAGCCCGCCATGGTTTTGGACTTGATGATGATGTCTTTCAGGATCTTATTCACTGAGTGACCGATATGAATGTCGCCGTTCGCGTACGGAGGACCATCGTGCAGAATAAACGGCTTGGCGCCCTGACGACTGGCACGGATCGCTTTGTACAGCGCCTTCTCGTCCCAGTTTTTCAACATTTCCGGCTCCCGGTTGGCCAAGTTGCCACGCATCGGGAAATCTGTTTCCGGTAAGTTCAGAGTTGTTTTGTAATCAACCATTTAGGGCTTCACCATCAAGGAGTTCAAACTAAGTATTCAGGTGCAGACAAACGAGCTTTTGCTTCGATAACGTCTGCGCTTATTTGGGCTTTCAGCGCATCAAGCGACTCAAAGCGTTGTTCATCTCGCAGCCAACTGATCAGCTGGATCTGCAACTGCTGCCCATAAATGTCAGCAGCAAAATCAAAAATATGTACTTCTAAACGGCAATTTTCACCGTGCACCGTGGGGCGTTTGCCCACGTTGGCCACGCCATCGCGCACGCTGCCATCGGCAAAGCGTACCTTGACCGCGTACACCCCACTTACCGGCACCACCTTGCGTCTTAAAGGCAAGTTGGCAGTAGGAAAGTTGAGGGTGCGCCCCAGCTTGTCGCCATGGGCTACGCGGCCACTGATCTGATATGGGTAACCCAGCATCTGCTCAGCACCGCTCAGATCCCCCTGCGCCAACGCTTGTCGGATCAAGGTGCTGGAGATCCGTGCCGCCCCCAGCAAACAGCTGGCGGTGTCTTGCACGGTAAAGCCGTGGCGTGCACCAGCTTGTTGCAGCATGGCGTAGTTGCCCTGCCGCGCTTTACCAAAGCAAAAGTCGTCGCCCACCACGAGGTGACGCACCCCGAGCTGCTTCACCAACAGCTGCTCAACGAAGCGCTGGGCTTCAAAGTCGGCAAACTTTTGGTTAAAACGGATGCACAGCACCCGATCAATCCCCAACTGCGCCAAACGGCTCAGTTTATCGCGCAACAAGCTTAATCTTGCTGGCGCGTTATCGCCGGCAAAATACTCTTGCGGTTGCGGATCAAACAGCAGCACCGTTGCGGGCACCTGATGCTGTTTTGCCATCTCAACCACTCGGGCAATAACCGCCGCGTGGCCTTGGTGTACCCCATCAAAGTTACCAATGGTTAATACACAGCCGTGATGTTTTGGGGTGAGGTTGTGGATCCCTCGCACTAACTCCATAGGGTGCAGCTTGTCTTTTGCTTCGAAAATCGCCGGATTATACCCCAGCTTAGGGGCAATACCAATGGACGGCCGCGCCGTAGGCGGCGAACTGGCACGGCCATTGGCTGCATCATCCCAGTCCGGTCGAATTTAACTCAAGCCGCACGCAGATGCCGCGGGCGCAGCCCTAACAGCAGCAAGCTGGCCAGATAGGTGGCTACGCCAGCACCAATGTAGGTAAAGAGCCACAAGCTGCGCTCGGCTAGGCCCCAAGCTAACCACACCGCTTCGGCTGGGGATAGCCACCACACCGTAGTGGCCATCACTGCCCCGGCCACCACCATTTTGCCAATTAAGCGCCCACTTTGCTGGCTGACTTGATACACCCGCTGCTGCACTAAACCGCGGTACAGCAGCCCAGCGTTTAAGGTGGCCGATGCCGCCGTTGCCAACGCTAAGCCAACGTAGCCAAAGGGGATCGCCAGAGCGACGTTAAAGCCCATGTTGGCCACCATCGCAATGATGCCGTAGCGCACCGGAGTTTTGGTGTCTTGGCGGGCGTAATAACCCGGCGCTAACACCTTCACCAACATAAAGCTTAATAAGCCTGAGGCGTACGCTAATAGGCTCATGGCCGCCATTTGGCTGTCTGCCACGGAGAAGGCGCCGCGCATGAATAGCACCATCAGCATCGGCTGCGCTAACACCATCAATCCCAACATCGCCGGAATGCCCACCAGCAATACGCTGCGTACGCCCCAATCCATGGTGCGGGCAAACTGCTTCGGATCGGCCGCGGCTTGATTGCGCGACAACGCCGGTAGGATCACCGTTGCGATGGCAATCCCAAACAGACCCAGAGGAAACTCCAACAAGCGATCCGAGTAATAAAGCCAACTGATGGAGCCGGTCATCAAGAAGCTGGCAATTAAAGTATCAAATAACAGGTTGATCTGGCTGACCGACACCCCAAACATGGCTGGGATCATCAAGGTACGAATTTTCTTTACCCCAGGATCATGCCAACCCCATTGCGGCCGCACCAACATCTTATTGCGGTATAGAAAGGGGATCTGAAACAGAAACTGAATGAGTCCGCCTAAGAATACCCCCCACGCCAGCGCCAATTCCGGTTGTGCCAGCTGCGGCGCCAACCACAAGGCACAGGCAATGATGGCCACGTTTAAAAAGACCGGGGTAAACGCCGCCACCGCAAAACGGCCAAGGGTATTCAAAATCGCCCCCGACAACGCCGTTAAGGTGATAAACCATAAATAGGGGAAGGTGATCTTCAGCATCAGGGCCGCAAGGGTAAATTTCTCCCCGCCGGGGGCGTCATTCAGCCAATCAATAAACCAACCGGTACCAAACAGGGCGGCAATCACTGGCGAGCCGATCACCCCCAGCAGGGTCACAACGGTAATAATGGTGCCTAAGGTGCCGCTGACTTTCGCCACCAACTGCCGCACCTGATCGGGCTTATCGTGCTGGTATTCGCTCAGCACTGGTACAAACGCTTGGGCAAACGCCCCTTCGGCAAACAGCCGACGCAGAAAGTTGGGGATTTTATTGGCCAGGAAAAAGACATCCGCCGCCGCCCCGGCCCCCATTAAATTGGCCACCACCACATCACGCACTAATCCCAGCACGCGAGAGATCAGGGTCATCGCACTGACAATAAGGCCAGAACGCACTAATTTTTTACTCAACAGGAATACTCAACTTGGATAGAGGGGCATAATTGACGCTTTATTCGCCAATGGCGCAATAGTCAGCAAAAAAAATCCACGACCACTGTCACCGTGGCAGGAATGCTGCTAGAATTTCGCACCATCTTAAACCGTAGGGTTGTGGAAGGCCAAAATTGGTTTCTGGACCAATATATTGGCGTTATTTTGCCCGTCGTCATTGACATTAACGAGCGAAATGAGTAAATTCGCGACCCTTGTAAAATCCAGATCGTACCGTTTTTAGGAGTTCGCACTTGGCTAACATCAAGTCTGCTAAGAAGCGTGCCATCCAAGCTGAAAAGCGTCGTCAACACAACGCTTCTCGTCGCTCCATGATGCGCACCCTGACCAAAAAAGTTGTAGCTGCAATCGCCTCTGGTGACAAAGCTGCTGCTACCGAAGCTTTCACTGCCGCCCAGCCTATCCTGGATCGCATGGCCACCAAAGGCCTGATCCACAAGAATAAAGCTGCTCGTCATAAGAGCCGTCTGGCTGCTCAAATCAAAGCTCTGTAATACAGAACTTTGAGCAGAAAGCTTTAAAAACCGACCTTAGGGTCGGTTTTTTTATGCCTGTAATTCAGCCCTGCCACCTGCTGTTACATAAAGCCCGCCACCGCCTCTTAGCTTCACCCCAAGATCTGCTAAAGTAGCCCGCTTACGGATAACTCACTTTGCAGGGATTTTATGCAACGCGCCATTCTCGCCCTTTCACTCGTTAGTGCTGCCGCACTGGCCAACCCCTTTTCTAACGCCACCTTAGATGCCGCCGCCCAGCTGCAGCAGCAAGCGATGCAGTCCAGTGCCGCTTATCAAATTGTGGAAGATCTCACCACCGAAATTGGCCCGCGCCTACCGGGCACCGCCGCAGACATGCGTGCCGTGCAGTGGGCTCAAGCCCGCTTTAAAGCGATGGGGTTTGATAAGGTGTATATCGAGCCTGTGCAAGTGCCCCATTGGGAGCGTCGTGCCATCAGTGCTCAGGTAACCCAACCTTACCCCCAAGCCTTGGTGATCACCGCCTTAGGCAATTCCGTGGGCACGCCAGAATCCGGCATTACCGCACCGATTGTGCGTTTTGCCACCTTGGCGGATCTGGAAGCCGCACCGGCGGGGTCATTAACCGGCAAGTTGGCGTTTATTGATCACCAGATGGAGCGTTCTCGCGATGGCCGAGGTTATGGCCCAGTGGTTAAGGCACGCAGCAAAGGCGCGTCCATTGCCGCCAGCAAAGGGGCCGTTGGCCTGCTGCTGCGCTCCGTAGGCACCGACAGCCACCGTTTTGCCCACACGGGGGTGATGCGTTACGCCAAAGGGATTGCCAAGGTGCCTGCCGTCACCCTGTCGGCACCGGATGCGGATCAGTTGACTCGCATGCTACAGCGCGACAGCCATGTTGAGCTCAGCATGAACATTCAAACTGAATCTTTCAGCCCTAAAACGTCGTACAACGTGATTGGTGAGATCACCGGCAGCAGCAAAGCCGACGAGATCGTCTTAATTGGTGCCCACCTTGATTCGTGGGATGAAGGCACCGGCGCCCTAGACGATGGTGCCGGAGTTGGCATTGTTGTGGGGGCTGCCCAGCAGATCATCGATGCCAAGCTGAAGCCGCAGCGTACCATCCGTGTGGCGCTCTTTGCCGCAGAAGAGATTGGCCTCGTGGGCGCCAAAGCGTACCGCGATGCCCATAAGGGGGAATTGGATAAGCACTACATCGCCGCCGAAGCTGACTTTGGCGCTGGCCCCATCTACGCCATTCACAGCCGCGTTGGTGAACACGCCCTTAGCGACTTTAATGCCATGGCTAAGCAACTGGAATCCTTAGGCGTTAAGCGGGGCAACAACAACAGCTGGGGTGGCCCAGACATGTCGGTATTGCCCCCGCTGGGGGTGCCCGTCGCCGGTTTGGCCTTAGACGGGACTGATTACTTTGATTACCACCACACCCCCGATGACACCCTCGACAAGATCCCGCCCGCGGCGATTCAGCAGTCCTCGGCGGTCTACACCGTGTTCACCTGGTTAATGGCTAACGCCAACAGCAACTTACGGCCAATCCCACTGCCAAAATCTTAATCCTGAATTAAGCCATCAATAAAAATGCCCCCTCAACCATTGAGGGGGCATTTTTGATGGCGCCACTGCCATGAAGTCGGTGCTAACGCCAGCTTATTACTGCCACGGGTTAGCGCTGTTCATCCCGCAGGAACACTAAGCTGTCTGCCGTGGATTGCTCAGCACAAAAGTAGTAACCGTCGTAGTTAAACGCTTCCAGATCCTGCGGCTGCTGCGGCTGCTGTTCGATCATAAAGCGCGCCATCAGGCCACGGGCTTTCTTGGCGTAGAAGCTAATGATTTTGTACTGACCATTCTTTTGATCTTTAAACACTGGGGTGATCACCCGCGCGTCCAGCAGCTTCGGCTTTACCACTTTAAAGTATTCATTGGATGCCAAGTTCACCACCACCTGATCCCCCTGCTCGGCCACCGCGGCGGTTAACGCCTCGGTGATCTGGCGGCCCCAAAACTGATACAGATCCTTACCCCGCTCATTGCCCAGTTTGGTGCCCATCTCTAAGCGATAGGGTTGGATCAGATCCAGTGGCTGCAACAGCCCATATAACCCAGAGAGGATCCGCAGATGTTGCTGCGCGTATTGCAGCTGCGCTTCGCTTAAGCTGGCCGCATCTAAACCGGTGTAGACATCGCCGTTAAACGCCAGCACCGCCTGTTTGGCGTTGTCTGGGGTAAATGGTGTGTGCCAATCCGCAAAGCGAGCCGCATTGAGCCCCGCCAACTTATCCGACAGCTTCATCAGTGACGCCAGATCCGCTGGGGTTAACTGACGGCAAGTGTCCATCAACTCTTCGGCCTCAGCCAGCAAGGCTGGTTGAGTGTGCACCGCCATATGGGCTGGTGTGTCAAAGTCTAAATTTTTCGCCGGAGAGATAACCGCCAACATAATCGCATTCCAAATCCGCTGTAAGTGGAGCCAATATACCATCGACCAGACACAAAAAAACCACGCCATTTGGCGTGGTTTTTCGATTGGGATTATCGGCGAAGCTTAGTGCTTTTCGTCGTCAAACCAGTTGTTACAAGCCAGTTGATCTTTCAAGCGCGCAATGCGGCTTGGATCAAACGCTGGGGTTTTGCCCGCGTGCAACTGAACTTCGTAATCTTTAATCACCGCGTAGGCCACTTTCGACAGCAAGATGATGGCAATCAAGTTCACCAACGCCATCAAGCCCATTGATACGTCAGCGAAGTTCCATACCATCTGCAGCGACGCCATCGAACCGATCAGCACCATCAGCAGCACCAACAAGCGGAACACCAGCAATGTTGGCTTGCTCTTGGTCAGGAACAGAATGTTGCTTTCTGCGTAGCTGTAGTTCGCAATGATGGAGCTAAAGCAGAACAGCACGATAGCAAACGACAAGAAGTACGCCGCCCAGCTGCCCAACTCGTTGGTTAGCGCCAACTGCAGCAAACCAATGCCCTTCTGACCTTCAGAAGCATCCAGCACGCCGGACAGCAAGATGATGGCCGCAGACGCAGTACAGATAACAATGGTATCAACAAAGACGCCGATCATCTGTACGAAGCCCTGAGACGCAGGGTGGTTCGGGTTTGGCGTTGCGGAAGCCGCAATGTTTGCCGCCGAGCCCATGCCCGCTTCGTTGGAGAACAAACCACGAGCCACACCCGCCATGATGGCACCTAAGGCGCCGCCTGCTGCTTGTTCAAAGCCAAAGGCACTCTTAACGATTAAGGCAATGGCCGCGGGTACGTCAGCGATGTTCAGCACCAGTACCACCATCGCAATGCCCAAGTACAGCACTGCCATTACCGGCACAATCAGTTCAGATACTTTCGCGACCTTCTTCAGGCCGCCCATGATCACATACGCCGTCACCAGCATGATCACCACCCCAACGATGCTCTTATCCAGCTCGAAAGCGTTATGCAGTGCATCGGTAATGGTGTTGGCTTGCACCGAGTTAAAGGCAAAACCGAAAGCGATGATCAGCAAGATAGAGAACAGCGACCCCATCCAGCGCTTACCTAAGCCTTGCTCGATGTAGTAAGCCGGACCACCACGGTACTGGCCATCTTCGCCGCGTACCTTGTAAACCTGAGCCAAAGTCGACTCAACAAAGGCGGTTGCCATGCCCAACATGGCGATCAGCCACATCCAGAAGATGGCGCCTGGGCCACCGGCGGTAATCGCAACGGCAACACCGGCCATGTTACCGGTACCCACTCGCGCCGCCATTGAGGTACAAAATACCTGGAACGAGGAGATGCCATCGGTCTTGTTGCGACCCTGACGTACCAAACGCACACCATGACCAAACAGGCGAAACTGGATAAAGCCCAAACGCACGGTGAACAGGATGCCAGCAGCAACCAATACGTAAATAAGTAGCTTGCCCCAAAGTAGGCCGTTGGCGAAGCCGATGGCCGTGTTTAAAGCAGCAGAGATAGTTTCAATCATATTAAGTTCTTCTTGAGGGCACCAAAAGAGCCTGCTACGCATTCTCATACGGGCAGTTCCAGCGGTGACTAACAGTAAACTTCCATTACAAACTGTGGGCCAGTTCAGGCCAGTTATCAGCCTTATTGTCGCTAAATTGTTATGTTTCGAAGCGCGTTTGCCGCGTTCCTGTACTGATAACGAGGCGGCACAGTAACACACAAAATTTCCGACCACAGGTGACGAAGATCACACCGAATCATCTACGCTACCTCGCCGCAACCGAAAATACACCAAAACCCCACCACTTTAACTAAAATGCAAAATTAACGCGGGTAATATGTGCGTTTTTTACTGGCTTGCGTCGGTCTATTTCTGTGCAAAAACCACTCAATTTAACTAGGCCACCCAATTGAACCGAATATCTGCGTGTTTTTCATGCCACAAATGTGGCTTTTTTTGTTGTTTCCTTTCATAAAAGTTGAACAGATGTAGGCCAAAACCCATCTTATATGGCAGCTTTCCACACTGTTGGTAATTAATTTACGCAAGTGGTTGGCAAATTGAGGCAAATCACCTTTAATGATCAGATTAACCCGAAGCGGGGTCTCGCACCCCTTTGCAGTATGGAAAACTCCCGATGGCCAACGCATTAGAGCAATTAAAAGCATTCACCACCATTGTTGCCGATACCGGCGACATTGAAGCGATCCGTCGCTACATGCCGGAAGACGCAACCACCAACCCATCGCTGATCCTCAAGGCATCGCAGATCCCTGAATACGACCGCCTGATCGCCGATGCAGTGGCCTATGCCCAAGCTCAAAGCAACGATGCCGCCACGCAACTGGAAGACGCCGCCGACAAACTGGCGGTGAACATCGGTTTAGAGATCCTGAAACTGGTACCAGGCCGCATCTCGACAGAAGTAGACGCGCGTCTGTCGTTCGACACCCAAGCCTCGGTCACCAAAGCACGCAAGCTAATGCGTATGTATCAAGAAGCCGGTGTTGGTCCAGAACGCATTCTGATCAAACTGGCTTCCACTTGGGAAGGGATCCGCGCGGCCGAGCAATTAGAGCAAGAAGGGATCAGCTGTAACCTGACTTTGCTGTTCAGCTTTGCCCAAGCCCGCGCTTGTGCCGAAGCCGACGTTTACCTTATCTCTCCGTTTGTTGGCCGCATCTTGGATTGGTACAAGAAAGCCACGGGTGACGAGTACAGCGCCGAAACCGATCCGGGTGTGGTTTCCGTTGCCGCGATCTACCAATACTACAAGCAGCACGGCTACAACACGGTCGTGATGGGCGCTTCGTTCCGTAACACCGGTGAGATCCTGCAACTGGCCGGTTGCGATCGCCTGACCATTGGGCCAAACCTGTTGGCCGATTTGGAAGCCAGCGACGTTAAAGTAGAGCGCGTATTGGCTTACAACGGCGAAGTGCAAAGCCGCCCAGCCCCAATGTCTGAAAACCAGTTCCGCTGGGAGATGAACCAAGACGCCATGGCCACCGAGAAACTGGCCGAAGGGATCCGTAACTTCGCTATCGATCAAGACAAATTGGAAACCATGCTGCGCGACCGCCTAGGTTTATAAGCACACACACCTCTTAGTCAGCCCGAGCTTATGCTCGGGCTCATTGTTTGGGAATACAGAACATGACCACACTGACTCAACTTCCGGCTTGGCAACAACTGCAACAGCAACGCGACAGCTACCAAGAGTTCTCGCTGCGGGCGAGCTTCGCCGCCGATCCAGAGCGCGCTCAGCGCATGTCCATTAAAGCCGCCGCACTGAAATTAGACTTCTCTAAAAACCTGCTGACCGACGACACCCTGTCCGCGTTGTGCCAACTGGCACGCGAAGCGGGTTTAGAGCAGTTGCGCGATGGCATGTTCAATGGCGACATCATTAACAACACCGAAGGTCGTGCCGTGCTGCACACCGCGCTGCGTAACAGCCAGCGCACTGAAATCAATGACGGCGACAACAACGTGGTGCCAGAGGTGAACGCCACGCTCGCCAAGATGAAGCAGTTTGTGGCTGACGTGCATGGCGGCGTGCTAACCGGCCACACCGGCAAAGCCTTTACCGACGTCATCGCCATCGGCATCGGCGGCTCCTTCTTAGGCCCGAAAGTGGCCACCGAAGCACTGCGCCCATACGCCAAAGATGGCCTGAAGCTGCACTTTGTTGCCAACGTTGACGGCACCGCCTTAGCGGAGAAGCTCAAGCGCGTGAATGTCGAAACCACCTTAGTGCTGATGTCCTCCAAATCGTTTTCGACCCAAGAGACCATCGCCAATACCGTCAGCGCCCGCGATCACTTTATCGCCAACGGCGTGCCGCAAAGCGCCATTGGCGATCACTTCGTGGCGATCAGCTCAAACGTGCCTGCCGCAGTAGAGTTTGGCATGAAGGCGGAAAACGTGTTCCCAATGTGGGATTGGGTTGGCGGCCGCTATTCCCTGTGGTCGGCCATTGGTCTGCCTATCGCATTGGCTGTCGGCTTTGATCACTTTGAGCAACTGCTGCGCGGCGCCGAAGCGATGGATAAACACTTCTGTGAAGCACCACTAGAGCAGAACATGCCCGCGGTAATGGGGCTGTTGTCGTTGTGGTACAGCAACTTCTTTGGCACCCAAAGCCAAGTGCTGCTGAGCTACGATCATTACCTGCGTGGCCTGCCGGCTTACGTGCAGCAGTTGGATATGGAAAGCAACGGCAAAAGCGTTGATAAAGACGGCAACCCGTTTGATTACCAAACGGGCCCAGTGATCTGGGGTGGCGAAGGCACCAACGGTCAACACGCTTACCATCAGCTGATCCACCAAGGCACCGCCATTATCCCTGCGGATTTCATCATGCCACTGCAAAGCCATAACCCCATTGGCAAGCATCACAACATGTTGGCCGCCAACTGCTTCGCGCAGGCGCAAGCGTTGATGCAAGGCAAAACCTTTGCTGAAGCCAAGGCCGAATTGGCAGGCAAAAACCTGGATGAAGCCAGCTTGGATCGCTTAGCCAGCCACAAGGTGATGCCGGGCAACCGCCCTAGCAATACCTTATTAATGGATAAGTTGACGCCGTTCACGTTAGGCGCATTAGTGGCCTTATATGAGCATCGTACCTTCGTACAGGGCGCCTTGTGGGGGATCAACTCCTTCGATCAGTGGGGCGTTGAACTGGGTAAGGTGCTTGGTGACGCGGTTTTAGCTGAAATTGAAGCCGAAACCCAGCCAAACAAACTGGACGCGTCAACCAATGCGTTGGTTGCAAGCCTGCGTCAAGGTTCAATCTAAACGTTTCCAAGAACAGTTCATTTTGTAACAAAGATGTTGCAAGATCTCTCCCGTGCGTGATATATCCGTAAGTGATTACAGGACATAGCAACAGGGGGAAGTTATGGAACGACTGGATTACGGTTCGCCGACTGGTAGCGTAGTAGAGAAACCCACCCGCTCGCGTGGCAGTAAAAAGCGTAAGTGGCGTGAGATCGAAGCAATTAAAGAACGTGCTCGTTTACGCAAAGAGTTGGAAGGGATCGATTTCTGCTTCGACTTAGAAGAAGAGTTGTTGGAGGAGGATTAACCTCTCCTGCTAATCGTCATTAACAGCGCTCTGGTTGCCTGACCATTAACGCTGTTACTGGCAACAAAAACGCCTCGCATTGCGAGGCGTTTTTTTATGTGAACTATCTTGGCGCGTTAAGCTTCGGCTAAGTACGCACGCAGATCTTCATAGTCGCGTTCACTGCTATTAAACAGCGGATCGCTTTGAATTTTATGCGCTATCTCGGATTGCAGCTGTTGCCAATCTTGCTCATCCAGTGCTGCGCTGATCTTCGGCAGCAGCACCGTATCTTCAAACTGCAAATGCTGACGCTGCATGGTTAACAGCAGCTGCAGATCCTTAATCAGCCGTTGCCGTGGTACCACCTGATCGCTCAGGATCATGTTTAAAGTATCTAAAATCGCATTGGTGGCGTCGGCTAAGGCCAGGTGATCATGGCCTAAGCGGTGGATCTCTCCCTCGGACTGACCGGTCTTATCCAGATAAAACTGGTAGAGAATGTCTTCCATGGGATGGTGGCATTGATCGGCATAGCGGTGCAGGTAGTCCACCACATCGCGCAACATCGTCATCTGGATAGCACCGCCTTGCTGCAACCGCTCAATCTTGCGTTCAAGCAGATCCAACAGCGTTGAGATATGACGATGATCGGTATCAATTCGAGCTAGCATTACGCCTCCATTTGCTCGTCACGAGCGTTACTCAAACAGTGCCGGATCCGCGTCCCAACCGCTATGATCCGTATCAAACTTGCCAATCAATCGGTTGCTGTTGTTGCTCGACTAACCACTGGTTGGCTTGTGAAAAGTGACCGCAGCCGAAAAAGCCACGGTAGGCCGACAACGGCGACGGATGCGGCCCCGCCAGCACCAAGTGCTTATCGCGGTTAATGTTCTTGCCCTTTTTCTGGGCGTGGCTGCCCCATAACATAAACACCACCCCATCGCAGTGTTGATCGATCTGGGCAATCACCGCATCGGTGTAACGCTCCCATCCTATTTTAGCGTGTGAATGGGCTTGGCCTTGCTCAACCGTTAACACCGTGTTCAGCAGCAGTACCCCCTGCTGTGCCCAGCCATGCAGATCGCCGTGGTTCGGTGTCACAAAATCGGCAATGTCGGTGCTCAACTCCTTATAGATGTTGACCAACGAAGGCGGCACTTTTATCCCGGCTCCGACCGAAAAACTCAATCCGTGGGCCTGATTGGCGCCGTGGTATGGATCTTGCCCAAGAATAACCACTTTCACTTGCTGCAGTGGGGTTTGCTCAAACGCGGCAAACACCTGCGCCTGTGGCGGGTAGATCACCTGCCCTTGGGCTCGCCATTGTTGCAGTTGAGTGATCATTTGAGAAAAGTAGGGTTGCTGTTGCTCAGCTTGCAACAACGACTGCCAGCTTTTAACCATAGGAGTGCGCTCCGAAAAAATCGATGACGCTAGAGTACCGAATCCATTTGCCTAGGCAAGCCAGCCACCGTAGCATCGCCGAGTTAATACAAAGGAGACGTCATGCGATACATCGGAGCTCACGTTAGCGCCAGTGGCGGCGTAGAAAACGCCCCCGTTAATGCCCACAACCTCGGTGCAAACGCCTTTGCCCTGTTTACCAAAAATCAGCGCCGCTGGCAGGCCAAACCGTTAACGGCGGATAACATCCGTAAATTTAAGCAGCGGTGCCAGCAATATGGCTTCCTGCCAGAGCAGATCCTGCCCCACGACAGCTACCTGATTAACTTGGGTCACCCCGAAGCTGAGCCCTTACAGCGCTCCCGCGATGCCTTTGTCGACGAGATGCAGCGCTGTGAACAGCTGGGGCTAACCTTGCTGAACTTCCACCCTGGCAGCCACCTGAAGCAGATCTCAGAGCAAGACTGCTTGGCGCGCATCGCCGAATCGATCAATTTGGCCTTGGATGCCACCCGTGGGGTGAGCGCCATTATCGAGAACACCGCCGGTCAGGGCTCCAACCTTGGCCACCGCTTTGAGCACCTTGCAGCCATCATCGAGCAAGTTGAGGACAAATCCCGAGTGGGGGTGTGCTTAGACACCTGCCACACCTTTGCCGCGGGTTACGATCTGTCGAGCTTTGAGGCCGCCGCCAGCAGCTTTGAGCAGTTCGATAACATCGTTGGCTTTGATTACCTAAAAGCGATGCACCTGAACGGCAGCAAGTCCACCTTAGGCAGCCGCGTAGACCGCCACCACAGCCTGCACCAAGGGGAGCTGGGCACAGAACTGTTCGCGTTCTTGATGACTCACCACGCTACCCTCGGCATTCCGCTGGTATTAGAAACCATCGATGACACCCTGTGGGCGGATGAGATCAACTGGCTGCGCGGCTTGCAGCAAAGCTGAGCAACCGTTACTTGATGCACAGCCATGAAAAAGGGCAGCGAAACGCTGCCCTTTTCGGTTGTGGGCTTGTTCAACAGGCCCATGCCGCTGCACCACCTAAGTGGCGGTTGGCTGCTGCTCCTTAAAACTTGTACAGCAAGGTGGCGGCTAAGATGGTGTCGGTGCTGTCGGTGCCCGCCACCGGATCGCTGTTGTGATCCACGTTATAAGACAGTTTCATCGCCAATTCGCCAATCAAATTGGCCGCAACCGAGGTTTCGCTTTTGGTGATGGTGGCGCCATCAAAAGCAACGTCCGAACGCAGCACCTGCTTAAATTCGGCGTTGTCTGAAAACTGCCACCAAAACTCACCAAAGACTCGCATCATCGCATCGGATTCGTCGTCGGCATTCGGGCTTACGTCCTCATCTACTTTTTTGTAGGTGTAACCAGGGCCAATCTCCGCTTTTAAGGTCATGGTGTCTTGCTGGATAATGCGCTGACCATAACCGGCAGCGGCATTCACTTGGTAATCGTAGCCGCTAAACTTATCCACCTCGCCCCCCAAGGCCGCGAAGAAGTAGTGCTTTCCCTCGGCAGGATAATCCGTTTGCGCTTCGGCAAGGTATTTTTCCGCCGCACGTTCGCCGTCGTCTTCGCTGTACAGCGCTTCTAACTTATAGCTGTTGCTCCAGTCGCCCAGCTTATGCTTGCTGTTGTACTTGGCGAGGATATTGGTGCTGTCGGTGTTGCCACTGATTAAGGTCGCGCCCAATTCCGCTTCTGCACTGTAGTCGGCCATTGCGGCTGCTGGCGTCAGCAACAACGCGGCGATAAAGGTCCGTTTCATATTATCTCTCCATGAATCAATCTACTGACGGTTTGGCGCGCATTCTTACAAATCCCAACCGTAAATGCAGCATTTACCACAAAAAGTTAACAATCCAGCCGTATTGATAAAATGGCGCAGACTCGCCGCGGCAATCCTCTGCACCGGCGCGCTCGTTAGCCGCCCTTTGGCGTAAGCTGCACGCCCCCGCATGACAACCGATTCGACCAGGCTGTGGCCACACTAATCACGACAGCAATCACGACAGCACAAATTCGTTCAATGACGGCGGCGGTGAGTCCACGGACAAAAGCGGCGGCCATAAAAAAAGCTGTGTATTAGTTAACTGTTGGCGTTGCTGCGCGGTAGCTATTGTCGCCTGCGGCGAGCTTCGATGGCACTGCTTT
>NZ_CANLCI010000013.1 GCF_947489035.1 uncultured Ferrimonas sp. | reverse complement strand
AAGCCGAAGGCAGGATGCCGTAGAGGCCAGTTAAGCCATGGATGGCGCATCTGGCCGTTGCTGCAACGCAATGCGGCGAGAACGAGGCTAAGTTTGGAGAGTCAGCGTCACTCCAAGGCGCTTGGGATTGCAAAGGGACGAGTCCCTTGCCCGCCGCCGGGCGGTCCCGGCAATGACCTTTATGCCGCAGCGGGTCATCCACAATAAGTTCAACAGCTCATTGGTACACAGCCCCAAAAAAAACGCTCACCAAGGTGAGCGTTTTTTCAAGTAATCACTGTGCCCTTAGGCTTAGATGTTTACTTTTGGATCCAGTTCGCCGGTCTGGTAGCGCTTGTACATCGCTTGCAGGCTCAGAGGCTTCAACTTGCTGCCGTTACCGGCACAGCCGAAGGCTTCAAAGCGATCGGTACAGATCCCAGCCATGGCATCCATCGACGCCTGCAGGAATTTACGTGGATCAAATTCCGCTGGGTTTTCCGCCAAGAACTTACGCACCGCACCGGTAGAGGCCAAACGCAGATCGGTATCGATGTTCACTTTGCGAACGCCGTACTTGATGCCTTCCACGATCTCTTCCACTGGCACGCCGTAGGTTTCTGGGATCTCGCCGCCGTACTGGTTGATGATCTCCAACCACTCTTGTGGCACCGAAGAGGAGCCGTGCATCACCAAGTGGGTGTCTGGGATGCGAGCGTGGATCTCTTTGATGCGATCCATACGCAGCACTTCGCCGGTCGGCTTCTTAGAGAACTTGTAAGCGCCGTGGGAAGTACCGATAGCGATAGCCAAAGCATCCACCTTGGTGGCCGCTACGAAGCGAGCCGCTTCTTCTGGATCGGTCAGCAGCTGATCGTGGCTTAATACGCCTTCAGCACCAACGCCATCCTCTTCACCGGCCATGCCCGTTTCCAAGCTGCCCAAACAACCGATTTCACCTTCCACCGACACACCACACGCGTGGGCAAACGCCACGGTGCGCTGGGTTACTTGAACGTTGTAACCGTAATCCGCTGGGGTTTTACCGTCGGCACGTAAAGAACCGTCCATCATTACCGAGCTAAAGCCCATCTGAATAGAACGCTGGCACACGTCTGGCGAGGTGCCGTGATCCTGGTGGATACACACTGGCACGTCTGGGTACTGTTCCAGCGCCGCGTTCATCAGGTACTTCAGAAACTGTGGGCGAGCGTATTTACGCGCACCGGCAGAGGCCTGAACGATGACGGGTGAGTCAGTCTGCTCAGCCGCCTGCATGATGGCACGCATCTGCTCTAGGTTGTTTACGTTAAACGCTGGGACACCGTAGCTGTGCTCGGCGGCGTGATCCAGTAACTGTCGTAGGGAGATCAAGGCCATGATGGGCTCCAATTATTTATTATGTTTTAAAGTTTTACGTGGCGGGCTCGGTTAACCCCGCCACGAAGGCAATTGTCAGTGACTTCCTGCCTTATGAAACGTTACTTGGCCGCACGCTTGGTCAGCATCGCCACGGCGGGCAAGGTTTTGCCTTCCAGGAACTCAAGGAACGCGCCGCCACCGGTAGAGATGTAAGACACGTCATCAGAGATGCCGTACTTATCAACCGCTGCCAAGGTGTCACCACCGCCTGCGATAGAGAAGGCGTTCGATTCAGCAATGGCACGAGCCACGCGCTCGGTGCCTTTGCCAAACTGGTCAAATTCGAATACGCCCACTGGGCCATTCCAAACAATGGTGCCGGCGTTTTTGAGGATCTCAGCCAGTGCTTCAGCGCTGTCTGGGCCGATATCAAAAATCATGTCTTCGCTGGTGGTATCCGCTACGCCTTTCAAGGTTGCGGTGGCGTCTTCAGCGAACTTATCAGCACACACCACATCGGTAGGTACTGGGATGTCGCCGCCATTGGCTTGGGCATCGGCAGTCAGTTTCTGCGCCTGCGCCACCAGATCGGCTTCGTACAACGACTTGCCCACTGGGTGACCCGCCGCTGCGATAAAGGTGTTGGCAATACCCCCACCAACAACCAGCTGGTCCACTTTGGTGGCCAGTGATTCCAATACGGTCAGCTTAGTTGACACTTTAGAGCCACCAACGATGGCCACCATTGGTCGGGCTGGGTTATCCAGCGCCTTGCCCAGTGCATCCAGTTCGCCAGCCAGCAGTGGGCCAGCACAAGCGATTGGGGCGTACAGGCCAACACCGTGGGTAGACGCTTGGGCGCGGTGGGCGGTACCAAAGGCGTCCATCACGTAGATGTCACACAGGCTGGCGTAGGCTTTAGACAGACCTTCGTCGTCTTTTTTCTCGCCGCGGTTAAAGCGCACGTTTTCCAGTACCGTCAGTTGCCCTGGCTTGGCTTCAAAACCGTTCAGGTAGCTGCCCTGCAGCGCCACTGGCACATCCAGTTTTTCTGCCAAGTAATCCACTACCGGTGCCAGCGAGAACTGTTGCTCAAATTCACCTTCGGTTGGGCGCCCCAAGTGCGACATCACCATGACGGTAGCGCCCGCGTTCAGCGCGTGCTTAATGGTTGGCAAGGACGCTTCAATACGTGCAGCCGAGGTCACTTTGCCCTCTTTTACAGGCACGTTCAGATCTTGGCGGATCAATACGCGTTTGCCGGCCAGATCCAGATCGGTCATTTTGAGAATGGTCATAATTTACCTCAAGGTTTATAAAGTTGATTTGGCAGCGCGCAGCGCCAACGCGGTATCCAACATCCGATTGGCAAAGCCCCATTCGTTATCGCACCACAGCAGTAATTTCACCAAGTGACCATCGGCTACTCGGGTTTGACTGCCGTCGATAACGCAAGAGCGTGCATCATGATTAAAGTCGATGGAGACCAGCGGCGCTTGGGTAAAACCCACGATGCCGGGAAATTGTTGTGCCGCTTGCTCGAGCAAACGGTTTACCTGCCCAATATCGACCCGTTCGCTCAGGGTCAAAGACAGGTCCATCGCGGTCACATTGGTGGTGGGCACACGCACCGCGATGGCTTCAAATTTGTTGTGTAGATTCGGTAAGATCCGCTCAATGCCACGGGCAAGGCGGGTATCCACTGGAATGATCGATTGGCTGGCGGCACGGGTGCGGCGCAGATCGTCATGGTAGGCGTCGATCACTTGTTGATCGTGCATCGATGAGTGGATGGTGGTGATCGCCCCACGTTCAATGCCAAAGGCATCGTCGATCAGTTTCAGCACCGGCACACTGCAGTTGGTGGTGCAAGAGGCGTTCGAGACAATGCGCTCGTCCCCGGTCAGGGCTTGATGGTTTACCCCATACACCACGGTGGCATCGACGCAGCTGTCGGCGGGATTCGAGATGATCACCTGCTTGGCACCAGCATCAATGTGGGCTTGGCAAGCCAACGCGGTTTTAAAGCGGCCAGTGCATTCAAACACTATGTCGATGTTCAATTCAGCCCAAGGCAGTAAGCGCGCGTCGCTTTGGTGATGCAACGCAATGCGATCCTCGCCCACCAACAGTTCGCCAGCGGCGGTGGTTACCGGCAGATGGAAGCGACCGTGGGTGGTATCAAACTGGGTCAGGTGCGCCATCCCTTCGGGCTTAGCCAGTTCATTGATGGCCACAATCTCGATCTGCTCGCGGCGGCCACTCTCGTAGAGGGCACGCAATGTAGAGCGACCGATCCGGCCATAGCCGTTAATGGCAACGCGTAAAGTCATGACTGCCTTGTTATGCGCGGGCCTCAGCCCGAAGATAAAATCGCCCGTATTCTAGCGCAAACGCCGCTGCGACCAAAGCGATTCTCAATGGCTAAGTGGTTATGGTAGTGCGACAATATGCGCTTATGAGAGTAGACAGATTATTAACCAACCAGCCGCAGTGGAATCGGCGCCAAGCGCTGTTGTTGCTGGCACAGGGTCAGGTGCGGATCAATGGCAGCGTCATTCGCAATGCCGAAGCTGAAGCCGATCAGTTTGCCCAGGTGTGCGTGAACCACCACATCATCCAAGCGGGGGTGGCTCCGCAATACTGGATGCTGAACAAACCCGCCGGTGTGGTGAGCGCCACCCGCGATCCGCAGCACCCAACCGCGCTGGCGTTACTGCCAGCAGAGCTGCAGCCGCAATTGCACATCGCAGGCCGTTTAGATAAAGCCAGCACCGGCTTGCTGCTGCTGACCAACGACGGCTTGTGGTCGCGCCGCATCACCGAGCCCGCGCTAAAAAAGCCCAAAACCTATTTAGTTACGCTGGGCAATCCCATCGATCCTGACACCGCCGCACGCTTTGCCGAAGGGATCCACTTCGAGTATGAAAACATCACCACCAGCCCCGCCCAGCTGCAGCAACTGAGCAGCCATCAAGCACGATTAACTATCTTTGAAGGGCGCTATCATCAGATCAAGCGGATGTTTGGTCGCTTTCGCAATCCGGTGGTGGCATTGCATCGGGAAACCATGGGGCCGATCGCGCTCGATCCCAACTTAACTTGCGGCCAATCACGGCCGTTAACTGCCGCAGAAATCACGGCAATTTAACGACAAAGTCGATATACTCGGCGCCCTTTTTAGTTCTTAACCCTTTTGTGGAGTCAGCATGGTCGAAATCGGTCAATACAACACCTTACAGGTGGTGAAAAAAGTGGGCTTTGGCGTCTACGTCGATGGCGATGACTTAGGTGAGATCCTGCTGCCAAACAAATGGGTGCCAGCGGGCACCGAAATGGGCGACATGGTTGAGGTGTTCATCTACCTTGATTCGGAAGATCAGTTTATCGCCACCACCATGAAGCCTAAGGCGCAGGTGGGCCAGTTCGCCAGCTTAAAGTGCACCTCGATGACCGATTTTGGTGCCTTCCTCGATTGGGGCTTAGAGAAAGATCTGCTGGTGCCATTTAACCAGCAGAAGAAGCCATTCGAAGTGGGCCGCTACTACATCGTCTACCTGTACGTGGATAAGCACAGCGACCGCATCGCCGCTTCCGCTAAGATCGATCGCTTCTTAGATAACAACGCCGCCACCTACAGCAATGGCGACAAAGTGAATCTGCTGATCGCCGGTAAGTCCGACTTGGGCTACAAAGCGATCATCAACAACGAACACTGGGGCGTGCTCTACTTCGACAGCGTATTTAAAGATCTGAAACCGGGCATGCGGATGCCGGGCTTCATCAAAAAAGTACGCGAAGGCGGCGGCATTGATGTGTCCATCAACCCACCGGCACACAAGCAGGCGGATCAGCTGGGCGATCACATCATCAGCTACCTGAAAAAGCAGCCTAACGGCTTTGCGCCGATCTACGACAAAAGCGATCCAGAAACCATCAAGCAAACCTTTGGGGTGTCCAAAGCGGTGTTTAAACGCGCCATCGGCGGCTTATACAAAAATGGCCGCATCACCATATTAAAAGATGGTATCGAACTGAAATAAGTTCAGGGTTACCATCCATAGGCCGCGGCATTGTCCGCGGCCTATTGCGTTTTACGCCATCCAACACCACGGGCTTCGCCCCCAACCAAAGAGCCCGCCATGCCAGAGATGCACACCCTCGCCCTGTTCATTCCCACCTTCTTTTTGGTGTCGATCACCCCGGGCATGTGCATGTTATTGGCGCTCAGCTTGGGCATCAGTGTGGGGCTTAGGCGCACCCTGCCGATGATGCTAGGGGAGTTGGTTGGGGTGACTGCCGTTGCCCTGGCCGCCGCCTTTGGCGTGGCCGCATTGCTATTAACCCACCCGGCTCTGTTTACCGGCTTAAAAGCGCTGGGCGGCGCTTACCTTATCTACTTAGGGCTAAGTTCATGGCGCAGCAGTGGCGGCTTGGTGACCACAGACGACATCACCGACATCAGCCGCCGCAGCTTGGCGCTGCGTGGCTTCACCACCGCCATTGCCAACCCCAAAGGCTGGGCCTTTATGGTGGCGCTGCTGCCGCCGTTTCTGAACCAACAAGCGCCGCTGCTGCCACAAATGGCGGCACTGCTGGCGGTGATCGTGGTGTCTGAATTCATCTGCATGAGCCTCTACGCCAGCGGCGGCAGCACTTTGCGCCGACTGCTCAATCGCGACAACGTCAAACTGATGAACCGCATCTCCGGCTCAATCATGGTGCTGCTGGGCGTGTGGTTGTGGCTGGGGTAAGCGCCCCACAGTTCGCTAACAGATTGCAGCAATGCCGACGCACGAGCTTTACATAAGTCGCGAGGCTTCAATAAAAAACGGCGCCACAGGGCGCCGTTTTTCGATCACAGAGTCAAGCTGTTACAACCGCCGAAAGCCGAGATTATCCATCGGCAAGCGCTGCCGCTTGCCCAGCATCTTCACCAGCAAGATGCTGCGTTTGTCGCCGTCGGGTTCGTCAAACACGGCGTCGAGATTGGCAAAGGCACCACCGAGGATCTTCACCTTATCGCCCTTATTGGGCCGCGGTTCTGGCGCAGGCTCTGGCGCCGTGGCTTGGTCGCGTTGCTGTTGTGCTTGGCGCTGTTTTAACGCCTCACGCAACGTCACCACCACCGACAGTTCAACCGGTGCCAGCTGGCCGTTCGGGCGCACAATGGCCGCCACATTGGGCACACGCGTAATGTGAGAATAGGGGGTGATGTGCGGATCAAAACGCACAAAAATGTAGTTAGGGAACAGCGGCGTTGCCACCAGCTTCTTTTTCCCCGCGACGATTTTTTCCACATCCAATTGTGGCAAAAAACTGGTGACCCCTAGCTGTTCAAAGGCTTGTTTTACCGCTTTTTCTTTTCGCCCTTTGCAGTACAAGAGATACCACGCTTGCATCCGTTCTTACCTTGTTCGCTGTAACACCATTGCCCAAGCCCACGAAAATTCGGGGGCTTGGTCGATAGTACAGACTAACAAACTGCGGCGACTGACCCAAGCTTACGGGCACGGTTATTGACTTGGTTGCTGCCTTTTACCGCAACCAAGAACCGCTTTTAGAGCACCACGGTTTTATTGCCGCTGACAAACACTTGATCGGCAAACACTAGCTGCAGCGCGTTGGCCAACACACTGCGTTCAACATCGCGGCCCTTGCTGGCCATCTGCTGCCAACTGTCACTGTGATCAACTGGGATCACCTTCTGACAGATGATCGGCCCTTCATCCAGATCGTTGTTCACAAAGTGGGCGGTGGCACCAATGATTTTAACCCCTCGTTCAAACGCTTGTTTGTAGGGGTTGGCCCCGATAAAAGCCGGTAAGAAGGAGTGGTGAATGTTGATGATCTTATCGGCGTGGGCGCCCACAAACTGCGGCGACAGGATCCGCATGTATTTGGCCAACACCAGATAATCCGGTTGGTATTGGGCGATCACGGCCTGCACTGCGGCTTCGTGCTGCGCGCGGCTGAGATCCTCGTGGCTCACGTGGTGAAAAGGGATGTCGAACTTTTCCACCAAGGATTGCAGCACATCGTGATTGCCAATGACGGCCAGCAGGTTGGCGTTTAAGGCATCAAACTGATGTTTAATCAGCAGATCACCAATGGCATGAGACTCTTTGGTTACCAGCACAACGATGTTTTTCTTCGCCACGGGTTTTAGCTCAACGTGGGCGCTGGGAATGATTTGATGCAACTGGCTCAGCACCGCTTCGGCGTCAAACGCCCCTTCGATTTCGCTGCGCATAAAAAACAGGTTACGGGCTTTATCCACGTACTCGCTGTTGAGGTCAATATTGATGTTGTGTTGATGCAGCACACCGGTGATCAGGTGGATAAGCCCCACTTTATCAACGGTGTCGATCAACAGTACCCAGCGGCTTTTCATGGCTTACTCCTTCAACGGCCCTAGCCCACATCATATCGAGGTGCTGCGCCGCTGTAGCCTAGGGCGCTGGCTATCAAGCCATAACAGATGCCGGGCATAAAAAAACCGACGGCATTGCCGTCGGTTTTGGGGTTGCTGAGCCAACCGTGTCGGAGCACGGCGGCTAACAAGCGGCCGTTAGAAGTTGTTGCCGATGCGCGCAGGCTGATCGGAAACCGCTACGTGACACTGGTGACAGTTGTAGAAACGGTTATCCAGTTTGCCATCGGTTTCAAAGTGAGACGCGTGGGTTGGGGTAGCACGTGCTTTCTTACCCGGTTTGGCTGGCTTGTGGCAGGTGGTACAACCGTTGCGTTTCAGGTTGGTTGGCTTCTTGTACGCGTGCGGGATCAACGGTGGCTGACCGTCCCAGTTGCGCTCGATGGCGGTGCCTTTTTTGGCGTAAACCGGATCCGCATCGCGAACCATGGTTACGGCAACAGGCGTGCCATCGCGCATCCCTTTAGGGGCTTCCACTTGCTTTGGTGCTTCGGTCATACCACAGCCGGTTAATACCAACGCGGCCAGTACGCCAGAGATCAGAGTCTTTTTCATGATCAATTCCTTATGCCTTAACCACTTTAACCGGACATTTCTTGAAGTCAGTCTCTTTGGACAGCGGATCGGTCGCATCCAAAATCAACTTGTTTACCAAGGCGCGGGCGTCGAAGAATGGCATGAAGATCAGACCAACCGGCGGCTTGTTACGGCCTTTGGTTTCAACCCGAGTGCGTACTTCGCCACGTGGGCTGGACACAACCACTTCGTCGCCATCGTTCAAACCACGCGACTTCGCGTCCTGCGGGTGCATGTACACCTTGGCAGCAGGCATTGACTTGTTCAGCTCTGGCACACGACCCGTCATGGAAGCAGTATGCCAGTGCTCAAGCACGCGACCGGTAGACAACCACAGGTCGAACTCTTTGTTTGGCTCTTCCGCTGGGGCTTCGTATGGGGAAGCGATGATCACCGCTTTGCCATCTGGCTTGCCGTAGAAGTCGAAATCAGAACCGGACTTAGCGTACGGATCCATGCCTTCTTTAAAGCGCCATTTGGTTTCTTTGCCATCAATTACCGGCCAGCGCTTACCACGGGTTTCGTGGTACACATCGAACTGGTCCAGATCGTGATGGTGGCCACGGCCAAAGTCGGCGTACTCTTCGAACAGGCCTTTCTGTACGTAGAAACCGAAGTCATCAGACTCGTCGTTCAGCTCAGAAGTACACTCGCTGCGTGGGTACTTATCGACCACACCGTTGGCGTACAGTACGTCGAACATGGTTTTGCCACGGTACTCTGGCTTCTGCGCCAACAGCGCTTCTGGCCACACTTCTTCCATGGTGAAGCGCTTAGAGAATTCCATGATCTGCCACAGATCCGATTTGGAACCTGGCTGCGGGTTAACCATCTGGTGCCAGAACTGAGTACGACGTTCCGCGTTACCCACACCACCCTCTTTCTCTACCCACATGGCGGTTGGCAACACCAGATCGGCGGTCAGCGCGGTGACGGTTGGGTACGGATCAGAAACGATGATGAAGTTTTCTGGGTTCAGGAAGCCCGGCAGGGTTTCTTCGTTGATGTTTGGCCCGGCCTGCAGGTTGTTGGTACACATGGTCCAGTAGACGTTCATGTCGCCATCTTTCAGCTTACGGCTGTGCAGTACCGCGTGGTAACCCGGCTTCGGTGGAATGGTGCCTTTCGGCAGCTGCCACTTCTTCTCGGCGATATCACGGTGCGCTTCTTTCATGACCACCATGTCGGCTGGCAAGCGGTGAGCAAAGGTGCCCACTTCACGAGCGGTACCACAAGCGGATGGCTGGCCCGTCAGCGAGAATGGGCTGTTGCCCGGCTCGGAGATCTTACCGGTCAGCAAGTGCAGGTTGTAGATGGAGTTGTTGGCCCACACACCACGGGTGTGCTGGTTCACGCCCATGCACCACAAGCTCATTACTTTCTGCTTTGGATCGGCGTAAACCTTAGCCAGTTCGATCAGGTTCTCTACCGGCACGCCGGACATTTCAGACGCCATCTCAACGGTGTACTTAGAGATGTACTTGCTGTACTCCTCGAAGCTCATCGGCTTGGTTTTCTTGTTGCCTGGGTTCTTGGCGGCTTGTTCCAGCGGGTGCTCTGGACGCAGGCCGTAACCGATGTCTGGCGTTGCTTCCGCAAACTTGGTGTGCTTGTTGACGAAATCATGGTTAACCGCATCATTCTGGATGATGTAGTTGGCGATGAAGTTCAAGATCACCAAGTCAGACTGTGGCTTGAACACCATCTTGTTGTCAGCCAGCTCGAAACAACGGTTCTCGTAAGTAGACAGAACGTGAACGGAGGTCTCTTTCGGGTGAGTCAGACGGCGATCAGACAGACGCTGCCACAGAATTGGGTGCATCTCGGCGGCGTTAGAGCCCCACAGCACGAAGGCGTTGGCGTGTTCGATGTCATCGTAACAGCCCATTGGCTCATCAATACCGAAAGCACGCAGGAAGCCCACTACCGCAGACGCCATACAGTGACGGGCGTTTGGATCGATGTTGTTGGTACGGAAACCGGCTTTCATCAGCTTGGCCGCTGCGTAGCCTTCCCAGATGGTCCATTGGCCTGAACCGAACATGCCGACCGAGGTTGGGCCTTTCTTCTTCAGCGCGGTTTTCCATTTGTCGGCCATCACATCAAAGGCGGTGTCCCAATCCACTGGAGTCAGCTCGCCAGATTTATCAAATTGGCCATCTTTCATCCGCAGCAGTGGCGAAGACAGACGGTCATTGCCGTACATGATCTTCGGCAGGAAGTAACCCTTAATACAGGCCAAACCTTTGTTTACTGGGCTTTCGCTATCGCCTTTAGAGGCAACCACTTTATCGTTTTGGGTACCCACCATGATGGAACAACCGGTGCCACAGAAGCGACAGGCGGCTTTTTGCCATTTTAAGGTGGAGTTACCCGCTTCGGCGGCTTCTACCATTTTGATTGGCAGGGTAGCGCCAACCACGGTAGCAGCGGCGGCTGCGGCGTTTGCTTTAATAAAATCGCGACGACTGATGCTCATGCGGCGTTCTCGCTGTCTAGTTGATCAACTTGGTGATAAGCCAAAGTGGTGGATAGGATTCCGTTCATCGCCTGAATGGCTTCAATGCCATCCAACACTTGCTGACGGGTACTCCCTTCGATAACCACAACGTATTTATGGTCTTCGGTGTGGGTAACCAGTTCAGTCCCTCGAAGCGCGCTCAGCTGGCTAACCACCTGCTCGTGTTTTTCGGGATTGGCGTGTACCACCAAACTCACAACGTGATATTCCTGTTCCACTTTCAGAGCCTTATCAGGGATTAAGATGACCTAAGTATCGTTATGCCTATATTAGTTGCTCTATACCCATTAGGGGGTAAAAGAATCAACCGTCGACCGCGGTCACAATAGTCGCTCACAGAAATGAGATTTTGACATTTTTTAACCAGCACAATGTGTTGCCAAGCAAGACCAAAATTCAACCAGCCGGATGCAATCTGAGCAATCCCGCCTAACCCCGCCACAGCACCAGCAGATCACCCATCGGATAAAGTGGCTGCGATGGCTTGCTATTGCAGCAAAACCACAAGAAATCTCGGCAGCCGCGCTAGGCTTGGGGTACACTTCCGCCTCATTCAAGCGCCATCCTGGCTCGCTTGTGCAAGCAGAGTAATTCCCATCTATGCAGTTTTCTGATCTTGGTTTAGCCAAACCGATCCTCGATGCCGTCACCGCCGCGGGCTATGACGCCCCAACCCCCATTCAGGCGCAAGCCATCCCCGCAGTCATGCAGGGTAAAGATGTAATGGCGGCAGCGCAGACCGGCACCGGTAAGACCGCTGGCTTCACCTTGCCGATCCTGCATCTGCTTAATAAAGGCGACCGTGCCCGCAGCAATAAATGCCGCGCTTTGGTGCTTACCCCAACCCGCGAATTAGCGGCTCAGGTGCAGGAAAACGTGCAGGCCTACGCCAAAAACACCAACCTGCGCAGCGCCGTGGTTTTTGGTGGGGTTAAGATCAACCCACAGCTGCAAAAGCTGCGCAGTGGCGTTGACGTGTTAGTGGCCACCCCAGGTCGTTTGCTGGACTTGTACCAGCAAAACGCCATTCGCTTTGATCACCTCGAAATGCTGGTGCTGGATGAAGCGGATCGGATGCTCGACATGGGCTTCATTCGCGACATCAAAAAGATCTTAAAGCTGCTGCCAGCCAAGCGCCAAAACCTGCTGTTTTCAGCGACCTTCTCAGAAGAGATCCGCGACTTAGCCAAAGGCTTGGTGCACAACCCGGTGGAGATCTCGGTCACCCCGCGCAACGCCACCGCCAAAACCGTTGAGCAAGTGGTTCACCCAGTAGACAAAAAGCGTAAGCCGCTGCTGCTGGCGCAACTGATTGGCGAAAACAGCTGGCAGCAAGTGTTGGTGTTTACCCGCACCAAACACGGCGCGAACAAGCTGACCAAGTACCTGACCGAATTCAACATCACCGCAGCGGCCATTCACGGCAACAAGAGCCAAGGCGCTCGTACCCGTGCGCTGGCTGATTTCAAATCCGGTGAAGTACGCGCCCTGGTCGCCACCGACATCGCCGCCCGTGGTCTGGACATCGATCAGCTGCCGCAAGTGGTGAACTTCGAGCTGCCACAGGTGGCCGAAGACTACGTGCACCGCATTGGCCGTACTGGCCGTGCTGGCGCCAGTGGCCACGCGATCTCCTTGGTGTGTGCCGACGAATGGGAGCAATTGGTTGCCGTTGAACAGCTGACCCAGAAGCACCTAGAGCGTGAGATCATTGAAGGCTTTGATCCACAAAACCCGCTGGAGGCTTCTAAGCCGATCCGCCCATTGAAAGCGAAGAAGCCAAAGAAGCCGAAAAAGCCACAGCCACAAGGCGAACGTGACGAGCAGCCACACGGTGATGCCCCGCGACGTCGCAAGCCCCAAGGCAATCGCAACGGCCAAGGCGCTCACAGCGGCGACAGCAAGCCGGCTGGTCAGCGTCGTCGCAGCAGCAACAGTGGCAACCGCAGCAACCCAGGTGGCGGCGAAGGCAACTCTGGCAATCGCGGCGGCCAAAACCGCAGCGGCAATCGTGGTGGCCAAGGCCGCAGCCAATCCGGTAACCGGTAAGCGCAGCGCACTTATCCCGTAACCATAAAAAAGGGCGTCCATTGCGGACGCCCTTTTTGCTGATGGCCGCTGCTGCTCCGCTGCGCCAACGGCACAGGCAAGCGCCGCCACAAAAAATGGCGCTCATTTTTACGCCAGTTAATGTTAGCTTGGGATCCATCACGGACTGCGTTATCACTGCTTGGCTAAGGAACTGCCATGACTGCTGCCAACATCCTCCCCGCGCCTTGGTCGTTGCAAGGCCGTGGCTATCTGCTGCTGTACTGGTTTTCACGCCAGTGGCTGCAACAATCCGGTTTGCTGCCCAACACCTTAGCGCCATTGTCGCGCGGGGGCTTAGGGGCGCTGATGTTGGTGGATTACCAGCACGGCGATCCCAATCCCTACCAAGAGATGTTGCTGCTGCCGGGCAAGTTTGATTTTGGGGTGTGTCGGCGCCACTGCATCAGCCACATTGTGGTCTCCACCGAACAAAGTGTCGCCAGCGGCCGCGCCAATTGGGCCATTCCCAAACGGCTGGCGCAGTTTGATTGGCAACAACAGGGGCGTGACGGCTTTATCAGCATCAATCAACAGGGCAAACTCGCTGGCCACTGGCAGCTGCACCACTACCCCATGCCACTGCCGATGCACACCAAGCTGCTGCCGATGCCACTGGCGCACCCCAACGGCGAACAGCTGCTGCTGACCGATTACATCGGCTACGGCCGTGCCTACCCCGCCACCTTGGTCGACTTTCATCCTCACGATGGGCCATTAACGCCGCTGGCGCAGCTGTCGCCATTGGCCTGCTTTTACATCGATCCCTTTCGCTTACGCTTTCCCCTTGCCCGCGCTCTGACTTTGCCGCAACCGTTAGCGCCGCTCTGAACCGCCCGCACTCTTAGGCGATCTCCTGCGCCGCTTAGTCCGCTTAGTCCGCTTAGCGCCGATAACATATGGTGCGTACAGCCGAATCGGGGTAGCATCAATGCCCCCAAGAAGTGGACGTAACATCATGACAGAAATAGAAAAAATGCAAGCGGGTTTGCCCTACAACCTGTTTGATGCCGACATGGACCGCATCCGCAAACAGGTCTACCCCATATTGCAGCGATTTAACCAAGGGGCCAGTGGTCATGAGGGCCAACAGCTGTTGCAAGAGATGGGCATGGACATTCACCCCAGCGCCATGATCCAGCCACCGCTGCGAACCTGCTACGCTCGCTTCACTAAAATCGGGGCGATGTCGTTCATTAACTGGGATTGTGTGCTGCTGGATCACGCGGGGATCACCATTGGCGAGCATGTGTTGATTGGCCCCAAGGTGCAGCTGATCACCGTGAATCACGCCAACGACGCCGAGCAGCGCCTTGCTGGCATCGAAATCGCAAAGCCAATCCACATTGGCGACAAAGCGTGGCTGGGCGCCGGCGTGATTGTGCTGCCGGGGATCACCATTGGTGCAGGCGCCATTGTTGCCGCCGGCGCGGTGGTGACCAAAGACGTTGCCCCCTATACCGTCGTCGGTGGCAACCCTGCGCGGTTTATCAAAGCCGCAGAGACGGCAGCGCCTTAACCGCTGGCGGCTTCACGGTTGCGTTTGCAACCAAGCATCAAACTCCTGTGGCGGCAACGCTTTGGCGTACAGATAGCCTTGGCCATAGCCGCAACCGAGGCTGTGCAGTTTCTGCTGCTGCGCCTCGGTTTCTATCCCTTCGGCCAACACTTCTAGGCCATAGGTATAGCCCAAGCGGATCATCGCTTTTACCACCACCAGATCGTTGTAATCTTCCATAATGTCGCGGGTGAAGCTGCGGTCGATTTTCAGCACTTGGGCCGGTAACTCACGCAGGTAGGTTAACGACGAGTGACCGCTGCCAAAGTCATCAAGGGCAAACTTGACCCCCAATAAGCCACACTGGCGCATGGTGTCTGCCGCATGACGCAGATCGGTCAGGTTGTTGGTTTCCACCACTTCAATTTGCAACCGGTGGCGCGGCGCATCGGGATAGCGGGCTATCAGCAGCTGCAAACGGCTAAGAAAATCCGGCTGCAGCAGGTGGTATGGGGTGATGTTCACGCTGAGCTTCAACTGGATCCCCTGTTGCTGCCACCGAAGCAACTGCTGCAACCCTTGCTCTAGCACCCATTCCCCCAACTCTACCGCCAGCGGGTGCTGCTCGGTCGCCGTAAGAAAGCTATCGGGAAAACGCAGCCCCTGTTGCGGGTGATGCCAGCGCAGTAATGCTTCAGCACCAATCACCTTGCCGCTGCCCAACGCCACCTGCGGTTGCAGATACAGCTGCAGTTCGTTGTGTTGCAGCGCCCGCTTGAAGCGCTGCCGCTGCTGTTGCTGCACCTGCTTACACTGGCTGTCGTCCACATTGAAGCAAACGTACCCATCTTTGCCGTTAAGCTTGGCGTCGTGCATCGCGTTGTTGGCTTGGCGCAACAGGTGCTCGGGCTGCTGTTGCCCCAGCTCCGCCGAACGGCTGCTGATCCCAATGCTGGCACTCAGCCGCACTTCGACGCCGTCGATGTGCACCGGCGTGCGGCACATTAGCAGGATCCGCTCAGCCATATTGATGGCCCGTTGCTGCGAATCACAATGGCCAGAAATTAAGGCAAACTCATCACTGCCAAAACGCGCCAGTTGATCGCACAGATCAAGGCAGCCCCACAGGCGCTGACTGATCACCAACAACAGTTGATCACCAAAGGCGGCGCCATAACGCCGATTAAGCGCCTGAAAGTTATCCAGATCCAGCAACATAACACTGATGTTGCCACCGTCATCTTGGTTGCAGGCGTCTTGCAATAATTGGGTGAAGTGAGTGCGGTTCGGCAGCTGGGTGAGCGGATCAAACAGCGCTTGATGCTGCAACTCTGCGCTCGCTTGTTGCGCCTCTTGCCAGCGTCGATAGGAAAACCAGCTTAAGACTAATGGCATCAACATCATGCTCAGCAGCAACTCGTCCAGCTGCCAGGCTTCGTGTTGCCGACTAAGTTGGTATAACCATTCAAAGCCATCCAGTTGCTGCAACAGGACGCTGCTCGCCAGTAACCCCAACAGCGCGATCCCAAGATCCCATTTTGCTTGCCGCTGCAACGGCACTTTATCTCGCTTCAAGCGCCTTACCCTTTTCCGCCCAACAACCCAAGCCACACCCTAGCCAGCCACAGCGCCAATTGAAACACCCCCGATTATTAACATCGCTGAATTTGATTTAGCGCAACTTAATCACGCCAGCCGCTGTACTTAACTCACCGCCGTGTTAGGGAACGCCACGGTTAGGCTCAGCACGTTGTTCCTGCATAGAAATACACCCAAAACGTATAATTAACGTTACATTGGTGGCAACCGTGCACTCCAAGAGCGGGGTTGTTCCCCATGGGGAAATAACGCAGTGTTTCCTCTCTAGACTGCATCGCTAAGGATAAGCATGAAAACCCTGCTCGCTACTGTACTGCTACTGCTCTCACTGCCCAGCGTCGGCGCCGCCATTGGTACCCATGGCATGGCGCTGGTGCAAACCAAACAGGGGTTGGTGGCAAGCCACATGCCATTGCATGGTTCGATGCATTCACATCAGTTGCTGTTAACCCTCTCGACTGATCCCAGCGCCCAAGCCCAAATCGATGCGCTGCTGGCGCAATACCCGCTGATCACCCTCAATCCAGAAACCTTCGATCTGCATCAGTTGATGCACGGCAGCCTCAACCATTTCAGCGCCACCGTTGTCGCTGGCCATTTTGAACGCGGCGGCCAGCCCCGCCTCACTCAGGTGACATTTAACGTGGACAAGGTGCTATTGAATAAACCCTTAACCGAGTTGGCCAGTGGCAGCTATTACCCGATAGCCTTGGGGCAACAAACGTTGCTGGTGCACCGCATTGGCGCCTTGCCCAGCTTCGATCAACTGCTGTTGGTCGACACTGCCCTTGAGAGCACCACCCCGGTGCAGCTGACCGAGGGTCAGCCAACCACGCCATACCAGCAGCTTAAAGGCGGCTATCCGCTGCATTCGGTTTACTTAGAAACCCTCGATTTTCAGGAGCGCGAATGAAACTGGCGGTACTGCAACACCATCAACAGGAACACCCTGGCCTGATCCGCGACTGGGCGCAGCAGCAACAGATTGAGTTGGTGTATTGGCACAGTGAACAGCAGCCGTCGTTCGCCGCAGTTACGGCGTTTGATGGGGTGATCGTGCTGGGTGGCGAATACAACGTGAAAGACCGCGCTGAGCACCCGTGGATGCAAGCGGAATTGGCTTGGCTGCAGCAGGCGCTGGACGCGAACCGACCGATTGTGGCCATCTGCTTAGGGGCGCAGATGCTGGCACATCTGCTGGGCAGCACCGTAAAGCCGCTGTCGACGCCGGAATTTGGGGCGGTCACCTTAACCCGAGACAACGGCCAACAACTGCAAGTGCTGCAAGCCCACCATTATCACGTGGCGCTGCCCCAAGGCGCGACCCTGCATGGCAGCACTGCCCTGTGTGCCGAGCAGATCTATCACCATGCGCCCACACGGGTGCTGGGGCTGCAATGCCACCTAGAGTGGACGCAGTCGATGTATCAGCAGTTGATTGGGCCACTGCCAGAATTTGATCACCGCGACGCGCAAACGCTGCTGTTTGCCCTGCTGGATCGCCACTTTAAACGCTAACGAAGAGCGGCTCTGCCCCAGCCGTGCAGAGCAAAGCGAACTGCCACTATCGTCACCATCACCGTGGCGATCAGCAACTGCAGATCCGCCATCGCCTGAATCGCCCACACCAAGCCCCAGCCAAGTTGATCCCAGCCTAACTGCGGTAACCTTGCCACCAGCAACTCCAGCGCCGTGGCGCTGACGACCAACGGGAAGGTCAGCGCCGCAAAGCTGGGGCTAAATGGCAGCCGCAGCAGCTTGGGCAACAGCAGGTACACCAAGCAGGTAAACAGCAAAGCGGCGCTTAACAACCACAGCACCAGCGCCGGATGCGGCGCGGCCACCACCTTTAAGTACCCCGCCAACGCCATGCTGACTGGCGCCGCCATTACCCCAAAGGTGGGTTGCAACGCACCATCGCTAAAATCGAGAAAGATCAGCCGATACAGCATCAACGGCAGCAGCGCCATGCAGCAGATCAGCCCAAACCACATCAGCGCCAGATCCAGCCACGCCAACCCCGCCGGGCTGGTCAGCGGTGCCACCACAATGCCAACGGTGGGAATGAACCATGGCGGTGCCATCTGCTCCACGCCCCATCGCTTACGCACATTGACGATAAAACGCCACAACAGCCACAGATGCAGCACCACCGCCGCACTCCACAGCAAGGCGCCGGCCCATTGGCTCACGCTGGCCAGCGTCACCGACAGCATCATCAGCGCCATCGCAAAGGTTGGCATTACCGCTGCCAGCACCGGATGACGCAGCTCTTGGTTAAGTAATGGGCTGTTCAGCGTAAACTTCAGCGCCAGCGGCAGCAGCAACGCCGTGGCCAGCAGCGCCATTGCCGTTTGCAGCTGCAACCCCAAACCAAGGCGCAAGTCCCACTGCATGCCCACACTGGCGATGGCCAAAGCCAGCCCCGCCAATGGCGTTGGGATCGGTGCACTCCGTTGGCGTAACCAAGACAGCATTAACGTCACTCCTGCAAAAAAATGGCGATTATTGTCGTAGGATCTGGCCGCAATTGCTGTTGCTGCCATCACGCTTCACGCCGAAGTGGCCAGCGCACAACGCCAGCGCAATGGCTGGCGTTGATGCGATAGGCGGCGATGAGAGCAAAGCCGCTTCGGCTTTATTGCCGCATCACAGCGTTGCGCGATGTACTGCAAAATGAGGCGGAACAACAGGATGTTGTGGATGCATCGCTAAGCCATGGATGGCGCATCGATGCAGTGCCGAATGGCGCAGTGCAAGGAGCGAAAGTGACGCTGTGTTTAAGGCAGTGGGATCCCAAAGGGGGAACCCCTTTGGGTGTCGTCGCCACCGCGACATAACCACTTAAAAGCAATGTGCTGGATTGGGCTGCAGGCGACAATAGCTTCAGCACAGCCATACCAACAGCGAGCTAAAACAAAGGCTGAGACTAAGGGCCTTCGATCACCACGGTGGCGACCGCGTAGGCTTGTTCATCCGACAGCGACAGGTGGGCGCTATCGGCGCCAAGTTGCGCCATGCGCTCGGCGGCACCGCCAGTCAATTGCAACTTGGGCGCGCCCCAATCGTCGTGGCTGACTTCAATATGGTGAAAGGAGACACCGCGACCAATGCCGGTGCCCAGCGCCTTGGAGGCCGCCTCTTTCACCGCAAAGCGTTTGGCCACAAAGCGGGGCTTGTCGTTGGCTGCGGCGAGCTCATTCAGCTCGGCCGCGGTTAAGATCCGCTGCGCCAGTTTGTCGCCCAACTTATCGAACCGAGCGGCAAAACGCGGGATCTCGACAATGTCGGTGCCCAGCCCCTTGATCGCCATTAGCGGCGGGCGTCCAGCATCAGCTGCTTCATGGTTTGCACCGCCGGAGCCAAGCCTTCGATGGCGGCACGGGCGATGATGCTGTGGCCGATGTTGAGCTCGTAGAACTCTGGAATGGCGGCAATCGGCTGAACGTTATGGTAGTGCAGGCCATGCCCTGCGTTCACCACCAAGCCAAGGCTAGCGGCCAGCTTCGCGCCTTTGGCGATCCGCTCAAGTTCCGCTTGTTGCTGCACCTCGGTGCTGGCATCAGCATACGCACCGGTGTGGATCTCAATGTAAGGCGCGCCAACCGCAACCGCGGCTTCAATCTGCGTCGGACAAGCATCGATAAACAGCGACACCTTAATGCCTGCGGCTTTGAGTCGCTGGCACGCGTCTTCCATCTTGTCCTGCTGCCCCGCCACATCCA
Source organism: uncultured Ferrimonas sp. (assembly GCF_947489035.1). Taxonomy (GTDB): domain Bacteria; phylum Pseudomonadota; class Gammaproteobacteria; order Enterobacterales; family Shewanellaceae; genus Ferrimonas. The sequence goes on along the minus strand of NZ_CANLCI010000013.1, from coordinate 84,486 downwards.
AGCCGCCTTCGGTGGTCAGCTCTTCCCGTTTTTCCGGCACCAAACAGACGTAAGCCGGTTTGATCCGCTCGGCAATGGCCAGCATCTCTTCGGTAACCGCCATCTCTAAGTTCATGCGGGTTTTGATGGTCTGCGCCAACACTTCAACATCGCGATCGATGATGTGGCGGCGATCTTCGCGCAGGTGGATGGTAATGCCATCGGCACCGGCCATCTCTGCCACGGCTGCGGCATGGACGGGATCGGGGTAGTTGGTGCCACGGGCTTGGCGCAAGGTGGCAATGTGATCGATGTTAACGCCCAGAAGTATGCTCATGTCGTCCTCGTTGTCGGCTAAATAGCGTCCTGCTGTGCAGCGGTTTATTACCGAGCAGCGGCTGCAATAGGGTTCGAATTAGGGTTTTGGCTTGGCGCAGATGCTCTGGCTCAAGCAGTTGTTGTTGGCTCCAGGCCAGCAACATGGCACCACTGACGGCGCGATGGTTCGGTTGAGCCGTGGCGATAAAGCCTTGCCCCGGTCGCCACAGGTAGTTGGCGTCAACGTGCAAGGGATCGCCGCTGGCATCGTATTCGATGCTGGGCAATTGGCCAAGGTGTTGCAGCAATAACAGTTCAACGTAACGCAGGTTGGCTTCCACTTGATTGTCGCCCGCCAAGGCCATCAAGCAGCACTGATATTGTTCAAACAGATGGGTCAGCTCTTGCCACTCGGGCAGCAAACGCTGGCACAGTTCGTTAAGGTATAAGCCACTGTAGAGCGAGGTGCCGCTGAGAGGCAGTGGCATGGTTGGGGCTTCGAGCTGCGCTAATTTCCGTAAGGTGCCGTGACCGCCAAGGCCAATCAGCAGTGGCCGAAACGGCTGCAACTGGGCTTTTTTAGCGAGGCCACTTTTGCCGCCAGTACGAGCAACGGCCGCAATGCGGCCGTGTTCTTCACTGAGCAGATCCAGCAGCAGGCTGTTCTCGCGGTAGGGGCGAGCGTGCAGCAGATAAGCACGAGTCAGTCGTGGCTCGGTCTGATTACTCACCCCTGCGCGCAACCGAAACGATTAATCGTCGCCGTAGCCAAGGCTACGCAAGGCGCGTTCATCGTCGGCCCAACCGGATTTCACTTTGACCCAAGTCTCTAAGTAGACTTTGTTGTCGAACAGCTCTTCCATGTCGATGCGGGCTTCACGGCCAATCACTTTGATCTTCTCGCCGTTGCTGCCAATCACCATCCGTTTTTGGCCGCTGCGCTCAACCAAGATCAAGGCGTTGATGTGAAAGATCCCTTTCTCGTCCACACCAAACTGTTCAATCTCAACGTTAAGTGAGTAAGGCAGTTCGTCGCCCAAGAAGCGGATCAGTTTCTCGCGCAGAATTTCCGCCGCCATAAAGCGCTGGCTGCGATCGGTAACGTACTCTTCTGGGAAGTAGTGAATGCCTTCTGGCAGCAGCTCTTGCGCCATGCTGATGAGCTGATCCGGCTTGTCGCCTTTGCCTGCCGACATTGGGATGATGGCGTCAAAGGCAAACTTGTTCTGGATCCACTCTAGGTGGGGGAACAGCTCTTCTTTGTTCTTAACCTGATCAACCTTGTTCACCACCAACACGGTTTTGCGCTCGCTGGCACCGCGTTTGATCTTATTCAACACCATGTCGTCGTCGGGCGACCACTTGGTGCCTTCCACCACCATGATCACCATCTCAACGTCACCAATGGAGGACGCCGCAGCGCGGTTCATCAAACGGTTGATGGCGCGCTTCTCTTCCATGTGCAGCCCTGGGGTATCAACGAAGATGGTCTGACGTGCCCCTTCGGTATGAATGCCCATGATGCGATGGCGGGTGGTTTGTGGCTTGCGCGAAGTGATGCTGACTTTTTGACCCAAGATGTTGTTAAGCAAAGTGGATTTGCCCACATTTGGGCGGCCAACAATGGCCACAAAGCCGCAGTAGGTAGTATCGGTCATGCTTGTAACAGCTCCAGAGTTTTGGCTGCAGCATCCTGCTCGGCCTTGCGGCGTGAAGATCCTTCACCAACGATGGTGTCGGTCAGATCTTCTACTTCACAGCTTACGGTAAAGGTTTGATCGTGGGCATCACCGGCAACGGTGAGCACGGTATACAGCGGTAACGCTTTACGGCGTCCTTGCAGGTATTCCTGCAGGCTGGTTTTCGGATCTTTCTGACGGCGGCCCGGCTCAATTGCGGCTAAGCGACTTTGGTACTGGTTTAAAATCAGTTCCCGCGCCGCTTCGGTGCCACCATCAAGGTACACTGCGCCAAAAATCGCTTCGACCGCATCGGCCAAAATCGACTCGCGACGGAAGCCGCCGGATTTCAGCTCGCCAGGGCCAAGCTTGATCACTTCCGGCAGGTTCAGCTCGCGGCCAAGCTCAGCCAAGGTTACCCCTTTGACTAAGCTGGCGCGCATGCGGGTCATGTCGCCTTCGGTGACTTTCGGAAAACGGTGGTACAGCTCGTCAGCAATAACGAAGCCTAAAATGGCGTCGCCTAAGTATTCGAGACGCTCATTGTGGCGACCCGCCGCACTGCGGTGGGTTAGCGCCAATTGCAGATGAGCTTCATCCTTGAATTGATAATTCAGTGCATCCTGCAAGCGGTTTAGCTTGGCTTGGCTCACTCGATGCCTCCAAGGCGATCAAGACGGACGCCAGTTGGAACCCAACTTGGCAATACGCTATCGGCGTCACGTTCAAATTCAAATGACATCCAGATAAAGGTGGCACGACCAACCAATTGTGACTGATCAACAAAACCCCAGAAACGGCTGTCGGTTGAGTTGTCGCGGTTGTCGCCCATGGCGAAGTATTTGCCTTCTGGCACAATCCATTCGCCCACACGCGTTCCAGGCTGGCTGTGGTAGTAGCCCACCGGCTCGCGCCGCGATGGGTTCACTAACAGATCGTGGGTGACTTCGCCCAGTTGCTCTTTCAAGCGGGTTAGCGGCAGTTTACCTTGGCTAAATTCACCTTGGTTGACGCTGGCCTGAGCCACCTCTTGCAGCTGCGGGCATGGGCTTTGGCCACGGTCACACTTCGGCTGGATGTATAACGTTTTATTGCGGTAAACGATGCGGTCGCCTGGCAGGCCAACCACACGTTTGATGTAATCAACGCGCTCATCTTTTGGGTATTTGAACACCACAATATCGCCCCGCTCTGGGCTGCCAGTGGCCACCAATTCAGAGCGCAATACCGGATCCTTGAGGCCATAGGCGTATTTCTCGACCAAGATGAAATCGCCAACCAGTAAGGTTGGCATCATCGAACCCGATGGGATCTGGAATGGTTCAAAGATGAACGAACGGAAGATCAGCACGGCAAACAGCACCGGAAACACCCCGTGGCAGTTTTCGGCAATGGCGCCTTCACGCAACATGCTGTGGCGTGCATCGTCGCCCAGTGGCGCACCATTGCTGGCTTCTGCCGTTGCCACCGCCATGCGGCGTTTCGGCAACAACACAAAATGGTCAAACGCCCACACCAATCCGCTGGCAAGGGTTAGGATCACTAAAATGTGAGAAAACAGGGTGGCCATGTATTAGCTGTCTCCGACTTTCAAAATGGCGAGGAAGGCTTCTTGTGGTACTTCAACGTTGCCCACTTGCTTCATTCGTTTTTTACCCTCTTTCTGCTTCTGCAGCAGCTTCTTCTTACGAGAAACGTCGCCGCCGTAACACTTCGCGGTTACGTCTTTACGCAGGGCTTTTACGTTTGAGCGCGCAATCACTTGGTTGCCAATGGCAGCCTGAATCGCCACGTCGAACATCTGCCGAGGGATCAGCTCACGCATCTTCTCAACCAACTGACGGCCACGGAACTGGGCGTTGTCGGTGTGGGTGATCATCGCCAAGGCATCCACTCGGTCGCCGTTGATCAGTACGTCCACTCGAACCATCTTCTCTTCGTTGAAGCGAACAAAGTTGTAGTCCAGCGACGCAAAGCCACGAGAGGTCGACTTCAGACGATCGAAGAAATCCAACACCACTTCCGCCATTGGCAAGTCGTAACGCACCGCCACTTGGTTGCCGTGGTAGGACATGTCTTTTTGCACGCCGCGACGTTCAATACACAGGGTGATCACGTTCCCCAAGTACTCTTGTGGCACCAAGATGTTGGCTTCCACAATCGGCTCGGCGATGGTTTCAATGCTGTTGATGGCGGGCAAACCTGATGGGTTATCCACCATCACTTCTTCGCCGGCGGTGGTGGTTACTTTGTACACTACCGTTGGCGCGGTGGTGATCAGATCCAAGTTGTATTCGCGCTCAAGACGCTCTTGGATGATCTCCATGTGCAACATGCCCAAGAAGCCACAACGGAAGCCAAAGCCCAGTGCGGTTGAGCTTTCTGGTTCGAAGAACAGCGATGCGTCGTTCAGCGATAACTTCGCCAGTGCATCACGGAACGCTTCGTAATCTTCCGAAGAGATTGGGAACAAGCCCGCGTACACCTGCGGCTTTACTTTCTTAAAGCCTGGCAGGGGATGTTCTGCGCCATGCTTGGCGTGGGTTAAGGTATCGCCCACAGGGGCGCCAAGGATCTCTTTGATCCCCATCACCACCCAGCCTACTTCGCCGGTAAGCAGCTCGGTTTTATCCACCTGCTTCGGCGTAAAGATCCCCAAGCGATCCACGCCCCACACCTGACCGGTGCTCATCACTTTAATCTTGTCGTTCTTCTTCAGTTTGCCGTTTTTAATGCGAACTAAAGACACCACGCCAAGGTAGTTATCAAACCACGAGTCGATGATTGAGGCCTGCAGCGGCGCCTCTGGATCGCCTTCTGGTGCTGGAATATCGCGCACGATGGTTTCCAGTACGTCGTCGATGCCGATGCCGGTTTTGGCGCTGCAACGGGTAGCATCCACCGCATCGATGCCAACGATGTCTTCAATTTCTTGGGCCACCCGATCTGGATCCGCCTGAGGCAGATCGATCTTGTTGAGGATTGGCAATACGTCCAAGTCCATCTCGATGGCGGTGTAACAGTTGGCCAACGTCTGGGCTTCTACGCCTTGACCAGCATCGACCACCAATAGCGCGCCTTCACAGGACGCCAAGGAGCGGGAGACTTCGTAACTGAAGTCCACGTGCCCTGGGGTATCAATGAAGTTTAACTGGTAGGTTTCGCCATCTTGGGCTTTGTAATCCAGAGTCACACTCTGGGCCTTGATGGTAATGCCGCGTTCGCGTTCCAGATCCATAGAATCCAAAACTTGCGCTTCCATTTCACGTTCGGACAAGCCGCCGCAATGCTGGATCAGTCGATCGGACAAGGTGGACTTGCCGTGATCAATGTGGGCGATAATCGAGAAATTTCGAATGTGCTTCATCTGTGCCGCTACTTCGCTAAATAACTGTGTCTAAATGCCAATCGGAGTAAATAATTGCGCTGCCTGACTTGGCCGAGCAAAACCCTTATTTACTACGGTTGGCACAACTAAGGGGGGCGATTTTAACGGATTTTTGGCCGCTGGGCTATGCGCCTGCGATCGGTTGCCCTAACTGACCCAGAATGGTCAACGGTTTCGGCTGTTTGGCGGCCCACTGTCGAGCCACTGCCCAGCCAGCAACACCGCCGAATAACGACGCCAAAATTGTGATCCCCTCGAGCCCAATACTAGCTTGTGCCAGCACGGCCAGTAACAGTCCTGTCATCAGCGGTAACAAATAGACCGCCGCGGATGCGCGTAAGAGATCTTGCTCGGCAATACCAATTCGCAACTGGCTGCCTACGGGGTATGAGGTTGGGCTATCAAGGGTAAGACGATTTTGCTTGGGGGCCATCGCTTTGGCCACCACGCCTGAGCCGCACTCATCCGCCTGCTCGCAATGGCCGCAGGCGGTTTGGCTAAACCAGCTGATGGTCAACTGGCCGTGGTGGTAACCTTCGACGGTTGCGATGGCTTCAATCATTCTTGGGCGGGATAGATATTGTCGGCCACGTTAGCCAAGGCTTCGACAGGCATTTTACCCACCACCACCACTTCAAAGTCGCCGTGAATGGCCGAGGCCAGCGATAAGCCGTTACCGGCGGTGATGTTCTTCGGCAGCTCGACTTTGCCGGTACGACCAATGTAGACCGAAAAATCGCTGAGGCCATCGGTTAACGCCAGGTATTCCACCGGCTCGTTCAAGCCCAACAGCATGTGCTGATCGTAATGACGTACTTCAAACCCTTGCGGCAACCAACCGAAACGCCACGGGTGCTCCGCTTTGCTGGCTGGCGCCATCACCACTTCCGGCCACGGTTGGGCTTTCAGCTCGGATAGGATTGGCAGCGGTTCGCCAAATACGTGGATCTCAATCACCAGCATCTGTTCCAGCAGGGCATTGTTGGGATCAACCAAGTCGACCCGCAACGGCAACGCGGTATCGATGTCGATCCAGACGCGGTATTGATAGCGGTATTGATCTGCGGCAACGATGCGGATCAGCTGAGCACTGCGCCCCGCCACGCGGTTACGCCCACCGGCAACAAAGCGGTAGTTGTCTTGCAACTGCAACAGCCCACCGGCAAAGGCGCCGGGGACAACCCCAGGGATCCGGTTGCTGGTTACGCTGTAAGGTTGGCTGTCTTGCTCAAGGTAAACCACTTTATCGGCAACCCGAGCGGCGCTTTTAATCGAACCGTTCAAGTGCTCTAAGAACGCCACCTGTTCGCCATTCAGGACGCCATGGTGGTAGCGCATAGGGCGGATCTGCTCGCGCTGCATCTGCACTAACGAGAGCTGATAGTTGCTGGTGTTAAGGGCGGTTTCCATCCGGCTGAGCCACTGTTTGGCGACGTCGCTGGAGGATTCGGTGGGTGTATCGGCGGGGGCCGCGCTGATCATCGAAGAGAAGATCAGCGCCGCTAAAAACAAAATACGCTGCAATGTAAGGTCCTGTCAGCTAAGGATCACTGTTGTACCACGATACCATTTAAACGCTGCTGCAGCAGGTGATCCCGTAAGAAGGCGTTAGCGCGCATCTGCTGCTCTTTCGCTTCCTCTTCGGCGCTGCGCTCGTTTTGCTGGCCCATGCCTGGTACTTGGTAACTGGCTGGCGTTGGCGCCCCCAGTAACGGCGTGGTTTGCAATACGGGGGTTGGGTTTACGCTGTTTTGTACGCCGTACTGTTGTACGCCGACAACGGCAACCGCTGCCACACCCGCCGCAATGGCGTATTGGCCAAATTGCTTGCCCAGTTGCACCACTTTCGCGGGCAGAGCAAAGCGTTGCTTGGTCGGCTTAGGTGCCAATACTGTTGGCTCTTGCTCTAATGCCGCAGCCACGCCAGCGGCAATGTCGAAATTCAGCTCATTGGGCAGTTCGTTGCGCATGGCATCACCAATCAAATGGTAGTTTTGCCAATGCTGGTTGAGCTGTGGATCGGACAAGACTTGGTCCAACATGCCGTCGTGATCGTTACCATCCACGTAAGCCGACAACTGTTCCTTTCTATCTGTCACCATGAAGTACCTTTGTTGTTACCGCTCAATCAGCGGTTGAATTTTCCGTTCGATGGCTTCCCGGGCACGAAAGATCCGCGAGCGGATTGTGCCAACCGGGCAGTCCATCACTGCCGCAATCTCTTCGTAGCTCATCCCTTCGATCTCTCGCAAGGTAATGGCCACTTTTAACTCTTCGGGCAAGTTATCAATGGTGTTAAACACCACGGTTTTGATCTCGTCCGATAACACTTGGCGTTCTGGGGACGCTACGTCGCGCAAAGCATCTGCACCATCGTAGTACTCGGCTTCTTCGGCATCCACATCACTGGCCGGCGGGCGACGCCCTTGGCTAACCAGATAGTTTTTGGCCGTGTTTACCGCAATGCGATACAACCATGTGTAAAACGCGCTATCACCGCGAAAATTTGGCAAAGAACGGTAAGCTTTAATGAACGCTTCTTGCGCCACATCCGCCACGTCACCTTGGTTTTTCACGTAGCGACCAATCAAGTTGGCCACTTTATGCTGATACTTCACAACGAGCAGGTTGAAAGCTTGCTTATCACCCTGCTGCACGCGCTCGACCAGTTGTTGATCACTTAACGGCTCACTCACTCGAGTCGTCACTCCTACTAACCTGTTGAATTTTTTGCTTACTCGTCTCAAGCGCACTAAGTAAGACTGCCGCCCTCAGAGAAAGTTCGTAAATATTTTTGTCAATTTACAAAAACCAGCTACTTCGTTAAACATTGGGCGTTTACGGCAACTCGCGGTAACATTATCGAATCACTTCAATTCCCACCATGATACCGGATGACTCAAGGGCTTGAACACCGCACCGACGCGTTAATTATTGGCAGTGGTGCCGCGGGCTTAACGTTGGCGATCAAATTGGCGCAACACGCCAAAGTAACCGTCATCGCCAAAAGCAAACTCAAAGATGGTTCAACCTACTATGCCCAAGGCGGCGTAGCGGCCGTGTTTGATGAAGACGACAGCATCGACTCCCACGTGGACGACACCTTAATTGCTGGCGCAGGCCTGTGCGATCGGCAGGCGGTGCACTTTACCGCCAGCAACGCACGCAAAGCGCTGGAATGGCTGATCGGCCAAGGGGCGGATTTTGATACCGAGATCGACAGCGACGGTCAAAGCCGCTTTCACCTAACCCGCGAAGGCGGCCACAGCCATCGGCGCATCTTGCACGCCGCCGATGCCACCGGCAAAGAGATCCAGCAAACCCTGCAGCAACAAGCACGACAGCACCCGAACATCACCGTGCTGGAAGGCTATAACGCGGTGGATCTGATCACTGCGGATAAGCTCGGCACCGAGCAATCCAACCGCGTGTTGGGGGCCTATGTGCTTAACCGCGACAGCGGTCAGGTGGAAACCGTGCAGGCGCACTTTGTGACTCTGGCGACCGGCGGCGCGTCCAAGGTGTATCAGTACACCTCAAACCCCGACGTTGCCTCTGGCGATGGCATTGCCATGGCATGGCGTGCTGGCTGCCGCGTGGCCAACATGGAATTTAACCAATTCCACCCAACCTGCCTGTTTCACCCAGAAGCCCGTAACTTTCTGCTGACCGAAGCGCTGCGCGGTGAAGGTGCCTTGTTGCGCCGCCCTGATGGCAGCCGCTTTATGCCGGACTTTGATGATCGTGAAGAGCTGGCGCCGCGGGACATTGTCGCCCGCGCCATTGATTATGAGATGAAGCGCTTGGGTGCCGATTGCATGCATCTGGACATCAGCCACAAACCGGCCGAGTTCATTACCAAGCATTTTCCCACCATTTACGAACGCTGCCTTGAACTGGGGATCGACATCACCGCCGAGCCTATCCCAGTCGTACCCGCCGCCCACTACACCTGTGGCGGCGTGGTCACCGATCTGAACGGCGCCACCGATCTACCCGGGCTGTATGCTATTGGCGAAGTGGCCTATACCGGCTTGCACGGCGCCAACCGCATGGCCAGCAACTCGTTGTTGGAATGTTTGGTGTTTGCCCGCGCTGCCGCCCACGACATCGAAGCGCAATTGGCCGAGGTACAACAACGGCCCGTGCCGCCACTGCCGCGCTGGGATGACAGCCAAGTGGTGGATTCCGATGAACAGGTTGTGATCGCCCACAACTGGCATGAATTGCGCCTGTTTATGTGGGATTACGTGGGGATTGTGCGTACCGATAAACGGCTGCAGCGAGCGCTGCGACGGGTCGAGATGCTTAACACTGAAATCCAGCAATACTACAGCGACTTTAAGATCAGCAACGATCTGCTGGAGCTGCGTAACTTGGTGCAAGTTGCTGAGCTGATCATCCGCTGTGCCATGAACCGCAAAGAGAGTCGCGGCTTGCACTTCACCTTGGATTACCCGGAATTAACGTCCGATCCCGCACCAACGATATTGTCACCCCGCTGAACCTGCAGGGCAACTCGGCACAGGCGGCGCCAACTGGCGTCGTCAACGCTGTCTTGCCACAGCCATTGCCACCCTAAAGTCTCACTGTGCAGCAGCAACAGTTGCGGCAGCAATCGACAGCGCCGACTCAGGCTAAAAACACACCCATCTTGCAAACGTCGCCCCTGCCCTTGGGCATCAACCGTAAATGGGGCGATCCGCGGTGGGGAACGATGCCATTGCTGCCAACCTAAATACGCCATCAACAGCAGTAACAGCGGCAGCTGCCACTCATTGTAACGCGGGGTGATCAGCACCAACGCCAACAGCAGTACCCAATTAGCCCAGCGTAAACGCTGGGCTAATTGGGAGGGTATGGGCGCGAAACTATAAACTGTTGCGGGCAAGGATCAGTTGCACCATGGCCGCTAACTGCGGTTGCGGGCAGGTTTCGTGGCCCATAAACCACGCGAACATCTCTGGATCATCGCAGGTCAGCAACCGTTCAAATGTGATTTTATCCTGCTCAGACAGATCAGCGTAATGGCGCTCAACAAAAGGTTCTAGCAGCACATCCAGCTCTAACATGCCACGGCGGCAGGCCCATTTTAGGCGGCGAATATCGTGAGCCAATTGCTCTGATTGCGGTTGCGTCATCCTTGTTCCTTACTTCTCATTTTTGCTCGCGGTTCAGTGTACCACGCTGTTGTAGCAGAAAAATCCCGATAGCAATAATGCTGCAACTGGCCATCATTAACACCAATGGCAGCGGGGTACCGGTGTGCAAACTGCTGATCACCCCGCCCGCTAAGGCGCCCCAACCAAAACGCAAGAAGCCACCTAGGGCCGCAACCGAGCCGGACGCTTGCGGAAAAGGTTCCAGCGCTAAGCTGGTGCCGTTGGCTGAGATCAGCCCTAACGGCCCTAAGATCAAAGTCACTGGCAGGGTTAAGCCCCAAAGCCATAACGGCGCCAACCAATAGCACAGCAACAGCAGCAACGCCCCAACCAGAGCGATAGATAAGCCAATGCTGAGCATCTTACGGGCACCATAACGGGCCACATAGCGAGCGTTTAAGCTGGTGCACAGCATCATCACCACAATGTTCAAACCAAACAGGTAGCCAAAGTGCTGTGGCGCCACGCCGAAATATTCGATGTAGACAAAGGGGGCGGTGGTGATAAACGAAAACAGCGTGCCGGCGGTCATGATGCCGATAAGCAGGTAGCTCATGCAGTGGCGATGACGCAGGATCATGGCGTAGGTGGCCAACGCATTCGCAAACGATAACTTGTTTCGGCGCTGGGGCGGTAAGGTTTCGCCAATGCCAAAGGTAACCGCAATCAGCATCAGTACCGCAGACACTGCCAGCACCACAAACAGACTCTGCCAACCGGAAAACAGCAGCAAGTAGCCGCCTAAAATCGGCGCCAGCAACGGCGCCAGCTGCATCACCAACATCACAAAACTGATTGCACGGGCAAATTCATCGCGCTCGAAACGATCGCGGATCATCCCCATTGCGACTACCGACGTCGCAGCCCCCCCAAGGGCCTGCACCGCCCGCCACACCAAAAGCGATTCGATGCTTTGCGACCAGAGGCAGCCAAGACACGCCAGCGCAAACAGCAGCAAGCCAGCGGCCATCACCTTCAGGCGGCCAAGGGCGTCGGTGATCGGCCCAAACAGCAGCTGGCCGATCCCAAAGAACAGCAGATAGATACTGACCGAAAACTGCACCCGCTCGGTTGCGGTGCCAAAATGTTCAGCGATGGTGGGGATCGCTGGCAGATACATGTCGATCGCCAGCGGAGTCAAACCGGTGATGGCGCCAATAATGGCAATAACTAACGGGTAGGAGGCTGCAGGTTTCACTTTTACTACTTCTTCAAGTGGAGCGCATAAGGCAAGAGAGGAATGATCTCACCAGCCATGGCACAACACAAGCACAGTAATTCGTCAGCAGCGACTGCTGTTGTTAATTTTGCGCTGACTCTTGGCCCGCAAAAAATGGGGCGAAGTCGGTGTTCAGCAGCCGCCTCACCGCGGGGTGCTGGATCATCCGCTCTGCAAACATCACGTGATACTCCTCCTGCACCTGACTCGTACGGCCAATCAACACCATGCCCGCATCCAGCATCTCTTGCTGTTGCAGCACCGGCGTAACGAATACGCCGTGGCTGTTGCGGCCAAAGGCTTTCATCATGGCCGCATCGTCAAATTCGCCCAACACCTTGGGCATAAAGCCCAAACCATCAAACCAGCGCAGCAACTGTTGCCCTAACGCCGACTGCCGCTGCGGCAGCAACATCGCCGCATTGGCTAAATTGGCGGGGAATTCACCGGGCAGAGGATCGCGGCTGAAGAAGCACACATCGCAGCTGCCCAGCTTTTGGCTCAAGATGGTGGAGTAGTTCAGCGATTCGGCATCACTGCCCGATAGGATCATGTCGAGTTTATGTTGTTCTAACCGTGCGGCAAGCTGATCGTCGGCGGCTTGAAAACAGTTTAAGTGGATGCTGCCATCGGCGGGCATCACCGACAGCAACACACGGCTGGCCAATGGCTTCGACAGCGTTTCAGCAATGCCCACTTCAAACAATATCGATTCATCTTTGCTGTAGTTGAGGACATCCTGCATCTCGTAAGCCAAATTAAACATCTGATCAGCGTAGCGATACACCAGCAGCCCCAATTTGGTGGCTTGCAGTTGCCGCCCTTTTCGATCAAACAGCTTGCCGCCTAAGCGCTGCTCGAGTTGCCGGATCTGGCCGGTAACGGTTTGCGGCGTTAAGAATAACGCCGCCGCGGCCGCCACCACCGAGCCCTTTTTTTGCACCATCCAGAAGTAATACAGATGGTTGTAGTTCAGATGCGCCATCAGCGTCCTTTCGTTGTGATTATGATTACACGCTCTGGCTCACGCCGCTGTCGTGGTGGGTCTGATGAAAGGTCTGCTTGGCGTTAGGCTGCGGCTCGCGGCCTGCCCAGCGCAGCAAAACAAAACCGATCACGGCGGCGGCTCCTGAACCAATCAAGATCCCCAGTCGCGCCATAGCGCCATACTCCACCATGCCCACTTCAAACGCCAGCGACGCCACAAACATCGCCATGGTAAAGCCGATGCCGCACAACCAGCCCACGCCCAACATCTGTAGCCAATTAACCCCTTGAGGCAAACGCGCCAACCCTGCGATAACGGCAATAGCACTGAACACCATGATCCCCAACGGCTTACCTAACAACAGTCCCATCGCGATCCCCAACGGCAACGGCGCCATCAAGTCGCTGATGCTCACCTCCGTTAAGGTGACCCCCGCATTGACAAAGGCAAACAGCGGCAGGATGAAATAGGTGCTCCAAGGGTGCAAGCTGTGCTCTAACACATCGCTAGGGCACTGTTTGCCCGCTTTGGGCACCGACGGAATCATAAACGCCAACACCACACCGGCTAAGGTGGCGTGCACCCCAGATTTTAATACCGCGACCCACAAAATAATGCCGATCAGCAGGTACGGCGTCAGGCGGCGTACGCCAAGGCGATTAAGGGCAAACAGGGCAGCAATGGCGGCGGCGGCAATCACCAAACTGGTGGTTGATAAACTGCCACTGTAGAACAGCGCAATAATGATGATCGCCAACAGGTCGTCAATGATCGCCAGCGCCAACAGGAATACCTTTAAGCTTGCCGGAGCACGACTGCCCACTAACGCTAAAATGCCCAAGGCAAAGGCGATGTCGGTAGCCGCTGGGATCGCCCAGCCATTGGCGGCAACGGGATCGTCACCGGCAATCACTAAAAACAGCAAGGCCGGCACCACCATGCCGCCAATGGCCGCAAAACTAGGCAAAGCCGCTTGCTGCCAACTGGACAGCGCACCGTGCAACAGTTCGCGCTTCACTTCCAGCCCGATCAGCAAGAAGAACAGCGCCATCAACAGATCGTTCACCCACAGCAGCAACGGTTTATCCAGATCTAAAGCACCAATGCGGATCTGCACCGGCAGCTCTAACACGCTCTGATACCAGTTCGCCAATGGCGAGTTGGCTAATGTCATCGCCATCGCCACCATCAACAACAGGATCATTCCCCCCGCTGCTGGCTGCCCTAAAAAGTTTTTGATCCGCTGTGGCATAACTCACTCCTATCTAAAGAGCGTTGAGTCTAAAGAAGCTGCTAAGACAGTAAAAATCGTTTCTAACTGCATCATAGCTCGGAAATTCCGATGTTTTAATGGGCGCGAAATCGATCCTCTGCGCACCATTGGCTGCGTCAATTCTGGCGCACGTCGATTTTTAAGCCGTTGATCTGCTAGGATCGGCGCCACTCTATCCCCCAGTTAGGAATGCTCTGCCCATGAAACAATATCTGGATCTGTGCCAACGGATTGTCGATCAAGGCCAGTGGGTCGAAAATGAGCGCACCGGCAAACGCTGCCTAACAGTGATTAATGCGGATTTGGAGTACGATGTTGGTGGCGGTCAGTTCCCGCTGGTTACCACCCGTAAAAGCTTCTATAAATCGGCTATTGCCGAGATCATCGGCTATCTGCGCGGTTACGATAACGCCGCCGATTTTCGCAAATTGGGCACCAAAACTTGGGATGCCAACGCCAACGACAATCCAGCGTGGCTGAATAACCCCTACCGTAAAGGCGACGATGACTGTGGCTTTATCTATGGGGCGATCGCACGCAACTTCCCGAAACCCGATGGCGGCAGTCTCGATCTGCTGCAGCAAATCATTGATGACTTAAGCAGCGGCAACGACAACCGCGGTGAGATCCTTACCTTCTATCACCCCGGCGCATTTCACATGGGGTGCCTGCGTCCCTGCATGTACAGCCATCACTTTTCCCTGTTAGGCGACACCCTGTACCTCAACAGCACCCAGCGCAGCTGTGATGTGCCTCTGGGGCTGAATTTCAACATGGTGCAGGTGTATGTGTTGTTGGCGTTGGTGGCGCAGATCACCGGGCATAAGCCGGGTAAGGCCTACCACAAGATTGTGAACGCCCACATCTATGAAGATCAGCTGGAGTTGATGCAGCAGGTGCAATTAAAACGCGAGCCGCTGCCGCTGCCTACCCTGAAGATAAACCCTAAAATCAAATCCCTGCGGGATCTGGAAACTTGGGTCACCATGGATGATTTTGACGTGGTGGATTACCAACACCACGACGCCATTAAGTACCCGTTTTCGGTATAGGCGACGACACAAACACCTCAACGGCGCTGCGATGCAGCGCCTTTTGTTTCTTGGCGCAGTACATCGCACTGTCCGCCGCCGCCAGCAACTCTTCAGAGCTTGTCAGTTGCAACGAACGGTAGGCCACGCCCACTGCCGCCCCGACCTGCACACTTTGCTCGTCCACCACGACCGGTTGCTCAATCTGCTCCAGCAAACGCTGCACCACGGCAAGCACATCATTGGCCTGTCGAAAGTTAACCAGTACCAGCACAAATTCATCGCCACCAATACGACAAAACCGATCCCGCGGTTTGATCTGGCGGCGACAACGATTGCCTATCGCTTGCAGCAAGGCATCCCCAACATGGTGGCCATGATTGTCATTAATGGCCTTAAAGCCGTTTAAATCAAAGAACACGCAGGCCACCGGCTGGCTGCGTTTTAATACGTTATCAAGGTGTTGTGTGCACTGGGCGCGATTGGGCAATTGGGTCAGCGGATCGATGGAAGAAAGGTAATTGGCGCGGCGAAAGCGGAATACGGTTGCCATCCAAATCGGCAACGCAATCACCCCAAACACAAACGCCGAGTAGATGATCATCAGCAGTTGCTGCTTATCCCGCTCAATGCCAGCAACAAAGTTACTCAACTCTGCCGAACGCACGTTGCTGAAAATCACTTGTTCATAACGCTGTTGCACCTGATGCAGCAACCGATCCAATTGACGTAAGGTGCTGGACTGCGGCGAGGCGGTAAGCTCCAGTTGCTCGATCTGCTGCATTTGCCGCTGTAACTGCCCAGTGATCTGATGCTGCAGCTGCGGCAACACTTTCGCATTGGTCGAAAAGTAGTCGTAGCTCACCAAGAGAAAGGCAAGTCGATTCTCCAACTCAACTTCATCGTCAGCACTGAATTGCTGCTGTTCTAGCATCAGATCCAACCGATATAGATCGCGACTAAAGCGCCAACTGGCCCACTGGGTTGCTCGAACGGTCTCAATGTACGCCACAATCCGCTGCTGACTGTGCTGGTAGTCGTAGGTCACCTTCAGGGCCGCAGCCAGCATCAGCAGCGGGAATAAGGCGTACATCAAAAATTTATTCATACAGATCGATCTGGCTAACGAACCACACCATATCGTAATTGAGATCAATCAAATGACTTTGTTCGGTATCAATTAAATGGCTAACATCCGCCACCAAAGTCAGCGGCCCTTTTTCCCGCACCGAGATCGGTCTGCCATTCAGCTGATAGGCTAATAGGTAATCTATCTGCGCTAACTCCTCAGCGCTGATCATCACTTGGTAACCATTCAGAGCGGTAATTTTCAGCTGCTTAATGGCACTCAAGCCAACATGCCGCTGCAGCTCAAGTAAACGCACCCCACGATAATGTTGCGGGCTGGGCTCTGCTTGCCACGGCATCGGCGAGGTGATCTCAGTGACCGGCAACTGTTGCAACTGCGCAAGTGATAACGCCCACTGCTGTTGCCCTTGAGTGATTGTTAATGACGGCGCCGCCACAGCAATCACACTCCATAATCCCCAAATTAGCGCGATCGCAATTCGCATAATTAGCTCCTGCTAATGCCCTGATTTGCGGCTAGGGTAAAATGCTGTTTATCCCCTGTCTAGTCCATTACTAAGGGATCTAACCATCGAAAAAATCCATTAAAAAAGCAGCAGTTTTCAGCAAAGTTTCAACGGCAACAGCCACGATCCACCGAAACCCCGAACGAAGCGCATTCACCAAAGATCATGCTGACAACAGAGGGCTGGCTGGTTTATTTTGCTGGTAAGGTGAGCAAAGCCAAAAAGTGAATCGAGGATCTCGAGCTATGGCTGGAAGGGGGAATAAGCAATGCCACATGATTGGATAAGCAAAACCCCACAGCAGATGTGGGGTTTTGTGACGTTGATCGTGTTGCTTAACGTTGGGGCAGGGGTCGCAGCATCAAGAATAAGCCAAAGATCAGCATTGGCACCGTTAACAGCTGCCCCATGGTCATGCCAGCATAGAGGCTCATGTGGGCATCGGGCTGACGCACAAACTCCACCACAAAACGGCTTAAACCGTACCCTACTAAGAACAAGCCAGCCACGGCGCCTGGCCGTTTGCTGCGCTTACTGAACCACCACAAGGCTAAGAACAGCAGCAGCCCTTCCAGCAACGCTTCATACAGTTGCGATGGGTGGCGTGGCAATGGCCCTGCCCCAGGGAAAACAATGCCCCAAGGCACGTCGGTGGTTCGTCCCCACAGCTCGCCATTGATGAAGTTGCCGATGCGGCCGAACCCCAAGCCAATTGGCACCACCGGCGCAACCAGATCAGCCACTTGCCAGTAGCTGCGCTTTTGCCGCCAAGCGATGAAGGCCATCGCGGTGATCACCCCCAGCAAGCCACCGTGGAACGACATGCCGCCGTCGGTGATTTTAAACAGGTAAAGAGGATCAGCCAGGAACCAATCGAACCCATAAAACAGCACATAACCAATGCGCCCACCCAGTACAACCCCAAGGAATCCGTAAAACAGCAGATCCGAAACTTGCTCACGATCCCAACCCGAGTTGGGCTGATCGGCGTAACGGTTCAGCAGCCCCAACGCCGCCAAAAAGCCACATAAATACATTAGGCCATACCAGCGCAACGCTAATGGGCCGATCTCGACGATAATGGGATCGATCTGAGGGAAGGTAAACCAAGCTTCAGCCATGGGCAGTAACAGTCTCTATCGGGATGGAAATTCGCACTAGCATAGAGAGTTAGCTCAGCCGGGGCAACGCTTCCGCCGCCTCCAAGGCCAGCGTATTAGAAGGCTTCGAGGGTATCCAGACCCACTTGCACCAAGTGCTGATGCAAAAGGTGTCGCACCTGCTGACCATCGCGGGCATCCAACAGCTGCTCTTTCAAGGTGCCCAGGCTGCTTAGATCGAGGTTTCGTACTAGGTAATGGATTGGCCCTAAGGCGGGGCCATTCATACTGAGATCGCGATAGCCCAACGCCAGCAACATCAGCGCGCCTTTGATCTCACCGGCCAGCTCGCCACATAGACTGAAACTGTGCCCTTGGCAGTGCTCGGCCACTTGTGCCATCGCCTGCACCACCGCCGGATGGTAGCTGTCATACTGCTGCCCCACCCGATCGTTATTGCGATCCACCGCCAATAAGTATTGGGTTAAATCGTTGCTGCCAACAGAGACAAAATCGACCTGTGACAACCATTTAGGCAGCTGCAACAGCGCCGCTGGCACTTCAACCATGATCCCAAGCGCTGGCACCGGCAGTGGCCGATCAAGCTCTTCAACCAATTCAGCAAGCGCTTGATGCAGTAAGCGTTGGCATTGATGGATCTCATCTAAACGCGCCACCATCGGGATCAAGATCCGCAGATTATCCAGATCCGCATTGGCGCTGATCATCGCCCGCAATTGACCTAAGAACAGCTCAGGGTGATCCAAGCACAAGCGGATCCCACGCCAGCCTAAGAACGGGTTATCTTCACGGATGGGCATATAGGGCAAGGGTTTATCCCCGCCCACGTCCAGCGTGCGGATCACCACCGGCTTGCCCGATGCTTGCTCGAGCATGTGCCGATAATGGCGCCGTTGTTGCTGTTCGGAAGGAAAACGGTCCGACGCCATAAACAGCGCCTCGGTGCGGTATAAGCCCACGCCGCTCACGCCTTGTTGCGCCATTAACTCAGCCACGGAGCCCGCATCGGCGTTCAATAACAACTGCACCGCTTGCCCATCCTGGCTCACGCAAGCCTCACCTAGGTGCTGCTGCATCACCGCTTTGAAGCGATCACGCTGCGCCTTGGTTTGCTGGTAATGTTCTACCTGCGCCGCTTCGGGATCCACCCAAAATTGACCACTGAGGGCATCCAGTAGGATCAGCTTATTATCGAGTTGCTCTAAGCGAACGCCATCGGCGGCGACAATCGCCGGAATGCCCATCGCCCGTGCCAAAATGGCGGCGTGGGAGTTGACCCCACCGCGCAAGCTCACCACCCCTTGCAGCTGCTCGCCACCGTATTCCAATAACATGGTGGCGCTGATCTCAGTCGCCACCAGAATCAGTGGCTGCTGCGGTTGCGACGCCAACGCCGAAGGCGCCGACAGCTGCGATAAGATCCGCAGCGCCAGATCTTGCAGATCGCTGCCCCGTTCGCGCAGGTAGTCGTCGCTCATGGTGGCAAACCGATTAATGGCCTGCTGCATCACTCGGCATACCGCGGTTTCAGCACACCACCCTTGCAAACATTGCTGTTCAAAACTGCGCAGCAGCTCGGGATCCACCAGCAGCATCTGATAGCTATCAAACACCATGCGGATGTCGTCGGTCAGATCGCTGTCGAGGCGTTCGGTGAGCTGCAACAGTTCATCGGCGGTCGAGGCCAGTGCCTGCTGCAGCCGCGGCCACTCTTGCTCCGGTTGGCTACTGAGTTGCTCCGCTTGTTGTAACGAGGTTTTCGGCTTCAGCACCATCGACTGAGCAATGGCGATGCCGGGGGAAGCACTTAAGCCGCTAAAGCAGCGCCGAGGTTCGCTGGCCTTGCCCGCGAGCGCCCGTTGGTGCACCCGAGGGGCTAACTGCGACGCGAGGGTAATAAGGAAAGACTCTTCCTCTTCACTGAATTGCCGCGCGATGCGTTGCTGCACAACCAACACCCCCACCACATTGGCGCGGTGCACCAAAGGCACAGCCAAAAAGGCACGGTATTCATCTTCTTGTGCTTCAGGAAGTCGTTTAAACGCGGGGTGGGTTGGCGCATCGGCTAAGTTGATCAACTCTTCGCGCAACGCCACGGTGCCAACAATGCCTTCGCCCAGCTGCAGCCGAGCTTGGCCAATGGCGTCCGTCGCCAAACCGTGGCTGGCACTGAGCAGCAGCCCAAGCTCATCCAAGAGGTAGAGCGAGCAACAATCGGTGTTCATGGCAGCACGGGTCAAATTGACCAAGTCTGTCACTGACTGCTCGACAGTTTCGGCCCGTGAGACCTGCTGCACTATCTGCCGCAGGGTGTTGATCATCGTGAACGGCGCCGACGGCGATTACGCGACGGCTCAGGTTTTCCTTTATTTGGTTGCTGACCCGTTAAAGCCGGCAGAGTAAATTCATCCAGTACTTTACGATAGACCTCACGCTTAAATGAGACCACCTGACGGACGGGATACCAGTAGCTCACCCAACGCCAATCATCAAATTCTGGGTGACCAGAGGCCGCCAGATTGATGCGGCTTTCCGCGCACTGCAGTTGCAGCAGGAACCATTTCTGCTTTTGTCCGATGCACACCGGC
This sequence comes from uncultured Ferrimonas sp., assembly GCF_947489035.1. GTDB lineage: Bacteria > Pseudomonadota > Gammaproteobacteria > Enterobacterales > Shewanellaceae > Ferrimonas. The sequence continues at coordinate 64,145 of NZ_CANLCI010000013.1, read as the reverse complement.
TTACTGTCTTGGCGAACCAAGCGTTTGGGTAAGCGGTAGCGTAACCAAGAGCGACTGCGAGCGATGATGCGAACGTCGTCTCGCTTTAAGCCGACCTCTTCATGCAGCTCACGGAACATCGCTTGTTCCGCGCTCTCGCCTTCGTTGATCCCCCCTTGGGGAAACTGCCATGAATGTTGGCCGAAACGGCGGGCCCACAGCACTTGGCCTGATCGGTTGCAGATAATGATCCCAACGTTGGCTCGAAAGCCGTCGCTATCGATCACAAGATAATCCGATAAAATTCGTAACTTGTTGGGATTGTTCCACAAAGGGGACAATGCGGCAAACACCCAAATAGGATAGTTGTGATTAAAGTTATAAACAGAAGATATCCACTAACTCTGTGGATAACTAGGTGTATAACCTGAGATATCTAAACCTGCGCTGCTTAATTCACCGATCGCGAATTAAGCGAACGCTCACAAGAACAATAAAAAGTGTTTCTAAACAGCAACTTACACATGAAGGTTGCGATCATTTTCCGATCGGCACTCACTTTGGGTGTTTTTTAAACAGGCAAGCGCAACTCAGAAGCCCAACCAAAAGTCGAGACTTTTATCCACAACGCCCGTTTTGACGAGGGATTATTGGCCACGCTTCGCCGATATTGATGCGGAAATTGTGTATATCCCTACATCTTGTGGCCGCAGCTGTGCATAAAACCGATAATAATCAGTATAGAACAGCTTAATCCGATCGATCGTTACTAAACGCTTAGGCGGATCTTCAACCACGATGGCGGTACAATGCAGTTATGCACAATCCTCCTGACACCATTGATCAACTCATGCAGCGCGCCCATCACATTGCCGGCTGGCAACTGGGCGAGATCGCCGCCGCGTTAGATCTGCAAGCCCCTGCCCACCTCCGCCAACATAAAGGCTGGGTCGGCCAGCTATTAGAACTGTGGCTGGGTGCCAGTGCCGGCTCACGGCCAGAGCCCGACTTTCCGCAATTGGGGGTTGAGTTAAAAACCATCCCCATTGATGCCCAAGGCCGTCCCTTAGAGTCAACCTACGTCAGTGTGTGCCCATTAACGGGTTTGCACGGCCTGGGTTGGCAAGATTCTGCGGTGTGTCATAAGTTGCAGCATGTGCTGTGGATCCCAGTGCAAGGGGACAAATCCATTCCACCAGCGCAGCGTCAAGTGGGCATGCCGTTATTGTGGCAACCCGATGATAATGAACAGCAGCAACTGCAGCGCGATTGGGAAGAACTGATCGAACAAGTGGCACTGGGTAAAGTGGAACAGATCACCGCCCACCAAGGGGAATTACTGCAATTACGCCCTAAAGCCGCCAACCGCAAAGCACTCACCGAGGCGATTGGCCCCGACGGACGTAAGATAATGACCCTACCTCGCGGCTTTTATTTGCGCACTAGGTTCACAAGGCAGTTGTTACAGCGGCATTTTCTATGATCCGCATCAACTTTTGACTGCCCTACCCCCTTCGCATCGCTGGTTTAAGTTCACATTATTCATTACAATCGTGCGCTCACACTCGAACCCATCCCATCGTTTTAAAGAAGTAGCGAACTCCCCCCTTGCAAGCAGGCCAAGAATTAAAAAAGTTCACCTTTGCCGTTATCGCCTGGACCGCCGCGATGATGCTCTTTGTGGCACTCCGCTATTCCCTCGCCCAAGGTGGCACCGATTGGGATGCAACGGTGGCCGATGTGGCGACGATCGTGCTTTATTTGGGCACCATATTGGGGTGCCTGCATTGGCTGTCTAACCTGATTGCCGCCACAAGCCCACTGCGACGCATGAACTACCTCACCATTGTGGTGTTTAAAGGGGTATTTTTGCTAGTTGGAGCCTTAGGGCTGGTTAAGATCACCATCTGGATCAACACCTGGACCCCCGCGCCCGAGCTCGATCGCCACTACAACGAACTGACCCAAAGCCTGCTTGATAGCTCTTCAACCCAAGTGTTGCTGGCCTATTTTGTGTGGGTGCGGCTGTGTTTGGCGTTCTTCGAGCAGATGGTGTTGCTGGTCGGCTCCCGTAACTTGCTCAATATGGGGCTGGGTAACTACCACCGGCCACGGCAAGAGGAGCGGGTCTTTCTGTTTATCGACATGGTGGGCTCGACTGCCCACGCGGAAGTGTTGGGGGATTTCCAGTTTTCCCGCTTGGTGCAGGATTGCTTTGATCTGCTGTCGGGCTGCGTCACTCGACAGCACGGCGAGATCTACCGTTACATTGGCGATGCCGCCATGATCAGCTGGGATCTCAACCCCAGCCGTAATCTCGAACACAGCTTAGATCTGTACCATGAGTTTGTGCAGTTGATCAGCTGGCATAAAGACTATTTCGAAGAACAGTACGGCTTTGTGCCTCGCTTTAAAGGTGCGGTGCATGGTGGCCGAGTAATGACTGCCGTGGTTGGGGTAAACAAGCAAGAGATCAGTTACTTCTCTGATGTGATTAACACCTTGGCGCGCTTGCAGGATCAGTGTGGGCCACTGAAGAAGAACCTGCTGATCTCTGGCCAGATCCGCCACCGTCTAGGCGACAACCCCAACTATCAGCTGGAAGCCATCGGCCCCATGCGCCTGAAAGGCAAGCAGCATGAGGTCGAGGTGTATGCGGTTACTGCCCCTTCGACGGCAGTAGCCCCTGGATCATTTGACCCAAGGTTCTAAAGGTGCGTAAGCGGCTCGACGTTTGACGCCACACCAAACCAATTTCACGATACGGCGCCGAGCCTTGTGGCTGATAGGCGTTTAATTCCGTTCCCTGCAAAATGCCCGAATCGATCGCCATCTGTGGCAAGAAAGTGGTGCCTAATTTGGAATCCACCATCTGCACCAGAGTGTGCAAGCTGGTTGCCGCGAAAGGATTGATCTTGGCGCTGTTTTTCAAATCACAGGCGCTGATCGCGTGGCCAGTGATGCAGTGCTCGCGTTGCAGCAAGAAGATGCTCTGATCTGGGAACTCTTCATACACCAAATCGCTGCCGTCCAGCTGCTGATCTTGATGCGCCACCAACTTAAATGGGTCGACCCCAACCGACATGCTGTGGAAGCCACTGGTGTCCACTGGCAGCGCCAGCAACAACAGATCCAGTTCGCCACTGCCCAAGGCCGCAATCAAGTTATCGGTGGTGTCTTCCCGCAGCAGCAAGCTCATCTGTGGAAATTGCAGCTGGGTTTCTTTCACCACTCGGTTCAGCAAAAACGGCGCAATGGTTGGAATGCAGCCCAAACGGATGGTGCCCGCCATTGGCTCGCCAGCGCTGCGCGCAAGTTCGGTCATCTCTTGCACTTCAGCCAGCAGGTGGCGCGAGCGGCCAACCACATCTTCGCCCAAGGCGGTAAACATAAACGACTTGTGATCCCGTTCGATCAACTGCCCCCCCAACTGTTCCTCCAGATTTTGGATCCCAGAGGAGAGAGTGGATTGGCTCACGTGGCAGGCTTTGGCGGCACGGTTAAAGTTCTGCTCTCGGTGCAGCTGCACCAAATAGTACAGATTCTTTAAGCTCGGTAACTTGGTCATAATGAAGGTAGGCCCTTTTAATCGATAAAAGCGTTTATCTCATATTTGACCGAGCTGGTCACAATTCGCTTCACAATTTTTACATTACGGTGATTTATTTAGGCTCGAAGGCCGCTTCCACCAGATCATCGATGGTCAACTGGAACGAAGCGACAAAATTATCCATAAACCACGCGACTTCCGGCAGGTCATCAATGAAGGGCTGCAGTGCCAGCAGCACTTTCCGCTCGGTGCCTTCAAATTCCATGTTGCCCGCCCGTAACTCCCCCAACGCTTTGGTATAAGCCGACAACAGATCCGCCGCCTTAACCAACTGCGCCAGTTCGCCGCCATCCCCGTGCTGCAGCAGCGGTTCGTAGCTGGCCTGCAATGGCTCTGGAATGGTGCCCAGCAACAGATCACTGGCGATCGACTCCATCTCACGACACAGCGCCAACATTCGCGGTGCCGAGTACTTAATGCCACTGTTTACGTCTTCAGTGAGCACCTCTGGCGCATCATGAAACAGCGCCATCACCGCCAATTGGTTCTCATCCAATGGCGGCTGGTCGGTAAACACCTTATTGCGAATTAACCCCAAGGCATGGGCAAACAACGCCACTTGCATGCTGTGCTCTGCCACATTTTCAGCGCGGGTTGGGTTCGACTTGCCCCATCGCTGAACGTTCTGCATTCTCGACATCAACGCAAAAAACACCGGCTGCATCATTACCTCCAGATTATTTTCTTAAATTTAAATGAGTTAACTACCTACTTTTCGTTCGTCTATGCGAAACTAGCAGTAATCTCTACTCCAACTTAGCAAAGTAAGTTATTGCTTCCTATGGCAAAAAATAGCAAACGCTGGCTCAGGATCTTTGCGGCCACAATCATCACGGTTGTGCTAGCGTTACTGATCGCCAAACTTAATCAACATGTGCAGTACGGTGATCCGGTCTTGCCGGCCGGCACAGAGAGCACCCTGCCCAGCCAGCAGTGGCATCAGATCAGCTCCAGTACCGCCACCTGGCACCGCCATGAAATAGAGCCCTATCAATCCTTTACCCTCAGTGCCTTATCGTTACAGCCAATCACCTTAGTGAAGGTTGATCAGCAGCACGTTGAGGTCTTCGAGCTGCCAGCCTCGCAGTGGCAGTCGCCATTGCAGTACCAACAGATCAACAGCCTCTCGCGCCCCATCCAGATCTATCACTCCATTGACGACAGCGCCCGCGTCTCTCGCGGCTTCTTGCCCAATCCGGTGCTGTTTATGCTGCTCGGCGCGCTGTTGGCTACGCAGTTGCTGCTGTGGCTGATCACCACCATTCAGTGGGACAGCGTTCGCTATGGCGCCATTGCCGGGCCAGTGCTCTTGCTGAGCCCCTTCCTGCCGCTGCTCGCCACCTGCGCGGTGCTCACCACCATCGCCGCCAGCACCTTTAACATCCGCTGGATCATTCCGGTGCTGCTGATCACCACGGGGCTCGGCGTGTTTATCCCAGAACCGTGGCTGGCGTGGGGCTGCGTGGCCGCCATTGCTCCGGTACTTTGTTATCAAGTGCTGCGGCCAAGCCACCGCTGGTATCAGCAACTGGGCTGGTTGGCGCTGTTTGTGTTGTGTTTAGAGCTGCCTGTGCGTGCCGACATGCCGCTCTGGCTGAGCCTCAGCTGCATTGCCATCTGGCAACTGTGCCAACTGCTGCGGCCGCTCAGTCAGCTGCCGCTGTACCAAAATCGGCTGAAGAAACTGCATGAGCAACGCGCCCATGAACCCAAGCCCGGGGTAGAGCAGCAGCTGCAATCGCTGTCACAACAGGTGCAGACGCTGGAAGACAAAAACCGGATCCTGCATGAAAAAACCTGGGTGGATGCCCTCACTGGCCTTCGCAATCGTTTGTTCTTTAACGAGCAGTACCAAACCGAAGTCGCCCGCAGTGCGCGGGAGCGATCCCCCACCAGTTTGCTGATGCTGGATCTGGATAACTTTAAGAAAATTAACGACACCTACGGTCACCCTGGCGGCGATCAAGTGCTGCAACAGGTAGCCAAACGCCTGTATTACAGTTTGCGCCGCCCAGCCGATGCCCTATGCCGTATCGGTGGTGAAGAGTTTGCCATTTTATTGCCGCAAACCAGCGAGCAAGGCGCCTTGCATGTGGCCGAAATCGTGCTGAAAAAAGTCGCTGAGAAACCGATAAAACTGGCCGACGGGGTCGAGCTGTATGTCACCATCAGTATCGGCTGTGCGTCGCTGGTACAGCAAAGCAGCCTCACTGAAAACGAACTGCTTAACCGCGCCGACAGCGCCCTTTATCTGGCCAAGCGCCGTGGCCGTAATCGGGTGGAATGCGCCGGTTCTCAACCCTACAGCGAGCAGCCTCAACCCGAACAGATCTGATCCTTTGCAGCGCCCACGGCAGAAAAAATCATGTTGCCGTTAAACCTTTTGCGCTGGTGCCTCTGTCTAATTAGAAAATACCTTCTGATTGGCACTTGTTGTGGGCTCTGCCCAAGTTGCCTTCAACTGATTATGGAAGTCAGCCGTGAGCCAACTGCCCAAGGACAACTTTGACGCCATCGAATCCCATTGGATTGCCCTTGCCCAAGCAGGGGATCAAGCGGCGTTTGCGCACCTGTTCGAACAACACCATCGCCGCGTCTATGCCCTGTGCTTGCGCCTATGTCAGCACCCTAACTGTGCCGAAGAAGCCACCCAAGAGGTGTTTTTACGGCTGTGGCAAAAACTCGACAGCTACCAAGGCGAAGCCAACTTCAGCACCTGGTTGCACCGTTTAAGCGTCAATCACGCCATCAATTTTACCCGCAAAGGTCAATGGTGGCGGCAGCGGTTAAACCACGACAGCAGCCACGAACCCAGCCATAACCCCATCCCACAACAGGGGATTGATCGACTGTTGCCCAAGTTGCCCGTGCGGCGCCGGCAAGTGTTTGTGCTGCATGCCATCGAAGGCTACCAACATCAGGAAATTGGCGAACTGCTGGGGATCAGCAGCGGCGCCAGCAAAGCCCATTATCACCACGCCAGAACCCAACTGCAGGAGTGGCTGCAATGACCGACAAATTAACCGAACTGCTTGAACAGACCCCCCGGGAGATCGCCCCGGCTAAACCGCTGTGGCCGCACGTGGCCCGCCAACTGAAACAGCAGCACCACCCCCAACAGTGGGCGCTGGCCGCCAGTTTGCTGCTGGGGATCTTACTGGGGGGGATCGGCGGCTACCGCTTAAACGATCAGCCGATGCTGCAACCGGAATTGCTGAACGGGGTACTGCAGGTGATTGCCAGCCAACATCAGCAGCGATTAGCGCAACTGCCCAGCAGCAACCCGCTGGTGCCCGCCGCGGATCTGCAAACCCTACGCAGCGGCACCGCCGAACTGCAGCAAGCCCTGCAGCAGCAACCGAACAATCAGGCGCTGCTTGAACTGTGGCTTTGGACTCAACAACGGGAGCTGGAGCTGTTGCAGATCCCCCTTCCTCAGCATCAATCGCTTTAAGGAATCTATGATGAAACTTACCGCCCTCGCCGCCCTCACATTGCTGGCCCCTAGCAGCCTGTGGGCGCAAACCATCGACCAAAGCCTGACTTGGGCCACTGGCAGCACCATCGTGATTGAACTGCCCCGTGGCGATCTGCAAGTGCGCGGCAGCGACAGCCAGCAGATCAACGTCAGCGGCCAACTGGATGACGACACCAAGGCGTTTATCTTTGAACAACGCGGTGATGAACTGCTGATCGAAGTCAAACTGCCCAAGCAGTGGAGCAGCCATCAAGACAAAAACAAGCAATACAGCGATCTGGTGATCACCTTGCCACAACAAGCCGGCGTTGAAATCGAGGTCGTCAGCACCGATGTCGAGATCAATCAGCTAACCCAGCTGGCGCTGGAAACCGTCAGTGGCGACATCAAGGTAACGGACGGCCAAGGCCAATTTGAGATTGATGCGGTCAGCGGCGACGTGCGCCTTGCCAACCTCAGTGGTGAGCTCGACATCGAAGCGGTCAGCGGCGACATCAGCGCCAACAATTGCCAAGGCGAGATTGAATTATCGACCGTCAGTGGCGACGCCAACGCCCAGCAACTCAGTGGCAAACTGACGCTGGAATCCGTCAGCGGCGACGTCAACATCGATGCCGATGAACTGGTGTCGCTGCAGGGGCGCAGCGTCAGTGGTGACGTTAAGATTGAAGCGGATCGATTAGCCGCACGCATCGAGCTTGAACTGGAAACCGTCAGCGGCGACGTGACCTTGCAGATCGACCAATTAGGCGACGTTAACGTTAGCGCCCACGCCGGTGGTGGCGGTTCCATTCGCAACGACTGGAGCGAACACCGTGCCAGCAAAAGCAAATACGGCGGCAACAAATCCCTGCAGTTTGGCAATGGCCCACAGCAGGTGCGCTTGAACACCGTCAGCGGCGATCTCAACCTGCGTAAGTAATCGCAATTAGCTCTACGCAAAAGACGTTGCGGTTGCTACCCTTGCGCCCATGAACAGTACCGACTGGGCGGCCTTTGCCGCCCGCATTAAACAGCAAGGGCAACAGCTCGGTTTTCGCGCCGTAGGCATCGCCGATATTGATCTCAGCCAAGAGTGGCCACGGCTGCAACAATGGCTAGAGAACCACTACCACGGCGACATGGATTACATGGCACGCCACGGCGACATGCGCTGCCATCCAGAGCAACTGCATCCGGGCACTTTGAAGGTGATCTGCGTTGCGCTGGATTACCTCCCCCCAGAAGCAGGCTTTGCCGCCAACTTAAAGCAAAGCGACAGCGCCTACGTTAGCCGCTACGCCGGTGGCCGCGATTACCACAAACTGATGCGTAATCGGCTGAAAAAGCTCGGGGATTGGATTAAAGCGGAACTGCCTGAAAGCGACGACCATAACTTTCGCCCTTTTGTCGACTCCGCCCCCCTGTTGGAGCGGCCGCTGGCCCGTAATGCCGGGCTGGGCTGGGTTGGCAAACACTCACTGCTGCTGAACGAGCAAGCCGGAAGCTGGTTTTTCCTTGGCGAGCTGCTGGTCAATCTGCCGCTGCCCAACGACGAAGCCAACCAGCAAGATTGCGGCAGTTGCAGCGCTTGCTTAACCATCTGCCCCACCAAAGCGATTGTCGAGCCCTACGTAGTGGATGGCCGCCGCTGCATCAGTTACCTCACCATCGAATCGGATCACGCCATTCCAGAGCCCTTACGCGCCGCCATCGGCAACCGCATCTACGGTTGCGATGATTGCCAATTGGTGTGCCCGTGGAATCGCGCCGCGCCGCTGACCAGCGAATCGGATTTCCACATTCGCGATGCGCTGCAACAGCCTAAACTGCTGACCCTATGGCAATGGGATGAAGCCGCGTTCTTAAAACAGATGGAAGGCTCGCCCATCCGCCGCATTGGTTTTCGTCGCTGGCAGCGTAATTTGGCGGTCGCACTGGGCAATGGCCCTGCCAGCGCCGAGGTGATCAGCGCGTTAACTCAGGGTCTGGGGCGGGTGGACGAGATGGTGGATGAACACATCCATTGGGCGCTCAATCAACTGCAGCAACGCCAAGGCGAGTACCGTAACCGCCAGCAACAGCGGTTGATCCGCGTGGTTGAAAAAGGCTTACCGCGCGACGCCTAAGTGCGGGTAAAGCCTACTTTTATCGTTACCTGCCAATGCGCGACGGTGCCATCAACCACATGGCCACGGCTCTCAACCACTTCAAACCAGCGTAAGTTGTGGTGGGTTTTACTGGCCGAGGCGATGGCGTTCGCAATGGCATCATCGCTGCTGAGGGTGGATGATCCAGTCAGTTCAATTTTTTCATAGATGTGATGCGGCATGATCCGGCCTTTTAGGCAGTACATTTGCCTAAGTGTAGACCGCGCGATGACTGGCCTTGCCCCTTGCCTGTGAACAAGGCGCAAAAAAAGCCCGGCTATTCAATAAGCCGGGCACAAAGCCAGCGGAGATTGCTGTTGCTTAGAATCGGATCCAGGCAAAGCGCCCTCGAGCTGCGGCAACCATGCCACGCTACCGCCGCCGTCGCAAATAAAGCACAGGCTCTAATTCAGTGAATTATTCTAGTAAAACAATGAATTAAAGCCTGATGGCAGCCACAGTAAATAATAAGCCAGCAAAGCATTGCATTTTAACATTAACGCAACATCTTGTTGCCGTTTTGGCGATAAAGCAGGAGAGATAAGCGATGATTATCGACGTGGTCGCCGCCCTTATGGTGCACAAGCAGCAAGTCTTTATTGCCCAGCGCCACAGCAAAGGCAGCCAAGGGGGCTTATGGGAGTTTCCCGGCGGCAAAATTGATGCCGGTGAAACCCCGCAGCAGGCCTTACAACGGGAGCTGCAAGAGGAGCTGTCGATACGGGCCAGCGTTCGCGACTACTTGGCCAGCTCGCGCCACGACTATGGCGACAAGGTGATCCACTTACACGGCTACCTGTGCCACTGGCATGGGGATCCCATCCGCCTAACCGGCAGCCACCATCAATACCGTTGGCTGCCAGCCCAGCAGATCGACCGTCAATTTCTGGCGCCGGCGGATCTGCCGTTGCTCGATGCGTTACTGCAACAGCAAGAGCACCGCAATTAGCCGCCATTCGTCGCGTACAAATAACTGATCTGCACCGCGAAAGCAGCGACTGGATTTGACCCTTAGAGCAACTCTCCCTAGCCTTGGTTTAACTTAACTTGCAGTGGATCCCCACCATGACCCAATCCGTATCCGAGATCTTTGACCCACAACAGTGGGATCAGGTCCCTGGCTTTGATTTTGAAGACATCACCTACCACCGTGCCAAAGACCAAGGCACCGTGCGGATCGCCCTCGACCGCCCGGATTGCCTCAATGCGTTTCGCCCCCGCACCGTAGACGAGCTCTACACCGCGCTGGATCACGCTCGCCAATGGTCTGATGTTGGCTGTGTTTTAATCACCGGCAACGGCCCATCGGCCAAAGGCCAGTGGTCGTTCTCCTCTGGCGGCGATCAGCGCATTCGTGGCAAAGATGGCTACAAATATGAAGGCGAAGAAGGCAGCGCCGACGTCGCTCGCATGGGTCGCTTACACATTCTGGAAGTGCAACGACTGATCCGCTTTATGCCCAAGGTGGTGATCGCCGTGGTCCCCGGCTGGGCCGTTGGCGGTGGCCACAGCTTGCACGTGGTGTGCGATCTGACTTTGGCGTCAAAAGAGCACGCGGTATTCAAGCAAACCGATCCGGATGTGGCCTCGTTCGATTCCGGTTACGGCAGCGCCTACTTAGCCAAGATGATTGGCCAAAAGCGCGCCCGTGAGATCTTCTTCTGTGGCTTTAACTACTCGGCGCAAGAAGCGTACGAGATGGGCATGGTCAACAAGGTGGTGGATCACGCCGAGCTGGAACAAGAAGCACTGCGTTGGGCGGCCGAGATCAACTCCAAGTCGCCAACCGCCATGCGGATGCTCAAGTACGGCTTCAACCTGCCAGACGATGGCTTAGTTGGGCAGCAGTTGTTTGCCGGTGAAGCCACCCGCTTGGCCTACGGCACCGACGAAGCGCAAGAGGGGCGCGATGCCTTCTTAGAGAAGCGCGCCAAGGACTTCAGCAAGTTCCCGTGGCATTACTGAGCTAGGCAGAGCTGTTCGTTGGCGGATCCTTGGCCGAGCTGATATATAGCCCGCCAGCCCGCCGCAACAACCAACAACGCCAGTCTCAGACTGGCGTTGTTCTTGGCTACCTTAGTCGCGCGAGAGATTAAAAGCGATCGTCTTCGTCCTCTTCGGTCTCGACTTGGGGCAGCGGTTGCAGCTCTAGACTTAAGCCGCCCGCGCTGGGCTCGGTCGTGCCGCTTTGGCCTTGACGTTGCAGCTTCAGCTCCAGCTTTAAGTTGGTGGGGGAATCCGCAAATTTCAGCGCCGTTTCTTCGGTCACTCGGCCCGATTGCACCAAATCGATCAACGCGCCATCAAAGGTTTGCATCCCCAGCTGCTTCGATTTATTCATGATCTCTTTCAGCTCGGCACTTTCGCCTTTTTTGATCTTATCCCGCACCGTCAGCGTGCCAAGCATCACTTCCACCGCGGCGCAGCGTTTGCCATCCGCCGTGGGCACCAACCGCTGTGACACAAACGCCTGCAGGTTATTGCCTAAGTCATTCAACAGCTGGCTGCGGCGCTCTTCGGGGAAGAAGTTCACGATCCGATCCAGGGCTTGGTTGGCGTTGTTGGCGTGCAAGGTTGAGATCGCCAAGTGGCCGGTTTCGGCAAAGGCCAAGGCGTGTTCCATGGTTTCTTGATCGCGAATTTCACCAATCAAAATCACATCCGGGGCTTGGCGCAGGGTGTTTTTCAGTGCCGCTTGGAAGCTGCGGGTGTCCACCCCCACCTCGCGCTGATTAACAATGCAGCGTTGATGGTCGTGCACGTACTCCACCGGATCCTCAATGGTGATGATGTGGCCATCGCTGTTGCGATTACGGTGATCAATCAAGCTGGCCAGCGAGGTGGACTTGCCGGATCCGGTGCCGCCCACAAACAGCACCAAGCCGCGCTGCTTCATGATCACCTCTTTCAGTACCTGCGGCAGGCCCAGATCGTCAAAGCGAGGAATGTCGGTTTTGATGTTGCGCGCCACTATCGCAATGGCGTTGCGTTGCTGAAAAATGTTGATCCGAAAACGGCCAACCCCATCCAAGCCGATGGCCAAGTTCATCTCCAGATCTTTCTCAAACGCCTGTTGCTGCTCGGCGTCCATAATGCCGAGCGCGATCTGGCGTAGGCTATCCCGATCCATCACTTGGTCGTGCAGCGGCCGTAACGCCCCTTGGAATTTGGCCACCGGTTTGGCGCCCAGAGTAAGGTAAAGATCCGAGCCATCTTGCTCGGCCAGCTGTGCCAGCATCTGTTCAAATTGCATTGCCGTTATCCGTAACGAAGTGCGAAATTAAGAACCAATAAGCATGAACGGACATCGATGAATTCACCAGCGCCATGCAGCTAAAATTGGCGTTGCTTTCGGCACTCCGCTGTAAATAACGTCATCCACGCGGTGTGCGCCAACCCAAGTGCAGGGGCTGCGGGGGCAATTGTGCAGCTAAAACGGGGGCCAGCGCGATCAAAAAACAGACGCAATCCGGGCGCAGTTACCACGCAAGGGGGCGTTGCAATCCATATCTTGGGGAAGGTAAAGCAAGGTAAGGGGGTAACCACAACCGCTGGGGAAGCAGTTGGAGCGACCAGCGGGAATCGAACCCGCGTCATTAGCTTGGGAAGCTAAGGTAATACCATTATACGATGGTCGCGCATCTGGTGAACGCCAATGATAGTACTGGGGTTAAAGGCCAAAGTATATGATTACCATAACCTTTAACCCCAATTCATAAGCCATTCGCTGACTATTTAACCGATCGCGATTTATTTAACGATGGTCATCTCTTGCAGCAGGTTGTCGGCACCGTCCAGTTCATCCATTACCCACAGCATGTAGCGGGAATCCACGTGGATGGAACGGGCACTGGCGGGGTTGTAATCCCAATCGGCGATGATGCTTTCATACACGCCGTCAAACAACAGCCCCACCAACTCGCCATCACCATTGATGGTGGCAGAGCCAGAGTTACCGCCGGTGGTATCCACGGTAGAGAGGAAGTTAACCGGAACCGAGCCCACCGCTTTATCGGCGTAGGCACCAAACTGCTTGTCTTTGATCAGCTGCAGCTGTTTAGCAGAGGCATCAAACGGTTCTTCGCCGGTGGCCTTTACCGCTAAGCCTTCCATGGTGGTGAAGGGGGTAGCCACCAAGCCATCTTGCGGACTGTAGCTTTTCACGGTACCAAAACTTACGCGCAGGCTTGAGTTGGCGTCGGCGTACACCTGCTCACCCAGGCTTTGCTTGTGGGCGATGATGGCGCTCATGTAAGCCGGGCGGGCTTTCAACAGCTCGCCGTCTAACCTTTTCTCTTGGTTTTCTTGCGCTAAGGCGGTGTCGTAGTAGGCCACGGCCAGCTTAATGAACGGATCCTTCGACACATTAAAGTGGGCAATGGTTTTGTTGACCCAAGCTAAACGGGTATCGGCATCGCCCAATTCGGTGTTGGCGTACATCTGCTCTAAGCGCGCGGATACTGCCGCTTTATCGAAGCGGTCGCCAATGGCAAAGGCCTGATCCAGTTCAGCAAAGCGTTCTGACGTAGGCAAGGCGGCGTAACGCTCTAGCAGGTGCAGCAACATCGCCTTATCCACGGTGGCGTCGTAACGGCGTTCCATCCGTTGTAAGCCCGCTTTGAAATTATCCATGTCGCGCTCTTGGTAGCCGCGTTTACGGTCTAAATCGTCTTTTTGCTTCTCGTTAGCCAAGCGGTACAACTTTTGCGCGGTGGCAAACATCTGGTTGTAACGCAGGTAACCCAAGATCATATCCCGCTGCTGATGCTGCTGGGATTGTTCAATCAAACCGCTGAGTTCCGTGGTGACGTTGCCGTACTTCGCCGCCCGATCGCCCTTGCCATTGATCCACGCCGTCAGCGCTTGCTCGCCCGCTTGCTTGCGATCGGCAAAATCCGACTTACGGTAACCGTCGATCATGCTTTGGTAGTTTTTGGCGTAGTTGGCCAAGCCCGCTAAGGTGCCTTCGTAGGCAAGGCGTGCTTTAGAACCGTCTTCAGAATTGGTTTTGATCACCTCGATCAGTTCGTTACGCAGATCGCGAGCGGTCGGGTAGGTCCACTCAAAGGCGTTGGTTACCTCAGCCGCGGTGCGGTAACGGTTGGTGCGGCCGGGGTAGCCCATCACCATCACAAAATCATTGTCTTTCAGGCCTGCGCTCGACACTTTCAAGAAACGCTGCGGCACGTAGGGCACGTTGTCTTCGCTGTATTCTGCTGGCTTGCCGTCTTTGCCCACGTAGGCGCGGAAGAAGGCGAAATCACCGGTATGACGCGGCCACATCCAGTTGTCGATATCGCCGCCGTATTTGCCCACCGACATCGACGGGGTGTACACCAAGCGCACATCTTTGATCTCAAGCTCTTTCACTAAGAAGTAGCTGGCACCGTGGTGGAAGTTGTAAACGCCACAACGGCTAGAAGGAGCCTGTTCACACTCGGCAACCAAGGCTTTTTTATTGCGTTCAATCGCTTCAAAGTAAGCTTTGCCGGTTAACTTGGCCGCAGGGGCAATCACCTGTTCGGTGACTTCGTTCATCGATTCGGTGATCCAAATCTTGTAACCCGGCACCGGCTTCTTTTCCTGGGTTAAGGTTTTCGCCAAGAAGCCATTTTCAAGAATGTTGTCTTCCGGGGTGGAGTGGTAAGCGATGGCGCCGTAGCCACAGTGGTGGTTGGTGACCACCAAGCCTTTTGGCGACACAAACGAAGCGCTACACCCGCCAAAGTTGATCACGCTGTTCATTGGGAATTTGCTTAAGTCCGCCATCTTGTTGGCGTCCATGTTGAAGCCCAGCTGCTCCATTTTGTCTGCCAATGCCGGCAGTTGGTACGGCTGCCACATCCCTTCCGTGGCTTGCGCCACACCGCTGCTGGTGAGTGCCAGTAGCGGCAACATCCATTTTTTCATTACGAGCTCCAAGTCAGATTCTATCAAACCGTTCGAATCTACCATGAAGCCCGCCCTGCGGTTAAGGGATTAACACCCCCTTGTTACCAAGTTGTGTAAACTTGCGCGGCAATCACCAGTAACCCTGCCAAGGTCGCCACGGCCAACGCGCCATTGCCACCGCAAACTTGGTAGCCGCCGTTGCCATCGCGCAGCTTACGCGCCATCGCCACCGGCAACAGCACCATCAGCACAATCAGCGGCACCGCAGCGTAGCCCAACACCGCCACAAAGCCACCGGGGAAAAACAGCGCCAGCGCCAGCGGTGGCAAGAAGGTTAAGCCCCAGTTGATCACACGGCTGCCCGCGCTTTTGCCTAAACGGAACAGCTCAGACAGGTAATCGAACAGGCTTAAACTCACCCCCAGGAATGAGGTCAGCAGCGCCAGATCAGCAAACAAAGTGAGCGCCTGTGCGATGCCGCTCCACTGGGCTTTGTCGCTCAGGCTGGAGATCAACGCCGCCAAGGCATCGCCATCGCTTAATGCTGCACGTTCCAACATGGTTAAGCTGCCCAGTGCCACCAGCAGCCACAGGCCGTAACACAACAGGGGCAGCAGCGATCCCGCCAGCAACGCTTTACGCAGATCCGCCACATCGCCATTTAAGTATTTCACCAACGGTGGGATGCACACATGGAAACCGAACGACGTGATCAACACCGGGATCACCGCCGCCCACACCGAACCTTCAACGGGCGCCACCGCGCTGATCTGGGTGAGTTCAACCTGTGGCAACAGCCCAGCAACCACCAGCACCAAGGCCACCATTTTGATGGCAAATAAGAGGCGAGTAGCGCCATCAACGTACTTCACCCCAAAGGCCGCGAACGAGCCCACCAAAGCGGCAAACAGCACCGCCGCAAACGCCGGAGACAGCTCGAAGATGCCTGCCAGCTTCAGCATCAGCAGCGACGAGCCGCCGCTTAAGTAGGCCGCCGTTAGGGCGTACAACAGCGCCAGCATCGACACCATGCCCAGCAGCTGGCCTTTGCGGCCCAGCACCTTGCCGGTCATGCTGTGCAGATTCAGGGTGTCGCCGGTTTTTAGGTTTACTTCCAACATCAGCAGCGCGCTGTAGGCGGATAAGCCCCAGGTGATCAGCATCATCGCAATCGCTGGCCAAAAGCCGATCGCGGCGGTTGCCAATGGCAAGGCCAACATGCCGGCACCAATCGAGGTGCCTGCCACAATTAGGGTGGCGCCTATTAAT
Organism: uncultured Ferrimonas sp.; assembly: GCF_947489035.1. Classification (GTDB taxonomy): domain Bacteria; phylum Pseudomonadota; class Gammaproteobacteria; order Enterobacterales; family Shewanellaceae; genus Ferrimonas. Next base: position 47,788 of record NZ_CANLCI010000013.1, on the reverse strand, counting down.
TTACTGCGAGTGTTCATTTTGTCGCTCATCACATCAGAAAATGGATGACGTCAGGGCGGGGAGTATTGAGAAGAGGAGGAGAGACAGGTTGCGCGTCCGAAACCATCACCATCTTGCCAATTGATCCGCGACCGTCGGTCGGGAGTTCAATTAGCCCTAATGGCAAATAGTTTGGTTACTTACACTCAACTATTACCATTAGGGCTGGCAAAATCGAGCGTAATAATAGATTACGCAAGTCATCAGATTTCTCTCAAAAAGGAAGCGCATTCAGACTACGTTGCCAGCCGCCAACGCCACAAGTGATCAGCGTCACAGTTTGTTGTTGGCGCGCATTCAACTGCTGCATTTTTTAGCGATTGGCATCCATTTTCTTTACACTGCGCGCTTATTTTCACTATTGGAGTCAGTCTTGGAAGCGTTTTTGTCCTCGACCGGTGCCGTCGCCATTGCCGAAATTGGCGACAAAACCCAGCTATTAGCCTTTATTTTAGCCAGTCGCTTTCGGCGCCCGTGGTTGATCTGCTTAGGGATCTTACTGGCCACCGTGGTTAACCATTTTGGCGCCGCTTGGCTCGGCCAGTGGCTCTATGGCTGGTCGCAGCAATGGCTGAGCGGCAACGCCCTGAGCTATCTGTTGGCGGGTTCCTTCTTTGCCGTTGCCGCGTGGATGTTGATCCCCGACAACGTCGAAGCCGACGAGTCCAGCCTCTATCGCTACGGCCCTTTGGTGGCCACCACGGTGCTGTTTTTTCTGGCCGAGATTGGCGACAAAACCCAAGTGGCCACGGTGCTGCTGGCCGCCAAGTACAGCGATTTTTATTGGGTGGTCGCCGGCACAACCTTAGGCATGATGCTGGCCAATGTGCCGGTGATCTGGGCCGCCAATTACAGTGCCGACAAATTGCCCATGGTGTGGATCCATCGCATCAGCGCCGCCCTGTTCGTGCTGTTTGGCATCGCCACACTAATGAACGCATAAGCAAAAGCGACGGCTTACCGCAGGTCACGCCCTTGGGTTAAGGCGCTATTGTTAGTAGCATCCGCTTACTCGTCAGCAAAGGATCGGCAAAGATGGCCAAAGTGGTGTTACTGCATGGGCTTTACATGAACGGCTTAGTGATGTGGCCACTAGCGAAGAAGTTGCAGCAAGCGGGCTGGCAAACCGAGTGCATCAGCTACAACTCGATGAAAATCGACCCCGACGCGCTGTTTGCCAAGCTGGACGCCAGTCTGGATAAAACCCAGCCCTGTTACCTGATTGGCCACAGTTTGGGTGGGGTGATGTTGACCCACTACGTCCATCAAACCCAGCTGCATCCCGATTCCAAAGTGGTCACCTTAGGCAGCCCATTACGCAGTTCGCGCATGGCCAAGCAGCTCAGCGATTGGGGCTTGGGGCTGTTGCTGGGCAACGCCGCCGAGCACGGCCTCACCGATAATGCGCCGCAACGCTGGACCAGCCCCGTGGCGCTGGGCAGCTTAGCCGGCCACAACAGTTTTGGCATGGGCACGGTGGTGGGGGCCACCGACACGCACAGCGATGGCACCGTGCAGATCAGCGAAACCGAGCTTGAAGGCATGCGCGATCACCTCACCCTCGACGTTACCCACACCAGCATGTTGATCGCCGACGACGTTGCCAGCCAATGCGATGCGTTTTTGCGCCACGGCCGCTTCCACAAAGGCTAACGCCATTCAGTGCCGCTCGCACCGGCGCACCGGCAGCACTTCGGCGATGTGCTCGTCTAACAGATCCAGTACCCCTTGGTAGCCATAACGCGGCCGCCAGCCCAGCCGTTGTTGCGCCAGCGACGAGTCATAAACCCGATCAATGCGCCGCGGCAGCAACCAGCCACGCCTCGCAAACTCCGCCGCCAGTTGCGGCTCCAGCTCAGTGATCAGTTGATCCGCCCCCTCAAACAGCTGCTGACAATGGCGCTGACGAAACGGCGTTGGCGCCGAGATAATAAAGCAGTTAAAACCAGATAAGCGCTGATTCAGCGCACAACAATGAGCCGAGGCCACATCGCGGGCATCGATGCCGCGGTGTAACCGATACACCGCCATCTTATCCGCCGCTTCGGGAAAGCAGCGGCCGATCCGCAGCACCGTCACCGGCAGCCCTTGCGCCACAGCGAATTGTTGCAAACGCTGCTCGGCGGCAACTTTACTGCGGTGGTAGATGGTTTTCGGTTGCGGCAACGTCGCTTCGTTAATCCAACCCGCGCGCCCGGTGGGGGTGGATGCCTCGCCATAAAGCGCGGTGGTACTGGTATAGATGATGTGGGCCACCTGATGCTTGGCGGCCAGCTGCAGCAACTGCTCGGTGGCTTGCACATTGATGTCGGTAAATTCATCGTCGCTGCAATGCCCCAACTGCGGCGCGTGCAAGGCGGCGCAGTGGATCAATACCTCCACCCCAATTAGCGCCTTATCCAGCAACGCCCGATCGCGCAGATCGCCAACCACATCGGTGGTGGAGCAGGGGCTACGATCAAACCCCACCACCTCATGCTGCGCCATCAGTTGCACATAGATATGACGGCCAATGCGCCCGGCCGAGCCGGTAATAAGCACTTTCATGCGCTGCTCCTGTCCTTAATACGCGACCAACTCTGGCCTTATTTGATCACCAAGTAGGCGCCCAGCAACAACACGCCGATCCCCACTAATCGAGTCAGATCCAACGCTTTGGGCACAGCCCCAAAGGCCCCAAGGGAATCGATCACCACCCCAGCCACGAGCTGGCCGATGATGATCAGCGCAATGGCCGCCACCGCGCCCAATTTGGGCATAGTGTGGCTGATGGTCAAATACAGCACCAAGCCCAACGCGCCGCAACCAAGCATGTACCACGGCAACTCCCGCCATTGGCTCATGCCTTCGCCGCCGCGGCCAAACAGCAACAACAGCGACGCCACCAAGCCACCGGCGTGGACGATCACGCTGCTGGCGGCGCCCCCCACGCGCTGCGACATCGCCGCCGCAATCGGCGCTTGTGTCCCCACCGCAATGCCACCAATCAGGCCAATAGCAACGGTAATCATCAGATCCAACATAAGAACTCCACTTAAGATCAGGCAATCGATGCGGCGCAGCATAACCCAGCGGTAAAAGTCGCAATAATGATACATAATCCGCATAACAATCCCTGTCAGGAATAGTTATTTAACCGCTTATGTCGTTTGAGAAATTAGCCCGGATCGATCTCAATCTGCTGGTGTGTTTGCATGTGCTGCTGGAGTGCAACAACGTCACCAAAGCCGCCGAGCGGCTGCATTTAAGCCAATCCGCCGTCAGTAAAAATTTGGCGCGATTACGGCAACTGTTTGATGATCCGCTGTTCACCCGCGCCGGCTATGGCATGGCCCCCACCGCCAAAGCCAGACGGTTGCAGCCGCTGCTGGCCGAGCTCTTGTTTGGGATAGACAACCTCACCCGCGCCGATCACTTCGATCCCAGCCGAAGCCGCGCCAGCTTTCGCATCGCCGCCGTGGAAAGCCTGTATGCGTTACTGTTTCCCAAATTTATTGGCACGCTGTTTAGCCAAGCCCCGGGGATCACCCTTGAGGGCAGCAATTGGGGCGCCGATACGTTTGAGCGGTTGCAACAAGGGCAGTTGGATTTTGCCATTACCGGCACCGATCGCGACCCCGGTGACGGCGTGCCAACCCTCGCCAAACCAGACGACATCGATGCCCTCGAGCTGTTTCAAGATCCGCTGTGTTGTGTGGTTAGCAGCAACCACCCGCTGTTACGCGCCAACTGGGATCGCCACGGCTACCTGTCGCAGCGCCACATCGCCATCAAGTCTTACCAACAGGAGCGCTGGCTGCTGGATTCCACCCTAGCAGCGCAAGGCACACCGCGGGACGTGGCGCTGTATGTGCCGGATCTGTACAGCGCCGCCGAGCTGTGCAGCCACACCCACATGATCGCCACCCTGCCCCAGCGCTACGCCCACTACATGGCCAGCCTGCATCCGCTGACCATACTGCCGCTGCCACTGTCGTTATCGCCACTGAGTTACACCCTGTTTTGGCATAAACATCGCGGGAACGATCCCGCCCACCGCTGGCTAAGAGCCCTGATCCAGCGCCAATGCCAACACGCTTAACGCACGGCGTCGATCCCCGCCAGTCAGCAAGCTGAGTCGATTGGCGTCATGCCGCTCACTTAAGAGCGAGTGGCATGACGCCCATTAGCTCGGCTTGGGTGGCATCGCCCTGCCTGAAAGTCACCACCACAATCAAGCGAGTGCGCGCGATATTGTTGAAAAAAGCTACTGCAACCGCCTTGGTGACGACGACCGGATCACAAATTGAAGCCACCATCGAACAAATGACAACTGTTATCATTTACAGCCTTTTCAGAGTGAGTAACGATGGGCTGCACCACAAACGACTCAAACGGATCTTGAGCCCATCACCAATAAGGATCGACACCATGAACAGTTCAGTCATTATTCTGCTCGCCAGCATCACCCTGCTGCTGTTAAGCCGCCCCAAAGCCAATGGTGATCACGGCCTACTGCCGTCCTATTGGCGTACCCCTGCGGTCATGTTGATGGCGATCGCCAGCACTCTGTTCTATCTGCAACTGGACGCCTTGGCGGAACAGCTGCTGTGGCTAATGGCCAACTTGATCGCCCTGCCGCTGTTGTTAATGCAACTGGTGGTGCCGCTGCCAATGGTGCCCTCTTCCCGCTAACGGCGGCGTTAATGCCAGTGCCTGCCCATTGCGGCGGATAATCTGCGTCGAAGCCAGTGGCCAATATGCTGCGTGCAGCACTTACGCTATGCCACTGGCTGCCTTTGCCCGACACCGCTATCAGTTACCAGCTATCAGCTATGCCTACAGTAACTCGCAACACGGGCGCCAAGCCTCGCTGTGAGTACTAAGCGCTTAATTAGAAAAATAAAATGGGTGGTTAAATCGATTTATTTAATCACCGTAAAAAGCCGTGGGTTATTTTCCCCTCTAATAAACCTGCACTCTGATTATTCCCCGTTATAATTAATCCTCTGCGTAAAGGGGAATGATTCTGGCTGGGATCTGTTATTCGCACTCACATAACAAACCCTTAAATAACAACCGTTAATCAACATCTTACCCAGCAACACAGCAACTGTTGTCACCCTTTATGGCTACCAGCGTCAGCGTAAAAAACCCCCTGCCACTTCATCGGCACCTTTGCGCTTATAAACCGCCCGATCCTGTAAAACTGAACTGATCTCAATAGGAAAAGTGATGAACCCGAAAGGAAACATTAAGCTGCTTAAAATTGCACTCTATGCCATTGGGATCATGTTCATTGTCGCCGTGCCCGCCATGATGATGGTGATTTGGCCTTCAGGCTGGAGCTGGACCCCAGCTCAGCCGGAATATGAACAGATGATCATGGGGATCTACATCACATTAGGGGTGTTTCTTATTCGGGCTGGCAAAGATCCACTGGCCCACGCCAGCCTGATTTGGTTCACCGTTTGGTCGAGCATTGTTCATGGCGGCATCATGCTGGTGCAAGCCATTATCGATGAAACCGAGCATGCCAATATGCTTGGCGACATTCCCGCCCTATTTTTGGTGGCCTTGGTGCTGTGGTACCTCATGCCAACCGCTGACACATCGACATAAAGGCCGCGCGGTGCATCACCGCAGCAACGGATAACCGTCGCCCGACTCCTTTGCCCTAACATCACCAGCGCCACCACGCCACCAATGACCTTCAAGAAAAAACGCCGCGTTAGCGACGTTTTAGTGTGATGCACGGTCGCGCTGATGTGCCGAGTTAGAACTCGTAACCGAGCTTGATCCAGCCACTGCGGCCGGGTTCGTTCACCTGCCGAGTGCGCTGGTTAATCGGCAACGCATCATTACCAGCGCCGCTTTTGGCGATGTGTTCTGCGTATTGCTTATCCAGCACGTTATCAATGCCGAAGCTCAGCCGAAATTGATCCGACGGTTGCCAAGCGCCGTTGAACGACACCACCCCAAAGCCGGCAGTTTCCCCAAGATCCTGGCCCACAATATTGCCCTGCCCTTCCGCTACGCGATCTTGCTGCGCCACCAATCGCCACAGAGCACCAAACGACCAGTTCTGCCGTTGGTAATTCAGCGCCAAGCGGCCTTCCAGCGGCGATACCTGCCCCAAGGCCACATCATCGCTGTCGTTGTCGCCGTGGCTGTAGGCCACGGTGGCAAGTGCATTCCAATTATCAGCAAAGTCGTACTTGGCAGAGGCTTCGCCACCAAACAAAGTAGCGTCGATGTTGCGCGCCGCCGGAGCAGCATTCACATCAATCAGAATATAATCCTGCAGATCGGCGTAGAACAATGAGGTGGTTAACTCAACCGCGCCAGAATAGATCCAGCCAATATCCAACTGATTGGTTTGTTCGGTCTCTAGGGTCAGTGTTTTGCCCGCGCGCATCACTTCCCAGTAATCGGCAATCCGCTCGGAATGGCCCAACCCAGCGTAGTATTGATGCTGGCCAATATCGTACTGATAGCGCACAAAACCGCTGAACAGATCATCGCTGTTGTCGGTGGCTTTAGCGCCGCTCGCCCACGAACCCAGCAACGTGGTTTGCCAGTTATCGTAACGCACGCCACTGAACAGTGTGCCAGTGCCGAGGCGGTGTTCAGCCTCCACAAACAGCCCGACATTTTGTTGGTTAAACACCTTATTGAAGGCCGCAGCGTGCAGTTGCGTTAAGGTTTTACCGCCGCGCATCTCTTGGGTGGAATCAATAAAATCAACGCCCACGGTCGCTTGCCAATTCCGGTCGAACTCCAGCTCTGCCCACAGGTGCGCGCCGTAGGTGGTGCGGCGCGGGTTCATCCCCATCGCGTCATCGCCGCCCTTATCGAAATTATCCATAATGTGGTCGTTTTCGTTCCAGTAGCCTTGGAACTCCAATTGCTTCAGCAGCGGCTGATCCAGCGCGGTTTTCGCCAGCAACGACCCGTTTTCATTATCAATAACCCGAGCCTTATTGGTTCGATCGGCGTATTCGGCGCTGCCGCTGGATTGCCCGTAACTCAACTCGACCACCTGATCGTCGCTAGGGGCCCAACCAAAGGCAGCGCTTAAATTGTCCCGATCGTAACGGGATTGGATCGGCTTGCCGTCGCCATCCTTATAGTGATCGCTTTCTGATCCGTTCAGATCCAAGCTGCTGTAGTACTGGCCGTCGCCCACCTTAATTTCGGTCACGTAATCCAGTCGATCAAAACTGCCTAAGGTTAACGCCGCTCGCCCTTCTGATCCGGCTTGATCCATGCCGTAATGATCCCGCTCAAACAGCACCGTTCCGGCACTGCCTACTGGGCCGTATTTCACCGTTTGCGGCCCCTTAATCACCGTTACCTGTTCGTAGGTATCGGGGGCGATGTAGTTGGTGGGGGGATCCATACGGCCACCGCAGGTGCCACCAATCTGCTGGCCATCGTTCAGCACGCTGATGCGCGAACCGGCCATGCCGCGCAAACTGATGTCGCCACCGGCACCGCCTTTGCGGGTAACGTTAAAGCCGGGGATGGTTTTCAAAAAACCAGAGCCATCAAAGGTGGGGATCGGCTGCCGTGGCAGCTTGGGGTTGGCAACCGTGGTTAACGCTTGTTGCATGGTGTCTGCCACAATCACAATCACTTCGTCGCAGCTGTGCTTATCACAGCGTTGCGGCGCATCGGCGGCGGCCTTTACCGTGGCCTCGTCGCCGCCCAACATGGCCTTATCTTGTATCATCGCCAGCGCGGTGGGGGCCCACAAAGCCCACTGCACAGCCACGGCGACGCTGATCATTTTTGCCTTCATCATTTGGCGCTACATCCCTATCAACTCAACCAATTCGGTGCATTAATACGGATCTTGGCCATGACCCAAAGCAAAACCTAAACAACTGCGACAATTGGTCGCACCCCAGCCATTGTAAGTGCCATTGCTTGCTTTAAAATGAGCGTTCTTTCACCCGCTGGCCTTGATTTTGAACCTTTCTTTTCACCATTTAAACCAGTCACTTATCGCGGCCAGCAGCTGCCATAAACTACTCGTTTTTCGTTCAATTTGGCTGCCCTTGGTGGCCATAATTCTGGCGCTTTTGCCTTGGTGGCAAGGCAGCAACAGCATCGACCAAGCCCGCGCGCTTATCGTGGCCAGCGGCACGGTGCTGCACCTGATCAGCATGATGTTGCTGTGGCGCCAAACCCAATTGGGGCGCACCACCCAACTGCTGCAAATCATGCTCGATCTGGTGCTTTACACCGCTCTGTTGGCCTATTCCGGTGGCGCCACCAACGCCTTTGTTTCGGTGTTGTTGCTGCCAGTGGTGTTTGCTGGGGTAAGCCTGCCGCTGCTGCACCTGTTTGTGGTTACCTTGTCTGCCATCGGCGCGTACAGCCTGCTGGTGTACAACATGCCCAAAATGATGGTGATGCATGAAATGGACATGACCGAACACTACCTTGGCATGTGGGTCAGTTTTCTGTTGTCGGCCGTGGTGGTGAGCTTAGTGGTTGGCACCATGGCTAAGATGATCGTCCGTCGCGAACGGCGCTTAGCCCAAAGCCGCGAAATGCAGTTACAGCAAGAACAGCTGCTGGCGCTGGGCACCGCATCGGCTCAAGTTACCCATAACCTCGCCACGCCGCTCGCCACCATCCAACTGCTGTACGAAGAACTGGCCGAGCAATACCCAAACAGCCCCGCCATCAACGAATTAGCACAGCCAATCGCCCAGTGTGGCGATCACCTTAATTACTTTCGCCAGTTGGCCAATGATGTGCGCCACAACCAGCAGCGCTGGGTTCACGCCAGCGAACTGCAGCAGCAACTGGCCGCCATCATCACTCTGCAATACCCCGAACAGCAGCAACAGTGGCCATCATCCGTACCAACAGGGCAGTTGAAAACCGATGCGATGCTGCTGCCTGCACTGCTGAACTTGGCGCAAAATGCGGTTAACGCCAATCAGCAGCAACAGCAAAACAGCTTGATGATGCAGTGGCATCTGGCGAAGGATGAGATCAGCTTATCGATTGCCGATCAGGGCAGCGGCATCGATCCACAGCGTTTACAGGCGCTCGGCCAAGGCTTAGTAGACAACCCCCACGGGTTTGGCATGGCCGTGATGCTAAGCAACGCCAGCATTGAACGGCTGGGCGGCAAGCTGCAGCTGGGCAACAACCACGCCGCCCGTGGCGCTATCGCCACCGTAACCCTGCCCTATCGAGCACGGCCATGAAGCTGTTAATTATTGAAGATGATGTTGTTTTTGCGGGTACGCTGGCACGGCGTTTAAGCCAGCACGGCTACGACTGCATTCAGGTGCATCAGGTTTGCGATGCGCTGGTGCAAGCGCGGCAAACCCAGCCCAGCCACATCCTGCTGGATCTGAACCTGGCCGGTTACAGCGGCCTAGAACTGATCCAACCGCTGCGCTGCGCCCTGCCCAAAGTGCGGCTGGTGCTGTTAACCGGCTTTGCCAGCATCAGCAGCGCGGTAGAAGCGATGCGCCGCGGCGCCGACGACTACCTCGCCAAGCCCGCCGACACCAAATCGTTGTTAAAAGCACTGAACGGCGATGCCCCACAGGTTGAGGATCTAACCGAGATCGTGATGTCGCCAGAACGGCTCGAGTGGGAGCACCTGCATCAAACCCTCAGCGCCAACAACGGCAACGTCTCTGCCACCGCCCGCCAGCTGGGCATGCACCGCCGCACCCTGCAGCGCAAACTGCAAAAACGGCCGAGTGGGGGGTAACGGACAGCAGCGCGATGGCATGGCGCACGTACCAAGCTGATGTGCATAACCCTTGTGCCAATCCGCTGCCGCTGCGCCCACCCCTTGTTCGATTACGCCTGCGGCTAATCAAACCTACGAACTCATCGAATCTACGCACTTATCAAACCTGCGCACTCATCGAACCTCGGCACTCTGCCAACATCACCCCACCAATTGCAGTTGCGCTAATTCGGCGTACAGGGCGCTTTGTTGCAGCAGCTGTTGGTGGGTGCCGATGGCTTCAATGCGGCCTTGATTCAGCACGACGATGCGATCGGCGTCCATCACGGTGGCGAGGCGGTGGGCGATGATTAAGCTGGTTTTGCCTGCCATTAACCGGCCAAGCCCCTGCTGCACCAGTTGTTCGCTGCGCGCGTCTAGGGCACTGGTGGCTTCGTCTAACAGCAACAAAGGCCGCTGCGCCAACATGGCTCGGGCAATGGCGATGCGCTGTTTTTGGCCGCCGGATAAGCGCACGCCGCGCTCGCCCAGTTCGGTGTGGTAGCCGTTGCTCAATTGTTCGATGAACTCACTGGCGTTGGCGGCAGCGGCGGCGGCATACACCTCGTCGTCGCTGGCCTCTAGGCGGCCATAACGGATGTTGTCTAGCACGCTGCTGGCAAAAATCACCGGCTGCTGTGGCACCAAGGCAAACTGCTGTCGCAGCGGATGAGGATCCACCGTGGCCAGATCGATCCCATCCAGTAAAATCTGCCCCCGCTGCGGCCGATAGAACTGCTGCAACAGTTGCAGCAAGGTGGATTTGCCCGCGCCGCTGGGGCCAACAATGGCGGTGCGCTGCCCCGCTTGCAGCTGCAAATTTAATCCCGCCAAGGCGTGCTGCTGTGGATCGCTGGGGTAAGCAAAGTACAGATCCCGCAGGATCAGTTGCCCCTGCAGCGGTTGCGGCAATGGCGTGGCTGGCACTGGTGCGACAATGTCTACCGGGCTATTCAACAGTTCCAGTAAGCGGCTGCCGGCGCCGCTGGCACGCTGTACTTCCCCCAACACTTCACTGATGGTGGCGACGGCACCAGCGGTAACCAGGGCGTAAAACAAAAAGGCGGAGATCTCACCGGCGCTCATGGCGCCATTAAGCACTTTATGCGCCCCTAACCACGCCACGATGGTGATCGCTCCAATGCTTAGGGTCATTACGCTGGCCACCAGCCACGCGCGGTAATAGATCCGTTTCGAGGCCGCGCTCAGCACCGCCTCAACCCGCTGCTCAAACCCGCGCTGGGCTTCGCTTTCGTGGCCATAGGATTGCACCGTGTGGATGGCGTGCAGGCTTTCATCCACATGCACGCTGATCTGCGCCACCGCATCTTGGCTGCGGCGAGCAAAACGGCGCACCTTTTTGCCCAACAACTTAATCGGCACCAACACCGCTGGCACCGCTAACAGTACGTAGAGGGTAAGCTCGACACTGGCCAGCAGCATCATCACCAAGCCGCCAATAATGGTGACGCTGGAACGCAGCGCCATCGACAGGCTCATCCCCACCGCGTGTTGCAGTACCGTGGTGTCGCTGGTGAAACGCGAGATCACCTCGCCAGTGCGAGTGTTTTGGTAAAACTGAGGCGACAGTGTCAGCAGGTGAGCGTAAACACTTTGGCGAATGTCGGCGCTTAGCCGCTCCCCCAACCACGTCATCAGGTAGAAGCGAAAAAACGCCGCCACGCCGCTGATCCCACTTAGCCCTAAGATCCCCAGCATCACCGCATCAATGGTGTCGCTGCCACTGCCGTTGCTGCTGCCAAAGCCTTGATCCACCAGATACTTCACTCCCTGCCCCAGCGCCAACCAACTGAGCGAACCAAGCAGCAAGGCGATGGCGGCCAACAACGCTTGGCGCCAATGAGGGCGCAACAACGCCAAGATCCAAACAGGAACGGAGGTGGTGTGGGACATAACAGATCTCAAGATAAACAGGGGGGGGAAGAGAGGTGGTGCAATGCCAAGGGCGCCTAAGGGAGGGTCGGCGCCCTAGCGTAACCAACAGTGGCGAGGGTTACGCGGGTTGCGCGTGGCCGTGGCCTTTGCCTTCGCCGGTTTTCCAGTTGATTTGGCTCATGTCTGCGCCGCCAATCTCAAACGCTTGGCCAAAGCCTTTCACGTATAAGCCTTTGCTTGGCACCAACCGATACATGTTGAAATCCCCCAGCGCCGACAGGTTTTCCGCCATCTCGCCAAAGCGCGCCACTAACGCCGCCCGACCGGCCACAAAATCGTCGCTATCGCGGCTTAAGTGCTCTGCGGTCACGTCAAAGGTTAAGCGCTTGCGAGCGAACACCGATTTGGCTTCCGCTTCATCTTGCAGCAGCATCACCGAGACACTTTTACACTGTTTTAGGTTTTTGCCGTGCTTGGCCAAATCGCTGATCTGAATATAAAAGCCCGCTTCATCTACCGCATAAGGGGCGTAGCTTACGCTCGGCAACCCAGCGTCATCGATGCTGGCCAGCAGCAGGGTTTGGCGGCTGTGTTTAAACGCCTCAATCTCTGGCAGCAGGCGCCCGCTTAAGCGTTCATTTTTTTGTGCTTGGTCCATCAATAACCTCGTCCGGTTGGCGCTTATCAGGCGGCTTGGCTGCTGTGTTCGGCTTTTAGCTCGGTAAAGCGAGCCACTTGTTCTGGGATCAACACCCGTTTGCGATCGCGCCCTAAGTAGATTTTAAAGACGATGGCGCCGTTGCCATCGAACATCTGAATGCTGTGGCTTTCTGATCCCATAAATGGCTTGCTCACCAAGGCGATGTCGGTCACCACGTCCAGTTTTAGGTGGCCATGCAAACCGTCGCCTTTGGTGATCAGGTTGTAGTAACCGTGGCCATATTTGCCGCGAGGAAACGCCCCTTTAAATTCAAAGATGCAACCGGCCACCGAGATAATGGTGGTGGTGTTGCCCCACTGCGGCAGCTCTGCAAGTAACGGATCCAGTTGATCCCGTGGCAGCAGCGCCACCATCGGCGCAGGCAGGTTGGCGACCACATCAAATTCGCTGCAGTTCAGTTCGGCGGCGATCTGGGCGGGCATCAAACCGGGGTTGCCGTCCAGTTGCTCGGCGATCTGAGTCGATAATGGGTTCATGCGCTTTTCTCCATGGCGCCCTGTGGCGCGTGTTGCTTGGTGGTATCTAAAAATTTCAGTAAGCCGTTGCACAGGTTGACCTGCCAAAAACGGCCCGCCAATGTGAAATCCACTCGACGATCGGTCACGGTAGCCAGCCCTCGTTGCTGCCATACGGCAAACAGCGGCTTAGCTTGCTTAAACAGGGTGTCGCCAATGGCACGGCTGGCAATGCCGCCTTCATCGCACAACCCAACCAGTTTGGCTTTCAGGCCATTTTCGGTTTTGGGCAGCACCATCGCGCTCGGCCATTGCTGGGCGTCGAGCAGCTGTTGGTATTGGTCGATGTCCCGTGGCTGCATGGTGGCAAAGCCGCCAAAGTTGCCACCTGCTCCGGCGCCAATCGGCAGGATCTCAGCCCCAAATTTCACCATTGAGTTGTACAGGCTGCGTTCGCGGTGATCCCGCGCCCAGTGGCTGCAACTGATCTGGCGAAAACGCTCTTGCGCCATGTGCTGATCGCCAAGGCGATACAGCTCGGATTTAAAGGTGGTGCTGGCCGGTGGCGGTGCCTTGCCCTGTTCACAGTGGGTCAGCATGGGCGTGCCTTGCAAGTCGATCAGTTGATACAGATCGACCCCGTGGACGCCCGATTCAATCACATCGGCCAGATCTTGGCGCCAGATCGATTCGCTCTGGTAAGGCAAGCCAAACAGCAGATCAATCACGATCGGCGCTTCGTCGGCGGCGCTTAACTGCTGCAAACGATTGATGATGTAATCACGGTCGTCTAAGCGTTTGGCCGCTTTACGCACCTCGGTATTGAAGCTTTGCACCCCAAACGAGAACCGATTGATGCCGCCATCCAACGCCCCAACAAATTTGTCGTCGCTGAAGCGGTTTAAGCGCCCTTCTAGGGTGAATTCACAGTCGTTACTTAAGGGGAAATGATCCCGCACCGCTTGGCCTAAGATCCGCAGTTGCTCGGCGCTCAGATCCGTTGGCGTGCCGCCGCCAATGTACACCGCTTGAAACGGCGCACTGCGGGCGTATTCGGTGTTGGCTTTGCGCTTCAGTTCAATCAGCAACAGCTCAAAGTAGTGATCCACCAGCTTCTTGCTAGAGGCGTACTGAAAAAAGCTGCAGAAGGTGCAACGCACGCGGCAAAAAGGGATGTGAATGTACAGCGCCCGGCGCTTACCGGCGCGGCCAGGTTGCCCTAATAGCTCGGTCAGTTTGTGCTGGGCTGCGTCGGCCGTCAGCGGCGGCATGCTCATGCCACCGGCGTGGGCGCTGCGCTTTTGCTCAAAGGCGAATTTGAGCGGATCCGGCGAGTCCTTGCCGGTAATGGTGTCGTCCTGCAAAGCCAAATTTGGCATCGTCACTCCGAACAACGGCGGCGTTTGCTGCTGCTATCAACTTGATATACCAAGCAACAAGCTAAAACGGCGCTCTAGGGTGGTCAGTGGGGCGCAATGTAAAACACTTTTAGATTTAGATCAAATACGAATTATTTGTATTTGCATTTGATCTCCATTTGCGACTATGCTGCCGCCATCATTGCTTGCAACTGCCATTACCGTGACCCCAAAACGCTACCTTGCCGCTGCCCTTACCACCGTCCTGATCCAAGGGTGTGTGGTGGCCTCATTCGATACCCCAACGCCTGCCGCCGTGGCCAGCGGTCAGGTAAGTAATAGCGTTACCGTGGCGATCACCACCGCCCGGTTGGCCACCGAGCCCAAGCCTAAGCCAACGCCTCAGCAAGAACCCAAGCCGGAACCCAAGCCGCAGCCGAAACCTCAGCCAAAACCAACACCGAAGCCAGTGCCGAAGCCCATCGTCAAACCTGAGCCGAAACCTGAGCCCGAACCGGCACCACAGCCAGAACCCAAGCCGCAACCGGTAGCCGAGCCCGTCGCAACCCCAAGCGCCAGTAAACAAGGCGCCAAGTTGCAACCTGAACAGCTGGATAAGCCGGTATTCCGCCAGCCACCAACGCCACCGAAATACCCGCGTTTGGCGCGCAAACGCAACCAGCAAGGCACCACCCAAATCGAGGTGTGGCTGGATGAATTAGGCGCCCAAACCAAACTGGTGATGCTCAGCAGCAGTGGCTTTAACAGCCTCGACCGCGCCGCGCTTGCCGCCGTACAGCAGTGGCAATTTATGCCGCTAACCCGCAATGGCATCGGCCACCCATCTCGGGTGCAGATCCCAGTGCGTTTCGCCCTTAACTGAACCACGAGCACCCCATGGCGTTTATTCAACACTCCATCGCACAGCTTGGCCCTATGGCCTGGCCGCTGTTTATCTGTCTGAGTCTTAGCTTAATTATTTTGCTTGAACGCACCGTGCTGGTGCTGTTCACCAGCGGGCGCCGCGCCCCATGGCTGAAGCGCTTAGAGTGCCGCCAGCCGCTGCAGATTGACGTGCTGCAGCAGCAATTGGCCAGCCATTCCAGCTTGCTGTGCCAAGGGGCCGCCATGTTGCTCAGCCACGCTCAGCAAGAGAAAAGCCTGCGCGAAGAGATCGCCCAAGTGTGGCTGCAAAAGCAGCGCCGCCGCCTAAGCAGTGGCCTGCGTTTGTTGATGGTGATTGGCATCATCAGTCCGATGTTGGGGCTGCTGGGCACGGTGTTGGGCTTAATCGACATGTTTGCCGCCATCGGCAGCGTCGATGGCCCAGTCAGCCCCGCACTGCTGGCCAGCGGCCTTGGCCAAGCGATGTACACCACCGCCGCAGGGCTGTGCATCGCCCTGCCTGCCATTGGCGGGGCCCATCTGCTGAATCTGTGGGCCGAGCGCCAACTGGCGAAGATGGAACACGTACTGAATCACCTCAATCTGTGGTTGGCCGGGATCGCGCCGCGCAGCCAACAGGAGATGCAGGCGTGATCCGCAGTCAACCGCCGTCCTCGGGCCTCAGCGAGCAGATCGATCTGACCTCGCTGATCGACATCATCTTTATCGTGTTGGTGTTTCTGCTGTTAACCGCCAACACCCAGCTGATGGCGTTGCCGGTTGACGTGCCGCAGCAGCAAGAAACCAGCCTAGTGAACTTGAACGACGGTCACGCACTGGCGGTAAACGTACTGCCGCAAGCGCCTTACTACGCCCTCAACCAACAACCCTTTGGCGATTTTGACCAGTTCAAAGCCGCCTTTATCGCCGCCCATAAAGCCCACCCAGAACGCACCGTGGTGGTGGCTGCCGACAGCCAAGCGCCGGTGCAACCGTTAATGAAATTACTGGCACTGCTGCAAGCGCAGCGGATCGACCAAACCCAAATCGTGATGGAGGAATGATCATGAATTCAATAACCAAACTGGCCAGCAGCGCCGTTTTACTCGCCCTCACCAGTCTGCCAACCGTCGCCGCAGAACGCGTGGTCAGTGTCGGCTATGGCTTAACCGAACTGGTGTTGGCCTTGGGCGCCGAAACCAAATTGGTGGGCATCGACATGGGCAGTAAAACCGCGATCAGTCGCGACAACATCGCCGAGCTGGGTTACCACCGCGCCCTGTCGGCTGAAGGCTTGCTGACCACCAAACCGGATCTGGTGATGGGCAGTGAAGAGATGGGCCCAGAAACCAGCTTAAATGTGCTGCGCGATGCGGGCATTAACGTGCAGGTACTGCCAAGCGCCGACACCCCAGAGCAGCTGTTGAATAACGTTGGCGTGGTGGCGGATCTGCTGGATCGCAACGACGCAGCCGAACCACTGCGACAGCAACTGCGGGGCCAGCTGGATCACATCGTGGCATTGCGCGAGTCACTGCAGCGCCAACCCACGGTGCTGTTTATGTTGCTGCGTGGCGATCGTGGCCCGCGCTTAGGCGGCGATGGCACCCCTGCGGATCGGTTAATTAAGCTGGCGGGTGGCATCAATGGCGCCGGTTTTAGCGGCTACAAAACCATTAACCAAGAAACCCTGTTGAAGATGAACCCCGATCTGATTTTGGTTACCAAACCAAGCGAAGATGGCGACAAGGTAGACAGCGCCAACTTGCTGTTAAAAGAGTTGCCGCTGCTGAAATTCACCGCCGCCGGGCAACAGCAACAGATCCACAAATTGCCTGCCAGCGCGCTGATGGGCGGTTTAGGCCCAAGCGCATTAACCGAAGTTGAAGCACTGGCACAGCGCTTGGTGGAGATCCACTAATGCCCGCAAACGCCCGCTTATTATGGCTGCCATTGCTGGCAAGCCTGTTGTTGATAAGCCTGCTGTCGATCGTAACCGGCCCGTTGGCGATCGAGCCACTGGCTGGACTGAAAGGGGTACTGGCCTGGGCCGCGCAAAGCCAAAGCCCCGATCTGCTGCCCCACGAACAGCTGGTGATCAGCAATGTGCGCCTGCCGCGCACTTTGCTGGCCATCGCCATTGGCGCCTTAATGGCGCAGTGTGGCGCGGTCATGCAGGGGTTGTTTCGTAACCCCTTAGCCGATCCCGGCATCATCGGCGTCTCCTCCGGTGCGGCGTTGGGCGCGGCCATATTCATTGTGTTGTTCCCTAACGCCGGTGAATTCGCGGTGCCTTTTGCTGCCTTCGCCGGTGGCTTAGTCACCACCTTAGCCATCTACCGTTTGGCCCACAGCCGCAACGGCACTTCCGTCACCATGCTACTGCTGGCGGGGGTCGCTATCTCGGCGCTGACCGGCTCCGGCATCGGCTTTTTAACCTACATCGCCGATGAAACCGCGCTGCGGGATCTGACCCTGTGGCAGATGGGATCCTTATCCGCCGCCCGTTGGCACTCCATCGCCCTGTGCTTTGTCGCCTTGGTGATTTTGGCGTGGCAGTTTCAGCGCCAAGCGGCGGCGTTAAATGCGCTGTTGCTGGGGGAAGCCGAAGCCCGTCACCTTGGCATTGAAGTGGAAAAACTGAAGATCAAACTGATCATGCTGACCGCCTTTGGGGTTGGCATTGCCGTGGCCGCCGCCGGCATGATCGGCTTTGTTGGGCTGGTGGTGCCGCACTTGGTGCGGATGATGATTGGCCCCGATCACCGCACGTTATTGCCACTCAGTGCCGCCTTGGGCGCAGCCATCTTATTGCTGGCGGATCTGGGGGCACGCACTTGGATGGCCCCGGCAGAGATGCCGGTGGGCTTAGTCACCGCCATCTTGGGCGCGCCGTTCTTCTTGGCGCTGTTATTGAATCAACGCAACCGCTTGGGGGGATGATGAGCTTACTCAGCGTTTCTGATCTGCACGTAAACATTGGCCATAAACCCCTGCTGTCGGGGCTGGATTTACAGATTGAAGCCGGCAAGGTCACGGCGTTGCTTGGCCCCAATGGCGCTGGCAAAAGTACCCTGCTCAAAGCGATCAGTGCCGATGTGGCCTGCAGCGCGGGCCACATCAGCATGCACGGCAAGCCGATGCAGCAATGGCCGCGCATTGAACTGGCGCGCGAGCTGGGGGTGCTGCCCCAGCACAACAGCCTTAGCTTCCCGTTTACCGTGCAAGAGGTGGTCGAGATGGGGCTGTTTCCGTTGCAGGCCAGCCAAGCGCAATCCGCTAAGTACGTGGCCGATGCCATTGAGCAGGTGGACGTGGGTCACTTGCTGACACGGCGTTACCCCACTCTTTCTGGCGGTGAAAAACAGCGGGTGCAGCTGGCGCGGGTGTTAACCCAACTGGCCCAAGCCAAGCAACCGCTGCTGTTGCTGGACGAGCCCACCTCGGCGCTGGATCTGGCCCAGCAACATCGGGTGTTGGCCTTGGCGCAGCAGTTGGCACACCAACGCCATTACACCGTGATTGCGGTGCTGCACGATCTCAACCAGGCGGCACGCTACGCCGATAAGTTAGTGGTGTTAAGCCAAGGCCAGATCGTGGCCCAAGGCAGCGCCAGCAGCGTGTTAACCGAACACACCATCGAACAAGTGTGGCACTACCAACCCACCCTAGTAACCGATCCCAACCACGGCACCCCCGTAGTGCTGTAACCCCACTGGCGTTCGCCAGTTGCCCGGTACCCAACCCCATAGTGGTGGCCAATTGGCTGCCACTTGGGCGTGGCCTGCAAGGCTCACCTTCTATTTAAATCGTTGATTTTTTTGCTCAATAAAAATATTTGCAAAGTAACTTGATCTAAATGCGAATCGTTTTTATTATCAGCCGCAATTGTTTAGCCGTTGTTGTCATTTAAAGGAATTATCATGCCTATCACCCCGAAGCCGTTGGCCATTGCCATTGTTGCTGCACTCGCCAGCGGTGCCGCTGCTGCCGAGCAAACCAAAGCCACTTTGTTTGATGATGTGGTGGTTTCTGCTAGCCGCACCAGCGAGCAAACCACCGATAACGTCGCCGCCGCCATGGCCGTCGTCGACGCCGAACAGATCGCCGAGCAGCAGGTAAGCAACATCAGCCGCTTAGTGCGTTACGAGCCGGGCGTAAGCGTTACCGGCAGCAGCCGTGGTGGTTTGCAGGATTTCAACATTCGTGGCATTCAAGGCAACCGCGTTAAGATCATGGTGGATGGGGTTAGCCAAGCCAATGGCTACGACTCGGGCCACTGGCTGATGGAATCCAGCCGCAACTTTGTGGATGTGGAAACCCTGAAACAGGTTGAGATCACCAAGTCGCCGTCGTCGTCGCTGTATGGCAGTGATTCCATCGGCGGCACCGTGGCGTACACCACCAAGGATCCGGCCGACTTCCTTGGCCAAGGCGATGGGTTTGGTGGCCAATTTAAAGTGGGCTACCTTAGCGAAGACAACAGCTTTGCGGAAACTCTGGTGGTCGCCAACCGCAGCGGCAATGTCGAAAGCATGCTGCAGTACGTGCGCCGTGACGGCGACGAACTGGAGAACCAAGGCAGCGTGGGCGGGGAAGGCAGCAGCCGCACCAAAGCCAACCCGCTGGACAACGAATCCAATTCGCTGCTGGGCAAAGTTAAGATCACCTTGGGTGAGCATCAGCTGGGTTTCACCGGCGAGCACTACAGCAGCACCGGCACAGGCGCGTTCTTAAGCCAACAAGGCACAACCTACCAGAACATCCACAACGAAGATGACATCAGCCGTTACCGCATCACCCTCAACCACGATTGGGATGCCAACACCGTCTTGTTTGATACTTTGGCGTGGCAGTTGGGCTACCAAGATACCCAATCGGAACAAGCCACCGACAACCTCTACACCAGCCCATTTGGCGGCGCTCCTTACGATCGCCAGCTGCGCCGCGATTACGGTGAAACCAACACGCAGTTCAAGCTCGATTTCAGCAAAACCCTGCAAAGCGGCAACGTAACCCACACCTTCAGCTACGGTGGCGATGTTGAGATCACCGAAATGGAAGATCTGAAAACCAACCGCCACGACCGCGATCTGGATGGCCGCTTTGAAGAGGTGAGCTACGAGCGTTACTCACCCACCTCGGAATCCACCGTGTTTGGCTTCTACTTACAGGATCAGATCCAGTGGCAGCAGCTGACCGTGACCGCCGGTTTGCGCTACGACGACACCAACGTTGAAGCCACCATCGACGACAAGTACAACGGCGACTTCGACAGCTTTGACGATCACAACAGCGACGCCGTTACTGGCCGCATCAGCGCCTTGTACCAGTTCAACGATAACTGGAGCGCGTTTGCTCAGTACGCCCAAGGCTTCCGTGCGCCGGATCTGAAAGAGCTGTACTACAGCTTTGAAAACCGCATGGTTGGCTACGCGTGGATGCCAAACCCCGATCTGGAAGCGGAAGAGAGCGATTCTTACGAATTAGGTTTGCGCTTTAATGGTGACCAAGGCGCAGCGGAATTGGTGCTGTTTAACAACGAATACGACAAATTTATTGTGGATGTTGGCCTGCCATCCACAGAGTTCCCTTACGGCGTAACCCAATACCAGAACATCGATAAAGCCAGCATCAAAGGGGTCGAATTTAAAGGCCAGTGGTGGCTGGATTCAGTACTGGAAGGGCTGAGCGTCAACATGGCCGTGGCCTACGCCGAAGGCGATAACGACACCGACAACCAACCACTGAACACCGTCAGCCCACTGAATGGCGTGGTTGGCTTGGATTACCTTAACGTCGACGGCACCTACGGTGGCGCCCTTACCGTGGTCGCGGCCGCAGGCAAAGACAAAAGCGACATCGCCACCGCCAGCGCCGAACCGTTCGCCAGCGCGGGCTACGCCGTGGTGGATTTAACCGCCTTCTACAACGTCACCGAACAGCTGAAGATCAGCGGCGGGCTCTTTAACATCACCGATAAGAAGTACTGGGTGTGGAACGACGTGATTGGCCGCGAAGCGGGCAGCAGCGATCTGGATCGCTACACCCAACCTGGCCGTAACTTAGGTCTGTCGGTGAGCTACAGCTTCTAACCCCAGCCATCGCGGCAGGCTAAGCCCTGCCGCACGGCACGGTCTGCTGCATCATCCACTGCAAGTTCGACCAGTTAAGCGGGGCCTCGGCCCCCTTTTTTGTCGGTGTGGCACCGTGCGACGGCCTCGCTTGGGCCTTCACCGCACTCACACACTGAAGGCGCGACCTCCGCTGACCCCAAGCGGCAACCGCGCACGTAATCATCACACCGCCTTGTTAAAGAAGAACACCTATGACCACCATCTCTATCATCGGCTGCGGCTGGCTGGGACTGCCACTGGGGCAACAACTGGTGCGCGCCGGTTACGCCGTTCACGGCACCACCACCACCGCCGCCAAGGTGAAACTGTTGCAAGCGGCGGGCATGCAACCGCATCTGCTCAACGTAACCGCCAGCAACGCCACCGCCTTGCAGCCAGCCCTGCAAGCCGACATCGCCATTGTGACGCTGCCGCCAAGCAGCGGCGACGACCAACCTCAGTTTTACCTGCGCCAACTGCAAAACGTGGCTGAGGCCATCGCCCTTTCGCCGGTGTCTAAAGTGCTGTTTACCAGCGCCACCGCGGTTTACCCCCAAGCCAATCAGGCCGTAGTGGAAGCCGATGCGGTACGCATTGAATCGCCGTTCAGCGATACCCCCTGGCTTGATATTGAACAGGCGTTTAGCGCCGATCCGCGCTTTGTCAGTACCATTGTGCGCTTTGCTGGATTGATTGGCGGCGATTACCAACCCGGACGCTACTTTTCCGGCAAGCCTCTGTCCGGTGCCGACGATCCGGTTAACATGATCCACCGCGATGACTGCATCGGCGTGATCCGCGCCATCATTGAGCACAAAGCGTGGGGCGACACTTTTAACGCCTGTGCCGATCAACACCCGTCTCGCCGCGCCCTGTATGGCGCCTCTTGCGCGATGGCGCAGCTGCCGCCACCGCTGTTCAACACCCAGCCCAAGCCCTACCGCTTGATCAACTGCGACAAGCTAAAACAGCGTTTGGGCTACCGCTTTATTCATCCCGATCCGGTTGCTGCCCTTGGGATCTAAGCGATTTTGCTGCCGCTTGCCGCTGCCGTGCTGTTTAAGCGAACGGCATGGCCATGCGCGCTAACGGCCCCCGCGGCAGCGCCACGCTGTAGGATCAGTGCTGTTCCGATTCGCCGCGGTAGATCTGGAACAAAAAGTAGATGTTAATGCAGACAATAAAGCCATTCACCAACGCCACCGGCCAAGCACCAATCGCGCTGCCGTAAGCAACAAACAGCAAGCAGCCCAATAGATTCCACCAGCGCAGTTTTTTTATGTCGGACATCATCAGTGAGATGGCCACTAAGACCGAGGCGGCATAGCCCACCCATTCCCAATATTCTGCAGACATGGCTGACTCCTCTTACAATCCAACGCCATCATAGCGGTTGCCATAACAGCTTCAGTTTGGTTCGATAACAGCATATTCGCTAACAAGGATTGCTATGTGTATTTGCGCCTGGGATTGGCAACCACAGCAACAAACGCCCTTGGTTTTGATCGCCAACCGCGATGAGTTTTATCAACGCCCAAGCCAAGAACCGCACTTTTGGCCGCAGCAACCACGGCTGTTTGCCGGCAAAGATTTACAGGCTGGGGGCAGCTGGATGGGCGCCAGCCTAGGGGGCAAGCTGGCGCTGGTGACGAACTTTCGTGCCTTTCCGCCTAAGGATGCCCCACGCAGCCGTGGCGATCTGATCCGCGATTACTTAAGCAGCGACATCAACGCCGTGGATTTTGTTGCTGGCTTACACGGCCAAGATTACCAAGGTTATAACCTGCTGCTGTTGGATGGCGGCGGCTTGCACTATCACTCCAATCGCAGCGACTCAACCCAGCCTAAGATCCAAACTCTCAGCCCTGGGCAATATGGTCTGTGTAACCACCTGCTGGATACCCCGTGGCCTAAGCTCGCGCGGTTAAAACAGGGCTTTGCCCAATTGCGGCCCCACGGCAGCGATCCACAACTGTTGGCACTGCTGCACGATCGCGCCCAAGCGGATCCGGAGCAGCTGCCCAACACCGGCTTAGCCCAACCGATGGAACAGCTGTTGTCGTCGGTGTTTATTCAGTCGGAACAGTACGGCACCCGCAACTCAACGGTGCTGCGGTTGTCCCATCAAGGCGCGTTATCGTGGTACGAACAGGGGCACAACGCCAACGGCAGCGGCGCCATCCGCCAGCATCAACTGCAACTGGATTGGCACGGCCAATAACCCGGCCGATGCTGAGGTTAGTTCGGCAACGTTGGGGCTATCTCAGTGAGCTTGGGTTGAGTTTTGGCTAAATGGGCTTGGCTTGGCTTGGCGAGAAAGAATTGCGTTTCCTGAACTGAAACTGGGCTGCCAGTGAGCTGGGCAGCGTATGAAGCAGGGCCCAAAACGCCGCTGTTACTCGGGGCACAAGCGGTGCCCTCGTATACCTAGGTTACAGGGTTACAGGGTTACAGGGTTACAGGGTTACAGGGTTACAGGGTTACAGGGTTACAGGATTGCTAAGTTCGCTCTGCGGCAAGGGATTCGACAAACCACTGGCGCCTTAATAGCCGATCTGTTCTGAGAAATGGTGCATCGAGGCAAACCACCATTCAATGGTGTCTTTGAAGTTATCGCGGCTCACCCCCCAGTTCAGGTTAACCGCCATCTCGATGGTGGGATCCCCAAGCTCATCAAAAAACGCCTTGCCGTAACGGCTGCGGCTGTTCCAATCGTTCAGCTCGATAATATCAACGCCGTTGTTCTGCCATGCGGCGTTGAAGATCAGATCGCGGCAATCGCGGCCCTGCTCGCACCCATAGAAACTGACGGTGTAGATGGCGCCGTTGTATTGCCCCACAATCAGTGGATCCCCTTGCGCATCCCGTTCCACCACCGCATCGCCGTGGGCTTGCATCAGCACCATCAGATTATCGGGATCGCTGGCATCCACTAGGGTATCGGCCAAGGCGGGACTGCTGCACAGCAGTAGCGGGATCACAACACGCTGCCATTGGGTCATCACCGCAGCTCCTACAAGGTTAACCATACTCTTAACCCTATACCCTAATGGCGCACTCGGTAGAAATTAGCGATTAAAGGCGTCGATCTCCGCTTGGGTTAACGCTCGCCATTCGCCCGGAGCCAGCGATTCATCTAGGGTGACCGCGCCCACTTGCTCACGGTGTAAGCCCACCACGCGATTGTTAAGGGCAGCGAACATTCGCTTCACTTGGTGGTATTTGCCTTCGCTGATGGTTAATCGCACCTCGGTATCGCTTAGGCGCTCTAAACTGGCTGGGCGCGTTAACCCATCCCCGTGCAGTTCAATGCCCTGCGCTAATTGCGCTTCGGCCGTGGCGCACAGTGGCTCGGCCAGTTGCACTCGATAGCACTTCGGGCACTGGTAGTTGGGTGAGGTGATGCGATGGCACCACTTGCCATCTTCCGACAGCAACACTAACCCCGTGGTGTCGGCATCCAAGCGGCCAGCAATACGCAGGCGTTCGGTTAACGGCAGATCAATCAACCCCAACACCGACGGGTACACTTCGTCGATGTTAGAGCAGAGCGTATCCACCGGCTTATTCAGCATCAGGTAGCGGGTGTGAATAACCCCAACGGTTTCATGGTTCCAGCACACATCGGTGTCTTCGGTTACTTGGAAGCTGGAACTTTTCACCATGACGCCATCGCAGGTGATGGTGCCGTTTTTCAGCTCGCGCTTGGCCAAGCTGCGGCTCAGTTCGGTGTTGTCGGCCAGGTATTTATCTAAACGCATCGGGTGGGCTACCTAAAAAAATCAGCGAGCATTATCGCTGATTTTTGAGTTTCACCAACTCTATTTAAACCGAATTGCCACTTGGCGCGGCGCGCGCTTTCAGCTTGGGTTGCAGCCACAGCAACCCGATCGCCACGGCCAGCGCCACCACGGCATACAACATCTGCATGCCGATGCTGTAACCCAACACCATGATCAGCACCGCACCAAAGGCGGCCACCCATTTGAAACTGCGGCTTAATAAGCGGTAGCCCGCCAGCATTGCCAGTAAGTACACCAACACAAAGATCCCGTTGGATGGCGCCAACAGATGTTCAAAATCCCATTCCAGCAGATACGCCAATAGCAACGAGCCCGCTTGGAGCAGCGCCAGTGCCCACATCGACCGCGCGGGCACCGCAGCGCTGTTTAGCTGCGCTAAGCCTTGGGGCAGATAGCCTTGGCCTGCTAGGCTCCACAGCAGCCGCGCCATTGAGTTGAAATAGGTGTTCATGGTGGCAAACCCTGCCAGCACCCCAAGGCCACCGATGACCCACGCCCCACCAGCGCCAAAGCTTTGATCAAACAACGTTGCCATCGCCAATGGAGCCGCGCCCAGATCCAGCACCAAGGCGGTACCCAGCAGATAGATAAGCCCCACGATCACCGTGCCCCACATCATCGCAGGCAAAAAGTCGCGCTTGGGATCCTGAAACTCCGCCGACAGGTGGGCGAAGGCTTCAATCCCCAAAAACGCCCACATCGCCACCCCAGTCGCCGCCAATACGGGCGACATCGCTTGCCCCGGCCACTGGGGCAGACGCAGGCTGTCGCCGTGGGTCAGAGCCAGTAGCGCAAAAATCGCCATGATCACCACGGTTAAGCCAAACTGCAGCTTGCCCGACAGCTGCAGGCCACGGTAATTCAGCGCCAGCATCAGTCCGTTAAGGCCCAGACCTAGCGCCAACTTCGTGGCCGCGCTCATCGGCACCAGCGCATCCGCAAACGCCAAGGTCATCATCATCGCCGCTGGCAACCCAATCGGCGCAACCGCTAAAAACAGCAAGCCAATGGCCGCACCGGCACGCTCCCCAAAGGCGTTGCCAACAAAGGTGGCGGGGCCGCCAGCATCGGGGTAACGCTGGCCTAATTTGGCAAACACCAACGCCACCGGCAACATCGCCAAAAGCAAGATCCCCCACGCCAACAGCGCCCCATCCGCCGCCATTTTCACGGTTAGCTGCGGCAGGAGAAAGACGCTGGTGCCCAGCAACGCGGTTGAGAGCAAGCCGACGCCCTGCCAGCGGGTAATAGTGGGGGTTAACTGTGTCATTGGGGTTCCAGATGGGGACATTGTGAGGCACAGTATACGGACTATCTCTTCACCAAGTTGACGGAACTGACCGTTAATTTCACGGTTGTGGCCGTGAATGTTAAGGAGCCAATATGTCACCGCTGGATCAGTACGATCAGGGGATCATCGCCGCCCTGCGTTTGGATGCCCGCCAAAGCACATCGGCGTTAGCACGACAGGTGAATTTGTCTCGCAGTGCAGTGGCGGATCGGCTCAAGAAGTTAGAACAAAGCGGAGTGATCCAAGGCTATCGCGTCTCGGTGCGTGCCAGTGCCGCCAGCGACGTTAGCGCCTATTTTGAGATTGAGCACAATCAGAAAAGTTGCCAGCTGATGGCGCAAAAGCTGCGGCTCTACCCCGAACTGCAAAGCTGCCACGGGATCAGCGGCCAGATTGATCTGTTGTTGCTGGTGCGGGCGCCATCCATGCAACGCTTACACAGCATTCGCGAACAGATAGAAAGCTGGGATGAGGTCACCAAGATCACCACCCATGTGGTGATGAACGAGTGGTTCTAAGCGCTGAACGAGTGGCTTCAACGCCAGTTCTAAGCGATAACGCAAAGCAACTGGGCTACGCCCCCCTAAGCACGAGTTCGCCACCATCGGGCTAATCAACGGTGGCGGGTTGCTGCGCCAACGCGGCAGTGGCGGTTAACGGCGGCAGCAGTAAGCCCCGATTGCCGTTATGCACATACAGCAGCGCGGTCAGGATCACCGCATTGGTGTTTAAGTTGCTGCTGGTGTTCACACGGCCATCGGCCATCACCCCGCTGTACCAGCCTTTGTCTCGGTACAACTGGCTGGCTTGCTGCCATAACGCGGTGGCAAACTCGTCGCTGCCCAGCACCCCAAAGGCCACCGCGCACTTAGCGCTCAGGGGCTGCGATTGCTTACTGCTGCTGCCGCGATAATCGGTGCTGTGCCAGCCGTGTTCGAAAAAGTGCAGGTTATTGTAGAGAAACCACGGCGGCCAGCTGATGGCGTCTTCCCCAAAGCAGTGGATCTCGCCGCTGGCTAAATAGTGTTGTTTTTGCGCCAGATAGATCGCTTCGGTTTCAAACCGCAGCGGTTGCGCCTGCTGCCCAAATTCCAACATCGCCAAGTAGAAAGGATCGCTGGTTAAAAATGGCCGTGGCCGTATGTCGACCGGCAACGACACCCCA
Organism: uncultured Ferrimonas sp.; assembly: GCF_947489035.1. Taxonomy (GTDB): domain Bacteria; phylum Pseudomonadota; class Gammaproteobacteria; order Enterobacterales; family Shewanellaceae; genus Ferrimonas. Next base: position 20,311 of record NZ_CANLCI010000013.1, on the reverse strand, counting down.
GCCACACTCACCCGCTTACTGGCCTGCCGATGCAACGCCTTATTGGGGGTTAACCCCCACAACGACAACGCCAGCGCCGCGTATTGTTCGTAACCAATGCGTCCCTCTTGGTAGCGACGCTCGCCAGATTTGCTGTAGTAGCGCGCCCCTTGCAGTTCGCCGCCGTTCACCAGCTCTTGGGTGTGCCAGCGGGCGCGGATCTTCGCCACCTGCGGCGCATACTGCGGCTGCCGCTGCTGCAAAATGTGCAGCCAGCCCAAGGTGCGAGCGATGTCCAACGCCGACCAACCGTTGCCGTTGCGCACTTTAGAAAGGTTCGACACCACCGGCTTGCCGCTGTCGGTATGGTAGCTGCGATTGGGCAGCCGTTCGTCGTACAACGCCAGCTCTATTAAGGTGGTGAGCAGGGTGTCGGTGCGGCGGCTAAATTGCGCCGGGGTGATCAGTTCAAACTCCAGCGCCGCCAGATTGCCCGCCAGCACACTGGCCACATCCCACAGCGTGGCTTCGCGGTATCCAGCCACCGAGTTCACCAGCCCCGTTTGCGGTTGGTACTGTTTTTCAAAATAGCGCCAGGCCGCCTTTGCCATCGCCAGATGTTGCGGCAACCACTGGCTAAATTGGCCCTCTCCCAGCCGCTTCGGTGGCGCCACACTAACGACAGAAGTTGCGGCGACAGCGGATGCTGTGTCGGCCGTTGGGGATACTGGGTTCGCCGCTTCCATGGTGGGGCTGACTTCCGCGCTGGCCGCTGGCGTCAGTGGCACAATGCCACGCACATTCAGGCCGGGATCGAGCAGATGCTCCGCCACTTCACCGCCGGAGATCTGCGAGCGATTGCCCAATTTGTTTTCCGGCTCTACGGTGGCGCTAAGCGCCAGCACTGTTGCCAGCCACCAGATGGCGATCCCTGCCTGAGTAATTGTTCCTGCAACAAGAATAGAACGCAGGCACAAAAACGCCGCGATCAGATCGCGGCGTGTTGGCCTTGCCTAACGCGAGAGTTACAGCTTGATCAGCATCTTGCCGGTGTTGGCACCGCTAAACAGCCCCAAGAAACCATCAAAGGTGGATTCGATTCCGGTCAGGACCGTTTCAGGGTTGTGCAACTTGCCACTGGCTAAGTAGCCCCCCACTTCGGCGGCAAACTCGTTGAAGTCGGCCATAAAGTCAAAGGCGATAAAGCCCTGCATGCGAATGCGGCGACGAATAAATTCGGCCATGTTGCTTGGCCCCGCCACTGGGGCTGCAGCGTTGTATTGATCAATCATGCCGCAGGAAACGATGCGACCGAAGTCCTGCATGTTGGCCATGGCCGCTTGCAGATGCGCGCCCCCCACGTTATCGAAGAACAGGCTGATCCCCTCTGGCGCTAACTCACGCAGGGTTTGGCCTAAATCGGTGCTGTGCTTGTAGTTAAAGGCCGCATCGGCGCCTAAGGTGTCGGTCAACCACGCCACTTTTTCATCGCTGCCCGCCGAACCAATCACCTTGGCGCCCGCCAGTTTCGCCAGCTGCACCACAATCGAACCAACCGCACCGGCCGCACCGGACACAAACACCACATCACCGGCTTTTAGCTGGCCCACTTTATTCAAGCCAGCCCAAGCGGTTAAGCCGGTCAGGCCCATGATCGACAAGTAGCTTTGCAGCGGCAAACCGTGGCCACCCACTGGGGTTAAATCGCTGCCGTCACTGATCGCCAGTTCTCGCCAACCCTGCATGTGCATCACTTGGCTGCCGACGGGGAAATCGTTGTGATTGGATTCAATCACTTCGCCAACGGCGCCGCCTTCCAACAGCTGCCCCGGCTGAAACGGCGGCACGTAGCTTTTGGCATCAATCATACGGCCACGCATGTAGGGATCCACCGACAACCACTGGTTGCGGATCAACACCTGCCCCGCCGCGATTGGCGGCAGCTGTTGCTCAACCAAACTGACGGTGCTGTGATCCGGCAAACCGACCGGGTACTGCTGAAACTGCCATCCTTTAAACTGCTGACTCATGGTGTCGCTCCTTTGACGAAGGGTAAGGCGTTATCAATTACGCTATTGATTATCACTCTATCCGACAAATTAGTTAGGGCGCAAACTATTTGTGCGAAGATCATTTTTCTCGATATAGTGGCGGCATCACACAAGGATCCCGCCATGACCGAACCCACCCTCGCTAACCAGCTGTGTTTTTCGCTGTATCGCGCCAACCACGCCATGAGCCGCTTGTTTCGGCCACTGCTGCTGCAGTTTGATCTCACCTACCCGCAGTACCTGATGCTGTTGGCACTGTGGCAACAAGATGGGGTGAAACTGAAAACCTTGGCGCAGCAAACCGAATTGGAGGCCGCCACGGTCACGCCAATCTTGAAACGCCTAGAGGGCAAAGGCTTGCTTGAGCGGCGCAGTGATCCCGACGATGAGCGAGCCAAACTGGCCTATTTAACCGTCGCTGGCCACCATTTGAAGGCGCCGCTGTTCGCCGCCCGTGAACAGCTTTACCAACGGATAGCCCCAAATGGCGAACCGGATCACATTACCGAGTTGCGATTGGAACTGGACCGATTAAGTGCCAGTCTAGAGCGGTTAACCCAGTCATAATTGACCGGTTTTTTAATGTTAAAGGAATCGCAGTAATGGATAAGTTGTTTTGGTTGGTACCAGGGCAGATCGCTGGGCGCAGTGGCCCAAATAAAGATCCGTGGCAACCCGGTGAGTTTGCCGATGCCGGCATTGAGCTGGTGGTGTCGCTTAACGACGCCACTGGCGTGGATCGCGCCGAGCTAGAACAACATCAGTTAGAGCACCTGCACATTGAGCTGCCTGCAAACATTCCCCCTCAGGCCGGTGATCCCCAGCGCTGCCTAGAGGGCTTAACCCACGCTTGGGCCCTGCTTAAGCCCCGCCTGGACGCCGGTCAAACCATCTTGATCCACTGCCGCAGTGGCAAGGATCGCACCGGCTTGTTGATGGCCTATTTGGTGATGCAGCTGCAACAGTTGCCACCAGAGCAAGCGATTGAACAGGTGAAGCAAGTTCGCCCAATCGCCCTCAACGCCGAAGGCTGGCTGGAATTGGGACTGCAAGTATTGGCGCAGCTAGAGCAAACTTCCGGCCAATTTAGCGCTTAACGAAGGCAGAAGCCTTCAACGCACTTGAGCTTAGGCAAGGTGGCACCGACAATGGCCCCTTGCCTTTTTTATATCTGAGAGTTCGATGAGCAAACCGGTCAGCGATTTTGAGTTTTATGTGCTGCGTTTGGGGAAAACCAGCCTACGAGCCGCCCACGTGCTGGGATTGATGGGCGCCGCCGCAGGCTTTCTGTATGGCTTAGACAACGCCCTGTGGCGTAACTGGTGGATAGTGGCGATGAGCAGCGGCTGTTTGCTGATGGCGTGGGAGATCTGGCGGGCGCCCTTATGGGCGGTGCAACTGAAAGGCGCCTGCACCATCGGCAAAGTCGGCTTGCTGGCATTGTGTTACCCCTACCCACAATTCGCCCCTTATATTTTTAGTTTTATCGCGCTGCTGTCGGTCTTTATCGCCCACGGCCCCAGCCAATTTCGCCACTATTCCCTGTGGCATCGACGTGTGCTGCGCGGTAAGGAGATCAAAGGCTAATGCCCCACCAAAACCCCACCGCCAGCGCCCTGTTGTTGGATCACCTTGAGCTGTTTAACCGCTTGCCGGATGGGCCAGTGCTGGATCTGGCCTGTGGCAGTGGCCGCAACGGCTTGCGCGTTGCGGCGGCGGGCCACAGCGTGTGGTTTGTTGACCGTGACCGCGATGCCCTTGCACGGGTTGAGCAGCAAGCACTGGCCCAAGGCAGCAGCGCGGTGATCTGGCAGCAGAACTTAGAAGATGGCCACAACCCCTTTGCTGAACGCCGCTTTGCCGCCATCTTAGGCTTTCACTATCTGCACCGGCCGCTGCTGCCGTGGCTGGCGCAAGCGATACTGCCCGGCGGCCTTATCGTGTATGAAACTTTCACCCAAGCGCACCCCCAACACTTTGGCCGTCCCAGCAACCCAAACTTCCTGCTGCAGCCCAATGAACTGGCTGCCGCCTTTGCCAGCTGGGAACAAATCCACTACCGTGAAGGGATCCACCCAGCACCGCAACGTTGCAGCGCGCAACTGGTGGCACGCAAACCGAAATAGGAATTCACTATGTTGCAATGGTACCCCAGCCAAGTACGGATCGGCGCCGCCCCAGCGGTAACGATATTGATGGTGTTGATTGCCATTACAGCACGGTTATTCTGGCCCGGTGCGCCACTGTTTATGTGGCCACTGTACGCCGCCCTGCCATTGGTGGCACTGCTGCACATATTGCTGATGCTGGACGAGCGCAGCATGACCAAACTCGACGCCCTGTTCTACGCCCTAGTGCACCTGCCACTGGCCTTTGTGGTGTGGACCTTCGCCATCCTGTTTGCCAACGGCAGCGACCTGCTTTAAAGGCTTGCATCAACGCCGCAGTTTCCCTACTGTGACCGCCCTCAGCCGTTGTGGAGCCCGTTATGCAGCCATTTTGTTACCAGCCACCCACCGATCCCTACCTGCCCTTGCTCTATCAAGATCAAGACATCATCGTGGTGGATAAACCTTCTGGACTGTTGTCGGTACCCGGCCGCGATCCTGCCCACCGTGACAGCGTTTACAGCCGCGCCACGGAGCAGTTTGGCGAGATTTTTGAAGTGCATCGCTTGGACATGTCGACCTCGGGGTTGATCATCGTGGCGTTAACCAAAGACGCCGAGCGCGATTTAAAACGCCAATTCCGCGAGCGCACCCCCAGCAAGACTTACTTGGCGCGCATATGGGGCCACCCACAGCACAGCGAAGGGGAAGTGGATCTGCCGCTGATCTGCGACTGGCCCAATCGCCCCCGACAGATCGTCTGCTACGAAAACGGCAAGCCATCGCAAACCCAGTACAAGGTACTGAGCCAAGATGAGCACAGCTCGATGGTCGAACTCACCCCAATTACTGGCCGTTCGCACCAACTGCGGGTGCACATGCAGCAGCTTGGCCACCCGATTCTGGGCGACTACTTCTACGCCCACGAGCAAGCGTTTGCCGCCAGCGAACGATTAACTTTGCACGCCCATACGCTCTGTTTCGATCAGCCCAGCAGCGGTGAACGGATCGAGCTGGTGGCGCCCTGCCCATTCGACTAGCCCCAATTTGGCTTTCGCTGACAATCTGCGTCAGCAACGCCGCGCTGCGCTCTTCCCCTTTCGGCGCAAACCACTGTCGCCGCGCCGAAAGGGGTCGCCGTTATTTTCCTACCCCACGTCCTGCCAGCGTCATTCCTTCGTAATTCAACAAAACACAGACAGAAGCACTAATCTATTAGCATTTTCTTATCCCAAATTCTGTTATCGCATCCATGTTGCCAGTGTGTTAAAAACATTTTACTCGTAGTTATAACGAGTCGCCCAGTGCAGTTTGCGGTCGCTCTGGTCAACAACAAGGAAGGAAAACGGATGAAAACAAAAATTGCACTGGCGGTTGCCATGGGATTGTCTGGGGTTGCTGTCGCAGGCCCGACCACCCACCTCGCTCCCGTTACTAACAATGCCTTTGAAGTGTTGTCTTACACTCAAAATCACAAGCCAGAAACCCGCCAAGCCATCAACCAAAGTCGCAGTCGCTTTATTGTTCAGTTGGCTGATCAGCCACTGGCGACCTACCAAGGCAATGTGCCCGGTTTCGCCGCAACTGCGGCCAGCGGCAGCGATAAGATTCAATTGCAATCTCCGGCTGCGGCGAGCTATCGCCAGCACCTGATCGGCCTGCAAAAGCAGTTCCAAAGCGATTTACGCCAACGCTTACCTAACGCCAAAGTCGAGCGTAACTTCCAAACCGTATTTAACGGCATGAGCATTCATGCGCCTGGCGTGTCCATGGCGCAGATTGCAGCCATGCCTGGGGTGGCCGCCGTTTATCCAGAACGGATGTATTACACCCAGATGGATCAATCTCTGGAACTGATCAACGCCGCCGCAGCTTGGGCTGAGCTGGGCGATCGTGATAACGCCGGTAAAGGCGTTCGAGTTGCGGTGATCGATTCTGGGATCCGCCCTGAAAGCGATCTGTTTGATGACGAAGGCTTCGAGGCACCCGCAAATCTACCGGGCAACGATTACTGTGCCACCTTCGATCAAAGCTTCTGTAACAACAAACTGATCGTGGCACGCTGGTCGGCACCGACCTTCCCTGTGGCCGCGCAAGAAAACATGAGCCCGTTGGGCTTTGATGGCCACGGTACCCACGTTGCCGGTACCGCAGTGGGTAACACCACCGACATTCAATTCCAGGGGCAAGACGTCACCATCTCTGGTGTGGCTCCTGGCGCGTACTTGATGGCGTACAAAGCGCTGTACGCCACCGCCTCGGATCCTACCCGCGCATCCGGCTCGAATGCCATGTTGCTCGAAGCTCTGGAGCACGCGGTGAATGATGGCGCCGACGTCATCAACAACTCTTGGGGCGGCGGTGCGGGTGCCGATCCTGCCACCTCGCCATACGCACAAGCGTTTGAAGCCGCCGAAGCCGCCGGTGTGGTGGTGGTCAGTGCCGCGGGTAACGATGGCGCCGGGGCTCAAACCATCGGTTGCCCCGGTTGCATCGAATCCGGCATCACCGTTGCGAACACCACCCATGGCCGTTTCTTTGCCAATGAAGTTGCGGTTGGCACCCTAACCGGTGTGCTTTCCATTGAAGGCAGTGGCTCCGTACAGCTGTCTGAAGACGTCACCGCGCCGGTGATCAGCGCCTTGGCCGTCGCAGAAGCCAACTTTGAAGGTTGTGAACCTTTTGCCGATGACAGCTTTAAAGACGCCATCGCGATGATCAGCCGGGGCAGTTGTAACTTCCAAGATAAAGTGGATTACGCGGCTGCAGCCGGTGCCGTCGCGGTTGTGGTATACAACAACCGCGACGGACAACCGATCACGATGGCGCTGGGTGACACCGCCATTCCTGCAGTGATGATCAGCCAGAAAAGCGGCACCTCCGCTCTGGCCGAACTGACGGGGGAAGGCATCAGCGCCACCATCAGTGCCACCACCAGCCGCATTGTTGATCCGGAATTTGCCGATAACACCGCTGGCACCAGCTCCCGTGGCCCCAACGGCAACCCCAATATCTTGAAGCCAGACATCGCTGCCCCAGGCAGCAGCATTTTGTCTGCAATGTCGCCAGATGAAATTGGCCAAGAAGGCAACGTGTACGCCACCTTATCTGGCACCTCAATGGCCAGCCCACACGTTGCTGGTGCTGCGGCTCTGCTGCGTGCCATGCACCCAGATTGGTCCGCTGTTGAAATTAAAACCGCACTGACCTCAAGTTCGATGGCTACTGGCCTCACCAAAGAAGACGCTGCGACGCCAGCCGATCCCTTCGATGTTGGTGCCGGTCGTCTTGACTTGAATGCGGCCAAAGACGCGGCCTTAACGTTCGACAAAGCCAGCTTTGCCAACGCATCTTGTGTCTCTAACTGCACCTTTACCGCTACCGTAACCAACCGCAGTGACGCTGAGGGCAGCTGGGATCTGAGCGCCGTAGCCGAAGGCGCCGAGGTCAGCATTATGCCGGCCTCGGTCACCTTAGCCCCTGGGGCTTCCGCCGAGTTTACCGTTTCACTGGATACCACCTATTCAGACAAAGACGGTTGGTTATTTGGCCAAGTGATGCTGAGCGGCGACACCAATGCGCACATGCCAATTGCGGTGTACCCAGAGTCGTCCAATGACGCCAGCATCTTAAGCTTCAGCGCCGACACCAACACCGTTGCGTATGGCGAAAGCACCACCATTAACGCCAATTTCAGCAACAAAAACTTTGCCGATACCATCTCGCTGCGTCTGAGTGTGGCCGAAGGGGCCAGTATGGTGGCGGACTCTGCCACCATCACTGCCACGGGCAATACCACCACCGGTCAGCAGATCAACGAAGAGGCCGGATTCATCAGCTGGGTGGGACGCCTTGATCCGTCCGTGCTAACGGCCACCTTAGAAGGAGCAACGGGCATTGGTAGCTTTGGCTCAGCCGCCAACCAAGTACCTTGTAGCGATGGCTGTGATGAATTTACCGCCAGCTACAACCTGCCACCGTTTGAATACAACGGTCAGATCTACACTGGCATCACGATTTCGGATAACGGCTTACTGATCCCAGGGGTCGGCCAAGACACCACGGGCACTTTCGCCAACCAAAATTTACCCAGTGACATTGCCCCAAACAATGTTATTGCGCCGTTTTGGACCGACTTTGATCTTAATGACGGCACCGAGGGCGACAGCGGCGACGGCAGCATTCACCTGTTTGGTTTAGGCGACTACATCGTGGTCGAGTGGAATAACGTTGCGGTTTGGAATGACAGCAGCGACAACCGCTACACCTTCCAAGTGTTCTTAGGCTACGGCGATAAGATTGGTGATAACTGGTTTAACTACGTTGATTTAGGCGCCTTGCCTACCTCGCTCACCGTTGGGGTGGAAGACATCAGTGGTGGCTTAGGCACCAGCGTGTATTACAACGGCACTGGCGATGCTCCGGTTTCTGACAGCTACGTGCAGATCGCGAACGTAGTGGGTGGCACCGTTGGCATCGAAGTTGATGTGACTGGGGATAAGCTTGATGTCGCCATGGACGACGTGGCAGACGCCACCGAAGAGATGGCTGCAACCCTTGATGTGATTGGCAACGACAGCGATGTGGTTACCGTGCCACTGACCATGCACGCCAGCCACAACGGTCAAACCATGGAATCGTTGCAGTTGCTGAACATCACCGGGCCAGCACCTACCGCCATCAGCATTAAAACCGCTGCGGCGAACGGGACTGCCACGGTTAACGACGATCTGACCATCAACTACCTGCCTAACGCGGATTTCTTTGGTACCGACAGCTTTGAGTACGAAGCCGCTGACGCCGAAGGCAATGTGATTGGCAGCGCCACCGTTGAAGTGATGGTCGCGAATGTGAATGATGCGCCGGTCGCGACAGCACCAGAGGCCGCCGCCGTTAGCGAACGCAGCATTACCACCATCGAGCTCTTAGCAACCGATGTGGATGGCGATGACTTAACTTGGACAGTAACGCAAACCGAAGGGCCAGAGGTAAACTTCAACGTGGAAGGCAATACCTTAAGCTTTACCGCCCCGGACGTTGATGCCGCCACGACCTTCAGCTTTAGCGCTGTAGCCAACGATGGCACCGCGGATTCGAATGCCGTTACCGTTACCGCCAATGTTGCCGATCAACCGGTGATCCAAGCCAATGGGGGCAGCTCTTCCAGCGGTAGCTTAGGCTGGTTCAGCTTGCTGTTACTGCCACTGTTAGCGCGTCGTCGTCGCGGTTAATCGCAACCAACAACCACGCACCAACCACAACGCCAGCAATGATGCTGGCGTTTTTTATGGCTGTGTAACCCCCTGCGCGGTAATGGGCTGCGCCTTATCCGCGCAAGGATTGATTAGTTGCGGGGGGGTTACAATCGCAACGCGCACGCCTCTTGCCACACACCGCACTGCACTTGGCCGATGTGATCTTTGCCGAGCAACAACATCATTAACCGCGATTGACCAATGCCCCCGCCAATGGTTTGCGGTAACTCACCGGCCAACAACGCTTGGTGCCAGGGCAGAGTCGCATCTTGTTGACGCTCGGCCAGTGCCAGTTGACGCTGCAACGCGCTGGCGTCCACGCGCACCCCCATCGACGATAACTCAAACGCATCTTGCAGCTGCGGGTGCCACACCAGCAGATCGCCGTTCAGGCCTTGGCCCCACTCACCTTCGCTGCTCCAGTCGTCGTAATCTGGGGCACGTACATCGTGGGCTTCGCCATCGGCCAATTTGGCCCCAATGCCTACAACAAACACCGCCCCATGTTCGCGGCAGATCGCCGTTTCACGCTGCTTTGGCGTTAGCTCTGGGTATTGCGCCCGCAACTGATCCGCATGAATAAAGTGCAGTGACTCCGGCAACTGCAGTGGCAACTGAAACCGTTGCGCTAAGGCATCTTCGGTGGCCTTAATCCCCGCCCAGATGGCATCAACGCGCTTGGTTAATCCCGCGATGCTGCGCTCGTCGGTGGCCATCACTTGTTCCCAATCCCACTGATCAACAAAAACTGAATGCTTGGCACCAATGCTGTCTTCATCGGGGCGCAGGGCTTTCATCTGTGCCACGATGCCCTCGCCAGCCGCAAACTGATAACGACCTAAGGTGGCACGCTTCCATTTGGCCAACGAATGCACCACTTCATAACGCTTATCTGGGATCGCTTTTACCGCCACCTGCACCGCTTGTTCGTGCCCAGCCAAGCCATCTTGAATGCCACTGTCGGCCTCACACAGGATCGGCGCTTGCACTTCAACCAGCCCCAATTGCTGCGCCAGTTGCTCACTGAAAAACTGGCGAGCGAATTGAATTTGGCGTTGGGTTTCAATGTAGGAGTGTTTCATGGCGATCCCTTAATAAATATTGCGTTCTGGGATCTATACTCAAACCAAAAGGCCAATTAAACAATAGATCCAACAACAAATAAGCTTGTATAGTTTGGTTTATTGAAAAACAAAGCTCATCTGATAATGAATCCTCAAAATAGTGACCAAAACCAACTCAATTCCCATCGAATCGACAATTTGGATAAACAGATCCTGAATGCGCTGCAAGGGGATGCACGGATCCCCTACGCCGAACTGGCCAAGCGTTTTCAGGTCAGCGCCGCCACCATTCATGTGCGGATCGAGAAGTTAAAACAAGCGGGGATCATCAGTGGCACCCAAGTGCTGCTCGAACCACGAGCACTGGGTTATCAGGTTTGCTGTTTTATTGGCATCAACTTGAAAGCCGCTGGTGACTACCCTGCGGTGCTGGCCAAGTTAGAGGCCCTCAGTGAAGTGACCGAGGCGTATTACACCACCGGCCATTACAGCTTGTTTATTAAGATCCGCTGTCGCGACATTGACGCCTTACACCGATTGCTGGTGGATCAAATTCAGGCCATTACCGAAATCCAATCCACCGAAACCCTGCTGTCACTGAGCCAACCGATCGATCGCCAGATAGCCCCTTAAGTTGGCAATAAACGCTGATGCAGGCTTTGCACCACCGCATCAGCGTCGTCGCCATCCACTAAAAAGCACAGGTTATGTGGGCTGGCCCCTTGGCAAATCATCCGCATATTAAAGGGCTCTAACACCTCAAATACCTGCTTAGCTACGCCCGCGGTCGTGGCCAACTGATTGCCAATCACCGCCACCAGCGCCAGCTGTTCGGTGACTTCCACGCGGCACATGGTTTCCAACTCGGCCCGCAATTCAGCGCTGATCAACGATGAACCGCTGTTGCTGGAGCCGGTGTTATCCAACGTTAGCGCCACCGACACTTCCGATGTGGTGATCAGATCCACCGACAACCGATGCTTGGCTAAGATGGCAAACAGCTGGGCAAGGAAGCCGCGAGCGTGCAGCATGTTGAGGCTGTGCACCGTGAGCAGCGTTTGTTGCCGCCGCAGGCTGAGTGCTCGAAATCCTGGGGTGGATTGCACCTGTTGGCGGATCCAAGTGCCGCCTTGCTCTGGGGCGCGGCTTTTACCCACAAACACCGCACAACCGCTGCGTACCGCCGGCAATATCGTGGCAGGGTGCAGCACCTTCGCACCAAAGGTGGCCATTTCCGCGGCTTCATCGAAAGAGAGCTCGGGGATCGGCTTGGCGTCATGCACCAGACGAGGATCGCAACTGTAGATCCCATCCACGTCGGTCCAGATCGCCAGCACTTCCGCCTGCAGCGCTTCAGCTAACAACGCCGCACTGTAGTCGGAACCACCACGACCAAGGGTGGTGGTGTGGCCATCACTGTCGGCCCCCACAAAGCCTTGGGTAACCACAACCTGCTGCGCCAAGAGCGGCTGCAGCAGCTGTTGCACTCGATCGCTCACAAGCACCAGATCCGGCTCGGCTTGGCCAAAATGGCTATCGGTACGCATCACTTGGCGCGCATCAAAACAGATCGCCGGATGATGTCGCTGCCGCAGCACTTCCGCAAACAACGCCGAAGAACAGGCTTCCCCCAATGACAACAGCGCATCACTCACCGCGCCATCCTCGCAGGCTTGTTGGCGCTGCTTACTGAGCTTATCTATCTGGGCCAGATATTGATCAATCAACGCCGCCAATGGCGCCGGTCGCGCTAACGCATCAAGGATCTGATATTGAATGGTGGCGATCTGGGCGAGGCAGTCAAGCCGCTGTGGCTCCGTCAACCGACCTGCCGCTAAAGCAACCAGCAGATTGGTCACGCCACTGGAGGCACTGACCACCACCACTTTTACGGCGGGATCATTTATGACGATGTCAGCGCAGCGTTGCATGGCGAGGTGATCCGCCACGGAGGTGCCGCCAAACTTGGCGACGGTATAAGATGTGTGTTGTGTCATGCTCCGAACCCTAAGTGTTCGGAGAGTCTGGGCCGCGCCCCAAGCACTTGGCTTGGTTCGACTTTCCAGAAGCTCTCCACCTAATCCATAATGGTGACAACCCTGAGGATTCAGCCCCAGTGGTCGATTGATGATGTCGCATGCCATCGCCAACCTCGGCAGTACGCTCCCTCACCCCAAATCATCAGCTCATTCGCGCTTCATTGGGGCTACCTAGGCACTGCACCTCTTCTGTTGATGCTTTTTTTACCAACTCAATAAACCGTATTGACGTGAGCTAAGTCAAACTCAAGCGGTGAATCAAACCAGAAATGCAAATTATAAGTAACTGTAAATTACTGAGTTCGCTAGAGTTACCCTCTGCTCGGCCACATCAAATACGGAACTTGATCACATCTTGTCGCAGCATTCGCAAGAGTTTGTGACTTTGTAACATTCTCACCGTAAAATATTGCCCAACAACACATTAGTGGCGAAAGGAATTTGCCAATACCGTGTCTTGCCGATCTCCTGATCATCCTGTCTGCTGGCAGTGGCATCAGAGATGTGACCGAGTTAACGATTTAAGTAATCTGTTAACAAAAACGAACAACGGTTAATCGATTTTCGGTATTTTATGCCTATCGACATGGCACAAGCGCCACGCCTCTTCATCTGCAATACAGATGACGCAGTAGGACGTGCCAATTGTGGCATCAAAAGGGACTTTGCCTATGCTTAACGACGCCCACACAATTCGCGCGTCGTAGTTCTGTATTGAATCGTGCTTTTTAGGTAGCCCAAATGCAAAATCCGCACATCCTTATCGTCGAAGACGAAGCTGTTACTAGCAACACTCTGAAAAGCATTTTCGAAGCCGAAGGCTACAACGTTACCGTTGCAGTTGATGGTGAGGAGATGCACAACGCGCTGAAGAGCAGTAAAATCAGCCTTGTTATCATGGACATCAACCTGCCAGGTAAAAATGGCTTGTTGCTGGCTCGCGAACTTCGCGAAAAAGACGACATTGCGCTGATCTTCCTGACCGGTCGCGACAACGAAGTAGATAAAATCTTGGGCCTGGAAATCGGTGCCGACGATTACATCACTAAGCCGTTTAACCCACGTGAGCTGACCATCCGCGCACGTAACCTGTTAAACCGCATCGTTAATGCGTCTCGTCAAACTGAAGAACGCCCACAGGTTGAGTTTTACCACTTCAACCAATGGACTTTAGAGATCAACAGCCGCTCTTTGATCAGCCCGTTGGGCGAACCGTTCAAACTGCCGCGCTCTGAATTCCGTGCTTTACTGCACTTCGTTGAAAACCCAGGCAAAATTTTGTCTCGGGGTGATCTGCTGATGAAGATGACTGGCCGTGAGCTGAAGCCTCATGACCGCACGGTTGACGTAACCATTCGTCGCATCCGTAAGCACTTCGAAAGCAACCCAGAGACGCCGGAAATCATCGCGACCATCCACGGCGAAGGTTACCGTTTCTGTGGTGATCTGGGTAACGAGTAAGTATCCAGCACCCACAAAAAAGACCGCCAATCGGCGGTCTTTTTTTATGGGCAATGGTTAGCCTTTCTCAGCAAGGTAGGCTTTTAGGCTGGCAACATCGGCATCGTAATGCTCAGTAATTTGGCTAAACCACTGCTTAAACTGGCTTGGCCACTCGGGCTCATCGCCGCACTGCAGTTTTTCCGACAGCAACTGGATCCGCTTTAACCCAACCGATCCCGCCGCCCCTTTGAGCTTATGCGCTTCAGAGGTGATCGCCTTTTTGTCGTCGGCCGCAATGGCGCTCGCCACGGTGTTTAGGTACTCCGGTGCCATCTGTTCAAACAAGGTGACCGACTTCATTAAAACCGCCGCACCAATTGCATCGCAATATTGATCTAAAGTTACCGTATCGAGCTGCTCATATCCTGCTGGAGCCATAGTGCTTCCCCTTGAAACGTCGATGTTTTAGTTATAGTAATCAACGCTAGTGTAGAATCTTTAGCTCCTTAGCAAAAGTCCTATTGGCGTACTGTTTGGGCAGGGATTAACTGGTATCCTTAGCCCCGAACCTCTATTCCACCGATTGATGTAAAATTACTTGATGCGAGCTCCCACTTTAGCGCTGTTTGGCCTGCTGTTACTCAGTGGTCCAGCCCAAGCCCAAGAGATCCCCCTGCAGGCATCGACCTCGCGCACTTTTACCTTGGTTAGCCAAGAACAAGAGCTGCCGCAAGCGATCGTCGTCTACCGTCAAGGCAACCAAAATCTGGTGCCACTGCAAGCGTTAAGCGCTGCCGTCGGCTTAGACATTCGGGTAGATGCCGTGCAAGCCAAAGCCAATGGCTGGATCGGTGGCGAGAACAGTAATTTCCTATTAGATATCTTTGCCGAAGAAGCCCGCCGTGGCTTTGAACGCTTCGACATCGATCCGCAGCAAGTTTGGGGCCGCGACAGCGCCGATCTGTACATCGACGCCCGCTTAATTGAACGCATCTTGCCACTGCGGCTCAACTTCAATCAGTCCGCGAACCGTTTGATGGTGGCCAGCGACAACCCGCTGCCCGCAGTCGAGCAATTAAAAGCCCAGCAAGCCAATAGTGCTCGATTAGGGCTACAGCAAAATTTTCACAGTGGTGGCTTTGATCCTATCCACCCCCACAACTACGCTGCCGCCAGTAAGCCAACCGTACTGGGCTTTAGTAATGCCGCCATCGTTGGCGACGACATCCTTACTCAAGACTATCGTTTCGGCTTTATCGCCAGTGGCGATCTGGCCCAGCAAAGCTACGAATTTAATTACAATAAATTAGCCAAAGAACGCAGCGAATATCGGCTGCGCTTTAGCCGTGATCTGAACGATTACAGCCGCGACTGGGGCTTTGCTTTAGGCCAGTATCAATTAGGCGACATCAGCTACCTTGGCGATAACTTGCTGCAAGGGGCAAACGAAGGCTTTGGTTTTCAAATTGGCGACGGTCGCCAACACCAGTTTGGAGTCACCACCATCGAGGGCAACGCACCACCATTTTGGGAAGTGCACCTGTACCGCAATGGCGTGTTGATGGCGATCACCCAAGCAGCAAATTCCGGTCGCTACTTCTTTAGTGAACAGCCCTTACTGGCCGGCGCTAACGTATTTGAAATGCACCTGTTTGGGGTTAATGGCGAGCACCAGGTACGCCGTAAAACCATCAACAACAGCAATCAGTTGGATGCTGGCCAGTTCAGCTATAACGTGCTCTACATGGACAACGAGTCCTTCGTCTTTAATGACCGTAAGCCCGATGAACGCGACGATTTAGGCTCGCTGAGCCAAACTGGGCTGCGCTTAAGCTACGGCATCACCGACTGGTGGGATCTGGGCGTCATCGTCCAAAGCCAAACCTTAGCGTTGCCAACATTTGAAGAGCAGCTACCGGAGGATCCAGAGGATCCGGATAGCCCGCTGAAGCCCGTTACCCGCTACCCCGATCGCACTGAAAGCTATTACGGCATCAATTCCAGTTTCAGTTTGTGGAAAAGCCAGCTGGAGTTAGAACTGATCAATGGCGACGACGCAACCGCTTACTTTGCTGGCTTTAGCCGCCCTCTTGGCGACAACCTATTTATTCGGGCCAGCCACCGCAACAACGGTGACATGGCCACCGATCTCAATAGCGGTTTAAACCCTGCCCTAAGCAGCAACAGTGAACTGTGGTTAGAGGGGCAAACTTGGCGCTTTGGCGGTTGGCAATACGCCTTAGGCGGCGAGTTGGCTTCCCCCAAAGTCGGCGACAACTACAGCGTGTTATCCAATCGATTATCGAGCCAATTTGGCCCGGTAAGCTTCAGCCACATCTATCGCTACGATGGCCGGAGCGACGACACCTTAAGCCGCCACCGTGGCGAACTGCTGCTGGCCACCAACGGTTTTGATTGGAACCTGTCGACCCACCTAAATTACCAGTGGGGCGAAGGCTTACGGGATATGGAAACTCGGTTGCGCTGGCGCCCATTAGGCCCAGTCAATAACCATTCCAAGCTGTATTACGACAAGCCCGGCGAGGCGAAAAGCACCTTTGGCTTTGCCCATGAAATTGCCTATCGCTATCAGTGGCTGACCCTAGGGTTAGAAAGTGGCATTGATAACCGCGGCGACTGGCAGCTCAACGGTACTGCCACCTTTGCTTACAACTATCGTGACAACCGCAACAGCGATCTGAGCGCGGGCTTCCGCCCCCAGGTGGCAGATATTGCCGTGCGGGTGTACCGCGACAGCAATAACAACGGCCGCTTCGATCGCACCGATCAACCCCTACCCGGGATCACCATTGATGCCGCCCCAAGCTGGCCGCGCCAAGTCAGTGATGACACCGGCACCGTCATGCTCAAGCAGGTGCCCGCCAACAACCTCTATCGCTTTGGGATCAGTGGTCGAGCTTTGCCACAAGGCATGACCCTGCGTAACGGCGTAATGGAAATTATGCCTATCGCCGGCGAACGCAACGTGGTTGATCTGGCTTTAGTGATGATCAGCAGCGTGAACGGCCAAGTAACCGATCAACACGGCAACGGCATCGCTCAACTGGAACTCAACATTACCGATTTGTCGCAGCGGCGGATCACCTCGGTAAGTACCGATGGCGAAGGGAACTTCTTCTTTCCTGGACTGCGCCCCGGTCAGTATTACTTAATCGCCAATCCAGAGCAGATGCGCAAGCGGGAATTAAGCAGCGCCATTCCACTGTACCCACTGAACATCAGCCCTAGCGGTGAAGATCGCAAAAACTGGCAGATCCAGCTGCAAGATGCCAATGGGAAAGCCATCGTTGCCATCGCAAAGCCGACGCCAGTTGTCGTCCCCAAACCCGATCCCCGCCTGATCTTGCGTCCAAGCTCAGATCGGCTTAATACCATGTCGGCCAACGACTACGTGCTGCAAGTCGCCGCCAGTAGCAAAGCCTTCAAACTGGCGTCATTGCAACAGCAATACCCACAGATGTCGTTAACTCAAACTAAGGTAATGCGCGCCGGTAAACCGGTGTACTTACTGTTAGCAGGGCAGTACCCCAGCGAACGTTCGGCCGAATTAGGCCGCCGTGATATGCCATCGGATCTCAGTAATGGTCAGCCGATCCCGCGCCGAGTAGCCGACTTGCGTCGCGAAAGTCTAACGGCACCAACGCCAGTTGCCACGCCATCGGTACCGAACCTTAAACCACAGACAATCCCGGCAGCAGTCAGTGCCCCAGCGGCACCTGGCGACGATTGGTTAAGCCAACAACCGAGTGATCACCTAACCTGGCAAGTGGCTGCCGCCCGCTCACGGGACAGCGCCAGCGCCTTTATTAAGCAGCATCAGCTGCCACAACCTTGGCAAATTAAACAAAGCAATGGGTGGTATCAGGTGCTTTGGGGCAGCTTCAGCGATGAGCAGCAAGCCCAACAAGCGTTAGAACAACTTACGACCGCACCGGATCAGCCGTGGCTGCGACCGTTCTCGGCCGTACGTTAACCGCACGCATTTCTCAGCAAAAGCTATAGGCTCATTCGGTTTTTCCCAATGAGCCTTGTTTTCCCCCGTGATATACTTGCCGCCCTAACGAAGTTTGATGGTAGTGACGATGACAGAAAACCCTACTCTACCCACTGCGATGCCCGATGTGGCCAGCAGCAGCCAAGCCCAAATCAGTGGCACGCTGGATTGGGTAGGAATGAGCCAGATTGAATTGCCAATTCTGGTTACCGCCGATAACGAAGCGCCGCGCCAAGTCAGCGCCCGTGTAGAAGCATACGTCAACTTGCCGCAAGCCCACGCCAAAGGGATCCACATGTCCCGTTTGTACGTGGCGCTCGACAAGATGTCGATGGACAGCACCTTAGATCTGAGCAGCCTGAAAGCGTTGCTGCAGGATTTTTTGAGCAGCCACGACGACCTGTCTGATAAAGCGTTCGTTCGTTTCAGCTTCGATTACCATCTTCGCAGTAAAGCGTTGCTGTCCAATAACCACGGCTGGCGTAACTACCCCGTTGTACTCACTGGCCGGATGGAGCAGGGGCAACTTACTATCGAGATGCAGGTTGATATTGCCTACTCCTCAACCTGCCCATGTTCTGCCGCCTTAGCACGCCAGCTGATCCAAGAAGCCTTCGAACACAAGTTCCACGGCGAAGAGCAGGTCGATATGGAAGTCGTTAAGCAGTGGCTTGGTAGCACCCAAGGGATTGTGGCTACGCCGCACAGCCAGCGTTCCATCGCACAGGTAAAAGTAAAACTGGCCGATGATGACAGCGGCTTACCTATCGCCCGCATCGTAACTGCGGTTGAACACGCCCTCAAAACGCCAGTTCAAGCCACGGTAAAGCGAGAAGATGAGCAAGAGTTTGCGCGCTTGAATGGTCAAAACCTGATGTTCGTTGAAGATGCCGCTCGCCGGGTTAAATACGCCCTTGAGCAGCAGCCACAAATGTTGGATTTTTGGTTACAAGTAAATCACTTAGAAAGCTTGCACGCCCACGATGCTGTCGCTATCGCGACCAAAGGCATCGAAGGTGGCTACCAGCCAGTCTAAGCCGATAACGGTTAACCAGAAGGGCCCGAAAGGGCCCTTTTTTGATCCGTTGCAATTTCATCACACCTCGCCCACCATTAACGGATATGGACAACAGCGGCGCTTCCTCCAATGGCTAACATCACCTTTGAACAGCAAGACTACCCCAACGTTCAAGGCGAAACCGTACTCGACACCTTGCTCCAGCAGCGCATCGAGTTACCCTATGGCTGCCGCTCAGGCGTATGCCAAGCCTGCCTAATGCAATGCACGCAAGGCCAACCAGGGCGAACCGCTCAGCAGGGGCTCAGCAGCCAGCAACAAGCTCAGGGATACTTTCTCCCATGCAGTTGTGTACCCACAACCGATCTAACCGTGCAGCGCCCACCATTAGCCTGCCGTTACCACAGCAAAATACTCGCCACAGATCAGCTGACCGCCAATGTCTTGCGGTTACGCTTTTCCAGCCCAATTCCATTCCAGCCAGGCCAATCGTTGCAGCTGAACATCAACAATGTCCAACGACGCTACTCAATCGCCAGCGTGCCGCCACAGCAAGCGTATATCGAAGTGCATATTGAGTGTCGCCCCAGTGGTCAATTCAGCCACCTAGCGCAACAGCTGCAAGTTGGGGATCCGATTCTGCTTTCTAGCGCCCACGGCGATTGCACCTACAACGCCGTTTCAGCACAACAACCGCTGCTGTTGATTGGCCACAACACCGGCTTAGCGCCGCTGTATGGTCTGGCACAGCAAGCACTGCAGCATGGTCATCAAGCCGACATCAACCTGATCCACGCATGCCAGCCGCAACAGTTCTACCTAGAATCAGAACTGCGCACCCTCGCGCAGCAATACCCACAATTTCACCTTCATCAGTTGCCCCTGTTCGACAACCCCACAGCTGAAATTGCCACTTACCTTAAGCTCAACTGGCCACAGCTGCAGCTACAGCGTTTATGGTTAGCAGGCAGCGAACCTTTACTGAATGCCGTTGCTAAATCTGCTTTTATCCAAGGGGCCAAACGCCAACAGATCCACATCGAAGCCTTCAGCAGCACCCACTAACCCCATTATCAATTGCAGCTGGCAGGCTATCGAGCACGAGCCAATCACAGCGGACGGTGAGTGATTTTCTGGCCATATGGCGTGAAAGACGCTAAGAATGAACCTAAAGTAATAAAGCACCCAAACGAAAAAAGCCCCGTCCAAAGGACGGGGCTTTTTTCTAACGTTTATCTTCATCTTTTCGAAAAAGATAAAAGCAAAATAAGTGTCTGACGATGACCTACTCTCACATGGGAACTCCCACACTACCATCGGCGCAACTGCGTTTCACTGC
>NZ_CANLCI010000012.1 GCF_947489035.1 uncultured Ferrimonas sp. | reverse complement strand
GGTTTAACGCCCAATGAGTCAGAGCGAAGATACAGGAAAACTTACGAAGCCGTGGCCAAATTTAGTTGACCACTACAACCTTTTCTCCAGTCGCTTGTTTCTCATGGTGAGTTAGCGGTGAAATAACGGAACAACGTTCATAGTTGTTTTGAGGCCCTTTCGCTATTGCCATTTTTAGACGTAAATTACTTCTCCATGGCTGCACAAATTAATTATTTAACTGATGACTTAACGTTAAAGAAACGTTTTAGCCGGCTTGGTCGTTCCAGTGGTGCTTTTCTCTTCATATATCCAGCAATTGCAGTTGAACTTCGTTATTTTAATAAACTGCGGATTGGATCTTGTTGTGACCACCAATGCCATCTAAAATTTGATCTAGATCAAGGAAAGCTGGAGGTCGTGATGCGTAAAGAGAAGACTAATGTCGTGTCTATGTTGCAATATCGTCAGCGGCAACTTGGCGTGCTGCGGCAACAACGTGATGCAGAAACCGATCTCTATGGATTAGAGGCGTTGGTTACCAAGATCGCTGCAATCGTTGCTGTAATTGAGTGGCATCAAGCCAATAGCGGCGAAGTGGCAGAGAAGGCAGAAGCAGATTGGCTATTTAAGCAGCAGGCTAAATTTCTATTCAGTTAATGCGTGTGTGGCCGATCTGGGTGGTTCGGTTACGCAGCAGCTTAAGTAAATGCTGAAAATGAAAGCATTATGTGTAATTTTCACCCAAATCTTGCGGTGTTATCAGTGCGGAATTCTGAATGGATGTAAACGCACGCCAAAATAAAGTAACGCCTGTGTTACACATTGGTTTTAAAGGCGTGAGCGGAACTTTGTTTAATCGATAAATCGACTCAAAATTGCCGTGTGTTGCGATAAATGTCGGCATGGGTAAATATTTAGTGAGAAGCTGATCACGGTTCGATAAAGATAAAGGTTAATGAAATGATAAAGCTGTTGAAAGGGGTTTTGAGCTGACGGATAGTGACGGCGTTTCATCACAGACAGGGAGATATTTGGATGAACGCAACAGCATTTTCTCGTGCGGCAGTTGCCGTAGCAGTCTTGGCGGCTGTACCGTTTTCTCAAGCAGCGACTGAATTTAAATTTGGTGGCTATGTTAAAACCGATGTGATTGTTTCTGATTACAGTGAAGGCGCACCGGCAGACAATAACGTCGGCCGCGACTTTTACGTACCAGGCACGCTCTTAGGTGGCGACAAAAATCGCGACGGTCTGGTTACCGACATCAGTGCCCGCGAGTCCCGCTTTAACCTTTCCAGTAAGTCCGATATCAATGGCCATAAGCTGAAGTCATTCTTCGAAGTGGATTTCTTAACTCACAGCGATGGCGATGAACGGATCTCTAACAGCTACTCTCCTCGTTTACGCCATGCCTTTGTCTCTTACGACAAATGGATGATGGGTCAAACTTGGTCAACGTTCCAAAATCCTGGCGCGTTGCCGGAAGCATTAGACTTTACCGGTGCCGGTGAAGGCACAGTGTTTATGCGTCAAGCGCAGGTGCGTTACAGCAACGGTGGTTTACAGTTATCGATTGAGAACCCGCAAACCGTGGTTCGCGATGTTTATCTCAACGCTGATGGTCAACCGAAACAAGATCGTTTGAAGCCTGCGAGTTCTTACATTCCTGATGTGGTGGCGCGTTACAACTTTAACGCCGGTGATGCCAAGATCTCTGCCGCTGCAATTTTGCGTCAACTGAGTTTCGAGGAAACACGTGCTCGTGATGGCCTGAAAGTGGATGAAACTGAAACCGCTTACGGCGTATCGGTATCCGGTATCGTGCCAACCGTGGGCAAAGACAAATTCAAGTTTATGGTCAACTACGGTGACGGTGTTGGCCGTTACATGGCACTGAACTACATCGTGGACGCAGTATTAACGGACAACGCTAAGATGGAAACCATCGGCATTGTGTCTGGCTTCGCCACTTACCAGCACTGGTGGAGCGATAAGCTGCGTTCTAACTTTGTGGTATCGATGTTGGAAGCGGATTACGACACCAAGCCGGTTGCGGCGATGAACGAAAGCTCGATGAGCTACATCGCTAACTTGCTGTACTCGCCAATCAAGCCGGTTACTGTTGGGGTGGAATACTTACACGCCAGCAATGAATTGACCAGCGGTGCCGATGGCGACATGGATCGGTTCCAAGCGACCTTTAAGTACGCGTTCTAATACGCGCTTTAATTAGTCTGCTGACGTAAAAAGCCAGAGCATCTGCTCTGGCTTTGTTGTGTTATCGGCATTAAAAAAGCGGCGATTAAGCCGCTTAGTGCAGACAGGAGAGTTTAAGCGTACAAGCCTAAGTTAGCTTTGGCGTAGGCCACAAACTCATCACAGCCACCGATGTGGTCTTGATCAACAAAGATCTGCGGCACGGTGTGCACTGGCTTACCTACGGTTTTTTCCAGCTCTTCTTTGGTGACGCCTTCCGCGTGCATGTCTACGTAGCGGAATTTAAAATCATCACGCTGCTCTTCTAAGGTGGCGGCGATCTCTTTGGCGCGTACGCAGTAAGGGCAGCCAGGGCGGCCAAAAATTACAACAAACATGTGTGCTCCTTCGTAAGGTTTGCCTCGTTATAACACAAAATAGTGTGGCAAAACGGGGCTTAACCAGCGCTATCGGCTGTACGGTAGCGACCGGTGTAATCAAATAGGGTTTCGATCACTTTCCAGAAGCGTTTCTTCTCCAGCCGCGCGATAACAAAATCGGGGTGGCGAAAAAGGTGCTGATTCTGGATCACTTGGTCAATGCTGTTGAGCCGTAATGGTTGGCCCGGATTCTTCAAGTGTTGCCGAATAAACTGGTGGTAAAAATGCCCTTTTTGTCCCGGTGAGTCAAAAGCAAAAGTTCGATTAAGTTCATCGCCATCTTCATCGTACCAGGTCACTTTTAATCGACTTTTACCATCTTTACCGCTGCTTTGGCTGAGGTTTAGGCCGCTGCAACGGATCACTTTATAGTCCTTTAGCTTTAAGACTTCTTGCAGGCGCTTGTCCGGATCCACCAGCTGTTTATCGCAGTGGTGACAAAATCGAGCGGCGATGTCGTTTTCCGCTAAACAGTCGGGGCACTCTTTGTAGCGGAAACGGTAGTCACATTGAACCGGCTTACCTTCGCTGGGCGCGGAGCCTTGGCAACGCCGGCCAAAGTGTTCAATCACCAGATCAAACTCGTCTTTACGGCCCCAAAAGGCGTTGTTATGGCCACATTTAGGGCAGGGGACTTCCACCGCCACGGTATCACTGTGGGGGCGCGGCTCGCCGATCTCCGGCGAATAGATGGAATAGCCGTTACCGGCGTAATCCAGCACCAAGCAATCTTTTTTGTTGTCGGCCAAGCGCAATCCACGACCCACCATCTGCTGAAATAGCGCGGCGGAATCGGTTCGCCGCAGTAACGCGATCAGATCCACATGGGGGGCATCAAATCCGGTGGTTAACACCGCAACATTTACTAAGTATTTCAGCTTCTTGTCTTTGAACTGGGCAATCAACGCCGCTCGGGCTGCTTTTTTCGTATTCGCCGTCAGCAGGGCCGCTTCGGTGGCGGGCAGGTTCGCGAGGATCTCTTCGCCGTGGCGAACGGTTGCGGCAAAGATAATCACTCCTTGCCGCTGGCGAGCTTCTTCAACGATCTGTTGGCAGATTAACGTGGTGGCCCGGCCACGCAGTTCTGGGTTTACTTCCGGCAGTTGTCCTTCTGCATTAGGCAGCAGCCAGCTGGCGACGGCGCCATCCACCATGGTGGGTGGGGTTAAGAAGCCTTGCTTGATCAAGTGGCTAATGGGCAGTTCAAACACACAATCGCGAAAGGGCTTGGCTTCGGTGCTGCGTACGGTGCCGTTATGGTGCTGTTGGTAGATCCAGCCACTGTCGAGCCGATAGGGGGTGGCCGTCAGCCCTAGCACACACAAACGTGGGTTCAGCTGGCCTAATCGCGCTAACAGGGTTTGGTATTGGCTGTCGTCGGTTAGGCTGATGCGATGGCACTCGTCAATGATCACAATGGAGTACGCTTCGTCGATCTGCTCGGCAACCATTGCCAGCGATTGCACCGAGGCAAACACCACTTTGGCGCTGGTATCCTTTTGGCCTAACCCTGCGGAATAAATGGTGCTGTGCTCGCCAAAGGCGGCAAACTTTTCTTGGTTTTGCGCCACCAACTCTTGCACATGGGTAAGCACCAACACGCGCCCCCGTGCCAAGCGCGCCAATTCAGCGATCACCAAACTTTTACCGGCGCCAGTGGGTAACACCACGACGGCGGGGGCACGGTACTGGCGAAAATGGGCTAATACCGCGGTCACGGCGTCTTGTTGGTAGGGGCGAAGGGTGTAGGCCATGAGCGAAGTAATCTGCGAAAGGTGACGTTATTGTACCTGCAATTGCGGCGACAGCGGCAACTACTGTGGGGGCTGTGTGGTGCTAAACATCGTTGCACGAAAAACAAGAAACCCCAGCGCTGGCTGGGGTCTCTGTTTGCTATCAATTTATGGTGAAGGTTACAGCACCATTGCGGCGACCCAACCAGACACCAACAAGGGCAGGTTGAAGTGCAAGAAGGTGGGGATCACCGAATCACGGATGTGATCGTGTTGACCGTCGGCATTCAACCCCGAGGTTGGCCCTAAGGTGGAATCCGAAGCCGGCGAACCTGCATCACCTAGGGCGGCGGCGGTGCCAACCAGAGCGATGATCGCCATAGCGGAAAAGCCGAAGCTGAGCCCCAGCGGCACGTAGATGGTGGCGATGATTGGGATGGTTGAGAACGACGAACCGATCCCCATGGTAATAAATAAGCCAACCACCAGCATCAGCATGGCGGCAAGGGCCTTGTTATCCCCAATATAGGCTTGAATTGAATCCACCAGCAGCGGCACTTCACCGGTGGCCTTAACCACATCAGCAAAGCCTTTGGCAGAGATCATAATAAAGCCAATGGTGGCCATCATGTGCACGCCGCGGGTAAAGGCGTCTTGCGCGCTGATCTCGTTTTTATCAATGCCCGCTAACGACAACACCACAAAACCGATAAGGGCACCGAAAATCATTGAACCGGTGAGCAACTGCACGGCTAGTGCCATGGC
Organism: uncultured Ferrimonas sp.; assembly: GCF_947489035.1. Taxonomy (GTDB): domain Bacteria; phylum Pseudomonadota; class Gammaproteobacteria; order Enterobacterales; family Shewanellaceae; genus Ferrimonas. The sequence goes on along the minus strand of NZ_CANLCI010000012.1, from coordinate 109,220 downwards.
AATCGCGGCGACTGCAACAACCAAGCGGCGGGTATTCAGCGGGCCTTGATGCTGTGGTGCCATCGCCGCCGTTTTGGCGGCATCGTATTGGCGCGGCTTGCGGTAACTGTAAAGTACCGCCACCAGCAAGCCTGCAATCATCCCCAGTGCCGGAATGATCATCGCGGTGGCTACGCTGCCTACGGTGAGGGTGTCGGCCAAGCCGTTGCTGATCAGGTTAGAAAGCAACAGCCCTTCTTGGAAGATCAAGCCAAAACCCAGTGGCACCGCCATGTAGGTTGTGACCAAGCCAAAGGTGATAACACAGGCCACCAAACGACGATCCAGTTGCAGAGATTCCATCACGTGCAGCAGCGGCGGGATCAGAATTGGGATAAAGGCGATGTGCACCGGCACCACGTTTTGCGACATAACCGCCATCGCCATAATGGCCACCAGCAACAGTACTTTTACGTGTTTGATGGCACCGGCTTCTGGCGCCAGCCCTAAACGGTTAATGATGTTGCGAGAGAGCAGATCGGTAATGCCGGTATGCGCCAAGGCAACCGCAAAGGCCCCCAGCAATGCATACGCCAGCGCGACTTCGGCGCCGCCACCTAGGCCATTGTTGAAGGTAGAGATGGTATCGGACAGGCTCATGCCAGCGGATAGGCCGGCTACCAGTGCCGAGATGATCAAGGCGATCACCACGTTAACTCGTACTAGGCTAAGCCCTAGCATCAGAGTAACGGCGATAATGACAGCATTCATGTTATTGGTTCTCTCGTTTCTTTTTGTGAGCTTTGTTTTTGAACTGAGCCATATTACGGTGAAAAGCCATTGTGTCCACAGGGCAAACTGCAATATGGTGCACGGACAGCGTGAAATAGTGATCTGCGCCGAAACTGTGCGCTTATTCAGCGATTCAAAAACCCTGACACTACAATCGGAAAAGCCGACGCTTTTAACGGTTGTATGAGTGAAAACTCGATTTATAATGCACGCATAGGTTAACGAAACGGTTAGCCATTACGGAATATCTAACCATACTATTGGAGATGGAACATGAGCGTATTAGTAGGCCGTCAGGCACCGGACTTCACTGCAGCAGCAGTACTGGGCAACGGCGAAATCGTTGAAGACTTCAACTTGGCATCTGCCATTAAAGGTAAGCCAGCGGTTATCTTTTTCTACCCACTGGATTTCACCTTTGTATGTCCTTCAGAGCTGATCGCTTTCGACAAGCGTTTTGAAGAGTTCCAGAAGCGCGGCGTTGAAGTAATCGGTGTTTCTATCGATTCTCAGTTCAGCCACAACGCATGGCGTAACACTGCCATTGAAGATGGCGGCATCGGTCCAGTTAAGTACCCACTGATTGCTGACGTTAAGCATGAAATCTGTAAAGCCTACGACGTAGAACACCCAGAAGCTGGCGTGGCTTTCCGTGGTTCTTTCTTGGTAGACAAAGACGGTCTGGTACGTCACCAGGTAGTGAACGATCTGCCACTGGGTCGTAACATCGACGAAATGCTGCGTATGGTTGACGCACTGCAGTTCCACGAAGAGAACGGCGAAGTGTGCCCAGCTCAGTGGGAACAAGGTAAGAAGGGCATGGACGCGTCTCCAGACGGCGTTGCTCGCTTCCTGTCTCAAAACACCGACGACCTATAAGCCCTTCGGGCTTAATGAGGTAATCGTCAAACGGGGCGGCCAGTTATCTGGCCGCCCCGTTTCTGTTTTACTGCAGTAACCGGTATAAAAACGGCGCCTTAAGGCGCCGTTGTTGTTGAACCGTTGCGGCAGTTACGCGCTTGGATCTTCAGCTTGCTCTGCCACTAATGGCCAGCCGCCAAGCTGTTTCCAGCGGTTAACGATAAAGCAGAACAACTCGGCAGTACGCAGAGTGTCGTACAGCGCGCTGTGCGCTTCTTTATTGTCAAAGGGGATGTGGGCCGCGCGGCACGCTTTGGCTAAAACCGTTTGCCCTAAAGCAAGGCCAGCTAAGGTGGCGGTGTCAAAGCTGGCAAAAGGGTGAAACGGTACCCGCTTCATTTTATTGCGCTCTGCGGCGGCATTCACAAAGTTCTGATCAAAGGTCGCGTTGTGGGCAACGATAATCGAGCGGTTACAACCGGCTTCTTTTTGGCCCTTACGCACCCCTTTAAAGATCTCAGTTAACGCTTCTTTTTCCGATACCGCGCCCCGTAAGGCAGAAAATGGTTCGGTGATGCCGTTAAATTCCAGCGCTGCCGGTTCAAGGTTTGCGCCTTCAAACGGTTCAACGTGGTAATGGAAGGTTTGATCGATCTGCAACCAGCCGTTGCTGTCCATCTTTAACGTGACTGCGGCAATTTCCAGCAGCGCATCGGTTTGGGCGTTAAAACCGGCAGTTTCAACGTCGATAACCACGGGGTAGTAGCCGCGGAATCGTTGGGATAACAGGTTGTCTTCAGTGTTGCTCATGCAATTCAATAAGCCTTATGATTAGCGCGCCATTATTACATACCGATCGCCCTGAGCAAACGCCCTAAAGCTCTTGGTGTTGGCGCCGATAACTAGGGCACGAGTAAGAGGTTGAGGTTTGCAATGAACAGATGGGTGGCGCTGCTACTGATGATGGTAGCGAGTAATAGCGTAGCGGGGATCCGCCACTACCAAGCTGGGCTAGAAGATTCCAGCTGGAATTTAAGTCAATCCAGCCCATTGCAATGTGTGCTGAGCCATCAGATCCCACGTTATGGCAGTGCACAATTTGTCAGTCGCGCCTCTAAGCAACTGAATATGCAGTTCACCTTAGATATGCTGCGGAAACCAGACTCGAAAACCTCGGCCAAGTTGCAATCGGTGCCACCGGCATGGCGACCGGGCAAACCCGCGCAGCCGATCACCGATCTGACTTTCTATCGTCAGTTTGATGGTGAGTTGGGAAAACAAGATTCTTGGTTGATGCTGAATGAATTGGAACGAGGCATGCAACCGACGTTTTATTACCAAGACTGGCAGGATAAGCAAACCGTTGCGGTTGGCTTATCCGCCGTGAACTTCAGCCCCAGCTACCAGCAATTTGTGCAGTGTTTAGATCGCTTACTGCCTTATGGTTTTGATGATATTTCGTTTACGGTGCTGCACCACGATAAGTACGGTGAATTAACACGGGAATCGGTGAAGCAGTTAGAACGGGTAATCACCTTTTTAAGCTTGGATCCCAGCTCAGAGGTGGTGCTGTTGGATGTTTATACTGATGCCTACGGTACCGAAGAAACCAATACCGCGTTAACCCGTAAGCAAGCGCAGAAATTGAAAGACCGGCTGATTGAAAAAGGGATCCCTGAACAGCGGATCACCTCGCAGGCCCATGGGGAAAAACGCCACGTTGCTGGCAACGCCAGTGAACAGCAGCGCCAGCGCAACCGCCGAGTGATGGTGCGAATCGAGCCATTCTAACCAATCCAGATTAACCGTTAAGCTGAGCCATTAAGGCGGTGCAGGTGATCCCCACCGCCATGGCAAAGGCCACGCTGGATAAGCTGCCAAGCATGACATATTCCGTTAGGGTGCGATCGTTGCTTTTAGAGAGATCCCCAAACCGAAACACGCTTTTTGCCGCCAATAAAAATCCCACACCCGCAAATTGGTCAAGCAAGACAAAGGTTAAGATTAAACCGCGCTCTAGGTAGCCAATGGTGGCTCCGGCGGCAATTAAACTGCTTTGCTGATTACGATTGCCTGCAATTGGCCAACGCTGCAGCAAGGTGCTGATCAGCACCGAAGCGGGTTTGGTGCAAAGCGCATAAGCCAACAACAGCAACAGGGCGTTATCGCCGTACTTGCTCATCCACATACCAAGCCGTTGCAACGGCCATTCGCTGAGCCACAACCACGCCAAGGCGATGGTGGCCAGATGCGCCGCCTGATCCCACAGCAAACTGGTTAATCCGGGCTGGCTGTAGCTTTTGGCCCAATCGATCAAGCCATGACCAAACATTAAGGCCAGCCCAGCCAATAAAGCCCACGGCCAAGGCACGAATGGGATCAGGGCGATAACCGTTAAGCTCCCATGCAAGGCACTGTGTTTGTACAGCGCAGGGGAGCGCCAATGACGTTGTTGGCGACAACGAACCCAATCGTCCGGTTGCAGCAGGAAGTCTGCCATTACGTGCGCCAACAGCAAAACCAGAAGCAGTTCAATCATCCTTGAGTACCTGTTCAAATTGGCTGAGCAACTGCTGCAACAGAGGCGCCCCAGCACGGCTTAAGTGGCGGCTAACCGTGGACTGATCCAGCCCTAACCGCTGCGCCAGTTGGCTCTGCTCGGTAACCGATTCAAACAGAAACGGTTGCAACACCTGCGCTTGCTTTGGCGTAAGCCCCTGTAGATGAAAACTGAGCCACTGCAGCAGCAGCTGATAAGGCGCAAGAGTCGGATCGGAGCTAAACAGCGCGATCTCATTGCCTTTTAAACTGTCTAAGCCTAAACCGGACAGTTCAAATGCTTCACCGCTGGAGGTGGCTCCGTTGCGGCGAAGCTGGCTGATCTCACCAACGCCAATGGCCAAGCGGCAATCGCTGCCCTGTTTCTGTTGGCGCTGGCCAATGAGGGTCAGTTTTAACTGCAAGGCACAGCGTAGGGCCAGTGAAGGCTTAGGTAAGGTAATTTGGAAGCCATCACCGCGGAAAAAGTGATGCTTGGTTCCCGCCGTATCATAGTGGGCTAACACCGAGCTCACCAACGCTAAGGTGGTATCCAGTTCGGGCGTGCTCATCTGTCGCGATGACACAATATCGCCACTGATCACGGCAACGGTCATGAGGGGCTCCAACTGTTCATTTATGTACAAAATGGCACATATTTTAGGTTATGTATATTTATGTGCATTTTGCGTGGCGATGGCATCACGGCTTAAACTCAACAATCACTACCCTAACAAGGGGCCTTGTGGTTGTTAAGTCAATAAAAAAGAGCGGCCTAAGCCGCTCTTTGTCTGGTTCGATGCACACCATTATCGGTTGAACGTTAACGCTTGGCCCACGGCTTCGCTGCTGGCATTGCGCCCATCAAACACGCGATGGCCACCCACCCAAGTGGAGGCGATAGTTGAGCGCAAGGTGGTGTTCTCAAACGACGACCAATTGCACTTATACAACAAGTTGTCTTTGTTAACGTGGTAAGGCTTATCCAAATCCACCAACACCAGATCCGCGTGGTAGCCTTCGCGTAAGTAGCCGCGCTCTTTCAGGTTGTAACGTTCGGCAACCGCGTGGCTGGTTTTCTGCACAATGGTTTCTAGGCTGAGTTCACCCGCGTGGTAGTGCTCAAACAGTGACTGCAGCGCATGTTGCACCAGCGGCACCCCTGATGGCGCCTTAAAGTAAGTGCCTTGCTTCTCGTCCCAGGTGTGCGGGGCGTGATCGGTGGCGATGATGTCGATGATGTCACGGCGCACCGCATCCAGCAGCGCTAACCGGTCCCGCTCGGTTTTAATCGACGGGTTACATTTAATTTGGCTGCCAAGGGTAAGGTAATCCTGCTCGCTGTAAAACAGGTGGTGCACACAGGCTTCGGCGGTGATGTTGGCCGTACCTAAGGCATCTAACTTTTTGCCCGCTTCGAACAGCGCTAACTCTTCGGCGGTAGAGATATGCAGTACGTGTAAGCGAGTGCCGTACTTACGCGCCAGCTCCATCGCGGTTTTGGTTGATTTAATGCAGGCTTCGCGGGAACGAATGCTGCCGTGTAACTGCATTGGTACGGCTTCACCGTACTTGGCGCGGGCGGCTTCTTCGTTGATGGCGATCATTGGACTGTCTTCACAGTGGGTTGCCACTGGGATCGGTGCATTGGCAAAAATCCCTGCCAAGGTCTCTTCATTATCAACCAGCATGTTGCCGGTTGAGGCGCCCATAAAAATTTTAATGCCGCAGGCGGCGTTGGGATCCAACGACTTAATCACTTCAAGGTTGTCGTTGGTGGCGCCCAGATAAAAGCTGTGGTTTGCCACTGATACCTCAGCAGCACGGGCAAATTTAGCTTGCAACGCCTCAACGTTGGTGGTTTGAGGGTTCACGTTGGGCATCTCCATAAAGGAGGTGATCCCACCGGCGATGGCGGCACGAGATTCAGTGGCCATGCTGCCTTTTTGCGTCAAGCCTGGCTCACGAAAGTGAACCTGATCATCGATCATACCGGGGATAAGCAACTTCCCTTGGGCATCGACAACTTCGGCACCGGCTGGTGCGGTGATCTGGCCACCGATCTGCTCGATACGGCCATTTTTGATTAATAGATCACCGCTTTGGCGGATCCCTTCGTTAAGAATTTCAGCGTTACTGATCAATGTGGTGGTCATATTGTTATACGTCTTGTTCTGACTGATAGGGCGATGGTAATAATAACGGTTTCTCAGCTTTATGCCCATCGAAGGAGTGAACCAATGGTTCGAATAATGTCAGCGTTTGTACTGATTTGGTTAAGTTTTTCAGCACAATCGCTGGAGCTGCAAGGAACCTTGACTCAAGGCAGCTTGATACGTGGCCAGCTCGAACCCGGTGCCCAGCTGCGGCTCAATGACGAACCCATTCGCGTAACAGCCGAGGGCAAATTTGTGTTGGGTTTTGGCCGGAAGGCCGCATTAGAGCAGCGTTTAACCATTATTGGTGCTGACGGGAAAATGCGCGAAGAAAACATCCAATTAAGCCCGCGGGAATACAAAATTCAACGCATCGAAGGGATCGCCAAACGGATAATGAAGCCGGATCCAGACAACGTTGCGCGGGCTCAGGCCGATGCTAAACGTACCCGTGCTGCACGGGCGCGATTTGAACAGCAAACCAGCTGGCAACAATCGTTTATTTGGCCATTAAAGGGGCCTATTACCGGCGTTTATGGCAGTCAGCGTTTTTACAATGGCGAGCCTCGCAGCCCCCATTATGGGGTTGATGTCGCGGCCCCAACCGGAACCACAGTGGTTGCGCCCGCGGATGGGGTGATTACGCTGGTGGGGGATCTGTTTTACTCTGGTGGCACCGTGATCATCGATCATGGCTTTGGAGTCAGTTCGACTTTTCTTCACCTGAGCAAGATGCTGGTGACAGAAGGGCAGCAGGTAAAACAGGGCGACATCGTGGCTGAGGTTGGCGCGACCGGCCGTGTGACTGGGCCACACTTGGACTGGCGCATGAACTGGTTCAAGCAGCGAGTTGACCCAGCTCTACTGGTACCACCAATGGCACGGTAATGCTAAGTGCGAACCTTAATGCGCCTTTAAATATGGACTCCAACAATAGGCTCTAAGCGCTTACGGAATTGAGATTAAGGACAGCGATGAAATACGACTTTACTGCGGCAATCGATCGTCGCAATGGCGATAGCATTAAGTGGAATCGCTACGGCAGCGAAGATGTGATCCCGATGTGGGTGGCCGATATGGACTTTGCCATTGCCGATCCGATTAAACAGGCGTTGCTGGATCGGGTCGAACACGGTGTGTTTGGTTATGCCGAGGTCGAGCCATCGCTGCGGCAGCTGGCGGTGACGTGGTTGGCCCAGCGTTGGGATTGGCAAATCGATCCTGCGTGGCTGGTGCCACTGCCTGCGGTGGTGCCAGGGCTCAATTTTGCGGTGCAATCGCAACCGCAACTGACCTCGCTGGTGTGGCCACAACCGGTGTATGGCCCCATCGCCCAGGTGGCAGAGCACTTAGGCTTAGCGGGCGCAACCTTTGGGGTGAGCAGCGATGGCTGGGATCTGCAGCAGTTAGAACAACAGTTACAACAAGGGGCACGCACGGTGATGCTGTGCTGCCCGCAAAACCCAATAGGCAAAACATTTAGCCTCAGTGAGTATCAGCAACTGGCCAAGCTGATTGAGCGTTACGATGCCTATGTGATCAGTGATGACATACATGGGGACTTGGTGCTTGATGGCCAGCGCCACCTGCCATTAGCGAAGGCGTGTCCGCAACTGGCCGAGCGCGTGGTGACGCTGATCGCCGCCGGCAAGGCGTTTAATATAGCAGGGCTGCCTTTTGCCTTTGCTGTAGTGCCAAATGCCCAGTGGCGTAACCAATTGCAGCAACGGTTAGCCGGTTTTGCCCCTGCGCCAGATGTGCTGGCGATGACGGCGCTAACGGCGGCATGGCAACACGGAGCACCGTGGCTGGAGCAACTCTTGCCAGTGCTAACAGAAAATCGCGATTATCTGATTGAAACCTTGGCGGATCTGCCGGAACTTACAGTACATAAGCCGGAAGCAACTTACTTAGCGTGGATCGATTGCCGCCAATTAGGTTGGTCGCACCCAGCACAGCGATTACGGCAGTTTGGGCTTGGCGTATCCGATGGCAGCGAGTTTGGTCAAGCCGGGTTTATTCGCATCAACTTTGCTTGCCCGAAAGCAACGTTAGTTGAAGGATTAGCGCGGCTGCGCCAAGCGGTGCTGGCAACGCGCTAGTGGTTGCAGGCGCAGGCGGCCGTATTTAAAACCACAAAAGCCGGTATATACCGGCTTTTGTTATAACAGGAACGAATTAATCTGCCGCAATGGGCATTAACCCCAGCACCTGACGGATATCCCATGGATGCACCTTAACGGTGATCCCTTCATGACGAAACGCAACCGTTGGGTTGGTTACCGGTTCATCTTCGCCCTTAGGGCAGCTGGCTTTCATCTCGATACCGATGGAGCCGTCGGATAACACCGGCCACTTGGCGATGATGGCCGGTACTTGACGGATTGCCGTGAGGATCTGGGCTTTATCCTGAGCATCGCATGGCAAAATCAACTCGACATGCTCCCAGCCGTCGCGGCGCTTCTTGCCATCGGGGAAGGGCAGTTCCACTAACTCAATCGCCCACGGGCCAACTTGCATTGGTGTGTTCAGTTGGATCAGCAAAATTGGGCGGCCGTTAATCTCTTTCTCTGATAACAGTTGGCCACGCTCAAGCAGGGCGTCCTTGATGGCTAAGGCATGGTTTAGTTCGGTGATCCGCAAGGCAACGTGATCTGCCTGCAGCCTGGCGCGAACCAACCCCAATCTGTCAGCTAATTTAGCGGCTTTGTCGGCGAAGGCTGGCAGATCTGCCATCAGTTGCTCATAAGTCATGTTCGATCCCAATCGGCACTGGCAATCATGTTGCCTTGTAAATCTAACACTTTGAATTTTTTGCCATCAAAGTGCCCAAAGCTCGCTACATTACCGCCTTTTGGACTGGTTATCGAGCCGGGATTAAAGTGCAGCCGATCATCCACCCATTGCGCTACAGGCAAGTGAGTATGACCAAAAGCGATCCCTTCGCCCGCCTGCAGAGGCGGTAAATTATCCGGCCCCATTAAGTGGCCATGGGTAAGACACAGGCGCCGCTGATTGAGCAGTAACCAATTGTAGTGCGCCAAAAGTGGAAATTGGCACAGCATCTGATCCACTTCCGAATCGCAGTTACCACGCACCGCAATGATCCGATCAGCGTATTGGTTGAGGCGTTCGGCGACACCTTGGGGATCGTAACCATCAGGGATTGGGTTACGAGGGCCGTGATTTAAAATATCACCCAGTAGCACCAAGGTGTTGGCTTGTAATTTCTGTTGCCACTGCAGGGCTTGCTCTAATGCGGACAACGAGCCGTGAATATCAGAGATAAACAGCATGGTTCGGATACTCAAAAAGGGATTTTGGCAGATTTTACCCGTAGTTTTGAAGCCAGCCTAGGGTTAAATCCGGTTCGACTAACCGTACCCGCAAGTGGCTTTAAACAGTGCTGTTAATGGCATGTTGACTGGTGTAATTTTGACGTGCGACAACACAATAAATAACCAAAAACGTCAGGAAAGTCGTGCCAGGGAGGCAAAATGAAGGACGAAATCACAAAAACGCTGCAAACCGGACCGATGCCCGCAGACAGCAGCGGGGATCAGCTGCCTAGTGGGTTAGTAGCAACCATGTGGATGTGTTTGTTGGCCTCTGTTGATAAACAGCATCTCGAAGAGATAGGCGACTGCAATATGGCGGTGGCGTTCGATTTGGGGATAGCAGTACAAGTGGCAGAAGAGGAAGTGATCCCGTTACCGGATCTGATGGTCGAAGTGTTCGAGTTTTATAATGAGAAACTCGAACTGACCCTGCCAAGCAAAGTGATGGCCAAGCAAGTAGCCGAGAGCTACTACCATGCTCAAGTGGCGCAAAAGCAGCTGCATTAACGTTAAACGTAAACGACAGACACAAAAAACCCCGCCTTAGCGGGGTTTTTCAATAACTCGTCGTGCGTAGTGCACTGGCGGCGTTATTACAGGCGAACGACGTTCGCAGCCTGAGGACCTTTAGGGCCTTGTTCGATATCGAACTTAACCGCTTGGCCTTCAGCCAAAGACTTGAAACCATCGCCTTGGATAGCGCGGAAGTGAACGAATACATCGCCGCCGCCGTTATCTTGGCTGATGAAGCCGAAGCCTTTGTCGTCGTTAAACCATTTAACGGTACCAGTTGCTTGAGACATGGGTCTCTCCTGAATCAATTGTGCTAATTCACGTCAATGCGTGAATGATAAAACCTGCGGCGAAACCGCCGCAGTAAGATAGTTACGAGCAGATAATGCCCGAGAACTATTACAAACGTACTACGTTTGCAGCTTGAGGACCTTTAGGGCCCTGCTCGATGTCAAATTTCACAGCAGCACCTTCTGCCAGAGATTTGAAACCATCGCCTTGGATAGAACGGAAGTGAACGAATACATCGCCGCCGCCGTTGTCCTGGCTAATAAAACCGAAGCCTTTGTCGTCGTTAAACCACTTAACAGTACCAGTTGCTTGAGACATGATCTCTCCAAAAATCTAATATAACTAAACGCCACCAATTTGCACTAATAGGCCACACATGCGGCCGCTTGGTGAGAAGCGCTTCACGACGACAAGGCTTGAAATTAGGTAGAACAAGCTTTTGAGCGGAAGAGTTCAAAATCAAATTGTGGCGGTCTCGCCCTTGACGGACACCTGCACTATACCATGTAGCTCGTTGATTACCATTGTTCAGTCATTAAATAATTAGATAAATAATGTTTTCGCGATGAAAAACAATTCAGTGGCTAAAAATTATCAAATAGGGGCAAGGTAAGTGCGTGAAATTCCCGCATTACCAGACGCGAACCACTAATCCTTTTAGGTAAAAACCTTCAGGGTAAGCGCAACCAATAGGGTGATCGGCTGCCTGAGTCAGCTTTTCGACTATCTGACCATCGCGGCCGGCATCCAGCGCCGCGTCGGCAACGATCTTCTGGAACAGCGGCGCATCCATCAAGCCCGAGCAAGAGTAGGTGAGTAAGATCCCGCCGGGTTTGATGCATTGCATCGCGACCATGTTGATGTCTTTATAGCCTCGACACGCGCCAACCAGCTGGGCCTTGTTATCCGCGAACTTAGGTGGGTCGAGGATGATCACATCAAACTGTTCTTTATTGTCGCGATACTGTCGGAGTAATTTAAACACGTCGGCTTCAACGTTATTTAACTTCGACAGATCCAATTGATTCAATTCCGCGGTTTTTTGAGCCAAGGCTAACGCTGGGGCAGAGACATCGGCATTGATCACTTCAGCCGCGCCAGCACGCAAGGCGTAGGTGCCAAAGCCACCGGTGTAGCTAAAGCAGTTAAGCACGCGTTTATCTTTAACGTACTTAGCGGCAATCGCGCGGTTGTCGCGTTGATCAATGTAAGCGCCGGTCTTATGCCCCTTTTCTACATCGACTAACAACTTAAGGCCATTTTCCATAAAGGTCATCGGCTGTGGTGGCAGTTCACCGTGGATCAATCCCGCGGTTGGGGTTAGCCCTTCTTTCTTACGTACCTCCACATCGGAACGCTCGTAGATGGTCAATTGTGGGAACTGCAGCTGCAATGCCTCGATCAACAAATGTCGCTGTGCTTCGGCGCCTGCGCTTAAGATCTGGCACACCAAGACGTTGTTAAAGCGGTCGATGGTGATCCCCGGTAAGCCGTCGGACTCGCCAGCAACCAAGCGGTAGCCAGTTAGGCCGCACTGTTCAATGACATGCTCACGCCCAGCCTGACAACGCGCTAAGCGGCGCTGGAAAAAGGCTAAATCAATGGTTTCTTGCTGATCGAAGGTCCAAATACGAACGCGGATCTGCGATTGAGGTGAGTAGGCGCCGCGGCCTAACCATTTTCCCTCTTTCGAGTACACCTCGACGGTGCTGCCTTGTTCAGGGTTGCCTTCAACGCGTTCTACCCCATTGGAAAAAATCCAAGGGTGACGACGAAGCAGGGATTTATCGCGGGCTTTTTTTAAGATGACTTTGGCAGACATGGCGTTTGATTTTGCATTTGGAGAGAAAGAGGGCGGATTGTAGGCATGGAACCTAAGCAGAGCAAGGGTAAGCCGGTCAGCAACGGCGTGTTCTGTCCCGCAGTTTGTTCATCTGTGGCACAATGGCGCCCCATTTTTGAGAGTACCGACAGCAATGAGCGACACCAACTTCGATGGCCGCGCGGCTAAATTTGCCAATAACATCTATGGCACCAGTAAAGGGCAAGTGCGTGAAGCGGTTCTGTGGCATCTGTTACAGCAACAGTGGCTGCCGACCTTGCCGACGCAGGCGCGATTATTGGATGCCGGCGGTGGCCAAGGGCAGATGGCGCGTAAAGTGGCCGCGGCTGGTCACAACGTTGTGTTAACGGATCTGTCCCAAGAGATGCTGGCGTTGGCTCAGCAGCAGGCACAGGATCAGCAGTTGCAATCGCGGTTTGAGTACATTCATGGCCCAATCCAGCAGCTGCAACAGCATCAGCTGGGTCAGTTTGACGGGATCATGTGCCATGCGGTGTTGGAGTGGGTGAGTGAGCCGGAAACCGTATTGGCGCAGTTGCAGCAGCATCTAAAACCCGGAGGGTTGCTGTCCTTAGCGTTTTTCAACCACCAAGGGGCGGAGTTGCATAACTTGGTTGCGGGTAACTTCGATAACCTCGGCGCCGCCATGACGACCAAGAAGACCAAACGGGTTCGATTGGTGCCGCAACACCCGTTACATAACGAACAGGTGCTGGTTTTGGCGCAGGCGCAGGGGTTCGAGTTGGTAGAACAAGCAGGGGTAAGAGTGATCCACGATTACTTGCGCGATAAGTCGTTGCAACAAAGCCAGCTGACAAGGCTGATCGAGCTCGAAATTGAATACTGCAGTAAACCGCTTTACCGCGAGATTGGCCGCTATACCCATATGTTGCTGCGAAAGCGTGAGCTGCCATCGTGCTAATTGGCTAAGCCAACATCGTTGATGTTAAGGGTTAGGCTATCGCCCGAAGTGGTCGCCTGATGGATGTAAAGCAGGAAACCGTTAAGTGCGGCCAAGTTCAAAGAACCGCGGGCCAAAGTTGACGAGTTGATTACATTTCTGCATTTTAAACCCCATTTATTTCATCCGAGGTTGAAGCTTTGTTGCGTAATTGGCGGAAAACTCGACAGCAACGAGACATCTTCTCGACGGCAACCAAACGCCATCAGGCTCAAGCGCGGCGCTGGCAAGCAGCTAAAGCCCCGCTGTGGAGCCGGATCTTGCCGCGTACTGTCGCCAGCCAGCGATCTCTGCTGTGCTTATTGGTACTGGCTGGGTTGGGGTATCTATTTAGTCAACAAAGTGGGGTTGCCAGCCACGGCAATTCATCCTCGGCGACTCAACGCCAGAGTGTACCTTTACCTGGCACCGCAGCCGCCAACGGCAATTCGGTGACAAGGTTAACGGCCAAGCCTGTGGCAACGGAGCCGCAGCTGGCTACTGCGCCACCCCCTGATGGCAGCACTGAGCCAGATGAAGCGCGGCCAACGGTTGCCGCAATCGATGCGACCAATGCCGCGGCGGCAGAGTCGCTTGAATTAACGGCTCGCATCGATCTTGGCCCACAACACCGCTATCAGGTGCAATCTGGCGATACCCTTAGCGCCATCTTTGATCGCTTTAATTTAAGCCAAAAGCAGATGTATCAAGTGCTGGAAGCCGATTACTCGGTGCTGGCGCTGGATACCTTGATGCCAGGCAATCAACTGAACTTTTGGGTGGACGCCGAAGGCTTACTGACCAAATTCGAGATTGAATTCGATCGCAGCCATCAGGTGGTGTTTGCCAAAGCGCCGCAAGGGTTTGAAGTTAATGAAGTGTTGATCGACGGCCAGTGGCAGTCGCAAAGCATTGGCATCAATATCCAAGGCAGCTTTTCTCGTTCGGCGCAGCGCGCGGGCTTACGATCTGCGTTGGCAAATCAGATCCACACCATGTTTAAAGATAAGCTCGATTTTCGCCGGCGCTTACGTGCTGGGGATACCGTGCGGGTGTTACTGGAAAACCAAAGTATTGATGGCAACGCGACGGGCAACAGCCGTTTATTAGCGGTTGAATTTGAAGGCCGAAATTGGCAACACACCGCTTATCTGCACAGCGATGGCAACTATTACGATGCCGATGGCGCGAGCTTGGCCCGCGCCTTTATGCGCCACCCTTTTGCGAAGTCGTACCGCATCAGCTCTAAATACAATCCACGTCGATTGCACCCAGTAACCAAGCGCGTTTCGCCTCACAACGGCACCGATTACGCCGCTGGCCGTGGCACGCCCATTTTAGCTGCGGGTGATGGGGTGGTGAAGCGAGTGGAAAACCACCCGATTGCGGGGAAATACGTGGTGTTGCAGCACGGCGGTGAATACCGGACTCGTTACTTGCACATGTCACGCATTGATGTACGCAGAGGCCAAACCGTGGTGCGTGGCCAGAAGATCGGTGCGGTGGGATCGACGGGGCGCGTAACCGGCGCGCACCTGCATTACGAATTCCACATTCGTGGCCGTGCGGTGAACTCCCTTACCGCCAAGATCCCGATGGCGACGTCGGTAGAGAAACAAGATAAGCAGCAATTTTTGGCTCAGGTTTATCTGTATCAAACTCAGATGCAAGAGATGTTAGCCAAGCAAATGGGGGTTGAAGGCGGCAATGACGCGGGCGAAGTGATCGTGACCGTCGCCGACTAATACAAGCTCACCCTCAATGAGGTTACGCGGATCCCATCAGGGCTGGCGGAATCTCATCGAGGGGCAGCGCTTCTTGTTCGCAGCATTCAATGCTGCCGTTATCAGCATCGTAGTACCACTGCTTATCCAGATGTAAGTTGCTGGGTAGGGTGTCGCTGATCGCAGCGATTGCCAGCCCATAACAGCGGTTACCGCATTGCCGCTGCTGCGCCATCCTCTGGGCGTTTGCCTCAGAGAGTTCGGTCATCACAAAGTCAGACAGGATCACCAGATCCGCTTGTTGAAATTCACCCTGAGTCATCAGCGTTAAACCGTGATTGAGCGCGGGCTCAACATCGGTGCCCCCGCAAAACGATTGCCCTAAGAACGCCAATAATCCCGCCAACCCGTTTTTGTCATCCAGCTTAAGGGTGTCAATGTCGGTGGCGAAGTTGATCAGGTAACAATCGCGTTGTTGGGCATTGGCGGTGGCGGCCAAATAGAGCGTCACGGCTTTGGCGATCAATTCGGGCGTACCGCGCATGGATAAACTGGTATCCACGCAGAGGATCATCGGCCCCATGTTTTGCTCAACGGTAATGCTGTGGGGCTGCAGCACCATTTTGGTTTGCCATTCCGGCTGCCAGCCGCGCAGTTGGTAACTGAGCAGCTGCTGTTCGGCGTATTTTAGATCAAATAATTCAGCCAGCTGTGGTTCGCCAAGCAGCGCCAATTCACAGGGCAGGGCGTGGGCGATCTCTTGCCCGAGGGTCAGCCCAAACACTTCCTCTTTGGCGGGGGCGTGGGGCGTATTAACCCAACTCGATTGCGGCACCGCAATCATCTCTATCTGTTCACTGAAGGCCGGTTTTCGCTGCTTGCCGATCTCTATACACAGTTGCAGCAGCTGGGGTTGCTGTTGCAGGTAATGTGCCCACTGTTGCAGTTTGCCGACGTCGCTGGCTTGCAGATCGCCGCTGCTGAAATCGATAAGATCGCCGGGCTCAAGCCCCAGCGCATGAAAGTCTCGGCTTAAACTGGCCAACAGATCCAACCACTGTTGAAGCTGCAACCATTGCTGCTGACGAATTAATGTCAGCTGCTGCAGCTGCCACTGCGCTTGGCTTTGTTCAAACTGTTGCCGCCACTGTTGCAGCATTAACCGCCGCAACACCAAGTTGGCGCTGGCCTTGGTGGATAACAGTGCCAGCTGTTGCTGCCAAAAATGTTGGTTCGTGGGCAGTTGTCGTTGGCAAAGAAAAAGGTGGTAGTGCTGCCAATCGCGCTGTATTTGCGGCTTACTGGCTTGCTGTTGTGCCAGTTCCGCTTCGGCTTGTTGCAGGGGCACTTGCAGCGCAGCAAATGGGCTGTCTTGTGCTAATTGCTGCTGTGCCTGTTGCTCCAGTTGTTGCAATACCGTGCTTAACCGCGCTTGCAGCGCCGGTGATTGCGCCAACAGATCGCCATAGTGCTGCTGCAGCTGCGACAACATCTAATCTTGCCCCAGTGCTAACAAGGCATCGCAACGGAACAGATTCAGTTCAATGTCGGCGTATTGCTGCGCTAACGCGAGCTCAATTCGGGCGTTTGCGGCGGCGTCATTAAAGGGGTTTTGAGGCTGTGCCTGATAGTGCGTTTGGTACTGCTTGGCTTGCGCTAACGCTTGTTGCAACTGTTGCTGACACTGGCCAATGCGCTGGCGCAAGGCAGCGATGCTGCTGGCGTCTTGATCGCTGCGCGCGTCACCTTGTTGGTGCAGCACGGTGGGTTTAAAGGGTTTGACCGAATAGGCCGAGGTATCGAAATTGCCGTATTCGGCGTAACGGATCTGCATCAACCCCGCATCGCTGAACTGGCATTGGACGTTTTCCCGCAATGGCCCCAGTGGATCAAAAGGGTGGAACGGTCGACGGCTGTGCATCTGGCTTTGATGAACAAAAAAGTCGATGTAGATGGGCTCGCGGGCATCGTTGTTGTGGCGAGCTTGGGCTTTTACGTAGAAATAGCGGTCACGGGCTTCGATGGGGTGTTCGTTGTCGTTATCGAAGAAGTGCTGCTGTGGATAAAACGCTTGGGTGTCGTAGATGGTTTCGGCGTAAAACAGCGCTTGGTTCAGTTCACTGTCCCATTGGCTTAGCTGCTGGTAGCACTGGGCTAAATCGACGTTAGTAGGTGATGCCGTGGCAGCAATGGCTTGCTCGACCAGCTCAAACAGCAATGGTTGCTGTTGGTTGTTGCTCCATAAACAGTGGCGCAGCAACAGCAAATCGCTGTGATTGGTGTGGTTACGTCCGCAGCAATGGGCGCTGGCTTTGAGTAACTGCGCGGCTCGCTGCCAACGGCGATCAGACACATAGATCGCGTGTTCTGCACCCAACGCCGCGATGGCATCACGCAGGTGCTTGATGGCAAGCAAACTGTCGGGGCTGAGCTGCACCTGTTGCGCCTGTTGTTGCCACTGGCTGAGCTGGGCGCTGCTGATTTGATCGCTCGCGGCCAGTGTTATCTGGCTGGAAACCGGTGGCTGTTGCAACAGGGCTGCAAAGTTATCCCACTGCTCGGTCGGGTTAACCAATAACCGCGTTAAAAAGCGGTCGTACAGTGCTTCGAGCCCTTGTTCGGCTTGGGGGAGTTCGTTTGAAGCGGCGAGCAGCCCTTTCAGTGGCACATCGATAATGGCATCGCCATTGCGAAATTGGCGTTCGTTAATGATGGTTAGCAAGGTGTTGAGGATCGCGGGGCTGGATTTCCAGATCTCATCTAAAAACGCAAACTCGACGGCGGGCAGGTAGCCATCCACTTGGCGGACGTAGCGGTCTTGTTTTAGCGCCTGAATCGAGACCGGCCCAAACACCTCATCTGGGGTGCTAAAGCGGTTCATTAAACATTCGAAATAACGGCTATCGCTAAAGGCGGCGGCAATGCGCCGTGCGAGTAAACTTTTGGCGGTGCCCGGTGGCCCCAGCAGAAACGTGCTTTGGCCTGCCAAGGTGGTTAACAGTGCCACCGCTACAATGTCGCGGCGTTCGTGCAGGCCAGTGCCAATGGCATCAATTAAGCGTTCTATCTGAGCAAGGGGGGAAGAGGACATGGCCGCTCCAACAATGGGATCAGGGATTACCCGCATCATACGATCTCAATGTGCTGCTGCTGAGGGGCAGGGCAATGAGTTGTGGGGCTGATCACTAACTGACATTGAGCGCTGCAATTAAGCGCTTTGTTCTACGCCGTCGTAAGGGGGATTGGCGATGAAATCAGGCGCTGAGCGATTATCGATACTGACCATGTAATCGCCTTCCTCCCATAAAATTTGGCAGGGGTAGCCCAAACTTTTAAAGAGCCTTAGCATCGGTCCATTTTGAGGGTGCACGAGGGCAATGATTTCGGTCACTCCCCAAGCGCGAGCTTGTTCAATCATATTGGCCACCAGCAAACGCCCCAGCCCTTTACGCTGAAACTTATCCACCATCATGCACGACAGTTCGCCAACGGTTTCTTCTGGTTTGGTGCGGATGATGCGACCGGCGCCTGCAAGTTGATCGCCGTACATCACAATCAACGACAGATGAACGGAGAAATCGACGTTGGTATACCGCTGCACCTGCTTGAGGGTGGGCTTATCGATCACCCGCAAAAAGCGCATATAGAGTGACCGCCGCGACACCTCGGGATACAGCGCAACAATCGTGGCGGCATCGTCTGGGTGGGAGGCGCGAATGATCACTTCGGTGCCGTCGTTGGCTTCGGTGGTAATTGCCAGTTGCTGTGCTAGTGCTGCGGTTAAACGGTTGGGTACGGTCATAAGCCCTCCATCGCGTCCAGTATAGCGATCTCCGCTTGGCAGCCATATGGGCAGCGGCACATTTTGTTCATTAAATGGATGATTCCGGTAACTTTGTCGTCTATGCGCTGGTGAGCACGCGGGCAACAAAAAGGCCTGCATCGGCAGGCCTTAAGCAACGTTCCAGAGCGGTAAACGGGGTTATTCGCTGCTGCGGTTCATCCGTTGGGAAATTAAGCCGTCCAGTACCGCCGGATCCGCTAAGGTGCTGGAATCCCCTAAGGCGGCCACTTCATCGGCGGCGATTTTACGTAAGAAGCGGCGCATAATTTTGCCGGAACGGGTTTTTGGCAGCCCCGGTGCCCACTGCACCAGATCGGGCGAGGCCAAGGCGCCAATCTCATTGCGAACCCATTGCCGTATCGCTTGACGCAACTCTTCCGATTCTTCGGTACCGCTGTTTAGGGTCACGTAGGCGTAGATCCCTTGCCCTTTAATGTCGTGGGGGTAACCCACCACCGCAGCTTCGGCCACATCAGGGTGTGCCACCAGCGCCGATTCAATTTCGGCGGTGCCCAAACGGTGGCCAGAGACATTAATCACATCATCAACGCGGCCGGTGATCCAGTAATAACCGTCTTCGTCGCGGCGAGCGCCATCGCCGGTAAAGTACATGCCTCGGAAGGTTTTAAAGTAGGTTAAGACAAAGCGTTCGTGATCGCCGTACACGCTGCGCATCTGCCCAGGCCACGAATCTAAAATCACCAAGTTGCCTTCGCCCGCGCCTTCAATCAGGTTGCCCATGTTATCGACCAACGCCGGTTGCACCCCAAAGAAAGGCCGAGTGGCCGAACCTGGCTTGAGATCCGTAGCGCCAGGCAGAGGGCTGATCAGGATGCCTCCGGTTTCGGTTTGCCACCACGTATCCACAATCGGGCACTGCTCTTTGCCCACCACCTCGTGGTACCAGCGCCACGCTTCGGGGTTAATGGGTTCACCTACCGAACCCATGATCCGCAAGCTGCTGCCATCAAAGTCTTGGTAGTTGTCGGTGCCTTGTGCCATGAGAGCGCGGATAAGGGTGGGGGCGGTGTAGAGAATATTGACCTTATGGCGGTCGATCATCTCGCCCATGCGGCCGGTATCGGGCCAGTTCGGTACCCCTTCGTGCATCAGCACGGTGGCACCGTTAGCAAGCGGGCCGTACACCATGTAACTGTGGCCGGTGATCCAGCCCACATCGGCGGTACACCAATACACCTCATCGTCTCGGTAATCAAAGACGTATTCATGGGTCATTGAGGCATACACCATGTAGCCGCCGGTGCTGTGTAACACCCCTTTGGGTTTGCCGGTCGAGCCGGAGGTGTAAAGGATAAACAGTGGGTCTTCGGCGTTGTGTTCTTCAGCGGGGCAGTGCTCTGAAGCCACGTTCATCAGCTCGTGCCACCATACATCGCGGCCTTCAACGAAGTCGATGTGGGCGCCTGTGCGATTAAGCACAATCACTTTTTCGATGGTGGTGACATCCGCCGACTGCAGCGCTAAATCGATGTTGGCCTTCAGTGGAATGGCGCGGCCAGCACGCATGCCCTCATCTGCGGTGATCACCACACGGGATTGGCCATCAACGATGCGCGAAGCGATGGAATCGGGAGAGAAGCCACCAAAAATCACCGAGTGCACCGCACCAATGCGGGCACAGGCCAACATGGCCACGGCGGCTTCCGGCACCATCGGCATGTAGATGGTTACCACATCCCCTTTACGTACCCCTTGGCTACGCAGGGCGTTGGCGCACTGACAGACGGCAACGTGCAGTTCGCGGTAGCTGAGAGTGCGCTGCTCTGAGGCGTCGTCGCCTTCCCAGATGATGGCGGTTTTGTCGCCGCGCTGCTCTAAATGACGATCAACGCAGTTGTAAGCGGCATTAAGAGTGCCGTCGGAAAACCAGTTAATGAATAGGTTGTGATCGTCAAAAGAGACTTTCTTAATCTTGGTGAACGGTTTGAACCAGCTGATCCGCTGGCCATGTTCCCGCCAAAAGCCTTCAGGATTAACAATCGATTCCTGATACATTTTACGATACTGCTCGTCGTTCAATTTGCTGCTAGCGGCCAGTGCTTCGCTGACCGGATAGAGAGACTGCGTACTCATTAGGGTTTTCCCTCTCCTAACTAAAGATTCGATTTAAGTGTCGCAACCGCACTAAAGTGCAGCCATTAGACCATGGTCTATCGGCCAAACATGAATCATAACTGCTTGATCCATAATGGTAAGGTGGCACACTGAAAGCCGGATTTCGAGGTGAAATGTGTGATGGTTAGTTCATATGGAATTGTAACAATCGCGCTGGCTTACATCAGTTTACTGTTTCTGGTGGCATGGGCTGGAGAGCGATGGACTGGCAAAGGGATGCGCCGTTGGTTGCCCGCCATTTATGGGTTATCGCTGGCAGTATATTGTTCTAGCTGGAGTTTCCTTGGCACCGTGGGGCAAGCAGCCAGCAGCCCGTGGGCATTTTTGCCGATCTACGTAGGGCCAATACTGCTGTTTACCATCGGTTTTGGCTTTCTGCGGCGGGTGGTTACGGTGGCGAATGCCCAAAGCATCACCTCGGTGGCTGATTTTATCGCCGCGCGTTATGGCAAGTCACAACTGCTGGCGATTGTGGTTACCTTGGTGGCCACGCTGGGCTTAATGCCCTACATGGCACTGCAGTTAAAAGCGATGGTGGTGTCAATCAACCTGTTTCAAGGGGACTCACCAACGGATCACAGCTTGTTGGCGCTGGCCATTGCCATCACCTTAGCGTTGTTTGCCATCCTGTTTGGTACCCGTAAGCTTGACGCGACCGAGCATAACCCCGGCATGATCATGGCGGTGGCGTTTGAATCCGTTGTGAAATTATTGGCCTTTGTGGCCGTGGGCATGGTGGTGGTGTTTATCGCCTTTGATGGCCCCGCCGCGTTGTTGCGGCAAGCGCAAAATAGCGCCAGTTTGCCGCCGTTGCATCTGGATTTGCTTGATGTTGCCCCCGATACGTTGATTGCGATGGCGGCCTTTGTGGCCTTACCGCGAATGTTTCATGTGCTGGTGGTGGAAAACCAGCGCAGCAGCGATTTAGAGCGCAGCCGCTGGACGCTGCCCGCCTATTTAGTGCTGTTTTCGTTGTTCGTGATCCCGCTGGCCATTGCTGGGCGTTTATTGATTGGCGATGCCGCCAGCCCAGACACCTATGTGATCACCTTGCCACAACACCTGGGCATGGATTGGCTGGCGGTGGTGGCGTTGTTGGGCGCCATCTCTGCGGCAAGCTCGATGGTGATTGTTGCCGTGGTTACCATCGCCATCATGATCTCTAACGAATGGTTGATCCCAATCTTGCTGCGCAGTGGCAACATTCGTGGCAAAAACTTCAACCAATTCTCCGTTCGGTTATTGAACAGTCGCCGTATCATCATCGTGCTCACGCTGCTGGCGGCCTATGGGGCTTATCTGCAAGTAGGTAATGCCCCCAGTTTGGCTCGAATTGGCATGTTGTCATTCGGCGCCTTTGCCCAATTGGCGCCAGCGTTAATCGGTGCGGTGTATTGGCGTCATGGCCACCGCCATGGGGTAATGGCGGGCTTATTATTGGGGCTTGTTGGTTGGGCACTGGTGTTGGCCAAACCGGTATGGCCAGCGGCCGAATGGCCATTTTTGTGGTTTGGGCTGCACAGCGACATGAGCCAACTGGTGCTGGTGCTGGCGGTTAACACCATTATCTATTTGGCGGTATCAACCTTGGCGCGGCCTTCGGTAACGGATCGAGTGCAGGCGCGGATTTTTACCCAAAGCCAACGAGATAACCGCAGCGGAGAGCGCCGTCACGGCACCATTTCGCAACAAGATCTGTTGCTGTTAGTCAGTCGTTTTGTGGGCCCTGAGCGGGCATACCGCAGTTTTGCCCAGCTGTTTCCCAGCGCCATTGCGAGGGAAACGTGGAATAAAACCGCTGAGCAGAACATGGTGGAAACCGGCGAACGGTTGATTGCCTCTGTGCTGGGGGCTTCGTCGGCATCAACGGTGATGGACAGCGTTTTGCTTGGGCAAGATCTGGCGATTGATCAGGTGTTTAACTTGGTGGATGAGGCCAGCGCAAAAATCTTGTTAAGCCAAGATCAGATGCGCGGGGCGATTGAGCACGCGGCCGAGGGGATCAGCGTGGTGGACAGTGATTTGAATCTGGTGGCGTGGAACCGCACTTACGAACGCTTATTTGATTACCCCACGGAATTCTTAACCGCTGGCATGCCAGTGGCCGAGATCATTCGTTACAACGCCGAACTGGGCCGCTGTGGCGCGGGCGCGGTGGCGGATCATATCGCCAAACGGGTTGGTTTTATGAAGGCCGGCTCCGCCCACAAATCCGAGCGTCGTCGCGCCGATGGTCGAGTGATTCAGATGCAGGGCAACCCCATGCCCGATGGCGGCTTTGTGATGACCTTTTCTGACATCACCGAATTTCGGCGGCAGCAGCAGGCGTTAACTTTGGCCAATGAAACCTTGGAGCAACGGGTGGCTGAACGCACCCAAGAACTGACCGAGCTGAACCAACGGCTGCGTCGAGCCAAAGCCGCCGAAGAGCAGGCCAACCAGTCGAAAACGCGCTTTCTGGCCGCGGTTGGGCACGATTTGATGCAACCACTGAATGCGGCGCGGCTGTTTACGGCGTCGCTGCTGCAAGAGCAAGCGCGCAGTGAGGCCGAGCGAGCGACGTTAGCCAACATCGCTGGTTCATTGCGGGGGGCGGGTGAGATGCTGTCGGATCTGCTGGATATCTCCAAACTGGAAGCGGGCAACTTAGCGGTGAATCGCCGCGCCGTGACCTTAGCCAGCGTGCTGGAGCCGCTGGTGGTGGAGTTTGAGGCGATGGCGGGCAGCGCCGGATTGCGTTTTCGCCACCGCTTGATGGCCGCCAATGTCGACACCGATCCCAATCTCTTGCGCCGAGTGGTGCAAAATTTCTTAACGAATGCTCTGCGTTATACCGATCGAGGCACCATTTTGCTGGGCTGCCGTCGTCGCCAAGGCCAGATTGAAATCCAAGTGTGGGACAGTGGCTGTGGCATCGACGAGGCCGACATGGCGTTAATTTTTGCGGAATTTAAGCAAGTGGATGGGCCGCGCAGCAACAATGGTCTGGGCTTGGGGTTGGCCATTGCCGAACGCATCGCCAATGTGCTGCGTTATCCACTGCAGGCGCAATCGCAACTTGGCCAAGGCTCGATGTTTTCGGTTACGGTGCCGATCACCGATACGGTGGTGGCCCTCCCCAAACCTCGGGCGGTCTTAGCCAATCGAGCCACGCCGCTGGCCGGTGTGGTGGTGCTGTGCATCGATAACGAAGAAACCATCTTGGCGGGCCTTAGCAGCTTGTTAGAGCGGTGGCAGTGTCAGGTGATCACCGCCAGCAGCTTGGCCGATGCCAAGATGCGGCTTGGCTTTGCGGGGGTAGCCCCAGATATGATGCTGGCAGATTACCACCTGGATGATGGTTTAACGGGGCTGGATGCGATGATCGCGATTCGGGCCAGCTACGGCGATGAGTTACCGGGCATCTTGATCACCGCCGACACCCGCAAAGAGTTGGTCGAGCAAGTGGAAGGGCTGCAGTTTGGCTTTATGGCAAAGATGGTGAAACCGGCGGCGTTGAAAGCGATGATCTCGTCCATGGTGCGCCGTGCCCCAGAACGCAAGATCTGAAGCGGCAAGGGTGATCTCGTCGGTCGGTGAGGGCAGCCAGGTTTTTGGGCTAGCTGGCGTAAGAAAGGGCGTCGTGCCGATTTAGCCTTGTTCTTTAATGGTATTGCGGCCGTCGTTTTTGGCCAAGTACAACCGCCTGTCGGCGCAGCTGTATAACTCATGCAGTTGCTTACCATCGGTTGGCCACTGGGCTAAGCCGGCGCTGAAACTGGTGTGGATCTCAATGCCATCGTATTGGCATGGGGTGCTGCCCAGCTGTTGTTGCAGTACCGACACCAGGTGGCTGCTGCCTGCCAGTTCGGTTTCGGGCAACAATAAACAAAACTCTTCTCCGCCTAAACGAAATGGACAGTCGCTGCTGCGCGTGCCGTTGCGTAACAAGTTGGCGATGTGGATCAAGACGGCATCGCCAGCGGGGTGGCCATATTGGTCGTTCACCTGTTTGAAGTGATCAACATCAATCAGCACCAGCGTAAAGGGTTGTTGTTGGAGGGTGAGCTGCTCAATTTGATTGTTCAGCTGGCTGCGATTCAGCAGCTGGGTCATGGGATCATGCTCAGCTGAGGCGCGCAGCGATTGCATCATGCCCGAGCGTTGGCGTTCGTGAATGTGTTTTACCGCCCAAATGGTGCAATACAGCACCGCAAAGCTGGCGACATCGAGCCAAAAGATGTGGCTGGCACCAGTGAGTAGCATTTCGGTGGCAATGCCGCAAAACAGCACCACGTACACGGCGCTCAGCAACAGGGCGGTGCGGCTGCCCAGCAGTGGATAGGTGAATACCGGCACCAGAAAGCTCCACATCAATGGGCCGTTCATCGATATTGTTGAAGTAGCAAGGGCATACAGCTGAGTAAAGCCAAAGCCTAGCATCAGCAGGATCACCCACGGGCTTAGATTGCGGCTGTAACGGCTGATCTGCAACATAAGGATGCAGTAGAGCAGGGTGGCCAGTTCCACTAATGCCAAAGAGTAACGTTGGTTAACGATATTGACGTAAAAGAAGAACAAGTAGGTTAGGCACAAGATCCCGAGCAACACGCGCAGTATTGGCAGTCGGTGGCTGTGATCGCTGATTGCGTTGGAGTCGAAGTTCATCGCCTACAAATAATGGCTGGGGATACCACTAAATTTAGTTGGTTTTTGTAAAAAACTGGCAGGCGGGCTTCACCAATAGTGAGGAGAACAACGCCACCGCAGTGGCGTTATGCGCGCAGAAGCGCGCAAAAAAACGAGGATTAACTGGTTTGGGCGGCAAAGCGTTCAAGCATTTTTGCCATCTCTAGCTGCACTTGTTGCATCCCCTTAAGCGGACGCACCATCACTTTAAAGTCGGTGATTTTCCCCGCGTCGTCCCACTGGATCATATCAACGCCGTTGACTTGAATGCCGTTAAGCTCTAACTGAAACTCTAAAATGGTGTGGTTGCCCGACTGCACTTCGCGTACGTACTTGAAGCTGTCGTTCAGCAGCACCATAAAGGCGGCGCTTAAGTAGCGCTGTACCATCGCTTTACCCTGCTGCGGCTTATGCACTACCGGAGAGTGAAACACCGAGTTCTCGGCCAGTAAGTCGTCTAAAGCCGCCACATTACGGTTGGCGATCATTTGGTGCCAATATTCAGTTCGATTCATGTCACAGTCCTTTGTTATTGGTTAATCAATAACCTGCCAGAGAAAGCCGCGATGGGCTAGTGCTTTTGCTCTTAAACCGCTAAGCATAAAAAAAGCCACTTAAACAGTGGCTTAATCTCTTTCAATGCCGCTTAGGGGGTAAGTGGCTGCTTAGGCGGGAATCACCCACTCAGTGTTGACTCTGCAAGCGTTGGTACCACATGCCGTAGAACATGATCCCCAGTGCAGAGAAGCTGCCAATGGCGCCAATCAGATACCAAGCAAAGCCGATATTGTGCATCTGATACAGCTGCTGAGTGAGCTGCTGCGGTGCGTCGCCGGTTAAAGCAACCAAACGGGTAAAGGCTTCGCCGGTGGGGATGGTGGCAAGATCGACCCCTTTTTCGGCCAGCATCTGCAGCGAGAAAGTCTCTTTCGAGGCGTACAGCTCATACAGCCGTGGCCCCCAGTAGCCTTCTAAGCCCCAACCAATGCCCTGCGGCAGCATCACAAAGCCGAGGTACATCGCCTTTTTCCCGTGCGGCGCAATGTTGCCCATGAATTCATTTTTCTTGGGGCTGATCATCATCTCGCCCAAGCTGAAGAGGGCGATGGCGAACACGATGGCCCAAGCGAAGTTGGAGGAGCCGATGATGAAAAAGGCCACAATTGAAGCAATGGCACCGGCGAGCATGGCGTGCATGATGCGGAATTTCGCGGTTAATGCGGCGATCAAAAAGCAGCTGGTCATGATCATGCCGGCATTGAGGTTAAGCATCCCCTCTGGCATCACCTTGGTGCCAGAGTTATCAAGCCCTAACCAAAATTGAGCAAAGCCGTTTTGGGTGCCTTGGGGGCCAAACAGATCGTTCACGATCACGCTGGTGTCGACCCATTCGGCGATGTGAACCGGTAACACATCAAACAGGGCGTTAAATAGGAACCAGAAACCAGAAAAGACAATCATGTACCAGAAAACGATGGGCTTTTTCAGCTCGGCCAGTGCGTCTTTCCACAGCGCTTGTTGGTTCTCTTCGCCGGAGGCCACTCGAGCTTGGCGGGCTAGGCGTTCTTCTTTGCCGGGCTCTTTGTAAGCCAGCAGCATAATGAAGTTAAGTGAGATAATCGCGGCACAGGCAAAGAACACGTTTTCCCACGCCAACTGGCGCAGGTGTACCGCCATCAGCGGCCCTAAGAAACCGCCAATATTCACCGTTTGATAGAAGATCCCCCAGGCCATGGAGGCGTTCTCTTTTTTGGTGGCCAACACCAAGGTGCCCTGGATCCCCGGTTTGAAGATACCGGTACCAATGGCCAGCAATACGGCACCAGCCATAAAGCCGTAAAAGCTTGGGAAGAATGCCATCACCAGATAGCCAGCGATCTTTAACACGGTTGACGCAAAGATGGTTTCTTTATAGCCAACCCGATCTGAGATCCCACCAGTGAGCACCGGCACAAAGGTTTGCAGCAATGCCCAGATCATCAAGATGATGCCGAAGTCACCCATGGTGATCCCCAAGCCCCCTTCAGAGGCGGGGGCCTTGGCATACAACGCGGCGCTGCTTTTGATGCCGTAATAGGCAAAACGTTCGATCAGCTCCATGCCGCCGACCAGCCAAAAAACATAACTGAGGCTCGCGATAGAAGCCCACAATCCCAATTGTTTTACTTCACGCAGGTCGTTGCCGGCGTGAGTTTGCGTCCCTGTCATAGCT
This sequence comes from uncultured Ferrimonas sp., assembly GCF_947489035.1. GTDB lineage: Bacteria > Pseudomonadota > Gammaproteobacteria > Enterobacterales > Shewanellaceae > Ferrimonas. The sequence goes on along the minus strand of NZ_CANLCI010000012.1, from coordinate 81,385 downwards.
TGGTTGCACTGTTGTTAGAATTTGGCGCTCAAAATACCGTACTTTTAAGCCTCTGGGAACGTTGCACTGGCCGTTTCGATGAGAAAGTGTACTGCAACGGTTAATTGATGCACCTTGCGGGCGGGTCGCAGTGACGACCGAAAGTAACTGCCGTCCGGTTATGGTCGTGTTAATTGGTTGTAATTCGCGACCGTTTTTATTTAAGCTGGGTTCAAGCATGATTCATGAACAGTGTGTTCTGTTCGTATTTTTCTAAATGACTGAAAATATATGAAACTTTGTCGCCTGCGACTGCTTTATTTTCGTAATTTTTCTACATTTGTTGATATTTTGCACACTGAAGAATGTTACACGCCTGAGTGACTTTTCAGCACTTGTTGGTTTTATTGAGTTGTTTGTGTGACTTCGGTCACATTGATGTTTTCTTCTCACAAGTGCCGCTTGATCACTGTCGGTTCACGTTATATCCGTGGACGTGCCATTCCCCGTAATGGGGAAATAAATAAGAAAATTACTACAACGAGAGATCAATGATGAAAAAAGCGCTCGCTTCAACTGCTGTGGCAGTTTCACTGGCCTTGACTTCATTTGCTGCCGCGGCAGCAGACTTCAAACCAGCTGTGGCCTACGATACTGCTGGCAAACACGATAAATCGTTTAACCAAGCGGTTTATGAGAACGGCGTAACTGCGTTTAAGAAAGACAAAGGCGTTAAAGTAAAAGAGTACACGCCATCCAACGATACCCAGCGCGAGCAGGGGTTGGAGAAGTTGGCAAAACGCAACTACTCCCCAATCGTGGTGGTTGGTTTTAACTACGCTGCCGCACTGAGCAAAGTTGCCCCTAAGTTCCCAGAAACTGACTTCGTGATTATCGATTCTGTGGTGGATATGCCAAACGTTAAATCGTTGGTGTTCGCTGAGCACGAAGGGTCGTTCCTGGTGGGCGCTTTAGCGGCCATGAAGTCTGAAACCAACACCGTTGGTTTTGTTGGCGGTATGGATATCCCACTGATCCGCAAGTTCTCTTGTGGTTACGAACAGGGCGCTAAGTACGTTGCCAAAGACGCAACCGTACTGTCTAACATGACCGGTTCTACGCCTTCAGCTTTTGCTGATCCAGTGCGTGGTGCTGAACTGGCTAAGTCGCAGTTCTCTCGTAACGCGGATGTGGTATTTGCCGCCGCTGGTGGTACCGGTAACGGCGTTTACCAAGCTGCAAAAGACGAAGGCAAGCTGGCGATCGGTGTCGATTCAAACCAAAACCACCTGCACCCAGGCGTTATGCTGACCTCAATGGTTAAGCGTGTCGGTTTCACCACTTACAAAGTATTTGAAGAGTACCAAGCGGGTAACTTTAAAGCTGGGATCCAGCCTAATGGGCTGAGCAACGGCGGCATCACCTGGGCACTGGACAAGTACAACCGTGATCTGGTTAGCGCCGATCAGGAAGCCAAAGTGAACGCCATCGCCAACAAGATCATCGCTGGCGAAATCATGGTGCACGACTACATGGCCGACAGCACCTGTAACTACTAATTCGCCCTGAATTAGCGCTCGATTCAAGTCTCACCAAGCCACGCTTGGTGGGGCTTTGCCCCAAAGTGTTACCCGCATAGCGAGAAAATCAATGGTTCAAGCCTCGAACACGCCACGTATGGCGTTGGAACTGCGTGGGATCGATAAACGGTTTGGTGATGTGCATGCCAACAGTGACATCAATCTGAAAGTTCCAGCCGGTACGGTCCACGGCATCATCGGTGAAAACGGTGCCGGTAAATCAACTCTGATGAACATCATCTACGGCTTTTATGAAGCCGACCAAGGCGAGATCTTGGTGGATGAACAGCGTTGTAACATCAGCACCTCTAAAGCCGCGATTGCCGCTGGCATCGGCATGGTGCACCAGCACTTTATGTTGGTCGACAACTTCACCGTGTTAGAAAACGTGGTATTGGGTGCTGAGGAAGGCGCCATGTTGAATGTCAGCCTACGCAAAGCGCGTAAAGAGCTGCAGCGACTGGCGGACGAATATCAGTTGAAGGTGCCATTGGACGCCACCATTGAAGAGCTGTCTGTGGGGCTGCAACAACGGGTGGAGATCTTAAAAGCGTTGTACCGTGGTGCCAAGGTGTTGATCCTTGATGAGCCAACCGGGGTACTGACGCCACAAGAAACCGATCACCTCTTTAAAATTTTGGATGCCTTGCGTCAGCAAGGGGTCACCATCTTATTAATTACCCACAAGCTGCGTGAAATTTTGGCGGTAACAGACAATGTGTCGGTTATGCGCCAAGGGCAGATGGTGGGCCACGTGAAAACCAGCGAAACCAGCAAGGAACACCTAGCCGAACTGATGGTTGGCCGTAAGGTGCGCCTGAAAGTAGAGAAGCAAGCCGCTGCCCCGCAGCAGGTGTTGATGTCAGCCAAGGGCTTGACCTACACCGACAGCCGCGGCGTCGACATGCTGAAAGCGGTCGACCTTGAAGTGAAAGCCGGTGAAGTGGTTGGCATTGCTGGGGTGTCTGGCAATGGTCAGTCTGAGCTGATGGAAGTGTTTGCGGGGATCTTAACCCCCAGCAAAGGTCAGGTGCAGATTGGCCAGCACACCATTACCGCAGAGCAGCCTTCGGATCCGAAATCGGTACGCGCAATGGGCGTCGGCCACGTGCCGGAAGATCGCTTGTCGATGGGGCTGATCAAAAGTTTCAGCGCCGAAGAATCGGCCATGCTCGGTTTTCACGAACAAGCGCAATACAACGGTTCGGTCTTCAACAAGCCGGCGGTGATCACCGCTAAGTGTGCCGAGTTGATGGAGGAATGGGATGTGCGCCCACGCAACCCTAAGTTGCGCAGCTCGCTGTTCTCCGGTGGTAACCAGCAGAAGCTGATTATTGCCCGCGAAGTGGATCAAGATCCCGATGTGCTGATGATTGGTCAGCCAACCCGAGGGGTTGATATTGGTGCCATTGAATATATCCATAAACGCATTATTGATATGCGCGATCAAAACAAAGGCGTGTTGTTGGTGTCGGTTGAACTGGATGAAATCTTGGCGTTATCGGATCGGATTGTGGTGATGTTTGACGGCAACATCGTTGGTGAAGTACCAGCAGATCAGGCCAACGAACGGATCCTCGGCATGATGATGGCCAACGTGATCCCAGATGAATTACAACAACACGCAGGAGAGTCCCTGTGAACAATAATAATCTTCCTACTTGGATCAACGTGCTGCTGTTGCCGCTGTTGAACATTGTGTTGGCGTTTGCGGTAACCGCGGTGGTGTTTGTTGCCGTTGATGTGGATCCGGTCGAAGCGGCTAAGTTGATCATTGAAGGGGCCTTTGGCTACCAAGAAGGGATCGGCTACACCCTCTACTACGCCACAAACTTCATCTTTACCGGCTTAGCCGTTGCGATCGCCTTTTCCGCGGGTCTGTTTAACATTGGCGGCGAAGGTCAGGCTTACATTGGCGGCTTAGGCACCGGTTTGGTCTGTTTGGCGCTCGACGCCACCATGCCGTTTTACGTGCTGTTGCCCCTGTCGATGTTAGGCGGGGTGTTGTTTGGGGCCTTATGGGCGCTGATCCCAGCCTACTTGCAGGCATATCGTGGCAGCCACGTGGTGATCACCACCATCATGTTTAACTTCATTGCCTCGTCGTTGATGGTGTACTTGATGGTTAACGTGCTGAAAGAAGAAGGGCAGATGTCCACGGTGTCGCGCATGCTTGGTGACAGCGCCCACCTGCCATTTATCCATGAAATGTTGGCCAGCATCGGCATTAGCTTTGACGCCAGCCCGTTGAATTTCTCCTTTATTTTGGCGTTGTTGGCACTGGTATTTGTATGGGCGCTGTTGTGGCGCACCCGCTGGGGCTTTGCCATTCGTGCCTTGGGCGCCAGCCCAAGCGCAACCAACTATGGCGGCATTAATCCGAAACGATTGACGGTGATTGTGATGCTGATCTCCGGTGGCATGGCGGGCTTACTGGGCATGAACGAAGTCACTGGCTACAGCCACCAACTGCGATTGGACTTTGTGGCAGGTTACGGCTTTACCGGCATTGCGGTGGCCTTGATTGGCCGCGGTCATCCTATCGGCATTCTGTTTGCTTCAATCCTGTTCGGGGTGTTGTTTCAAGGCGGCAACGAACTGGCGTTTGAATACGACAACATTGAGCGAGAAATGGTGGTGGTAGTGCAATCACTGGTGGTGTTGTTCTCTGGGGCGTTGTCGCTGATGCTGGTGAATCCCGTATCGAAAATTTACCACGCCATCAAAGAACGCAGTGCTCGTAACGAGCAAGCGTCCGCAGTGAAGGAGGCATAAAGCATGTTTGATACCATTATTTTGTTGCTGGACTCCACCTTACGGATCTCCACCCCATTACTGCTGCTGGCGTTAGCGGGGCTGTTTTCAGAGCGTTCTGGGGTGGTTAACATCGCCTTGGAAGGAAAGCTATTGGCATCGGCCTTTGCCGCTGCCGCCACCGCGTACTGGTGTGACAGCGTTTGGATGGGCTTGCTGGCAGGCATGGTGGTTGGGGTGATCACCTCAATGATCCACGGTTTTGCTTCCATCACCCATAAAGGCGATCAGATTGTCTCTGGTACGGCCATCAATATGCTGGCCGCCGGTTTAACCGTGGCCCTTGGGCGCTACTGGTTTGAGATGGGCGGGCAAACGCCGTCGTTGGTGGGCGAACAGCGCTTTACCGGCATCACCTTACCGTTTGCGGATGCGTTAGCGGATGTGCCGCTGCTGGGCAGCATCTACTCCACCTTGCTGTCGGGCCATAACTTGCTGGTGTACACCGCCTTTGCGTTAGTGCCGCTGTCTTGGTGGGTTTTGCAACGTACCCGTTTTGGCTTACGTTTGCGGGCGGTGGGGGAAAACCCGCATTCGGTGGACACCGCCGGTATCTCGGTGACTTGGCTGCGTTACCGTGCCTTGATCATTGCGGGCATGTTGGCGGGGATCGCCGGGGCTTACTTATCAACGGCCCATGCGGCGGGTTTTGTACCGAACATGAGCGCCGGTAAGGGCTTTATCGCCCTGGCGGCGTTGATCTTCGGTAAATGGCGTCCGCTCACTGTGATGTTGGGTTGTTTACTGTTTGGTTTGCTGGATGCGTTGGCAGTACGCCTGCAAGGGGTAGAACTGCCTCTTATCGGCGAAGTGCCAGTACAGGCGATCGAAGTGCTGCCGTACGTGTTAACGGTGTTGTTGCTGGCGGGCTTTATTGGCAAAGCCGTAGGGCCGAAAGCCGTAGGCACCCCGTATGAGAAGAGCCGTTAATGCGGATGCCTTAATGGCTGAGTAATGTTACGGTAAGAAAACAAGGAGGCTTCGGCCTCCTTTGTTGTGTCTGGGCTTCACGGTTAAGGGTGGCTTTGTAGTGGTCAACTCAATTTGTTGAATCAGTAAATGTGAATAAAATTAGCCACTTTTCAACTTGGTTGCGTTTACCTCCTCGATAATAACAATCAAGGGAAAGAACCGATGAGCCAATGTGAACCGACCCAGATGTTTGATGTTAATACTCGCCTAATTGAAGCGTTGCATCAGCGCCAGCTTAACCGTAATTCCTCTTTGGTGTTTCAACCGCTGGAAGCACTGTGGTGTGCCGATATCACTCAGCAGGCGCAGCAAGAGGGCAGCTTGAGTTATCAGACCGTACGACGCTTGGCTAAGTGTTATGCGGTGCCCCTAAGCGTGTTACTGGCAAGCTAAAGCGGGAAGGCAGCCTAACTGAGTTGTGGCTGAGGTTTATGACTAACGATTCATAAAAACAGTGAACACCCACACAATGCCAAAACCACAACGCCGCGACGATCGTCGCGGCGTTGTCGTGTCTATCGCTGGGGGCGGTTGCGGCGCTTACAGCGCTTTTCTTTCCATCTCTAAGCCTTGCAGGGCAATCACCGCTTGGGTGCGATTGCGTACCCCCAATTTACGGAAGATGGCGGTGGCGTGGGCTTTAATGGTGGCTTCAGAAACGTCTAAGTCGTAAGCGATCTGCTTGTTCAGCAGCCCTTCTGCAAACATTTGCAGCACCTTGTACTGCTGCGGCGTTAACTCCGCCACACGGCTGCCGATGTCGTCTTCTTCAATGGTGAGATCGGCTTCTGACAGATGGGCTGGAATGTAGGTTTCACCGGCTAAGACCAGATTGATGGCGGCGGCAAATTCACTGGGCGCGGCCGATTTAGGGATAAAGCCCTGCCCATCGTAATGTAAGGTTTTGCTGATGGTCGTGTTGTCTTCGTGGGCGGAGATCACCACCACCGGGACGGCAGGGTAGTGGCTGCGCAGGTGAATTAGGGTGGAATAACCACGGCTGCCGGGCATTTCCAAATCCAGCAGCACCAGATCAACGCTTTGTTGGGCTAGCAGTTGATCAAGGGAGTCGGCGCTGTCGGCTTCAAGCCAGTGGGCGCCCATCTGGCTACTGAGTGCTTGTTTCAGTGCACTGCGAAACAGAGGGTGATCGTCGGCAATGACGATATTAAGAGTCGAGTCGTCCATGGTTCGGTCTTTAATAAAGGCGGGTTAATGCCCTCTATCAGAAACTAAAATTGGACAAAAGTCACCCCAACGATTAGTCGGGGTGAAGAAACGTTATGTTTATGAAACAGTTCGGCGTGCACGAACCGCAGCAGCCAAATCGCGCAGCAGCTGTTCCGAGTCAGCCCAATTGATGCAACCGTCGGTGATGCTTTGGCCAAACGTCAGGGCTTTGCCTGGCTCGACTTTTTGCTGGCCAGCCACCAAGAAGCTTTCTGCCATCACCCCGCCTATGTGGCTGCCATGGGGCTGCTGCATCTGGTTGATGATGTCTTGTGCCACCAGCAATTGGCGCTGATGCTGCTTCAGGCTGTTACCGTGGGAGAAATCCACCACCACTTTTGGGATCACGCCGCTGCTGCCAAGGCGCTCGGCCGCATCGATAACAAACTCGGCTTGGTAGTTTGGCTCTTTACCGCCGCGCAGGATCACATGGCCAAAGGGGTTACCGTGGGTACGGTAAACACTCATCTGCCCATCTTTATCTGGCGAGTAGAAGATGTGTGGTTCGCGAGAGGCACGCACTGCATCAATGGCAATACGCATGTTGCCGTCGGTGCCATTTTTAAAGCCCACAGGGCACGACAGCGCTGACGCCATTTCACGGTGGATTTGGCTTTCGGTAGTGCGTGCGCCAATGGCGCCCCAAGTGATCAGATCAGCAATGTACTGGCCATTCACCATGTCGAGGAACTCGGTGGCGATGGGCAGATCCATTTCGGTAATGTCCACCAGCAACTTACGGGCAAGGCGCAAACCTTTATTGGCGCTGAAGCTGCCGTCCAGATCCGGATCGGAGATCAGGCCTTTCCAGCCAACAATGGTGCGGGGCTTTTCAAAGTACACGCGCATCACAATCAGCAAATCATCTTTGAGCTCGTGATGGATCCCAGCCAGTTTTTTCGCGTAAGCGATGGCAGCATCGGTATCGTGGATTGAGCAAGGGCCGATGATCACCATCAGTCGATCGTCTTCGCCACTTAAAATCGCTTCAACCCCACGACGGGCATTGACCAAATTGTCAGCGCCCGCTTGGCTAAGCGGAAATTCGTCGGCCAGTTCAGCCGGGGAAATTACCTTCGACAACAGCGTTGTACGAAGTTCATCGGTTTTAATAGTCATGCGCTTCCAACTGGACGGCTTGAAACCGCCAAATGGCGGGAAATGAGCACGAGTATACCGAATTTAGGGGCGTTTGCGCGGCAGGAATGAGGGCTTTAGGTCGGTCTGTTGAATATCTGCACAGACCGACCGCATTAACGGAAGAAAATGACTGCTCTAGAACATTTTTCGTTCCAGTTTGGTTTCAGACAGGATCTTGGTGGCGATCTCTTCAACGGAGTGAAAGGTGGTGTTAATAAACGGGATCCGTTGCTTCTTAAACATCATCTCAACCTCCTTTACCTCCATTCGGCACTGACGCAACGACGCATAAGTGCTGCCTTGTAAGCGCTGATTGCGGATCTCATGCAGGCGCATTGGATCAATGGTTAAGCCAAACAGCTTATGTTTATGCTTCTTTAACTCTTCCGGTAGTTTTAGGTTGTCCATGTCTTCGGCAATAAAAGGGTAGTTGGCCGCTTTTACCCCAAACTGCATTGAGAGATAGAGACTGGAAGGGGTTTTGCCACAACGGGATACGCCCACCAAAATCACATCGGCTTGATCCAGATTCTTCATGGTGATGCCGTCATCGTTGTCCATGGCGAAGTGGATGGCGTCGATCCGATCGTTATAGGCGGCGTTGTCGATTGAGTGGGTTCGGTGGGTTTTTGGCTCTGCAGTCACCCCCAGTTGTTGCTCTAACGGGGCCACAAAGGTGTTCAAAAAATCGTAATCGAGCCCTTCAGAAGAGTAAATAATGCTGCGAATATCTTGATTCACAATCGAATGGAATACTAAAGGGCGCTCCCCTGTTGTAATAAAACAGTCATTGAGCTGTTTTTTAACCTCTTCTGCTTTTTCGATGGTTTCTACAAAAGGGATGGTTGTTTGTTCAAATTCGATGGGAAACTGCGATAAAACTGCGTGCCCGAACACTTCTGCGGTGATCGCAGTACCGTCAGAAATGTAGAAAACTTTACGCCCCATAACACCCTCGCTTTCGTTTATGTAGTAATAAAATTACAAGTAAAATTAGCCATTTACCGTAGCTTTCAGCGCAGTGTAAAATGCCCGCGCCCCTGCTGGAAGGGGCAACATAATTAAAACCGAGGTTATGAGGATAGAACTGTGACCCAATATGTACTCTGGTATCAGGAACTTGGCATGCACGATGTCAACCGAGTGGGCGGCAAGAACGCTTCCTTGGGCGAAATGATCAGTAACCTGGCCAGCGCTGGTGTGCAGGTGCCGGGTGGTTTCGCGACTACATCTGATGCATTTAATGAATTTCTCGATCAAAGTGGCCTGAACGAAAAGATCTATGCCGTTCTCGATACTCTGGACGTGGATGACATTGATGCGCTTACTACTGCCGGTAAGCAGATCCGCCAATGGATTATCGATACTCCGTTCCAAGCCGATTTGAATAAAGCCATCGAAATCTCTTACGCCGAGCTATCTGCTGATGGCGGCGATGAAGTTTCCTTTGCAGTTCGCTCCTCTGCGACCGCTGAAGATATGCCTGACGCATCCTTCGCGGGTCAGCAAGAGACCTTCCTCAACGTGCGTGGTATTGCCGCAGTGAAGCTGGCGATTCACCACGTTTACGCATCCCTCTTTAACGACCGCGCTATCTCTTACCGCGTACACCAAGGTTACGACCACCGTGGCGTGGCGTTGTCTGCCGGTGTGCAGCGCATGGTTCGCTCTGATAAATCATCGTCAGGCGTACTGTTCTCCATCGATACCGAATCCGGCTTTGAAGACGTAGTGTTCATCACCTCGGCTTACGGTTTGGGTGAGATGGTAGTGCAAGGCGCGGTTAACCCTGATGAATTCTACGTTCATAAGCCAACCTTGGCGCAGGGACACAACTCGATTGTTCGTCGTAACTTGGGCTCTAAACTGATCCAGATGGTTTACTCAGGCGATGAAGCACACGGCAAGCAAGTTGAGATCATCGACGTACCAGCAAGCCAGTGCAGCAAGTTCTCCATCACTGACGCAGAGGTGATGGAACTGGCTAAGCAAGCGGTAATCATTGAAAAGCACTACGGTCGTCCAATGGACATCGAATGGGCCAAAGATGGTTTGGATGGCAAGCTGTATATCGTGCAGGCTCGTCCAGAAACCGTACGCTCAAATGAAGATGCCCAAGTGATTGAGCGTTTCAATTTGGCCAACCGTTCTAACGTACTGATTGAAGGCCGCGCCATTGGCCATAAGATCGGTGCCGGTACCGCGAAAGTGCTGCAGTCCATCGAACAGATGGATCTGATCCAGCCGGGCGACGTACTGGTGACCGACATGACCGATCCCGATTGGGAACCGATCATGAAACGTGCCGCTGCGATTGTGACTAACCGTGGTGGCCGTACTTGTCACGCGGCGATCATCGCCCGTGAACTGGGGATCCCAGCGGTAGTTGGTTGTGGCGATGCCACCACCGTAATTGCCAATGGCCAAGAAGTGACGGTTTCTTGTGCTGAAGGCGATACTGGCTTCATCTACGACAGCAAGCTGGAATTTGAAGTGACTGAGTCACGGGTTGATTCCCTGCCTGAATTGTCGATGAAGATCATGATGAACGTCGGTAACCCAGATCGCGCCTTTGATTTTGGTCGCTTGCCAAACGAAGGCATCGGCTTGGCTCGCTTAGAGTTCATCATCAACCGCATGATCGGTGTGCACCCGAAAGCGTTGCTGAACTTAGAAGATCAAGACGCGTCCACCAAAGCTGAAATTGCAGAGATGATGCAGGGTTACGACAACCCACGCGAATTCTACATCTCTCGTTTGGCGGAAGGCGTGGCCACCTTGGCGGCATCGGTTTACCCGAAACGCATCATCGTGCGCATGTCTGACTTTAAGTCGAACGAATACGCCAACTTGGTTGGCGGTGATCGTTACGAGCCTGAAGAAGAGAACCCAATGTTGGGCTTCCGTGGTGCGGGTCGTTACATCGACGACAGCTTCCGCGATTGCTTTGCGCTGGAATGTGAAGCAATTAAGCGCGTTCGTGGCGAGATGGGCTTAACCAACGTTGAGATGATGATCCCATTCGTCCGTACCGTTGGCGAAGCGGAGCAAGTGATTGCCGAGATGGCCAAGAATGGCCTGAAGCGTGGCGAAGACGGTTTGCTTGTACAGATGATGTGCGAGCTGCCTTCTAACGCGTTGCTGGCGGATCAGTTCTTGGATCACTTCGATGGTTTCTCCATCGGTTCGAACGACATGACCCAGCTGACGTTGGGCTTGGATCGTGATTCTGGCATCATCAGCCACCTGTTTGACGAGCGTGACGAAGCCGTCAAAGCACTGCTATCGATGGCCATTAAGGCCTGTAAAGCGCGCGGCAAGTACGTGGGGATCTGTGGCCAGGGGCCTTCCGATCACGAAGACTTCGCCCAGTGGCTGGCAGAGCAGGGCATCGACTCGGTGTCGCTGAACCCAGATACCGTGGTTGATACTTGGCTGTACTTGGGTAAAAAATTAGCAAAATAAGCTAATTCGATAACCTGATAAGTTCGAACCAGAAAGAAGCCGCTGTGAATGCGGCTTCTTTTTTTTATGCTAGTCGCAGTTTTGGCTCAGTGGTGTCTATTACGGCTGAGCGTTACCATGGCAAGGTACAGCCATGGTGCTAGAAGGATTTTATATGCTGCCCGCGTTACACCCCGAGGCGTCTGTTGCGCCTGAATACCAAGCCTATTTGACTGCGCTAAAAGGCGCAGGCTTTAGCGGTGAAATTGAATCCGGTTATGACCACCGCATCAATTACGCCACCGACAACAGCATCTATCAACTGTTGCCACAGGCGGTGATCAAGCCTAAAACCGTGGAGGATCTGCAAATTGCCCTGCGCTTGGGGCACACACAGCCCCACCAAGCGTTGAGCTTCAGCCCGCGTGGTGGCGGCACGGGCACGAATGGTCAGGCGCTTAATAACGGCATCATTGTGGATACCTCTCGCCATTTAACTCAGGTGGTGGCGATTGATGCGCAGCAGCAACAAGCGCGGGTGCAATGTGGGGTGATCAAAGACGCGTTGAATGATGAGCTGCGCCCCCACGGCCTCTTTTTCGCCCCCGATCTGTCTACCTCGAATCGCGCCACGGTAGGGGGCATGATCAGCACCGATGCCTCGGGTGCGGGCTCTTTGGTGTACGGCAAAACCTCGGATCATGTGTTGGGCATTACCGCCATTTTGGATGATGGCAGCCTATTGCAAACCGCGCCGTGGGATGCCGCGGCGCGGGCTCAGCTGAGCGGCCGAGCCCGACAGTTAGCGCAAGCGATATTGGCTTTGTGCCAGCAACAGCAGGGGCTGATCGAAGCGCGCTTTCCCAAGCTCAATCGGTTTCTCACCGGTTACGATTTAAAGCATTGCTACAACCCCGACACCGACATTCTCGATCTAACCCGCTTGTTGTGCGGCGCCGAAGGCACCTTGGGGTTTGTGGTTGAAGCACAGCTGGATCTCACCGCCATTCCCGCCATGCGCACCTTGGTAAATATCCAATACGACAGCTTTGACAGCGCCTTGCGCGATGCCCCCGCCTTAGTGGCAGCCAATGCCACCGTAGTCGAAACCATCGATGCGACCGTACTGGGTTTGGCCAAAGAAGACGTAAGCTGGCACGAAGTGGCCGATTTGGTGGAGCCAGAACAGAGCGAGCGCCGTTTTGATGGCATCAACATGGTTGAGTATGCGGGCAGCGAGGAAGACGTTGCTGAGCGCGTAGCGGGGTTGCTTCGCCGCTTAGACAGTAAACCCGCATCGGTGCTGGGCTATAAGGTGTGCCGAGATCTGGCCAGCATCGGCCGAGTGTATGCCATGCGCAAAAAAGCGGTGGGGCTGTTGGCTGCAGCCAAAGGCGCCCGTAAGCCGTTGGCCTTTGCCGAAGATACGGCAGTGCCGCCAGAAAAATTAGCGGATTTCATTGCGGAGTTCCGTGCCATTTTAGATCGAGAGCAGCTGAACTACGGCATGTTTGGCCATGTGGATGCGGGCGTGTTGCACGTACGTCCCGCTTTGGACATGGCCGATCCCGCCGATGAACAGCTGCTGTATCGGTTGTCGGACGAAGTGGCGGCATTAACCCAGCGCTATGGCGGCTTAATGTGGGGCGAACACGGCCGTGGCATTCGCTCTAAGTACGGCCCCGAGGTGTTTGGCGAGCTGTTCGGATCCCTGCGCCAAGTCAAAGCGTGGTTTGACCCCAGCAATAAACTTAACCCCGGCAAGATCTGCACCCCCGCGGGCAGCGATGCAGAATTGATGCCGCTGGAAACCACCAGTCGTGGCGCCAACAACCGCCAGATCAGTCCAATGAGTCGCGAACAATATGAGCGCGCCATTCGCTGTAATGGCAACGGCTTGTGCTTTAACTACCAAGCCAGCACGCCGATGTGCCCCTCATATAAAGCCAGTGGTGATCGGGTGCAAAGCCCGAAAGGCCGTGCTGAGCTGATGCGCGAATGGTTGCGGCTGTTGGCGGAACGCGGAGTGGATCTCAGCCAATACCCACCCCAGCCCGCCAGTGTTTGGCAAAAAGCCAGTAACAGTTTGCGGGGCGGGGAAGATTTTTCCCACCAAGTGTATCAAGGGATGCAAAGCTGTTTGGCCTGCAAAGCCTGTTCTGGTGCCTGTCCAGTTAAGGTGGACATTCCTACCTTGCGAGCCGAGTTTTTGCATCACTATTACGGCCGCTACCTGCGTCCCGCCAAAGATTATCTGGTGGCAGGGTTAGAGCAAACACTGCCATTGCAGGGCAAAGCCCCACGGCTGATCAACGCCTTAGCTCAAAACAAACTGGCGACCGTAGCGATCAGAAAACTGTTGGGTTACGTTGATGCGCCGCCGTTGTCCGTACCGACCCTGGCTGAGCGAGTCGGGGCTGCGCCACAAACCATGGCGCAATTTGAACAGCACCTTGCAGGACTGAGTGCCGACCAGCGAGCCAACACCGTTTTGCTGCTGCAAGATCCGTTCACCAGTTACTACGACGCTGACGTGGTTGAACAGGCGTTGAAGTTATTGGGCAAACTGGGTTTTACGCCGTTGCTGGTGCCTTATCTGGTGAATGGCAAACCGCAACACATTAAAGGCTTTATCGATCGCTTTAAGCGCACGGCGAGCAACACCACGGAAACTCTGAATCGCATTGCCCGTTATGGGCTGCCCTTGGTCGGGATCGATCCGGCCATGGTTCTGACCTATCAAGATGAGTACGTTGAAACCCTTGGGGCCAGTGCGGTGCAGTTTGAAGTGCAGATGTTGGCCTCGTTTTTATTAACGCAGCAGTCTCGCTGGCCACAGGCCACCGCCACTGAGAAACGCTACCGTTTGATGGGCCACTGTACCGAGAGCAGCGTGCGCCCCCAAGGGGCGCAAGAGTGGCAACAGCTGCTTAGCCACTTTGGTGCTCAGCTTGAGTTAGTGAGCGTCGGCTGCTGTGGCATGGCGGGTACTTTTGGCCATGAAGTCAGTAATCTTGAAACGTCCAAGCGGCTTTATCAGATGCATTGGCAATCGCCGTTGCAGCAAGGGCAGGGGGAAGCCTTGGTCAGCGGCTATTCCTGTCGCAGCCAAGTCAAACGATTGGCCCAGCAACAGTTGCGACACCCACTGCAGGCGCTGCTGGATCTGTTGGACTAATTTAGTTGGATCGGAGCCAGTGATTGCTGGCATCAGCGCTGAGCCAGTAAAAGGAATACACACATGTTAGAGCGGTTAATTACCCAAGTGGGCGAGCACCCGAAACTGGCACAATGGCAACCGCCATTGTGTGGTGACATGGACATGCGGATCGATCGTGATGGCAACTGGCACAGCCTAGGGCAGCCGTTAGCACGTGAGCGAATGGTGCGGTTGTTTGCCAGTGTTTTGCGGCGTGAAGATGACGGTGAATACTATTTGGTGACACCGGTAGAGAAATGGCGGATCAAAGTTGATGACTTGCCCTTTGTCCTTACGGATCTGTGTGAGCAAGACGATGGTTTCTGGTTGGTTGGCCCACTTGGTGTACGCTGTAAAGTGAATCCTGATCATCCGTGGGCGATCATTAACCAGTTACCGGCCGTAGAGTTATGGCATGGTAACTGGGCTAGATTAAGCCGTCCTTTATACTACCGTTTGGCCGAAATGGCTGAACATCGAGACCAAGGTTATGGCGTCATGATAAATGATTATTGGTGCGTGCTTGCACAAGATTAGCCTGTGTTGCTGCGGCTTGAGCAATCTTCATTGCCCTTTGTGGGTATAGACTAAGCGCACTGTTTGAGCGCTAACTGTGACGCTGGCAGCTGGCACTCTTTAACAGATTGTGAACAAGCTCCCGTTGTTGGGTTGTGTCAAAATTGGGCGGTTGCAGTTCGTGTGTCAGTTAATATGATGAGTCTCGAATGATCTAAAATAATCCGAGAGAACTCTTATGCTCAGTAGCACCATCTTGTCGTCCATGTTTTGTTTTGCGAGTGCCGCTCGCCATTTAAGCTTTACTAAGGCGGCAGAAGAGCTACACCTAACTCAAAGTGCAGTTAGCCATCGCATTAAGAAATTGGAAGAGCAATTGGGCTTCAAACTGTTCTTGCGCTTTAACCGCCGTTTGCAATTAACGGAGCAGGGTCAAGGGCTGTTAGCGGTGCTGGATAACTCGCTGGGGGATCTGGATGGCGCTATTCGCGATCTGCGTCAACAAGAGTTCACTTCAAGCGTTAACATTACTGTGCCTCACAGTTTTGCCCGCTGCTGGCTGGCAGAACGCCTAGGCGGCCTACATAACGAATACCCAAAAATGACCTTGAACGTGCGGGCGCAAAGTCGAGCCACCGATTTTCAGCATGAAAAGGTGGATGTGGCGGTATATTTTGATACCCCAGATCGTCACCATTTGCACCAGCAGGTGTTGTTTGGCGAAAGCCTAGTGCCAGTGTGCAGTAAAGAGTATGCCGATCAACACAACTTGTGGCAGAACCCAGATGCCTTAGCCAGCTGCTTGTTGCTGCACGATGAAAGCGCGTGGCGCGGCGCCGATGTGCATTCCGAGTGGATGTACTGGGCACGTAAAGCTGGCATGGAGCAGTTATCGGTGTCGCACGGTTTTGTGTTTAACCGTTCTGATCTGGCTTACCGCGCGGCAATGTCTGGTCAAGGGGTGGCGATTGGTCGCTGGCAGATGGTGGCGCCACAAGTGGAGTGTGGCAACTTGGTGGTACCCATTGATGCGTTTGTGCCAGCAGAGCAGTCTTACCTAACGGTGTGTCACCCAGATCGTAAAGACGTGCCAGCGATTAAAGCGATGTTTGAATGGCTGCACAGTCAGTCACACAGCAGCATGATTGAACGCGAACAACATAAACAAGAGCTTTGTTTTAGCTAAAATACTGAGTTGAAAAAATCGGCTTATGAAGCAACGGCGTCAGACAATTTCTGACGCCGTTGTTGTATCTGCCATCTTTACGCTGGCGTGGTTATTCTTTTTAAACAAACGCTTACTGGTCTGTCCTGTCGAAGCGTCTAGGGGAGTATGCTATGCCGTTGATAAAAGTTTATAGCGATTGAGAACAGCAGATGCACCTTGACCTAAGCCAACAGCAGATCCCGTCCCACTTAGCCTTAATGTGGAAGGTATTTACCAAAAAGACGGTGCCTGCCGAGCTGCCGGCAATGACCATTCGGGTCGCCGATTTTCGCTTTGACCCACTGCAACTGCGCAAGTACAACGAATACTGCGGATTTGCCCCCGATGCGATGCCGCTGTGTTACCCCTTTGTGGCCACCCAATCGGTGCAAATAAAATTGCTGGTGGATCCGCAGATCCCAGTGACGCCACTGGGGATGATCCACATGGGCGTCAGCTTTGAGCAACTGTCGCCACTGGATCTAAACCAAAGCTACCAGTTTGAATTAAGCGTAGGCGAGCAAGTGCGCGGTGAACGCGGCTTAGAGTTTGAACTGCTGGGCACCTTCAGTGCTAACGGCGAAGATGTGTGCCGCTACCGCTCGCGTTGCTTCATTAAGATGGATGGCCCTAAGCCAACCACACGCCCCGCACGGGAGCGCCGTGTAAACCGTGAATGGCAGACGCTGACCGAGCTGCAACTGGACGCCAGCCAAGCGCGTGGTTATGCCCGTTTGTCTGGCGATTTCAACCCAATCCACCTGCATCGAATGCTGTCTAAACCTTTTGGTTTTGATGAGCCCATCGCCCATGGCATGTACATGGTTGCGAAGGTGCTGAGCAAGGCACCCAACGGGGTAAGCTTCGCCGCGTTCGAATTTAAACGCCCGGCGCTGTTGCCGATCAGCGGTGCGGTTGAAGGCTGTGATGGTGCCCTGCGTTTTGTGAACAGTAAGCGTAAGCCATTGTTAGAGTGCAGCTATCACTAAATCGGCCTAGGCTTTAGATCACTTGATTGATAGCGGGGCATCAAATGCAGGGAGGTTGTGATGAATAACGAATGCAACACCTTTACTAATGATTACAGCAGCGAATGGCTGCGATTATTAGTGGGCACCCGTGGGGTGACGCGTTTGATGGCGCCGCATAACCAGCTGCTGTCACAGCCAGACAGCATCGACTTAGCGTTGTGTTGGCAGGTGCTGGCATCGGCGGAAGTGGTTGCAGCCTGTTATAGCCAAAATCACGATCGCATACCGGACGTGGCTAAGCAGTGGCTGAATCGCCGTCAAGGCTTATACGCCCGCCGCTGTAAAATTACCAAAGAACAAGCTGATAAAGCCCATAGCGCAGTAACCATGGCGTTACAGTGGCAAGGGCTGAAGGAGTGGTGTTGTTGCCACGCCTGCGGCCAAGCATGGCAACAACGGCAACAAGAGCTGCTGCAGCGGTTAGCGCAGCCTACGTCGATGCTGTCTCATTAGCAGCGCATCAATTCACCGTCGTTCGGTGGGCAAAAGAGCAACAAAAAGCGCGGGCCTTAGCCCGCGCTTTTTTATTGTGGCGACAGCGAGTGATTAAAACGCTGAACGCTTGTATTGACGGTACTCTGGGTACCAGAAGCTCTCTTCAATGGCATCACGCAAGTGATCCAACTTCACCCGCATCGCCACTCCGTCTTGCATGGCACTTTTGCCTACAGCGAAGGCGATCTGCTTGCTGACCTCGGCGATCTGTTCTAGATCTGGCAGCAGCGGGCCTTCCCCTTTCTGCCCTAAGGGCGAACACTCAGCCAAGGCGCGGCTGGCGGCCATAAGCATGTTGTCTGTCACTCGGTCGGCACCTGCCGCCAGTACCCCAAGGCCAACCCCAGGGAAGATGTAGCTGTTGTTGCACTGGGCAATCACAAACTCTTGCTCATCGTAGGTAACTGGGGCAAACGGGCTGCCGGTGGCAACCAAGGCACGGCCTTCACTCCAGCGCAGTACGTCTTCTGGAGTGGCTTCAACTCGACTGGTTGGGTTGGAAAGCGGGAACACAATGGGCTTGTCGTTATTGGCCGCCATTGATTCAATCACCTGTTGGGTGAACAAGCCTGGGGCGCCTGATACGCCAACCAAAACCGACGGTTTGGCGTTCTCAACCACTTCTAACAACGAGATGTTGTCACTGCTGGTGGCCCATTGTTCCAAGACGCTTTGCGGTTGCACTAAGTTTTGCTGGAAGTCGAGCAGGTTTGGCATGCCTTCGAGCAGCAGCCCCCAGCGATCAACCATGTACACTTGCGCGCGGGCTTTGTTTTCACTGAGCCCTTGGGACACCATTTCGGCGATAATGGCCTCAGCAATGCCGCAACCGGCTGAGCCGGCGCCTAAGAAGGCGATGGTTTGATCTTTTAGCTCGCTGCCTTGGGCTTTGCAAGCGGCCAATAAGCAACCCACGGTGACCGCGGCGGTGCCTTGAATATCATCGTTAAAGCAGCACATCTCATCTTTGTAGCGGCGCAGCAGCGGCATGGCGTTGCGCTGGGCAAAATCTTCAAACTGCACCAAGGCTTGTGGCCAGCGGCGTTTGATGGCTTGCATCACTTCATCAACAAAGTTGTCGTACTCGTCGCCGGTAACGCGGGCATGGCGTGCGCCCATGTACATCGGATCGTTCAAACGCTGTGGGTTATCGGTGCCCACATCCAACACTATTGGCAAGGTGTAGGCGGGGCTGATCCCACCACAGGCGGTGTACAGAGCCAGCTTACCGATTGGAATGCCCATGCCGCCAATGCCTTGATCACCTAAGCCTAAGATCCGCTCGCCGTCGGTGATCACAATCACCTTCACGTTGTGACCAATGGCGTTGTACAGCACCTCGTCAACGCGATTGCGATCCTCGTACGAAATGAACAAACCACGGGAGCGGCGATAGATGTTAGAGAACTGCTCACAGGCCGCGCCCACGGTTGGGGTATAGATGATTGGCATCATCTCGCTGATGTGATCCTGCACCAAGCGGTAAAACAGGGTTTCGTTGGTGTCTTGGATGTTGCGCAGGTAAACGTGACGATCCATGTCGTTGGTGAACGCGCGGTATTGTTCTGCGGCGCGGTTAACCTGCTCATCGATGGTTTCGACCGCTTTTGGCAAGAGCCCGTGCAGGTTGAAAAATGAGCGTTCATCTTCAGTGAAAGCCGAACCTTTATTCAGCAGCGGAGATTCGAGTAACACCGGACCGGCGTAATGAATAAATAGCGGGCGTTTGTTGTCGTCCATGAGAGACCTTTGTGGACCTGTGGCTGGGGCAAAAAAGTGGCGCAATCTTACCATGATAAACAACCCGTTGTGATCGCATTTTATTGAAAGAATGCGATCACAACGGATTGATTTATTGACATCATTTATAGCACTGGGAGCAGTGTTTCAGCGTCGCCACGTCGCTGTGGTGCCAGCATAAAAGGCGCAGGTTTTTCTAACTCGCTATCGGCGTTAATTCGTTGGTACGCACTGCGGTAACGCAGCTGCCACAAAGCGCGTTTATCGTCTTTAAAATCGATCTCTTTGGTGTTGGTTAATCTATCGCCACTGCGCCGTAAAGTGTGGCGGATGGTGATGGGGCGATTACTCTCTACATCGCTGTGTTCTTGCACCAAAATCCAGCTGTTGGGGTTCAGCACCTGCATCACGGTAGTGCGGCTTTCAAATGACTTCATTCGGCCATTACGCACATAGGCAACTTGCGCCGGTTGAGCCAAGGTGCGGATGGTCAGGGTATCGACCGGCATGGCGGGATCGATGAACTCCCGATGCACAATTAGGGTGGTTTGATCATTGGTGCTGCTAACGGTGAGCTGCAGCGGTTGCTGTTGCATTGTGCCACTGCCGTGGTCAATGTACTCCATGGTGCCACGCCATTGGCCGAGTAACGACAGCAGTGAATCCCGCTCTTGCAGCGGGACTTTAGCCCAGGCAATGGCGGGCAAACACAACAATAAGATGATCCGCTTCATGGTAACGACTCCACTGATTTGCACAGACAAGCATAGTGGTTTTGGCGTAAGCGGGTGAACAAGCAGGAGCATGGATGGCAACGGCGAATCAACGGCAGATCTTTGGCTGGGCCATGTTTGACGTGGCGAACTCGGCTTACACCACGGTGGTGATAACGGTGGTTTACAGTGCTTTTTTCGTGGGTTATGTGGTGCCGGCCGACAGTGAATGGGGCAACAGCTACTGGGCTGCAGCAATCATTATTTCCAGTGCCATGGCGATGCTGTTAGCGCCGTTGCTTGGTAGCTGGATCGATCAGTATGGCGGCAAAAAGCGGATGCTGTTGGCCACCATGGGCCTGTGTGCGCTCGCCACTGCGGGGCTCTATTTTGTCGCACCGGGCATGGTCTGGCTGGCGATAACCTTATTGGTGCTGAGCAACTGCTGCTGGATGCTCTCTGAGGTCTTTTGTGCCAGCTTTTTAACAGACATTGCTGATCAACAATCGATGGGTTGGATCTCGGGCTTGGGTTGGGGGCTCGGCTATTTAGGCGGCCTAGCCAGCCTGATCCTGGTGTTGTTTGGGGTGATCACCGCAACGCCGCAGCAGTTGGATTTGTATGTACAGCAGCACCAGTGGGCGATGGTGGCGGTGGCGGCTTATTTTGTGTTGCTGTCTTTGCCCACTATGTTGTGGCTGCAAGAGCCTAAGCCCGTAACAAAATCGTCCATTCGCTTTGCAGAAGTGGTTGCTCAATCGTGGCAGCAGTTTGTAGCCAGTCGTCACCTAGCGCGGCAACTGCCGGTGTTGTCTCAGTTTTTCATCATTTTCACGATTTACAGCGCTGGCATGGCGACGGTGATCAAATTCTTTGGGATCTACGTTGAATCAGAGTTGGTGCTCAGCAGTACGGAAAAAACCACGGTGTTCTTAGCGCTGCAGATCGCCGCCTTTATCGGCTCTATCGGCTTTGGTTTGCTAGAGCGCCAATTCGGGGCGCGCTTAACGGTGTTGCTGACGTTGTTGTGGTGGCTACTGGGCTTGCTGGCCATTCACCAGCTTAATGGTTTGAGCACACTGACCGGCATTGCTGTAAACCCACTCTTTATCGGTTGCACCTTATTGGCGGGAGCGGGGTTGGGGGCAACCCAAAGCGCCAGTCGTACCTTGGTTGGTTTGTTAAGTCCTGCCAGCTACAGCGGCCAACTGTTTGGCTACTGGGGACTGTTTGCCCGATTGGCGGCGATGGTTGGCACTGCTGCCTTCGCTTTAGTGGCGGATCTATTGTCAACTCGTCAGGCGTTACTGGTGGTGATGGCGTTTTTTGCCTTAGGCGCGGTGTTGATCAGCCGTTTGCCGGTGACGCGGGGTATTGAACAGGCCCAGCAGCTGCATCGCTAATCTCTGTTGATGATGGCTAAGCTCAGCGTGGTGGCAATTCGCGCTGTTTTGCGGTGGATTTATAAGGCTAACGAGCAAATTTTCTTTGGTTTTTCTGCCAATGCCGCCACGCTTACCTACACTTAAATGGTTATCAGCAAATGGAGTGTGCTCATGCTGCTACGTGAACAAAACTCTGGTGATCTGGTGGAAGTTATCCACGAACCGGATTTGTTGAACCCTTTTGTTCAGCAAATTCAAGTGCAATACCAATGCGGCCAAGATTTGGCTGATCCGGAAGTCTGTGACAAGTCTGCGTTAGCTTTTCCGTCCGGGGAAACGTTACCGCAGTGCTGGCTTAACGGCCATTACCGTACCAGTCCTTAAGGGAACACGTTCATCTCCTTGTTAGTTTTAGCCCTCCTTAACGGAGGGTTTTTTTGTGCGTAAATCGTGCACTTAAGGCTGGTTGCCGCGTTTGGGTTTATACAGCTTGGGTGGCAACCGCCGCGGATCGGCAATGGTAGGCCGAGTTTGTGGCCGCTGTATGCCACCGGAGCGTCTAACCGGCGAGGGCTTTTGCGGCTGAACCTGCCCATAATAGCTAGGCTTGTGCGGGCGCGGCTTTATCATTGGTGGCCGCTGGGGCTTCACGTAGTGAGGATGTTTGGCTTTGTGGCGATGTTGATGTTTGCGCTGAGGCTTGTGGTGGTTGGGATAATCGGGGCGATAGTAGGGAACGACCAAGTAGCTATGGTGCTGTTGGTTGCTGTAATAGCCGCTTGAAAGTGAGACGCGTTGATAATGACCGCCAAGACTGTAACAGCCGCTTAATAAGACACTGATGCTGCAACTAAAGATCAGCAGACGTAACGTTTTTGCATGGCTCATGATGCCCTCCTGCTCACGCTAGGCCGAGCGATTGCACCGATGGTGCGATAAAGGAAGTTTAGCTGATGATTGATTATCACTGTGATCAAGCGCACGCTGGTGGAGCGCAGCAGCCAGCCAAGGTATGATGTGCCGATAAATATCAATTTGATAACCAACACCGGTAGCTAACCGGGATATCGTGAGGCTGGGCGGGATGCCCATCGGAGACCATCATGGCCGTAATTCGTAAGCAAGACTTCATCAGTTCTGTGGCTGATGCATTGCAGTACATCTCGTACTATCACCCCAAAGATTTCATTCAGGCACTGACGAAAGCGCATCAGCGGGAGCAAAACCCTGCCGCCAAAGATGCCATTGCCCAGATCCTGATTAACTCCCGTATGAGCGCGGAAGGTCATCGTCCACTGTGTCAAGACACCGGCATTGTCACCTGTTTCGTTAAAATTGGCATGCAGGTGCAATGGGACAGCGATTTGACCGTACAGCAAATGGTGGATGAAGGGGTGCGTCAAGCTTACCTCAATCCAGATAACCCACTGCGTGCGTCGATTGTTGCTGATCCGGCGGGAGCCCGTAAAAATACCAAAGACAACACCCCTTCAGTGGTGCATATCGAAATGGTGCCCGGCGGCGAAGTGGAAGTGATGCTGGCGGCCAAAGGCGGCGGTTCGGAAAACAAATCGAAGATGGTGATGTTGAACCCATCCGACAGCATCTCCGATTGGGTGATCAAAACCTTGCCAACCATGGGCGCAGGCTGGTGTCCTCCGGGCATGTTGGGCATTGGTGTCGGTGGTACGGCAGAAAAAGCCGCAGTACTGGCCAAAGAATCCTTAATGGGCCACGTAGATATCCACGAGTTGCAGCAACGCGGGCCACAAAATGCAGAAGAAGAGCTGCGCTTAGAGATTTTTGAGCGAGCGAACGAGCTGGGCATTGGGGCGCAAGGGCTTGGCGGGGTGACCACCGTCTTGGACGTTAAAGTGAACTCGGCCCCAACCCACGCGGCGTCTAAGCCCGTGGTAATGATCCCCAACTGTGCAGCCACGCGACACGTGCATTTCCACCTTGATGGCAGTGGCGTGGCCGAGTTGCCGGTGCCGGATCTGAACGATTGGCCAGAAGTGACCCAAGAGGTTGGCGACAAGGTTAAGCGGGTTGATCTGAACAACTTGAGTGACGCTGAGCAGCAAAGTTGGCAAGCCGGTGATGTGTTGCTGCTTAATGGCAAGATTCTTACCGGCCGAGATGCCGCGCATAAGCGCTTAAAAGAGATGCTCGACAGTGGCCAAGGCTTGCCTGAAGGGGTCGATTTTAAAGGGAAATTTATCTACTACGTTGGCCCAGTTGATGCGGTGGGCGACGAAGTCGTTGGCCCTGCTGGCCCAACAACCGCAACCCGCATGGATAAGTTTACCGAGCAGATGCTGGCTGAAACCGGCTTAATGGGCATGATTGGTAAGGCAGAGCGAGGGCCGGCAACGGTAGACAGCATTGCCAAGCATAAATCGGCTTATCTTATGGCTGTTGGCGGTGCGGCTTATCTGGTTGCGAAAGCGATCAAAGGGGCACGAGTGGTGGCATTTGCCGATCTCGGCATGGAAGCCATCTATGAATTTGACGTGAAAGATATGCCGGTCACCGTTGCCGTTGATTCCAATGGCAACAACGTGCATGAAAGTGGCCCCGCGTTTTGGCGTGGTGAAATTGCGAAGCAAAAAAATGGCTAAGATTGGGCGGCGATAGCGCTTACGTTAGTCATCCAAACGGCAGCCTTAGGGTTGCCGTTGTTAGTTTTGGATCAGTTGTAACCACAATACCCAGTTGGTGAGGGCGCCGGTCGACATCGCCACCAACAGTGAGCTGCTGAGTACGGCTAAAGTGCGCCAGCGACGAACGGAAGCCAGCAAAAAGAAGCTAATTCCCGCCAGTACAGCGATCACCACACTCAGTAAAAAAATCGCATTTTCCAATTCAACTAGCCTTCGGATTGCCGTGACCGCGACAATTTAACAAAACCGTTTTGGTTCGACAGTACAGAGCAACGGAACTGTGTTGCTGTATTCAAAATCGCTGTATTAGCAATATAAAATTTACTGTTTTGGTTGAGTCTGCGCTCTGGTTGTTAGCAATCTGCTGACGCCCGCTAATGCCGTTATCAAAGCTGTAACTTGCACTGCCAACATCGGCTTTATTAGCAAGATCTTGTTGGGGAAGTCCACATCGACAGAGCAGTCCGCTTTGCTGGCACAGCGGTGGTCGCAAACGGTTGCTAATCGGTTGCCGCTATGAAAACCTTTGACGCGTTTTTAACCACAACAGCCACCGAAGAGTGGCTCAAGGGAAGCTCAAATGCACACATGGAAAGCCGCTCTGGCGCTGCTCTTGCCGTTGGCAAGTGCACAGGCCGCCGAACCGTTTAACATTCGCGATCTGAATCAACTGAATAAAGTCCACTCTGCGGCGCTGGCGCCCGATGGCAGCGAAGTGATCTATGGGATCACCTTGGTTGACGGTGACAGTAAGCAATCGGATCTTTATCGCCGTGCTGCTAAGGCCGATGCTGCGCCTCAGCGTTTAACGTTTAATGCCAGCACTGAACACAGCGTGAGCTACAGTGCCGACGGCAACGGAGTTTACTTCTTGTCTGATCGCAGTGGCAGCAGTCAGTTGTGGTATTTGCCATTAACCGGTGGCGAGGCTCGTCAAATCAGCGATCTGCCAATGCCAATTGACGGCTACAAGTTTGACGCCAGTGGCCAGCAAGTGGTGCTGCAGTTTCGGGTTGATCCCAGTTGCGAAACCTTGGCCTGTGCTAAGCAAAAAGCCGATGAGGCCGCGGCTGTCACTACTACGGGCAAGCACTACGAGCAATTGATGGTGCGCCATTGGGATACGTGGGTTGATGGCCTACGCAATCAATTGTTTGTCGCGACCTTAACTGACTTCACCCTGTCTGAGCCAAGCAATCTGACCCTAGGCATGAACACCGAAGTGCCCGCGTTGCCGTTTTCGGGGTTAGAGGAAGTCAGCTTCAGTGCGGATGGGAAATCTTTGGTGTTCTCTGCAAAGGCGCCCAGTCGCGATCAAGCGTGGCAAACCAATTACGATCTCTGGCAGTTACCGCTATCTGGCGGCACAGCGAAAAACCTGACCGCGAATAACCCCGCTTGGGATTCGCACCCAGTGTTTTCAGCGGATGGCCGTTACATGGCTTGGTTGGCGATGAGCATTCCTGGCTACGAAGCGGATCGTTTTCGGGTGATGCTGAAAGATCTCTATAACGGCAAAGTGAAAGAGGTGGCCCCAAGCTGGGATCGCAGCCCGTACAGCCTGATGTTTGGTGCAGACAACCACACCCTATACGCCAGTGCCCAAGATGTGGGGCAGGTATCGATATTTGCCATCGACACCCGCTTTGGCGATGTGCGTAAACTGATGGGCACAGGCAGCAACAGCTTGTTGGCAGTGCAGGGCGGTAAGGTGTTGTACAGCCACAACGATCTGGCCAATCCTGCGGATCTGTATCTGATGGACAGCAACGGCCGGGATCCCATCGCATTGACGGCGGTAAACCAAGAAAAATTGGCGAACGTGCAGTTGGCGGAGTTTGATCAGTTCAGCTTTAAAGGTTGGAACGACGAAACCGTTTATGGCTACTGGCTGAAGCCGGTGGGCTACCAAAAGGGGAAGCAATACCCTGTGGCCTTTTTGGTGCACGGCGGGCCCCAAGGCAGCTTCAGTAACCGCTGGCATGGTCGCTGGAATGCCCAACTGTGGGCTGCTGCAGGCTATGGCGTGGTGATGATCGATTTCCATGGTTCAACCGGTTATGGCCAAGAGTTTACCCACTCGATCTCTAAAGACTGGGGCGGCAAGCCGCTTGAAGATCTGCAAAAAGGGTTGGTCGCAGCAGGCAAACAGCAACCGTGGTTAGACATCAATAACGCCTGTGCCGCGGGTGGGTCGTACGGTGGCTACATGATGAACTGGATTGCTGGTAACTGGCCCGATGGTTTTAAGTGCTTGGTGAATCACGCCGGTCTGTTTGATATGCGGTCGTTCTACATGGTGACCGAAGAGTTGTGGTTCCCTGAGTATGAATTTGGTGGCAGCTACTGGGATCAGCCTAAGCGTTACGAGCAGTTCAATCCGGTTAACTTTATTGAAAACTGGAAAACCCCAACCTTAGTGATCCACGGTGCTAAGGATTATCGAGTGCCGTTAGAACAAGGGCTGGCGGCGTACACGGTGCTGCAACGAAAAGGCATTGAGTCAGAGTTACTGATGTTCCCAGATGAAAACCACTGGATCTTACAGAAGCCCAACTTGGTGCAATGGTACGACAGCGTGATTGATTGGATGGATCGCCACACCAAATAGCGAACAGATGAACGAACAAGGCGCCGCTGGGCGCCTTTTTTGATCTCGCACGGTTTGCGCGGACAACCTGACTTGATTCGAGATCATTGGGGGTTAAGCGTTTGCAGCAGCTGATGGATCATTATTTATATAGAAAAAAGGCCCAATAAACCGTGGTTTATTGGGCCTTTTTGCCAGTAAGGGCGTTACTCTTTCGGCAGGGTTACGTTGAGTTCCAACACCGACAGGTTTTGGTCGGAATGCTCGATGCTGCATTGCAGATCGGCAGGATCGATCTCAACGTATTTGCTGATCACCGCTAAAATTTCGCGTTTCATCGCGGGTAAGTAATCAGGGGTGCCGCGCTGAGCCCGTTCGTGGGCAACAATCACCTGCAGCCGCTCTTTGGCTGTTTGGGCGCTGGCCTTGGGTTTGCTGCGCTTAAAGTAATCAAGTAGAGCCATCGGTTATTTGCCTCCAAACAGTTTTTTGAAAAATCCTTTTTTCTCGATATCAAGAAAACGCATTGGCTTTTGCTCACCCAGCAGCCGCGCGATCGCATCGGCGTAGGCTTGGCCTGCTGGGCTGTCTTGGTTCATCACAACCGGTTGGCCTTGGTTGGATGCATTGAGCACGCTGCCACACTCTGGGATCACCCCCAGTACGGGGATCGCTAAGATGTCTTCAACATCTTCAAGGCTGAGCATCTCATCATTGGCAACGCGTTCTGGTGAATAGCGAGTTAGCAGCAAGTGCTCCTTCACGGGCTCGAGCCCTTGCTCTGCCCGTAACGAACGGCTTTGCAACATGCCTAAGATGCGGTCGCTGTCGCGCACGGAAGACACTTCTGGGTTGGTGGTCACGATCGCTTCATCGGCAAAGTACAAGGCCATCATGGCGCCATGTTCAATTCCCGCTGGGCTGTCGCAAATGATAAAGTCAAACTGTTGTTTTAGTTCGTCTAATACCTGCTGCACCCCATCTTGGGTGAGGGCATCTTTATCACGGGTTTGCGACGCTGGCAGAACAAACAGTTTGTCGTTGCGCTTGTCTTTGATCAGCGTTTGATTGAGATTGGCTTCACCGCGGATCACGTTAACAAAGTCGTACACCACGCGGCGTTCACAGCCCATAATCAGATCTAGGTTACGCAAGCCGATATCGAAATCGATGACAACGGTGCGATGACCGCGCTCGGCTAACCCCATGGAGATGGAGGCAGAGGTGGTGGTTTTACCCACGCCGCCTTTGCCAGAGGTAACAACAATAATTTTCGACATAGTTCTTCTTAATATTGGTTCAGTGTCAACGGCTGATGGATCAGCTGCTGCTGTTGTAAGGTCACCATGATGGCTTTGCCCCAATGGGCGGCATCAATGTGGTCGGTTAGCTGATAGTGGCCGGCAATAGAAAGCAGCTCTGCCTGTTGGTTGTGACAGAATATACGGGCTTCTGCCATGCCGCTGGCGCCAGCAAAGGCACGGCCGCGCATGGCACCGTAGACATGAATATTGCCATCGGCGACTAACTCGGCACCGGCACTTACCGGTGCCAGTACAATTAAATCACTGCCTTCGGCATACAGTTGCTGGCCAGAGCGCACCGGGCGTTCAACCACCATCGCGGCAGCCAGCTTATTGGCTTGGCTGCGGCCGTGTTTAAACAGAGGTAACCCCAACTCAGCCGCTTGTTGCTGATGGCACTGTTGCTGTGCTTGCAGCGCCATTGGGGCAAGCCCCACTTGGCGAACTAAACTGATCACGGATTCTACGGGGATAGAAGCACACAAACGATTGAGTTCCAGTACCACTGGCATTTGGGCAAATAACTTGGGCGCGCGCTGAATATGGTCGGTCAGCTGTTGTTGTAATGAAGGCAGATCCGCGCCACACAGTGACAATACTGACAGCGTAAAACCGCCGCCTTTAAATTCGATAGCAGTGGCGTGCATGATGCCCTAAAAACCTCTGATGGCGCAGGCTTTGAGCGCCGTTGCCGGATTCAATTTGAAGGATTGCATGTTATAGTGGCGGCAACCATTTTCGCAAGGCTCTAGTAGCGATAACAGATTAAAAACCATGATTTGTGCAGTATACAAAAGCAGTAAAAAAGCCGAGACCTACCTTTACGTAAATAATCGTGATGATTTCTCGCAGGTACCACAGCCATTGATGGATCTATTTGGTGTACCGCAGTTTGTCACGCTGCTGCCAATTGTTAAGTTAACCAAGTTGGCAGGGGCTGAACTCGATAAGGTGAAAGCGGATCTGGCCGAACAGGGCTTTTATTTGCAATTGCCACCACCGAATGAAAACTTGTTAAAGCAGCATCGCCGTGAGATGGGCTTGGACGAAAACCCAATTAAATAATTCATTGAGAGAATGCGATGAAAACAAGGATTTTGTTGGCAGCAGGCTTACTCAGTGCCACCACTGCTGTGGCACAAGAACAATCGTTCCCTGATTACGTCAGTGGGCTCAAGCAAGAAGCGCAACAGCAGGGGATCTCCCAAGCCACGATTGATAGCGCCTTTAGCGGCATCAAGTTGTTTAAGCGCGCCATTGCTGCCGATCGCAGTCAACCCGAAGCAAAGAAAACCTTAGACACCTATCTGCCACAGGCGGTGCCACAGTGGAAGGTTGATAAGGCCGTACGGCTGTATCAGGAGCACAAAGAGCTGCTTGAGGAGGTTGGCGAAAAGTACGGGGTACAACCACGATTTATTGTGGCGCTGTGGGGGATTGAAACCAATTTTGGTAGCTACACTGGTAACTATTCCGTGATCGGTGCTACCGCCTCTTTAGCGTACGAAGGCCGTCGTGAAGCCTTCTTTAAAAAGCAGCTGTTCTCGGCTTTAGAGATCATCGATGCGGGCCACATTGATGCCGATAAGATGAAAGGCTCCTGGGCTGGGGCGATGGGGCAAACTCAGTTTATGCCAACCTCGTTTCTAAGCTACGCCCAAGACTACGATGGTGATGGCCGCAAAGATATCTGGGGCACATTGCCGGATGTTTTTGCTTCTGCAGCGAATTATCTGGCTTCCGTGGGCTGGGATGACGATAAAACCTGGGCTCGACAGGTGCGAGTAACCGAAGCGGTGGAAGACGCTGATCACGGCTTGAAAGTGAAGAAAACCCTGCCTCAGTGGCAAGCACTGGGGGTTCGCCGTTGGGATGGCGGGGATCTGCCGAACCGAGAGATCGAAGCGTCACTGGTCTATCCCGATGATGCATCAGGCCGGATCTATTTAGCTTACTCTAACTACGATGCTCTGATGCGCTGGAACCGCAGCCATTATTTTGTGGTCGCGGTTGGGTATCTCTCTGATCGGATTAAGTTTGGGATCTAAGTTTCTGAGCTCCCGTTCAGTGAAAACGCCAGATGATCATCTGGCGTTTTTTGTTTCTGACGGACAGAACCGGTCTTGCTGGCGGATTAAAGCTGGAGCCGCGTAGAAATTTGGCTATAATCTTCGCCTTTCTAGCTACAGCAAGAGTACCGAATGACCGAGCCTAAGCCGTTTTGGCACAAGCCACTGAGTGAGATGACAGAGCAAGAGTGGGAATCTCTGTGTGATGGCTGTGGTAAGTGTTGTTTGAACAAGTTGATTGACGACGACACTGAAGAGGTATTCTTCACCAACGTTGCCTGTAAGCTACTGAACCACAAAAGTTGCCAGTGCAACAAATACCCAACTCGGTTTAAGTACGTACCCGACTGCCATAAAGTGTCGGTAGAAAACCTTGAAGAACTGTACTGGTTCCCACCCAGCTGTGCTTACCGTCGTTTGCATGAAGGTCGCGGTTTGCCAAGCTGGCACCCGCTGCTGACCGGCAGTCAATCGGCAATGCACGCTGCGGGCATGTCTATCCGTAATAAAGTGTTGGATGAAACCGACGTTGGCACCGATAGCCATATTTTGGTTGGTTGCATTGCGACTTGGCCAGCTGCAGACCTAGACTAAGTCACTGCAAGGCGACCCAATAAAAAACCGACCTAATGGTCGGTTTTTTGTTATTTGGTGCGGCTAAATTGACTCAGACTGATGACCGCCGCCACAACAAGGTAACTGGCAAAGGCAATCACCATCCACTGCGCCATGCTTAAGCCCATCCAGATCCATGCTTCATCACCGCATTGGCCACGAGGCTGGAATACCTCTGGGATCCACTGATGCAGTGGCATCCAACTGGGGAAATTCGGGATGTAATCGCAGGTGTTGCTAAATAAGCTAACCGGAGCACTTTTGGCTTGCTTGGCAACTAAAGCCAACGATTCTGATAACCCCCATGCAGCACTGCCAATCCAGCCGATTAAGCCAATGATCCGAGCCACAATGTATCGCGGCATCATCAACCCGACGGTGGCGGCAACCGCGACCCCTAATACGGCCACACGGATGTAGATGCACAGAAGGCAGGGTTCTAACTGTTTATAGTGTTGGAACCACAACGCGGTGGTGAAGAGCCCAATGGCGGACAGTAAGAGCAGTCCCCAACTGAGGCGATGTTGACTGAACTGATTTAGTTGCGAAAGCATAGCGACCTTGAACGGTGTCTGGTGAATCAAATGTATCTAATGTGAGTGTTAGTTTATCAAAATGTTCCCGAGTGCCGATCAAAAAAAGGCGCCAAAAGGCGCCTTTTCAATCAGTTACTAACAATTAATGACCGCTGCCGGCACCAATGGCTGCTGGCAGCTCAGTGGGCATAGTCAAAATGTGCACATCGTACATCCACTGAGTGGCGAACTCTAAGAAGCCACTTTGGATGGTGAGCAAACCAACGATGGTAAGCACGATGGTGTAAGGCAGCGCCAGGACAACCATGCGACCGTAAGACAAACGAATCAACGGAGCCAATGCCGAGGTCAGCAAGAACAGGAACGCTGCTTGACCATTTGGTGTGGCAACCGATGGCAGGTTCGTACCAGTATTGATGGCAACCGCGAGGTTCTGGAACTGCTCAAGGGTAATTCTACCTTCCAGCAGGGCAGCCTTAACTTCGTTGATGTAGACGGTACCAACAAAGACATTATCAGAGACCATCGATAACAAGCCGTTGGCTAAGTAGAACATCACCGCTTGGCTGTTACCTTCAAAGGTGAGTACCCAGTTGATCACAGGTGTAAACAGCCCTTGGTCGATGATCACCGCGACAATGGCAAAGAATACTGCCAGCAGTGCGGTAAACGGCAGCGCCTCTTCAAAGGCCTTGCCTAAGGAGTGCTCATCGATGATGCCGTTAAATGCGGTACACAAAATGATAACCGACAAACCAATCAGGCCAACCGCAGCCAAATGCAGAGCCAAACCAACGATCAGCCAAAGGCCAACTAAGCCTTGGATAATCAGCTGCATGTTCTCTTTATTGGTGCGCTTGCTGTCTTCAAAGTCGGCGTATTCCACCAAGATCTGACGAACGGAGTTTGGTAATTGTGCGCCGTAACCGACAATGTTAAAGCGCTCAACCAAAGCACAGGTGAATAACCCAGCAAAAAATACGGGAATGGTTACCGGCGACATGCGCAAGAAAAACTCGGCAAAGCCCCAGTTGGCTTGAGCCGCGATAATCAGATTTTGTGGTTCGCCGACCATGGTACAAACCCCACCAAGGGCGGTACCCACACCGGCGTGCATCATTAAATTACGCAAAAAGGCACGGAAATTTTCCAGATCGTCTTTGCTTAGTTCAATGTTGTCGTCGTCGTTATGATCGTGATGCTGACCAAAGTCTTTGCCCGAGGCCACTTTGTGGTAAATCGCGTAAAACCCAACAGCCACGCTGATGACAACGGCGATAACCGTAAGCGCATCAAGGAAGGCTGAGAGAAATGCCGATGCGGCACAAAAAGCCAAGGACAAAACAGTCTTAGATTGGATCTTAGTAACGAGCTTGGTAAATACAAACAGCAGCAGCTGTTTCATAAAGTAGATACCAGCGACCATAAAGATCAGCAGTAAGATAACTTCTAAGTTGGCCTGGATTTCATGCAACACCATGTTGGGCGAGGTCATGCCTATAGCAACAGCCTCAATGGCCAGCAGTCCCCCCGGTTGTAGTGGGTAGCACTTCAATGCCATCGCAAGAGTGAAGATAAATTCGACAACAAGTGCCCAACCGGCAACGAACGGATCTAAATAGAACAGTACGGGATTTATCAATAGAAAGCATAAAATAGCAGCTTTATACCACTTTGGGGCATTGCCCAAAAAGTTGTGTATAAATGCCTGCCGTAAAGTCAATGCCATAACTTCCTCGGTCTTTTCTAATTCTAACGTTCAAATATAAGCTGATCAGGTTACCCCAACCGCAAAGAGAATATAACTGTTTAGGCTATGCGGAGGTCAATAACTTACACGGTGTTGGCTCACAGTTTTTTACAAAACACGTCAAAGCTTACTGTGATCGCGTCAAATATCGCCAGTCGCTCACATTTTGTTACTCTATGCTGGTGTATTAAATCCGCTCGTTCATTGTGTTCCTATTGGCTCTTGGTCTGGTATGATCAGCAGACAACTAAAATGTAACGATAACAATTACACAGGCTGCTTATAACATGATCATTAAAGCTCAGAGCCCAGCAGGATTTGCCGAGGAGTACATCGTCAAATCCATTTGGAACAATAAGTTCCCTCCTGGCACTATCTTGCCTGCAGAGCGAGAACTGTCGGAGCTGATTGGGGTTACGCGCACCACTTTGCGCGAAGTACTACAGCGCTTAGCGCGGGATGGCTGGTTAACTATCCAACACGGTAAGCCAACTCGAGTGAACAACTTTTGGGAAACCTCAGGTTTGAACATTCTCGAAACGATTGCCCGCTTAGATCAGGATGGGGTGCCTGATCTAATGGACCAATTGCTTTCGGCACGCACCAACATCAGTTCAATCTACATCCGTTCTGCGGTACGAAATAATCCAGAGAAAGTGATTGAGCTGTTGCAAGAGTTGGATCAGTTGGCGCCAACCGGTGAAGCCTATGCTGATTTTGATTACCGTTTGAATCATTCATTGGCGTTCATTTCTGGTAACCCAATCTATACCTTGATCCTAAACGGTTTCCGTAAACTTTACAGCCGAGCTGGTGGTTATTACTTCAGTAATGAAGCCGCCCGCGAACTGGCGATTACCTACTACCAGAAATTGGCGGAAGTGGCGAAAAACGGCACCCATGATGATGTGCTGCCTTTGGTGCGCCAGTACGGCATGGAGTCCGGAAAGATCTGGATGAGCATGCGCGATGACATGCCCACCGATATTATTGAAGTGAATGTGTAGCCGCTAACCCGAGCAACTATTCCGAGACAGGACAACGAGCCAAAACGTCGATTTTGCCGTTGTCCTGCATCTGCTCTAACACCACATCAAAGCCCCACAACCGATGCAAATGACGCACCACCTCTGGAAAGCTGCCTGCCAAAGGCGTTCTGCTTTGCGGGCTATAGCGCAGAGTCATGCTGCGATCGCCACGCACCTTCACATCGAAGATCTGGATATCAGGCTCTAAATTACTCAAGTTGTACTGCTTCGCTAATGACGCGCGTACATCGCGATAGCCTCGCTCATCATGAATAGCGCCAACCTCTAGGTAGTTTTTATGATCGTCATCGTGGATCTGGAACAACCGAAATTGGCGGATCATTTTCGGTGACAAGTACTGAGCAATAAAGCTCTCATCTTTAAAGTTGGCCATGGCAAAATGCAGTGAATCAAGCCAATTACTGCCAGCAAGTTCCGGAAACCATTCACGATCCTCATCATCCGGCTGTTCGCAAATTCGGCGGATGTCTTGGAACATCGCAAACCCCAGTGCGTAAGGATTGATGCCGCTGTAATACTGATTGTTGTAAGGCGGTTGAGCCACAACATTGGTGTGATTATGCAAAAACTCCAGCATGAATCGATCCGTGACAACGCCGTCATCGTAGAGGTGATTCAAAATGGTGTAGTGCCAAAATGTAGCCCAACCTTCATTCATCACTTGGGTCTGTTTTTGGGGATAGAAGTACTGAGAAATCTTACGCACAATCCGCACCAGCTCTCGTTGCCATGGTTCCAATAACGGTGCGTTCTTCTCGATAAAGTAGAGGATGTTCTCTTGCGGATCCGCAGGAAAACGCTCGCTTTCTACCTGTTCATCTTTGTTCTCGGTTTGTGGCAGGGTACGCCACAGATCATTCACCTGACTTTGCAGATATTCTTCGCGCTCTTTCAGCCGCTGTTTCTCTTCTCGTAAAGAGATCTCGTTCGGCCGCTTATACCTATCTACCCCTAGGTTCATTAAGGCGTGACATGAATCGAGAATGTCCTCAACGGCATCAATGCCGTGTTGCTGCTCACACTCGGCAATGTAGTTTTTGGCGAACACCAGATAATCAATAATCGAGTCGGCATCGGTCCAAGTTTGGAACAGGTAGTTGCCTTTAAAGAAGCTGTTATGGCCGTAACAGGCGTGTGCCATCACCAACGCTTGCATGGTGATGGTGTTCTCTTCCATCAAGTAGGCGATGCAGGGATTTGAGTTAATGACAATTTCGTACGCCAAGCCCATCTGGCCGCGCTTGTAGTTTTGTTCGGTTTCAATGAACTTCTTACCAAACGACCAATGGGAATAGCCAATGGGCATACCAACGCTGGCGTAAGCGTCCATCATCTGCTCTGCGGTGATCACCTCAATCTGATTGGGGTAGGAGTCCAAGCGATAGTGCTCGGCCACTCGCGCGATCTCCGCTTGGTATTGATCCAGTAACGGAAACGTCCAATCTGGGCCGTCCGATAACGGTTCTCGTTTACTCATACCGGCTCCTACGTTTGTTATGCGGCTTGTTGTTTACGAAACAGCTCGCGGAACACCGGATAGATGTCTTCAATGCTCCGTATATGCTGCAACGCAAAGTGCGGGGCGGTTGCGGCTAAGGCTTCATATTCGCGCCATAGGGTTTGATGGGCACGATTGGTGATCTCGATGTAGGTGTAGTAGCGACACACTGGCAGGATGTGTTTTTCCATCAGCTGTTTACATTGCGGTGAATCGTCAGCCCAGTTATCGCCATCGGACGCTTGGGCGGCGTAGATGTTCCACTCGTTGGCGGGGTAGCGTTCTTGCTGGATCTCATGCATCAGCTTTAAGGCGCTAGAAACAATGGTGCCGCCAGTCTCTTGGCTGTAGAAGAACTCGTGTTCGTCCACCTCTTTGGCCTGAGTGTGGTGGCGAATGAACACCACATCTAAGGATTTGTACGTACGAGTAAGAAACAGGTACAGCAAGATATAAAAGCGTTTTGCCATATCTTTGGTGGCTTGATCCATTGAGCCGGACACATCCATTAAGCAAAACATGACTGCTCTGGACGTTGGGATCGGCCGCTTTACAAAGGCGTTGTAGCGCAGATCAAAGGTATCAATGAACGGCACCACTGCGATTTTGCGTTTTAGCTCGGTGATTTCAGCTTTAATGGCACTGATCTTATCGGCGCAAGAACCCGGAGTGTCTTGTAACTGTGCCAACTCTTGCTCCAGTGCTTTAACCCGACGACGCTTGCTGCCACTCATGGCGGTGCGTCGTGCCAGCGATTGGCGTAACGACCGCACAATGTGGATGTTGGCGGGCACACCATCGGTGGTTACCCCAGCTCGGAAGGTTTTATATTCCACGAGCTTATCCAGTGTATTGCGCTGAAGGTTTGGCAAAGCCAAATCGTCAAACAACACATCAAGATATTCATCTTTGGAGATATCAAATTCGAAACTGTCTTGGCCTTCACCGGAATTGGATGCTTGGCCTTGCCCAGCGCCACCGCCGCCACTGCCCGGTGGTCGTTCAATGCGATCACCAGAGCTAAACTGATCGTTGCCCGGATGCACCCGCTCACGTTTACCACCGCTGCCATGGTGGAACATGGGCTCGGTGATGTTACGTGCCGGAATGCTGATCTTCTCGCCACTGTTAATGTCCGTTACGCTGCGCTTGGTGACGGAATCCGACACCGCCTTTTTTATCTGCTGCTTATAGCGGCGTAAAAAGCGTTGTCGGTTTACCGTGCTCTTGCCTTTGGAGTTTAAGCGTCGATCGATGAAATGTGCCATAAAGCGACTCCCTACAATCAGCTGGATTTACGCACACGCAGATACCATTCTGACAACAAGCGTACTTGCTTGCGGGTGTATCCCTTTTCCATCATGCGGTCGACAAAGTCGTCGTGCTTTTGTTGATCGTCTGCAGAGGTTTTGGTGTTAAACGAAATCACCGGCAGCAGATCTTCGGTATTCGAGAACATCTTCTTCTCAATCACAGCACGCAGCTTTTCATAGCTGGTCCAGTTGGGGTTCTTGCCACTGTGATTGGCACGAGCCCGCAGCACGAAGTTGACAATCTCGTTACGGAAATCTTTGGGGTTACTGATCCCCGCAGGTTTTTCAATTTTCTCCAGTTCAGCATTTAACGCTGAACGGTCAAACAGCTGGCCAGTTTCTGGATCGCGGTACTCTTGATCTTGGATCCAGAAGTCCGCGTAGGTAACGTAACGGTCAAAAATGTTCTGGCCGTATTCAGAGTAAGACTCCAGATAAGCGGTTTGGATCTCTTTACCAATAAATTCAACGTACTTAGGGATTAAGTAGCCCTTTAAGTGTTCCAGATACTTTTCAGCCTGTTCTGCTGGGAACTGTTCCCGTTCGATCTGTTTTTCCAGTACGTAAAACAGATGCACGGGGTTGGCCGCGACTTCGGTGTGATCAAAGTTGAACACACGGGAGAGGATCTTAAAGGCGAAGCGGGTAGAGAGCCCAGCCATGCCTTCGTCCACGCCCGCAAAGTCGCGATACTCTTGATGTGATTTCGCTTTGGGATCGGTGTCTTTCAAGGTTTCACCGTCATACACCCGCATCTTAGAGTAGATTGACGAGTTTTCTGGATCCTTCAAGCGCGATAGCACACTGAACTGCGACAGCAACTGCAAGGTGCCTGGGGCGCATTGCGCTTGTACCAGCTCTGAATTTTGCAGCAGCTTTTCGTAAATGTGTTGCTCTTCCGAGAGACGCAGACAGTAAGGCACTTTAACGATGTAAACCCGGTCGAGGAATGCTTCGTTATTTTTGTTGTTGCGGAAGGTCTGCCACTCGGATTCATTGGAGTGAGCGAGGATCATACCGGTGAAGGGCAGGGCAGAGAGCCCTTCGGTTCCGTTGTAGTTACCCTCTTGGGTGGCCGTTAGCAGCGGGTGCAGTACCTTGATTGGCGCTTTGAACATCTCTACAAATTCCATGATCCCTTGGTTGGCTTTACATAGCGCCCCAGAGTAGGAATAGGCGTCGGCATCGTCTTGGGCAAAGTGCTCCAGCTGGCGTATGTCTACTTTACCCACCAGAGATGAAATATCTTGGTTATTCTCGTCGCCAGGCTCGGTTTTGGCCACGGCAATTTGATCCAGTACCGACGGATACACTTTGGCTACGCGGAAGCGACTGATGTCGCCACCATATTCATGCAGACGTTTTGCTGCCCATGGTGACATGACCGAGCGCAGGTAACGGTTGGGGATCCCGTATTCATCACGCAAGATGTCGCCATCTTCTTCGATATCGAACAAACACAGCGGAGAATCGTTCACTGGGCTGCGAACGCCATCGGCGGTAAGCACGTAAATGGGTACCTTGGTGATCAGCTTTTTCAGCTTCTCAGCTAACGATGATTTACCGCCACCTACTGGTCCCAGCAAATAAAGAATTTGTTTCGATTCTTCAAGCCCTTGGGCGGCATGCTTAAGGTAAGCAACGATCTGTTCTATCGCTTCCTCCATGCCGTAAAACTCTTTGAAGGCGGGATAGCGAGAGATCACGCGGTTGCTGAAAATACGCGATAAACGCGGATCCGTTGCGGTGTCGATCATCTCTGGCTCGCCAATGGCCATTAACAATCGTTCGGCACTGCTGGCGTAAGCGCTGCGCTCATCTTTACATAAGGCGAGAAAATCTTGCAGACTGTAATCTTCGTCACGAGTTTGTTCGTAACGGTGCTGATAATGGTCGAAAATACTCATGTGCCACCCCCGAAATTAGGACTTCCAACAGTATTTGGCATCGGCCAAAACTGCCTATACGGTTAAGCGTAGACCCAAAAGCACTAACAGATTCAAGCGATAGCAAAATTTATGTTGGTGAATGAGGCGTGTGCCGTGGGTATTTTCGCTTGCGAGTGTTGCCTTATTTACTAGACCCTCATTTATAGGGAAAGATTGCAAAAAGTTTATTACTGAACATTATCTGAGCATAAAAAAAGGGGCCCGAAGGCCCCTTTTTTTGTGCGGGTTAAAATATTAACCAGCGAAGTTTTGGTTAACAAATTCCCAGTTAACCAGATTCCAGAACGCTTCCATGTAGTTAGGGCGAGCGTTACGGAAATCGATGTAGTAAGCGTGCTCCCACAGATCCACAGTCAGCAGCGGAACGTCGTCGCCAGAGATAGGCGTAGCGGCGTTGCTGGTGTTCACAATGGCCAAAGAACCGTCTGCTTTTTTAACCAACCAAGTCCAGCTAGAGCCGAAGTTGTTGATGGCAGAGTTGGTGAACTGCGCTTTGAACTCGTCGAACGAGCCAAAAGAGGCGTCAATCGCAGCCGCGATAGCACCGGTTGCAGCGCCGCCAGCTTGTGGCGCTAGGCAATGCCAGTAGAAAGTGTGGTTCCAGATCTGTGCTGCGTTGTTGAATACGCCACCTTCAGAGGTCTTGATGATCTCTTCTAAGGTTTTGCTTTCCAGATCGGTGCCTTCAATTAAACCATTCAGTTTAACCACGTAGGTGTTGTGGTGCTTGCCGTGGTGGAAGTCTAAAGTTTCAGCGGAAATGTGTGGTTCCAGTGCATCTTTAGCGTAAGGCAGAGCCGGTAATTGAAAAGCCATTGCTAATCTCCTGATCAGATTGTGGTTTATATCCGTTAACTGGCGCTTATACTACCGAACAAGCTGCAGCGGCGCACCAAGAATAATTTTCGGAAAACTCGATTGAATGAATCGCCAATATTCGATTAACAAAACTAGGTTAACCAGCCTATTTCGCTTAGAATGAAGCGTAATTTATCCTTTAGGAATGACTGCTGTCGTGGAAACCTTAGAAAAAATCAAAAGCCAAATTGAGCAAAACACCATCATTTTGTACATGAAGGGCTCACCAAAGCTGCCAAGCTGCGGTTTCTCCTCTCAGGCGGCACAAGCATTGATGCAGTGCGGCCAGCAGTTTGCTTACGTCGATATTCTGCAAAACCCTGACATTCGCGCTGAACTGCCAGCTTTCGCTAACTGGCCAACCTTCCCACAGCTGTGGGTAGAAGGTGAATTGGTTGGTGGCTGTGACATCATTATGGAGATGTTCCAAAAAGGTGAACTGCAACAGCTGATCAAAGAAGCGGGCGAGCGAAACCCTGCCGAAGACGCATAAGCGTTTACGCTACTTTGAAAAAACGGAGCTTAGGCTCCGTTTTTTTGTGGCTGGGATCTGTTGATTTGGCGGCAATAGCGATTGGACAGGTCGCCATATCCGACATAACTTCAAAGCAGAATGTATCGGTTTGGGGTTCTCGCGATGTGGCGTTTGGTTCCACTTCTTGTTCTGGTCGGCTGCACATCGACATCCCCGCTCAAGCAAAGCAGCGAGCTAGTCGAGCCCTCTGCAGGCCCCACCTCTTGGGTAACCTCGGCGTTAAATCAGCAAGACTTACCGTTATTGCAGGCTGCGTTTCAGCCTCAGCATCCTTTACATCAGCTTGATCCCAGCTTTGATGATGATCCCGCTTGGCGGAGCATGGCCAGCGAATGGGTTGATGAAATCGTTGCCCACGGTCGCGATGGCGATTGGCAGTTGCGACGCATAGATAACTTCAACGGTAAACTGCGCTTACAGTACCGCTTGGTGCATCCGGATTTCAGCGTTGAGTATTTTTACTTCGATGGTGAAATGGATGAACGCGGGGTACGGCTAGAGGACATGGGCAATCGGCTTTATCATTACAGCCAAGTGACTTTAATGAGCCAGCTCTATCACCGAATCGCGGTGGAACACAGCCCAAACCATCAAGCGTTTGGCGACTTTTTTGAATACCTCGCCCCGTTTAATCACGGCCTGATTGATGCGGATGCCATCTTTAGCGCTTACCTTCAGGCACCCATCGCCATTCAACAAGATCGGTTAATCCGTGAATTGCTATTGCGGGCGTTAATGAGCCAAGGTGACGATTGGATGTCCACCATTAGCCTAGCGGTAAGGCAACGGTTGCTGGCGGATGATTACCCACTGCTTAGTGCTGTGATCTGCATGCAGCAAGCGTTGCAGGATTGCCGTGAAGCCTATCAACAGTTGCCAGAGGATCTGCACGGTGACGTGGCGATGGTCACTGAAATTGGTATTCGTTTATTGCAAGGGGATAGCCCAGCACTGGCAGCGTCTTATGCGCAGCAGCTGGCCAGCAGCCAAGTGGATTACTTTCCGGCGTACTGGCTGCAACTGCAACTGGGGATCGTGAATCAAGATCACCGCGCCGCGGTGGTGAGCTTGGAAAACTTAGTGCAGCGGTTTGATGTACAGATAGACAAAGAGATGGTTACGCAGCTGTATCCAGAACTTGGGCAGCAATTTCTCCAGTCGAGGCCGTTTAAACGGTGGGCGCAGCGGTACGCCGAAGCCGAACTTAATTAATCGGCCTTTTGCGCAGCCTTGCGCCGAGCTTGTTGGCTAACCCCTTTGGGTGGCCGTTCTGGGATCGGGCGCTTCTTATCCAGCAGATGAGTGATGGCTTCAATCGGGTGGTGCCATAACATTCTTGGGCCAGCGTAGCGCATCGCTTGGCGGGCTTGCTCACGTTCCGTCGGCTTGTAGCAATGGATGGGGCAGCGGGCGCAGTCGGGTTTGGTCTCACCGTAGGGACAGCGGTCCAATTTTTGTTCTGCATAGTTCACCAAAGAGAGACACTCCGAGCACAGTTTATTGGCTTTAAGTGCGTCTTTGTGGTGATCGCGGCAGTAGATCTGCAGCATATGGGTAATGGTTTTGTGCTCTTTGGCCAGTCGACCGGTTAATAACTCTGAGCTCATTTCAACCTCTGAACTAACGAATAACAACAATGGGGGCCAAAGCCCCCATAAACGTTTACGGCTTATTGTACCGCAATGGCAGCGCGTTTGGCCTGCCAAGCACCAACGCTCAGCTTGGCCAAGAACAGCGCGATGCACAGACCGCCGATAGAGAACAGAATGTCCCCTGGCATACGCAGCCACACCAAGGTGCGCACTAACTCGCTTTGCAGTACATCGGGTGAACGGGCAAACCAGTAGCCAGTATCGATGGCGGCAAAGAACTGCACAATACCCACCGGTAACAACGACATCAGCAGCATCGCCATCAAGCCTGCGTTCATGGTCCAGAAGCCCCATTTCAGCAAGGTGTTGTCCCAATTTCGGCCTTTGCTTAAGCCCATCATGCAGAACAACATCAAACCGATACCCAACATGCCATACACACCCATAAAGGCGCCGTGGCCATGAGCGGCTGTGGTGTTCAAACCCTGTACGTAGTACAGCGCGATAGGCGGGTTGATCAAGAAGCCCAGCACCCCAGCACCAAACATGTTCCAGAATGCGGTAGCCACAAAGAACATGATCGCCCATTTATAGTTGCTTACCCAGCTTGCGCGCTTACGCAGGCTGTATTGCTCGAAAGCTTCGAAGCCAATCAGCGCCAGCGGCACCACTTCCAGTGCAGAGAAGATCGAACCCCACGCCAACACCGACGTTGGCGTACCAGTAAAGTACCAGTGGTGCGCGGTACCGATGATCCCGCCAGAGAGGAAGATGATGGTGGCAAACAACACCGCCGAGTTAGCACTGCGAGCACGGATCAAGCCCAAGCGAACAAACATCAGTGCGATCACGGCGGTCGCGAAGGTTTCAAAGAAGCCCTCTACCCACAGATGTACAACCCACCAGCGCCAGTATTCTGCCATCGCCAAGTTGGTGTGCTTGCCCATCATCAGGCCAGCGCCGTAGAACAAGCCAATGGCGACAACAGAGACATACAGCAGCCAGATCACCGGCTTATGTTCCGACTTTTCTTTC
The DNA here is from genome assembly GCF_947489035.1 of uncultured Ferrimonas sp. GTDB lineage: Bacteria > Pseudomonadota > Gammaproteobacteria > Enterobacterales > Shewanellaceae > Ferrimonas. Next base: position 38,584 of record NZ_CANLCI010000012.1, on the reverse strand, counting down.
AGCGCCGGTAAAATCGCCGCAGTAACCAATGCCAGCCAAATCAACAAGCCAACCATTAACAGCATCTGCCAGAAACGGCCTAAGTCGACGTACTCGTGGCCTTGATGACCAAACCAGTAGCTGATGTCCAGCGACCATACCTGTTGAACGGCATACCATTCACCACCCATGGAGCCCAGCACCACAATCAGCAGTGCTAACCACAACAGGTTTACCCCATGTTTTTGCAGTGGATGTTCACGGCCACCAGACAGGGCAGGGGCGATATACAGGCCAGTTGCTAACCATAAAGTCGCAATCCAGAACACCGCCAATTGGGTGTGCCAAGTACGAGTGACGGAGTACGGCAGGATCTCTGCCAGCTGATAACCAAAGAACGCTTGGCCTTCCACTGCATAGTGCGCGGTTAGGCCACCTAAGCCCATCTGCAGAACAAACAAACCGATGGCAGTCAGGAAGTACTTGCCGGTCGCTTTTTGCGATGGGGTTGGCTTGTGGCTAAACAGCGGATCGGTGCTTGGTGCGGCAGGCAGTGGATCGTGCTTGAGCGAACTGTGGTGCCAAGCTAATGCTGCCACGCCTAAGATCAGCGCCAGTACCGACAGAATTGACCACACCACGATAGAAGAGGTGGGCTTGTTGTCGATCAGTGGCTCGTGGGGCCAGTTGTTGGTGTAGCTTACGCCTTCGGTGCCAACACGATCGGTGCCGGTGGCCCAAGCGCTCCAGAACACAAATGCCGTTAGCTGCTGGCGACGCTCTAACGAGGGCAAAGTGCCTTCTTTCATCGCGTATTGCTCACGCAGCGATTGCAGCTCTGGATCGTCATTAAACAGACGTACGTAGTGATCTTGCACCTTGGCAATCGCCGCCGCACGCAGATCAGACACAATGATCACGCCATTGTCTGGGTTGTAGGTGTTGGTACGAACGTCTCGCTTCAGCTCTGCTTGCAACCCTGCTTGCTGAGCTTCAGACAGATCAGCGTAGTTGGCTTGCAGCGACTCTTGCGCACGGAAGTCCAACCATGCCACTAGCTCGCGGTGTAGCCAGTCAGCACTCCAGTCTGGGGCAACGTAAGCGCCGTGGCCCCAGATAGAGCCCAATTGGTGGCCGCCCATCGAGCGCCAAGCCAATTGGCCATTTTGGATATCATCTTCAGTAAAGATGGTTTCGCCGGATTCAGAGATCACTGAAGTCGGGATCGGTGGCATTTCTCGGTAAGTGCTGCTGCCCATCGACAGCAGCACAGTGAAAGAGGCAATGCAGGTGAGCACTAAGGCCCAGAACAGCAATTTTTGACGGTTCATAGCAAATCCAATCGCTTTGATAATGATGTGTTTTTTACACCTGAATTAAACATGCATTTAAAATGCAGCTTATGGGTGTGGATACTAGTCGCCATAAGGTGCATGCTCAATGCCTCTTTTGGGGCGGCGGTATAGTTGTGTGATGGCTGTCACGCTTGTGGAGGCGATGGTAAAGTTAATCGTAAATAAAATGAGCAATATCAAAAGCGGTAACAGCGTAGAGATGGACAGTCGTCAGCAAAACAGAAGCAGCAAACGCTCAAACCATCTGGCCTTCGGCGCAGCGCTGCTGTTCTTTGGCTTGCTTACACTGTTAGTGAATTTGGGCGCTGGGTTTTCGTAGCATCAACGTAATAGGGCAGTGCTGTTTGCTCGGCACCGTGATTGTCGCGGTATTTGTGATTGGGGAAGAGATAAGCAAAGTCTGGAAAATAAACCGAATCATGGATTGGCAAGATCTGCTGGCGGATGCGGTGGGGATACTAATAGCTAGTGCGATTTCACTAGCTATTAAAAACGAGGAGTTAATTGTTGGAGCTCTAATTTTGAATATCTATGACTGTGTCAGCCATGCGTGTTTCGCAGCGATAAGTATTCACTAAAATACCTAGATTTCCCCTGCTGGTGCTGTCGAGGACAGCATCTTTGTTGAATTTTGTGCAAAGGGTCTGAACGTCGCGGAGCATTGCTGGCAGGTTGATGACAGCGGGATCGTATTCAACAACAACTGAACGACTATTGTGCATCGCAACGTTATACGAGCTACCCCAAACGGCGATGCACCCTTGTAGAGCCAAAGGACAAAGAAAAATGAGTAAAAGCAGTCTCATCATAGTTCCGTTGATTAAATAAATGGAAATATACCAATAAGAACGCGACTATGATGTCGGTCAAAGCACATCTCAAAGAGCTAATTTACAAAATTAAAAAACCCGCCATTTGGCGGGTTTTATTTTATTCACGCAATTAACTTAGAAGTTACAGGTGCGTGGTGCGCGCGGGAATGGGATCACGTCGCGGATGTTGGACACACCGGTAACGTAAGACACCAAACGCTCAAAGCCTAAGCCGAAGCCGGCGTGTGGCACGGTGCCGTAGCGGCGCAGATCGCGGTACCAGTACATCTCGTCTTTTGGCAGACCCATGGCATCCATACGCTGATCAAGGACGTCCAGACGCTCTTCACGCTGGGAACCACCAATCAACTCACCGATGCCCGGTGCCAATACGTCCATGGCGGCAACGGTCTTGCCGTCGTCGTTCAGGCGCATGTAGAAGGCTTTGATGTCTTTCGGGTAGTTTTTCACAACCACTGGGGCGTTGAAGTGCTCTTCCGCCAAGTAGCGCTCGTGCTCAGAGGACATGTCGATGCCCCACTCAACAGGGAACTCAAACTCGCGGCCACACTCTTCCAAAATCTTAATGGCGTCGGTGTAATCTACCTGAGCGAAGTCAGCATCTACGAACGCCTGCAAACGAGAGATAACCTCTTTGTTTACCCGTTGCTCGAAGAACTTCAGATCGTCCATGCGTTCAGCCAGTACCGCTTTGAAACAGTATTTCAGCATGCCTTCAGCCAGTGCGGCGGCGTCGTCCAGATCGGCAAACGCCACTTCCGGTTCAACCATCCAAAACTCAGCCAAGTGGCGAGAAGTGTTGGAGTTTTCAGCACGGAAGGTTGGGCCAAAGGTGTACACCTTGCTCATTGAACAAGCGTAAGTTTCGGCGTTCAACTGGCCAGATACGGTCAGGAAGGTTTCCTTACCGAAGAAATCTTGGTCGTAATCGACGTCACCGGCGTCGGTGCGGGGGATGTTGTTCATGTCTAAGGTAGACACGCGGAACATCTCGCCAGCGCCTTCACAATCAGATGCGGTCAGCAGCGGAGTAGAGACCCAGATGAAGCCCTGCTCGTGATAGAAGCGGTGGATTGCTTGTGACAGCGAGTTACGCACGCGCATTACCGCGCCGGTAATGTTGGTGCGTGGGCGCAGGTGGGCGACTTCGCGCAGGTACTCAATCGAGTGGCGCTTGGCTGCCATTGGGTAGGTATCAGGATCTTCTACCATACCGACTACTTGTACACCGGTGGCTTTTAGTTCGAACTGTTGGCCTTTGCCCGGGGACTCAACAACCTCACCGGTCATCTCTACGGAACAGCCAGCGGTTAAACGCAGGATCTCATTCTCGTAATTTGGCAGCTCATTCGGTACCACGCCCTGAATCGGATCAAAACAGGAGCCGTCGTACACGGCCAGGAAGGAAATGCCGGCTTTGGAATCACGGCGTGTGCGGACCCAACCGCGTACCGTAACTTCGGTGCCGACCGCGTGGTCGCCTTTTAGGACTTCAGCAATGGTTGCCACTGTCATACTCGGAATGCTCTCCAACGAGTCGAAATCTACTATATCTCTACGATATTTCATTGGTTACCGGCAGTTACCGGTTTATCTCGGGAAAATCCGAGAATCGCCCATCTTACCTGTGTGGCGCAGTTTCTCAAGTGTGGAACGGCGCAAATCGGGCTTAAGCGTTACAAGGATAGCGTTGTTGGCGACAACGGTCGGTTTTGTAGTCAATTCGCGTGATTAAATCGGCAGCAAAGGCAAAATACGCCGCGGCGGATCAGGCTGAAAGTTGATGGTGAAATAACCGCTTTGCAGAAAAAGAGGGCAGTTGATAAAGCGCTATCGCGTCGATACAGCGCTACGGTTGTCGCTCGCGCCGCCGCTGGGGTAATCTAGCCGATTCACACTCTGTGCGTGGCTTTTGTTTAGGTAAGGTAACTTCATGGATCAACAGGCGTTCCGTTTACGTCGCATCATTATTATCGATAGCTTTTGGAAAGGAAAAGTTAACGAGATCGATTTTGACGGCCACACCCAATTAGAGGGAACCAACGGTGCGGGTAAAACGTCGTTGATGCGTCTGTTGCCGCTGTTTTATGGCATGCGTCCTGGTGACATCGTTTCTAAGGTGGATCAGTCCAAAAACTTTGTGGATTACTACCTGCCGCGGGAATCCAGCTTGCTGGTGTATGAATACCAGCGCGCCGACAGCTACAGCACCCAACAGTGCTGCATGGTGGCCAGCTGCGCCGGTGGCCGCAATATGCAGTACAAGCTGATCGATGCGCCCTATCAGCAACAACATTTTATCAGCGCCGATCACCGCCCATTCAAGGTGGCCGAGATTGAGCGCAACTACGGCCGTAACGTCTTTAAGTCGAACTACCTCAATGTGACGCAGTACCGCCAGGTGATTCAAAACCTGCGGGAAGGCCGCACCAGTGCCAACATTCGCGAGTTGCAGCGCCGCTTTGCCTTCAGCCATGTTCCGATGCCCCATGTGGAGCGAGTGGTTAATGGCACCATCGAGAAAAACCTCGATTTCGACGCAGTGAAAAAGATGCTGGTGGCCATTACCGCGGATTTTCTCGCCCGTGGCCAAGGGGATGATCACCGCGAGCCGATGCAGCTTAATAAAGATGAGATCGGCGCTTGGCTCAGCGACATTCAGGCCAGCCGCGAAGTGCACGCGGTGGCCGGTAAAATTGAACGCTGGCAGGGTGAGTTCACTCAGTTAGAGCAGCACCTGCTGGAACTGCGCCACCTAACGGCGCTGCTGGCGGATGAAAACAGCCAATTAAGCGAACAACAACAACAGCTGGACGACAGCATCAAAGCGGTTCGGGCAAGCCTGAAAGCGCTAGAGAGCAACTACGACAGCCAGCGCGATCAACTTAAAGGCGAACTGACGCTGGTGAAGGATCAGCTGCACGCCAAGCAAACCGAGTGTGATCGCTTGGATGAGCAAAAAGCCAACTTCGATGACGATGACGCCGCCTCTTATCAACTCAAAGCCGATGAGAAGGGCCGTTTTAGCTCGCAGCTGCAAGACGTTGAGCAGATCATCGTTAGCCTTGAAGGCGACGTGGCCAAGATTGCCGATAAATACCGCGACTTGCTGCACAAGCTGGAGCTGCAGTTAGCGCAGGAAGATGGCGATCTGAACCGGCAGATGGCGGTGATCCGCGATAACGCCAGCCGCCAGCTAGACACCATCCAGCAGGGTTATCAAACCCAGCGGCGCGAGTTAGAGCAACAGCAAGATGGCCGCAGCCTCGAACTGAAACAAAAGCTGATGCAGCTGCAACACCAGCAGCAGGTGAACGCCGACTCGCGGCAGCGGCCAGCGGTGGATCCAACCATCGAACAGGGGCTGCAACAAAGCCAGCAGCAGTTGGCCAGCGCCCAGCAGCAGCGCAGTGAACTGCTGTTGGCGCAAAGCGAGATCAACAAACGGCTTGGCACCGCCGAGCGCGATCGCGACCGCGCCTTAAACAAGCTGGGCACCGAACAGAACCGTCTGCGGGATCTCAGCGCCGAGCGCGACGCCGTCTCGCAACAGCTCAATCCGGCGGATGGCTCGTTACACGCCTTCTTAGATCAACAACCAGAAGCCGATGGTTGGAAGCAAACCATCGGCGCCTTGCTGGCACCGCAGCTGTTGGCTCGCACCGATCTGGCACCAAACTGGAGCGGTGACGGGCTGCAATCCCTCTATGGGGTAAAGCTGGATCTTAGTGCGCTGCAACACACCAACCCGCTGGCGCAAAACGAAGCCCAACTGCAGGCGCGTTTGGCAGAGCTGGAACAGCAGCACAGCAGCCAAGAACAGCTGCTCAGTGACATCAACGCCTTGCTGGAAAAACAGGGCAAAGAGGTTGCTCAGTGGCAGGGGCAATTCGCTAACAACCAGCAGCAAGAGCGCAAGCTGGCGGGGCAGATTGAACAGCTGCAGCAACAGCTTGAACGACAGCACCATCTGCGCGATGAATCCATTAAACAGCGCTTGCTTGAACTGGACGCCGATGCAGAGCAGCTGCGAAAACAGCTGCAACAGCTGAAGCAGCAACAGCAGCAGCACGATGATTTAGCGCAAGATCAGTTGCATGAACTGCACAATGGCTTTCTGGAACAACGCTCTACCATCGAAACCGATCGCGATCTGCAGCTGGACACCTTGGCGCAGCGTTTAAGTGAATTAACCGCAAGCACCAACGAACGCCGCAAAGATTACAAGCGCCAGCAGAAGCAAGCGCTGGATCAGATCGATCCCGATGGCGAGATTGATCGTCGCCACCAAGAGCGACGAGAGCTGAACGCCAAGCTGCAGCAATGCGCCGAATTTGAAAACAAAGCGCGGATCTACGCCGACTTTATCAGCAAGCAGTACAGCCAGCGCGACGCCCTAGGCCAAGCGTTGATGAGCCTGCAGCAGCAAGCCAATCAGGGCGACAGCGCCTTGCAGCAGCTGGAACAAGACTATCAAGGCAGCCGCCGCAGCCAGCGCAATGAACTGGATAAGCTCAAACAGAAAGCGGAACGCAGCGCCGAGCTGTTGGCCCATCTGGAACGCGCCAGCGCCAGCGTGCAACCACTGGCGTTAGAGCCGCAGCTCGATGGCAACATGCCGCGCTACCAAGCGCAGATGCTGCCGGATTTTGTAAAGCAGAATCTGGATCAGTTCAGCCTGTTAGAGAAAACCCTCACCAAAGAGATCAGCAGCTTTGCCAGCACCTTACGCATCAAGCACGGCAAATCGAGCCTGTATGAATCGTGGGTCAAGTTGGTGGCAGATAATGACCGTTTTGAAGGCTGTGAAACCGTACTCAAGTACCGCGCCCCACTGACGGATCTGTTGCAAAGCGCCGGTCAGCTTAAAGCCTCTACCGGCTTGCTGATCCAAACCAACGCCAACATGATCAACGAGTTCTATCAGCATCTGGCCAACTTCGATCGCCGCATCAAACTGGTGGGGCGCAAACTGTCAGAGCGAGTAACCGAGCTGGCCAAGTTTGAAGCCTTTGCCGAGATCAGCGTCGGCACCGTCACCAAGCTGGATCAGCTGGAATACTGGCGACCACTGAAGAGCTTCTCCGAGTGCTATGAACTGGCCAAAGATCAGCTTAATGACGCCAACAGCGACATCCCGGAAGAGCTGATCACCGCCATGCGCGATCTGGCACGAGTGCTGCCAGCGGAAGGGGTGCAGCTTGAGCACAACGATCTGTTCGATTTGGAGTTTGTGATCACCGAGAAAGGGCAGGTAAAACGCGCCCGCAACGCGCGCCAGCTGAAGAAAGTCAGCTCTACGGGCTTGTCCTATTTGGCGATGCTGTCGCTGTTTGCTGGGTTGTTGGCGATGCTGCGGGGAGACAGCAAGATCCCAAGCAGCATTATTTTGCCGGTGGATGAGCTGGGTGAGCTGGCGGCCGAAAACATTAAGCTGCTGCTGGATATGTTTGATGGCAACGCCATTCAGATTTTGTCGGCATCCCCAGCCACCGATCGGCAAGTGCTGGCGCTCTACCAGAATCACTACAAGCTGAAAGACAGCAAGATCTATCAGGCCCATGTGCCGATGTCGAAGTTAGAGCAGTTAATGGCAGCTCGCGCGGCCAAGCAGAGTGAGGCACCAACCCATGTTTAAACACACCATTGAAACCCTGTTGGCTGGCGAAGTGATCTGCCAAACCGCCTACCCAGATGAACATGAGTACCTGCAATCGGCCAGCAACAGCCAAGAAGTAGACGAGTTTCTGCAGAAGCTGGAGCGCAGCCTAACGCACTTTGAATCCGCCGGTGCCTACTACTGCACCTACAACAGCGTGGACGACAGCAACCGCAAGAAGATCAGCGAACTGTTTAGCTCGATGCGCAGTCATTTTCGACCGCTGGTGGAGTGGCTGGATATGCTGCTGCAAGCCACCGGTTCGGATGTGCCACTGCGCGCCAAAGACAGCATCAAATTTACTGCATTGCTGGAAGCGTTTGAGCACGATCAAACCCTAACCGAGCAACTGCGGCGGCTAACCAATATGGCGCCGTTTAAAACCAACCGGTTAGAGCTGCGGGATCAACTGGGCACCGTGTTCGCCAAGCTGGAAGAGCTGGGTTACTTAGTGCGCCACGCCCAAGGCAGCAACAGCTACTACGCCACCGCACGCTTTGATCTGATCTACCTGCTGATTGAGTTTCTGAACGACAGCGAAAAGCTGGAACTGCCGGAAGTGCAAGAGCCCAGCGCCCAATCGGAGCTGCTGCTGTAATGGCCGGTTACGATCGCAATCAAGTTGCGGCGCTGCTGCGGCAAATTGGCCAAGCGGATCAGCCGCTGAGCGCCGCCTACGTGGATGGCACCATCAGCGCCACCAGCGACAGCGACAGCCAGTTGCGGGCGCTGCACAAAGCCAAGTTGCTGCGGCCAGAGGAAGATCTGGGTGATTACCGCATCGCCACCGATCTAAAGCGGCTGCTGAACAAATTACTGCGTCATCAAAGCTCCTACCGTCAGTTGACCGACATGGGCAAGGTGATTGAAGCGATGGAAGAAGCGGTGGACGACTACCGCGATTCCTACCTGAACAACCAACTGGATGACGCCGAGCACTACCTCGATCAGTTTGACGACTTGGCTTACGAAGCGCGAGACAGCTTAACCACCAGCTTGGACAACATGCACTACGCCATCTCCAGCCAGTTTGGTTTTGTGGCCACCTTGGGGGCCAAGGTGCGGGAAAACCAAAAAGCGTTGGATTACGCCCAAAAGCTGCTTAACGAACTGCAGCAGATCGATCCGGCCATCTGTTACGACTGGATCTTTGAAGCCGCGCCTACCGAACTCGCCCGTAAGATCACCGGCTTTATTCGTTGGTATCGGGATGCACTGCAACGCTTGGCGCACACCATCGACAAGATGCGCCAAAGCCTGTTCCGCCTGCGCCGTCAGGTAAAACAAGCCAACCAGCTTAAGGGCATGGCGCGTTACCTGCGCCAGCACCCAGAGTACCAACTGCCAGAGGATCTGCATCTGGATGCGGCCTTGCCGCAACCGCTGAAACTGTCGCCGAAACTGGCGATGGGCGGCTTGCCGGACGTGCGCTCTAGCACCCAAGAGGATGACTTAGTTGGCATTGTCCAGCACCTGCGTAAGCTCAGTCAGGCCCAGCCGGATCAACGTGGCCGTGAAGGGGTAGCCGTTGAAGATCAGCCGCTGGAGATCCTCGGTTACATCAGCGATTGGGCGCTGGATGAAGTAGAGCGTTACTTCGAGTTGGCGCTGGCGCAAACCGAACTGAGCGCCTTGGCCTATTGGCAACAACAGCAGCCAAGCTGGGCCGAAAAAGATCAGCAACTGGAACCACAGATGTGGATTGAATTGGTGTTTGGTTACTACTGCAATCTCAGCATCACCATGCAGCAGGCCATCGATCTGCAACTGCAAGAAGCGCTGAAAGATGGCACCAACAACAACTTCACCTACAGCGACGTTACCGTGCGCTTTCGCGCCGCCAGCTAAGGGCTAACAACAATCACCGATGGCTAAAAGCAAGGATCTGCTGCCAACTCGCATCGAATTGGCCAAAACCCATAACAACGAAAAGGGCGGCAGTCGCCCCGTTGGTGCCGATTTAGTGCTGGCTAGCGCTCTAAGCACCGTATGCGTAAATGGTCTGCGCTTGCCCATCCACAAGGTTAACCGCAGTGGCGTGATGCTCAATTGGCGTGAGATAGAGCGTATCGAGCATGACTGCGTGGTGCTGGTGGAAAACCTCGCGGTAATGACGGCACTGGCGCAACTGCAGTTGCCGGATGAGCTGCAAGGTGCGCTGTTTCTCTATCGCGGCGACGCCAACGACAATCACACCAGCGCCGCTTATCAATGGTTTCGCCAGCTCACTCACGTTAACAAGGTGGTGTTTGCCGATTTTGATCCGGCAGGCATCGAGATCGCGATTTCCAGTGGTGCCGAGTGGGCGCTGCTACCGCAGCAAGCCCAGTGGGAGTATTTGTTGCATCCACAGTGGCAACAACTGATCGGTGCTGAATCGCGCTTTTACGCCCAAAGAGAGAGCCTTAATGGACTGGCAGAGCGCACTAATAAACCAGAATGGGGCGAACAACTCCTGCGCACCATGGGCAAGCATCGGCAAACCCGCACCCAAGAACATCTAATTGCCCATCAAGTGCCGTTGGCGCTGTTTCCGCTTTAATCCTGCGGCCAGTGACTGAGCCAATAATCCACCCCTTGGGCGGCAATAAAGGCTTCGGCATCGGCGCCGTGCAGTAGCGCCAAGGTGCTGAGTAAACCCGCGTGCAAGCAGCTTGCCCCCGCCACGGTAAGCTGCGCTGGTGCTTGGCTGATGGCCCAGCCGCTTTTCGGGTTTAAAATGTGGCTGTAGCGTATCCCATCTTTTAAAAGATAACGCTGGCTGTCACCACTGGTGGCCAGCGCCCCAGCACGGATGCTCAGCACCTCACTGGCGTGATCGAGCATGCCCAGCTGGCTGATCCCAATCTGCCACCCACTGCCGTCGGTTTTGGGTTGAGACACGGCGATGTCGCCACCAAAGTTCACTAACACCGATAATTGCGGTGCCTGCTGCGCCAGCATCGCTGCCACACAATCCACCGCATACTCTTTGCCAATGCCGCCAAAGTCCAGCTCCATCCCCGTTGGCAGGGTGATCTGGCTTTGGTCAAACTGCACTTTTTCCCAGCCAATCAGCGGCAGCAACGCATCAATTTGGGCTTGAGTTGGCAGTTGATCACCGCCATCAAAGCGCCACGCTCGTCGCAGTACCCCAGCACTGAGATCAAACAAGCCATCACTTAACGCAAAGCATTGCTGACCAAAACACAGCAGCCGGTGGGTTTCGTTGTCGATGGCGACTGGCTTACCCGCGCTGTGGTTAATGGCGTGGCATAGGTTATCGCAGCGGTAGCGGCTGTACTTGGCTTCAATTCGCCAAGTGATTTGCGCTGCCCGTTGCAGCAGTTGCTGCGCTAAGGCTTGGGGGCAATCCTCAATCAACAACTGGCAATCGCTGGCCATCGCTGCAAATTGCCCCCGCCACAGCTGCCCTTGGCGGCGCAGGGTTATCTTGGCGTGGTTCGGGGCAAGGGGATGAGTGCGAGCGGCAGTGGCGATGTGGGCATTCCTGCTGTGGCGGCTTAGCGCGATAAGATTAACTGATAGAAATCAGTGTCGCCTTGTTGCTGGCCTAGTTCAAATCCCAGTTTACGTAATACCGCGGCGGAGGCGGGATTATCACGACCAACGCCGCCGATAAGCCGCTGCCAATAACTGTGGTGTTGTGCCCAGTCGATCCAGTGGCGTAACAGCTCCGTCGCCAAGCCTTGGCCCCAATACGCTTGCCCGAGCAGGTAACCGATGTGCACCTGCTCTGGCTCAGCGAAGGCGAAGCAGAAGCCGATGGCCTGTTGCTGGCTAGACACCAGCAGCAAGGTGCTGTCGGCCAGCATTCTATCTAGCCAGATCGCAGCGCTGGCTTGGTCGGTAACTGCGGCAAAGTAGGGCGGCAGCGGCGCCACCACTGCAGGCGTCAGTAGGGTGATGGCAGCGTCGATCAGTTGCTGATGCTCAGTGGTGGTTAATGGCAAGGTGACTTGGCTTACTTCAAGCCGTGGGCTGGTAAATAACGTTGAGAGGCTCACTGGCCGTTACCCTCCTGAGCACCGCTGTTTGCCGCCAGTGCTTCTAAGCGGGCGCACACCGCTTCCAGTCGACTGGCGGTTTCGGCTTGTTGTTGGCTGAGCTTGGCTGCACTTGCACCATGCCCATCATGCGCGGCAATGGCAACACCCGCAGTGGTGGTTTCAGCACTGGTAGAGGCAATTGGGCGAGGGTGCAGGCTGATGGCGCGCCATACCGGCTCCACCAAGCGCTGGGCGTGTTGGGCCAAGGCGTCGTCGCTGGTGATCGCTTTGCTCAGTAGGGTGCGGGCACTGTATTCAAAGCCGCCAAAGTAGAGATCGCGGATCACCCCCAGCTCCAGCTGCGGATCCAGCTCGCCACGGGCGATCCCTTCGCGGATCACCCCATCAAACACCTTGGTGTAATCGCGATTAACGCGATACAAACTCGACTGGCGATAATCCAGATACACCTCGGCATTCACGCTTAAATAGACCTGCAACGAACGGATCAACAGAAAATTATCAGCGCAGCAGCGGCTGATGTGATGGTGTGCCAAGCGCACCAGGCGGGATTTGGTGTCCAGTTCTTGTTCAATGGCGCGTCCAGCCGAGGCGGTAAGATCGCGGTAAAAGCGCTGCAAAATGCCCTCAAGCAGGGCGTTTTTATTGCTGAAATAGTGATACACGGTGCCTTCAGACACCTTAGCGGCGGCGGCAACCACGCGGGTGCTGGTGCCATGAAAGCCTTTTTCAGCAAACAGGGTGGCGGCGGCGTTAAGAATATCGTCTTCACGATCCTCTACCCGTTGCCGAGGTTTGGGCTTGCTGTTGCTATTTACGCTGGTGTTCGCGGCCACGGAGGTTCTCTGCTTGTCGGGCTTGATTGAGCCGAGCATATAAAAAATTGAGCCGAACTTCAAAAAGGGGTTGCCAGTCACTAGTGCTTTGCTCAATATAACTGAGCAGAACATAAGTTGACCGGTTTCCGCAGTATCGAAACCCAACACGCACCCAAGGACAGGCACGTGAACGATACAAGCAACCCGATCCGCATCGGCGGCGCCAGTGGTTACTGGGGCGATGCCGCCATCGCCACCCCGCAGCTGCTCGCCAGCGGCGACATCGATTATTTGGTGTACGACTATCTGGCTGAGATCACCATGTCGATCTTAGCGCGGGCGCGGCAGGCCGATCCCAGCCTGGGCTACGCCACCGATTTTGTTAGCGCCGCCATGAAGCCCAATTTAGCCACCATTGCCGCCAAGGGGGTGAAGGTGATCAGCAACGCCGGCGGGATCAACCCCCACGCCTGTGCCGCTGCGCTGCGGCAGTTGATCGCCGAAGCCAAGCTGTCGTTAACCGTTGCGGTGATCAGCGGCGACGATCTCGCTGAGCAGATGGCGTTGCTGCAACAACAGCAGCCCACCGAGATGTTCACTGGCGCGGCGCTGCCTCCGCCAGAGCGCATCGCCAGCGCCAACGCTTACCTTGGGGCCGCCCCGATTGCGGCGGCACTGGCGGGCGGCGCTGATATTGTGATCACCGGTCGCTGCGTGGATAGCGCCGTTACCCTTGGCGCTTGCTTACACCACTTTGGCTGGCAGCGGGATCAGTTTGATCTGTTGGCGCAGGCCAGTCTGGCGGGTCACATTATCGAATGCGGCGCTCAGGCCTGTGGCGGTAACTTTACCGATTACCTCGAACTGTCTGAGCAGATGGCACAGGTGGGTTACCCCATTGCCGAGATCAGCGCCGATGGCCAAGTGGTGATCAGCAAAGCGGCCGACAGTGGCGGCTTGGTGTCGGTCGCCACCGTGGCTGAGCAGATGCTGTATGAGATTGGCGATCCACAGTGTTACCTGTTGCCGGATGTGATCTGTGATTTCAGCGAAGTGGTGCTGAGCCAGCAAGATAACGATCAGGTGCGGCTAACCGGTGCCCGCGGTCATGGCGCGCCTAGCGATTATAAAGTCAGCCTTACCTACGCCGATGGCTATCGCGGCGGTCACGTCTTTACCATTTATGGCCAAGATGCGGCGGCCAAAGCCGATAAATTTGCCCACAGTGTGCTGGCCCGTGCCAGCGACATGCTTAAGCGTTATCGGTTGCCGCCATTTACCGAAACCAGCGTTGAGGTGATCGGCGCCGACAGCCAATTTGGTGCCGCAGCCCCCAGCGTTAACGCCCGTGAAGTGGATCTGAAAATTGCGGCGCGCCACCCCAGCGGCAAAGGCATCGGGGTGCTGTTAAAAGAGTTGGTCGGCATGGCACTGTCTGGGCCGCCGGGGTTAACCGGCTTTGCTGGGGCGCGGCCAAAACCTTCGCCGGTCATCAAGTTGTTTTCTTGCTTATTGCCCAAATCGGCGCTGGCGGTGCAGCTGGATTTAGGCGATGGCAGCCAGCCCCGTTTATTGACCGACGCGGAACTGGGCTGCCCACCAAGTGTGGCCGCAACGCACAGGGTTGCTCGCCATGTTATTCCCACGGCAAACCTGGATGGCGACACCGTGCAAGTGCCGTTACAGCAACTGGCGTGGGGACGCAGTGGCGACAAAGGCGATAACGCCAATGTGGGCATTATCGCCCGTCAGCCGCAGTTTCTGCCCTACATTGCCGCCAGCCTTAGTTGCGCCAACGTGGCCGAACGCTTCCGTCATTTCTTCGGCTTTGCGTCGGCCCAAGAGTTAAGCCCCGACACGGCTCACGCAGTGAACACGGGGGTTGAGCGTTTCTATCTGCCGGGCAGTCACAGTCTTAATTTCCTACTGCATCAGGTGCTGGGCGGTGGCGGTGTCGCCAGTTTGCGGGTGGATCCCCAAGGCAAAGGTTACGCCCAGCTGCTGTTGGCCGAGCCCATCGTTGTGCCCGCCGCAGTGGCTCAGCGTTTTGGCTTGCAACCGATAACGCAGGAGCAAAAGGCATGATCCCATTTCAAACTCAGCTGGATCCGCACAGTGACGAATACCACAGCAACCGCGACGCAATGCTGAGCAAGGTGGCGCAGCTGCAACAGTTACGGCAGCGCACGCTGGCAAGCTCGAACCGCAGTGCTGAACGCTTTGCCAAGAAAAATAAGCTGCTGCCACAAGAGCGATTAAGCCGTTTGCTCGATCCCGGCCAGCCGTTCTTAGAGTTGCACAATATGGCCGGCTATCTGCTGGATAGCAGCCAAGCAGAGAGATCCGTTCCCGGCGCCAGCGCCATCTCTGGCATTGGCTACGTTGGCGGCGTGCGCTGTTTGGTGTTTGTTGACGACGCTGGCATTAACGCCGGTGCCGCCAGCACCATTACCGCCAAAAAGATGTCCCGCGCCCAAGATATCGCCCTGCAGCAAAAGCTGCCGTTTATCCATCTGGTGGAAAGCGCCGGTGCCAACTTGATGGAGTATCAAGTGGAGATGTGGCTCGAAGGCGGCGCCATCTTTGGCAAGCTGGCGCAGCTGTCGGCGGCAGGCATTCCCACCATTGCCATTTTGCATGGGCCCTCCGCGGCTGGCGGTGCTTACATGCCGGGCATGAGCGATTACGTGATCGGAGTAAAAGACAACGGCAAAGCCTATTTAGCGGGGCCCGCCTTGCTGAAAGCGGCCACCGGCGAGGAAGCGGATGATCAACAACTGGGCGGCGCGCAGATGCACGCCACGGTGTCGGGGTTGGTGGAATATTTGGCCGACAACGACAGCCACGCCATCGGTTTGTGTCAGGAGTTGATGGGGCGCTTGAATTGGCCCACCCCGCCAGTCAATGCCCAGCCCAAAGCAGCCGCAGGCCACCCCCCCTTGGCGCCGCACTACCCAGCCGAGGAGATCTTAGGTTTGGTTAGCGACGATTATCGCAAGCCCTATAACTGCCTTGAGCTGATCGCCCGTTTGGTGGATGGCTCGCAATTTCTGCAATTTAAGGCCGGTTACGGCGCAGCCACCGTGTGTGTGCAAGCGCGTATTCATGGCATGGATTGCGGCATCATCGCCAATAATGGGCCAATTGACGCCGACGGCGCCTGTAAAGCGGCGCAGTTCATTCAGTTGTGCGATCAGGCGCAAACGCCGCTGCTGTTTTTGCAAAACATCACCGGCTACATGGTGGGTACGGCGATGGAGCAGGGCGGCATCATTAAACATGGCGCCAAGATGATCCAAGCGGTGCGTAATGCGCGGGTACCCCGGATCACCCTGATGGTGGGCGCCAGTTTTGGTGCAGGCAACTACGGCATGTGTGGCTTGGGCTATCAGCCGGATTTTCTGTTCAGTTGGCCCAACGCCAAAATCGGGGTGATGGGGGGCGAATCTGCCGCGAAAACCATGTCGCAATTGGCGCGGGATGGCGCGGCGCGTAAAGGCGTGGCCATTGATGAGGCGCGCTTAGCCGCCCAAGAGGCGCAGATCTGCGCGCATTTCGACAAGCAATCTGACGCGTTTTACACCTCGGGGCGATTGCTGGACGACGGCATCATCGATCCGCGCCACAGCCGCGATGTGATCGGCTTAGTGCTGGATGTGTGCCAAAGCGCCAAGCAAACGCAACTGCAACCCAACACTTTTGGCATTGGCCGAATGTAACCGAGCGGGCATAAGGATCAGAACATGGACAGCAACAAGTACAGTGACGTTGAAATGGCGACCCCCAAGAGCGATAACGCGCCCCAATGGGCAAGCCTAGCGCTGCAAACCTTAGAGTTACACACCGACGGACAGTGGCTCACTATTTGGTTGAACCGACCGAAGGTGCGTAATGCGCTGTCGGCACAGATGGCAACAGAACTGCAGCAGGTGTTTCGCCAGCTGGCGACAGATAAGTGCATTCGCGGCGTTACTTTACGCGGGCGTGGCGGGGTGTTTTGCGCTGGCGGCGATCTAAAAGGGTTTGCCCAGTTAAGTGAAGCGGGCGCCCAGGCACCGGCGTTAGCGCGGCAGATGAGCGTGGACGCCGGTGGCTTGTTTGCGGCGTTTCGGCAGCTGCCGCAACTGACGGTGGCGCTGGTTGAAGGGGCGGCGATGGCCGGTGGTTTTGGCTTGGCCTGTGCCGCCGATCTGCTGCTCTCGACCAACAGCGCCAAGTACAGCCTGAGCGAAGTGCGGATCGGCCAAACCCCCGCGCAGATCGCCCCCTACGTGATTGAGCGCGTTGGCCGAGCGCAGGCCCGCAAATTGATGCTGTTAGCGACCTCGTTCGATGGTGAGCAGGCGCAGCAATTGGGCTTAGCCGATTACGTGGTGAGCGCCGATGCGGCGGCCATTGAGCAGTGCGAGTTGCAGATCCGCAGCCAACTGCTGCATTGCAGCCCCAATGCAGTGGCCGCCACCAAGCGGGTTATCGCCCAAGTCGGCCAGCTCGATCCCAGCGCCATGATCCAATACGCCGCCGATGAATTTTCGGCCTGTTTGCTGAGCGCACAAGGGCAAGAGGGCTTTCGCGCCTTTTTCGAAAAGCGCGCCCCGCATTGGCGCAGCGAGGTATAACCATGGCGCAGTTTTCAAGTGTATTGGTGGCCAACCGTGGCGAAATCGCGGTACGGGTGCTAACCACCGCCAAGGCGCAGGGCTACCGCACCATTGCGGTGTATTCCGAGGCCGACGTGGATGCCCCCCATGTGCAGCTGGCGGACGAAGCGATATTGATTGGTGCCGCCGCCGCACACAGCAGCTATCTGTCGATCGAAGCGATCCTCACCGCCGCGCAGCGCAGTGGCGCCGAAGCGATCCACCCAGGCTACGGCTTTTTATCGGAAAACGCCGAGTTTGCTCGCCAGTGTGCGGCGCATAACATCGTCTTCATCGGCCCCAGCCCCACCGCGATTGAACTGATGGGCAACAAGGCCGCGGCCAAACGGCGGATGCTGGCGGCGCAGGTGCCGTGTATCCGTGGCTATCAAGGCGAAGCGCAGGACGACGCCAGTTTGCACGATGCGGCCAGCTCCATCGGCACCCCACTGATGGTCAAAGCCGCTGCAGGCGGTGGTGGCCGTGGCATGCGCTTGATTAACACGCTGTCGGAGCTCAGCCAAGGGCTGCAATCGGCGCGCTCGGAAGCGTTAAGTGCCTTTGGCAGTGATGAGCTTATCCTCGAACAAGCGGTGGTGAACGCTCGCCACGTCGAGGTGCAGGTGTTTGGCGACAGCCACGGCAATATCATTCACTTAGGTGAGCGCGATTGTTCGGTGCAGCGTCGTCATCAAAAGGTGGTCGAGGAAGCACCTTGTCCGGTGGTGGATAGCGACTTGCGTGCCGCTTTGGGCGCAGCGGCGGTTGCTGCAGCGAAAAGCATTGATTACCAAGGCGCGGGCACGGTGGAGTTTTTGCTGGATGAGCAGCAGCGGTTTTACTTTTTAGAGATGAACACCCGCTTGCAAGTGGAGCATCCGGTGACCGAGATGATCACCGGCCTCGATCTGGTGGCGTTGCAGTTGCAGGTGGCGCAAGGGCAACCGCTGGGGCTGACCCAAGCGGATATCCGGCTTAATGGGCACGCGGTGGAAGTGCGCTTGTATGCCGAAGATTGCCGCAACGGCTACCTGCCCGCCAGTGGTCAGGTAAGCCAGTGGCGCCCTTATCAAGCGCAAGGGGTGCGCTTTGACAGCGGCATTGCTGCAGGGCAGCAGGTATCGCCTTATTACGATCCGATGTTGGCAAAAATCATTGCCCATGGTGCTGATAGAGCCCAAGCGCTGCGGCGCTTACAGCGGGCGCTGCATTGTACTCAGCTGTTTGGGATCAGCAGCAACCAAACCCTATTAAGCCAGATTGTGGTGCAGCCGCAGTTTGTGCAGGGGCTGGCCACCACCGCCTTTATTGGCGAGCATTTTGCCGCAGGGCAACAGCCGCTGGCCGCGGATCACGATCCCCGCCCTGGCTTGGCGCAACTGGCGGCGGTGTTGCTGTATCGAGCCAGCGCAGTGGCCTGTACTTCCGCCACCACGGCACCCACTACAGCTGCGGCGTTGGCGGGCTTAGCGGCACCGGCACGACACTATCAACTGGCTTGCGAAGCGCAGCAATATTCGCTGCAGATCACCGCGCTTGCGGCGAACGAATACCAACTGCAGTACGGCGATGACGCCCATCGACTGACCCTGCTGCACGACGATGGCTGTCAGCTGCGGGTGCTGCTGGACGGCCACCAATTTGATTGCGGTTATCACAGCCCCAACCCGGCACAGCTAGTGCTGCAACAGGCGGGGCATTACTGGTCATTTGTTGATGCACTGGCGGAGAGCGGCAGTGGCGCCGATCAAGGCAGCCAAACAACGTTGTTGGCACCGATGCACGGCACCTTGTTGGCACTGATGGTGGCCGAGGGCGATAGCATTCGCGCCGGTCAAACCCTAGCGGTGATGGAAGCGATGAAGATGGAACACAGCATTAAAGCGGCCATTGATGGCACCGTGGCGCAGGTGCACGCCAAACCCAATCAACAACTGGCTGCAGGCAGCGTATTGATTGAACTGGACGCCGCAGGAGAGTGCAATGAATAAACCCAATCAAGGCGCGGGTTTTGGCTCGGTACTGCGGGCGGATCTGTTTGTTGGCCACACCATGCTGATCACCGGTGGTGGCAGCGGCATTGGCCGCTGCATCGCCCATGAGCTGGCCTCGCTCGGTGCCACGGTGTTGTTGCTGGGGCGCACGTTGGCGAAGTTAGAAACGGTAGCTGCCGAGATCGCTGCCGATGGCGGCCAAGCCCACTGTTATGTCGCCGACATTCGCGATGAAGAGCGAGTGCAACAGGTGGTGGCCGAGATGCTGGCCAAGCACGGCGCCATCAGTGGCTTGGTGAATAACGCCGGTGGCCAATATCCGGCGCAGCTGGCGCAGATCTCCGCCAAAGGCTTTAGCGCGGTGGTGAATAACAATTTGATTGGCGGCTTTTTAATGAGCCGCGAGCTGTTTACCCAATCGATGCAACGCTGTGGCGGTGCCATCGTCAACATTACCGCCGATGCGGTGAACGGGTTTCCCGGCATGGCCCACACCGGTGCCGCTCGGGCGGGGATGGAAAACCTCACCAAAACCGCCGCGTGGGAATGGAGCCGCTATGGCGTGCGGGTGAATGCGGTCGCGCCGGGGCTGATCGCGTCATCGGGGTTAGATACTTACCCCGCGCCATTTCAAGCCAAGTTGCAGGATCTGGCTCAGCGTTTGCCATTGGCGCGGTTTGCGGTCGAAGCCGAAGTCAGCGGCGCGGTGTGCTTCTTATTAAGCCCCGCCGCCAGTTACATCAATGGCGAAACTCTGCGAGTGGATGGCGCGGCGCAATTCGGCTCGGCCAATTTTTATGGCGCCTTGCCCAAGCAAGCTCAAGCCAGCATCGCCCCCTTTGGCGGCTTTCATCGGGCGCAAACGCCACAGATTTTTGCGGCAAACGAGGAATCAAGCGCGAACCAATCGTAACCCCAAGCGATCAACATCAGCAGCCATGCCCCTGCAGGATCGGGGTTAACACAAGGAAAGTTTTCGATGATTTTAACCGCCACCCACGACGAGTTTCGTCGTACCGTGCAGCGCTTTGTTGCCGAACACATCAACCCCCATATTGATGAATGGGAACAGCAGGGGATTTTTCCCGCCAAAACCCTGTTTCGCCAAGCGGGCGAACTGGGGTTGCTGGGCATTGATAAACCCGAAGCCTACGGCGGCTTGGGGCTGGATTACAGCTACCAAGCGGTGTTTGCCGAAGAGATTGGTTCGGCATTGCACGGCAGCACCCCAATGGCGTTGGGGGTGCAAACCACCATGGCGACCCCAGCGTTGGCCAAACACGGCAGCGACGAACTGCGCCGCCAGTTTCTAGCCCCTGCGATCAGCGGCGAGCTGGTCACCTCGATTGCGGTGAGTGAAGCGGGGGCGGGCTCGGATGTGGCGGCCCTGAAAACCAGCGCCCGCAAGCAGGGCGGCGATTACGTCATTAACGGCTCGAAGATGTGGATCACCAACTCGACCCAAGCGGATTACCTGTGCTTGCTGGCTAATACCGGCGATGGCCCCGCCCATAAAAATAAGTCGCTGATCATCGTGCCGACCTCCTGCGCGGGGATCCGCTTTTCCGATCGGATTGATAAGTTAGGGATGCGTGCCTCCGATACCGCCGAGATCTATTTTGATAACGTGCGCGTGCCCCAGAGCCACCTGATCGGGGTGGAAAACCTGGGCTTTATTCATCAGATGGAACAGTTCCAAGAGGAGCGGATGTGGGTGGGCTTAAGCTCACTGAAGATGATGGAAGCCTGCATCAACCACACCATCGACTACACCCGCGAGCGCAAGATATTTGGCCGCTCGGTGCTGGATAACCAAGTGATCCACTACCGCTTAGCCGAACTGCAAACCGAAGTGGAAGCCTTGCGGGCGCTGTGTTACCGCGGGGTCGAGCAGATGGTGGCGGGGCAAGACATCTCGCTGATCGCGTCGATGGTGAAGCTGAAAACAGGCCGCTTAACCGGTGAAGTGACCAGCGGCTGCTTGCAGTATTGGGGCGGCATGGGGTTCACCTGGGACAACGTGGTCTCGCGGGCATTTCGCGATAGCCGCCTGAGCGCCATTGGTGGGGGATCGGATGAAACCATGCTGGCGATCATTTCGAAGATGATGGGTACTCACCCTTAGGAGGCGCCGATGGCGAAGCCATTTGATAACGAACAGCGCCGCGCCTTTCGTCATTCGTTGCGCCGTTATGTGGCGCAACAGCTGACCCCCAACGCCAACGAATGGGATGAAGCGGGCACGGTGCCGTGGCACGTACACACCGATTTAGGTCAGCTGGGGTTGTTTGGTTTTGGGGTGGATGAATGCTACGGCGGTTTGGGTTTTGATGATGCCTTTATGCGCGCCGATGCCAACATCGAATTAGCCCAATGCGGCGCCACCGGCATTGCGGCGGCGGTGGGCGGACGCGGGATCTCCGTTGGGTTGTTGCACCGGCTGGCCAGCGAAACGCAAAAACAGCAGCTGTTGCCTGCGATTGTCTCCGGCCAGCGCGGTTCGGCGTTGGCCATTACCGAGCCCAGCGGCGGCTCGGACGTGGCGAACTTACAGACCCGCGCCCGTTGGGATGGCAACCACTTTTGCCTTAATGGCAGCAAAACCTTCATCACCGGCGGCATGAGCAGCGATCATTTTGTGGTGGCGGCCCGCACCGGCGAGGCCGGGATCGCGGGGATCTCGTTGTTTTTGGTGGAGGCGGATCGAGCCGGTTTTAGCCGCAGCGAACTGGGCAACAAAATGGGCTGGTGGGCCAGCGATCAAGCCACACTGTTTTTTGATGATTGCTTGCTGCCCGCGGCGAATTTGTTGGGGGAGCAACACCATGGTTTTCGCGCGATCATGGATAACTTCAACAATGAACGCTTGGCGATAGCGGCGCAGTGCGTTGGCATGATGATGCTGTGTTTAGAGCATTGCATTGGCTACAGCCAAGAGCGGCACACCTTTGGTAAGCCGCTGATTAAGCACCAAGTGATCCGCCACAAGATTGCAGACATGTCGGCTCGCACCGAGATGGTTTCGGCCTATTTGGATCGTGTCTGTTGGCAGATGAATCAGGGCCAGCAAGCGGTAGAGCAGCTGTGTAAGTTGAAGTTCTCGGCCAGTAAGGCGTTGGAGTTTGTCGCATCAGAAGCGATGCAGATCTTAGGCGGCGCTGGCTACATGCGCGGTAATCCGGTGGAGCGCATTTACCGTGAGGTGAAGATCATGGCCATTGGCGGCGGCAGCGAGGAGATCATGCGCGATTTGGCCGTGCGGCAGATGGGTTTGTAGCCGGGCGTCAAGCTGGCCGCCCGGCTAGCCGCTACTGGTGCTTTTTTCAGCGACAAAAAAACCGGCCTAAGCCGGTTTTTTGCTGCTGCCAAACTGATTTACAGCTTGTGCAGGATACGACGGGCCAAACGCATGGCGTCGCCGAAGTGATCCCACTGCTCGGTAAGCAGCATGGTACCTTTGCGTTCACAGATGTGTGGCAAAAAGGCATCGTGGCAATCGGAGATCAGCTGGATGTAACCCAGTGGGGTGCCATCTTCGGCATCGCGGCCACGGTTCAGCATACGCTGGAAGGCGATCTGTGGGTTTGAGCGCAGGTACACCACGGAAGTTACTCGTGGGTAGTCGTCCAACTTGTCCCAGATGTCGTAGTAGTAAGTCAGATCTTCGCCGTCTGGGCGACACGCTTCTTGCAAGTTGGCCTGACAGAACACCAGATCAGAGTACAACGAGCGCTCCAGCACGTAGTTGTAGGCTGGATCCAGATCCGCACACAGCTCGGCGCGGTGATTGGTGATGAAACGCTGGAAGTTAATGCGCTTGGTTGGATCCTGAGTGAACTCGGCCAACAGGCGCTTGAATTCTGGGTTGGTATCAACGTCTTCCAGAATCATTTTCCAAGGACGTTCGTCCATGGCGTTGAGGTGCTCGACCAGCTTGGGCACCAGGGTAGATTTACCTACGCCAATGTTGCCTTCAACTGCGACTAATTCAAATTTTGGTTTCATTCTACTGCCTCAACAAGCACGGTGGATACGCGGACTGGGTCTTTCAAAGGCCGGAGATTCTAATGAAAACCTGAGGCGGTTTCCATCAGAAATCGCATCGTTTTTTCAGTTTTTTTTAAGAGTGGTTGGGAAACAGTCAGCTGCATTCGATTTCCCTTTTTGCAAGGAAAAAAGCAACTTTTATTTCGTTGCTTTGGGGTTACCACAATCGCGGTTGATAGCTTGTATAGATAGAGTAAACTGCGGTTAACGCAACATATAGTGGTTAGACGCCAATGCAAGCGAAGTTTAAAGGGAAGCAACCTGCATCATTTTCATTGATGCGGATCGACGTCAGTTTCGAGCTGGAGCCGGAGCTGGTGAGCAAGGTAGAAAAGGCGCTGTCGGTGTATGTCGATCACCCCGAGGTGCAATCAGAGATTGTGACCTGTGGCTATACCGACGGCGAGTTTGAGGTTGAGCTGTGCTACTTCTCTGCCGATGGCAGCTACAAGTCGGAGTTGGTGTGGCTACACAAGGCGGTGCAATCGGTTGTGCTGCCCGTGCCGGTGTTTACCGTGCAGATCCGCGCAGACTGAGCAACGCGCGTGCAATCGAAATGACGGGCAGCAACCCGCGTCAGGGCTGCTGCCAGAGCAATGCAATTCATCCATGCTCCTAAGCTAAGTTCAAGCCAAGTTAAGTCACGCCACGCCTCAGTTAAACACCAGCTGCGCCACGGCGAGTGGCGGCACTAATTGACCGTCGTTGGCGAAATTGGGCTAACCGTGGCTTCGGTGGGTTCGTGGCTATCTAAGCGATCGTACCAATTGCGTTTTAATAGCACCGCGCTCACCAACAGCAACACCAACGCGATCCCCGCCCGTTGGAAATCCTGCAATACGGTAAATATCGGCAAGGCCACCAAGCAGGTTTGCGCTAATACCCCCAACGCCACATTGCTCATGTCGCTGCCAAAGTTTCGGTTGTGGGGAAAATTAGGGCTGCTGCTTTCCACTTGCTGGGCGATGGGTTGCCAAAAACCCCATGGCCGCACGGTACGGTAGAACTGCTGTAATGTCTGATTGTCTACCGCTGCGGTGTTCAGGCTCACCACGATGGCGGTCAATAGGGAAATCACTAACACCAGTGGGAACAGGTACAGTGGCAACAGATCCGAGCCCAGCCATGGCATGATGCTATCCAGCCCTAAGGCCAGCACCAGCGGCGGCAACAGCAAACTGGCACCAATGCCGCTGGCCATGCTCCAGAAATAGCCGTGGCCGTTTAAGCGCCACCAATACCACTTCAGTACATTCGCCACGGTGTAGCCGCCCCATAAGCCCGACACCAACCACTGCAACACGCTGTTGATGCTGCTAACAAATAAGCCAATGCCGGTGCTGATCAACACCACCAATACCGACACCAAGTAACTGGCGCGAATGAGGGTGCGATCCGAGGCGTCTGGGCGAAAGTAGCGGCGGTAGATGTCGTTAACCAGATAGGCGGGGGCGGCATTGACCGTTGACGCAAAGGTCGACATAAACGCCGCCAATAGCCCCGCCAGTAACAGCCCCAACAGACCGGTGGGCACAAATTCCAACATCGCCGTAGGCAGAATGTTTTCAAAATCGATGCGGTCGCCACGCACCAGATCCAAGCGATCGAAATACACCACCGCCAGCACCGCAAAGCCAGCAATCAAGAAATAGCGAATTGGCATTAACGCCACCGACACAAAGCCACTCATCAGAGCGCCTTCGCGGGGGCTTTTGGTGGCGAGGATTTTTTGCATGTCGTAGTTCGGGGCAGGCCCTGCGGCGCTGACTAATACCCCCTTAAACAGCATCATCATCACCAGCAGCCCAAACAGCGAATAGCCGTCTTGGCCGACCTTATCGACCGCTGCGGGGATCAGGTTTTGCCAATCAATATCCAGATCCCAACCAAACAGTGGATCGGCCCAGCCTGCGGGAACCGCAGCCTGCAATTGCGCTGGCGATACGCTCATCATCGCGATCACGCCGATGGTCAGTGCCGCCACGGTCATGATGCTGAACTGCAATACGTCGGTCCAAACGATGCTGTACATGCCGCCCATCACCACATAAAAGGTGGCGATAGAGGTAAAGATGACGCCGTAGAAATGGGGCACATACTGGGCGGGTAACGCAAAAGGCAGCAGCGGGCCAACGGCGCTCCAAGGGATAAAAATCTCAATGAACTTACCCACACCAACAAAGCCGTAGGCCAGAAAGCCCAGCACGCTGATCAAGGCAAAGGCCACCACCACAAGATGGGATAGGGTTGCGCCGCGATCCAGCCCAAAGCGGGTGTTGATCCATTCCGCCCCAGTCAGCACATTGGAACGGCGCAGCCAGATAGACAGGTAGACCATTAAGAACACCTGATTGAACACCGGCCATAACCACGGGATCCAGATGCTTTTCATGCCATACAAAAAGCACAGCGACACCAGCCACATGGTGCCGGAGATATCGAACATGCCCGAGGCATTGGACAAGCCCAGCAGATACCACGGCATCTGCTTGCCGCCTTGAAAATAACTTTTCAAATTCTTGCTGGCGCGGCGTTTCATCATTAAGCCGATGATCACCGTGGCACATAAGTACGCCAATACGATGGCGGCGTCGATCCAACTAAGCTGCATCACAGTTCCTTTGTATTGCAGTGTGTTTCTACCGTTAAGGGTAATCGGTTCTGCCAGCTTTGCTTTTTTCACCTAGGTTGCGGCTTCTTTGTACGAACCGTGCTGTTAGCCATTATCAGCGCGGTCGAATTACGATAACCTCCGCTCATTACTTAATTTATGAGGAACGGCAGTGTCTTTAGCTCGCACACTGATATGTACTCACGGCCACGATAGCGGCGTGAGAGTTGTGGCGATCCAAGCCGCCATCGTGGTGGCGTTGTTGCTGCTCAGCGGTTTGTTCTACAACACGCCGATGCAATTTAGTGCGCCTGCGTTACTGGCTGTCGTCGCCGCGCCGCTCAGTTGGCTTAGTGGCCAACGCCGTTTGCGCCAAGCCGGTCGACCATTGGGGTTAGCCTGGTTGTTGGCCTTGGCGTGGTTGCTGTTTGCCTTGGCTCAAGTTGCCGTGGGCGGCGGTGCCTTGCTGGCGCTGATCCTGCCGGTCGCGATGACCACGGTGTTGGCGTTGTTGCCCAGCAAAGGGGCGGCTCAAGCCAGTCAGTGGGGCTACAGCGGCCCCGCCTTACAAGGTCAAGCCCAGCTTGCTGGGATGCGGGTAGAGCCTTCTTTGAATGGCGAAAGCCGTGCCGTGCCAGAGCAGCACCACTGGGATGAACACAGCACCAGCCCCGCCACCGACTGGGCTGCGGTGGCCACCACGCTGCAAACTCGATTGCGGCAGCAGTGGAAACCGCTACTGGCCGCTGCCGCCGTGGGCATTGTGGGGGTTACGGCTATCGCGTTTTGGCCGTCTGCCGAGCCAACCCCAGCGGTCGCAGAACACCCCAGCGATGCCGCCGCAACAACCGCCACCGCGCCGGCATTTAAAGCGCAGGTGACCTTGCCAGACAGCTTTCAATTAGCCTTGGCCGACGACACGCTGCTGATCAGCTGGCCGGGGGATCCGGCACAACAAGGTGAGCTCTGGTCACTGTTGAGCGCCCGTGGCGATCGCAGCTGTGCGGCGGCGGATTTCAACAATGGCGACAGCTTCCGCCCAGTGAAAGTCGAGGTGTGGCCAAACGACATCTACTACGCCTATTTCTCGCCACTGGATGCCGCAGACATTGTGTTTGATGTGGCGATGCGCGGCAGCTTTACCCTGTGTGGTTACAATTTCTCGTTGCGCGGCAGCATGAAGCCACTGCAAGCCCACCCAGCCTTTGCGCTCTACACCCGCAAGTAAGCCCGTCTTTAATCGCCCCCTAGCTGCACCTTGGGATTAGCCCCCGCTTAGCACTGGCTAAACGGGGCGCTTGGTTATTCTGTCATTGAACAATCTTCAGTTGTGCTGGTTACTGTCACCACATTTGGCTAACTTGAGTGCATGACTCAAGTTTTATCGGCAGTGATGAGTCTAATCGCATCGGTTTTCCGTATTACAGTAGCGTCATCGCTTGGGTTACAGGCTGATGATTCATGTGTTTTGTCGTACGCAACGATCGATGCGAAGTCCCGGCCTCACGCCGGAAAAGGTTGCATTCAAGAGGGATAATTGATGAGAACAAAATCGGTATTACCAGCATTAACCATGTCGTTACTGGCGGCAGCCTTGGTTAGTGGCTGTTCGGAACAACCTAAGCAGGAAGCAGCAAAAGAGGAATCCAGCGTAACGGCTGCGGTTGATAAGGCGATGGAGCAAACCGCAGACGCGGTGGAAAGCGCCAAGCAAGAAACCGCCGCCGCGGCTGACGAAGCGCAACAGGCGGCCAGCAGCGCGCTGGACGAGGCCAAAGCGAAAGCGGCCGATGCGGTTGACGCCGCCAAAGCCGGTGCCGATGATGCGATGGAAGGCGCGAAAGCCGCCGCCAATGATGCCGTTGATGGGGCGAAAGCGATGGCGGGGGATGCCATGGACAGCGCCAAAGCTGGCGCCGCCGATATGATGGCAAAAGCCGATGGGGCGATGGCTGAGCAGAAGTTGGATGGTAAATCACTGGCCACCACCAAAGGCTGCGTTGCCTGTCACAGCACCACGGATGCCAAGATGATTGGCCCCGGGTGGGGTGGGTTAGCAGGCACCGAGCGCAGCTTTACCGATGGCACCAGCGCCGTGGCCGATGACGCCTATCTTCGTGCCGCCATCACCAACCCGAATGCACAAATTGTGGAAGGTTTTGCCCCAGCGATGCCAGCGATGCCTTTATCTGAAGCAGAACTGGACGCCTTGGTGGCGTACATCAATACCCTAAAATGATCTGTAATTGATGCAGACAAAACGGCTGGCCGGTGCCAGCCGTTTTTTTGTCTAAAAAGCGGCTGGGTCAATCCACCAAGGCGAACCATAACCCGCGCACAACCAGCCTCGCGACAGTGCCAAATCCTAAACTACCGCCTTGTTTTTGCTGCCGAATGATTAATCTCAACCATACTCAAAGAGCGTCAATCATTAAGGACAGCTCTATGACCACACCCGTATCGCTGTGGCAGCAACTGCAGCAGCAAGCCAACAACGAACCGCAACTGAAACTGCAGCGTAACCGCCTATCGGCGGCGCTGTTGGCGCTGCTACTGATTGCCGCGCTGAGCATCTTATGGCAGCTACGCCGAGGCTTTATGGGGGCTGAACCCAGTTGGGTGATCCTGCCAATGCAAGCGCACCAAGGGAGCAGCTTCGTGTTGCTGTTGAGCTGCTTACTGATGATGGCCGCGCAGTGGTTTACCTTTCGGGCACCGGCCTTAAGCAAAGGGATGTTGGTTACGGCGGGGATCTGCACCGTGGTGTTTATGCAGTTGCAGGCTAAGGTGCTGAGTGAATTGGTGTTACCAAGCTTTGTGCTGTGGCACTACGGCGCCATGATTGTGCTGATGCTGGGGGGCTTGCTGGCTTGGAGCCGAGTGCTGCAAAACTACTGGCACCGACAGATCAATAGCGGCTATCGGCAACTCACGCTGCTGCAACATTACTGGCAAGGGATGCTGTTGTTGTGGCTGCTGCTGAGCGTGTTGATCAGCTTGCCACTGCGCCACTATCAGTGGTTGCTGTAGAGAAAGCACTAAGTTTGCATCGACTTAAGTGTTAATGCAGCGTGTGTTAGTGCCACAAGTCTTGCAGCTGCATGAAGTAGCGATCCGAAGCGATGCGGCAGCCGTCGTGCAGCACCAGCGGGTGGTTGCTCATTACCTGCTGTAGTCGTGGCCGCTCGGTGAAGCTGACATCCACCAACAGCAAATGCATGCCAGATCGCACCGCTTGCTGGTAACGCCCCAGTTGATGATGGGGGCACTGCAAGCCGATAAAACCGCCTTGCCACGCGCAGAACAACCCCAGCAGCAACGCTAACATGCCAATCGGCACCCAGCTGCCTATCTGTATCGCCAGCCCACCGATATCCGCAGCAGCTAACACCAGCCCAGCAACAGCCGCGCCAATAACGGTGCCGGCAGCCAAGGAACGAGGCAAGTTGTAGTACCAAAACTCATTAAGGGGATTAAGGTGAAATCGATCGGCCAATTGTGGCTGGGCGCTCAGCACATGAATTTGGCTTGGCCGCAGCCCAACTTGCTGCAGCTCGCGCTCGATAAGATCGAGTTCCCACAAGCTGGTGCACAGGTAAAAGTGTCGAAACATGGCGGTCCATCATCGGTCGCAGCTAACCGCCACAGTATAATTGATGCCGCCACATCTGCTGCGCGAATGCCTTAACGAGCTTGGTTCAGCTTGCTGAGAAACTTAGGCAGTTGTTCGGTGCGGTAACAGGCGCTGTGCTCATCCAGATCAAAGCGGTTAACCAAAACGGTACGCATCCCCATCGCTTTGGCCGTAGCCAGGTTGGAGGGTTGATCGTCAAACATCACCGCATCGGTGGCGCTAAAATTGAACTGCTGGCAGATCCGCTCAAACGCATGGGGATCGGGCTTCATCTGGTAGTTGCGGGTTTGTTCAACACTGAAAATGCCGCTGAAGTGATCCGCCAAGCCCAAATGTTGCAGCATCCGCTCGGCGTATGGCCGCGGCGAATTGGTAAACACGTAACGGGTTTTGCTGTTGTCGCTTAACGCTTGCTGTAAGGCACTGTCGGCCTGCACGTTTTGCAGATCCACATGGTGTGCTTTGAACGAGATCTCGTCGATATCCAGCTCTGGATGGTGCAGCTGCAAGCCGCGCAAGGTGCCACCGTATTTCAGGTAGTAGTCTTCACACAGTTCGTAGGCTTGCTCTGTTGGCAGTTGCATCTGTTTGGCCACCACATCGCGCATGCGCACAACAATCTGTTCAATGATCTGCTCTTTCGGGTGGTAGAGGGTGTTATCGAGGTCAAACAGGTAGATATCGCGTTCTAACAGGGGGGTCACAAGCAAACTCCTAAATTGCAGGGCAGCAAGATTACCAATCGAATTGGCATTGGGCAATGGGTCTGACCAACTGCAATTGCCGTTAGGGTGCCCGTGTTGCAAGGGGTTAAGCTTGGGATCCCGCCAATGCTCTTAGGCTTAGTAACCGTTTTTCAATAACTAAAGGTGTGATGTGAAATTACCCAATCAACCAATCATCACGGCGCGCTGTCGACTGCGCCCGGTGCAACGTTGTGATGCCAGTGCGCTTATGCCGCTGTACAGCGACGTGGAAGCGATGCGTTACTGGAGTTGCCCGCCGTTTACCAAGCTCACCCAAGCGCAGCACCTGGTGGATCGCGGCGTTAGCGCGTGGCAATCTGACGACAGCATGATGTGGCTTATCAAGCAGGGCAGCACCGGCCAGATCGTCGGCACCCTAAGTGTGTTTGCCCTCTCTGCGCAAAATCGCCGCGCAGAAGTAGGCTATATGTTGTCGCGTTCGATGTGGGGGCAGGGGCTGATGAGCGAGGCACTCGGTGCCATTGTTCACTTATGTTTTGCTGACATGGGGCTCAATCGGCTCGAGGCGGATATTGATCCCAACAACGGTGGCTCTGCCCGTTTGCTGCAACGGTTGGGATTCCAACATGAAGGGCGGTTGCGCCAGCGCTGGGTGGTGGATGGGGTTAAGTCCGACAGCGATCTGTACGGTTTGCTTAAGTCTGACTGGTTAGCAACTGCCGCTGCAGTTGCAATGGCAGCCAAAACCAACAAAAATGCGCCGCTTGATTAAAGGAGAGCACAATGTCTGATCTACTGGGGCTAACCCACGAGCAACAACAACAAGCGGTTGAGCGCATTCAAGCGTTGATGGCCACGGGGGTGAAAGCCGACGATGCGATTAAGCAAGTTGCCCAAGCCCTACGGGACGAAGCCGCCCAAGCCGCCAAAAACTAACCAACGCCCGCCATTGCGGGCGTTGTTGTTTATCGGGTAATGGCCTCGGATCGCAGCCAGTGCCGTAGGTGTTTTCAGCCGTGGTGTTTACGGATGCTGGAAAACTCAGCAGTCGGCGGTATTTTTTATTTCACTCTTGCTCATGCTCGTCGTATTAATTTAGATCCTTGCTTGCCGCCAAACCCAACAAACTCGCTGCTAACTTCGTCAAAATAACAGCTAACTTGCCCCGTTTTGCTTTGAGGGATCTGCCCGTGTGAACAACGGTGGCCGCCCTTGATGCGCCAGTAAAACTGTGGCTATACTCCCCCTGTCTTGTCGGAGTGCCAAGGGTAAAATTACCCAAGGCTGAGATCGCAGTAGCGGGATCCGTGGAACCTGAACCGGTTAGTACCGGCGTAGGAAAACAAGCAACGCCCAGTCAGTATTTGCGCCATTAACGCGCTTGCACCAGTTCGACTGGGCGCACAAATTGTTCACTACAGGATGCACGTCCGGCAGACAATTTCCCTCAAACTAGCCAGTGAAGGCTTGGAGATTGTTATGTCGAACAGACGCGAAGTACGGGCACAAGCCCAGCAATATTTGGATAGCTTAAAGGGCCATCCTTTCCCCAATTCCACCAAGCTGTACCTGCAAGGCAGCCGCGACGACATTCAAGTCGGCATGCGCGAAATCGCCTTGTCGCCGTCGCTGATTGGTGGCGACCAAGCCAACCCCATCACCCGTGAAAACGAACCGGTGCCGGTGTACGACACCGCCGGTCCTTACACCGATCCTGCGTCAACGCTGGATGTGCGTGCCGGGCTCAAGCCACTGCGGCGCAACTGGATCATTGAGCGCGGTGATAGCGCTGAATTGGACGGGGTGAGTTCGCACTTTACCCAGCAGCGTTTGGCCGATGGCGGTTTTGATCACCTGCGGTTTGAACAGCTGCCGAAACCGCGCAAAGCGCAGGCGGGCAAGGTGGTGACTCAAATTCATTACGCTCGCCAAGGGATCATCACCCCAGAGATGGAATACATCGCCATCCGTGAAAACTTGGGGCGCGAGCGAGTACGCAACGAAATTTTGCTCAAGGCCCATCCGGGGCAGAGCTTCGGCGCTAATCTGCCGGAGTCGATCACCCCAGAGTTCGTGCGGGCAGAAGTGGCTGCTGGCCGCGCCATCATTCCCGCCAACATCAACCACCCAGAAGCAGAGCCGATGATCATCGGTCGCAACTTCTTGGTGAAGGTGAACGCCAACATCGGAAACTCGTCGGTGTCGTCGTCGATTGAGGAGGAAGTGGAAAAGTTGGTGTGGTCGTGCCGCTGGGGCGCCGATACGGTGATGGATCTCTCCACCGGTCGCCATATCCACGAAACCCGCGAATGGATCATCCGCAACAGCCCGGTGCCCATCGGCACGGTGCCGATCTACCAAGCGCTGGAGAAGGTCAACGGTGTGGCCGAAGATCTCAGCTGGGAAGTGTTCCGCGATACCTTGATTGAGCAAGCGGAGCAGGGGGTGGATTACTTCACCATCCACGCGGGTGTGCTGCTGCGTTATGTGCCGATGACCGCCGAGCGAGTGACCGGCATGGTGTCTCGTGGTGGCTCGATCATGGCTAAGTGGTGTTTGGCGCACCACAAAGAGAGCTTCCTTTATGAGCATTTTGCCGAGATCTGTCAGATCTGCGCGCAGTACGATGTGTCGTTAAGCTTGGGGGATGGCATGCGCCCTGGTGCCATTGTCGATGCCAATGACCGTGCCCAGTTTGCCGAGCTGCAAACCTTGGGCGAGCTGACCAAAATCGCGTGGCGATACGACGTGCAGGTGATCATCGAAGGCCCCGGCCATGTGCCGATGCACCTGATCAAAATCAACATGGAGAAACAGCTGGAAGACTGTTTCGAGGCGCCGTTTTACACCTTGGGGCCGCAGATCACCGACGTGGCGCCGGGTTACGATCACTTCACCAGCGGCATTGGCGCCGCAATGATTGGTTGGTACGGCTGCGCCATGCTCTGTTACGTCACCCCCAAAGAGCACCTGGGCTTACCGGACAAAGAAGACGTGAAGCAGGGCCTTATCGCCTACAAAATTGCCGCCCACGCGGCGGATGTGGCCAAGGGCCATCCGGGATCGCAAATCCGCGATAACGCCCTCAGTTTGGCGCGGTTTGAGTTTCGCTGGGACGATCAATTTAACCTGTCGCTGGATCCCGACACCGCCAAGGCGTATCACGATGCCACCTTGCCGCAAGAAAGCGCCAAGGTCGCCCATTTTTGCTCGATGTGTGGCCCTAAATTCTGCTCGATGAAGATCACCCAAGAGGTGCGCGACTTTGCCGCCGCCAACCCGAACTTTGCCGAGCAAGCTCATTCGATAGAGGTGGGGCAATTGGATGATGCGATGCAAGCCAAAGCGGAGCAGTTTCGCCAAGGCGGTGCCGAGCTGTACCACTCCATCAGTACCAACGACAAGGTGCTGCCATGAGCGGCGCCACCCGACCGATAGTGTGGACCATCGCTGGCAGTGATAGCGGCGGTGGCGCGGGCATTCAGGCCGATCTGCTTACTATCCATGATTTAGGCGGCCACGGTTGCAGCGCCATCACCGCCGTTACTGCCCAAAACAGCGTGGCGGTTACCCATATCGCGCCGTTATCTGCCAGCTCGTTGGTGGCGCAACTGGATGCGTTGTGGGCAGACTTGCCGCCACAGGCAATAAAGATTGGTTTGCTGGCGGACGCCGCCCAGATCGAGCTGCTGGCGGTTTGGCTGCAAGCACGGCAATCGCAGCTGCCGCCGATCATTCTTGATCCAGTGCTGGTGGCCAGCTCCGGCGCACGCCTAAGTGCCCCAAGCGACTCGGCGGTGGTAACACGGTTTGATCCGCTGCTGCCGTTGGTCACTCTTATCACGCCGAATGGCGATGAGTTGGCGGCGCTCACCGGGGTGGCAATCGACAGCCCGCAAGCGGTGGTGCACGCCTGTGAACAGCTGTGTGGTCGCGGTGCCAAAGCGGTGTTAGCCAAGGGCGGCCACTTTGACCATTTTGCCGATGCGTGCCATCAACGGCAGTGCGTGGATCTGCTCTACCAAGGCCAGCAGCGCCAGCTGTTTGTTGGTGAACGGATCAACACCCATAACACCCACGGCAGCGGCTGCACCTTAGCGGCGGCGTTGGCCACCACCTTGGCACTGGGCTACGACCTGCTTGATGGCGTTACCGTAACCCGCGCTTATCTGCACAACGGCTTGCAGGCCTCTTGCCAGTTAGGGCAAGGGCCGGGTCCATTGGCGCGCACCGGTTGGCCGACGCAGTTAGCCAGCTTTCCCCGTATCGCGTTAGCAAGCTCTGAGCTTGGCCGCGCTTATGGCATGGTGGCTCACCTGCGACATACCGCGCCCAAATCCGCTGCGGCTATGCAGTCCACAGATAAGTTGCCTACATACCAATTTGTGGGTTGCGGCACTAAGCAGCTGGGGGTCTATCCGGTGGTGGACTCCTTAGCTTGGGTAGAGCGGCTGCTCGCCTTGGGCGTAAAAACGCTGCAACTGCGGATCAAAAGCCGTTCGCCACAGCAGGTGGAAGCCGATATCGCCGCGGCCATCGCCTGCGGCAAACGCCATCACGCACGGCTGTTTATTAACGACTATTGGCAACTGGCGATCAAACACGGTGCCTATGGGGTGCATCTGGGGCAAGAGGACTTGGCCGACGCGGATCTGGCGGCCATTCAAGCGGCGGGGTTGCGATTGGGGTTATCAACCCACGGCTACTACGAAATCGCCCGCGCCCACAGCCTTGGCCCCAGTTACATCGCCTTAGGGCACGTGTTTGCTACGCCGACCAAACAGATGGCGTCGGCCCCTCAAGGGCTAACGCGGCTGAAACGCTACGCGCAGCTGTTGCAGCCACATTACCCAACGGTGGCAATCGGCGGCATCGACATCCGCTGCGCTGCGGCGGTGGCCCAGTGCGGCGTTGGCAGCATCGCGGTAGTGCGGGCGGTAACCGAATCGGCCGATCCACAACAGGCGTTGGCACAGTTAGCTGCTGCACTGAAACAACCGTTAACGCAACAGAGTGCGGTCGATCATCAAGCGATCACGCTTGATGCGGAGGGCAGCGCAAATGCAAACCCTCAGTGACGAACAATACCTGCGTTACGGTCGGCAATTGCTGCTGCCAGAGTGGGGCGAGGCCGGGCAACTTAGGTTGGCCAACAAAACCGTGTTGGTGGTTGGCTTAGGCGGCCTTGGCTGCCCAGCGGTGCAATATTTGGCGGGGGCAGGGATCGGCTGTCTGTTACTGGCTGATGGCGACAAGGTGTCGCTGTCGAATCTGCCACGGCAAACCTTGTATCAGCCGCAACAGGTAACCGAGCCAAAGGCGTTGATGGCCCAGCAATGGGTGGCGCAGCACAACCCCAATGTACGCACCGTGGCGTTAGAACGCTTTATCAACGGCGCCATTTTGCGGCAGCTGCTGGCGGGGCAACATGGTCACATCGATCTGGTGCTGGATTGCACCGACAACTTTACTGCCCGCCATCAACTTAGCCACGGTTGCCGTGCCGCCAAGGTGCCGCTGATCAGCGCCGCTGCCGTTGGTTGGCAGGGGCAGCTGTTGCCGATTTTGGCAGACGGGCCCTGTTTTCATTGCCTCAGTGGTGGTGATGAAGTGCAAGCGCAAAGCTGCCGTGAAGTGGGCGTGGCGGGGCCGGTGTTGGGCACGGTTGCCAGTATGCAGGTATTGCTGGCACTGCGGTTACTGCTGCAGTTGGAGGTGCCACCGCTGTTGCACCGTTTTGATGGTCGCACCCTACGGTGGCAGGGGTTACGTCTAAGCGCCGATCCACGCTGTCCGAGCTGTGGCAGCGCCGAGCAACAAGAGTGAACAACATGAACATTATTTTGAATCAACAAGCGGCAGATCTGAATACGCTGCTGGTGGGCACGCCCACCGTCGCCGCCTTGCTGCACGCTCTGCAGCAAGACAAAGCCGGGGTGGCGGTGGCGCAGAACGACACCATCGTCAGTCGCAGCCAATGGGCCAGCACCCTGATTGATGCGGGCGATCGCATCGACATCTTCTCTGTTATTGCCGGGGGCTAACCATGTTAACCATTGCAGACACCCAGTTTGAATCGCGCCTGTTTACCGGCACCGGCAAGTTTGCCAATAACCAAGTGATGGCTGACGCCATTGCCGCCTCTGGCTCACAAATGGCCACCTTGGCGATGAAGCGGGTTGATCTCTGTGGCCAGCAGGGGGATCTGTATCGCCCATTGTTGCAGGCAGGGGTGAAGCTGTTGCCGAATACCTCTGGTGCCAAAAATGCTAAAGAGGCGATATATGCAGCGCAACTGGCACGAGAAGCGATCGGCACCCATTGGCTAAAACTGGAAATTCACCCGGATCCCCGCTACCTGTTGCCGGATCCCATCGAAACCTTAAACGCCGCTGAAGCTCTGGTAAAACAGGGCTTTGTGGTGCTGCCTTACTGCCACGCCGATCCGGTGTTGTGTAAGCGTCTAGAGGAGGTTGGCTGCGCGGCGGTGATGCCACTGGGCGCGCCCATTGGTTCGAACCAAGGGCTGCAAACCGAAGCGTTTTTGCAGATCATCATCGAGCAAGCGTCGGTGCCGGTGATCGTTGATGCGGGCATTGGCGCGCCATCCCATGCGGTAAAGGCGATGGAGCTGGGGGCCGATGCGGTGTTGGTGAATACCGCCATTGCGGTAGCGCAAGATCCGCTGGCGATGGCCGCCGCCTTTGGCGACGCGGTGCGAATTGGCCGCGCCGCCTATGAGGCGGGCTTAGGTACGGTGCGGCAGCAAGCGCAAGCGTCGAGCCCACTGACAGGATTCCTAGGTGATCAATCGTGAGCTTTCAAGCGCAACTGCAGCAACACAACTGGGACGACTTAGCGCTGCAGATCAACGCCAGCAGCGCCAGCCAAGTTGAGCAGGTGTTGGTCAAACCTAAGCTGACGTGGGCTGATTTTCTGGTGCTGTTGTCGCCAGCGGCACAGCCCTATCTCGAGCCATTAGCCCAGCGCAGCCAAGCGCTAACAAGACAACGCTTTGGCAACACCATCGGTTTGTATCTGCCGCTGTATCTGTCCAACCTGTGCGCCAACGAGTGCGACTACTGCGGCTTTTCCATGAGCAATAAACTTAAGCGCCATACCCTGTCTGATGACGAACTGGCGGCGGAGATCGCCGCCATCAAAGCGATGGGGTTTGATAACTTGCTGCTGGTCACCGGCGAACACGAAACCAAGGTTGGCATGGATTACTTCCGCAAGGTGTTGCCGCAGATCAAACCCCACTTCAGTTATTTGATGATGGAGGTGCAGCCATTAAGCCAAGCCGATTACGCCGAGCTGAAACGCCTTGGGCTGGATGCGGTGATGGTCTACCAAGAAAGCTACCATCGCCGTACCTACGCCCAGCATCATCTGCGCGGCAACAAAACCGACTTTGACTACCGCTTGGCCACACCGGAACGATTGGGGCAGGCGGGCATGGATAAAATCGGCATTGGGGTGTTGTTGGGCATGGCCAATTGGCGGGTAGAAGCGGCGCTACTGGCGCTGCATCTGGACTATCTGCAACGTCACTATTGGCGCAGCCGCTATTCGGTTTCCTTCCCACGGCTGCGCCCCTGCACTGGCGGGGTTGAGCCCGTATCGGTGGTGGGCGAACGTGAGTTACTGCAACTGATCACCGCGCTGCGGTTATTTGCGCCCGAGGTGGATCTGTCGTTATCCACCCGCGAATCCGCACCCTTTCGCGATAACGCCTTTGGCCTTGGGATCACCACCGCATCCGCGGGCTCCAGCACCCGCCCCGGTGGCTACGCCCAGCCATCAACGGATCTGGCTCAGTTCGACATCGACGATAACCGCAGCCCAGCGCAAGTGGCGGCGGCGATCAGCCAAGCGGGACTGCAGCCGGTATGGAAGGACTGGGAGCAGAGCTATTCGGGCGGTTAGCCGATCAGTACTGTTCCCGTTGATCGTTGAAGCCCAACTTCGCACCAGTTGGGCTTTTTCATCGGCGTTGGCTTAGATGACTCGTTGACTGTGTTTTTATACAGCGTGGAGGGGTGGCACTTTGTTTACAGCGCGATTCTGTGTATGCCCGCAGACAATACTCGACAAGGTCAAATTTTTAACTTAAGTTATTGAAAATAAAAGGGATGACTTTGTGACAAAAATGCAACAATGGAATAAAGATGCCAACCGGCGTTGTAAACAAAGTGCCATTTGGCATCTTAATAAGCTGTTATATGCCAATGATGAAATCGCTAACTATTGCGCTATTTCTACTAGCTTTAATTACTAGCAGGAGTAGCTTTGCA
>NZ_CANLCI010000011.1 GCF_947489035.1 uncultured Ferrimonas sp. | reverse complement strand
CGGCACTAGCTCAGTTGGTAGAGCGCGACCTTGCCAAGGTCGAGGTCATGAGTTCGAACCTCATGTGCCGCTCCAATTTAAAGTCTTACTTCGGTAAGCCGCTGTGGGTAACCATAGTGATGCGGCACTCGCTCAGTGCTGGTGGGAATGAGTAGCGCAACCAAGCGTGAAAGCACCACAACTCAAAGAGTAACAGTTTAAAGCGGCACTAGCTCAGTTGGTAGAGCGCGACCTTGCCAAGGTCGAGGTCATGAGTTCGACCCTCATGTGCCGCTCCAAATTTTTGATGTTTTGATCACCAAATCGAGACGTCGGCGTAAGCCAAACAGATTAAGCGGCACTAGCTCAGTTGGTAGAGCGCGACCTTGCCAAGGTCGAGGTCACGAGTTCGAACCTCGTGTGCCGCTCCAAATAAAGACAAAAGCCTCCCTTGCGGAGGCTTTTGTCGTTTCTGCGTCGAGCGATGTGCTCTGATCTCACTCCAAGGGCAGGCGATGCCACCATCCTGCTGGTGTCGGTGCGGATTGCTGCCGTATCGCCGCCACCGCTGCCTATTCCTCTTCGGCTTTGCTATAACAGCGTAATCGTCATCAACATTGGACTGTTATGCGTGCCGACCTATGCCAGCTGCCGTCGCAGCTCAATTTAGCCTCCACCATTCGCGTTCAAGAACCACAGCTTGCGGCGCAGCTTGGGCTGGCGCTGTATCCGGTGATGGAGCAAGCAGGGCAACAGGCATTTGCGCTGTTGCAGCAACGCTGGCCAACCACACAACGTCTGTGCGTACTGTGTGGCAGTGGCAACAACGCCGGTGATGGCTATGTGGTGGCGCGCTTGGCCAAAGAAGCAGGCTGGGGTGTCGTCCTGCTGCAGCACGACTGCTCCCTTAAAGGTGATGCCTTAACCGCGCAGCAAGCCTGGTTAGCCGCAGGTGGTGTCATTTTGCCATTAACCGGCGAGTGGCCAGAGGCGGAGATCTTTGTTGATGCCTTGCTTGGCACCGGTTTGCAAGGGCCATTGCGGCCGGCCATTGCTGCTGCGGTTGCTCAGTTGAATCAACGGCCCCAGCCGGTATTGGCGTTGGATATCCCCACCGGATTGCATGGTGATACCGGCTGCATTGCCAATGTGGCGGTAAGCGCTGATGTCACCATAACGTTTGTCGCCACAAAATTGGGGCTAGTAACCGGACACGCTGCGGCGGTGGTGGGGGAAGTGATCTTAGCGCCATTGCAACTTGGGGCAGGCTTGGCTGCCGATGGCCACTTGCTGCAGCCGCCCTTATTGCAGCAATTACCGCCGCGAGGCGTGCTCAGCCATAAAGGTGATCATGGCAAATTGCTGCTGCTTGGTGGTGGAGATGGCATGGCCGGTGCCGCCCGCTTAGCCGGAGAAGCCGCACTACGCAGTGGCGCAGGGTTGGTGGCGATTGGCTGCGCCGCCAGTAGCGTTGACGCTATTGTGGCGCCGCGGCCAGAGCTGATGGCTGCCGCCGCTGATTCGGTACTGGAGACGCGATTGGCGTGGGCCTCGGTGATTGCCATCGGCCCTGGGCTGGGGCAAAACCGCTGGGGACAACAGTTGTGGCAGCAGGCACTGGCGGCCAAAAAGCCGTTACTGGTGGATGCCGATGCGCTTAATCTTTTGGCACAACAACCGCAACGGCGCGACAACTGGCTACTGACACCGCACCCCGGCGAAGCGGCGCGTTTACTGGATTGCAGCGTTGCTGACGTGTGCGCGGATCGGTTAGCCGCTGCTACCGAAATTCAACGCCGTTACGGTGGCGTGGTGATACTCAAAGGCGCAGGCAGCTTGATCGTCACAGCCACCCAGTGGGCGGTAGCACCGGTGGGAAATTCTGGGCTTGCAACGGGCGGCAGCGGCGATGTGCTTTCTGGTATACTTGCCGGTTTGATGGCGCAGGGGCTGGATCTCTATCAGGCTGCCTGCTTTGGCGTGCTGATCCATGGCGAAGCGGCAGACAGCGCATTCGGCGTGGGCGCACGCGGCATGTTGCCATCGGATCTATTTGAACACATTCGTTATTGGGTGAATCAAGGGACACTATGACTCAGGCTGTATTTGAGTTGGCTGATGAAGCGGCCACACTAGCATTAGGCCAAGGCGTTGCTGCCGTGGTAAAGGCGCCATTGGTGGTGCATCTGCATGGGGATTTGGGGGCAGGGAAAACCACTTTTACCCGTGGGCTGATCCAAGCTCTGGGGCATCAAGGGGCGGTAAAAAGCCCAACCTATGCCTTGGTAGAGCCGTACGAACTGGCCGATATGCAGATCTATCACTTTGATCTTTATCGACTTATGGATCCAGAAGAGCTTGAATTTATGGGGATCCGTGATTACTTTGCCAACAACACCTTGGCGTTAATTGAATGGCCAGATAAAGGCCATGGGTTACTGCCAGAGCCGGATCTTGTGATAGAGATGCACTACCAAGGTGAGGGGCGTCAGGCGCGGTTATTAAGCCGTTCTGAAGCAGGCGAACATCTACTGAAACAACTGTAACCATAACGATGATCCGATTGTGCCGTTGGCTGAGTCTGTTTGCCCTGCTCAGTGTCTTTACTGCTTCTGCGTGGGCGAACCAACTTAACTCCGCTCGCCTTAGTGCGACGCCGGAGAAAACCCGCTTGGTGTTTGAGCTGGCCAGTGCGCCGAGCTACAGCACCTCGCGCTTGGCTGGCCCGGATCGGATCGTTATCGATCTTAAAGCCACCACGTTAAACACCAACTTGACGACATTGGCGGGTAAAAGTGCGCTAATTAAGCGGATCCGCACCAGTCAGCCTGCAGCCAAAGGCCAATTGCGGTTGGTGCTGGATATGGCCAGCCCAGCCAGTTTTAAGGCGTTTAAGCTGGGCCCCAGTGGCAGTGCTGGCCATCGTTTGGTGGTGGATTTAAGCAATCGTAAAAGCAGTGCCAGCAGGCACAAAACGATCAAGCCGGGGCGGAAGGTGGTGATTGCCATTGATGCCGGTCACGGTGGCAAAGATCCTGGGTCAATTGGCCCATCAGGCACTTACGAGAAAAACGTGGTGCTGCCCATCGCCAAAAAACTGAAAGCCAAAATTGATGCCACCCCAGGATTTAAGGCGGTGCTGGTGCGCGGCGGCGATTATTTTGTCAGCTTGAATAAGCGTTCTGAAAAAGCCCGCCAAGCCGATGCGGATCTGTTGGTGTCGATTCACGCTGATGCCTTTGCTAAGCCACAACCTCGCGGGGCGTCGGTGTGGATCCTGTCGCTTAAACGCGCCAACAGTGAAATGGGTCGCTGGTTGGAGCAAGACGACAAGCTGTCGGAGCTGCGCGGGATCGGTGAAGTGATCTCCCAATCCAGCGCCAACGATGAAGATCTGCAGCGCACCATTGTCGATCTGGCTCGGCAGAACAACATGGCTGAAAGTCACACGTTGGCAGGCAACATCCTTAAAGAATTTAAAGCCTTTACTACTCTGCACAAACGAACGCCACAGGCGGCGTCGTTGGCGGTGTTAAAATCACCAGACTTAGTCTCGTTGTTGGTGGAAACCGGTTTTATTTCTAATCCGAATGAAGAGCGACTGTTACGCAGCAGCAACCATCAAGATCGATTGGCCCGCGGGCTGCAAAAGGCGATCACCAATCACTTTAAGGCTAACCCACCGCGGGACAGCTGGTTGGCGCAAACCCAAACCCACAAAGTGAAGTCCGGCGAATCGTTGTCGTTGATTGCGCGCCGTTATGGGGTGTCGCTAACGTCGTTAAAGCAAGCCAATAAACTCAGCAGTAACAACATTCGCATCGGCCAAAAGCTGGTGATCCCCCGAGTTTAGGAGCCCCATGGCCATTCAAATTTTACCGCCGCAACTGGCCAACCAAATCGCCGCAGGCGAAGTGGTGGAGCGTCCGGCTTCGGTACTGAAAGAGTTAGTGGAAAACTGCATTGATGCGGGTGCCAGTAAGATCGACATTGATGTGGAGCGCGGTGGCAGCAAAACGCTGGTGGTGCGCGATAACGGCAAAGGCATCAACAAAGCCGAACTCGAACTCGCACTTGCGCGGCACGCGACCTCCAAGGTGGCCAGCTTAGCGGATCTTGAATCGATCCTCAGCTTTGGCTTTCGCGGTGAAGCATTGGCCTCAATCAGCTCGGTGTCTCGGTTAACCTTAAGTTCGCGTACCGCTGACGCCAGCGAAGCTTGGCAAGCCTATGCCGAAGGGCGCGAGATGGCGGTTAAGGTGCAACCGACGGCGCACCCTGTTGGCACCACCGTCGAAGTGGTGGATCTGTTTTTTAATACCCCAGCGCGGCGTCGCTTTTTACGCGCAGATAAAACCGAATTTACCCACATTGAAGAACAACTGCGGCGGATTGCGTTAGCCAAAGATGAGATCCACTTTAGCCTGCGTCATAACGGCAAGTTGATACGGCAATATCGCCCCGCTCGCAATGACCGTCAGCGTCAGCAACGGTTGGCCTCGATTTGCGGCAGTGGCTTTGCCGATCGCGCCTTCTTGCTCCGCAGCGCCAATGACGATCTGGCCTTAACCGGCTTCTTAGCGTTGGATGACGATAAAGCGCGGATCAGCGACGTGCAGTACTTCTATGTGAATGGCCGCGTGGTGCGCGATAAACTGGTGAATCATGCGGTACGCCAAGCGCTGGAGGAAGCCGGCGTTGCTCAAGCGGCGGGGTTTGTACTGTACCTGAATATTGATCCCCATGAAGTGGATGTCAACGTGCATCCGGCTAAGCACGAAGTGCGCTTTCATCAAGCGCGCTATGTGCATGATTTTATCCTAACTGCGCTGCAGCAAGGGTTACGTAATCGAGTGGAACAGCCGATTGACGTTGGCTCAGCGAGACGCTCGGCAGAGGGTGAGCAAGTTAATGAACAGGCAGGCCATTACCGGATAAGCGGGGGTGATGCGGCTGCTGGCACGGCGACAATCACAGCGCCGAATTCTGCGAGCGTCAGCAACGCCGGTACGAGTGGCTATCAAGTCGCATCGCCGAGCAGCGGTGGCGATGCGGC
This sequence comes from uncultured Ferrimonas sp., assembly GCF_947489035.1. Classification (GTDB taxonomy): domain Bacteria; phylum Pseudomonadota; class Gammaproteobacteria; order Enterobacterales; family Shewanellaceae; genus Ferrimonas. The sequence continues at coordinate 112,740 of NZ_CANLCI010000011.1, read as the reverse complement.
TGGTCAAGGTTATGCGCCGCGGCCACTGCAAAGCGCAGCGCCCCAGTTCCGTGGCGCATCGCGTCCCAGTGGCCATGCCGCGGCAAACTACGGTGCGTTACTGCAAACGCCGCCATCGGCCAATAGCCAAGCGATGCTGTCGAGCAGTGGTTGGCAGTTGTTAACGCAGCTGGATAAAACCACCGCACTGTTTGGCAAAGGCCAGAAATTGAAATTGATGTCGGTAACGGCACTGCATCGACACCTGCAACAGCACAATGTGTTGCAGCGTTTACCGCAAGGGCTAGTGGGGCAACCCCTGCTGTTGCCTGTGTCGGTAGCCGCCGACGTTAACTGGCTGTCGGTGTTAGATCGTCATGCCGTGTTGCTGCGGCAACTGGGCATTGACCTGAGCCAGCAGCACCAGCGAATTGTGCTGAAAACCGTGCCAGCGGTACTGCGGCATGGCGATTTGGCGCAAATTTTAGCGCAACTGCTGCAGTGGTTAGACGCTGATACCCCAACCAATGAAGCACTGGCCGCTTGGCTGGTGCAGTGGAGTGAGCCGACGGAGCCGGCGGCGCAGCTGTGGCTGAAACTCGATGAACAACAACAAGAAGCGTTATTAGCGGCGGCGGTGGAACTGCCGTGGCAAACGCTTGTGGAGCAATCTTAAGTGAGCACTGATCCACGGCCTTTGGCCATCTGTATTATGGGGCCGACCGCATCGGGCAAAACCGATCTGGCGATCGCCTTGCGACAGCACCTGCCGGTTGAGCTAATCAGCGTAGATTCGGCGTTAATTTACAAGCAGATGGACATTGGCAGTGCCAAACCCACTGCCGCGGAATTAACCCAGGCCCCCCACCGCTTGATCGACATTTTAGATCCCTCTGAAAGCTACTCTGCGGCAGATTTTGTTGCCGATGCGCATCGTGAAATGGCTAAAATTGTCGCAGACGGCAAAATTCCGTTGCTGGTTGGCGGAACCATGCTCTATTTCAAAGCCCTAATAGAGGGCTTATCGCCGTTACCTTCCGCCGATGCAACCATTCGAGCACAGATTGAAGCGGAAGCTGAACAGCTTGGGTGGCAGGCACTGCACCAGCAACTGGCCGAGGTGGATCCGATCTCCGCCGAGCGCATTCACCCGAATGATCCACAGCGTTTGTTGCGGGCGTTAGAGGTGTATCGCATCAGCGGTAAATCGATGACTGAGCTGACGAAAGTGAAAGCGCCACCCAGCCCTTATCGTTATGTGCAGTTTGCCATTGCGCCATCGGATCGGGCGGTGTTGCATCAACGCATTGAACAGCGCTTTTTAGCAATGTTGCAGCAGCCGTTTGAGCAAGAGGTGCACGCCTTGATGGCGCGCGGCGATTTGGATACCAATTTACCGTCGATCCGCTGTGTGGGTTATCGGCAGATGTGGTCTTACCTGTCTGGGGAGATCGATCGCGATACCATGGTGGCTCAAGGGGTCGCCGCAACGCGGCAATTGGCCAAGCGACAATTAACGTGGTTACGGGGCTGGGGTGAGTTGGATTGGCTCGAGTCCGGTGATGATGATAATGTAGGCAAGGTGTTGAGAAAATTAGCCTTGTAGTGTTGTCTAGGCTATAAAAAGACTAGCGTTAAAGCGCGTTTATCGCCGACAATATACTGTTTAATCAAATTACAATTTTAAAAGGAAGACAGAATGGCTAAGGGGCAATCTCTTCAAGACCCGTTTCTGAATGCGCTACGCCGTGAGCGTGTTCCAGTATCTATCTATTTGGTCAATGGCATTAAACTTCAGGGCCAAATTGAATCTTTCGACCAGTTTGTCATTCTACTGAAGAATACCGTTAGCCAGATGGTGTACAAGCACGCCATCTCTACTGTAGTACCGGGCCGTCCATTTAACATGAACCATCAAGGCACAGCCCCAGCGGGTACTGGCCAAGGCGGTTACGGCAACGAGCAGGGCGAATCCCAAGCTTGATGCAACAACTAGGAGTAAGTCTGCTTGTTTGAGAGGTACGAAGCAGGCGAACGCGCTGTCCTTGTTCATATCGACTTCAGCCGTGAAGGTGAACGAGAAGATCTCGAAGAGCTGCGCCTATTGGCCAGCTCTGCCGGGGTAACATCCTGTGGCGAGATCACAGGACGGCGCGCCAGTCCCCACCCCAAATATTTCTGTGGTACCGGCAAAGCGGAAGAGATCGCCCACTTTGTACAGGCTGTTGAAGCCGACATTGTGATCTTTAACCATGCCTTAAGCCCAGCCCAAGAACGCAATATTGAACAGATCTGTCAGTGTCGAGTACTTGATCGTACTGGCCTGATCTTGGATATTTTTGCTCAGCGCGCTCGCACCCACGAAGGCAAACTGCAAGTTGAATTGGCGCAGCTGCGCTACATCTCAACACGATTGATCCGCGGTTGGACCCACCTTGAACGCCAAAAAGGCGGCATTGGCCTGCGTGGCCCAGGTGAAACTCAGCTCGAAACCGATCGTCGTTTGCTGCGTGAGCGCATTAAAACCATTTTGAAACGACTTGATAAGGTCGCTAAGCAGCGTGAACAAGGCCGTCGTGCCCGTCAGCGCCGTGAAGTACCAACGGTGTCATTGGTGGGTTACACCAATGCCGGCAAATCAACGTTGTTTAACCGCATTACTGCCGCAGGCGTTTACGCCGAAGATCAGCTGTTCGCCACCTTGGATCCAACCTTACGTCGGATTGATGTCGACCAAGTTGGCCCAGCGATCTTGGCCGATACCGTTGGCTTTATTCGTCACCTTCCCCACGACTTAGTCGCTGCCTTTAAAGGCACGTTGACGGAAACCCGTGAAGCGGATCTGCTGCTGCATGTGGTGGACTGTGCCGATGAACGCTCGGCGGAGAACATCGCCTCTGTACATGAGGTGTTGGCCGAAATCGAAGCGGATGAGATCCCATCGCTGCTGGTGTACAACAAGATTGATCAACTTGATGATGCCGTTGCTCGCATTGACCATAATGAAGAGGGGGTGCCCTCTCGCGTTTGGTTAAGCGCGCAGGCGGATCAAGGCGTTGAGTTGTTGTTTGAGGCGTTGTCGCAGTTGCTGGGGCAAGCCATTGCAGAATATCAACTGGTGATCCCGGCCAGCGATAGCCGCTGGATCGCGCGTTTGCATGAACTCAATGCGGTTCAAACACTCGAATACGATGAGCTTGGACAAACCGTACTGCAGGTAAAACTGCCAGAGCGAGACTGGCAACGGCTATTGAAAGCCTCTGCTGGTCGTTTAGCCGACTTTATCCACGAGTAATTGGCTGATAAATTAGCTAGAGTTACAAAATCATACCTTCCAATTGATGGAGCAGTATTAATGGCCTGGAATGAGCCTGGCAATCAAGGCAAAGACCCCTGGGGAAACAGGGGCGGAAAGGATCAGGGTCCACCTGATCTGGACGAAGTGTTCCGCAAATTCTCTAACCGCTTTGGTGGCGGTGGTGGGAAGTTCGGCGGCGTAGGAGTGTCACTGGTGCTTATCGGCGCCTTGCTTGCGTATGCTTTAGCGGGTTTCTATAAAATTGAAGAGGCCGAGCGTGGTGTGGTACTGCGTTTTGGTCAGTTTGATAGCATCGTTGGTCCCGGCTTGGGGCTGCGTCCGCCATTCATCGACAAGGTTTACCCAGTGAACGTGCAGCGGGTTAACCGTCTGAACGCTTCTGGCTTGATGCTGACCAAAGACGAAAACGTGGTAACCGTGCAGATGGAGGTGCAGTACCGCATCGAAGATCCGCGCAAGTTCCTGTTTAACGTTGTTGATCCGGCGCAAACCTTGAGTGAAGCCCTCGACAGTGCGCTGCGCTACGTTGTGGGCCACACCACCATGGACAACATTCTAACCGTCGGTCGTGAACAGGTTCGTCAAGATACCTGGGAAGAACTCGATGGCATCATTGCCCCGTACGACATGGGGATCCGCGTTGTGGATGTGGCCTTTAAAGAAGCCCGTCCACCAGAGGAAGTGAAACCGGCGTTTGATGACGCCATCGCTGCCCGCGAAGATGAAGAGCGTTACGTACAAGAAGCAACGGCTTACACCCGCCAAGTTGAACCACAAGCCCGTGGTCAAGCTGAGCGTATGTTGAAAGAAGCTGACGCTTACCGGCAACGGGTTGTATTGGAAGCCGAAGGTGAAGTTGCACGCTTTAACAAGCTGTTGCCACAGTACGAAGCGGCACCAGTGGTGACGCGCGAACGTCTGTACTTGGAAACCATGGAACAGGTCTACAGCAACACCTCTAAGGTGATGGTGGAAAACGACGGTGGCTCTATGTTCTACCTGCCACTGGATAAGATCATCCAAGGGCAAACACCAGCCAGCGTTAAGCCGATGCAGAGTGCACCGAATAACAGCGCCAATCGCACCATTCGCTCATCAGTGAATGAGCCGATCAACAACCGCACTAGCGGTCGTCAAGGGAGAAACTAAGCCATGAATGTTCGGATTTTAGTTATCCTATTGATCGCTGCCGTCTTGGGTTTTTCCGCCATCTTTGTGGTGGAAGAGGGCGAGCGCGCCATTGTGAAACGCTTTGGTAAAATCGGTAAAGACGTTGAGGACAAAACCTTAGTGTACGAACCGGGTTTGCACCTGAAAGTGCCGTTCGTGGATCAGGTGATGCGCTTAAGCGCGCGGATCCTGACTTTGGATGCCCCAGCGGATCGCTTTGTTACCTCTGAGCAGAAAGATGTGATCGTTGATTCCTACGTGAAGTGGCGCATTACTGATTTCGGCCAGTATTACTTGGCGACCCAGCAGGGTAATCAGTTGATCGCAGAATCGCTTCTGCAATCGAAAATCAACAACGGCCTGCGAAGCGAATTTGGTAGCCGTACCATTCGCGATATCGTATCTGGTAGCCGCGATGAGTTGCAGCGTGCTGCGATGGACGGCACCCAAGGCGATGCAGAAGAACTGGGCATTACCGTGGTCGATGTGCGCGTTAAACAGATCAACTTGCCACGTGAAGTGTCGGAGTTTATCTACAACCGTATGCGTGCCCAGCGTGAAGCGGTAGCCCGTTCGCACCGTGCCGATGGTCAAGAGAAAGCCGAAGTGATGCGTGCAGGCGCGGATGCTCAGGTAACGCTGACCTTAGCCGAGGCGGAACGTGAATCTCGCGTGCTGCGTGGTCAAGGTGACGCGGATGCGGCCAAGATCTACGCGGATGCCTACGGTAAAAAACCTGAATTTTACAGTTTACTGCGTTCGTTAGACGCCTACCGCACCTCCTTTGCCAGCAAAGAAGATGTATTGGTCGTTTCACCGGATTCAGAGTTCTTCCAATACATGAAGAGCAAGAACATAAAATAAGGGATAATCCCGCAGCAAAGCCCGGCTCTGCCGGGCTTTTTTGTTGCTGAAATTTGAGATACCGATGCAAACAGCAATGATGATTTTGGCTGGCGTATTGCTGGTCGAGGGCTTGGGACCCCTGTTGTTTCCTAAGCAATGGCAGCGCTTGGTGACTGAGCTAGCGCAACAACATCCTGATTCACTGCGCCGAGTCGGCGGCTGTCTCGTCACTGCCGCCTTGGTCTTGTTGTGGATTTTTTCTGCATAGCTGTGGATCGAATTAAGGATTCTGGTAGAATCCTTTTTTAACCGGAAAGTGTGAACATCAAATGGGTAAAAATGTAGTAGTTCTGGGAACTCAATGGGGCGACGAAGGTAAGGGTAAGGTTGTAGACCTTCTTACTGAGCAAGCTAACTATGTAGTTCGATACCAGGGCGGCCACAATGCCGGCCACACCCTCGTGATTAACGGCGAAAAGACCGTACTTCATCTCATCCCATCAGGGATCCTACGCGACAACGTAAAATGCCTTATCGGCAATGGCGTTGTGCTGTCACCAGAAGCACTGAAAACCGAACTGACCATGCTGAAAGAGCGCGGCATACCGGTTGAAGAACGTCTGATGGTTTCTGAAGCTTGTCCACTGATCCTGCCTTACCACGTTGCTATCGACCAAGCTCGAGAGCGTGCTCGCGGTAATCAGGCCATTGGTACCACTGGCCGTGGTATCGGTCCTGCGTACGAAGACAAAGTTGCCCGCCGCGGTTTGCGTGTTGGTGATTTACTCGACGCTGAACGCTTTGCTACCAAGCTGAAAGAAGTGCTGGCGTACCATAACTTTATGTTGAAGGAATACTTCAACGCTGAAGAAGTGGATTACGACACCGTATTGGCGGATTCATTGGAATTGGCTGAGATGCTGCGTCCAATGATCGTGGACGTAACCGACATGCTGGATAAAGCCCGTAAAGCGGGTGAGCCAATCATGTTTGAAGGCGCCCAAGGCACCTTGCTGGATATCGACCACGGCACCTACCCATACGTAACGTCGTCTAACACCACCGCTGGTGGCGTATCGACCGGTTCCGGTTTTGGCCCAACTCACATCGATTACGTGTTGGGGATCGTGAAAGCGTACACCACCCGTGTTGGTGGCGGTCCATTCCCAACCGAGCTTGACGATGAAGTTGGTCAACACTTAGGGGTGAAAGGTCACGAATTTGGTGCCACTACCGGTCGCCAACGTCGTACCGGTTGGTTTGATGCCGTGGCGATGCGCCGCGCGGTACAGATCAACGGCATTACCGGTTTCTGTTTGACCAAGCTGGACGTACTGGATGGCTTGAAAGAGCTGAAGATCTGTACCGGTTACCAGATGCCAAACGGCGAATTGGTTTCGGTTCCGCCACTGGATGCAGAAGGCTATGAAGCCGCAGTACCAGTGTATGAATCCATGCCAGGTTGGACCGACAACACCTTCGGTGTTACCGAGCACAGCAAGTTGCCACAGGCTGCGCTGGATTACATTGCTCGCATCGAAGAGCTGCTGGAAGTGCCAGTGGACATCGTTTCTACCGGTCCTGACCGCATTGAAACCATGATCTTGCGTCACCCATTTGCGTAAGCGTTAACGCGGCAAACGGATTGATGACAACGGGGCCTTTTGGCCCCGTTAGTTGTTTTTGCTGATTAAGTTTTTTATTACGAGGCCGATAGGCTGATTATGAAGCTCAAATTCCTTGCCGTTGCGATGATGCTGTTGGCACCAGCACAGGCCGCAGAGCCGCTTAAAGCGGTTGATATCTATAGCCAAGATGCGCTGCTCACGATGCTGCGTAACAACACGCATCTGGATCGCGTTCAGCGTGATGATTGTCAGTTGCTGCAAGACATTGAAGCCCGTGCTTCGGTGTTGAAGGTGCCGGCTTATCAGATGCTGTGGGCCGACATGCAACTGTATGGTGTGTGTACGCCCAAAGACGTTGAGCAGGGCTGGCGCTACCTGCAGCTGGCGGCTGGGCAAGGCTTAGCGGATGCGATTGAACAGATTGGCCGCTACCATATGCAGGGTAAGTTTGTGGTGACGGATCAGGCTTATGGGCTACGGATGTTGCATATGGCCGCATCGTTAGGCCATCAAGGGGCGTTATTGGCCGTGGCCGATTACTACGGCCAAGGTTTTGGCAGCGCTTGGGATTACAGCGACGTGTACCAGTGGTTGCACGAAGCGGTCTTCGCCAACGAGCCCGATCGCGTTAAGGCGGAACGATTAAAATACAAATTAGCGCAGCAATTGCCACCGAGTGTGCGCGAGAAAACCCGTCGCAGCGTGTTGATGCGCTAACGTATCGAGCCGAAACGCGGCGTCGATATCTTTTCTGGGAAGGCATGATCGCCATTCCCAATTTCATTCATTACGCATGGAAAGAGGCCACTTAGAGGTAACTGAGCCACTGCCGCAGTAGGCAGAACAGTTATTTACTAAGATTGGTAAGGTTAATTCCGTTATACTTTCCGGCGATTTCCCATCCATTGGTAGGCTAATGAGTCACGATCCCAATTTTAATCGGGAGGCGGAAAAGTACGCCAACCCGATCGCTAGTCGAGAATTTATTCTCGCCTACATGCAGCAACAAAAGGCGCCGGTGGCTCGTGAAGAGCTGTCCGGTCATTTCGGTTTAGAAGGCGATCAATACATTGCCCTTTGCCGCCGCCTGCGCGCCATGGAGCGCGATGGCCAAATCGTATACACCCGCAAGGGCCGTTATGGCTTGCCAGAGCGGATGAATCTGGTTACCGGTACCGTGTTAGGTCACCGCGATGGCTTTGGTTTCTTCCGTCCAGAAGATGGCAGCGACGATCTGTACCTACCAGAACAAGCGATGTTCTCGGTATTACACGGCGACAAAGTGATGGCGCAGATCGAGCAAGGTGACCGTCGCGGTCGTAACAGTGCTCGCATCGTACGCGTGGTTGAAGCGCGTAATCCAATGATCGTTGGTCGCTACTTCTCCGATCAAGGCATCGGTTACGTGGTGCCAGACGACAGCCGTCTGTCGCAAGATATCCTGATCCCAGAAGAGGGTCGAAATGGCGCTCGTGAAGGGCAAGTGGTTGTGGCTGAGCTGATTAAGCGTCCGGCCCATCATACCCACGGTATTGGTCGTGTTGATGAAGTGCTGGGCAACGAAATGCAGCCCGGTATGGAGATCGAGATGGCGCTGCGCAGCCACGATCTGCCACACGTATTTAGCGAAGCGCTACTGGCTGAAACCGCCAAGATCGCCGACGAAGTGACCGAGGAAGATAAGCAGGGTCGTAAAGACTTGCGTAACTTGCCACTGGTGACCATCGATGGCGAAGACGCCCGCGACTTTGACGACGCCGTTTATGCGGAACGGAAAAAGAGTGGCGGCTGGCGTTTGTACGTGGCCATCGCTGATGTGAGCCACTATGTGCGCCCAGGCATGGAGCTGGATCGTGAAGGCCGCGCGCGCGGCAACTCGGTTTACTTCCCTGCGCAAGTGATCCCAATGCTGCCAGAGAAACTGTCCAACGGCTTGTGTTCTTTGAACCCGCACGTGGATCGCCTCTGTATGGTGGCCGAGATGACCATCTCTGCTGCGGGCAAGCTGTCGGGTTATCAGTTCTACCCTGCTGTGATGCACTCCCACGCCCGCCTGACCTACACCAAAGTCGCCAAGATGCTTGAAGGCGATGGCGATCTTTGCGCGCAATACGCCGAAGTATTACCGCACCTGTTTGAACTGCACGAACTGTATCAAGCACTGGATGGCGCTCGCCAACAGCGCGGTGCCTTAGTGTTGGAAAGCGAAGAAACTCAATTCATCTTTAATGAAGAGCGCCGCATCGAGAAGATCGTGCCGCGCAGCCGTAACGTGGCGCACAAGATGATTGAAGAGTGCATGATCTTGGCCAACGTTGCCGCGGGTAAATTCGTTAAGAAAAACCACGGTGAAGTGTTGTACCGCGTGCACGAAGGCCCGAGCGAGCAGAAACTGCTGACCTTGCGTGACTTCTTGAAGCAGCAAGGGCTAGAGCTTAAAGGCGGTGCTGAACCTTCGCCACTGGATGTGCAAGAGCTGCTGTTGAAAACCCGCGACCGTGGTGATGCTGAGCTGATCCAAACCATGGTGCTGCGTTCGATGAAGCAAGCCATCTACAGTGCCGACAACATCGGTCACTTTGGCTTGGCGTTGTCCAGCTACGCGCACTTCACTTCGCCAATTCGCCGTTATCCGGATCTGGTGCTGCACCGCGTTATTCGCTACCTCAGCGCCAAAGAGAACAACCCCGAGTTGCCACTGCAACAGCTGCAAAGCGACGGTGGCTTTGGCTATGACGCCGCTGCGTTGGCTGAACTGGGCGAGCACACCTCGATGACCGAACGCCGTGCCGATGACGCCAGCCGCGACGTGTCTGACTGGCTCAAGTGTGAATTTATGCTGGATCACGTTGGCGACGACTTTGATGCCGTTGTGAGCAGCGTAACCAGCTTTGGCTTGTTTGTGCGCCTGAAGAGCTACCACATTGATGGCCTAGTGCACATCTCTAGCTTGGCGAACGATTACTACAACTTCGATCCACTGCGCCAAGCGTTAGTGGGCGAAAGCAGTGGCACTCGTTACCGTCTGGGTGATCAGGTTCAGGTGAAAGTGGTGGCGGTGAAACTGGATGATCGCAAGATCGATCTGGCACTGCACGATGGCGATAACGCTAAGCCGAAGAAGAAACGTCGCAGCAGTGGCAGCAAAGCCAAGTCTGGTGCCAAAACAGGCAAGCCAAGTGGCCCGAACCGCGACAGCAAAGACGCGCCGAAAGGCGATAAGCCAGCTCGTGCTAAAAAGCCTGGTCGCAGCGGTGGTGATAAAGCCCGCGGTGGCAGCAAGAACACTCGGAACAAACGCTAATGAAACACGAAATGGTATTTGGGCTGCACGCGGTTGAAGCGCTGCTGCAACGTCAACCGGAGCGCGTCAAAGAGCTGTGGCTGCTTAAAGGCCGCGAAGATGAACGCTTACAAAGCATCATCACCTTAGCCGCCGCCTTTGGGGTTAAGCCGCAGCTGACGAGCCGCAAAGTGCTTGATGATAAATCGGAATCAACTCAGCATCAGGGCGTATTAGCGCGTTGTGTGGCTGAGCCGGTGAAAGGCGAAAATGAGCTGGACGAGTTGCTGGATCGCACTGATGTGCCGTTCCTGCTGGTGTTGGATGGGGTAACCGATCCGCACAACTTGGGTGCCTGTATCCGCAGTGCCGATGCCGCGGGCGTGCATGGGGTGATTGTTCCCCGTGATCGCAGTGCCGGTTTGGGCCCCGTGGTACGCAAGGTGGCTGTTGGGGCTGCGGAAGCGGTGCCGCTGTTCCAAGTCACGAATTTGGCGCGTACCTTACGCCATCTGCAAGAGCGTGGTGTGTGGATTGTCGGTGCGGCTGGCGAAGCCACCCATACTCTGTACCAAAGCAAAATGGATGGTCCGTTAGCGATCGCCATGGGGGCTGAAGGCAAAGGCCTGCGCCGCTTAACTCGTGAGGTGTGCGACGATCTGATCAGCATTCCAATGGCGGGTGAAGTGTCGAGCTTAAACGTGTCGGTTGCGACCGGCGTGTGCTTGTTTGAAGCGGTGCGCCAGCGCGGCGAATAACCCATACAGCACAACAAAAAAAAAGCGGTGAGTTCAGCTCACCGCTTTTTTTATGCCCTGTTGCTGGCGCTAGAAGCTGTAGAGCAGATTGACGGTAGAGATCACGTCGGTGTTTTTGCTGTCTTCTGGCACGTCGTCGGTGTAACTGAAATCGATGCCAAATTTCAGCGCCAAATCGGCCCAAAACTGATTACGGTAAGCCAGTTTTAATTCGGCCACCGTATTCAGGTTGCCGGTTTCGACACTGGCATCCGCAGTCACCACGGTGTACTCCTGCAGCTGGTGGCGCCACTTACTGGCGATGCGGAAGATCCCCTCATCGCTGCTGGGATCATCAAGAGAGTCATCATCCAGATTGGCGTAGTTATAGCGGTAACCCAAACCGGCTTCCAGCGACAGCTTGCTGTCTTTGGTTTCGTAAGGGGTGCGGCCATACCCGCTTGATAGCGTGTGTTGGCGGCTGAATGAGCCAAACCGATCCCACTTAAATTCGCCACGGCCAAAGATGTATTGGGTCGCCGGCAGCTTGTAGTCCAACTGGTAGAGCGCTTGATACTGCTCGGCGGAGCTGTCGCCATCGTCCGAAGCGAAGTAGCCGCGTAAACCCACTTCATGGCGAGCGCCATCGCCGTCGTACACCGCTTTAATGCGGCTGTTAAAGTTAGAGGTTTCGCTGTTGCCACTGGTGTATTGCATCCCCAACTCAATCTCAGAGCTGAGCTTGCGTTTGGGTTCGTTGTAGTTCGGCGGCACTAAAGCCCAAGCCGGGGTACACAGCAATAAGGTGGGAATGATCAACGCGCGCATGGCCGCTCCAAATTCGCAATGGACTTGCATAACAACAGAGCCGTTCAGTGTGCCCAACGCCCACACGGAAGGAAAGATGGTGGCATGAACTTTGGCCAATTTAATCGGCGAACGGATAAGTTGTGTTCAACCAGTGTTTCCACTAGAATACGCCGGCTAATCGGCCAAAACCCTTTTTGTTCCTTGCTTCATAGGCCCGGCCGAGCCATTTGAAGCTAACTAACCGTAAGGAGCGATACGATGCGTCATTACGAAATCGTATTTATGGTTCACCCTGATCAGAGTGAGCAAGTACCTGGCATGGTTGAGCGTTACACTGCCACCATCGAGAAAGACGGCGGCAAGGTTCACCGTCTGGAAGATTGGGGCCGTCGTCAACTGGCTTACCCTATCGAGAAGCTGCACAAAGCTCACTACGTTTTGGTTAACACCGAAGCGACTGCTGAAGCCGTAGCCGAACTGGAAACTAACTTCCGTTTCAACGACGCAGTTATCCGTTCTATGGTAATTCGTACCAAGAACGCCGTAACTGAGCCTTCTCCAATGGCGAAAGCCAAGGAAGAGCGTGCTGAGCGTCGTGAGCGTACTGATTCCCGTCCAGCTGCACCAGCTGCTGAGTAATCGGATTTCGTGAATTCCAATCGCCTGGAGCTTTGTGGCCAAGTGTCGCGAGCGCCAAAGACTGTAACTGGGATCAATGGCGTACCCCACAGTTTCTTTTTGTTAGAGCATCGCTCAACGCAACAAGAGGCGGGTCTGAATAGACCGGTGTACTGCAAAATTCAAGTTGTGCTCAGCGGCGAAGGATCACAATCCTTACTGAGTTATCTACAGCCGGGGAGCAATATCAAAGCGGCGGGTTTTCTCGCCTGGCAACAAGGCCGTAATGGTCAAAGCCGATTGGTATTGCACGCCGACTTGATTGAACCGATTTGCTAGGAGACTGCCCACATGGCACGTTATTTTCGTCGTCGTAAGTTCTGTCGTTTCACCGCTGAAGGTGTAACTGAGATCGACTACAAAGACATCGCAACTCTGAAGAACTACGTTACTGAGAGTGGCAAAATTGTACCGAGCCGTATTACTGGCACCAGCGCAAAGTACCAGCGTCAGCTGGCTCGCGCTATTAAGCGTGCTCGTTACCTGGCTCTGCTGCCTTACACCGATCTGCAAGGTTAATTCCTGCGGTCTGTATAAACTTTAAGTAGAGGAAAGGTAATGGACGTAATTCTGTTGGACAAAGTTGCTAAACTGGGCAACTTGGGTGACAAAGTAACCGTTAAGTCTGGTTACGCACGTAACTTCCTGCTGCCGCAAGGCAAAGCAGTTGTAGCTAACGCTGCAAACGTAGAAGTATTTGAAGCTCGCCGCGCTGAGCTGGAAGCTAACATGGCTGAAGCCCTGAAAGCTGCTGAAGCTCGCGCTGAGAAAATCGTTGCATTGGAAGCGGTAGTTATCGCTTCTAAATCTGGCGACGAAGGCAAGCTGTTCGGCTCTATCGGTACTCGTGACATCGCTGATGCACTGACTGCTGCTGGCGTTGAAGTAGCTAAAGCTGACGTACGTCTGCCAGAAGGCGCACTGCGCAACACCGGTGAATACGAAATCGTAATCGGTCTGCACAGCGACGTAACTGCCACTGCTAAGATTTCTATCGTAGCAGCTGAGTAAGTTCGTAGAGCTTTAAGAGAAGCACCGCCCTAGGGCGGTGCTTTTTTGTGCCAGTAACAAAATATCAGTCAACAACGGCCATGCGCCATGCCCAGCTTGCTCCTTGCCTTTAACGGGCGCAACGCCGATGCCAGTGGCAACGCGGTACGCTCCAGCATCCACCAAGATCCGGTGAACCCTCAATCTCGCCCCCATGCGCCCAAGCCCCTAAGTCTCGGTGTGCACTTAAGTGAATCTGCTATTGGTACTAAGCCGCAGCCCCCATTCAGCAGCCAGTGGCCTGCTTATTGGCTGAACTGGCGAGAAGACGGCGCATTGCGCCGATCAAAAAAGGCAGCCAGAGAATCCAGCTGCCTTGGGGACGAGTGATCCGAGAACGAGCGGGTTAGGTTACAGGCCCGCGGCAACCTTAGTGCCCTGAGCAATGGCGCTTTTGGCGTCCAGCTCGGCCGCCACATCGGCACCGCCAATCAGCTGATACGGTTTGTTGAGGCCATCAACAACGGCACGCAGCGGCTCTTGTCCGGCACAGACGATCACGTTATCCACCGGCAGCAACTTGGCTTCGCCATCAATGCTGATGTGCAAACCTGCGTCGTCAATCTTGTCGTAGCTTACGCCCTTGAGCATCTGCACCCCTTTCATCAGCAACTCTTTGCGGTGGGCCCAGCCCGTGGTCTTGCCCAGCCCAGAGCCAACGCGGCTGTCTTTGCGCTGCAGTAAGAAGATCTGCCTCGCGCTTGGGGCCATCTGCGGCTTAACCCCTTCAATGCCGCCACGGGCGCTGAAGGTCATGTCGATGCCCCAACTGGCCATAAACTTAGGAATGTCTTGGCTGGCAGAGGTGCCGTGGTGGGATAAAAACTCCGACACATCAAAGCCGATGCCACCGGCACCAATCACCGCCACGCTATTGCCTACCTTGGCCTTATGCTTCAGTACATCGAGGTAACCCAGCACTTTCGGGTGGTCGATGCCCGCAATCGCGGGGGTGCGCGGGCTGATCCCCGTGGCGATAACCACCTCATCAAAGTCGCTGTTATTCAGCTCGGCGGCGGTTACCGCGTGATCCAGTTTCAGCGTGACCTTATGGATCGCCAGCTGGCGCTGGTAGTAGCGCAGGGTTTCGAAAAACTCCTCTTTGCCTGGCACCTGTTTGGCCACATTAAATTGGCCGCCGATCTCACAGTCTTTATCGAACAAGGTGACATGGTGGCCACGGCTGGCGGCGGTTACTGCGGCAGCTAGCCCTGCAGGGCCCGCCCCAATCACCGCGATCTGTTTCGGGGTGCTGGTGGGTTGGATCACAAACTCGGTTTCATGGCAGGCTCGCGGGTTGACCAAGCAACTGGTCATCTTGCGATTAAAGACATGATCCAAACAGGCTTGGTTACAGCCAATGCAGGTGTTGATCTCATCAGCGCGACCGGCGGCGGCTTTATTCACAAATTCCGGATCGGCCAAGAACGGCCGTGCCATCGACACCATGTCGGCATCGCCACGGGCAAGCACGGTTTCAGCCACATCGGGGGTGTTGATGCGGTTTGATGTGATCACCGGCACGTTCAGCGCTTGGCGGAACTTCGCGGTTACCCAAGTAAAGGCGGCGCGCGGCACCTTGGTGGCAATGGTGGGGATCTGCGCTTCGTGCCAGCCAATCCCAGTGTTGATGATGGTGGCACCGGCCTTTTCAATCTCAAGCCCCAGCTCGATGATCTCGTCTGCCACCGAGCCGCCTTCCACCAGATCCAGCATCGACAAGCGATAGATGATGATGAAATCGGTGCCCACCGCTTCACGTACGCGGCGCACAACGGCGATGGGCAGACGGATGCGGTTTTGGTAACTGCCGCCCCAGCTGTCTTCGCGCTGATTGGTGCGGGTCGCAATAAACTGGTTCAAGAAGTAGCCTTCCGAGCCCATGATCTCAACCCCATCGTAGCCCGCATCTTGAGCGCGCTTAGCGGTGAAGACAAAATCGTCAATCTGCTTTTCGATGCCCGCTTCATCCAACGGCGTAGGCATAAACGGATTGATTGGCGCTTGAATGGCTGAGGGGGCGACCTGATTGGGGTTGTAGGCGTAGCGGCCGGTGTGGAGGATCTGCAAACAGATTTTGCTGTCGTGCTTATGCACTTCGTCGGTAATGATCTTATGCCCAGCCACGTCGGCATCGCTCACCAAACCGTTGGTTTTTGGGTGGGTTGCCCCTTCGGCATTGGGGCCAATGCCGCCACTCACAATCAAGCCAACGCCGCCTTGGGCACGCTCGCCAAAATAGACCGCCATGCGTTCATGGCCGTTTGGCGCTTCTTCCAAGCCGGTGTGCATCGAGCCCATAAGCACGCGGTTTTTTAGCTGAGTGAACCCCAGATCCAGCGGTGCCATTAGGTGTGGATAGTTGCCAGTGGCGGCCATGATGACGTCTCCCTTAGTCGATAAATTAGTCAATCTAGACAGCGTCAAGTTAGGGGGTTATTTTGACAGTGTCAAGATCCCTTTGTTACCGTGGCGAGCATGACGACAATGACAAAATCCAGTGCCTCTAAGGCCAGCTATCACCATGGCGATCTGCGCCAAACCTTATTGGATGCCGCCACGGCAATGATCGCCGAGGCGGGCATTGATGGCTTATCGCTGCGTAAGTTAGCGGAACGGGTAGGGGTGTCGCGCACGGCGCCTTATCACCACTTTAAAGACAAAGGGCAGTTGCTTAGCGCCATTGCCACTGAAGGCTTTCGCAGTCGCACCGAGCAAGCGCAGGCGTTGCTGGCTGATCAATCGTTAACGGCGAAGCAGCGCTTTAGCGCGTTCTTTCGTAATTACATCGCCTTTGCGACGGAATCGCCGCAGATGTATGAGCTGATGTTTGGCCACACCATCTGGCGCCACCAGCAAGAGACCGATGAACTGAAGCAGGTGGCCTATCCCTGTTTTCAACAGCAAGTGGCGATGACCAAGCTGTGGCAGCAGCAAGGGTTGCTGCCACTGGATCAAGATCCTTTGCGATTAGCGCAGGTAACGTGGGGCACCATGCACGGCATTGCGCGGTTGGTGATCGATGGGGTGTACGCCAATAACAGCCACATTGGTGAGATGATCGATTGTGCGGTGGCGCTGTTTGTGCGTGAGCCGGCCGCAGAGGCTGAGCGCCACTGAGCTCAGCGAAACGGCAGTGCCGTACTCGCACCATCAGCAGCATCAGCAAAAACGGCGAGCCCTAGGGCTCGCCGTTGCTGTTTGTGCGGTTATGGCTGCTGAGGCAACCAACTGCTGGTTTTACTTGGGGGCGACCGGAGCGACAGCGTGCAGGTACCAGCGCTGATTGTCGTTGCCCAGATCCGGATACTGGATGATGTCGGCTTTGTGGGCGTGGGCATCGATCAGGTTTTTGCCGCTGCCGATAAAGAGGGCGTGCAGATCGCCATTGCTCTTAAGGCTGAACTGCTGCTGCACGGAATCGCTGCAACGCTGCTGCACCAAGCTGTCGCCACTGCGGCTGCTGTTGCTTTTAGGGGCTAAGCATAAGCCGCTGTGTACAAACTGCAGCTGGTAACGCTCGGCGTGGCTCGGGCTGGCGTTAAAGTGCAGTAATTGCGCGGGATTACTGCTATCACAGGGCTGAGGTAACACATTGGCGTTACTGGCGATGCTGTTATCCGCCACCGCGAGACACTGATCCGTGCGCTGGTTTTGCAGCTGTTGCGGCACCTGCGTAATGGCCTTGGCATCACACACATCGCCCAGGCCATTACCGTCGCTGTCGAGCTGTTCTGGGTTGGCTATCGCAGGGCAGTTATCCACTTCGGCCCCAAGGCCATCGCCGTCAACGTCATTGGCGGCATCCTGCGGGAAGGGATCGCAGCGGTCGCCGTGGCCATCAAGATCACTGTCCTGCTGTTCTGAGTTAGCGATGGCTGGACAGTTGTCGATGTCGTTGCTGATGTCGTCGTTATCAATATCCACATTGGCCTGATCCGGGTGCGGATCTTGATTGTCGCCTAGGCCGTCGCCGTCGCTGTCACGCCATTCGGTTGCATCACTGGGGAAGGCGTCGTGGCTGTCGAGGTAGCCATCGCCGTCGGCATCAATGCCACGCAGTTGCCAGCGTTGATTGTCCCCGCCCAGATCGGGGTGCTGAATGATGTCACTTTTGTACGCGTGGGAATCGATCAACACCGTTTGCTCGGCCACAAACAGCGCCAGCCCCAGTTCGGTCTGGCTTAGTTGAAACCAGCCAACGGTGTCGCTGCACTGCTGCTGCAGCAGAGTGTCGCTTTTGTTGTTCTTCCCCGATTTGCTGCCAAGGCACAAGCCGCTGTGGCTGAGGGTTAAACGATAGCTGTTGGTGGCGGCATCAGGGTGGCGGCTAAAGTGCAGCTGCTGCGCCGGATCGGCCGGATCGCAGCTGCTGGGCACAATGTTGGCGCCAACGGCGTTGCTGCCGCCATCCACACTGAGGCACAAGCCGCTGCGCTGGTTTTGCAGTAAGGCGCTGAAATCATCGGCACCGCTGTTGGGGGTGTCGTTGCTGGGATCGCATTCATCGCCAATGCCATCGTTATCGTTATCTCGCTGATCGGCATTGGCATCCGCGGGGCAGTTGTCGTTGTGGGCGCCGATGCCATCGCCATCAAGGTCGTTATCGCGGTCATCAGGGTAGGGATCGCATTGGTCGCCAAGGCCATCGTCATCACGGTCTAACTGGGCGGGGTTGCTCATGGCGGGGCAGTTGTCGTCGCTGCCAAAGTAACCGTCGTTATCGCCATCTTGGGCGTAACTGGAAAGCTGCGGATCGCGGTCGCAGAGATCGCCAAAGTTATCGCCATCGGCATTGGCCTGCGCTGGGTTGGCAACGTTGGGGCAGTTATCGCTGCCATTGTTGATGCCATCCCCATCGGCATCGCCATCGCGGGGAAAAGGGGTGTAAGGGAAGTGGTTGTCACCAAGGCCATCGCCATCGAAGTCGAGCCATTCGGTCGGATCGTTAGGAAACGCATCGTCGCCGTCGTGATAGCCATCGCCATCGCTGTCGGCCAACAGCACTTGCCAACGTTGGTTATCTGCGCCCAGATCCTTGTACTGGATAATGTCACTGCGATAGGCATGAGCATCAACCACCAAGCCACTGTCGGCAAAGGCGATGATGTTCAGCAACGCGCCGTCGCCGACTAACTCAAATTGCGGTGCGCTGGCACAAGCGCGCTGCACTAAGCTGGCGCCGTTACGGCTGCTGCCATCGCGGCTGCCTAAGCACAGCTGGCTGTGACGAAAGCGCAACTGGTGGCGATGACTGTCTGCTGTGGCTGGCACGAATTCCAGTTGCTGTGCCTTATCGGCATTGTCGCACGGGCTGGGTACCACATTTGCGTTTAGGGCCTGGCTGCTTGCGGCAACAGCAAGGCATAAGCCACTGCGTTGGTTGCTGAACAACACGCGCTCTACTTCAGTGGCGATGGTGCTGTCGCAGGCATCCCCGACGCCGTTGTGGTTGCTGTCGGTTTGCTCCGGGTTGGCGTTGTTCGGGCAGTTATCGGTAAAGGCCGAGATCCCATCGCCGTCGGCATCATTAAAGTAGTCTTTGGGGTAGGAGTCGCAGTCATCGCCGATGCCATCGCCATCGATATCCACTTGGCTGGGATTCGCCAGCATCGGGCAGTTATCGAAATAGTTGTCGCTGCCATCGTCATCAATGTCGTTATTGCTGACGTAAGGATGGGGATCGCTGTTGTCGCCAAGGCCGTCGTAATCGCTGTCGAACCATTCGCTGGGATCCTCAGGGTAGGCGTCTTCCAGATCGTGGTAGCCGTCGCCATCAAGGTCGGTTAAGAACAGATCCCAGCGCTGATTGTCGTTGCCTAAATCTGGGTATTGGATGATGTCACTGCGGTAGGCGTGGGAATCCACCACTTGACCGCCATCGCCAATCATAAAGGCAAAGCGGCCGTTATCTTCCAGTAGCTGAAACTGCTGTTGCAGGCTGTCGTTACAGCTTTGCTGCACTAAGCTGGTGCCTTGCTTATCGCTGCCCTGTTGCGGCCCTAAACACAGTCCGCTGTGGTTGAACTTTAACTGGAAGCGACCATTGTGATGAGGCATGGCCACTTGACGGATCTGTTGTTCGGGTGCCGAAGCATTACAGCTTACCGGGGCGACGTTTGCGCCCTCATCGAGGCTGGCTCCGGTTACCCCCACACACAGGTTGGTGCGGGCATTAGACAGCAGTAAGGGAAAGCCGGTATCGCACAGATCCCCTTCGCCGTTGTTGTTGTAATCCGCTTGATCCGGATTGGCGATGGTTGGGCAGTTGTCGATGTGGTTGGTTAGGCCATCGCCGTCGACGTCATCAAAACTGGCGGCGGCGAGGTTGCTGCTGAGCAGCAACAGCGAAGTGAACCCGAACAGGCGCGATAGTGTTGGCATGACAAAACTCCTCACTGCAAGGGCCTCCATCCGTAATGGATTGTTTTATCGACGCTTGCTTCCTATGACAGATTGATTTGAGCCCCTAAGGTGTGCTGGTTTTTTATTCTATAACCGTAAAGTATTGGCGCTGTGGCTGAAGGATCAATGTCAAAACTGTTAACGGAGGCGAGACGCTGAGGTTTTCTTGATTGAAGTGAGCGAGTTAGCGCGGTTGAGTGGGTTAATTTTTTCCTGCGTTATCTCTTTATGAACGCCGATTGCGGGCTATGTTCACTGCATTCAATTGGTTAGCTTGTGCCGAGCGGGTTATCTTGGGGTCGTTCGATGATCATAAACGCCCCAAAATGATTTCAGGGTCAGGCCCGTCATTGCAGGCCAGAACAACCACGGTGTTAGAGCATCGCTGCACAAGGAGAGTGGGCGTATGAATAAATTACAACTTATTGCCCTTTCAGTGTTTTCTGCCTTATTGGTTCTCGGGCTGGTTACTCAGCGTCATGCCATTGCCTGTGAAATGGTCGGTTTCACGGAATACCAACAGCTCGCCCCCAATGTTTATGCTGCGGCTCATTTTGACGAGAGCGCATCAGCCTTAGCAGCGATTAGGCAGGGAAAAGCCAGAGTAGAGTCGACATTTGGGCCGATGCGCGCAACGCCAAAAATCGTACTGGTGGCTGACCGTCAGGAAGCGGCTAGGTTTGGTGCCAATTCAACGGCCACTGCAAATTATACGCCGTTTGGTACCTGCATTGTTCTGGCTGAACATGGGCAAAATGTTGATGTGGCGGCGCATGAATTGGTCCATGCGGAGGTGGGTGCACGCGTGGGTTGGTTGACCCACTGGGTGGCGATCCCCATTTGGTTTAACGAAGGGGTTGCGCTGATGGTGGATCATCGAGCGCCCTTTTTGGTGGAAAACATCCGCTTGGGAGCTGCCGAGGTTGCTGCGGTTAAACGGCTAACTTACGGCAACGAATTTTTTCGTGGTGGCAATGCACACCAAAACTATTTGGCATCGAGATTGGCCGTGCAAACCGTGGAGCCACTCGAGCTGTACCAACACTTAGAACGTATCCGCAACGGCCAAAGTTTTGAGAGCGTATTTAGATTGTGAAACCAACAGCTAACCACCGCCGCCAGCCCATAAAAAACGAAGCCCTAAGGCTTCGTTTTTTTAAGCGTAACGCTGAAGTGACGCACAGCTTGATGCGGTATCAGCGGCACGGATTATTGCGGTGTGGCCACCCAGTCGAAGGCGGTGGTTTGTTCGGCGCTGACCGTAATGGGGCCGCCACTTTGATAGAGGGTAAACCCATCCTGGTCGGTTTGATGGCTGTCGGGCAGATCGGCCGCGGCGGTGCAGCTGTAGCCGAGGCTGTATTGACCGGCGCCAACAAAGCCAAACTCATAGCCCATGGCGTTGTCTGTGGCGTTGACGTTAGCCACCGCCACTGGTGTCGGTATAGGCAGAGATCCCATCACCGTCGATGTCGGTCAGGTACAGCCCCCAGCGCTGATTGTCGTTGCCCTAAAAGGTGTCGCGCTTTCCTGTTGTATAACCGCAAAGTGTTGCGGTTATGGTTGAGGAGTTAATGTGAAGACTGTAAACGGCGCGTTCAGGCTCGCCGTTTACAGTCAAAGCAAGGCAGGATAAGGCGCTGGTTAAGGCGCCAATTTGCTCAGTGCGCCATACAATTCGGGGCGCCGATCGCGGAACAAGCCCCAGCTGCGGCGGTTGGTCGCCGCGGCGTCGAGATCAATCTCGGCCAGCAGCACCGTTTCTTCGCTGCGATCGGCTTCGATCAAGAGGCCGCCGGTCTCGTCGGTGATAAAGGAGCTGCCGTAAAAGGTGGTTTCAATTTCGTCGTCCTGCTCGATACCGATGCGGTTGGAGGCGATCACCGGCACCATGTTGGCGGCGGCGTGGCCCTGCATCACCCGATGCCAATGATCTTTGCTGTCGAGGCTGGGATCCTGTGGCTCAGAGCCGATGGCGGTGGGGTAGAACAGCGCTTCGGCGCCATCGAGCACCATCGCTCGCGCCGCTTCTGGGAACCACTGATCCCAACAGATGGCGGCGCCAAAGCGACCGTAGCGGGTATCCCACACCTTAAAGCCGCTGTCGCCGGGGCTGAAGTAGAACTTTTCGCTGTAGCCGGGGCCGTCGGGGATGTGGCTTTTGCGGTAGCAGTCGAGCACGCGGCCATCAGCGTCGATCATCACCAAGCTGTTAAAGAAGTTGTTGTTGGCACGTTCGAAAAAGCTGATCGGCAGCACCACTTCCAGTTCTTTTGCCAGCGCCGCGAAACGTGGCAGCCAAGGGTGGTTGTCGAGCGGGTTGGCTAAGGCGAGGTAGTCCGCCTTCTGCTTTTTGCAGAAATAGAGCGCTTCGAACAGCTCTTGCAGCAAGATCACCTGCGCCCCTTGCTCGGCGGCGCGGCGTACGGCGGCTTCGGCGCGATTGAGGTTGGCGTCAAGGTTGTCGCTCAGCGCTAGCTGAGTGGCGGCAAAGGTTACGGTACGCATCAGCTTGGCTCCTGCATGGTGATGCAGTGGATGCCGCCGCCGCCGGCCAAAATGGGCATGGCGTCGATGGCAACCACTTCGCGAGTGGGAAATTGCGCTTGGATGATTTGCGCCGCTTCTTGGTCGTGATCGTTCTGACCAAAGGCGGGCACCACCACCACGTCGTTACCGAGGTAGTAATTGATGTAACTGAGCGCCAGCGGTTCGCCATCAAGGCTAACATCCTGCGGCTGGGGGATGGTGGTTAGCTGCAGTGGCTGGCCGTGGGCGTCGATTTGATTGCTTAGGTAAGCGGCATTGGCTTGGTAGCGCTCAAAATTGGGGTGCTGGCGGTCGTCGCAGTGCATGCTCAGCAGTTTGCCCGGGGCGGTAAAGGTGGCGATGTTATCCACGTGACCATCGGTATCGACATCCCCATGCAGCCCTTTGGGCAGCCACAGCAGTTTGTCGCCGCCTAAGCGGGTCAGCAGTCGCTGCTCAATCTCGGCTTGATTGAGGTTGGGGTTGCGATTGGGGTGCAACAGACACTCGGCGGTGGTCAGCAAGGTGCCTTGGCCGTTGCTGTGGATGGCACCGCCTTCAAACACCATCGCTTCCGTTTGCCACTGCAGCGGCTGTTGCTGCGCGAGCGCCTGCAGCAGCGCCTGCCCTGCGGCGGCGTCGTTGTGGTAGGGGTTGAACTTCTCGCCCCAAGCATTAAAGGCAAAATCGACCGCGCCGAGCCCCAGTTCGGGGTGAGTGACAAACAGCGGTAGGATGTCCCGCGCCCAGCTGTCGTCCAGCGCCAGCGGCAGCAAGGTAACGTTGTGCGCGGGCACCCGCTGTTGTGCTTCTGCTAACTGCTGTGGCCGCACCAATAGGGTGACCGGTTGAAACTGACTGATGGCGTCGATCACCTCGGCAAAGGCCTGTTTGGCGGCGTCAACGCCAAGGCTCCAGATCGCGTCGCGGCAAGGCCAAGCGACGTAGGTGCGTCGCTGTTGGGCCCATTCTGCGGGCATCTGCCAGCGTGATTGTGGCTGGCTCATTAATCCAGATCCTCAAGATAGGTGTAGCCGCCAAGGCCCAGTTCCAGCTCGGCCAGCACCGCTTGGCGTTCTGGCTTGGGCAGTTTGCTGGCCAACGATTTGTAGCTGCTGAGTAGGGTGTCGGCGTTGATGTTGACGTAGTTGAGCACATCGCGAACGCTGTTGCCACGCTGGATCTCGCCCAACTCAACGTTGCCAGCGTCATCAAGCCGTACGTCCACCGATTCGGTATCGCCAAACAGGTTGTGCAGATCCCCCAAGATCTCTTGGTAAGCGCCAACCATAAAGATGCCGATGTGGTAAGGATCGGCTGGATCGAAGGTGGGCAGCGGCAGGGTGGTCTCGATCCCTTGGCCATCCACGTATTGATCGATAATGCCGTCGCTGTCGCAGGTGATGTCGAGGATCACCCCCCGTCGCTCTGGTTGGCGATCCAGCCCCGACAGTGGCAACACCGGGAACACCTGATCGATGCCCCAAGCGTCCGGCAGTGACTGGAACAGCGAGAAATTGACGAACAAGCGATCCGCCAGTTTCTCGTTGAGCTCGTCGATGATCGGCCGGTGGGCGCGGTTCTTAAACGACAGCTGCTTGGCGATCAATTGGCAGGTGGCGGTGTGCACCTGTTCGCTCCATGCGCGCTGCTGCAAGTTAAGAGTGCCGAAGGTGTACATGGTATTCACTTCGGCGAGATCGCTCATGGTGTCGTGGTATAGCTCAACGACGGCACGCTGATCGGTGGTGGTTAGCACATCTTGGTAGGTGCGCCACAGGTTATCGAGGATGATCGGCGCGTCGGCTGACGGTGAGCTAAGCGCGCCCACTTGTTGAGTTTCGGCGCCGATAACGTCGGCGATCAGCACCGCGTGATGGGCGGTCATCGCTCGCCCCGATTCGCTGATCAGGTTGGGGTGCGGCAAGTTGTGTTCGCGGCACACGTCGCCAAGCACCCACACCACATTGTTGGCGTATTCGCGCATCGAGTAGTTGGCAGAGCAGGCGCTTTGGCTGCGGGTGCCTTCGTAATCCACTGCCAAGCCACCGCCGACATCAAGGTAATCGATGCGGGCGCCAAGTTGGTGTAGCTCGGCGTAGAAGCGGCCCGCTTCTTTAAGGCCGCGCTGGATGTCGCGAATGTTGGCCAGCTGCGAGCCTAAATGGAAGTGCAGCAGTTGCAATGAGTCGAGCATCTGCTCGGCTTC
Source organism: uncultured Ferrimonas sp. (assembly GCF_947489035.1). Taxonomy (GTDB): domain Bacteria; phylum Pseudomonadota; class Gammaproteobacteria; order Enterobacterales; family Shewanellaceae; genus Ferrimonas. The sequence continues at coordinate 88,097 of NZ_CANLCI010000011.1, read as the reverse complement.
GAGACGGGCAATCACCGCTAAGATCTGGTGCGCCTTGAGGCCAAATTTCGATTTCACCCCGCCGGAGCTTTGCCAATTGCCGCTGCCTTGGGAGGCCAGTCGCGCTCGTACCCCTAGGCGCGGGGTGATCCCCATCGCCTTGGCTTCTTTGAGCACCAGCTCCAGCTCCGATTGCTTCTCTAGGACGATAAACACCTTGTGTCCCAGCTGTTCGCCGATCAGCGCCAAACGCACGTACTCGCGATCTTTGTAGCCGTTACAGACGATCACCGAACTGCCGCGTCCGGCTAATGCCAGCACCGCCAGCAGCTCTGGCTTGCTGCCGGCCTCAAGCCCAAGTTGCTTGCGCTCCAGTTGGTGTTGGCTGGCCAGCAGCCCCTCCACCACTTGGCGCTGTTGATTAACCTTGATCGGGTAGACCGCCAGATAGTCACCTTGATAACCGTAAGCGTCGATCGCCTCGTTAAAGTGATTACAGAGGTTGTGTACCTGCTGCTGCAGAATGTCAGGGAAGCGCACCAAGACCGGCAGGGTCATGCCGTTATCGCGCAACTGTTGCGCCAAGCGGTGCAGATCGATCTGCTGACCATTGGTTGTTGGGGTAGCAGCGACGTTACCGTTGTCACCAATGGTGAAGTAACCGTTGCTCCAATAGGGAATGTTGTAGGTCGACAGGGCGTCGTTGATGGTCCACATCGAAGGGCAAACTCCAAGGCGCCACCGGGGCGCCATTACGGTTACTCGGCTAAGGCATCCAGCACGTATTGCGGCAGGGCAAAACTGCCAAGGTGCAGCTGCGGGGTGTACCAACGGGTGCGGATATTGGCTTGCTCGAAGCGCGCACGGATGGTGTCGATGTTGTGTTGGCGCTGCTGTGGGTTATGGCTGGCCCAAGCGAAGGTCATGTCGCCGCCGATGTAGGTGGGCACGGCGGCTTTGTAGAAGCTTTGATCGGAAAAGTAAGGGCTTAAGCGTTTAGCGGTGGTGGTGACTTCATCCAACTGCATAAAGCAGACGCCGTTTTGGGTCACCAAGATGCCATCGTCGTTTAAGCAGTTGGCGCAGCCTTGATAGAAGTCGCTGGTAAACAGCGCTTCGCCAGGGCCAATGGGATCGGTGGAATCGGAGATGATCACATCGAATTTATCTTGGCAATTACGCACAAATTCACGGCCATCGCAGATCACCAGATTGGTGCGCGGATCGTCAAAGGCGCCGGCGCTGTGGTTCGGCAGGTAGGTTTTGCACATCTCCACCACCGAGGCGTCGATCTCCACCATGGTGACGTGCTCGATACGTTGATGACGTAGCACTTCCCGCAAAATACCGCCGTCGCCACCACCGATGATCAGCACCCGCTTGGCGTTGCCGTGGGCCAAAATCGGCGTATGAGTGAGCATTTCATGGTAGATAAACTCATCTTTTTCGGTGGTTTGAATCACTCCATCCAGTGCCATCACGCGGCCAAATTGGGCGTTGTCAAAGATGATCAGATGTTGGTGCTCGGTTTGACTTTCAAACAGCACCTTATCGATGCTGAAGCTTTGGCCGTAGCTGTTATATAGGGTCTCTAAATAGCGTTCGCCCTTAACCATGGTGAGCTGCTCCAAAAAATTTATTAGCGCCGTTGGCGGCGGAGTTGTTGTGCAGGCGTTATACCTTGTGAATGCAAAATTGCAAACAAAAATCAAATTCGCTTCCTGCCTGTTAATTGTATGTTGGATTTGCTGGAGAGATCGCTACAATAGCGCCGCTCAGACTGGCTGGGCAGAGCAATCGATGGAAAGTTCGAGCGATGTTTTTTGAAGGGTCAGAAAAGAAAGTTGAGATAGTGGTTACCGCCGCTGCGGCGGATCTGCGTCGGCGCCCAAGGGCGTTTTGGACTGAGCTGGTGAGTCGCTGCAACGCCACCATTTTATCGGAGCTGCATAACGAGCAGCTGGACGCTTATCTGTTGTCGGAATCGAGCCTGTTTGTGTGGGACGATCGCATCTTGATGATCACCTGTGGTGAGATCACGCTCGTGGATTCGGTCGCGTTCTTTATCGATGCCATTGGCCGCGACCGGATCGCCATGGCCAGCTTTCAGCGCAAAAACGAATACCAATCACACCTGCAAAGAACCTGCTTTGACCAAGACATGGCGCGGCTCAATCAGTTGCTGGCGGGTAAGGCGTATCGCTTAGGCCATTTGGATGGTCACCACAACTACGTCTGGCATATGGACAAGCCGTTTGCGCCGCCGACGGATGACATCACCACCGAACTGCTGATGTACCACATTGAGGGGCCAGCGGCGCAGTATTTGCGCAGCGATAAGCAAAGTGCCGATGGCATCGCCGAGCTGTTGCAGCTTGAGCAGCTGTTCCCTGGCTTTGCCTTTGATCAGCACCTGTTTGAGCCCTTTGGTTATTCAATGAATGGCATTCGTGGCGATCAGTACATCACCATCCACATTACACCGCAGGAGGACAGCTCCTACGTCAGCTTTGAAACCGATCTGGATATCGCCGCCGAGTGCCCGCAGTTGCTGCAGCAGTTGATCGCCATTTTGCAGCCCAGCTCGTTTGATCTGATCACCTTCAATACCACGCCGAGGTTAACGCCACCGCCAAACATGGTCTGCGTTGCGTGGCAGCAACAACCCTTGGCTTGTGGCTATCAAGTGGAGTTTCGCCATTGGTTAAGTCAGGCTGAACACGCCCAAGCGGGGCTGCAATTAAGCTAAAAAAACGAGCGCTCCGGCGCTCGTTTTTTATTGCGGCACGGATTATTGCGGTGTGACCACCCAGTCGAAGGCGGTGGTTTGTTCGGCGCTGACCGTAATGGGGCCGCCACTTTGATAGAGGGTAAACCCATCCTGTTCGGTTTGATGGCTGTCGGGCAGATCGGCCGCGGCGGTGCAGCTGTAGCCGAGGCTGTATTGACCGGCGCCAACAAAGCCAAACTCATAGCCCATGGTGTTGTCTGTGGCGTTGACGTTGGCCACCGCCACTGGTGCTTGCAAGCTGCTGTCAGCGGGGTAGTCGCCATCGCCAATGCTGTCGCCTTGATCGGCTTGAGCCACGTCACCGGCGTAGAGGTAGATCGCATGTTGCGGGGTGGCGGCACCGCTGTCGGTTTCGCAGTTGCTCATCAGCTCGGCGCTGACGCTGCCGCTGATGGTGCCCGCTTGGGCCAAGTTCACCAAGGTAACCGAGTTGGGCTTAATGAACATCCCCGCTTGGCCAACGGGATCCACTAGCCCTTGGCGCAGATCAAACTCCACCACAAACTGATTGATGCCGCTGTTGATGTTCAGCAGTTCGTTGTCTTTGGCAAACGCCAAGCGACCACTGTCACTGGTGTCGTCGGGGCGGGTGCCGAAGCAGCTGCCGTTGGCGTTAACCTGCAGCGACACGATGCCGTTGTCGCTGTCGACAAAGGAGCGCTGCTCACTGCCATCCCCATCGAGGGCGTAAACGCATAAGCGGTAATTGCCCACCGGCAAGGTGGCACTGTTGATCAAGGTGGCGCTGTTGCTGCCTTGGTATGCGAGCAGATCGAGCTGTTGGGGTGCATCATTGTCCTGACGCAGATCGAGGATCTGGGCGTCGTTGCCATTTTCTGGCACCAGCACCGCGTAATTAAAGGCCAATACCACGCGGTTGGCGCTGTCCACCGGCGCGTCTGAAATCGCCAAAGAGAACTGGCCTTGGCTCGCTTCTGGGGCGTCAGAGCCGCCGCTGCCGCCACAGGCGCTTAGCAGCATCGCAATCGGGATGAGGGGGGTGAGTTGGCGCATGGGCTAATTCCTGACGGATTGGTAAAGTTTAACTGTAGTTTGCGCCATTATTCCCGTTTTGCAATGTCATTGAAATCGCATGTGGTAATGCGTGAGCGAGGCTCAGTAAGGGGCGTCCGTTGTTTGGGTAATCTCGTGCAGTGGCACAGAAATAGGGGGCGTGACTGCGGCGGTAGCCCACCAACCGCTGCCACGCCAAAGTGAGTTACAGCTCTTTGTACAGCTTCGGGTTAAAGGCATCGCGCAGCCAGTCGCCCAACAGGTTGATCACCAGCACCAAGGTCACCAGCACGATGCCTGGGAAGGCGGAGATCCACCAGCTGCCGCTGAAGATGTAGTTAAAGCCGATGGAGATCAGCGAACCCAGCGACGGCTCGGTTACTGGCATGCCCAAACCTAAGAACGACAGTGCCGCTTCGCTCATGATGGCGTTGGCGATCTGTACCGTCGAAATCACCAAAATGGGGGTGAGGGTGTTGGGCAGAATGTGGCGGAACATGATGCGGAATGACTTAAAGCCCATGACTCGCGCCGCGTCCACATACTCTTTCTTTTTCTCCGCCAATACCGAGGCTCGCACGGTACGGGCGTACTGCGGCCATTCGGCGATGCCGATGATCAGCACCAGCATCACCACCGCATATTGGCTATAGAGCTCCGATCCCAAGGTGGCTTGGACGATGGCGGAGATGATGATCGCCACCATCAAGGTGGAGAACGACAGTTGGATGTCCGCCGCGCGCATCAGCAAGTTATCAATCTTGCCGCCAAAGTAACCGGCAGTCATGCCAACGGCGATGCCGATGGTGGCTTGCAGCAGTACCGCAGCAAAACCGATCAGCAGTGAGATGCGCGAACCATACAGGATGGTTGACCAGATATCGCGGCCTTGGTCGTCGGTGCCCAGCAGGAAGCGACTGTCGCCCATCTCTTCATCCCACGCCGGTGGCAGCTCGGAATCCATGATGTCCAAAACCGCCAGATCGTAGGGGTTTTGGTTCGACAGCACCGGCGCGAACACCGCGCCGATAACCAGCAGCAGCAACACCGCGCTGGCTGCGATGGCGACTTTGTCGCGGCGAAACAGGTAGAACAGATCGGATTGTTTGATGCGCTGCCACCGTGACAGCTCGGATGCGTTGTGGCTCATATTATTGCTTCCCAGTCAGGTTCACGGTTGGGTTGATCAGGCCGTAGAGCAGATCAACGATGGTGTTGGTGGTAACGAACACAAGGCCGACCACAATCACGTAGGCGACGATCAGCGGCGCATCAACGCGGTTGATCGCCTCTAGGAACATCGAGCCCATGCCCGGCCATTGGAAGACGGTTTCGGTCAAAATGGTGTAGGCCACCATGGTGCCAATTTGCACCCCGCCGACGGTCAGTACCGGCAGCATGGTGTTTTTAAAGGCGTGCTTAAACCACACCTGACGCTGGGGCAAGCCTTTGGCTTGGGCGAATTTAACGTATTCGCTTTGCAGCGCTTCCACCATTTCGGCGCGGATCAGGCGGATAAACAGCGGCAGCATGATCGACGCCAGCGCGACTGATGGCAGCACCAAGTGAGCCAAGCCGTCGGCGGTCATAAAGCCCGATTCCCACCCCAGCACATTGGCGGTTTCGCCACGGCCGTAGGATGGCAACCAGCCCAGTTCAATCGAGAACAGGTACATCAGCAAGATGGCGGTCAGGAACACGGGGATTGAGATCCCAGCGGTGGAGATCCCCAATATCAGCTTCGAACCGATGCTGTTGGGTTTGATGGCGCAATACATTCCCGCGGGAATCGAGCAGACCACAATGATGATCAGCGCGCCGAACACCAGCTCTAAAGTGGCCACCATTTTGTCGCCAATAACGTCTAGGGCTGGGCGTTTGAAGAAGTAGGAATCGCCCAGATCCCCTTGCACCGCATTAGCTAAAAAGCGGCCGTACTGCACCATAAAGGGATCGTTAAGCCCCATCTGATCGCGCAGCGCTTGGCGCTCGGCTTCCGATACCGATTGGCCAACCATCTCACGCAACGGATCACCAAGGTTGTCTTGGATAGAAAAAGCGATCATCGAGATGATGAACATAACGACGGCTGCTTGGGCAAACCGGCGGATCAAAAAAGTGAACATAAAAAACGATCCGTACTGGTGACTGAAACAAATAAAGTGGAGGGAGGCTCGCTAACTCGAACGCCTCAAGGTAATCAAAACGGCTCGATAACCTCCCTCCGAAACACAGCGGCGGCAGTGGCTGCACTGCCGCCTAGGCGTTGGGCTTACTTAACCACCAGATCGCCAAAGTAAGGGAAGTTCATGGCGTTAACCACTGGGGCAATGTCCAAGCCGGTGCGGGCGCCCCAGGCCAAGTTTTGGAAGTGCAGTGGCACAAGCGCGGCGTCGTCGTAAGCGATGCGTTCAGCCTGTTGCAGCAAGGCACTGCGCTTGGCGGTGTCGGTTTCGCTGTTGGCGGCGATCACCAGCTTGTCCAGCTTGCTGTTGCTGTAAGAACAGTTGTACTGGCCGGCGCCGGTGTCGGCATTGCGGCTCATCAGCAAGAACTCGAAGAAGTTGGCGGTGTCTTCGGTGTCGGCGTGCCAACCAATCATCTGCATGTCCGCTTCACACAGGTCGTACTGTGGCCAGTACTGCGCTTTCGGCATGGTTTTTACGTCCACTTTAATGCCGATTTTGGCCAGCATCGACGCCACCGCTTGGGCGATGTTTTTGTCGTTAACGTAGCGGTTGTTCGGAGCGATCAGGCTCATAGAGAAGCCGTTCTCGTAACCGGCTTCCTTCAACAGCGCCTTGGCTTTTTTGACGTCGTAGCGTGGTGCTAAGTCCGCGTCGTAACCGGCGTAACCCGCTGGGCTCATCTGGCCGGTAGGGGTAGCAAAGCCGCGCATGATCTTCTTAGCGATGCCTTGGTTGTTGATGGCGTGCACGATGGCCTGACGCACGCGAACGTCTTTCAGCGCTTCGTTGGTGTTTTGGTTCAACTGGAAGGTGATGGCGCGGGTGCCGCCCATGGTCACCAGTTCCACGCCGTTGGTTTTCTTCACGCGTTTGTGATCGGTTGGGGCCACTGGGGCGATCATGTCGACATCGCCAGACAGCAAGGCCGCCACGCGGGTGCCGGATTCTTTGATTGGCACCAAGGTCATGTTGTCGACGTTACCGGCGCTGGCTTTATCCCAGTAGTTGCCGTTGCGGGCAAACTTCAGTTTTACCCCTTGCTCGCGGGATTGCACGATGAACGGGCCAGTCCCAGAGATATGGCCAGAGGCGTAGGTAGAGCCGTGCTTCACCAACGCGCCTTTGTCTTTGCCGTTGGCATCCACCCCAGAGTAGAACTTGCTGTCCATTGGGAAGATGTAGGTCGCGGACTGCATCACCAGCGGGAATGGGCCCTTGGTGATCAGTTCGAAGGTCAGATCGTCAATCACTTTGATCGGTTCGAACTGGGCAAACAGGCCACGGAAATCGGGGCTGGATTGCAGGCGGTTCAGGGTCCACGCCACGTCTTTGGTGGTCAGTGGGTTGCCGCTGTGGAACTGCACGCCATCACGCAGGGTAAAGCGGATGGTGTTTTCATCAATGCGCTGCCAGCTTTCGGCCAAGCGCGCTTCAAAGCCAAAGCTTTGATCGAAACGCACCAGCGGATCGAAGGCGATGTGAGACAACTGCATGGTGCCACCGGACAGCTGCTCGTGCGGATCCAGTGATACGGGATCGGCGTCAAACGCCACGGTGATGTCGGCGGCTTGGGCGCTGCACATTAGGCCTGCGGCCAGTAGCGCGGTGCTCAGTTTCGATAATGCTTTCATGGTTGCCTCACTTGTTATTGTATTGATTTTATTAGTTTTAAATTCTGGTTACGCAACGTGCTGGGCGTTGGCGTTGGCGTTGGCGTTGGCGTTGTTAGCGTTGGCGCCGCTTGGTGCCTTTATCTGCGGCATCAGCCCAATCAGCGATTTGGTGTAGGGGCTTTGCGGTCGCTCGAACAGCTGTTCGGTTGGGGCCACTTCCAGCAGGGTGCCTTTTTGCATCACGCCGATGCGGTCACACATCTGGCGGATCACCGGTAAGTCGTGGCTGATGAACAACATGCTGAGGTTGAGTTCATCTTGCAGATCCTTCAGCAGGTTCAAGATCTGCGCCTGTACCGACACATCCAGCGCCGAGGTTGGCTCATCGCAGATCAGCAATCGAGGCCGAGTGGCCAAGGCGCGCGCGATGGAGATCCGCTGCCGTTGACCGCCAGAGAATTCGTGCGGGAAGCGCAGCCCCGCTTTGGCCCCAAGCCCAACGTGATCCAGCAGATCGGCGACGATTTGCCGAATTTCGCGTTCGTTCTCGGCCAAATTGTGGAAGCGGATCGGCTCGGCGATGATGTCGGCCACCTTCATCCGTGGGTTCATCGAGGTGTATGGGTTCTGGAACACCATCTGCATCTGGCGGCGCAGTGGGCGGCGCTCGCGCTCGGATTTCAGCGCGGTGAGATTAATGCCTTCAAAGTTGATGACGCCGCTGTCGGCCTCTTGTAAGCCAGCGATGATCCGCGCCACGGTGGATTTGCCCGAGCCAGACTCGCCCACCAAGCCAAAGCTTTCGCCTTCGGCGATGTCGAACGACACGTTGTTGGTGGCGTGCAGGCGCTGGCGGCGGGATGGGAAGATGCTGTCTTTGATGGTGAAGTGCAGATCCAAGTTCTGCACCTGCAGCAGCGGCCCGTCGTGCTTAATAAAGTCTTGGGACTGCCCCAGCCAGTGGTTGGCCACGTCAATCTGTGGCACCTCTTCCGCTTGCTCGATGTAGTTCACCAGCGGAAAGCGATCCAGCTTCACATCCGGGCGCGGCACCGCGCTGATCAAGCTTTGGGTGTATGGGTGGGTTGGCGCGTGCAGGATCTGCTCGGTCTGGCCCAGCTCAACCAGATCGCCACGGTACATCACCGCCACCCGATCACAGACGTTGGCCACCACGCCCATGTCGTGGGTGACCAGCATGCAGCCAACGTTGCGCTGCTCACACATCTGCCGGATCAGCTTGAGGATCTGATCCTGTACCGACACATCCAGTGCGGTGGTGGGCTCATCGGCGATGATCAGCTCTGGCTCGCAGCTCATGGCGATGGCGATCACCACCCGCTGGCGCATGCCACCAGAGAACTGATGCGGGTATTGCTTAATGCGCTGCTCTGGTTGCGGAATGCCCACCTGTTTTAGCAGCTCCAGCGAGCGCTCAAACGCTTCTTGTGGGGATACCTGCAGGTTGGCGACGATGGTTTCCACCATCTGCTGTTCAATGGTGAACAGGCTGTTGAGCGAGGTCATCGGATCTTGAAAGATAAAACCGATGCGGCTGCCGCGAATCGAGCGCATCTGCTGGTTGGTTAAGCCCGAGATCCGCTCGCCATTTAGGGTTACTTCACCGCCGGCGACGCGACCGGGCTTGCTCAGCAGGTCGATAACGCCGTTACCAATGGTGGACTTACCGGCGCCGGACTCGCCCACCAGGCCTAAGATCTCGCCCGCTTCCACCTTGAAGCTGATGTCATTAACCGCCCGCGCTACCCCGTGGCGGGAGGGAAACTCAATGCGGAGCTGGTTTACCGTAAGCAGTGACATAAGACCTCGTTACTTATCATTATCTTTTTTAGTGTTAATGGCGGAAGCCCCACAGCTGCTGAGGTGATCCTGCGATCCCGTCAGTGTTGGCCGTTTGGCGCAGGGTGGAATGCCATGCCAGCTGGGCTTAACTGAATGAATATGCAAATTCACGCTATCGGTTGTGTCGCGGTGGTAACAGGCCAAGGGGTGCGGGTTGTGATTGCGGTTGTGGAACGGGCGAATGCGTGATGATCATCAATAACCGATCGGCAACAAGTGGGCGTAACGCCGCATTGTTGCGTTGATGTTTAATTGGTTGTTCTGTGGTGGCTTTGCTGTCATCGCGACGAGTGTTGATGCCGTTTGAGTTACAACTTCGGCTTACGTTTTGGCAACAACCGCTGCGGAGTTATTCGATCTGCAGTGTGAGGGCGGCATTTGCTGTGATCGCTCGGGAGTTTTGTGGGTGTTTTGTGATGTTGCAAAGTTGTGGGGCGGCTGGTGCTGATGTGATTTTGAGGCGAATTGGCACTAAATGGGGCAATTGTTCAGGAGGCTGGCGGCAACACGAGCAGGCGATGGAACTGTGCTAAGGGGAATGTGTGGCCAAAAGTGACGTTGTCGGCTGACGTGTCACTTTTAGTATTAGTTGTTGTTTTTAAAGGTTATTTCGTTGTTTTTGATGGTGTTGCTGATTATGGTGCCAGAGGTGGCGTTCGTGCCGCGAATGAATAGTTTTTGCATGGCTATTCTCCATAGAAAAAGTAACCTTTTTGATTAGTTTTTCTAATGATGGTTGCGGCTGGCTGCCGCAACCATCATCAGGGGTAAATGAAGGGTTACGGCTTGGTTACTGCAGCGGAGTAAAGCGGCCATCAAGGCTCAGTTGCAACGACACGTTCACATTGCTGACGTTGTTAAATTGCAGGGTGACTCGCTGTGGCGCATCCAGCAATAACTGGCCGCTCATCTGGAGGCCACTGGCGTCCACTAATGGCCGTGGCTCGGCTAAACCAAGGGCCGAAAACTGCAAAGGGCCATCGCTGTGCCAGCGATAATACAGCGGTTGGTGGGGCTCTACATTCACCGCCAAGCGCAGCTGCCGTTGCGGTGCCAACTGATGCCGTTGCTGCAGTTCGTTACTCGGTTGCCAGCGCGGCGCTTCGGTTAAGCCAAAGGCGGCGCCTAAGCCCGTGGGGTCGATGTCGTACTCCAGTGGCAGGATCAACACCACCATCGCCAGTACCACCACCAAGGCGGCGATTAGGTTGGCTTTGATCATGGTGCTGGTTGAGTGCATTGGTATTTTCAGAGAGCTCATGGTGCGGTTCCTTCTGCGGGCCAGCGTTAATGCCTTGCTTGCGAAGCGGTTGCGATGGCATGGCGGCTTGGGCAAATACTGTTAATTCACTGTAACAAAGTGGTTTTTTGCCGAAACGATTTTGTGCTGAGAATGGCGCCCCAGTGGGGTTTTGGGTTAAAGCGTTGGCTTGTTGGCATTGGTTAATGAATTGAGTGACAAAAACTCAATTCAAAGAGGGCGGGGTGGGAGCAAGCCGGTGCTTTGTGGTTGCCGTGCTCGGCTGGGATTCACACTGGTTGGTGGATGCGGTTGGGGTGTCGTTTATTGGTGGCGATCCTAGCCGTTTTTTACGGTTAGCCACGGCATCGGTGCGGTTTTGTTGGGCGTTGCCGAGGGGGTGGTCAGCAACGTTGATAAGGGGTGATCTGGCGCAAGGGGGTTGGCCTGTGGCAGCCTGATTCCACTTTCGTTCGATTACGCCTGCGGCTAATCGCACCTGATGGGGTTGTGTGCCGCCGCGTAGGTCACGTTAGCCGCTGTTTGGCGTAACGTGACAGTGCCAATGGTTGCCATTTCTTGGTGCCTTTGTTCGATTCCCTATTGATTCCACTTTTGTGCGATTACGCCTGCGGCTAATCGAACCTACATTGGGTTGTGTGCCGCCGCGTAGGTCACGTTAGCCGCTGTTTGGCGTAACGTGACAGTGCCATGCGGTGAGTGCCAACCTTCCACCTCGATTCCCGATTGATTTCACTTTTGTTCGATTACGCCTGCGGCTAATCGCACCTACTTTGGCGTAAGGTGACAGTCGCCAATGGTTGCCATTTCTTGGTGCCTTTGTTCGATTCCCTATTGATTCCACTTTTGTGCGATTACGCCTGCGGCTAATCGCACCTACGTGATGGGGTTGTATGCCGCAGCGTAGGTCACGTTAGCCGCTGTTTGGCGTAACGTGACAGTGCCATGCGGTGAGTGGCAACCTTCCACCTTGATTCCCGATTGATTCCACTTTTGTGCGATTACGCCTGCGGCTAATCGCACCTACGGCCCAATTATCTGAACTTTCATCCAAGCCAAAAAAAACGCCGAAGCGGGGCTTCGGCGTTTGCTTAAGGGTTCTTCCGGTTAGTGACGGTGCAGATCCATGATGGCGTCTGAGCCGTCGTCGTCACCATAATCAACCTCTTCATCGGGGATGAAGTCTGGGATGGTGGGTGCTGGCGGCCGGATCACGAGGGATTCTGGGGCGCGCAAGCTCCAGACGTTGCCCTGCACTTCGCTGCCATCATCCAGCAGGGTATCCACCCGCCAGTAGTAGCTGGCGCTGTACGCCAGTGCACCCAAGCTCACGCTGTTGCTTGGCAACAAGGCGCTGTGCAGGGCGCTGCTGTCGCCACGCTCTACCGCACCCGCGTCGCTGCTCAGATACAAACGGTAGCCGAGGATCTGCGCTTGCAAGCTGCTGTGGTTGCTCCAGCTTAGGTTCACCGCATCCAGCGACTGCACTTGGCCGTTGCCAGGGAATGGCGACAGAGCCGGCAGGCGCTGTTGGTACAAGGCGGCGATCTGCTCGGCGCTAAAGGCCTCGTGGGCGACGATGATCTCATCGATGCCGTTGTTGCCGGTGGTGGTGTAAGCGGAGTCGGTCTGACCGGCTTTGGCGTAAGAGCCGCGACCGTAGGTTTGACCGGTGCCCGAGGTCGACACGTAGCTAAAGTGCGCTGGGATCTCGACGCTGGTGGCCAGTACCCCATCGACGTAACCGTTGAGGGTGCGTTGCGCCCAGTCGACTGTCATCGCCACATGGTGCCAGCGATCGCTGTCGGCCAAGGTCGGCACATCCGCGGTGGCGGTTAACAGCGGCGCGCGGGTGGTGGCGTTTTTATCGTGGATAGCAAATTGCAGCTGGTACTGATCCTGCTCTGGGTTGTAGATGGTGGAGATAATCCAACCATCGCCGACCCAGCCACCATTAAACAGACGCCCACGGCTGGCCAGCTCGTGGCGGCCGATCATGGTGTCGTCATTACGGAACCACATCGAATAGCTGAAGTTCTGATCGTTGATCTCCCAGATGTGCGGGTGATGCTGACCTTTGTGACCATCATTCACCTGATCGCGCTGGTAGAACGGCCACTGGCTTAGCTGGTAATTAACCGCTTCACCAGCAGCGCCATTCTCAACCCGTTTCGAATCACAGTTCAGCGGGTTGTCCTGATTGATCTCAGGATCCCAGCCTTTGTAACCCCAGTTACGCATCCGCATCAGCGGCACCGGCGAGTCGTAGATATTGATAATATCGTTGACCAAACCGGCACTCATGCTGTTGTTGAAGTTACTGAAGTCGTTTTCGACACAGGTGTTGGCGTCCAAGCTGTAGTAGTCGCTGATCCCCGGCGCTTCCACGTTAAGGTGCAAGATCCCGCGGGTGGATTGGCCACTGGCGTCTTCCAATACGTAGAAGGCTTCCACTTGACCGATCCAGCCTTTCGGTGGGGTAAAGTCGATGCTGTCGTCGCCGTTAATGGTGAACTGTGAACCACTGGCCCCCGGGGTTGAGGTATCCATCACCACCACCTCGGTGATCTGCATCGGCGTGTTGTTGGGATCCCAATCGTTGCTGATCACATCCAAGCGGGTGCTTTGATCGCGCAGCACACTGGCGTGATCCGGCTGGGCCACCGGATGCACCGGCCAGCGCGGGTAGGACACGCGTTTCATGTCCAGCAAACGCGAGCCGTTCGACCAACGCACTTCATTTTTGTTGGCCGAAGTACGCTGCACCAAGATTGGCGCGCTGGTGGCGACGCCATTACCGCCGCGCATTGGGCCGCTGCCGTACACCCGCTCTGGGCTGCATTCGTGCTTACAGCCTTGAATGTGGCCCATCTCGTGCTGTGCGGTTGGCTGATTGCCCCAACCTGGGGTCGCCTGCCACCACCAGCCGTTGGTGAGGCCGTGGGAGCTGCCCGGCGATACCCACCAACCCAGCTCGTAGTAAGTGCTGCCTTCCTGAACCCGTTGATCCCAGAAGTAGGCCTTACTGTTACCAAAGTTATCGCGGAAGCGCGCCCGATCGGTGTTGTTGCCATCCACTTCCACCATCATGTCGCTAAAGATGATGCGGTGGTGGTACTGACGCATGGCGGCGTAGTCGGAGTTAAGGTTATGGAACTCGGCATAGCCCATGGCGCCAGCGATGTTGTTGTTACCGTAGGCCGGATGGCTGAACACCTGATAGGAGATCTGCATCGCCTCGTCGCGGCGGAAGACGTGGTAGTCGTCGCCGTTTTGCGGGATGTAGAGCTGATCTTCGGTCGGCATCGGGCCAACGTCATTCCAGTTCTCCAGCGGTGGCTGCCACGCCATCTGGTACTTCGCCAGTGTTGGGTTATCCGTGGCACAGATGCTGTCGTCTGCTAACGGCAACTGATGGCGGTTGTAGATGCTGCCATCGGCGCTGAGCTCGAAGTACGGCGCGGCGTTGTAGCCCAAGAACACGCTGTAGCTGATGCTGCAGTCCGGCATGATCACCGCGTTGATGTTGGAATCGGGCTCGCCAACAATCTGACCGCGGAAGGTACGCACTTCCGGAATGTCGGTGGGGCGCACAACGCCCCCATTGGCGCTGATTTTCGGATCGATGGTGCCTAACTGGAACTGCTCGGAACGCAGCGAGTAACGCTGCAGCTTGATGTCCACCGGTTGATCCCAATCGTCGATGCGGTTATCGCCGTTGGTGTCCATGGCCAGCAGCGACACAATCACCGTATCGGGCAACTGCAGCATGTGATCATTGGGGTTCAGCCCAGCGTTGATCTCGTCGCCGTTGTTGATGCCATCGCCGTCGGTGTCGCTGTTGGCGCCATCGCTTGGATCGTTTGGATTCAAGTTGTTGGCCAGCTCATCGCGGTTGCTGATGCCGTCGTTATCTAAGTCGCCGTGCAGATCGGTGCCATCGAACGGATCGAGGCCGTTGTCGAGCTCATCGCGGTTGTTGATGCCGTCGTTATCGCTGTCGACCAGATCCATGTCGTTGCCATCAAGCGGATCGAAGCCGTGCTCCAGCTCCAGACCGTTGTTGACCCCGTCGCCATCGCTATCGACGTTGGCGCCATCGCGGTTATCGAGTGGGTTCAGGTTGGCTTGGGCTTCGTCACCGTCGCTGATGCCGTCTTGGTCGCTGTCGCGGTTGCTTGGATCGGTGCCCAGCTGCGCTTCAACCACGTCGCCAAGGCCGTCCATGTCGCTGTCGAACAGCTGGCAGGATTCCGCTATCGCCAGTTTCCACAACATGCTTTCACTGCCGCGGATGCGGATCTGCGAGTTCAGCCCCTGCGCCACCTCTATGCTGCTGTGGTAGTCGACTCGTCCTGGGTTGTCTGCCAAAGACCAGTTGTCCGACAGGCGAGTGCCGTCAGCTAACCGTTCAACCCAACTGGTGCGCGCGCCACCGGAGGAGGAGGCACCCAGTTCGGCGGTCAGATCGTAGCTTGGACAGACACTGTTGATCTGATAGTGCATGTCCAAGTGGTTCCAGACCGAGGTGCCATTACTTTGGTACACCTGCTGGGCATCGCCATAGCCGATAAGCTCGAAGCGGGTGGCCATGTGCTGTTTTGGCGTTAACTTGGCGGCCATCTCTGGCACAAACATCTCGTGGCTTGGTACGTCGCTGAGCACTCTGAAGTCCTCAACCGCACGAGCCTGGTAAGTGGTTAAGTTACTTTGGTAAGGGTTGGTGCCTTGCAGCTGCTCTTGCTGATCCAGCACCCCGTCGTTGTCGCTGTCGGCAGGGCGTTCGCTGGCATCCAGCGGCGCGTAACCAAAGCGAATTTCGTCGTAGTTGCTGGCGCCATCGCCATCGGCGTCCGCCTGCGCATCGGCAGGGTTTAATGGATCCAAACCGTACTTCAGTTCGTCGGCGTTGCTGATCCCATCGTGATCGCTGTCGGCGCGGTCACCGTCGCTTGGATCCAGTGGATCTAAGCCGTAACGCACTTCGTCGCCATCCCGTAGGCCATCGCCATCGGTGTCTGGGTTGGTGGCATCGGTGCCGTGGATTGCTTCACGCACGTCGGTTAAGCCGTCCATGTCGCTGTCGCCAATGGCGTCGACCACACAGTTCGCTTCAATCCGCAGGCTGTTGATCAGGCTGTTGCGACCAAGCAGTTGCAGCTGCTCTGGCATGCCATCGGCCACGCCATCAATCTGCGCGCTGTAGGTGACCAGCCCACCGGCGGAAACGTCGGTGAACGGCAACACTTCTACGTCGTCATTTTCTCGCACGATTTTGACGTAACGGGCCACGTTGCCGCTGGTCATGCGACCGGCAACCAGGGTCAGGGTGTAGTTAGGACACTGTAACCCCGCCAGCTCGAAGTTAAGCGATTGGTAACCGCCGTAGATCGAGAAGTTGTTGGCGTCATCCACCCGTTGGCCAGCGCCGCTGGCGCGCAGCTGCAAGCTGGCGTCGTCGCTGACTTTGACCGTCAGTTGCTGGCGCAATGGGTCGGTGAAGTCGGCGTTGTCGGGGGTGCCGACAAGTTCAGAGAAGTCCTCCAGCAGATCCACTTGGTAGATGCGGTTGGCGATCAGCGGTTGCTCATCGTCGCCGTCCAAGATGGTGTCGTTGTCGTCATCGGGATCGGCGTTGTTGCCGATGCCGTCGTGATCGGTATCAACGGTTTCGTTGGGATCCAGCGGGAAGGCATCGTTTAGGTCGTTGACGCCGTCGTTGTCGTCATCGCTATCGGCGTTGTTGCCAATGCCATCGCCATCGCTGTCGCGCCATTCGGTTGGATCCGTTGGGAACGGATCGGCGTCGTCGTTGATGCCGTCGTTGTCGCTGTCTCGATCGGCGTTGTTGCCAATGCCGTCGTTGTCGCTGTCTTGTGACTCGGTTGGATCCAACGGGAAGGCGTCGTCTGCATCGTTGATGCCGTCGTTGTCGTCATCTGTGTCGGCGTCATCGCCAATGCCGTCGTGATCGTGGTCGTGCTGTTCGTTGGGATCGAACGGCAGGGCATCGAACGGATCATTGACCCCGTCGTTGTCGTCGTCGGGATCGCGGTTGTCGCCAATGCCGTCGTTATCGCTGTCGTAGGCTTCGCTGGCGTCGTTGATGAACTGGTCGTAGCGGTTGGCCACGCCATCGCCATCGGCATCGAGTTCGGCGTCGCTTGGATCGGTCGGGTTCAGGCCATTGTCCACTTCGCGGCGGTTGCTGATGCCGTCGTTATCCAGATCCTGCTCGGCGTCGCTCGGATCGCTCAGATCTAAGCCAAAGCGGTGCTCGTCGCGGTTGCTGATGCCATCGCCGTCTAAGTCCAGCTGACCATCTTGGTAGAAGTGCGGGTTGAGGCCGTGGCTGATCTCGACGTGGTTAGGAATGCCATCGCTGTCGCTATCTAGGGCGCCATCGTTGCCGTTAAGCGGATCGAAGCCAAACGCGATCTCGTCGCCGTTGTTGATGCCATCGCCGTCGGTGTCGGCGTGGCTGCCATCGGCGGGATCAATCGGGTTGAGGCCGTGGGCTAACTCGATGGGATCGTCCAGACCGTCGTTGTCGCTGTCGGCCAGTTTCGGGTTGGTGCCTTGGCTCAGCTCGAACTGATCGGGCAGGGTGTCGAGATCCCAATCCATCAGCTGACACTGGGCCTGAACGCCAATGCGTTCCAGTCGCATGCGGTTACCCACCACCACAATGGTTTCGGTGCTGCCCAGCGTGTCGATCTGGAAATTACGATCCGCACCACCGCCACCGCCGACGTGGATCTGCGGCTGGATCGCCAAGCCATCTTCACTGCGGCTGATGCTTAAGGTGCGAGTGCCACTGCCGCTGGATTGCCCTGCGTGAGACACCAAGGTGTAGCTGTCGCACAACATGTTGTTGAGGGTGAAGGTTTGGGTCATGTCGCCAAAGACGGCAAAGTTGCCATCGCGGTCGTACAAGCCATTTTGGTAGGCGCTCCATTGGAAGCGGGTGTGCCGCTGCTGCTTGCCGCTGACGCGGGCAAAGCCGGCATCGGTGATGGCCGAGCTGTCTGCTTGGTCCACTTCGGCAAAGGTTTCCAGCAGATCGATGTGGTAATCGATGCGGTTGGATTGGCTTGGATCGGTGCCTTGTTCCAGTTCGTACTGATCTGGCCAACCATCGCCATCTTGGTCGATGCCAACGTCGGGGGTGGTTGGGTTGGGATCGAACTGATCGTCAATGCCGTCGCCGTCGTCGTCATTATCGGCGTTGTTGCCGATGCCGTCGTTGTCGCTGTCGAGGGATTCCGATGGATCCAGCGGGAAGGCGTCGTCGCGGTCGTTGCTGCCGTCGCCATCGTCGTCGTCATCGGCGTTGTTGCCGATGCCGTCGTGGTCGCTATCGATGGTTTCAGAGCCGTCTAGCGGGAAGGCGTCGTCGGCGTCGTTAACGCCGTCGCCATCGTCGTCGTCATCAACGTTGTTGCCGATGCCGTCGTTATCGGTGTCCAGCGTTTCGCTGTCGTCGAACGGGAAGGCGTCGTCGGCGTCGTTCACGCCGTCGTTGTCGTCGTCCAGATCGGCGTTGTCGCCAATGCCGTCGTTATCGAAATCAAGGTAGTCGTTGCCGTCGGTTGGGAACAGATCAACGTTATCGTTGCTGCCGTCGCCGTCGGTATCCGCCAGTTTCGGGTTGGTGCCTTGGATCAGTTCCAGTCGGTCTGGAATGGTGTCGAGATCCCAATCGGTTAATTGACATTGGGCGCTGATGTTCATTTCCCGTAGCCACAAACGGCGACCGGTAACCACTAAGGTTTCTGCTGTGGCGATGCTGTCGATGGGGTACTGGTAATCGGCTCGACCTAATGGCGCGATGTCCATGTAGGGTTGGATTTCGGTGCCATCTTCGCTGCGGGTGATGGTGATCGCGCGTTCGCCACGGCCGCTGGAGGCGCCAAAGTGGGTCGAGAGGGTGTAGCTGTCACACAACAGGTTGCTGACCGTGAAGGTCTGCTCCATGTCGCCAAAGACGGCGAAGCCGTCGTGTCGATCAAACAAGCCGCCTTGATAGTCGCTCCACTGCAAGCGGCTGTGGCCAAGCTGTTTGGGGGTGACACGGGCAAAGCCTTCATCGTTGACCAGGCTGGTATCCGCCTGATCCACTTCGGCAAAGGTTTCCAACAGATCGATGTGGTAATCAATCAGGTTGGATTGGCTTGGATCGGTGCCTTGATCCAGTTCGTATTGATCTGGCCAGCCATCGCCATCTTGGTCGATGCCAACGTCGGGGGTGGTTGGGTTGGGATCGAACGGGTCGTCAATGCCGTCGCCGTCGTCGTCGCTATCGGCGTTGTTGCCGATGCCGTCGTTGTCGCTGTCGAGGGATTCCGATGGATCCAGCGGGAAGGCATCGTCGCCGTTGTTGACGCCGTCGTTGTCGTTATCTGGATCGCTGTTGTCGCCGATGCCGTCGTGGTCGGAATCGATGGTTTCGTTGCCGTCTAACGGGAAGGCGTCGTCGGCGTCGTTAACGCCGTCGCCATCGTCGTCGTCATCAACGTTGTTGCCGATGCCGTCGTTATCGGTGTCCAGCGTTTCGCTGGCGTCGAACGGGAAGGCATCGTCGGCGTCGTTCACGCCGTCGTTGTCGTCGTCGCTGTCGGCGTTGTCGCCAATGCCGTCGTTATCAAAATCGAGGTAGTCGTTGCCGTCGGTTGGGAACAGATCGACGTTGTCGTTGCTGCCGTCGCCGTCGGTATCGGCCAACTTAGGATCGGTGCCTTGCAGCAGCTCGACCTTGTCGGCAATGGTGTCGAGATCCCAATCGGTTAATTGGCATTGGGCGCTGATGTTCATTTCCCGTAGCCACAAACGGCGGCCGGTAACCACCAAGGTTTCTGTCGCGGCGATGCTGTCAATCGGGTACTGGTAATCGGCCCGACCTAATGGCGCGATGTCCATGTAGGGTTGGATCTCGGTGCCATCTTCGCTGCGGGTGATGGTGATTGCGCGTTCGCCACGGCCGCTGGAGGCGCCAAAGTGGGTCGAGAGGGTGTAGCGGTCACACAATAGGTTGCTGACCGTGAAGGTCTGCTCCATGTCGTTAAAGACGGCGAAGCCGCCGTGTCGATCAAACAAGCCGCCCTGATAGTCGCTCCACTGTAAGCGGCTGTGGCCAAGCTGTTTGGGGGTGACACGGGCAAAGCCTTCATCGGTGATGGCGCTGCTGTCGTTCTGGGCCACTTCGGCAAAGGTTTCCAGCAGCTCAACCGCGTAATCTTGCAGGTTGGACTGATAAGGATCGGTGCCTTGGGTGATCTCTTGATGATCGCTCCAGCCGTCGCCATCGCTGTCGGCGCCGCTGTCGGGCACCGTTGGCTCGGGATCGATGTCGTCGTTAAGGCCGTCGTTGTCGTCATCGGGATCTTGGTTATCGCCGATGCCGTCGTTGTCGCTGTCGAGGGACTCGGTTGGATCCAGCGGGAAGGCGTCATCGCCGTCGTTCACGCCGTCGTTGTCGTCGTCATTATCAATGTTGTTGCCGATGCCGTCGTTGTCGCTGTCGAGGGATTCGGCTGGATCCAGCGGGAAGGCGTCATCGCTGTCGTTAACGCCGTCGTTGTCGTCGTCATTATCGGCGTTGTTGCCGATGCCGTCGCTATCGCTGTCGAGGGATTCTTGCGGATCGTGGATAAAGGCGTCGTCGCCGTTATTTACGCCGTCGTTGTCGCTGTCGCCGTCGCGGCCATCGCTGGGATCGCGGGGATTTAAGTGGTTATCCAATTCGAAGCGGTTGCTGAAACCGTCGTTATCGGCGTCTTGCTCGGCGTCGCGGGGATCGTTGAGATCAAACCGATGGGTAAATTCATCCACGTTGCTCATGCCGTCGCTGTCTAAATCCAGCAGGGCATCGGCGGGGTTGTTGGGATCTAAGCCCAGCGCCACTTCGGTTTCGTTGGGGATGCCGTCGTTATCGTCGTCGCCACCACCGAAGGGATCGCTGCCTTGGTCGTATTCTTGGCGATCATCAATGCCGTCTTGGTCGGTATCGGCGCGTAACGGATCGGTGCCTAACAGCCGCTCTAAGCGGTCGGGCAGGGTGTCTAAATCTAAATCCAGCAGGGTACATTGGCCGCTGATATTAACCTGACCCAGCCACATGCGGCGGCCTTCAAAGTGGATCTGATCGCTGTCGCTGCTGCCTTCGAGGCTGAAGGTTTCGGTGCGTGGATTGCGGTAGCTGGCAATGTCGGTTAATGGCTTAATGACGCTGTCGTCGTTAAGCCGATTCACGGCGATGGAGCGCACCAGTTTGCGGCTAGAGCGGCCGTAATCAAAGGATAAGTCGTAGCGGTCACACAGGGCGTTGTTGACGTTCATGGTCAGATCGAAGTCGCCAAAAACCGCTTCGCCGCCATGAACATCAAACTTCATGGTGCCGCTGTGTTGGCCATATTGCAGGCTGGTGAACTGGGCTTGTTTCGGGGTGAGCGCGGCCACGGCGGCGGCGTCCAGTACGGCACTGTCGCGTGCATCAATCTCGGTAAAGTCTTCGGCAATCTCGAAGCGGTAGTCGAGCAAGTTGGATTGCAGTGGATCACTGCCTTGGGCGAGCTCGTCGCTGTCGCTGATGCCATCACCATCGGTATCGGTGGTGGCTGTTGCCGCTGACTGCTGGCGGTGATGGGTTAACGCCAATTCATCATTGAGGAGGCTCTGGGGTTGAGCCCCCACGGTAATGGGTTGTGCCAGCGTATCGCTGCCAGTGAACGCTAACGTCAGTGCGAGAGCGAGCAGCGATGGCCTTATTTTATTGGAACTGTTCATTATCACCTCGGTGTGATGGCAGTAATATAAGTAATGCCTACACAAGTTTGTTCTAATAAGTTACAGGTTGTATTTTTATATTGTTACTTACGCCTAAAGATATTTTTGCATATTTACTTTCAGCCAGAAACAACAAGGAATTGGCGTTTGTCGATAAACTGTCACTTGGTGGTTAAAGGTGAAAAGTTATTCAGTTGCTAAAGAGCTAACTCAAAAACCAATAAATTATAAGATTTTGATTTTAAATGTATTTTTAAGTTTGTGCGTTTGGTTTGTTAATGGTTTGATCTGTGTTAGGGCGCTTTTGCCAATGTTTTCCTGTTGATTATTTATTTTTGTTTTTTTCTATATTTAAAATTAGAGCTAAAGCTCTATATGGGATATTTACGCGGTTGGTTTTAATTTATAAAACTGGTTTTACGATTAAACCAACATGAATTTCGTTCAGGTCGATTGGCTTAGCATGGTTGGCGTGAAAATAATGTGAAAATAAAGCAAAGGTACGGAAAACAAAAAGCCCCGCAACAAGGTTGCAGGGCTTTTTTATTACTTAATATTTAACCGCAATGCGGTTTAGCTCTCGAAGTGCTTCGCCATCAGTTGCAAGGTGGCGTAGGTGTGCTCAAGTTGCTCGCGGCTGATTTTTTCGGCGGCACTGTCGGCCCAATGGCTTTGCTTTAGATCCAGCTGCTGATAGATCTTTTCCCCTTCCGGGGTGAGCATGGTCAGTTTGGCACGCTTGTGGTTGGGGTTGTCTTGCCACTGTAATAAGCCGTCTTTCACCATCACATCAGCAATGCGTTGGGTGGCTTGGCGACTTTGCCCCATGGTGCGGGCGATCTGCGCTACGGTGAGCGCCGTTTGCGCTTTGGCAATGGCGCCCAGCACCTTCCAGCGGGCACTGCTCATGCCGAATTCTTCTGCCATGTCATCGCCTTGGGCATTCAACATGCCGCCGACCTTAAACATCTCTAACACGATAGTGGTGAACAACTCACCGTTGGATTGCTGATTCATGCGGACGGATCTCTCCCGTTAACTTTGACAACATGCTGTCATCGGGTCTAGTATTGACAACGTGTTGTCAACTGTACTCCAGAGGAGAGAGATATGAAACCATCCATTCATCGATTGGCTGCGTTGCTGGCGACCACCTGCATCGCCACCTTTTTCTGCGCCACTGTGTTGGTGGAGCTGTTTGGGTCGATTGCGGCCGTCCAGCAAGTGAAAGCGCTGATCGTGTTTCCGGGTTTGTTCATCTTGATCCCGGCCATCGCGACGGCGGGTGCCACCGGAGCTGCGATGGCGAAACGGCGTAAGGGGCGATTGGTCGAGGCCAAGCAGAAGCGGATGCCATTTATCGCGGCGAACGGCCTGTTGATCTTGATCCCCTGTGCCTACTTCTTAGATCAGTGGGCCAGCGCCGGTCAGTTCGACAGCACTTTCTACGCACTGCAAGCCCTTGAGCTGCTTGCCGGTGCCACCAACTTGACCCTGATGAGCATGAACCTCTTTGCCGGTCGTCAGCTGGTTAAAAAAGGACGCCGGAAATCGGCGTGAATGCCGAGCGTCACTGCCCCCACTTGCCACGAGGAGAAAACCCGATGCGACTGTTATTTATTGGCGCTGCGTTGTGCCTACTAACTGCCTGTCAGCAACCGCCGGAGGCAACCACCGCGGTGGTTCGTCCAATCGCTTGGGCCCAAATCAGTGCCTCGCCCCTTGAACAAAGTCGGACGCTTTCTGGTGTGCTGTTGCCGGTAGAGCGCGCCGAACTGAGCTTTGAAGTGAGCGGCAAGATTGCCGCCGTCAGCGCCAATTTAGGCAGCAAAGTGAAGCAAGGCGACAGCTTGGCGCGCTTGGATAAGCGCAACTTTGAACTGGCGATCCAGTCTGCGGCCGCCGAAGTTGAGAAGGCCCAAGCCACCTTCGCAGAGGCGCAGAGCGAATACGTGCGGCGGCAAAAGATGATCGCCAAAAAGCTGATCTCACCATCGGAGTTTGATAGCGCCAAAGCGGTGTTTGCAGCGGCCAAAAGCAGTGTTGATGTGGCGCTGGCACGCTTGGATATTGCCCACAAAGATTTGCAAGACAGCGTGCTGAGCGCCCCCTATGACGGCACCATCACCAAGCGTTTTATTGAGCCGTCTCAGCAGATCAACGCAGGCAGCGTTGCCTTCGAGATTGAGGGTACCCACGGTTTTGAGGTGCAGATAATGGTGCCGGAAACCTTGATTCGAGAGCTGCAGCAAGACGCGCTGATGCACGTGTCGATCACCGGTTTGCAGCGTCAGCTCCAAGGGCGGATCACGGAGATTGGCACACGGGCGGGATCCGCCAATGCCTTCCCGGTCACCATTGTGTTGCAAGGCGAGCAGCAACGGCTGCGCGCAGGCATGACCGCCGAAGTGGAGTTTGTCTATCTGGGCAAAGGCCGCACTGGCCATTCCGGCAACACGGTGATCATTCCGATCTCGGCGCTGTTGGCGCAACTGGATCAGCAGGTCAGCGTGTTTGTGTATGATCCCAAGCAGCAGGTGGTACGCCAACGTGTGGTGCAAACCGAGAACATCATCGACAACCAAGTGTTTATCTCGCAGGGGCTGGCGGAAGGCGAGATCATCGCCACGGCCGGAGTGGCCTTTTTGCGCGATGGCCAGGCGGTGACGCTGCTGGAACAACGCATCCAGTTGTTTAATTAAGGGGCCGCTATGAACATCACTAAACTGGCCTTTGATTATCGCAAGTCGGTGCTGTTGATCATTGCGCTGCTGATCATCAATGGCGTCTACGCCTATTTCACCTTGCCGGCGCAGGAAGATCCCAGCATCACCGTGCGCGAGGTGATCGTCACCACCACCTTTCCCGGCATGTCGGCGCAGCGGGTTGAGCAGCTGATCACCAAAAAGCTGGAAGAAGAGCTGATTAAGATCCCCGAGCTGAAGGAGATCAACTCCTCCTCCGCCAACGGCTTATCGACGGTGCATGTGATTGCCCAAGACCGCTACTTCAATCTGGATGAGATCTGGCAGGACGTGCGTAATAAGGTCAGCGCCGCCTACGCCAAGATGCCCGAAGGCACCCAAACCCCCTATGTTAATGACGAGTTTGGTGACGTATCGGTGATCACCTTGGCACTCACCAGCGATGGTTTCAGCCAAAAGCAGAGCTTTGATATTGCCCAGCACATCCGCGATACCCTGTATGGGGTGAACGGCACCAAGAAGGTGGAGATCTTAGGGCAGCAGCCAGAGCGGGTGTTTCTTGAAGTGTCTAACGCCAAGTTGGCGCAACTGGGGATCAGCCCCGATGCGATTTTGCAGGAGCTGCAAAACCAAAACATCATTCGCTCCGGCGGTAACGTCGATATCGGCTTAACCAGCTTTATTGTCGAGCCATCGGGCAACTTCACCAGCATCGCCGACATTGCCGATACCTTCATTAATTTGCCGAACAGCGACAACTTCATCGCCCTAAAAGACATTGTCACGATTAAGCATGGTTACGTCGATCCCCCCAATAAACTGGCCTACTTCAATGGCGAACCGGCGCTGTTCTTTGCCATCGCCATGCTGGATGAACACAACATTCTGGAGTACGCGCCACGGTTGATGCAGCAGGTGGCGCAGATCAGCGCGACTTTGCCCATCGGCTATCAACTGCATGTGGCCACCTACCAAGCCCAGCAGGTGGAGGAAACCATCGAGAGTGTGTCAGTGAATGTGGTGCAAACCTTGGCGATCGTATTGGTGGTGGTGATCCTGTTTTTGGGCGTGCGGATGGGGCTGATCGTGGGCGCCATCGTGCCGGCGGTGATGTTGGTGGCGCTGACCATCATGCAGTTGACCGAGATGAAGCTGGAGCGGATGAGCTTGGCGACGTTGATCATCTCGCTGGGGCTGCTGGTGGATAACGGCATTGTGATTGCCGAAGATTTTAAGCGCCGCTTAGAGGAAGGCGTCGAGCGTTATCAAGCGATGATCCAAGGCTCGACCGAGCTGGCGATCCCGCTGTTAAGCTCGTCCGCCACCACCATCTTGGTGTTCTTGCCGTTGATGCTGGCCGAGCATGCGGCGGGGGAATACACCCGCTCGGTGTCGTTGGTGGTGTTGATCACCTTGCTGGTCAGTTGGGTGTTGGCGCTCTGCCTTACCCCGATGTTGTGCTATTTCTTTGTTCAGTTGGCGCCGCCGGCAGGAACGCAGCAAGGCACTGAAAAACCGAATCTATTAGCCAAGATCAGTGGCCATTACGAACACCTGCTGCATTGGGTTCTCAGCCATAAGGCGCTGTTTTTGGCGTCGATGCTGGCACTGCTGCTGGCCTCTGGCTTTAGCATGCAGTTTGTGGCCAAGCAGTTTTTCCCCGATTCCGATCGCAGCCAGATCCTGATTAACGTCGACCTACCGGCAGGCACCTCGGCGCGGGAAACCAACCGCCAGATGGAAGCGATCTTTAATTGGATCAATCACAACGGCGATCTGGATTACGTTGACAGCTATTCCGGCTATGTGGGCTTTAGCGGACCGCGCTTTGTGTTGTCGTTAAGCCCCGAAGATCCGGTCGAGAACAAAGGCTTTATCGTGGTGAACGTGGCCGAGGGGCAAGATCTCTATGCCATCGCCCAGCAACTGGATCGTGACTTAGAAAGCGCCTTTCCCAATGTGGCTATCCGCGCTAAGAAGATGTTTTTAGGGCCATCGGATTCGAGCATCATTACGGTGCAGGTAAAAGGCCCCGATGCCGATGTGATCTACCGTAAAGCTCAGCAGATCATGGACGTGTTCCATCAGGTGCCCAATACCGTTGATATCCACAACAACTGGGAAAACCTCACCATCAAGGTGGAGGTGCAGATCGATCAGCACCGCGCCAAGTTGGCGGGGATCACTTCTAACGACATCGCCAAGGCGCTGCAGAGTTACTTTGTTGGGGTGCAGGTAACCGAATATCGCGATGGCGATGAGATCATTCCGCTGATCATGCGCGCCAACAACGCCGAGCGTCACAGCTTGGATCGAATGCGTACCATCAATGTTTATTCCGCCAAAACCGGTAACGCGGTGCCGCTGTTCCAAGTGGCCAACTTTGTGCCGGTGAATCAGTTTTCGTCGATCCACCACGAGCAGCTGTTTAAAACCGTGAGCGTTGAAGCGCGCAACACCGAGATGGCCGCGGAGGATCTAAAGCTGTTGGTGGACGAGAAGATCGACCAGTTGCGAGCGGATCTGCCGCCAAACCACAGCATCGAATACGACGGGGTGATCACCGACTCCATCGACGCGCAACAAGCGATGAACGCCAACATGCCGATGGTGTTGGGGATCATCCTGATCCTGCTGGTGCTGCAGTTTAACTCGTACCGCAAAACCGCCATTGTCGCGTTAACCATTCCGCTGTCGTTCATTGGCGCCGCCATCGGCTTGCATGTGATGAGCGCCAGCTTTGGCTTTATGGTGATTTTGGGGATCTACAGTTTGGCGGGGATCATCGTCAATAACGCCATCGTCTTGCTTGATAGGATCAAGATCGAGCGGGATAACGGCAGTGATCATTATCAAGCGGTGATCAACAGCTGCATCACCCGCTTGCGGCCAATCACCATGGCCACCATCACCACCATTGCTGGGCTGCTGCCGCTGATTTTGACTCAGGATCCGTTGTTCTACGGCATGGCCAATGTGATGGCTTTCGGCCTTGGGATCGGCACCATTTTGACCCTGTGCGTGGTGCCTTCGCTCTATTGCTGCTTCTATAAGGTGCAGCGAAGTTAACGCCGCTTTGGCTTAATTCAGCCGTGCACCACCGCAAAAAGCCCAATCCGATGATTGGGCTTTTTTAGCTGCGAAGGGCAGTGAGGCGGGGCTGCTGTCGGTTGGGGGGCTGTCGGTTGGGGTGCTGTGGCTTTGCCCACAGCGCAGCCAAAGTACCTTAGGCTGAGTCAGCGTGGCGTGGTGGGCTAGTACAGATCGAGGCTGAACAGCTTTCGCAACGATTGCGCTTGGCGACGGCTGACCTCCAGCTGTTTGGCGCTGTGTAAGTGCGCCAGCAAGGTGCCAGCGCCGACGCCATCTTCGATGCTGGCGATGTGGCTGATGCGAACAATGTCGCTGCGGCTGATCTTAAAGAAATGCTCTGGATTGAGTTTTTTCTCTACTTTGGACAGCGACGCGTGCAGATAGGCTTTGCCCGCATCGGTGTGTAAGGCAACGTGGTTGCCCACCGATTCAATGTGGTTGATCTGTTCGACCCGCACGATTTGGTACTCTTGGCCAAACTTAAGCATCAACCCGTGTTGTTCGGGCATGTAGCTGACGGGGGCGGAGTCGTCGCTGCGCAGCAAGCGCACTTTATTGATCACCGACTCCAGCCGCGCGGCCTGTACGGGTTTCATGATGTAATCCACCGCGTCCAGTTCAAAGGCTTCAACGGCGTGATCGCTGTAGGCGGTGCAGAACACAACGTTGACCGACTTGCCCACTTTTTTGGCAAATTCGAGCCCATCCATGTCGGGCATTTTGATATCAATCAGCACCAGATCAACGCTGTGTTGTTGGATGCATTCCAGTGCCTGCAGGCCATTGCTGGCTTCGGCGCAGATCTCGACATCAGTAAGGGGGGTCAGCAGCCGTCGCAGCTCCATTCGAGCCAGCTTTTCATCATCAACGATTAAGACTTTTAACATAGGGCAGTTCTATCCTTACTAAAAAATACTCATCCATAAGCTGCGAGCTAAAGCAGAAGTCACTGCCAAACATCAGTTCCAGCCGTTTCTTAATATTGTGTATGCCGATCCGAGTGCCAGGGGTATCCACCGCGTTAAAGACGGAATTCTTGACTTCCAAACACCAGCGATCGGCGGTGAGTTGGTTGCTGCTAATGCTGAGGTAGCCCGCTTTGCTGCTGGGGGAGATCCCATGTTTGATGGCGTTTTCGGCCAAGGTGAGCAAGGTTAACGTTGGCATGGTTTGGGTTAAGGTACCCGGCTCAAAATCGCAGTTAAGGGTGAGCCGATCTTCAAACCGGACCGATTCAATACTGAGGTAGTTCTCGGTAATCGACCAATCGTCTTTGAGGATGGATTTCATCTCTAATTGTGAGTGCATCTGCTTACGCAATAGATCCGACAGCAAGGTGATCACTTCCGCCGCTTTATCTTGATCCGCATAAATCAACGCGCGAATGCTATTTAACGTGTTGAATAAAAAGTGCGGGCTCAGTTGATTGGTGAGCTGCTGAATTTGGCTGCTGGTCACCTCTGCTTGCAGCGTTTTTTTATTTTTCTGATATTTAAATGCCAGATAGATAACGCTCCAGGTCATTAAGGTAATGAAGCTTTCGCCGGTGCCAAGAATAATTAACGTCCATAAGGTCATTTGCCCCTTTACGGAACCGGATTGGCTTTCTACCTGAATTTGGGTGATGTCGGTCACCGCAAGAGAATCGAGTTTGCCCAACGAATAAGAGAGCAAAAAGTAGATCAGCGAGATCACCATTAGGTAGATAATTGACTTAGCAATCAACTGGCTAGTGATGGAGAGGGTCAGCATGTTGGCACGTAAGTAAGGGCGCACCAACATGTGACAGATAGACAACAGCAGCGTGGCTTCCAGCAGCGAGCGCACGATCAGGGGTTCGGAGTATTGCTCGGGCACATCAACCAGCGAGTGCAGAACTGACCAAGTTAAGATGAAGTGGCAAAAAAAGATCAGCATCATCGTTATTCGGTAGGATTTACTGGTGTCTCCAAGGTAGAACAAATAACTTTTTAGAAAGGGCACAATATTTGTAAGTCTTATCTTAATGCATCGATAGGATCCAAACGCGATGCTTTAATCGCGGGCATGATCCCAAATACAACTCCGACGGTAAAACTGAACCCGAGAGCCAACCATATTGCCCATAGCGGCACCAATGTTGCTGATGCAATCGGCATGAACAAAAATACTATACTGGCCAAAAGATAGCCGAGCAAGATCCCAGCAATGCCACCAAATAATGCCAGTACGCAAGCCTCGACTAAAAACTGAGTTAAGATGATTTGCGACGTTGCCCCTAACGCCTTGGCGATGCCAATCTCTTTGGTGCGTTCGGTCACCGACACCAACATGATGTTCATGATGCCGATGCCGCCAACAATCAAACTGATGCCGACCACGCCAGCGGCCACCAAGGTGATGGAGCCGGTAATATCACTGAACTGCTTTCTGGTTTTTTCGGCGGTTTCAAATTCAAAGAAGTTGGGATCGTCACCGGACAGCTGATATTTGTGCCGTAACAGCGTGGTCATCGATTGGGTGATCTGCGCTAGCTCGGCATCCGCCTTGGGGGTAAAGACAATGTCTACGCCAATGCTGTGCTGGCCGCCAGCCAACGAGGCCACGGTGCTGAGCGGGGCAATAATGTAGTTGTCTTGATCAAACCCCAGCAGCGTGCCTTTGGCTTCGGCTACGCCGATCACTCGAAACCATTCATTGTTTATCTGCACAAATTCGCCCACGGGGTTGGTAGGCAGATCCAATTTATCAATCAATGAGCTGCCCAGAAACACCACCCGGCGGCGCTTGCTGTCGTCGGAAGGGGAGAGAAATCGCCCCTGCTGCGGAAACACGTTAACCACCTGCTGATAGGCGCTTTCGGTGCCTAAAACCTGCGAAGTCACCGCTTTTTGGCCGTAGCGAATTTCCGATCCCATGCTGAACGAACGCATCTTGGCGGCGATGTGCTCAACCCCATGGCTGCGGGCTTTAAGGTAGTGGTAATCGTCGATGGTGATCTTGCTGGTTAGGCCGAGCATCTCTTTTTCGGTGCTGGTGTGCGCTTGCAGCGTCACCATGTCGGCCCCTAAATCCTGCAACTGTTTGCCTACGCTGGCGCCCAACCCTTCCATGATCGACACCACCGCGATCACGGCACTGACGCCGATGATGATGCCAAGGGTGGTTAAGGCGCTGCGAAAGCTGTGGGCGAAGATGGCTTGAATGGCGGAAGAGCCGCCTTCGTAAATGCCGTGTAGCAGCCGTACTAACATGCGATCTCCTGTTGTGCTTTGGCGCGGAAGGCGGGCGAAACGGGGGCGAACTGAGCGCCTTCGCGGCGGCGGTCTTGCACAATTTGGCCATCCACCAAGCGCAGCTCGCGCTGACATTGCGCTGCAATTTCCGGCTCGTGGGTGACCAGCACAATGGTTTGGCCATTGGCGTGCAGCTGCCGAAATAAGGCCATGATCTCGTCGGTGGTGTTGCTGTCTAAGTTGCCGGTGGGTTCGTCTCCCAACAGGATCTCAGGCTCGGTGACCAGCGCTCTGGCGATGGCCACCCGTTGCCGCTGGCCACCGGACAGCTGATTGGGCAAATTGTTGATTTTGTCGCTTAAGCCTACGCTGGCCAGCACCTGCAGTGCTTTGGCTTTGCGCTGCGCTTGGGTTTGGCCCCAGCGGAACTTGAGCGGGTAGATAACGTTGTCCAATACCGTCAGCTGGGCAAACAGGTTGAAGCTTTGAAAAATAAAGCCGATGGAGCGATTGCGATAGCCCGCCAGATCGTCCTCGCTGGCGCTGGCCACGTCGTTATCACCCAAACGGTAATGACCGCTGTCTGGCTGGGATAAGCAGCCAAGAATGTTCATTAAGGTGGACTTGCCCGAGCCCGAGGGCCCAGTAATGGCGATAAATTCATTGCTGTTGATGCGCAGATCGATCCCCTTCAGCGCCAAGTAACGGTCGGTGCCGATCCGGTAGGATTTGGTGATCTGCTGCAGCTCGATAATCGGGTTGGCGTTCATGGCTTAGCCCTCCATCAGGGTCACTTTGTGGCCCGGCTGTAAGCCGTTCAACTGACGACTTGGGCCAATGATCACCCGCTCGTTAGGTTGGATCCCGGTGGTGATCACTTGTTGCAGATCCGAGGAAACCCCCAGCGATACTTTGCGCTTTTCGGCAATCTGGTTGTCGACCACCCAGACAAAATGTTCGCCGTTTTGTTGCTGAATGGCGGCAATCGGCACCGCCAGTGCGTTCGCCTGTTGCTGCACTAAGATCTCGGCGCGGCAGCTCATGCCGGGGAACAGATACTCTGACGATGCCAGCGTCACTTCCACCTGATAGTGCAGCCCTTGGCCTTGATTGCTGCGCTGGGCGGTGGTGCTGACGTTGGTGATCTGGCCACTGAGGGCTTGGTTGGGCAGAGCGGCGGCAAACAGATCCACCGATTGGCCGCGGCTGATGTTGGCTAAGTCGGCCTCATCCACGCGCACTTGGGCAACGTAGGTATTGGTGTCTGCCAAGGTCATCAGGGCGCTACCAACAATGTTGGTGCTGCCAGCGATCACCGTTTCGCCCACCTTCACCCCAACGTTCAGCACCAAGCCATCTAAGGGGGCGGTAAATTGGGTTTTGTTCAAGTTGATTTCGTGCTGCGCCAGCAACGCTTGCAGCTGCACCAAGCGGTGCTGCGCTGCCTCTAAATCGATAACCGCGATTTTGGCGTGGCTAATGGCCTGAGCGTAAGTTTCGCTATCAATGGTGCCCGCTTTCGCTAAGGTGGCCAGTTGCGTTCGCACCCGCTCGCGCTCGGTGGCCATTTCGTCTAAGCGTTTTATCTCTGCGGCTTGAATATCAACGGATGCCTTGGCTTGGGCAACGTTGGCGGCAAACTGGGTTTTATCCAGTTCCAGCAACAATTCGCCTTTACGCACAAAGGTGCCTTCATCCACCAACACCTTGGTGACCACCCCCATCACTTCGGAGCGCAGTTCAATTTGATCGGCAAAGGTGAAATTGCCCGAAGCCAGAATGCTGTCGTGAATGTCGGCCACCTCAACCACGTGGGTTTCCATCGGCGTGTTCGACGCCGCTGAAGAGGTGTTTTGCGACATGGCCAGAAAGCCAACGGCGGCAAACAGCGCCAGTAATGACAATGCTTTTTTCATGATGTGCTCCTTAAACCGATGATCCGAACGTTAGGCGATGGCGAACCAGGTGCCGTAGATAAGCGCGTAGGGCAACAAACCGGCGACAATGGCTTGGCCGAACGACAGCTTAAAACTGGTGATGAAACCGGTGATCAGCAAGGCGATGATCCACAGATCAAACAGGGCAAAGGATTGCGCTAAATTGTGCAGTGGCGCATCGCTGCTGTAGTGAATAAACAGCTGATTAAACGAGGCGTAGTACTGCAACGACAGCGGCAGATCCGGGGTGGACGAGGTGAACACCAGCAGGGTTAAGCCCAAGGCGGAGGCGCAAGCGGGCAGGTAACACCAGCTGCTGAAGTTAACGTAATCACTGAAGCGCAGCTGGCTGTTGGCGGCGGTTAGCTTGGCCACCATCATTACGTAAACCGACAGTAACAAGATTTGCAGCAGCAAGGATGCGGCACTAATGGCGCCAGCGATCAAGCCGGTGTAGGGCAGGGTCTTTTGCATCATTTCGGCGGCCATCTCCATTTCACTGGCCGACAACCCTTGCACCTGCGCCAACTGCTCTGACAGCAAGTGCTGCTCGGACATGTTGCTGAAGAAGGTGTAGTTACTGAAGAGCGACAGCAACAGCACTGCCATTAAGGCATAGAGGCCGTAGCGACGCAGCAGTTTGATTTCGCCAAACAGGGCGCTTGGGGCGACCAATCCATTAATAAAAGCAGTACCAATGCTTGGGGCTGAAGAGTTCATTTTTAATACCTCGATAACGTGTTGAGGTAAAAGTTACCAGCGGCTTCAACAGAGCAAGGTGACATTAGGATAAGCGGCAGATCGTCAGGATAAGCGGCATCAGAACGAAGAAAGCCCCGCTTACGCTGACAGTAAACGGGGCTTGATGGAGCAACGGGTCGCTTAGGCGGTCGTTTGGCGTGGTTTGCCGGTAATGGCCCAGGCCATCACCGCAAACCACATGACCCAGGATATGCCGGCGGGCACATTGGCCGCGAGGATCTTCATTTTATGATTGCGGTTAAGTAAAAACGCCACAATGCTGGGTAAAAAGTAAAGTAATAAAATACAAGGAACAATAACAATCAGTTCGATGTTACTCAGTGATGAAAGCATCGTTAATCCTTACCCTAAACTTAGGGCGTGCAGGTGAACTTTAGACATCTCGCGTACTAATTCAGATGAAGACGCCAGCCCATATTGTTCTAATACATTGGCTTTGCCATCGGTGCTGCGCTGTACAGAGGTTAGGGTTTTAATTGCGCTGAATCGGTTTTCATCAATCACGCTATTGGTGGCCATTCGGGTGATAAAATCACGCCCTTTTTCGCCACCGCACTGCGCGATTAATTGCAAAGTGGGTTCAACCGACGAGTTGGTGGTTACGGTGGTGCGTTCAACTTTATTGCACTGTTCATTAAAAATATATTGCGGCCGTAAGTGATTAAACATGGTTGCTGGCATCACATTTAATGTTACGGATAAATCGTCAGCGGGCAGTTGGTTATGCACGTCTTTATAAGCACGATACAACATCGTTTGCCCCAAGCTTAACTGCTTGTGTTCTACAAAGCGCAGGTTAGCCACTTCGCCAGGGAAACCAACGACCTTTTCATAATCGTATTCATAATAATCACTGTGATAACCAGAACCCATGTAGCCGGTTGTTAAAAAATTAAAGTTATGATCATGGGGCACGCGGTAGAAAAACGACTTCTCGCCAGAGGCTTGCAATAATGGATCAGACTTCGGCAACCAGATATTGGCACGCATAAAGAAGTTTAAATCTTTTTCCGCTGGCTTGAGCATAATCACTTGCGGCGTATAAGTGTTGCTTTTTTCTTGGTTGGTGCAGTGATCTTCCAATTCTTGGATTAAAATATCAGCCAAAAAAGTGCGGTTGTTATTTAATTTCTTTAATGATGGAGCAACCGAGATAAAGCTTTCTTCATCGTTAGGATCAAACTTGCTGTCGACTAACTGTTGATGACACTCTTCTAAACTGATTGATTCGGTAATGTGGTCAAGATTTAAATTAACAGGCATGAGAAAACTCCTTTTGGCGAATGATGTCTAACGTTTGTTGAGCGGCAAGTCGTACTTCATGATGGTCATCTTCCTGTGCCATCTGTGCGAGCTCATCTAAAACGGTTAATGCATCAATACCTAATATTTGTTGCATCGCATACCAGCGAATAAAGTGGCTTGAACTGGTTAAATATTTCTTTAATGTTGGGATCGCTTTAGCGTAATCAAGCTTCTTTAGCAGTAACATGCTTAATTGAATTCGTGAGTCTAATTCGTCCGATGGATTCTGAAATTTTAGTTGTTGGTCTGCTGCAGAAAACATCAAGGTTACCGGTGCTTTGTTGGCCTTAAATTCAAGCGAAATGGCCAGCACATTTTCATCGGCAGATTCATACATAATGGTTTCGTTGGCGCGGCTAAAAATCACCTCGCCATCATCCAGTGCACGAGTGCCGGCATGGTGGCAGTACTGCTCGACAAAGTTGTCGGTGCTGACGTCGTGGCGCCAGGAGGAGACCTTCAGGCCGCCGGTGTGGATAAAGTAGGTCATGGTTTCACGACCCCAAAACTGAATGCCACGCTGGGCTAGGTTTTGCTTGCTTTCAGCTTTGTAATTGTTCAGTTGCTTTGCATCAATCATATCGATACTGAGATCGTAATGATCGGTGTTGGCGAGAATAATGCGTTGTGCAAACGTGCTGGTGTGCCCAGCTAATGGGTAGACGTAGAAATCGTCATTGGCTTGGTGCTGCATTGTTTCCGCCATGATTTCTGCTATGGCTTGTGTCGAGTAAGCTTTTACAATGGCGGCTAATTGCGCTTGCTGTGGTTGAGTGTCAGCAGCAAAAGCAGTATTTAATTTTGAGACTAATTCAAAATTAAGATTTTTTTCTCGGCTGCTTTCAATTTTTTTTACTGTTGCCGCAATGGCATCTGGATCGTTAATAAACGCTTCCACATTTTTATTTGGTTTCATCTTCTGCTCCTGAAGAGTGTATCAGAGTGAGCCATGAACGTTGCTGAAGAGGTGTGGCTGCTTCATACCGCAGGCGAAGCTGCCACAACACTCTTTCAATACGTCTTTAATAAACAAATTGAATTGTTTATTAAAGAACAAATCCAATAAAGACACCAAAACATAGTGGGCCACCGACAACTTGAAGTTGATAGCTTCCTGCTACGCCTAATGGGGACTTTAGGTCAGCTGAATTTTGCAGTTTCATGAATTACCCTTTTGTGTTTTAACTGTATTATTTGCGAATTAACACAACCATGATGCCGATACAGATGGGGCCACCAACCACTTGCAGTTGTGAAGCACCGGCAACACCAAATTGAGAGTTAAGTTCCGCAGTGTTATTCAGTTTCATGGGTATTTCCTTAATGTTTGATTGGGTGGTAGTAAAAGTAAATTCGAGTAAAGGTTGGCAATGATTACTTAATCAATACAACCATGATGCCGATACAGATAGGGCCGCCAACCACTTGCAGCTGTGATGCACCGGCAACGCCAAATTGAGAGTTAAGTTCCGCAGTGTTATTCAGTTTCATGGGTGTTCCTTAATTTTAAATAAGTTAAAAGATGTTTATGGTGAAGGGGCAATGATTACTTAATCAATACAACCATGATGCCGATACAGATAGGGCCGCCAACCACTTGCAGCTGTGAAGCACCGGCAACGCCAAATTGAGAGTTAAGTTCTGCGGTATTATTCAGTTTCATGTTTATTCCTTAAGTTTTAAATAAGTTAATAAATGTTAATGGCGAGGTGGGCAATGATTACTTAATCAATACAACCATGATGCCGATACAGATAGGGCCGCCAACCACTTGCAGTTGTGAAGCACCGGCAACGCCAAATTGAGAGTTAAGTTCTGCGGTATTATTCAGTTTCATGTTTATTCCTTAATGAGTTATTTAATTTTTAAGCCTGTTCCGCTTGGCTTGATATTGATACTAATTAAATCCGGTTGGGGAACCGGATAAAGGTGAGCAGTGGTTGATAAAGGGGATTTTCGGTTAAATATGAGGGCGATGGCGTGGCAACGGTCTTGGTGGCGATCCGCTCAATGGGCTGAGGCAGGGGAAATGACTGAACGGTGAGGAGATGGCTGCATTTACTGTTGCGGTTGTTGTTGAACCCAGCGTTAATCGCGCTATCACAGCCTTTGCCACTGGTTTAGCCCGAGGCGCAACGGCGGGCGTTGACCAGCCCATTGTGCTGCTGCAAGGGCCAATGCGCGTTATTGCCGCTCAATCTGGATGATGAGCAGTGGTCGAAATCGGTGATTTTCGGTTTGGGCGCTGTTGCCGTAGCGCTGGGCTCAAGATCCGCTGCGCGTCGGCGCGGCTAATGTCACCCTCTTTGGTTGAGGTTGAGGTTGAGGTTTGGGTTTAGTTTGTGGCTGCTGGAGCTGGAGCTGGAGCTGGAGCTGGAGCTGGGGCTGGAGCTGGAGCTGGAGCTGGAGCTGGGGCTGGAGCTGGAGTGAATGTGGACTGGTGTCCCATCTGTTGAGTGGGCTTTCGGAACGCAGGGCATTGTTGCCAGTAACGCCTGCTGATGACGGCGAATCAGGCCATCGGCGCTCGTGCTGCTGTTTTATGGTGCTTCCGCCACGGTGGCTGCAGGGTAGGCGTACAGGCATGGAAAGCGGCGGTTTGCTCAGCAAGGGGCTGCTCGGCGGAGGGGGTCTGGGCTGGCTATATCGCAGATACGAAAAAGGCCCAGTCTTTCGACTGGGCCTTTCTCTGAATTTGGTACCGAGAGAGGGACTTGAACCCTCAAGGTGTCACCACCGGCGGATTTTGAATCCGCTGCGTCTACCAATTCCGCCACCTCGGCTTTGAGCTTGTGCATTATAGGCAGAGAGTTTTTAAGTGCAACCCCTGAACTGGGCAACTGCATACAAAAACGGCACCTGTCGGTGCCGTTGCTGTTTTACTGTGCTATTAGAGCTTAAATTGACCAACCAACTGACGCAGGGCGTTGCCGGAATCGTCTAACTGCTGGGTGATCTGCGCCGATTCTTCGCTGGCGTGCAGCAGCTCGGTGACGATTTCGCGAATGGCCACCATGTTGCGGTTGATCTCTTCGGTGACCGAGCTTTGCTCGGTAGCAGCGGTGGCGATCTGGGCGGTCATGTCGTTGATACCGATGATGGCACCGGATACGGCATCCAAGCTGGTGGTGATCTGACCTGAAGATTCCACCGTGGTTTTGCCGTTGCTCTGGCTGTTGCCCATGGTGGTAACGGCCATCTCCATGGAGTGCGCTAACTCATCCAGCATCTCTTTAATTTCAAAGGTGCTGGATTGGGTACGGCTGGCGAGGCTGCGAACTTCATCGGCAACCACCGCAAAGCCACGGCCTTGTTCACCGGCGCGGGCGGCTTCAATGGCGGCGTTCAGTGCCAGCAAGTTGGTTTGATCGGCGATGTCACCAATCACCCCTAACACGCTGTGAATTTTCGCAGACTGAGCCGACAAGGTTTGCATGTGCTGCGCCGACAGATCCACTTGGCCCACCAGATCGCCAATGGATTGCACCGCGTGCTGTAAGCGTTGCTGCGCTTGCTCGGCATCGCCATTGGCGGCTTGGGTGGCGTCGGCCACTTGGGTGGCGCTGCCAGCGATCTGTCCGGCGGCGGCGCTCATCTCGGTGACCGCCGTAACCACTTGCTCGGTTTCGTTATTGTGGCTGTTCAACTGCTGCGCCATGGTGTTGGTTTGGCTGTTGATGTGGGTAACGGCGTCGGCCATCTGCTCGGTGGCCGTGGCGACATCGCCAATGGTTTGCTGCAGCTTGGCGGTAAATTGGTTAAAGGCTTGGGCCAACTGAGCGATTTCGTCGTGGCCATCGGCTTCCAATCGTTTGGTGAGATCGCCATCGCCTTGGGCAATTTCGTTCAGGTTAACCAGCATGGCATTGATGGGCGCCACGGTGCGGCGACAAAACAGAATAATCAGTGCCAAAGCCAGCAGCGCGATGATGGCGCTGATCACGGCACTGCTTAGTTGTTCTTGCTGGGCGTGCTGCTTGGTGACTTGACCAAAGCTGGCCACGGCGGCATCCACTTCATCAATGTAAACGCCGGTGCCCAACCACCAGTTGTACTCGGTTAACGGCAGTACGTAGCTGGTTTTTTCAATCAGGCTGCTGCTGCCTTTTTTCTGATAGAAGTAGTTGGCCGTGCCGCCGCCATTTTTGGCGGCGCGGATCAGATCTTCAATAAAGGCAACGCCATTAGGATCTTTCAAGTGGCGCAGGTTCTTGCCTTCCACTTCGGGCTTAAGGCCGTGAAACAAATTGGTGCCTTCCATGTCGTACAGGAAGAAATAACCGCCTTGACCAAATTCAACCCCAGCCAAGGTTTCACGTACCACATCAAGTGGTTCGCGGTTGGGCTGATTGGCTATCTGATTTCGTACCGCAGCTAAGGCGATGGTGGTGGCGTCTTTCACTTGCTCCACTTTTTCCGCGCGCAGATCTTGGCGGAAACTGGACAGCAGGGCGTCGGTGCTTTGTTGCTTTAAATAGTTGGAACTGATGGCAACCGTGATAATGGTGGCCAGCAGTGGCGTGATCGCCAGCAGTAGGATTTTTCCCTTAATGCCGAGTTTTTGCATTTTAAGGACTCCAACGAGAGAGGAATATGTTGGGGGCATAGTGTACTCGGTGAATTTATGAACACACGAGCCGAAGTGGTTTGTTGTGATCTTGGTAACAAGGAATGAAAGATGTTCACCATTCAGTCACAAGTGGGTTGATTTTGGCGGTTGTCGTTAACCATAACGGCGCTGAGGAAAACGACAAGGGGGTCACATTGTGCTGCGATGGGGGGGCGTAATGGGCGTGTTGGGGTAAAAAATGAGCAGCGCCCGTTATGGCCAAGAATCAATAAAAAAGGGCCTCAAAAGAGGCCCTTATCCAGTGTTGCAGGTAACTGTTACTTGTTCATCTGCTCACGGATCAGTTTGCTGTGAGTGATGTCGTTCGGTGCCGCTTGGCCCATCTTCTTCGCTTCGCTGGCGTGACAAGCGATGCAGGTGCCTACGCGCTTGATCTTATCCTGCTCGGCTTTGTTAAATGGCCGTGCGCCTTTGTGGTTGGTGGCTTGCAGTTGCTTGCCGCTTTCATCCACAAAGCGTTCCAGTTCAAAGTCGATTGGGGCTTCACCGGCAGGGAAGTTACGCTCAACCTTATAGATGCCGCTGCCAACGCCCCACACTTTCGGGTTGGTGTGGCAATCGGTACAGGTACGGGCCTGCTTGCTGGTGGTGTGCGGCACAATGGGGTTGTGGGCAATGCCACTGGTGCCATCTTTGGTGGTGTAGGCCTTGTTCGAGATGATCGGCTTGTCGCCATCCACCTGCGTTAAGAACACCTGACAACCGGGCACGTAGGTGGATACCTTACCGCGGTGGTTAATGCCCAAACCGGCGCTGTCCCAACGCACGTAGCTGCGAGATTCCTGCCAAGCAAAGGCGGTTTTGTCGCGATTGGCTTTGTTGGATTGCTTCGACAGATCGTCCGACTTGCCCGATAACCAGTCGCCGTTTGGCTTCGAGATATCTTGCTTGGCGTGGCAACCGTAACACTGTGGTGCCCAGCCGCTGTGGCAGGTGTGACACTCCAGTTTTTCCATGTGCACCGGAATGTCCATCATCGCCACTTTGCCCGCTGGCGACAGCGCCAGTGGCATCGGCGTCAGCTCGCCGTTGCTCTGTTGCTTCATCGGCATCAGCTGCGGCACCTCCAGTGACTTGTCCTGCCCTTTCAGGTTGATGATCACCTGATCGCCGTTGCGCTCAAGGTTGTTCATCTTGTCACCGTGGGTGGTTTTCAAGGTTGCTGGGGTGGTGGTGGTGCCGTGACAAGTGGCACAACGGATCTCAACCGCGTGCTCTTTTTTCTCGTACAGGTAGCCGTCGCCGTGCATCTCGTTCTTGGTGTGGCAATCGATGCAGCTTAGGCCAGCATCGTAGTGCAAATCGGCCTGCAAGAAGTTGTAGTGCTTGCCGTGCAGTTTGCCTTGCTTGCCACCGTTGTCTTTGTACGGGGTGCCGTAACCGTCGGACTCCATCATGCCTTTGTAGCTGACGCCGATGCGGCTGCCGCGGTTGTGGCAATGCTGACACTGATCCACCGATGGGGCGCGGGTGATCTTGTGCTTGATTGGGCGGTCTTTCTGGGTTTTGTCGATCGCCTTATCGCCGCCTTGGTAGGTGGCGTCGTTGCTGTACTCAACGTGGCAAGCAGCACAACCTGAGCCACGGTAGTCGCCGTCGCGTTGGTGGCCATCGCTCCAGATGTGACAACGCAAACACTGGTTACGCAGGTAATCGTCGCCAATGGAGTTGGTGTCGGATTCCGCTTTCGTCGGATCGTAGCTTGGGATCTGGCTTAAGGACTCTACGGTGCCTTCGCGGCCAGTTTTCAGCGCTTTCACGTCGTAGGTGGCGTGGATTGAATCGCGGCTTTGGCTGCCAAAGTCGTAGCGGGTGCCAGAGATCATCCCTGACATGGTGGCGTGGATCGAGGTCTTGGCGTTTTTTACGTCCTTGCTGTGGCATTTGCCGCAGGTGTTGTCCACCACGCGCAGATCGGTTGGGTTGGCCCACAGATCCGCGTGGGCGCTGTCGAACTCGGTGGCTTTGCCATCGCCGTTGTGACACTTGGTGCAAGAGAGCTTGCTCATCACCTTGGTATCAGCAAAACGCTCGATCCCTTCGTGACAAGTCAAACAGCCTTTGTCGCTGTCCCAGGCGGCGGAAGCCGGTGCCAGCAGCGCCGCGGCTAAGCCTAATCCGGCCAGCAGTTTCGTTACATTGTTCATCCATCATCCTTGCTTCTATGTTGAAGCTTTAGTGCATTGCCACTGCAGTTTATCCACATAAATAAAGTGGTTATGCCGTTGGCGGTGCAGCTTGTGAATGGCCTCAAGCAATCTAAATAAAGTTAAAAAAGGCTGAAATTTTTTGGTTGTTCGAGTTTCGAGCGGTGAAAGTTTTTACCCGAAAATGGGCTGGGGAATCGGCAGCGACAGGCGGTGTTGTGGGGGGGGATCTGCAACCCACAAAAGGGCGCTATCCTTGATAGTAAATGCCGATGGCAGCAATGAATTTTATCGATATGCGGGCTTGGCTTTGCTGGCGACTTATCCCAATCTATTTTACTTAATTTGATAATTATCAGTAAGTTAAAATTTAAGTGGTGAACGCCGCAGCCGCCACGGTTGGCAAAAGGCAACGGTTTGGTTGGTGCTCGGTTGCGGTGATGTTGCTAAGGTGTTTGTTATTCCAAAATGGTATATAAGCAATAGCTATTGGTTATAAGGTGTTGGCGCGATTTGCTCGCATAATCCGCCCATCAAAGATTTTGTTGGAGCATGGATATGTTGTCTAAAGCACAAAAATTAGCGGTTCTCGCTGCAGGGTTGTCGATGTTGGCTGGCGCGGCTCAAGCGGCACAGGAAGTTAAAGTCGGCATGAGCGGTCGTTATTTCCCGTTCACTTTCTCTAAGAATGATCAGCTGCAAGGCTTTGAAGTGGATATGTGGCAAGAGATCGCCAAGCGTAATGACTACCAAGTGGAGTTCATTACCGCGTCGTTCTCGGGGTTGTTTGGCATGCTGGAAACCGGCCGAGTCGACACCATCTCCAACCAGATCACCATCAACCCAACCCGCTTAGCCAAGTACGCCTTTAGCCAGCCTTACGTCTACGACGGCGCCCAGCTGACCGTGCGTCGTGGCAACAACAGCATTCAAAGCGTGGCGGATCTGTCCGGTAAGAAAGTGGCGGTGAACTTAGGCTCTAACTTTGAAGAGATCCTGCGTAAGCAGCCGAACGCCGAGCAGATCACCATCGTGACTTACGACACCAACATCGAACAAGATGTGGCGCTGGGACGGATGGATGCCTTTGTGATGGACCGCGTTTCTTCGGCGCAGTTGATCAAAGAGTCGCCGCTGCCGCTGCAGTTGGCGGGCGAACCGTTCCAAACCATCGAAAACGCCCTGCCGTTTTTGAACACCCCAGCGCAGATTAAATTGCGCGACGAAGTGGATGCGGCATTAACGGCGATGAAAGCCGATGGTAGCCTAAGCAAAATCTCGCAAAAGTGGTTTAACGCGGATATCAGCAGCCACTAAATTCCACCGAGTTTGAATATTTTTGCGTCCACCGCCTGCGGTGGACGTCTTAGTTTGTAGACAGCGCTCGTTTTGGCGTGATTTTTTTAGGAGGCCGCGATGGCCCTAGATCTGGACTACACCGTTAACCTGCTGCCCATCTTGCTGAAGTACCTTGGTATTACCATGGAGATGGCGTTGATAGGCTTTGCGCTGGCATTGGTAATGGCCTTGGCCCTGGCGTTGGTGCGGGTGTTTACGGTGCCAGTGTTGGATCCGTTGGCGCGGCTGCATATCTCGTTCTTTCGGGGCACACCGTTATTGGTGCAGCTGTTTTTGCTGTACTACGGCTTGCCGCAGGTCATTCCGGCGCTGGCGGGGATCGATGCCTTTACCATCGCCATTATCGGTTTGTCGCTGCACTTTTCGGCGTACATGGCCGAATCGATCCGCGCCGCCATTAACGGCATTGCCAGCCACCAAACCGAAGCGGCAATGGCCATCGGCATGACCCGCTTACAAGCGATGCGGCGCATTATTTTGCCGCAGGCGTCGCGCATCGCCTTGCCGTCGTTGATGAACTACTTCATCGACATGATCAAAAGCACCTCGTTGGCGTTCACCCTTGGGGTAACCGAGATCATGGCCAAAGCGCAGATGGAAGCCTCATCCAGCTTCCGCTTCTTCGAAAGCTTTATGGCGGTGGCCTTGATCTACTGGGTGGTGGTGGTGTTTTTCACCTTTGTGCAAACCAAACTGGAACAGCGTTTAAACGCGGCCTACTGAGGAGTTATTGATGTTAACGCTATCAAATTTAAGCAAACGTTTCGGCGATAACACCGTACTTGATGGTATTGATCTGAACATCAAGCAAGGGGAGATCGTGGCGGTGATTGGGCCTTCGGGCACCGGCAAATCCACCTTGCTGCGCTGCATTAACTTCTTAGAAACCCCGACCCAAGGCAGCATCGAAATCGATGGCCATCAGGTTAAGGCGAGCGAGCGCAGTCAAAAGGCGATCATCGAGCTGCGTAAACGCGCCGCCTTTGTGTTTCAAAACTACGCCCTGTTTGCCAACAAAACCGCGTTGGAAAACATCGCCGAAGGGCTGATCACCGTTTGGGGGCAGCCGAAAGAGAAAGCCCATGCTGAAGCGCAGGCGATCTTAAACGACATCGGCCTTGGGGATCGGGCCAACGCCTATCCGTCGGCGTTATCCGGTGGCCAGCAGCAGCGGGTGGGCATTGGCCGTGCCATGGCAGCGCACTCGAAAGTGATCCTGTTTGATGAGCCCACCTCGGCGCTCGATCCTGAATGGGTGGATGAAGTGCTGGGGCTGATCAAGCAACTGGCGCAGCGGCGGCAAACGATGATCATCGTTACCCACGAGATGCAGTTCGCTCGCGAGATTGCCGATCGGGTGGTGTTTATGGAAGGCGGTCGCATCGTTGAACAGGGGCCACCAGCGCAGCTGTTCGAGAACCCGCAAGATCCCCGCACCCGCCAGTTTTTGGCGCGGGCGCTGAAACACTGATATCGGCTTGCGATGGCCTAAAAAAGGCGCCTTCGGGCGCCTTTTGGTTGGCTGTGTATTAGTTAACTGTTGGCGTTGCTGCGCGGTAGCTATTGTCGCCTGCGGCGAGCTTCGATGGCACTGCTTTCAAGTGCTTATGTCGCAGTGGCGACGGCACACTAACTCGTAGAAAAGAGGGGGGATCCTCCCTTTGGGATCCCATTGTCTTAGCACAGCGTCAACTTTCGCTCCTTGCACTGCGCCATTCGGCACGGCTTCGATGCGCTATCCATGGCTTAGCGATGCACTGGCAACATCCTGTTGCTCAACCTCATTTTGCAGTACACCGCTCAACGCTGCGATGCGGCAATAGCGCAAGTGCGGCGTCGTTCTCACGGTGATTTGTTCGGCGGACGATGAGGGTTTTAGGCCGACTTGGTGACGCCGAGTGAAGCAGTGATGAAGTAAAGCCGAAGGCAGGATGCCGCAGAGGCCAGTTAAGCCATGGATGGCGCATCTGGCCGTTGCTGCAACGTAATGCTGCGAGAACGAGGGGCTGTCGTCACTCGGAGGCGGTCGGGATTGCAAAGGGACGAGTCCCTTGCCCGCCGCCGGGCGGTCCCGGCAATGACCTTTATGCCGCAGCTGGTCATGCACAATAAGTTCAACAGCTAATTGGTACACAGCCTTTTCGTTTGCTGATGGGGGGTGGCGTTAAGGCAGCGGTTTATGTGGTTAATCGGCTTGTTCGGGGCAGATCCGATACTGACTGCACAGGGCTTCG
This sequence comes from uncultured Ferrimonas sp., assembly GCF_947489035.1. Lineage (GTDB taxonomy): Bacteria > Pseudomonadota > Gammaproteobacteria > Enterobacterales > Shewanellaceae > Ferrimonas. The sequence goes on along the minus strand of NZ_CANLCI010000011.1, from coordinate 43,215 downwards.
AGGCGAAGATTGTGTTGCTCGCTGTGGGCGCGCACCAGTGCGATGACGTTATCCCGCAGCCATTGTAAGCCTTGATCGTGATCTTGGCGTTTGTGCCAGGTACAGGTCAGTGGCGTCGCTTCCAGCGGCAGTGGCGGCGCCTGCACCGCCAGTTGCCGTTCGAAGATGGCGTCTTCGATGGTGGTGGAGGGCACAATGGCGATCAGATCGCTTTGTTTGAGGACTTTCGGCACCACCGCGAAGTGGTTGACCGTCATCGCTACCCGCCGTTCGATGTTGTGCTCGGCCAGTGCCCGATCGGTGACCCCAAAGCTGTCGCCAGACAGCGACACCAGCAAATGATCCGCCTCGGCAAACTGTTGCAGCGTCATCGGCGCCGTTGCCAGCGGATGACCCAGTCGCATCACCACCACGTAGCTGGGGCGATACACGTACATCGAGCGTAAGACCGAGGCGTGCACCTCGGGCGCGCCACCGCCAATCACCATATCCACTTCGGCGTCGATCAGCACCGAATCGGCGTTGATGATGGTGTAGGGCACCGCGTGCACGTTGATCCCCGGCGCTTGGGTTTCAATTAACCGTCGCAGTGCTGGCCAGACGATGTCGACCACCGCATCGGGCACCGCGATGCGAAAGGTGCGCTGGGCGCTGGCCGGATCAAACTCTTGATTGTCCATTGCCTGTTCCAACTGTTGCAGCGGTTCGCGGATCTGCTGCCACAGATTACGGGCGTATAGGGTGGGGGCGATGCCGCGGCCATCTTTCACAAACAGCTCGTCTTGCCACTGCTGGCGCATGCGGCTTAAGGCGTTGGATACCGCCGGTTGCGACAGCGCCAAGCGCTCGGCGGCGCGGGTGATGGAGCCTTCGGTCATGATGGCGTCAAACACCACGATCAAATTTAATTCCTGACTTTTCATCGAGATAACTCAGTAACAGGGTCGATTATCGGTTCGAATTTCAATCATATCATTTTGGTGAATGTTACTTATATCAATAAATAATTATTTTTATGGTTTTGCCGTCGGCATACTGCGCCCCCTATCCGTTTCTTAAGGCACCTAAGAATGAAATTTTTGAGTCGACATTGGGTTAGCACCGCGCTGCTAACCAGCATGATATTGGGGCTGAGTGCCTGCAGTGATGAGCCCGCCGCGCCCCCAGCGGCGGCGCCAATGGCACCGACGGTGTCGGTGGCCGAAGTGTTAAGCCAGCGCCTAACCGAGTGGGATGAATTTACTGGCCGTCTGCAAGCGCCAGAGCAGGTTGAACTGCGGCCACGGGTGTCCGGTTACATCGACGCCATCGCCTTCAGTGAAGGGGCGCTGGTGCAAGCGGGGCAGCCGCTGTTTTACATCGACGCCAAGCCGTTTCAGATGGAATTGAACCGCCTGCAAGCGCAGCGCCTCGACGCCCAAGCGCAGCTGCAACTGGCGCAGCAGAGCTTTGATCGCGCCCGTGCCCTCAAAGGCAGCGCCTCCATCTCTGAAGAGCTGTTTGATCAACGCCAAACCACCTTGGCGCAAGCCAAGGCGCAATTGGCGTCGGTGCAGGCCTCGTTGGATCTGGCCGAGCTGAACTTAAGCTACACCACCGTGCGCGCCCCCATCAGTGGCCGCATCTCTCGCGCCAACGTCACCCGTGGCAACTACGTCGCGGCCGGTCAAAACGTGCTCACCCGCTTGGTGTCCACCGACAAGGTGTACGCTTACTTTGATGCCGACGAGCAGACCTACCTGAAGTACATCCGCTTAGCCAACGAGGGCAGCCGCCCGAGCGCCCGCGATGTGCAACAGCCGGTGCAGATGGCGCTGGCCAACGAACGCGATTTTGGCCACCAAGGGGTGATCGACTTTATCGACAACCAAGTCAATCCCGCCACCGGCACCATTCGTGGCCGCGCGGTGTTTGCCAACGAGCGCGATCAGTTTGTGCCGGGGCTGTTTGCCCGCATTCGTCTGTCTGGCAGCGCCAGTTACGACGGCATCTTGATTGACGACAAGGCCATTGGCACCGACTTGAACAACAAGTTTGTGTTGGTGGTGGATGGCCAGAACAGCGTTCACTACCGTCCCGTGGTGATGGGCGAAAAACTCAATGGTTTGCGCATCATCCGCAGTGGCCTGAGCGCCGGTGAACGCATCATCGTCAATGGCCTGCAGCGGGTGCGCCCAGGCGTAACGGTCAATGCCGAAGCGGTGGCGATGGCCAGTGCCGCGCAACAGCAACAACTGGCGACCATGCAAGCCCGTGTGGACGCCGCCAATCAAGCCCTAACCATCGCCCAAGCGGGCGAGCGTAACGTAACCGGTGGCTAAGATGTCTTTCTCCAGTTTCTTTATCCGGCGGCCGATCTTCGCCGCGGTGCTATCGCTGCTGATCTTCATCGCCGGTGCCATCTCGGTGTGGCAGATGCCGATCACCGAATACCCCGAAGTGGTGCCGCCCACGGTGGTGGTGACCGCCAACTACCCCGGCGCCAACCCCAAGGTGATCGCCGATACCGTGGCAACGCCGCTGGAGCTGGCGATCAACGGCGTTGAAGACTTGCTGTACATGTCGTCCCAGGCCACCGCCGATGGCCGCATGACCCTAACCCTGACCTTTGCCATCGGCACCGACGCCGACGACGCCCAAACCTTGGTGCAAAACCGCGTGGCGCGAGCGACCCCACGGTTGCCGCAAGAGGTGCAGCGTTTAGGGGTGGTAACCGAGAAATCGTCGCCGGACTTAACCATGGTGGTGCACATCACCTCGCCGGACGATCGCTACGACATGCTGTATCTGTCCAACTACGCCAATTTAAAGGTGAAGGACGAGCTGGCGCGCATTGGCGGCGTGGGTGACGTACGCCTGTTTGGCGCTGGTGAGTTCTCGATGCGAGTGTGGCTAAACCCCGACAAAGTGGCGGCGTTGCAGCTGAACCCCAGCGACATCATCGCTGCCATCCGCGAGCAAAACCAGCAAGCGGCGGCGGGATCGTTGGGGGCACAGCCCAGCGGCGACAGCGACTTCCAGTGGCTGATTAACGTTAAAGGGCGTTTGGCCAACGAGGAGGAGTTTGGCGACATCGTCATTAAAGTGGGTGAGGATGGCCAGATCAGCCGCCTAAAAGACGTGGCACGGTTAGAGCTGGGCTCGAACTCCTACTCGCTGCGCTCGTTACTGGATAACAAGCCCGCGGTGGCCTTGCCGATCTTCCAAGCGCCTGGCTCGAACGCCATCCAGATCTCCGATGACGTGCGCGCCACCATGGCCGAGCTGAAGCAGAGCTTCCCGCAGGGGATGGATTATTCCATCGTCTACGATCCGACCGTATTTGTGCGCGGCTCCATCGAAGCGGTGATCAAGACCCTATTTGAAGCGGTGCTGCTGGTGGTGCTGGTGGTGGTGCTGTTTTTGCAAACCTGGCGCGCTTCGCTGATCCCCTTGGTGGCGGTGCCGGTGTCTTTGGTGGGCACCTTTGCCATCATGCACCTGCTGGGCTTCTCCTTTAACGCGCTGTCGCTGTTTGGCTTGGTGTTGGCCATCGGCATCGTGGTGGACGACGCCATTGTGGTGGTGGAAAACGTCGAACGTAACTTAGGCGAAGGCTTAAGCCCGATGCAGGCCACCGAGCAAGCGATGAAAGAGGTGACCGGGCCGATTGTGGCCACCACCTTGGTGCTGGCGGCGGTGTTTATCCCAACCGCGTTCATGTCTGGCTTAACGGGTCAGTTCTACAAGCAGTTTGCCTTAACCATCACCATCTCGACGGTGATCTCGGCCATCAACTCGTTAACCCTAAGCCCGGCGCTGTCGGCGCTGTTGCTCAAAGGCGAAGGCGCCAAAAAAGATTGGCTGAGCCGTGGCATCGACGCGCTGTTTGGCCGCTGGTTGTTTGCCCCGTTTAACCGCCTATTTAACCGCGCGGCACGGGGGTACACCAACGGCATCGCTAAGCTGATCCGCATGAGCGGCATCATTGTGGTGCTGTACGCTGGCTTGTTGGGGCTGACCTACCACCAGTTTGAAACCACCCCAACCGGTTACGTGCCGGGGCAGGACAAGATGTATCTGGTGTCGTTCGCGCAGTTGCCGGATGCGGCCTCGCTGGATCGCACCGAAGCGGTGATCCGCGACATGTCCTCGATTGCCTTGGCGCACCCAGGGGTAGAGAGTGCGGTGGCGTTCCCCGGCCTGAGCATCAACGGCTTTACCAACAGCTCCAACAGCGGCATCGTCTTTGTGACCTTGAAGCCGTTTGAGCAGCGCACCACCGAGGCATTGTCGGCCCACGCCATTGCGGGGCAGCTGAACAGCCAGTTTGGCTCTATCCAAGAAGCCTTTGTGGCGATCTTCCCGCCGCCGCCGGTACAGGGGCTGGGCACCATTGGTGGCTTCCGCTTGCAGATCGAAGATCGTGGCAACTTAGGTTACGAAGAGCTGTACGCCGTTAGCCAGCAGGTGATTGGTAAGTCGTGGGCGGCGCCAGAGCTGACGGGGATCTTCACCAGCTTCCAAGTGAACGTGCCGCAACTGGACGTGGACTTGGATCGGGTTAAGGCCAAAAGCCAAGGGGTCAGCATCGATGAGGTGTTTACCACCATGCAGGCCTACTTAGGCTCGCTGTACGTTAACGATTTCAACCAGTTTGGCCGTACCTATCAGGTTAACGTGCAGGCCGAAGATCCGTATCGGCAAGAACCCGATCAGATTGGCCAGTTGAAGGTGCGTAACCAAGCAGGGGAGATGATCCCGCTGGGTTCGTTCTTAAGCGTTAATCACAGCGCTGGGCCGGATCGGGTGATGCACTACAACGGCTTTGCCACCGCCGAGATCAACGCCGCACCGGCACCGGGTTACTCTTCGGGTCAGGCTCGCGCCGCGATCGAGAAGATCTTGGACGAGACGCTGCCGGTGGGCATGAGCTACGAGTGGACCGAGCTGACCTATCAGCAGATCCTCGCCGGTAACACCGCCTTGTTGGTGTTCCCACTGGTGGTGCTGTTGGTGTTCTTAGTGCTGGCGGCCACCTACGAGAGCTTCAGCTTGCCGTTGGCGATCATCCTGATCGTACCGATGACGCTGCTGAGCGCCATGACCGGGGTGATCCTCTGGGGCGGCGACAACAACATCTTTACCCAGATCGGCTTTATTGTGCTGGTGGGGCTGGCAACCAAGAACGCCATCTTGATTGTCGAATTCGCCAAAGAGCTGCAACAGCAGGGCATGAGCGTGGTCGAGGCGATCAAAGAAGCGGGGCGCTTGCGTCTGCGGCCGATTTTGATGACCTCCATCGCCTTCATTATGGGGGTGGTGCCGATGGTGCTGTCGACCGGCGCGGGCGCGGAGATGCGCCAAGCGATGGGGGTGGCGGTGTTCTCCGGCATGATTGGGGTCACCCTGTTCGGCTTGGTGCTGACCCCTGTGTTCTATTACCTGCTGCGTCGCCGCAGTTAATGGTTTTGCGGTTGGCGACTGCCTAACCCGCCAACCGCAGGTGGTTCAGCCCGCCACTTGTCGTTCACTGATTGGCGTTTAGGCCAACGGGAAGCGGCAATAAACCAAGTCCGGTGCCCAAGTGACTTGGCGCTGAAACCTCGTCAAAACGGCTTCCCAAGGGAAGCCGTTTTTTTTGGTGCTGTGCCCGCTTGGGGGTCGCGGTTGAGTCGCTGCTGTTACGTAGTCGCGGGCTCAATCCCGCCCTAGGTTGTCAGCGAGTGTTATTGGCTCATGTCGAGGCGGTACACCGCAAAGCCCAATTCATCTTGGCCGACTTGGGTCATCGGCTTGGCTTGGTTGGCCTTAATGAACGCGGCGGCGATGGCGCTGTGTTGGGTTTCAAAGTGCACATCCACTTGGCCGTTAATGGGCGCGAATGACCAGTTGTTGTCGGCGCTGGGATCCACCTGCTGATTGGCCTTGATGTAGGCGGCGACCGCATCGCGGTTCATGTCGGGAAACTCTTGGGCGATAAAATCACCGCCGGTGCCGGCAAAGCTGCCACCAAAGGCGCGGTAGTTGTTGGTGATCACCACAAACGGCTGCTGGGCGAACTGGTCGCCGCGGATCACCTTACCGTTGCCATCGCGGTAGCTCAGGTTAACCACGCGGTTGCCGTCGCTGACCTGTTCACACTCGCCGTTGTAGCGGCTTGGCTGGGTCAGATCCCACTGGTAGCTCACCCCATCAATCACGTCGAAGTTATAGGTGCGGTGACCATTCCAGTTGATCAGCGCTTGTGGCGCGCGGCTGCTGGGATCGATCTGGTTAAACTGGTTGGCGGAGCACTCCAGCCACTGTTTTACCTCGGCGCCAGTGACTTTCAGCGCCACCAGCGTATTAGGGTACAGGTACAAGTCGGCGGCGCTTTTCACCGTTAACTGACCCTTGGCCACTTGGGTGTAGCTGTCGGCGTCGGCGAGGGTGCTGTGGCGGCCACCGGCTTTAAAGGGGGCCACGGCCGACAGCACCGGCATGCCGCGCAGGGCGGGGGCTAAGTGTTGTTCGGCGTAGGCCAGCTGGGCGTTAGAGACGATCTGCATGGTGGGATCGTCCTGCACCAGCGACAGGAAGCTGAACATGTCGGCGCTGGATTGCCCCAGCGGCGCATTGACGTAATCGATGGTGGCGTGGTGCTCGCTTGCCAGCAGCGCTCGCAGCTGCGCTGAACGGGCTTGGTGGCGGGTTACCTCGGTGGCGGCCACCTTTTTGCCTTGATCGTTTTTCAGGTAGATAGCGCGCGCTTGGGATTGCGAGTCCACCACCTGCCACTGGCCGTTTTGTTGACGCAGGGTGAGGTCAATTTGGCCAAGGTTGTCGCCCCAGCGGCCCGGCATCACGGCGGCCACGCCGTTGATGGTGCCTTTGGCCAGATCCATGTTGTGGCTGGCGGCTTGGCTGGCAAAGCGCTGGGATGGGAATACCGAGTGGCTGTGGCCAAACAGGATGGCATCAATGCCCGCCACCGTGGTGAGGGCATGGACGGCGTTTTCCGCGCCAGCGTCGGTTGGGTTACTGCTGCTGCCAACACCGGAGTGAGGGATGGCGATGATCAGATCCGCGCCCTCGGCCTGCATCTGCGGCACAAATTTCTGCGCCGCGTCGACAATGCCCATTACCGTGACTCGTGGCTCGCCATTGGCGGCGGTGAGGTTGCGTTTGTCCCACAGCATAATTTGCGGCGGCACAAAGCCGATGTAACCGATGTTCAACTGATGGCGCGAGCCGTCATTGGCGGTGATCTCGGTGGCGATGATGCGGTACGGCGTAAACAGCTGCTCGCCTTGGGCTTTGCCACCGCAATCAACGTTACACACCACGTTGGCGTTGATGTAAGGGAACTGAGCCCCGTCAATCGCCTGCTGCAGGAAGTCGAGGCCGTAGTTAAATTCGTGGTTGCCCAAGTTACCCACGGCGTAGCCCATGGTGTTCATAGCACGGTGGGCAGGGTGCACCGCAAACGCCTTGCCTTTATTGGCGGCGGCAAAGTAGTCGCCCATGGGCGAGCCTTGGATCAAGTCGCCGTTGTCCACCAACACCGAGTTGCTGACTTCGCTGCGGGCCGCTGCCAGCATGGCGGCGGTGCGCACCAAGCCGATGGTCAGATCGTCGCGGCCTTGGTAGTAGTCGTAATCCATCACATTGGCGTGGATGTCGGAGGTTTCTAAGATCCGCAACTGGGCGGTAACCGTTGGGGCTTCTGTTTGGCTTTGGCAGCCGCTAAGGACGCCACAGGCAAGGGCCAGACTGAGGGGGAGCTTATTCATGGTGATTCCTAGTAAACAGCGTGTGGTTATCTTAGTTGGTGCCGGATCGGCTGAGTGTGGCTGCCAGTAAAAAGGCTTCCCCGTGGGAAGCCTTGGTCAGCGGCGCCGAAGCGGCGCGGAGTATAGCGCCAGTAGCGGAAAAACCCCAGTGCGGCGCCAATGGCAGCCACTTGTGCTGTGGGGCGAGCCAACGGCGCCGAGGCCACACGCTGGTGGCCGCCCAAAAAAAACGGCCTCCCGTAGGAAGCCGTTCGTTCGCGAGTTGTGATTGGCCGAGTTACGGCAATTACAGCTCCAGTTCGATCCACACCATGCGGTGATCGGAGCTGACGTTTTTACCTACGCCTGGGTTCCATTTGTCGATCAGCGTCAGGCGGTCGTCGTTCATCAGGATGCGACCATCTTCGAAGCTGGCTGGCCAGAATACGCCGGAGTCCACCACGTTCAGATCCTGTGATGGGATCACGTGATCCAGACGCAGACCGGAAGTGGAGGTGGCGCGGGCTGGGAATTCGGTGTCGGCGTTGTCTTCACGACACTCGGTGGTGGCGCCTTGAACGACACACTCTTGGGCACCGTAGGATTTCGGCGCGTATACGCCGGTGGTGGCCATGGTGTTCACTTGGTCGTCGTTCATCAGTGCCGCAATCACATCGCGGTGACCGTCGCCTTTGATTGGATCGGCGTTCAAGTCGCCCATCACAATGAAGCTGTCACCATTAGGCAAGCCACCGCTCACGCCGGCGTCGTCCACGATGTAGCTTTCGCCGTCGATGTAGTCGTTCCAGAACTGAATTTCAGCGGCGTTGTGATCCTTGTTGTACGGCGCTTCTTCGCCTTTATCAAAGATTGGTGGGGTTGGGTGCGACAGCAACAAGTGCACGTTGTTGCCGTTTGGCAGCATGACGGGCACATCAACGTGGTTCTTAGAGGACAGGCGTACTGCATCCCATTCTTCAGCACTGAACCAAGTGGCGTCGTTACACCAAGTGGCGTCGTTGCCTTCGTTACAGTTAACTGCAGGGTTGATGGCGTTCGGCATGTCTTTCCACAGGAACTTTTGGAAAGTACGGGTGTTGGTGTCATCAATTGGGTACTGCGACAACAGCGCAAAGGCGTATTGACCGTGGAAGAAGCCAAAGCCGTATGAATCACCCGGATTGGTGGTGCTGCCGTCGTTGTCGTTGTCCAGATCCAAGCCGCTGTTGAGGCCGGTGTTGGTGGCGTAGCTGCGCGCGAAATCAAACAGGATTGGCTCGAGTGCTGCGCCTTCGAACTGCTGTGGCACCGCTAAGTAGTTGCTGCGGAAGCCGTTCAGTGCGGTCTGGTCTTCACCGGTGCCGTCGTTGTTGAACTCTTTCATCAACAGAACCGCGGGGCGCTCTTTCTGAATTACGGTGGCGGTGTTGCGGATCTGAATGACTTTTTCCGCTTTCTTCAGCTCAGCATCATCGGTGATGCTGCCATCGGCCCAACCGGCGACTAATGCGTCCTGCTCTGCCGCAGTCAGGCCCATTACTTCAACCAGCTCTTCAAAGTTGGAATGGTCAAAAGACAGGTTGTAGCTGGCAATACGAACGTCAGTAGCGGGTGCTGGCTCTGGCTGCACAATGGTGTTGTTGGTGGTGTCGTCGTTACAACCGGCTAATACGGTGGTGGCGATCGCAGCGGCAAGCAGAGTTTTTGTAAAGCGCATTAGAACCTCATCAGGACGATAGAGCGGTGCGGGCACCAGACTCAAGACAACGAAATTGGTGGAGTGGCTGCTGCAACATCAGGTGGAAACGAACCACAAGCGACACGGATTCACAGAAGCTCACAGATGGGCACGAGTATAAGGAACAGAGAAAACAGAAATGTGAGTTAGATCGCATTGTGCAAGTTGCTCACAACTGAGTACAAGCCATTAACAAGGGTGGCGGGGATCACCTTTTTAACAGCGATTTTTGCGGTGGTTGCGCTGATTTTTGCGCTTTTGTGTGAGCCAGATTCAAGGCGCGGTTTGGTGTGTTGAGCGGGAAAAAGGAGCCCGCGACACGGACGGTTACGCTGGGGGATTTTGTGAAAGAGCAAAAAAAACGGCCTCCAAGGGAGGCCGTTGATTCACTCAGGGGGGAGGGGGATTACTCGCCCGCTGCAGTCAGGTCGATGTTGTAGATGGCAAAGCCAAGTGCATCAGTGGTCTTCTTAACCATTGGGTATGCGGCATGCTCTGCAACAAAGGCATTTGCAATTTCGCTATCTTGAGTTGGGAACTCGATATCCAAAGTTACGTTGGATTCGATTGGTTTGATGCTCCAGTTGTTGTCGATGCTTGGATCTACCGTTTCAAATGAACTGATGTACTTAGACAGTGCGTCGCGGTTCATGTCTGGTGCTTCGTACACGACGAAATCGGCACCAGTTCCGGCGAACTTGCCACCGAAGGCACGGTAGTTGTTGGAAACAACAACGAACTTCTGCTGAGCAAATTCTTCACCGGTGATGGTGATGCCGTCGGCATTGGTGTAAGCCAAGTCAACGATACGCTCTTGCGGAATTGGGTTGCTTTGGTCATCCAAGCGTGGAGCACAGTCGCCATCAAGGGCGCTTGGCTTGGTGACATCAATCTGGTAGGTCACGCCATCAATAACGTCAAAGTTATAGGTACGGTGAGTATCCCAGTTGATCAGTTCCTGTTTTGCAGGGCTTTCAGGGTCAATCTGGTTGAATTGGTTTGCGGAGCATTCCAACCAGCTCTTAACGTGAGAACCTTCAACCTGCAGTACCACTACGGTGTTCGGGTACAGGTACAAGTCAGCTGCGTTTTTGTAAGTCAGTTGACCTTTTTCTACACCTACGTAAGAGTCGGCATCGCTGCTAGTGGAGTGACGACCACCCGCTTTAAACGGTGCGGCAGCAGACAGCACTGGCAGATCGCGAATTGCTTCTGGTAACACACTGCGGTTGGTTTCGATGTAAGCGATCTGCGCGTCACCAACAATCTGTACGGTTGGATCGTCCTGAACCAGTGCCAGGAAGCTGTACATGTCTACATCAGATTCACCGATAGGAGCATCCACGTAGTCCAGAGTCCCTTGGTGTTCATCTGCAACCAGAGTTTGTACTTCAGTGATTACTTCTGGGTTTGCTTCTACATCAGCAGAGGCAACTTTATCGCCTTGCTCATTCTTTATGTAAATGGAACGAGCTTCAGCGGTACCGCTGACGATAGACCATTTGTCGTCTTTAAAGGCCAACTGGAAATCCACTTGACCCATGTTGTCGCCCCAACGGCCCGGCATTACTGCTGGTACACCGTTGATGGTGCCTTTGGTCAAATCTAAGTTGTGGCTATCCACGTCACCAGAGAAGGTAGAGCCAGGGAATACCGCGTGGCTGTGGCCAAACATGATAGCGTCGATGCCGTCAATCAAGCTCAGTTCGTGAGTAGCATTTTCTGCCATCAGATCAGAAGGTTGCTCTGAAGAACCCAAACCAGAGTGTGGGATGGCGATGATGATATCTGCGCCCTTGTTCTTCATTTCTGTGATGTATAGGTTGGCCGCTTGTGCGATCCCCAACACATCCACTTTACCGTCTAGGTTTTGCTTATCCCACTGCAGGATCTGTGGTGGCACGAAGCCGATGTAGCCAATGTTGATGGTGCGCTTGTCGCCATTGTCATCAATGATTTCAGTTTTCTGAATATCGTATGGCTTGAACAGCGGTTCACCAGCAGATTTCCCTTCCCAGCAATCGCTCTTACACAATACGTTGGCGTTGATGTATGGGAAATCGGCGCTATCGATAGCGCGCTTTAGGAACTCTAGACCGTAGTTGAATTCGTGGTTACCGATGTTACCCACGGCGTAGCTCATGGTGTTCATGACTTTGTGGGCAGGGTGGGTGTCAAATTTACGATCTTCGTTGTATTCAGCTGCAACAAAATCACCCATAGGGCTGCCTTGCAGCAAGTCGCCGTTGTCGACCAGTACAGTGTTGGCTACTTCTTCACGAGCCGTAGCAACAACGGCAGCAGTACGAGCTAAACCGATGGTGATGTCTTCGCGGCCTTTGTAGTAATCGAAATCCATTACGTTGGCATGGATATCAGAGGTTTCGAGGACACGTAGCTGTGCTGTGGCTTCTTCAGGTAGTTCAATAACGGTTTTATCGTTATCAGAGTTACATGCGGATAACGCAAGAGTGGACAAAACAACAGTAGCGATCAGACTCTTTTTCACAACGGCACCTTTGATTGACTTTTTATTGGAACAGAGAGTTCACAATTTTTCACTTGGGGTGCGGCGGAGTATATCGTTTGCGAATGAATGAGCTGTGACAATGGTCACACTTTAAAGTCGCATTCTGATTGGTTTCGCAGGTGTTTTCATTTTTTCACATGGTTGAGTTGGGTGTTTCTTGAGCAGCAATAAGAGGGGGGATTGTTCGAAATTTAACGCTTTTCTAGTGACAAACTGAGCAAAACCTTATTCTGCTGGGGAAAAATAGGTGAACACTCGTAAATGTTACCGGGGTAAAGCAATATCCAGACTGGAGAAGAAATCGCCTGTCTGTTCAATTATTGTCACCGCGAACGGCGGGCAATTTTTTTTGTGTGAATAACTGACAGGAACGGTCGGATAAGCCTCATCGGTGTGCGAATCTTGACCATGTGTGTGGTCAGAAAACACCCACCAAGCAGCCACGAACCCCCACGCCCCCACACACAAAACAGCCGCGGCTTATCGACAGCGCCATTGCGTGCTGTGCCATTCAGTAACCCGAAGCGTGCAACGTGGCTGCGGGCGGCTGAGCGCGCCAATTAACGTGAGAGAAGCGTTTTGTGGGCGCTGGCGTTGGCAATCATCCGCGTTTGGATGGATTTGAACAGCGCCAGCTCGTCGGCGCTGATCCCCTGGCTTAAAATGGCGTTCCACTGGCCGATGATCTCCAGCAGATTGGCCTCAATCGCGCGGGCTTTTTCGGTCGCAAACACCCGTCGGGCTCGGCCATCGGTTTGGCAACGCTGGCGCTAAGGCGTCAAAACTGGGCTTGGTTTCACTTTGGGGCGGATTGGCGGGCGCGGTTTGTTCCGTTGGTGTCGCCGGTTCAAGCACGGGCCGCCTAGGTGGCAAATACGTTGCCGCGAGCGCCACATTCAGCGCAGATACGAGAAAGGCCCAGTCTTTCGACTGGGCCTTTCTCTAAATTTGGTACCGAGAGAGGGACTTGAACCCTCAAGGTGTCACCACCGGTGGATTTTGAATCCACTGCGTCTACCAATTCCGCCACCTCGGCATTACGGGGGCCAATTATATACACAAGTTGGCTTAGGGCAAGGGGATTTGGTTTGTTTGCACACAAAAGCGCCATCCTTGCTGAAATAGCGGTGGTACACTGCGGCTTCATCAATGGATAGAGGGATTTACGATGTCGTTGGCAAATGCCCCCCGCGCGACCCTAGTACGCCGTTTGGCTGCATGGGCATACGATTTTCTGGTGGGGTTGGCGGTGTACATGATGGCGGGTTCACTGCTGTTTGGTTTGTTCACCGTTCTGGTAAAAATGGGCTTGCTTAGCATGGGCGAGACTGAGCATATGTCGGATCTGATCACCACCAGCCCCGTGCTCAGTGGCGTGAACGAGCTGGGTAAGTTGCTGGCGGTGGGCTACCTGTTTGTGTGGAGCTGGAGCCGCAGCGGCCAAACCTTAGGAATGCGTGCTTGGCGGATCCGGGTGCAGCGCACCGACGGCAGCCTGATCAGCACCGGCCAAGGTTGGCGCCGAGCGGTGTACGCCTTTGGTGGCTTAGCCAACTTAACCCTGCTGTGGGACAGCACCTTAACCGCGCTGCACGATCGCCTATCCGGCTCGGAAGTGGTGCAATTAACCCTAGAACAAAACCGTGAGCTGCTAAATAACAGCAAGCTGCGCTGATTTTCCTCGTTGTTCTGGGTTGGGGCATCCTGCTAGGTTGGTGATTCTTTCATCAGCAAGGATGCCCCATGCCTTTACTTACTCCCCTGAGTGCCGACACCACCCCCGAGCTTGCCAATGATTTTGCGCTGTTTGAGCGCATCTTAGGCTTTGTGCCCAACAGTTTACTGACCATGCAACGGGTGCCTGCAATGGTGACCGGCTTTGGGGCCTTAACCAAAGCGGTGATGGATCCCAACGGCGAAGTGGATCCTGGCTTTAAACGGATCTTGGCGCACTTTTGCAGCCGCGCTGCCGGTTGCCAGTACTGCGAAGCCCATTCGTTGATCGCCGCCGAACTGCACGATGTGCCCCATCAAAAAGTGCAGGCGCTGTGGCAATATCAAACCAGCCCTCTTTATAGCGAAGCCGAACGCGTGGCGCTGGATTTCGCCTTGGCGGCGGGCAGCGTGCCCAACGGGGTTGATGAACCGTTAATGGCCAAGCTGCGCCAGCACTGGAGCGAAGTGCAGATTGTCGAGATCTTAGGGGCGATATCGCTGTACGGTTTTTTGAACCGTTGGAACGATTCGATGGCGACCCAAATCGAAGCCCCAGCTCTGGCTATGGGGCAGGAAGTGCTGGCCCAAGGCGGTTGGGATGGCGGCAAACACAACCGCCAATAACGCCGACGCCAATGTTAGGGCTAACATTGATGTTAACGCTATGACTACCATGGCGTTTTCCTTACGGCTTTACGCGCTCTTAGGGGTGTTTCGGTCATAAAATCGTGGCTCGCGCTTCGTCCGCTTTTTGCTCTGCGTTACACTGCTGCCTCGGACGAAGAGGAAGGCCAATGAATCACCTTAGATTGTTGTCAGTTGTGTGGGCCTGTTTGGCGCTGTTGATCCTCCCCGTGCAGGCGAGCAACTCGCTGACCGAACAGCAGCTGAGCAATCAGATCGTTCAGCTCAGTGACAATGGCCCCAGCGAGCCAATGCAGCTCATGGCGCAGCTTAGGCTGTTGCAGCAACAGGCACAGCAAGCGCAGTGGCCGGCAGTCGAAGTGATGGCCACCAGCCGCTTGGCCAACCTGTTAACGCGGCTTGAGCGTTTTGATGAGGCCGAGCAATTGATGCAGGCTTACCGCGACGTGGATAGCATCGACAGCGTCAGCCGCAGCTACTTGCTGAGCGCCAAGATGTACATCGCCAGCTCGCGTAATGATCTGCAGCAGTTCACCAACTTAAAGTTAGTGGCCGCGGCGTTGGCGCAGCAACTGGCGCTGCAGCAACGCTTCATTGATCAGGGCAAACTGTTGTTGGAGATCGGCAACGGACTGGTGCTGTTTGGCCAAAATGAAGAAGCCTTGCCCTTTGTGAAGCAAGCCTCGCGCTTATTCCAAGCCCACAACGATCAGCGTAATCTGGATGTTGCCAGTGGCAGTTTGGCCAACATTCACAGCCAACTGGGCAACAACACGTTGGCCACCCAAAGCTACCTGCAACTGCTTAACTCGCCAGACGATGGGCTAAGCCCCATGGATCGCTCGGTGCTGTTGTATAACGTTGGCGCCTCTTATAAAAACCAAGAAGACTACGTTAATGCCCAGCGTTATCTGCAGCAGGCGCGGGCGCTGAGTGTCTCTTTGCAAGATGAGATCGGCGTGGCCTACGTTGATCTGCTGCTGGCCGAGCAACAATTGGAACAACAGCAATATCAGCACGCCCTCAACCAGCTTGAACAAGTGGCCCCGATCTTTACCCATCAGCGCAGTGTCCACACCCACTTAGAGTTACAGCGCTATAAGGCGCAGGCATTGTTGGGGTTAAACCGCTTTGATGAGGCCGAACAACTGCTGGATTATGTGGCCATTGAGCTGGATCCGAACGAGCCCAGCAAAGGCTTGCAGCACTACTTTCAGTTGCGCTATCAGCTGGCAGAGCAGCGCGGCCAATACCAACAGGCATTAGCCGCTTATCAGCAGTATGCGGATCTGAAAGTCACCCGCGCCGATAAAGCGCGGGAAAGCACCGTGCAGCAGCTCATGGTGGAGTTTGGGGTAGAGCAAGCCGCCGCCACCAATAAGTTGCTTGAGCAGAATAACCAGCTGAAGCAGGGGCAGATCAATCAGGTCGAGAACGAGATCACCATCCTCTATCTGCTGGTGATTGTGGGCGGGTTGATCAGTGTGTCGATTGTGCTGTTTTGGTATCGCGAAGTGCTGACTCGACGCCAGCTGCAACAGATGGCGATGCAAGATTTCCTGACCGGCGCCCCCAACCGCCGCGCCGTTATTGCCTACGCCAAAAAGTGTTTAAGCGCCGCCATTCGCAATCAGCAACCGCTGTGCATCGCCATTGTCGATCTGGATCATTTCAAGCGCATTAACGACAACCACGGCCACGACGTCGGCGATAAGATGCTGCAACGGTTCAGCCATATTTGCGCAACCGAATTGCGGAATGAAGATCAGTTTGGTCGCTTTGGCGGCGAAGAGTGGCTGCTGGTGTTTCCGGGCACCCAATTAGAGCAGTTGCCGCGCATTTTTGAACGGCTGCGCAGCAAGCTGCAGGCCGATGGCATGGGTGACGAGCAAGACTTTACCCTGACTTTCAGCATGGGCGGGGCGCAATGGCATAACGCCCTGCTAGAGTTGGATGATCTGATTAAAGCGGCCGACGATAACGTGTATCAGGCGAAGCAGCAGGGGCGTGATCGCTTGGTGATCTCGGCAGCGCACACCGCAGATGGGTGCAGCACCTAGGCGCGGTTATCGCACGCTAAGACTCAGGCTCAGGATCAACAACGGCACCGTAATGGTGCCGTTGTTGTGTTTCACTTCAGCGTGCGTCGGCGCTAACGCCGTTGCAACAGCCAGAACGCGGCGGCGGCAAACAGCATGCTGGGCAGCATCGCCCCTAAAAAGGTGGGTAAGCCCAGCACCAAGCTCATGGGGCCGAAGATCTCATTGCTGATGTAGAAGCTAAAGCCGGTGACCACCCCAAGCAAAATGCGCGCGCCCATGGTGACGCTGCGCAGTGGCCCAAAGATAAACGACAAGCCCAGCATCATCATCACCGCCACGGTGATCGGCTGCGACACCTTTCGCCACAGCGCCAGCCAGTAGCGGGTGGGATCCTGTTGGTTGGCGTCCAGATAGTCGAGGTAATCCACCAAGCCTGAGATCGACAGCGATTCCGGTTTTACCGTCACCACCTGCAGCTTGTCTGGGGTCAGATTGGATTGCCACTGGCTAACCAACTCGGTGCTGGTGCGGATCTGCTGTGGCTCAAAATCGGTGTGGGTTACGGTGCTCATATGCCAGCGATCTTGCTGATATTGCGCGGTTTCAGCGTGGGTGATGTGGCGTAAGGTATTGTTGTCATCAAAGCGATAGATGGTGATCCCGGTTAGGTGATCGGCATCCACCACCTCTTTGATGTTCACAAAGCGGTCGCCATCTTTGGCCCAGGTGCCGCTTTGGCTGGCGCGAATCAAGCTGCCGCCAGAGCGTTTTTGGGCGGCAAATTCCCGCGCGGTTTGCTCGGCCACCGGCGCCACGTACTCGCCAATCAGCATCACGCTGAGCATCAACGGAATGGCGGTTTTCAGCACCGAATTGGCGATGTTCAGCCGCGACAATCCCGCCGCTTGCATCACCACTAATTCTGAGCTTTGCGCCAACATGCCCATGCCGATCAGCGCCCCCAGCATGGCCGCAATCGGGAAGAACATCTCAATGTCCCGCGGCACCAAAAACAGCACGTAGGTGACCACGTCCCAAGTGGTGAAGTCGCCTTTGCCCGCCCAGCGCAGCTTATCAACAAACTTAATCAGGCCGGACAGGCCGGTTAGCACCAGCAAGCACACGGTGGTGCTGCCGATGATGGTGCGGGCGATGTATTGATCCAGTAGCTTAATCATGCGCCTTGCCCCCGCAGTTTACGCAGGCTAAAACGTGATAAGAGTTTCACCCCTGTTGGGCGGCCTTTGCCCACCAAGATCATGCCGATCATCAAGGCGGTAAGGTGGATCCACCACAGCCCTAATTGAATCGGCACCGAGCCGTTTTCCAGCGCTTTACGGCCAGCCATCAGCAAGCCGAAGTAACCGAGGAAGATCAAAATCGCGGGGATCATCTTGGCGTATTTGCCTTGGCGCACGTTCACCCGCGACATCGGCACCGCAATCAGCACCAGCAGCGGCAGCGCAAACGGCACCGCAATGCGCCAGTGCAGTTCGGCTAAGGCGTCGTTGCTGCCGTTATCCAGCAGCTGTTGCACGCTTAAGGCCGACATCTTGCGACGGGTGGCTTCCGCTTGCTGTTCGCGGATCTCCATCTCGTACTCTTCAAAGCCCACACGGCGGTATTCAAGGGCATTGATGACGCCGCTCATGCGCATGCCATCGTCTAGGTGCAAACGGCGCGAACCGTCGCTGGCTTCTTTAATCGAGCCGGCGCTGGCCACCACAATGCCGGTTTGCGCTTCTTCGCTGGTGAGGGTTTCAACGCCGTCGGTGGTTTTGGGCAACTGCGCCACAAACACCTTGGAAAGCTTGCCGTTTTTGGCTTCTTCAACGTAGATCACCGCTTGGCCATTGGCGGTTTTTTGGAACCGCCCCTGCACCAGTGCCGACAAGCCCGCTTCCGCTTTGGCTTTCTCTAACACTTGGTATTCCACCTCTTTCGCCCACGGCGCGAGGTACAGCGAGGAAACCGCCGATAAGCCGGCCATTACAATGGCCAGCATCAAGGTGACACGGGTGACGTACCATTCCGATACGCCCACGGCATGCAGCACCGTCATTTCGCTGTCGGCGTACATGCGCCCATGGGCGGCCATGACGCCCAAAAACAGCGATAACGGTAAAATTAGGGTAAGCAGTTCTGGCAGATTCAGTGCCAGTAAGGTGGCCACCAGTTGGCCGGGGAATTGTCCTTCGGCGGCTTCGGCGAGGATCTTCACAAACTGTTGGCTAACGAAAATGGTCAGTAATACTGCCAACACCGCCATCTGTGACTTTAAGGCTTCTTTGAGCAGATATCGAAGTAAAATCAACGCTGGTTGTCCACTTAGTAAACTAGTAATTTCTCTGGTAACGGGCCGCTATTTAAGTAGACTGTTTGTTTTAATACTTTTCAAACAGCTTTTATAGGGTGTTAACGCAAGGTTAATTGTAAAAACCTTCTGCGCGATATGCGAACAATCATTTGTTCGCCGCCACTTGGCCAGCAAAAGACGTATTATCTAACAATAATAACGTCATGTCTTTAAGAACAGGGAGATGCCATGGAGTTCAGTGTAAAAAGCGGCAGTCCAGAAAAGCAGCGTAGCGCATGTATTGTAGTTGGCGTGTTTGAACCACGTCGATTGTCTGCGGTAGGCGAGCAATTGGACAAAATCAGCGAAGGTTACATCAGTAATCTGTTGCGTCGCGGCGATTTAGAAGGCAAGCCGGGGCAAATGCTGCTGTTGCATCAAGTACCTAACGTGCTGTCAGAGCGCGTGTTGTTGGTGGGTTGCGGCAAAGAGCGCGAACTGGACGAGCGTCAGTACAAGCAGATCATCAGCAAAACCATCAACACCTTGAACGAAACCGGTTCGATGGAAGCGGTGTGCTTCCTGACCGAACTGCACGTTAAAGGGCGCGACAGCTACTGGAAAGTACGCCAAGCGGTGGAAGCCACGGAATCGTGCCTGTACACCTTCGATGCGATGAAATCGAAGAAGGATGAAACCCGTCGCCCACTGCGTAAGATGGTGTTCAATGTGCCGACTCGTCGCGAGTTGACCATTGGCGAGAAAGCGATCGCCCACGGTTTGGCCGTTTCTCACGGTTCTAAGTTGTGTAAAGACGTGGCCAACATGCCGCCAAACGTGTGTAACCCAGCGTACTTGGCCAGCCAAGCCAAGCAGATTGCGGAGCAACACGACAAGCTGCAAGTGCGTACCATTGGTGAAGAACAGATGGCCGAGCTGGGCATGCACGCCTACCTCGCTGTCGGCCGTGGCTCGGAAAACGAGTCGATCATGACGGTGATGACCTACACCGGCGCGGCGGATCCCGAGCAGAAGCCAATCGTGTTGGTGGGCAAAGGCCTAACCTTCGATTCTGGCGGCATCAGCTTGAAGCCCGGCGAAGGCATGGACGAGATGAAGTACGACATGGGCGGCGCGGCCGGCGTGATCGGTACCATGCAGGCGCTGTGTGAACTCGACCTTAACATCAACGTGGTGGCGGTACTGGCCGGTTGTGAAAACATGCCAGACGGTAAGTCTTACCGTCCCGGTGACATCCTCACCACCATGTCTGGCCAAACCGTTGAGGTGATGAACACCGACGCCGAAGGCCGTTTGGTGTTGTGTGATGCGCTGACCTACGTCGAGCAGTTCGATCCAGACGTGGTGATCGACACCGCCACCTTAACCGGTGCCTGTGTGGTGGCCTTGGGTAAACACGCCACGGGCATGCTGTCGAACCAAAACAGCCTGGCTCACGATCTGGTGACCGCCGGCGAATCCTCTGGCGACCGCTGCTGGCGCATGCCGCTGTGGGACGAGTACATGGATCAGCTCGACAGCCCCTTTGCCGACATGACCAACTTAGGTGGTCGTGCCGCCGGTACCATTACCGCCGCCCTGTTCCTGTCTAAGTTCGCCAAGAAGTACTCTTGGGCCCACTTGGATGTGGCAGGTACCGCGTGGAACAGCGGTGCCAATAAAGGCTCAACCGGTCGTCCGGTGCCAATTCTGACCCAATACCTGTTGGGGCGTGCTGGCGAAACCGACGCCGAGTAAGCGGCTCACTTAGCTTACCGCTAAGTCCACCCGCTCGGTGCCCAGACGGCGCCAACCAAAGGAGCTCTGCGGAGCTCCTTTTTTGTGCCTGTTATTTGTGCCACCATTCGCCCTTTGATTACGCCGCAAGGAAAACCGATGGCCAACGCGCTGTTCTACCTGCTTACCTCTGCCAACGATGCGCCCCAAGGCAACAGCGAACTGCTGGCGTGCCAATTGGCCGCGCGCAGTTACAGCAAAGGCCAAGGCATGCTGATCTATTGCGGCGATCGCGCCCAAGCGGAGCGAGTGGATGAACTGCTGTGGCAGTTCGATGCCGAGCGTTTTATTCCCCACAATTTGCAGGGTGAAGGCCCGCAAGGGGGCGCACCGATAGTGATCCATTGGCATGGTGGTGATCACAGTCGGTTAGAAAATCGCCCGCAGTTGCTAAACCTTGCCCCCGAACCGCCACATTTTGCGGTACAATTCAGCCAAATTATCGATTTTGTTCCGGCTGATGATCAGGCTAAAGCGCAGGCGAGGCGGCGATTTGCTGCTTACCGCCAACTTGGGATCGCCCCAAGCATGCACGATTTAGCCAGTCAGCCGTTTTAGTTTTTGTAGAGAATTCAGCTCCCATGGATAAGACGTACAACCCACAGTCAATCGAGCAGCGCCATTACCAGCGTTGGGAAGAGGCCGGTTACTTCAAGCCTCACGGCGACACCAGTAAAGACGCTTACAGCATCATGATCCCGCCGCCAAACGTGACTGGCAGCTTGCACATGGGTCATGCCTTCCAAGACACCATCATGGATACCCTGATCCGTTACCAGCGGATGCAGGGCAAAAATACCCTGTGGCAGGTCGGGACCGATCACGCCGGTATCGCAACCCAGATGGTGGTTGAACGTAAGTTGTCAGCCCAAAACATCACCCGCCAAGATTTAGGTCGTGAAACCTTTATCGACAAAGTGTGGGAATGGAAAGAGGAATCTGGCGGCACCATCACCCAACAGCTGCGTCGCTTGGGCGCCTCGGTGGATTGGGAGCGTGAACGCTTCACCATGGATCCGGGCATGTCTGCTGCGGTTCAAGAAGTGTTTGTTAGCCTCTACAACGACGATCTTATCTACCGTGGTAAGCGTTTGGTTAACTGGGATCCCAAGCTGCACACCGCCATTTCTGATCTGGAAGTAGAAAACAAAGATAAGAAAGGCTTCATGTGGCACTTCCGCTACCCACTGGCCGATGGCGTGACAACCGCCGATGGCAAAGATCACATCGTGGTAGCAACAACGCGTCCAGAAACCATGCTCGGTGATACCGGCGTGGCGGTAAACCCAGAAGATCCACGCTACCAAGATCTGATCGGCAAGTTCATCGAACTGCCCATCGTTGGCCGTCGCATCCCAATTGTGGGCGATGAACACGCCGACATGAGCAAAGGCACCGGCTGTGTGAAGATCACCCCAGCCCACGACTTCAACGATTACGAAGTGGGTAAGCGTCACGCCCTGCCGATGATCAACGTGTTGACCTTCAACGCCGACATCCGCAACGAAGCCGAAGTGCTGGACACCAACGGCGAAGCCACCGATGTCTACTCTGCCGAGTTGCCCGCCAAATACCACGGCATGGAGCGCTTTGCCGCTCGTCGTGCGGTCGTGGCTGAGTTTGAAGAGTTAGGCCTGCTGGACGAAATCAAAGATCACGAATTGACCGTACCGTACGGCGATCGCGGTGGCGTGGTGATTGAACCGATGCTGACCGATCAATGGTACGTGCGCGTTGCACCACTGGCCGAGCCCGCGGTAGAAGCGGTTGAAAACGGCGACATCAAATTTGTGCCGCAGCAGTACGAAAACATGTACTTCGCGTGGATGCGCGACGTGCAAGACTGGTGTATCTCCCGTCAGCTGTGGTGGGGCCATCGGATCCCAGCTTGGTACGACGAAGCCGGTAAAGTCTACGTTGGTAACAGCGAAGCCGAAGTACGCGCCAAGCACAACTTGGGCGACGACGTCAGCTTGAACCAAGACAACGACGTGCTGGATACCTGGTTCTCGTCTGCTCTGTGGACCTTCGGGACCCTAGGCTGGCCAGAGAAAACCCCAGAGCTGGAGACCTTCCACCCAACCGACGTGTTGGTGACCGGCTTTGACATCATCTTCTTCTGGGTTGCGCGCATGATCATGATGACCATGCACTTCAACAAAGATAAAGAGGGCAAGGCGCAAGTGCCGTTTAAGACCGTCTACGTGACCGGTCTTATTCGTGACGAGCAGGGCGACAAGATGTCCAAGTCCAAGGGCAACGTACTTGACCCGCTGGACATGATCGACGGCATCGACTTGGAAACTCTGGTGACCAAGCGTACCGGCAACATGATGCAGCCACAGCTGGCGGCCAAGATTGAAAAATCGACCCGCAAGCAGTTCCCAGACGGCATCGTGCCGCACGGCACCGACGCGCTGCGTTTCACCCTTGCTGCCATGGCCTCTACCGGTCGTGACATCAACTGGGATATGAACCGCTTAGAAGGCTACCGCAACTTTACCAACAAGCTGTGGAACGCCAGCCGCTACGTGCTGATGAACACCGAAGCGCAGGATTGCGGCAAAGACGGCGGCGAACTGGAGCTGAGCTTGGCGGATCGCTGGGTACTGGCCAAGTTCAACGACACCGTTAAGTCGCTGCGCGAAGCGATGGACGGCTACCGTTTCGACATCGCCGCCAACATCGCTTACGAGTTCACTTGGAACCAGTTCTGTGACTGGTACTTGGAGCTGACCAAGCCGGTACTGCAAAACGGCACCGAAGCGCAGCAGCGTGGCACTCGCCACACCCTGCTGACCGTGCTGGAAGGCATTTTGCGTCTGCTGCACCCACTGATGCCGTACATCACCGAAGAGATTTGGTTGACCGTGGCACCGATGATCCACGCCGATCTGAACGCCGACACCATCATGCTGCAGAGCTACCCAAGCTTTGATGACGCCTTGGTAGACGAGTCTGCCACTGCGGATCTGGAGTGGGTGAAAGAGTTCATCACCGCGGTACGTAACATTCGCGGCGAACTGAACGTAGCCCCATCCAAGCCACTGAACGTGCTGCTGAAAAACGCCAGCGACGCCGAACTGGCCCGCATTGAAGCCAACCGCATCATGCTGACCAAGCTGGCGAACTTGGAGTCGATCACCGTACTGGCCGGTGACGCACCGATGTCCACCACGCAATTGATTGGTGAGATGGAGCTGCTGATCCCAATGGCTGGCTTGATTGACGTTGCCGCCGAAATGGCGCGCATCGACAAGCAGATCGGCAAGTTGGCCATCGACGCTGACAAGGTTGAGAAGAAGCTGTCTAACCAAGGCTTCTTGGCCAAGGCCCCGGAAGCGGTGGTGGCCAAAGAGCAAGCCAAGCTGGATGAAGCCAAGCGCGACATCGCCAAGCTGGAAGAGCAGAAAGAGCAGCTCAAAGCGCTGTAACGGCTGCTGCCTGTTACCGGCACCACGCGTTAACGAAAAACGCCACCGCAATCGCGGTGGCGTTTTTGTCTCTGCGGTTTGCCGCTTGGCATTTGTAGGTTTGATTAGCCGCAGGCGTAATCGAACGGTGGTGTGGTGCAGGTTATGGCGTGGATGTCACGTTACGCCAAACAGCGGCTAACGTGACCTACGGCATTGGCATCGTATCGTAGGTTTGATTAGCCGCAGGCGTAATCGAACAGTGGTGTGGTGCAGGTTCTGGTGTGGATGTCACGGTACGCCAAACAGCGGCTAACGTGACCTACGGGTTTGGTGCGGTGGCCGTAGGCTTGATTCGCCGCAGGCGTAATCGAACAGGTGTGGTGCAGGTTATGGTGTGGATGTCACGGTACGCCAAAGAGCGGCTAACGTGACCTACGGCATTGGCATCGTATCGTAGGTTTGATTAGCCGCAGGCGTAATCGAACAATGGTGTGGCATGATATTGAACATCATTGGATAAAGACCGCGTTCTCTTGTTAAAAACAACGAGGGTGGTTATGCAATATCGTCGAGCGTTCCAATCTGGAGGTTGTTACTTCTTTACCTTGGTGAGCCATCAACGCCGAACCGATCTCTTGCTTCCGCAATGGCCACGCTTAAAAGAGGCGTTGCTAATAACGCAAAGGCAGCGACCATTCACCATTGATGCGCTGTGCGTTATGCCGGATCACCTGCACCTGATGTTGACCCTGCCCCAAGATGATGACGACTTTCCTACTCGTCTCAGGTTGTTCAAAACCCGCTTTACTAAATCACTCAATATGAGCGAACGAATATGGCAACGGCGCTATTGGGAGCACCTGATTCGAGATCCCGCCGATTACCAAGCCCATTTTGATTACCTTCATTACAACCCGGTTAAACATGGTTTGGTTACTCAAGTGGCCGATTGGCCCTATTCCACCTTTCATCGATACGTTGCCGATGGGGTATACCCCGTCGATTGGGGCATAACCGAATTGGAGATCCCCAGCGGCCAATTTGATTCGCATTGCCGTGATGGCCGTAGATTCGATTAGCCGCAGCCGTAATCGAACAGGATGGGCGTGGTTGATATCGTCACGTTACGCCAAACAGCGGCTAACGTGACCTACGGGTTTGGTGCGGTGGCCGTAGGTTTGATTAGCCGCAGGCGTAATCGAACAGGATGGGCGTGGTTGATATCGTCACATTACGCCAAACAGCGGCTAACGTGACCTACGGGTTTGGTGCGATGGCCGTAGATTCGATTAGCCGCAGGCGCAATCGAACAGGATAGGCGTGGTTGATATCGTCACGTTACGCCAAAGAGCGGCTAACGTGACCTACGGGTTTGGTGCGATGGCCGTAGGTTTGATTCGCCGCAGGCGTAATCGAACAGGATGGGCGTGGTTGATATCGTCACGTTACGCCAAAGAGCGGCTAACGTGACCTACGGGTTTGGTGCGGTGGCCGTAGGTTTGATTAGCCGCAGGCGCAATCGAACAGGATGGGCGTAGTTGATATCGTCACGTTACGCCAAACAGCGGCTAACGTGACCTACGAGTTTGGCGTGATGTCCGTAGGTTTGATTCGCCGCAGGCGTAATCGAACACCAATGGCCGATTTACGCTGCAAAGAGCAGCTAACTCCCTGCAATAAATAGTTTTCTGCAAAAAGGCTGCCTGTGTGAGGGCGGCCTTTTTTTGCGATTTTTTCACGGCAATCGCGGCGGTAACGCACCCAGATCACACTTAAAGTGCAGAGGGGGATCTAGCATGGCGGCATGAACGAGCTGCTGCTGTTTAATGTTTACCTGCTGTACGGTCTGGTGTTCTTCACCATCGGCTGCGTTATCAGTTTCCGTAATTTGAAGTTCAGCAAGTTGGCCATTGCATCGGCACTGCCGGCATTGGCGCTGTTTGGCTTTAGCCACGCGTTGCATGAATGGTCAGAGCTGTACCTGCAGCTGGCGGATGGGCAGCGGCTGCAGCGCTGGTGGGTTGAGATCCAACTGCTGCGAATTGGCAAGCTGTTGCTGTCGTTCTTGGCGCTGATGTGGTTCGCCTGGCAGATGCTGGAGATCTTAGTAACCCGCCATCGGCGCTGGTTCCGCTATCTGGTGCCCGCCTTGCTGGCGATCTACACCGTGGCCGCCTTGGTGCATTGGTCGGTGTTCCCGATTAACCATTCCCTGCATCTGTCGGTGCACCTGACTCGCTGGATGTTTGGCTTGCTCGGCGGCAGTTTAGCGGGGCTGGCGTTGATCCTGTATGGCCGCGAACTGTCGGCCAGCCGCCACCAAGGGGCGCAAGCGTTTAGTTACGCTGGGTTGGCGCTGATCGCCTATGCGCTGAGCGCGGGGCTGCTGGATAGCCACTGGGGGCTGTGGGTGCCGCTGCTGCGGATGCTGTGTGCGGCGGTGTTGTTGTTGGCTTTATTGCGGGCGCTGAAGCTGTTTGATCAAGAGCATCAAGATCAGATCGAAGCGCAGCAAAAGCGCATTTTACGCGGCGAGAAGCTGCGGGCGATGGGGGAGTTGGCTTCGGGCATCGCCCACGAGATCAAAACCCCATTGAGCTACGCCACGCTGGGTTGCGATCTGTTGGAAGCCCAATTGCATGGAGCAGAGGGGCCACAACGGCAATTAACCCGCATTCGCCATGGGCTAGAGCGTGCCAGCCACATCAGCCAAGAGGTGCTGCACTTTGCCCGCCACAGCGAAGATCAGGTGACAGAGGTGGAGCTGACCGAGGTGATCCAATCGGCGCTGGCGCTGATGCAGTACCGCTTAAAGTCGTTTGATATTCGTCTTGAACTGGCGCCGCCGCTGCATGTATTGGGGGATGCCGTGAAGCTGGAAGAGGTGGTGATTAACCTGCTGAACAACGCCATTGATGCCTGCACCGACATTAAGCGTGTGCGGATCTGGGCCCAGCCCCAAGGAACGCGCATTGTGGTGGGGGTAACCGATTGGGGCGGCGGCATGGATCCCAGTTTGATTACGCAAGCTACCAGCCCGTTTTTCTCAACCAAGGCTCAGGGGAAGGGCACCGGATTGGGCTTGGCCATCTGCCAGCAGATCGTGCAGCAACATCAGGGCGAATTAAGCCTAGAGAACGGCCCCAGTGGGCTGGTGATCCAATTTACTTTGCCAAGGAGTGCCGCATGAACCTTTCCATCTTGCTGGCGGAAGACGACAGCGAGCTGAACAGCGCCATTGACGAAGCGCTCACCTACGCCGGTTTTCAGGTGGTGGCCTGTGGCAGTGCAGAAGAAGCCTTGGATCGGGCGCAACAGCAGAAGTTCGATCTGGCGTTGCTGGATCTGGTGATGCCAGGCATGACCGGCGTGGACGCCATCGTGGCGTTGCGGCGACTCCAGCCAGGGCTAGGCATAGTGATCACCACCGCCTTTGCCACGGTGGATACCGCCGTTGATGCGATGAAACGCGGTGCCGATGACTTTATTACCAAGCCGTTTAATCTGGCGGTATTGGCCACCACCTTGCGGCGGGTACACGCGCAGCGGCAACCGACCATCGCCTTAGCGGAAGATCAGGCCAACAAGGTGTTTGCGGCGCTGGCGAACCCGATGCGACGGGCGGTGCTAGAACAACTGGCCAAGCACAAGCAGCTGAAGTTTATGGATCTGTGCCGGTTGTCTGGGGTGGAAAACCACACCCAATTCAATTTCCACCTGCGCCAGTTAAAGCACAGCGGCTTGGTGCAGCAAAACGTGAACAAGATCTACTTTCTGACTGCTGAGGGGGCGCAAATGATGCAATTTCTTACCGCCGCGGGCGATGGTTAACTCTTTGTATATAAGGGTAATTATCTAAATCTGACAAGAGAACTTATCAACTGGCTGCAAACGGTCAATCCCGCTAATCTGGATGGCGGCGAGCACGAGGTAGATAGTCACTGCAGGACAAAACCAATATTGTCCACCGCAGGAGATTAGACATGAAAACTCAATATCGGTTGCTCGCCACTTTCATCGCCGCCAGCTTGATGACGGCCTGTAATGACAGCGATAACAACGACAACAGCACGCCACCCGCGCCGGTTAATACCCCGCCGGTGGTGGCAGACGTAAGCGCGCAAACCACCAGCGCCAGCGCAGTGATGATCAACGTGCTCAGCAGTGCCAGTGATGCCGACGGCGACACCCTGACCATCGCCAGTGCCGAGGCCAGCAACGGCAGTGCCACCATCAAAGAGGGTCAGATTGAATACGATCCCAAGGGCTACGTTGGCGCCGACCGCATCCGTTTTGCGATTAGCGACGGCAGCGATGAAACCAGCGCCACCGTTACGGTAACCGTTACGCAGGCAGAGGTTACCCTCAGTTACGTGGGTTCGTCCGCGTGTCAGGGCTGTCACGCCAGCGAATACGAAACCCACCAGCTGCATGGCCACAACTTTAAGATCAGCAAGGTGGAAGATGGGGTTATGCCCAGCTTCCCCTACACCGACGTAAGCGGTGGCATGCAGTTGATCCGCCATCACGATGCCGACGGCAACGAAATTGCCACCATGAACACCTTAGGGGCACCGGATTCTTACGATGACGTAACCTACACCACCGGTGGCTACTGGAAGAAGATCCGCTGGTTTGATAAGAACGGCCACATCGTTACCGGCGATGCCGTGCAGTACAACCTGTATGGCACCCCCTCGGATCAACAGATGAGCGGTTACCACGCCAGCGACGTCGACATGGTCTACAACTGCGGCAACTGCCACAACACCGGTTGGCGCCCTTACACCACCGAAACCTACGAACATCGGCAAGACGATCTGCCCGGCTTTGGCGGCGACTTTGCTTACGCCGGGGTGCAGTGTGAAGCTTGCCACGGCGCGGGTTCCGAGCACATTGCTGGGCCATCGTCGGCCAACATCACCAAAGTGGCCGAACCGCGCAGCACCGAATTGCTGCAAAGCGCCAGCATGGGTTACGGCGAACCGATGCACTGTGCGGAATGTCATACCCGAGATGGTAACCGCGCTGGCGGTGACGCGGGGAACGACTACATCAACGGCTACAAAACCGCCTTCCCTGATGGCGAAGAGTTCGGGGGTCGGATCGCAGCCAAAGGCGGCTTAACCCGTCACCACCAAGGCCACGATGAGTTTATGGGGATCGATCCAGAAACCGGCGAAACCACCAACCCGCACTACAACGCTGGCCTAAGTTGTGCCAGTTGCCACAACCCCCACAAATCCACCGTTAATAAAGACAGCGCCGATGGCAAACACACCAATGCAGTGAAAAGCTGTAACGAGTGCCACACCGAACAGGGCTTTAATGACGGCATGGTGAGCCTGCACGCCAGTTTTGAGTGCACCACCTGTCACATGCCCGAAGTGGTTAAGAACGCCACCAGTCGCGTTACCCGCGCAGGGGTTACCTTCGGGGACGAGATGACTCACGTAATGAACATCGACCTGTTCAGCGACAAGAGCCAGCTGACCGACGATGGCAAGTTTATGAACCCAATGCTTAAAGACGCCTGGGCCTGCGGTGAGTGCCACGCCCCAGGCAGCAAGTTACAAAGCCTAAGCGACAACTACGGCGGCAAGATCCACAAAGCCAAGTAACCCTTACCCTGCAAAAACCAAAGCCGCCCTTGGGCGGCTTTTTCGTTTTTTACCTTGGTGCGTTGGCCGTAGGTTTGATTAGCCGCAGGCGTAATCGAACAATGCTGTGGTGCAGGTTATGGTGTGGATGTCACGTTACGCCAAACAGCGGCTAACGTGACCTACGGGTTTGGCGTGATGGCCGTAGGTTTGATTGGCCGCAGGCGTAATCGAGCCGGATGGTCTGATGGTGCGGCATGGGCGTGGTTGGCCTTGTCACGTTACGGCCTGTGCCAGTTGCCACAACCCCCACAAATCCACGGTCAACCAAGACAGCGCCGATGGCAAACACACCAATGCAGTGAAAAGCTGTAACGAGTGCCACACCGATCAAGGCTTTAATGACGGCATGGTGAGCCTGCACGCCAGCTTTGAGTGCACCACCTGTCACATGCCCGAAGTGGTGAAGAACGCCACCAGCCGCGTTACCCGCGCAGGGGTTACCTTCGGGGACGAGATGACTCACGTAATGAACATCGACCTGTTCAGCGACAAGAGCCAGCTGACCGACGATGGCAAGTTTATGAACCCAATGCTTAAAGACGCCTGGGCCTGCGGTGAGTGCCACGCCCCAGGCAGCAAGTTACAAAGCCTAAGCGACAACTACGGCGGCAAGATCCACAAAGCCAAGTAGCCCTTACCCTGCAAAAACCAAAGCCGCCCTTGGGCGGCTTTTTCGTGTTTTACCTTGCGGCGATGGCCGTAGGTTTGATTGGCCGCAGCCGTAATCGAGCCGGATGGTCTGATGGTGCGGCATGGGCATGGTTGGCTTTGTCACGTTACGGCTTTGTCACGTTACGCCCAACAGCGGCTAACGTGACCTACGGGTTTGGCGTGATGGCCGTAGGTTTGATTAGCCGCAGGCGTAATCGAACAATGCTGTGGTGCAGGTTATGGTGTGGATGTCACGTCACGCCAGATGTCACGTTACGCCAAAGAGCGGCTAACGTGACCTATGGGTTATGGTGTGATGGCCGTAGGTTTGATTCGCCGCAGGCGTAATCGAACATCCGTGCTACGGCTGCAACCAAGCTACAACGGCGTGGGCCCAGCGTTGGCCGTCGTGTTCTTGAATGAAGTGGCCGCCGTGCAGGGTGAGGTGGGGTTGGTTGGCGCAGCCGGGCACCAGTTTTTGGAAGATCTTATCGCCGCCACGGGTCACCGGATCGCCGTCGCTGAAGCACAGCAATACTGGCTTGTGCCACTGCTGCAGCTGCGCCCAGGCCGCACGGTTGTTGCTGTTTTCGGGATCCGTTGGCTGGGTGGGCACCAAGCTGGGGAAAGCGCGGGCGGCGGCTAAGTAGGATTGATCGGGGAAGGGCGCGCGGTAGGCAGCCACCACATCGTCGGCCAAGGTGGCGGTGTTGTGCTGAATTAAGCCGCCGCAAATCGCCCCAGCATCAAACTCTGGCACCGTTAGGGCGTAGTGTTGCCACTTTAAGAACGCCTCTTGCATCGGCAGATCGCCGGTGGGCAGGCCAGTGTTGGCCAAGCTGAGGTGGCTAAAGCGTTCGGGTTGGGCGCTGACCAAGCGCAGCCCCAATAAGCCGCCCCAGTCCTGTGCGATCAGCACCATCTCTTGCAGCTGCATCCCATCCAGCCAATGTTGCAGCCAATCTAGGTGGCGCTGATAGCTGTAGCTGTCGATGTCGCTGAGCTTGTCCGAGCGGCCAAAGCCGATCAGATCCGGCGCCAGCACTCGATACCCCGCAGCGGTCAAGATCGGGATCATCTTACGGTACAAAAAGCACCAGCTGGGTTCGCCGTGCAAACACAAAATCACCTTGCCATCGCGGGGGCCTTCATCCAGATAGTGCAGCCGCAACGGCCCAAACTGGGGATCGTCGATCTGGTGGTAGTGGGGGGCAAAGGGGAAATCCGGCAGATCAGCAAAGCGATGTTCTGGGGTGCGTAAGGTGGCCATGGGCGGCTCCAACAAGAGAATGGATAGCCCCAAACATCCCAAGGCACTAACGCCATTGTTAGGGGCAAAGGTGCCATGGTTGCGGTGATTGGTGCCGAAACAAAAAAAGCGCCCGAAAGGGCGCTTTGCTTGGTTGGGCTGAGATCGTTAACGGCGGCGGCGGATGAAACCAACCAAGATCAGCAAGGCTAATCCGAAACCGTTAACTGCACCGCCGCTACTGCTGGAAGGAGTTGGCGTTGGCGGGGTGGTTTGTTCGGCAATCAAGTTCAGGGTGGCGATCACCGGTAAACTTGTGCCTGATTCGGTGGTTACGATCAGTTCGATGGTGGCGACGGCATCGCTGCTGAGCGCCGGAACCTCGATAGACAGAGTCATGCTGTCGCTGCCGCTTAAGGTCAGCGCGGGGCCAGTCAGCTGACGCCATTGGTAGCTAACGGTTTCGCCGTCGCTGCCGTGGCTGCCTTCGGCACTTAAAGTGGTGCTGGTTGAGGCGGTCACGTCCACTTCAACCGCGTCGCCGCCGTTGATCATCGCGGTTGGGCGGCCTTGAACGGCCACGCTGTCGCTTTGCAAAGACAAGGCGCGTTGTTCGCCCACTTGGTGGCTAAAGCTCAGCGCCAAATCGGTGCTGGCGCTGATGCCGGCGGTGCCGATGCTCAGTGGCAGTTCCACGGCGGCGGCATTGGCGCTGTGCACCAGATCCCAGCTGACTTGGTTGCCATTGATGCTGGCGCCTTCGGCGGCCATTACCTCAAACCCAGCGGGCACCGTGGTGCTGATCTGGTAACGCTTATCCACGCCGCTGGTGTTGGCCAACAGCTGCACGGTGTAGTCGATGGCGGTGCCAGCAGGCACGCTGTCTGCATCCACCTCGACGCTGACATCATCGGCACCACGGTGCAATTCAAACTGCACCATGCCGACGTTTTCTGGCAAATCTGGGTGGGTGCCCATAGTAAAGGCACCGTAGTAGATGTCGCCTTGTGCCATCTCTTGATCCCAGCTCAGCTCAACGCTGAAAGGCTCGTTGGCGCTGATGCTTTCTGGGGCAGAGACGCTAAAGCTTGGCGAGTCTTTGCTGACTTTTGCAACGGCTAAGCTGTGGCTATCTAACGCTTCTGGTGCACTGCCTTGATAGTTGTGCACCACCACCAAATAGGCCCCAGGCACTGGGTTGTCAATCACGCAGGATTCGGCGCTATCGAAACGACCACTGATGCAGGTGAAGTTATCCAATTCAATGGCGGATACCTTGCCATCCAAGTTGAAATCACGGGTGATGTACAGATCCAGATCCGGCGCGTCAGCAGAGCGGATCCACGCTGACAACAGGCGCGTGTCGGCGTTGGTGTGAACTTGAACAACGTGCAGATTTTCTTCAAATTCGGTTGGGAAATTGGTGTTGTCGTCGCCGGTGGTTTCAGCATCGTAAACATCCACTTTGCTGACACCAAACGGCGCCAACTGCAAGGTGTCAGTATCGATGGTGATAAACCCAGGCAAGCTGTGGCTGTCGCTGTCACGATGCACGCTGATGATTGGGCCACGAGCGCCGTCATCCACTTCGGGCAACAGACCGCCGGTGAAGTTGATTGCTGCGGTTAGATGCTGCTGGCCGCTGTCGCTGCCGTTCAGTAACACTCGGCCAAACACCCATTCGCTTTCCAGCGCTTCGGTGGCATTGGCGGTGATGGTGATCTGCTGCGACTGACCGGCGTTTAAGCTGAAGCTGGCTGGGCTGGCGGTTAGGCTGAACCCTTGGGTTTCATAGCTAAAATCGACGGTCCAGCTGCCTGCGCGCTCGGCGGTTACGGTACGAGTCCAGCTGCAGCTAACCACACAATCGGTGGCCGCCAACGACGCCATGTTCAGTGTGGTGGGATCGCCACCGTTGGCCGGATCCGCCGCTTGGTAGTTGGCTTCGGTTTCATCCAACAGCAACCCAGCTTGTACCGCTTGGGTGATTTGGATGCGACCAGCACCGGCATCGAACGGGGTCGACGGGGTTAATTCGCCATCCAGATCGTCGTCGGTGAAGGTGGTGCGTTTGGCGGTGGTCATCAACGCCGATTGCGCTTGCGCTGGGGTCCAGTCTGGGCGCAGGGCTTTGATCAGCGCCAAGGCGCCCGCCACGTGCGGGCTCGACATGGAAGTGCCGCTCATTACCGCATAGGGCGCTGCGGTGTTGGCGCTAAACGGCCATTCGGTGGTGTGGGCAGCCAAGATGTCCACCCCAGGGGCGGCCACATCCGGTGCCAGGACGTTGGCGTAAGGCAAGATCGGGCCACGGGAGGTAAAGGTACCGGCCACATCGGCGTTGGCCATGTCCCGTTCAATCACCGAAGCGCCAATGGTGGCTTGATGATCGCTGCCGCTGCCAAGCCAGTTCAGCAGTTGTTCCCCTTGGGCAACATCCAGCTGAATGGCAGGCAAAACGTGCAGATCGGACTCGACGTTGTCGATGTCGGCATCCACGTTCACCAGCACCAAGCCGCCCGCGCCACCGGCCAGCACGTTACTGCCTTTGTCGACGCGGGCGATGTCGCCACGACGACAAACCACAATTTCGCCGTTGAAGGTGTTGGCGCTAAATTCGCTGTTACAGCTGCCGTCGCCGTAGTTGTTGGCGTCGACAATGGCGGCAGTGATGCCGCTGGTGGCGCCTTTGCCATCCAGGGCGGGCAAGCTGCTGGCGCCGCCGCTGAAGTCAGTTAACTGTTTGTCGCTAAAGCCGCGATCGTGGGTGTAGGCTGCCACGGTGGTGATCCACGGGGCGTTGCCGGGGGTGCCGACGGTTTGCGGATCTGGGCCGCTGTTACCGGCCGACGTCGCCACGTGAATGCCTGCAGCACGGGCCGCCAAAAAGGCGATGGCGTCGGTGCTGTTCCACGGGCTTTGGGCGCCGCCACCCACCGAGTAGTTGATCACATCCACGTCGTTGGCGATGGCGTGCTCTAGGGCGCGGGCGGTCAGCTCTGGATAACAGCCACCATCAACCCCTTCTGGCACACACACCTGATAAGAGACGATGTTGGCGCGTGGGGCCACGCCGCTGATCTGCCCCATAACGAATTCAGCCTGATTGCCGCTGGTGTTGTACATCGGCACGTTGGTCAACGGGTTACCGGCCACGGTCGAGGCCACGTGGGTGCCGTGACCCTGCATGTCCCAACCGGTTTCGATGATCTCGGTGCGGTCAAAATCGGCGTTAGGGCTCGGGTAGAGTTCGCGCAGTTCCGAGTAGCTAACGACCCCAATCAGTTTGTCGTTACAGATGTTGTCGTGGGTTTGGCAATCGCCAAGATAGTTGCCGTCGCCCAGTGGGTTAACGTGTTCATAGCCATCGCTGGCGGTGGCGGCAAAAGAGGGGTGATCGGCGTCGATGCCGGTATCAATGATCCCCACCACAATGCCTTCGCCTTTGCTGGGCAGATCGCTGCCAAGCCCTTGCCAAATTTGGTTGGCGCCGATCAGCTCTGGGCCAGAATCGGTGTGCAGTTGATGGGTGGTGACTTTATCGACCAAGGTAACGCCGTCTTGTGTGGCCAGCAGCTGCGCTTCCGCTTGGCTTAAGCGCATCACAGCGGCATTCAGTACCACCCCATATTGGTGCTCAAACGACAGCGTGCGCCCCAACACCTTGCTTAACTGCTGGCGGCTTTGTTCGCGGCCTTGGGCAATTTGGCTTAGGTAGCTGCTGCTGGCGCGGCTGTTGACGTTAAGACGCTGGTTGGCGTCGTGCATCGATTGCACCCCAGACGCCCGCAGGGTTTGGGCGGCAAAGGCTAACGGTTGCTGGGCAAAGTGGACAAAGTAGCGATCCCCTTGCTGCGCTTTTAACGCCGCTGGCGCCATTGGCGCGATGGGATCCGCTAAAGAATTGGTTGGCCCGTCTGCGGCAATGGCAGAGCAGGAGATTACGCTGGCAAGTAAGGTAAGTCGGAACATCGTTGATTCCTCTTTTATTGTAATTATGTTGCGGGCAGCCACCGCTCGGTGGCTGCCCTATGGCTGTTAGCGACGACGACGCCACATCAGCCATGCCAGCAATGGCAAACCAAAGCCCAAGCTGCCGCTGCTGCTTGAAGGCTGTTCTGCCACGCTGATGGTGGTGCTGGAGGTTGCGGTGTTGGTGCCATCACTGGCTTCAACGGTAACGGTGTATTCCCCTGCCATGGTTGGGGTACCGCTGATGGTCATGCTGTCGGCATCAAAGTTAACGCCCTCTGGCAAGCCAGAAACGGTGTAGGTCAACAGATCGCCTTCGGCATCGCTAAACAAGCCCGCCAGTGACAGGTTCACTGCGTCACCTTCGGTGATGCTGACCGCGTCAAGGCTGCCAGTAACGGTTGGGGCGATGTCGTTGACGTTGCTGATGTTGATGTAAACCGCTTGCTCAGGGGTAACTAAGTTGCCCTGACGAGTTTGCACTTGCAGCATCAGCTGTTGCTGGTTTTCGTAATCAAAGGCAGCGCTGTTAGCGACGATGATGGTGCCATCGGTTTCCACGGTAACTGGGTTGCCAGGAATGGCGCGAGCCAGCTGAAAGTCAACCGCACGCCATTCATCTTCCGTTGGGCCACCAAGGCCAAAGAAGCCGGGGATGTCATTTTCAAGCTGGCCAATCACGGTGCCGTTTTCGATGTTTTCGGCAACATCAAAGTGCTGGTTGGCTTTGACACTGGTGACGGTGTTGCCGGTAGGCTGGCTTTCACCTGCGATGGTTAAGTCGCTGTTTAAGTCCATCAGCAGCATGCCCGATGGCGAGCAACCATCACCGCCGCCTAAGCTTGGGCCACCACAGGCGCCATCTTTTTGGGCGTAAAACATGGCGGACTCGCCTGGGGCCAGCTCCATGCTCATGCTCCAGTCATCGCCTTCCACCCCGTCGGCGCCGATCTTATTCATCCGCAGTTCGGCGGTGCCGTAGCTGGTGGATTCGATCTCCATGCCGCTAAACCAGTCAAAACGGGTTGTGGTGACTTCGGCGCCATATTTCACCGGGTTAAACATGACGATTGGCTCGCCTAAATCGGGAAAGGCATCACGATCGGTGGAGAAGATAAACCCCATCTCTTGGTCAAAGTCCTCAACGCTGTCCACGTCGTGGTGGTACATCTCTTCCAAACAGAACTGAGCCACTACATTGGTGCCGCCGGGCACAAAATAAGCGGGCAGCTTCGATTGCTTGTAACGGGCGGTTGGGGTGGCGTGGTCGTAAGGTTGGTTCAGATCAATGATGGTGGTGACCGGTTGGCCGTTCGCATCCAAGCTGACCCAGCCGTAACCGATGCGATCGCTGTCTTCCACGTAGGGTTGGCCGGCAACCACTTTATCCAGCTCAAGTTGAACCACGATGTCGTTGCTGAAGATGTCGAAGTAGACCACCATTTCGCCCAGCTTATCGAAGTGGTTCGACATGGCGATGTCCATCGGCGCGTGCATGTTGGTGGCCAGCACCATCTTTTTGCCGGAGTCACACTGCTGGGCATCAAATACCCCACCCGCGGCGTGCTTCATGAGGTTGTTGGTGTCGTACTTGCTTTCAGGGCGATTCACCCGCGAATGCATGATTGGCAGCGCCATCATGTTCATGGTGTGGGCGCCAGCGTTGGTGAAGGATTGCTTACGGCCTTCGGTAAACTGGCTCCAAGGCAGGGTGTGGTCGCCGTCGAAGTAATCTTCAAAGGTTTCGAAATGGCGCTTAATTTCGCCTTTGGCGCGGGGCAGTACCGACCAGCCCATGCTCAAGGTTGGCTGGGATTCAGCACTTAACTGCAGGTAGCCGTTAAGCTCCATCTTTTCCCAATTTTCGATGCTGTAATCGTCGGTCTTGGTTAGGGCCCATTGCGGCAGGTTAGCGCCGTCAATTTCCAAGATCATCGGCACGGTAATGGTGCTGTTGGCCGGTACGGTGACCGATGCTGGGTAGCTCCAGTTGATGGCGGCGTTGCCATCGCGATCGGCACCCACTTCCATGCTCAGCTGATAGGTTTGGGCGCTGTCGCTGTAGTTGCGCAGCACAATCTCTTTCATCAGGCGGGCGTTGTTGTCCACCACTTGATGGCCAAAGCTGAGGTGCGGTTGGTTGCTGCCCTGTTCCCACAGCGCCACTGGAGTGGTTAACGCCGCATCGATGTTTTCGATACCGCTGCCGATTTGGGTCACGGACGCCTGTTGGCCACTGCCGTTGCGATTGATGTTGTGATTGGCGGTGTTGGTCAGCAGCGCTTTGATTTCCAGATTGGACAGATCGGCGCGGCTGGATTGAATGATGGCGGCAGCGGCGGCCATGCGGGCCACCGACAGATCGGGGGTATCCAGCGCCGCGACCTGGTCGCCACTGCCGGCTACCGCTAGGGCGTCATCGCTGGCGTAGCTGACCAAATCGGGTTTGATGGTTTGGCTGCCACGTACCGGGCCGTGTGGGCTCCACTCAGCGGTGCTCATGGCGTTGTCGCCGTCGGCCACAATGCCACCTACGGTCAAGGCGTCGTCAGCCGCGCCCATCCAAGCGATGTTGTATTTCGATGGCAAGGTGCCAGCAGCACCGGCGGTGCTCACCACCAATACCCCTTTGGCCGCTGCGGTGGCGACCATCTCAATATCCAGTGACAGTGGCGAGCCTTGGCCTTCGCCTGGCTCGTTGTAGGCAGCAACGTGGTAACCGTAGATGCTGTGGTCAACCATGATGATGTCGGCACCGGCTTCAACCGCGTGCTCAATGGCGTTGGCGATGGTGGGGATGGACGGTACGGTCATCTGCGGGCCATTGCCGTAAGGATCAGACACGCCGGCCACTTTATACGCCATCAGCTCTGCACCTGGGGCTAAGCGGTGCACCAACGACGCCAGCATGGTGCCGCGACCGGTTGGAAATTCGTAACCATTCCAATTGGTAAATTCGAGGTTGCCATCCAACGGGTTCTGATCTTCGCCGAAACCGGCTTCAGTAGCAAAATCGTGACCACCGGTCACAACGGCGGTTGGGAAGCCGTCATAGTCGGTGGCGGCGTTGGCTAAGGCACTGTTGTAGCTGTCTTCGCTGCCGTCACCACCCAACGCAACGTGGGTGTAATCGATGCCGGTAGACAGGATCGCGATCTTCACCCCTTTGCCTGCATCGGCCATGTCGGTCAGCGCTGGCATGGCGGCCATTGCCGCTTGCTGCTGTTGCTGCTGGATGCGTTGGATTGAAGTATCAACCGTGGTGGCTTGCGCGTGGAATTGGCTAAGGGAGGCCACATCGGCGTGTTGCTGCAGCTGCGCGGCAACGGCAGCAGAAACACGTAAATGCAGGCTGTTGGTCAGCTTGGTGTTGCTGGCAACCACTTGCACTTCGGCATCCAAAGAGCGCACGTAAGCCAGCAGGCGTTGCTGCGCTTGCTCGGCAGAGGCATCGCCGCTCTTCCAGCTACCCGGGGTTGATAGCGCCACAATGTAGTCGTTGGTCTGGGTTGCTTGTTCAGCGCTCACGTGCTGTAAACGAGCGTCGGTTTGCTGGCTGGCCAGCAGGGCGGATGGCGCCACCGCTAAGCTCACACACAGTGCCAATTTCGATAGGGTAAAGTGGTTTGTTTGCATCCCTGGGTTCCTTTTGGGTTGGGTATAGGCGCGTTTGATATTGTTATTTTTACGCCGTTAACAGGTTTTACCGTGGCCGTTCTTTGCGGCCTTCATCGTTGATACCGAAGCAAAATAAATTTGGAAAGAAAACCGCATCAGTTGCGCCTCAAGTTATTGTCATTTATTTGTCATTATGTTTTTTATCAATAGCTTAGGGGGTAGAGAAACGCCTATTGTTCTGTGTGATTTATGCACCTTTGCCCTTGGCTTTATGCAATTGAAACTGGCACTGGCGGGGTTGAATATGGTATTCCTGCAAGGCATAAGAACAATAAAAACGGCAAGGATGGGGCCTGAATGAATACCAGTGAGTATCAAGTTGGAGCCTGGCACGTTAGCCCATCACAGCTGCGGCTAACGCGCCAAGATGAAGGCAAAAATCAAGAAGAAACCCTACCGCCCAAGGTGTTTGAAGTGCTGCTGCAATTGGTGCAGCAATCCGGTCAAACCGTCTCTCGTCAAACCCTGATCGACACCATTTGGCAAGGCAATCAAGCGGTGGGCAGTCGTGGCATTACCAACGCCATTTATATGCTGCGTAAGCTACTGAATAACGGCGATGAGGAAGCGATCCGCACCATTGCCAAAACCGGTTATCAGTTGTTGTTGTTGCCGGTGATCGAAATCCCTGCACAAGCCACGGCAGAGCCCGCCGAAGTGCGGCCAGATCCCAGCCTGAAAAAACGCGGCATTACTGGGTTGCTGGCGATAACGTTGGGGCTGTTGGCGCTCTTGATGTGGCAGCGTTGGCCACAAACCACAGAGCGGTTGCCGGAGTACGGCGAAGCCAAGCCCCTAACCTATTTAGAAGGGGTGGAAGAAACCCCTGCGTTGTCGCCCGATGGCCGCTATTTGGCCTTTATGTGGGAACGAGATCGCGAGCCGGGGCGCATTTTTATTCAAGATCTGCAGCAGCCCAGCGCGTCGCTGCGACAAATCAGCTTTGGCAACGAAAATGAATCCAACCCCAGTTGGTCGCCGGACGGCAGCCAGCTGGCTTTTTTGCGCTTAAATGACAGCGGCCAGTGCGATGTGTGGATCAAATCCCTTGATACATTAGAGGAGCATCGGATCACCACCTGCGTGCAAGAACGCTTTCATCACGTGTTGAGCTGGTCGCCCTCTGGCCGCTACTTGGCGGTGGTGGATAAGGTGCCGCAACAAGAGCACAGCGCGGTGTTTTTGTATGATCTCAACAGCCACCAACGGCGTCAGCTAACCCAACCGCAGCAAGGGCAGCGCGACACCCAGCTGATCTGGGCTCATCAAAAAGATGAACTGGCGTTTGTGCGCTCGCAAGGGGCGTATTGGGCGGATCTGCACACGGTGGACATTAATGGCAATGAGCGCCAGCTGACCTTTGACCGAGCCGCCATCCACGGCTTGAGCTGGAGCCGCGACGATCAAAAAATCGTGATCAACACCATGCGCGATGGCGGCCACAGCCTGTGGCAGCTGCAGCTGGATAGCGGCAGCCTGCGCCCGCTGTATCGCGATTTCACTCCGTTCAATATTGTGGCCTTAGCCAAGCCGGATCATTACGCCTTTAGCCGCCACGCCTCGCAAGAATACCTGCAAGGTTGGGCGGGCGAACGCAGCCAAGACATCGATTCCGCAGGCCGCGATCTGTATGGCAACCTGTCGCCCGATGGCGAGCAAATGGCGTTTTTATCCAACCGTTCTGGCCAGTTTGAAGTGTGGCTGGCGGCGCGTGATGGCAGCAATGCGCGGCCGTTGACGCAAAAAGAGGGCTTGGTGGAACTGCCCGCTTGGTCTTTGGATGGGCAGCGTTTGGTGGTGCCACTGGCGGCAACCGACAGCAACTTAAGCCGGATCCTTATGTTTGATCTGGTCAGCGGCCAGAAACGCACGTTGCTTCAAGAGTCGTTCCAGTTCCGTAACCCCCATTGGAGCCCCGATGGTCAATCGCTGTTGCTGGCCAGCAACCGCAGCGGCAGTTGGCAGATCTGGCAGTTAGAACTGCAATCTGGGCAGATGCAGCAACTGACGGACAACGGCGGCTTGTTTGCACGGCGGGATCCCCAAGGGCGGCTGTGGTTTACTCGCCCCAACGAAGCGGGGCTGTGGCTGAAAGAGGGCGATGGCCCCAGCCAACGGGTGATTGATGATCTGGCCAGTGACGATTGGGGCAACTGGGCGCTGACCGCCGACGGGATCCTTTATCTGCACCGCGCCACCGAAGCGGATCAGCTGTTGTTGTGGCAGGCGGGTAAGGTAACGGTGCAACAGACCTTTGCGCGGGGCAGCATCAAAATTAATCGCAGCCTGTCGCGGGATC
This sequence comes from uncultured Ferrimonas sp., assembly GCF_947489035.1. Classification (GTDB taxonomy): domain Bacteria; phylum Pseudomonadota; class Gammaproteobacteria; order Enterobacterales; family Shewanellaceae; genus Ferrimonas. Next base: position 1,790 of record NZ_CANLCI010000011.1, on the reverse strand, counting down.
AGCAAGGCAACTTAGTGCTGACTCGATTAGGGCGGCGCGAAGCCAACATTGTGGCCATCGCCCCGTTGTGATCTAAGAGGGGGCGCTGAACGGTTGGATGAATGCGCTGAACGAACGCCGCCAAACGGCGCGTTAAGCTTGGGATCCACAGGGCAGCAACCCCGGCTGCGGCTTCTATTCAAAGCCGCAGCTTCGCTGTTAACCCTGCATTACTTGTTCGCCACCATCAGCTCGGCGGCTTTTAGCAGCAGTTCTGGGTGGGCACGCACCTTAAAGTTGGGGTTAACGTAAGAGAACTGCACCAAGCCATCGGCATCCACTAAATACGCGGCGGGCGCGGGCAAAATCACCTTACCGTTATCGCTTAGGGTTAAGCGATCGCCCATCTTAGCTTTGTAAGCGATGTTGGTTGCCCCAGATAGGGTGTACGCCAAACCAAAGCCCTTAGTGGCTTCTAAATTGCGATCCGACAACAGGGTGTAATTGCCTTTGCCTTCCCCCTCTTTCAGCGCCTCTGGCGGCTCTGGTGCCAGCGCCAAAACTTGCACCCCCAGCGCATCCAGCTGGGCTTCAATTTGCTTCAATCCCGCCAACTGAGCATTACAGTAAGGGCACCAGCCGCCACGGTAAAACAGCACTAAAGAGGGCTTTTGTGCCAACAGCTTATTGAGCGACAGCAGCTTACCATCGCTGTTTTGCACCTTAATCGGTGGCACATCCATGCCATTAAGCAGCGGCGAGACGGCCTCGGGTTTGTCGGCCACTTGCGCCAACACCGGCAACGCCAGCAGCGCCAGCAGCCCGAACAGTGAAAATCGTTTCATTGTGTTTTCCTTCCTTGTTAATACGCAGTGCAAAAGCAGACCGGCAGGGCGCAGCAGTGCTTTCAACACCGCCGAATTGCGAATTAATTTACTTTAAACGCCAGCATTTATCGCACTAAACGCTGTCAGTGGCGGCCATGCAAGCACAACTATCGATTACCCTGTTGATTAGGATCATGGCGAGGGTGGCCAATTCGCGCTTTGATAGAAAGGCACTCAGATCCCCCTGTTGGGCATGCTGCCAAGGTTGGATATGTCAGTCAGGGCAGGGGCCGCCACGCTGCGGCATCATCAATAAGGAGAGTCAGCATGAACGGATACAACAAAGTATTAATGGCGCTGGATTTTCACAGCGACAATGAGCAGATCATCGTTAAAGGGCAACAGATCTGCGCCGATCATCAAGCCGAACTGCACCTGCTGCACGTGATGGAGCCCATCAGCACCGCCTACACACTGGCCGCGGTCGATTTTGCGAATCAAATGGTGGCGATGAAGCAAACCATTCGAGAAAACGCCAAGCAGCAACTGCTGGATATTGGCGAACGCTTAGGGGTAAGTTCAGAACGGTTACTGCATTGCGAAGGGGTGGCCTCTGATGAGATCCATCGGGCGGCAAAAGAGCTGGATATCGATCTGATTGTAATTGGCACCCACGGCCAATCGGGGCTGCGATCTTTGCTGGGGTCGACCGCCAACAGCGTGCTGCACAATGTGGGTTGCGACGTACTGATGGTGCGATTGAAAGACTGAACCCTCAGCGCCAGCAGTGGTGACCAAACCGTTGCTGGCGAATTGTTGCCCACTTGCACTAATACAGTGGCTTAGGGCTGATGACAGGCACAAATGGCTTGAGTATACTGTCGCCTCGCTGGTGCAACACCGGCACACAATCAGGCCCCTTAGCTCAGTTGGTTAGAGCAGGCGACTCATAAAGAAAAAGTCGTAAAATCATAGCTTTAACTA
>NZ_CANLCI010000010.1 GCF_947489035.1 uncultured Ferrimonas sp. | reverse complement strand
CCCCTAGGGGATTCGAACCCCTGTTACCGCCGTGAAAGGGCGGTGTCCTAGGCCTCTAGACGAAGGGGACCCCGGACATGCCGTTTTACTTCCGACATATAAGAAGTGGTGGAGCTACGCGGGATCGAACCGCGGACCTCTTGCATGCCATGCAAGCGCTCTCCCAGCTGAGCTATAGCCCCAAGCCTTGTTGCTCTTAAGAGGTTGTCCCCTTGAGTGCGAGCGCATTTTAGGAATACACCCCTAATGAGTCAACACGTTTTTTAGGAATTAGCTCTGTTTGCTACAAATTCAACCGCTTTGCCGATTCTCTCAACAGAACGTGATTGCCCAATCAGCAATATGGTTTGATCCAAGCTAGGAGACTGACCGGCACCGGTTACGGCAACACGCAGCGGCATGCCTACTTTACCCATACCCAGCTCTAATTCAGCCGCAGTATCCTGAATGCACTGGTGAATAGCCTCTGCAGTCCACTCGGTTAACGCCGCCAACTTGGTGCTCACCAGCTCCAGTGGCGCCTGTGCAACTGGGCGCAGGTGTTTCTTAGCAGCGTTCGCGTCAAACTCAGCAAAGTCTTCGTAGTAGTAGCGGCTGCTTTGAGCCAACTCTTTCAACGTGTGGCAACGCTCTGCCATTACGGGCACCAGATCAACCAAAGCAGGGCCGGCAGCCACATCGATGTTTTGCTCGTTAAAGTGCCACGCCAATTGCTCAGCAACGTAATCCGCCGACATGGTTTTCATGTAGTGCTGGTTTAGCCACAGCAGTTTATCGGTGTTAAACGCCGACGCCGATTTGCTGATGGCGTTCAGTGAGAACAGATCGATCATCTCTTGCTTAGAGAAGATCTCCTGATCGCCATTAGACCAACCTAAGCGCACCAAGTAGTTCAGCAGTGCTTCTGGCAAGTAACCGTCATCACGGTACTGCATGACGCTTACCGCGCCATGACGCTTAGAAAGCTTGGCACCGTCGTCGCCCAGAATCATTGATACGTGTGCGAACTCTGGCACTGGGGCACCCAAGGCCGTGTAAATATTGATTTGGCGTGGGGTGTTATTGATGTGGTCTTCACCGCGCACCACCTGAGTGATGCCCATGTCCCAATCATCAACCACCACACAGAAGTTGTAGGTTGGGCTGCCATCAGTACGGCGAATGATCAGATCGTCTAGCTCAGCATTCGCCACTTCAATGGCACCACGTACGTGGTCATCAAACGTCACCTTTCCCTCTTTCGGATTGCGGAAGCGGATAACAAACGGCGCATCAACGTCGTGTTCCGCGCCACCACGACACTTGCCGTCGTAGCGGGGCTTCTCGCCATCGGCCATCTGCTGCTCACGCAGGCCATCTAGGCGCTCGCGGCTGCAGTAGCATTTGTAGGCTTTGTCTTCAGCCAACAATTGGTCAATCAAACTGTTGTAGCGATCGAAACGCTTGGTCTGGTAGTAAGGACCCTCTTCCCAGTTCAGCCCCAACCAATCCATGCCTTCAATAATGGCGTCGATGGCTTCCTGAGTTGAGCGCTCCAGATCAGTATCTTCAATGCGCAATACAAATTGGCCACCTTGATTGCGGGCATACAGCCAAGAGTAAAGTGCGGTGCGAGCACCACCAACGTGCAAGAAGCCGGTTGGGCTAGGGGCGAAGCGAGTTTTTACGGTCATATTCGTCTCGAAAAACAATTCATGAAACAGGCCTGCGGCCATTTAAGCACGCTAGTTTAGCAGCCTAGTGGCACCGCACCAAAATAGATTCTCGCTAGCACCAAGGCTGATCTACGCTTTCGATAGCGTTCTCGAGTTGCAGGAGGATAGGATGACAGACAACATCTCGCAATCGGCGCCCTTAGCCAGCATCAGCAGCTACCTAAAACAAGTGAATGGATTAACCGACGCCCAAGCGGAACAGGAAGCACTGCAGGTCATCACCGACTTCGAGCGGATGCAGCGCCAAGGCTACATTCAAGGCTGGTACTTCGATGAACAAGGCCACTTAGCGTTGATCCCCACTGACGATGTGCTGTTGCGGCTGAATGAAAAATAGACAGGCGCGATAAACTCCGATAGTTTGTAAACAATAAAGTTTACAAACTAGAGTTGTCCCGCATGCAGCAAGCTCACAAAACCTTACTGGTCACCCTCGCCGTTTCATTGATCAGCGTATCTGGGATCGCCCTGCCCTACCCTATCTTGGCGCCACTGTTCATTGAACTGAACCACCCCATTGCCAACTTTGCGGGATTGCCACCCAAGTTACTGCTGGGGATCAGCCTAGCCATCTATCCGCTCGGGATCTTAATCGGCAGTAACATCATCGGTGCTTGGTCCGATCGGGTGGGCCGCAAGAAAGTCTTGACCTTAACCATGCTGGGCGCGGTATTGGGCTACCTGCTGTCCGCCTATGCCGTGTGGCAAGGCAGCTTCGCGCTGTTTTGCCTGAGTCGGCTATTCACCGGCTTGTTTGAAGGTAACCTTAGCGTCGCGAGAGCCATTGCGGCCGACTTGCACCCCACCATTGATCGTACCCGAGCGTTTTCTTGGCTTAGCTCAACCGCCTACGCAGGTTATCTGATTGGTCCACTGCTCGGTGGCTTCTTACTGCCATTCGGGGCAGAGCTGGCGTTTGCCATCGCCGCACTGGCCTGCCTGTTATCCGTCGTTATGATTGTCTTGATGCTGCCGGCCGATAAACCCAGCCACAGCGAAGGCAGCCCGCACAGCTTAGCGTTGCTCAGCAACCCCACCATTCGCCCCTTCTTCTTTATGTATCTGGCATTGATGCTGGCACTGAATGGGTTCTACGAATTTTATCCGGTGCTGCAAGTGGAAGCGCTGAAGTTCAACAGCATGCAAATCGCGTGGAGCACCGTTACCTTAACCACGGCGATGATTGCCGCCGCCACGCTTTTGGTGATGCCGATAAAACGCCAACTGGGGCTGGCCGCCAGCGCCTGCATATCAATGGCCATCTATGCTGCGGCCTTACTGGCCTTCACCTTCTGGCCCAGCTATTACCTGATCGCCTTTGTCTTCTGTGGCGCCAGCATTGCACTGTTCAACGCCATGTTACCCAGTTACCTCTCCGAGCTTGGTAACGATGGCGGCGGCCAAGGCCAGCTGATGGGGCTAATGACCACCACCTTTTGTTTAGGCAACGTCATTATGGCCATTGTCGGATCCTTACTGGCGCTGATTGATACCCGCCTGGCTTTAGCGAGCTCAGCACTGCTGGCTTTGCTGGCCAGCTACCAGTTTTTTATTCACCACTACCGGCGCAGCCACTGGCGTGATCAGATAGCAACACAGTGAAATTTCAAGTAATTAGTCGAATAAGCCATTGATCCTTACCCCTTTACTGGCATAGTAGCTTTACAGGTAGTCAGCAAAAAGAAGTGGGCAGATATGGATCTTCGTCAATTACGCAATTTCGTTATGGTGGCTGAGCACGCCAGCTTTACCCGTGCAGCCAAAGTTTTAGGAGTTGCCCAGCCCGCTGTCAGCACCGCCATTAAAAAGCTGGAGAAGGATCTCGGCTTGGTGTTGCTGCATCGGCAAGACAAGCGGGTGCAACTGACCGCCGAGGGCCGTGAACTGTTGCCCCACGCCCAAGCCATTTTGCAGCGGGTAGAGCAAGCCACCCAAGCGATGGCGCGACTGCGCGATCTCGATCGTGGCGAAGTGCGGATCGCCTTGCCGGGCATGATCGGTTCCTACTACTTTCCCGCGCTGCTGATGGCATTTCACCATCGCTACCCCGATCTCAAACTGTCGATGGTGGAAGCCGGCACCGGCGAGATCCGCGGCATGTTAGAGCGGGATGAAGTGGATATCGGCATCATTGCTGAAGATGGCGAATCCTTTGGACTGGAAACCGTGCCGCTGACCCGCGCTGAAATGGTTACTGCCGTTGGCTACGAACACCCACTCTCTTCTCAGGATGAGATCACTTGGGAAGAGTTTTTCCAGCACGAACTGGTGATGTTTAAACGGGGCTATTACCATCGCGAACTGGTGCATGAAATCGCCCAAAACGGCGGCTTTAAGCCAGAAATTGCCTTTGAGACTAACTTGATTGAGCTGATCCGCTCTATCGTGCGCCAAGGTTTTGCGATCACCACGGTGCTGAAAATGGTGGTGGACAGCGATCCCGAAATCAAAGCGCTGCCATTTAAAGAGCCAATCCACATGGATCTGCACGTTGGCTGGAAAAGCGGTCGCGCCCTAACCCAAGCGGATCGCACCTTCTTGGACTTCCTGATGGAACAGAAGAACGATTAACGTACCCGGCAGAAATTAACAAGGGCAGCCAATGGCTGCCCTTGTTATTGGGTTATCTGTTGTATGGGCTCATGCCTTAGCGAGTAAGCCTGCAACTCAATGCCACCGTTACAACACCGCATCCGGCTGCAATTCTGGCTGAGCCAACCCAAACGCTGGCAGAGTACGGCAGCGTTCCGTAATGCCGCGGATCAGCGGGTACTGCTGCAACGACACATTAAAGCGTTCCGCGTTGTACACCTGTGGAATTAAGCACAGATCCGCCATGGTGATCTGATCACCAAAGCAGTATAGCCCCGAGGTGTGCTGCAACTGTAGCTCTAACCCAGCAAACGCCTGCTCAATCCAGTGGCTGTACCATTTCGCTTTGGCGGCATCATCCACTTTTAGCTCGTTGCTGAGGTATTTCAGTACCCGCAAGTTATTGAGCGGATGACAATCCACCGCTATATTCTGCGATAACGCCCGCACCTGAGCGCGATCGAACGCGCGCTCTGGCAACAACGGTTTGTCTGGGTAGGCGTCATCCAGATACTCAATAATGGCCAGCGATTGATTCAAGATCCGATCACCATCCACTAAGGTCGGCACCAGTTTATTGGGGTTGAGCACCGTGTAACCGGGCAAAAATTGTTCGCCACCGGCATTAACCAGGTTAACGGAGATGTTCTCAAAGGCTAAGCCTTTGTGATGGCAAGCAATTCTTACTCGATACGCAGCGCTGGAACGCCAATACCCATACAGTTTGATCATTTACCCTTCCATATAGCCGACTAATTTCTGCTCAATCGATCCAAATATAGACTGTCCATCAGCAACCATTTCAATTTTAACGGAATCTCCGTATTGCATGAACGGCGTAGACGGCTTGCCATCGGCGATGATCTCCAACATCCGCTGCTCTGCTAAGCAAGAAGATCCGGCGCTGCGATCGTAGTTTGAAACCGTGCCCGAACCGATAACGCAACCCGCGCCCAACGGGCGCGTTTTCGCGGCATGAGCCACCAAGGTAGGGAAATTAAAGGTCATGTCGACGCCAGCGTTGGGCTGGCCAAACAGGCGGTCGTTTAGGTGGGTCATCAGCGGCAGGTGTACTTTGCCATCACGCCAATGTTCACCGAGTTCATCTGGGGTAACCGCCACCGGGGAAAAGGCGCTGGATGGCTTAGATTGGTAAAAACCAAACCCTTTCGCCAGCTCACCGGGGATCAAGTTACGCAATGAGACGTCGTTCACCAGCATCAACAGCTTAATGTGATCTGCGGCATCGGCATCGCTCACGCCCATGGCCACGTCGTCGGTGATAATGGCGATCTCAGATTCAAAATCCACGCCCCATTCGGTGCTGGCCATTTCGATGTCTTGCTTTGGTGCTAAGAACGTATCTGAGCCACCTTGGTACATCAGCGGATCGGTCCAGAAACTGGCTGGCATCTCGGCACCCCGTGCCTTTCGCACCAGCTCAACGTGATTGACGTAGGCGGAACCATCGGCCCACTGATACGCACGCGGCAGCGGTGACAAACAGCCGTGTTCGGTAAATGGCATCGCTTCGCTCAGCTCACCACCGTTCAACTGCTGAGACACCTGCTCCAATTTCGGGGCAATGTTGCTCCAATCATCCAACGCTTGCTGCAGGGTGGTAACGATATTGGCTACGCTCACCGCTTGGCTTAAATCGCGGCTAACGACCACCAGCTGCCCATCGCGGCTGCCGTTATGTAATGTTGCTAATTTCATCTATAACTTCCTTGAATAACCAGCTTAAATCACACCACGACGGATCTGATCTTCTTCAATTGATTCGAACAACGCCTTGAAGTTACCTTCGCCGAAGCCTTCATTACCTTTACGCTGAATGATCTCGAAGAACACTGGGCCGATCACGGTTTGAGTGAAGATCTGCAGCAAAATTCCATCTTTGGTTGGGGCGCCATCAACCAAGATCTGCAGTTCGCGCATGGCGTCTAAGTCTTCACCGTGACCAGCAACGCGTTCGTCCACTTTGCCGTAATAGGTGTCTGGGGTTGGCATAAATTCCATGCCACCAGCGCGCAGGTCGCGTACCGTTTGGTAGATGTTATCGGTGGTCAACGCAATGTGTTGAATGCCTTCGCCCTTGTACTCACGCAAGTACTCTTCAATCTGGCTCTTGTCGTCAGACGATTCATTGATTGGGATGCGAATTTTACCGCAAGGGCCGGTCATGGCGCGGCTAACCAAACCGGTTAGCTTGCCTTCAATATCAAAGTAACGGATCTCGCGGAAGTTACCGATGTTCTCGTAGAACCCAGCCCATTTATTCATGTTGCCTTGGAACACGTTGTGGGTCAGGTGATCGATCTCATACAGGCCGGTGTCTTTATCCGCCAAGCGCTGCTTGTAATCGTGGTAGAAGATGAAATCAACGTCGTAGATTGAGCGCTCGCCGTAGCGGTCAACAAAGTACAAGGTGGACTCGCCAATGCCCTGCACCGCAGGGATGTTCAGCTCCATTGGGCCAATGTTGCCCGCAAAGGCAGTGGCGCCATTGTCCAGTGCATGCTGAAACGCTTTGGCTGAATCCGCTACGCGCCATGCCATGCCACAGACACTTGGGCCGTGCAGCTGAGCAAATTCTGCCGCTTGAGAGTGCGGCTGTGCGTTGATGATGAAGTTGATGTCGCCTTGACGATATAACCACGCCTCTTTGCTGCGGTGTTTCGCCACTTCAGCAAAGCCTAAATGGCTGAACAGGTTTTTCAGGGCGTCAATGCCGGCTGAGTCTGGGGCGGTGTACTCAACGAACTCAAAACCGTTGGTGGCAAGTGGGTTCCAATCTGGGTTGGCTTGGGTCACAGGGGCTCTCCATAATCATTTGTGCGCGAGACATTCACGCCGATGACCTTGGTTTACCGCACTTTGCTTAGACAATAAACAACGTGACCCTGATCACGTTTTGGTTGTTATGCAAAAGGGTTGTCACCCTCTCTTTACAGACGGCAACAACCCCTTTTTTTTCATAAGCTTAGCTACTACTTCGCTGTTTCCCTATACGATACTCCCGCAGCTTGTTAGCAATGGCGGTGTGCGACACCCCAAGCTTACGAGCCAGCTGCCGAGTTGACGGATAAGCCGGGTAAAGTCGGCGCAACAGGTTGGCTTCAAACTGTTTCACCGCCTGATCCAAGCTGCCTTCAAATTCTTGGTCAAAGTAACCAAAGCCTTCGCTCCACGATGGCAACCGCAGCTGTTCTGGGGTTAATTCACCGCGTTCATCCGCCATCGACACCGCACGGAAAATGGCGTTTTTAAGCTGGCGGACGTTGCCCGGCCAAGCGTAATTCCGCATGTAGTCGCGGCAATCCGACGACAACTGGCGCAACGGGCTGGATAGCTGCTGGCTGTAGTGCTCCATAAACAGCTCTGCCAGCGGTACGATGTCGGCTTTGCGCTCTCGCAGCGGCGGCAAATGCAGATTCAGTACGTTAATGCGGTAGTACAGATCTTCACGGAACTCGCCCTTCTGGCAGAGCTCGGACAGGTCCTTTTGGCTGGCGCAGATAATGCGTATATCCACTTTAATTTCAGTGTCATCACCCACACGGCGGAAGTAGCCATCTTGAATCAACCGCAGCAATTTCACTTGCAACGCTGGGGTCATGTCGGCCACTTCATCCAAGAATACGGTGCCGCCATCGGCCTGTTCAATCACGCCGCGCTTAACCACTTCGCCGGGGCTGGCAGCCAGACCAAACAGTTCGCTTTCGGCCACATTGTCTGGCAAAGAGGCGCAGTTGATCACCACAAAGCCTTTATCACGGCGCAAACTGGCCTGATGGCAAGCTCGTGCCAATTGTTCTTTGCCGGTGCCGGTTTCCCCTAGGATCAGCAGCGGCGCTTCCAGCTGCGCCATTCGGGCGGCTTCATCCAACAGATGTTTCATGCGGTCGCTGTCGGCGATCATGGTTTCAAAGCCGCTGCTTTGCTTACGCAGGGCCTTAAACTGTTTGCCAACGCGGGCGGGGGATTTTAGTTGGATCATGGCACCCGCTAAGATGCTGGTGCCCTCTTCGTCAGGCAGATCAATCGGCAACATCTCGGCTAAGAACTGGCTGCCGTTAATGGTTACCTTGGTGGCTTGCGGTAATACCGTGTCGCCGGTTAGCCAGCGTTGGAACGAAAAACCGTGGATAAAGTTGCCCGCTGGCTGATCCAGTACTTCGTTTAATTCACTGCCCAATACGGCCAACGCCGACACATTCGCGGTGGCCAAGTTGCCTTTTAAATCGATGGATAGGATCGGATCAGGCAGGGTTTTCAGCAACACCTCCATGGCATAGTGCTCACGCTCTGAGGGCATGTAAGGCACAGTGCGCACATCGGTTACATTGGGAATTTTACGCAACATCGGCATCAGCTCTTGCAGCTGGTCAAATGATGGTGCGGGGATCTGCAAGTACACGTAGCCCTTGCTGCCCGCATCGATGGCGTTAATGTTAATGCTAAATTGTTCTAGCGCTTCCAGAATTTCCCGCGCCAAACCAACTCGGTCTTGGCAACTTACTCGCATCCGCATCAGCTCTTCCTTTTATTTTGATCTGTTTATTAAGAGCGGTCAGGCGGATAATACTGTAAAAATTGCTGTACATCATAGTGCTAAGTTGATCAAAAAAGTCGGCAATAATGCCGACTCCGTTTAAAACACCAAAAAAGCAATGGGATCTAGCCCGCCCTTACGGCGTTGTTACTGCTGCTGATCGGTCTTGGCCGCCATAATAAAATCGTTCTTATGCAGCCCAGAGATGGCGTGGGTCCACCAGGTTACGGTGACCTTGCCCCACTCCAGTAAAATGCCTGGATGATGAAACTCAGCTTCGGCTAATTCGGCCACTTTGTTGCTAAAGGCCCATGCCTGCTTGAAATTTTTGAATTTGTATACCCGTTCCAGCTGCATTACACCATCGCGCACAGGCACAGCCCAATCGGGCAGCTGACTCATCAGCTCTGCCAACTCTTGCTCGCTGACTTGGGGGGCGCCAGCTTGGCAAGCTTCACACTTCATCTGGTTTAACGTGGTCATCGGTTTTCCTTAACTTGCTTGTTGTTTGGGTGGGAACTGCGGTTCAAACAACCCCAGTTGTTGCGCCTGAGCGACAATGCTCATCAGATCCAGTTCAGCCAGTTCATACAACTGATCGATGTTATTCAGGGCGTAATAGATTGGCTGCATGATGTCGATGCGGTACGGCGTACGCATGGCATCGGCCACTTTCATTGGCTTTATCTGCGGTTTGTCTGACATGGCATACTGCGTTTCCCCCGGGCTAGACAAAATGCCGCCGCCGTAGATCCGTAGTCCCTGTTCGGTTTGCACCAAGCCAAACTCCACCGTAAACCAATACAGCCGTGCTAAGTACACCCGTTGCTTAGGCGTTGCTGCCAACCCAAGTTTGCCATAGGTGTGGGTAAAGTGGGCAAAGGCAGGGTTCGTTAGTAATGGGCAGTGGCCAAACACTTCGTGAAAAATATCGGGCTCTTGCAGGTAATCAAACTCTTCTTTGCTGCGAATAAAAGTGGCCACCGGAAACCGCTTGGTGGCCAGCAGTTCGAAGAAACGCTCGAATGATATCAACGCCGGCACCTGAGCCGTTTGCCAGCCGGTGGTGGCCAATAGCACCTTATCCACTTCCGCCAGCTGCGGGATCCTATCGCTAGGCAAGCCTAAAATATCAAGCCCATGCAGGTATTCATCGCAAGCACGGCCTGCAATCACGGCCATCTGTCGCTGGTATAACTCGGCCCAGATCTGATGTTCCTCGGCGGGGTAATCAATCACCCCATCTTGATTTGGTTGCCGCGCTAGGTACTTCGCTTGTTTCATTGCTGGGTCTCCTTAGCGAAACAGTGGCACAACGCCTGCTCCAGATCCGCCAGCAGATCGTCGCAATGCTCAAGGCCAATGGCCAAGCGCACCAAGTTATCACTGATCCCAGCCTTACGGCGGGTGTCGGGATCGTAACAGGCGTGGGTCATGGAAGCTGGGTGCTGCACTAAGGATTCGGGATCGCCCAAACTGACGGCGATGGTAAACAGCGATAACGAATCAACAAACGTTAAGGCGTCTTCGTAATCGCCATTAAGCTCTAACGCCATAACCCCACCACCGGCTTTCATCTGAGTGCCGATAAGGTGGTGGCCCATGTGGTTTTCCAAGCCGGGGTAATGCACAACCGCGACCGCGGGGTGGGCCTGTAAGTAACGCGCCACCGTTAAGGCGCTGGCACAATGCCGTTCCATTCGCAGCGCCAGGGTTTTCATGCCGCGCAAAATCAACCAGGCGTCATTTGGCGACAACACCGCCCCAAAGTCCTTGCGGATCTGGTTACGCATCACTTCCATTAACTCGCTGCGGCCACACACTAAGCCCGCAATCACATCACCGTGGCCATTTAAGTATTTGGTGGCGCTGTGCAACACGATGTCGACCCCATGGCTCAGTGGCTTTTGCAACAACGGCGTCATGAAGGTGTTATCCACCACAGTAAGCACTTGCTGCGCCTGCGCTATCGCCACAATGGCATCCAGATCGTACGCTTGCAGGTGGGGGTTTACTGGGGATTCCAGCAGCATCAATTTGGTGTTGGCTTTAATGGCCGCCGCCACTTGTTGGGGCTGGGCAAAATCCACTTCGGTTACTTCAATGCCATAACGCGGCAGCTGCTCGGTCGCAAGGGCGTGGCAGCAACCATACAGGCTGTCAGCCACGATAAGGTGATCCCCAGCGCTGAGCATGCCCAGCAACACAGCAGACACCGCCCCCATGCCACTGCCAAAGGCAACCGCATCTTCACTGCCTTCCAGCAGCGCAATGCGGCGTTCCAGTTCATTGGTGGTGGGGTTACCCAAGCGGGTGTAAATGGGGCCCGCCTGCTCACCAGCAAAGCGCGCGCCACCGGTGCGACAATCTTCAAACGCGAAGGTGGCGGTTTGCAGCAACGGCGTGGTTAAGGCACCGCTACTATCACGTACATGACCACCGTGGATCACGCAGGTTTCCGGGTGCATTTTGGTCTCCGGCTGCTTCGGTGCATCCATTGGGCTTCTCCCCTCATCAAGGCGCGGCGTTGTTTTAGTATGAATCGTGCCTACGCAACAATTCTCTAACATAAGACAACGCCAGCGGCTGAGAATCCCCTTTAGATAATCAGTCCCGTGCTAGTCCGTAAATTGTTCGTTACGTTGCTGCCGAGCTCGGGCGCTGTTAAGGGCATCGGCGCTGACGCTTTTTAACTCAGCAAGCAGCTTGCCTTGCACCTGCATTAAGCTCGGGCGGGACTCGGTTTGATAAGGCAACGGCCGACATTCCGCGCAGGCGGCATAACCCAACCGAGCCGTTAATAGCCCAGCCCCTAACCCTTGGGCAACCCGGGCTGACAACTTACCGGTCAGCTCGGCCGACAACATCTGGGTGCCAAGATCCAGCGCCACCTGCGAACCGCCAGCAAACAGCAGGTTATTAAGCATCTGCCGCAGCAAACGGATGCGGCTCCAATAACCCGGCTCAACCCCATAAATTCGAGCGATTTGATCCAGCATCGCTTGGTTGCGCCACAGCATCAGTGCCATGTCTAAGCTGGCCATTGGGCTTGCCGCCAACAACAAACTGGACTGCGCCGCGTACCGGTAAATGCAGCGCTGAGCAGCCTCATCTTGGCGCTGCAACACATTGCGCTCATACAGTTGCAGCTGCTCGACATCGTTGTGGTGAGGCTGACGACACGCCTGCCAATGGCTAACGGCATCGGCAAACGGCACCGGTGTGGTGGCGCTGATCTGATCCAGCAACCCTTGCGCTTCGCCGCTTTGGCTGCTGTCGCTGATGCGGATCCCCGCTTGACGCTGACGCTGGTTGCGTTTGAGCTGACGCAAACGGATAAACTCGCGCCAACACAGGCGCCCAAGCAGTGCGATGGCACCGGTAAACACGGCAGCATAGAGCCCGAACCAAATGGGGCCACGGAGCCACGCTTGCCAAAGCGTCCAACCGCTTTCTGCCACGATCAAAGCCAGCAGCGCCAACACAAAGACTCGCATCAACTTAGAGCGTTTCTCCGTTGGTGCAGCCACCACTTCGGCGTCGCTCTGGTGCTGTTCAAACTGCGCTTGCTGCCACTCTTGGGCTGGGGCTATCGGTTTGCTCGGCGGGGCGATATCGTCATTCGCTTGGGCGGAAAAATCTTGCGCCGCTTTTAATTTACTCATGTCAGTTTGTCCCCCAACATCCAATCAATCAGATGATCCATGCGCATGTGTGGCATCGGACCATCGCTGGTTAACCCACGGGGTGGCGCCAGCGGGGTGAAGTTAAACCCTTGCTGCTGCCAAAATTGCCCCTTGGGCAGCTGTTTTGGCACTTCGCCAGGAAAACGCAATAGCGGTTGATTGTTCATGTCGGTGCCACGGATCACCGCCACCGGCCCGCTGCCATCATCCACCTGTCCTTGCTCGCTAGCACGGATGGCGCTCAGCACCATGCTTTCCGATTTGGCTCCGCTAAAGCGCACTCGCTTGCCACTGGCCCCCATCAGCTGATCGGTCAAGGCCAGTAAATTGCTGTGCTGATCGATGCTGATGTGATCCGCTTTGCCTGCCACAAACAGTAATTTGTCGATTTGAGGCGACAACAAGCGCTTTAACAGCGAGCCAGGACCATAGTGAAAGCTTTGCAGCACCGCCTGTAAGGATTGGCTCATCTGCTCAACCTGAGCACGGCCATGATTCAGCGCCGCCAGCGAATCCACCAACACAATTTGCCGATCAAACTGAGCAAAGTGATTGCGATAAAACGGCTTCACGACCTGAGCTTTATACGCTTCAAAACGGCGTTCGAGCATCTGGGTTAATGCCGATTGCGGATCATGCTCGGCAGGATCTTGCGGATAGAACGCTAAAATCGGCGTACCGGCTAGATCCCCCGGCAGCAGCGCCCGTCCCGGCTGTAAGTAAGTAGCACCATGATCAAAACGCAGCCGCTGCAGCAACTGAGCATAGGCGTCAGCCACCTGCGCCACTTGGGCTTCATCCGCAACCGTTACGCTGCCGCTGTGTTGCCGCCACTCTTGGCTGGGTTCGGCCCAACAGGCTTGGCTTAACCACTGCCACTGCTGCTGGCACCAACGCTGGTAATCCAGCTCCAGTAGCGGCAGATCCAGCAGCCATTCACCGGGGTAATCCACCAGATCCAAGTACAGCGTAAAGTGATCGGCCAGCTGCCGTTTCAGCCCGCCTTGGGGCTCAAACCGAATCGCCAAACGGATCTCCGCTAACCCCTTGGTGGATTCCGGCCAGCAGGGGGGCTCGGCGGTTAATGACGCCATCGCGCCATCGTAATCAAACGGCAGCATGGTTAAATCCGGCTGGGGCTGGCGCTGCACTCCTAGGATCCGCCCTTGCGCCAACGCCTGCCACATGGGTAGCTGATTGGCCGTTGCATGAGTGAGCTGATGCACCAGCGAGGTGATCAGCGCGGTTTTACCCGCCCGAGACAACCCAGTAATGCCCACACGCAAATGCTGATCCAAACCGCGATAGGCGATCTGCTCTAACTGTTTTCCAAACCGCTTTAGGTGGGGCGTAACACTAACCATTACCGCATGATCCATTAACATAAAAAAGGGAGCCAATGGCTCCCATCTTAAGAGGGCTTACCCATTCGCAATAGCATTGATTGCGATTTTTGGGTTATTTCAAATTGTCGATCTCACGGCCAAGATGATACGCATCGGAAGTCACAAAGCGTTCAAGGTTGCGGATCCGCAGTTCCAACGAACGAAACTTGCTGTTGATGTCGCGAAACGCATTGCGTGGAGACTCGCCCGCTTGCCATACCTTGGTTTTCACTTCAGCTCGGTGAATGGGCTGCGCTTCGGGCTTTTTGTCTAACAACACCCACGCCACCACATACCCCAGTAACACGAAACTGAACACCCCAGTAAGGATCATGGCCGACAGCGTCACGATACGTACTAACCAAACTTCCAAGTTAAAGCGTTCAGCGATGCCGGCACAGACTCCGGCCACTTTGCCTTGACTGGGGATCCGATAAAGCGGCTCTTTTTGGTTATTGGTGTTCATGTTTGCGTCTCCATTCTGGTGCTTCAGCATCAAGAATACGCTCGAGGCTATCAACACGTTCCGACATCTTATCTGCACGTCCCAGCAGCTCATTCAATTGCTGATACTCTTCGTCGGTTAACCCCTGAGTGATCTGCTTCTTGCTGCGGTAATGCAGGATGAGCCAAATTGGCGCCACAAAAATCGTGAAGACAATCAGTGGCGCAATCAACAGGACTACTAGGTCTTCCATATGTCTCTTCCTCTACCGTGTGATCAGATCAGGCTTCTTTCTTGGCCATGCTTTTTTTCAGAGCTTCAAGCTCTTGATTAACTTTATCTTCTGCTTCCAGCGCTGCAAACTCATCTTGCAGACCTTTCGGTTGAGTCATTTGGTACGCTTCCACTTCGGATTCGATCCCTTCAACGCGGCGCTCGTATTGTTCAAAGCGGCTCATTGCTTGATCGATCTTGTTGGTGTCCAACTGTTTGCGTACATCCAAACGGGAAGTCGCCGCTTGCTTACGCATGATGATGGTCTTTTGACGCGCACGAGCATCGTTAAGCTTATCTTGCAGCTGCGCCACTTCCTCTTTCAAGCGCTCCAGTTGCTGTTCGATGGTCACCAGCTCTTGCTTAATCGCATCCACCATTTCAGCGGCGTTTTGCTTTTCGCTCAAGGCGGCACGGGCTAAATCTTCACGCCCTTTCGACAACGCCAACTCGGCTTTTGCCTGCCAATCTTGTACCTGTGCTTCCGCACGTTGGATGCGACGCAGTGATTCTTTCTTATCGGCTAAGATCCGTGCCGAGGTGGAACGAACTTCAACTAACGTGTCTTCCATCTCTTGAATGATCAACCGCACCATTTTTTCTGGATCTTCAGCTTTATCCAGCAGTGAACTTAAGTTCGAGTTCACGATATCTGCGAAACGAGAGAAAATGCCCATAATTTGAATCCTCTTAAAAAGTGTTGCCCTCGACCAATCCTATTCAGATCCCGTGCCAAGTTTTTAAGTTATTGTTTTTGAAAGAAATAGCATTAATGGTGGTTTTTTCAGCTCAAGTCCATATTATGGATTTCACCACTGGATAGTGAAATTAACCACGCGAGAGCACGGATGTCATCAAATCGCCAAGCCAATAATTTAATTGGCCAATCTGCCGCCTTCCATGAAGTGCTAGAACACGTATCGAAAGTTGCCCCCTTAACTAAACCGGTGCTGATCATCGGTGAACGGGGCACCGGGAAAGAACTGATCGCCGAACGCTTGCACTTTCTCTCCAGCCGCTGGGAACAGAATTACGTCAAACTGAACTGTGCCGCCCTGAACGAGAACCTATTAGAAAGCGAACTGTTTGGCCATGAGTCCGGCGCCTTCACCGGGGCCAGTAAGCGCCATGAAGGCCGATTTGAGCGCGCCGATAAAGGCACCTTGTTTCTGGATGAGCTCGCCAACACCTCGGGCTTGGTGCAAGAGAAGCTGTTGCGAGTGATCGAGTACGGCGAATTTGAACGGGTTGGCGGCACCCGCACCGTCCGCAGCGATGTGCGCTTAGTTTGTGCCACCAACGAAGATCTGCCTCAGCTGGCGGCACAGGGCAAATTTCGCGCGGATCTGCTGGATCGCCTTGCCTTTGACGTGATCACCCTGCCGCCACTGCGGGTGCGTAAAGAAGATATCCTGATTTTGGCGGATCACTTCGCCATGCAGATGACCCGTCAACTTGGGTTAGAGCTGTTTGCTGGCTTTAGCAGCAACGCTCAAAAAACCCTAATGGCCTATCCGTGGCCAGGCAACGTGCGGGAATTAAAGAACGTGATTGAGCGCAGCGTTTACCGCCACAGCAACATTCATATCCCACTGCAAGAGATTGTACTGGATCCGTTTGAGTCGCCATGGCGGCCAACGCAGATGGTGCACACCGAGGATCGCAGCAGCGAGCCCGCCCAAACCGCAACCAGCAATGAGGCCGCCGCACCAGCCGCCGTTAAGGTCAATGGCAGTGGCCACATTCAGTTCCCGCTAGACTTTAAGCAGGTGTGCCAAGACAGCGAACGCAACTTACTGCAGCAAGCGTTGGTACACAGCCAATACAACCAGAAGAAAAGCGCCGAGCTCTTGGGGCTGACCTACCATCAACTGCGCGGTATTTTGAAGAAATACGACATGTTGGCTCAGGAAAATTGAGCCCCCCACCCCGCCCTGCTAGACTACGCGGATCAATAAGTTGTGAATCAATATCATGGCCAAGTCGCGGCTACTTATAGCCTTGCTTATGTTGTTCGTTGTCGGTTGCAGCGAACAACAGCAATACATCGATAATGGATTGGTGTATTGCTCTGAAGGGGATCCTGAAACCTTCAACCCTCAAAAAACCGTCTCTGGCACCGCCATCGACGCCACCGCTAAGCAGTTATACAACCGCTTAATCCAGATCGATCCGGAAACCGGCGAGCTGCTGCCCGAACTGGCGGTGGATTGGCAGATCAGCGCCGATGGCCGGCAGTACCTGTTTACGCTGCGCCAACAGGTGCAATTTCATCGTACCGATTACTTTCAGCCCAGCCGCGCCTTTAACGCCGACGACGTGCTGTTCAGTTTCGAACGGTGGCTCAAGCGATCCCACCCCTATCACCAGATTGGCGGCGCCCGTTACCCCTTTTTCCAAAGCATCGATTTAGATCATATTGGCCTGAAGTTAGTGCGGGTGGCCGATGACCAAGTTCGATTTGAACTGCAGCAGCCGCGGCCCAACTTTTTGGCCGAGATAGCCACCGACTTTGCGGTGATCTTGTCGCAAGAGTATGGCCTAAGCCAATTGGCGGCGGGTACGCCAGAACTGCTGGACGCCAAGCCCATCGGCACCGGTCCATTTAAACTGCGTAACTACGTTCGCAACCAATACATCCGTTACGATCGCCACAACCAGTATTGGGGCCCGTTAGCGCGTTTGGATCAGTTGGTGTTCGACATCACCCCGTCGGCCTCTTCCCGCGTGATTAAGCTGATTGGCGGCGATTGCGACGTGGCCGCCTTGCCGCAAATCAGCGAGTTGGGCACCATTCAAAGCTACGACGACCTCGCGTTGGACGTGATGCCGGGACTCAATGTGGCCTACTGGGCCTTTAACACCAATAAAGCGCCGTTTAACGATCCCAAGGTACGCAAAGCGCTGAATCTGGCCGTGGACAAACGCCGCATTTTGAAAGCGGTGTACCACAACACCGCCGTGATGGCCAAAGGGATGCTCCCCCCCATCTCTTGGGCCTACGATCCTAACCTGCCCGCCATTGAGCACGATCCAGCCCAAGCCAAACGCT
The DNA here is from genome assembly GCF_947489035.1 of uncultured Ferrimonas sp. Lineage (GTDB taxonomy): Bacteria > Pseudomonadota > Gammaproteobacteria > Enterobacterales > Shewanellaceae > Ferrimonas. Next base: position 108,836 of record NZ_CANLCI010000010.1, on the reverse strand, counting down.
TGCTAGAACAAGCCAACGTTGGCCCCATCAGCATCGACATTTGGGCGGTGCCCGTGGGGCGCATCTACAACCCCGACGCCATGAAAAGCGCAGAGCTTATCCAACAGGATTTGGCCCGCATTGGCGTAAGCGCCAACATCGTCAGTTACGACTGGGGCCGCTTTTTACAGCTCTTGCAGCTGGGGGAGTACGATTCAGTGTTGATTGGTTGGTCTGCCGACAACCTCGATCCCGATAACTTCTTTAGCCCTCTGCTGAGCTGCTCGGCATTGGCTTATGGCTCTAACCGCGCCCGTTGGTGTGATCCTAAGTTCGATCAGCTGATGGCCCAAGCTCGCGAAAGCCGCGATCCACAGCAGCGTCAGTTGCTTTACAGCCAGTTGGAATATCAACTGCAGCAACAAACCCCTTTGGTGCCGTTAGCCCACGCCAGCCGCATTTTGGGGCGCAAACGCCACTGGCAAGGCCGGATGCTGCACATCAGCGGCGGCATCGACTTCTCTACCGTTGGTAAGGAGGCACTGTGATTACCTATTTGATCCGGCGCCTGAATCTGTTGGTGCTGACCAGTCTGGTGCTGATGGGGCTGATCTACAGCGCCACCTTACACATGCCCGGCGATCCGGTCACCAACCTCAGTGGTTACACCAACCCCACCGAACCGCAACGCGCTGCCATCGTAGAAAAATATCAGCTCGACAGTAACGTAGCCCAAGGCTACTTAGCCTTTGTTCGTAACCGCTTAAGCGGCGATTTAGGCTTATCCCAAGCCTCTGGCCAGCCCATTGCCGTCGAGCTACGCCAAGCGGTGCCCGCCACCGTAGAACTGACCGCCATCGCCCTGTTTATCGCCTTGGCGTTGGGCGTACCGCTGGGCGTTATCGCCGCTGGCCGGTCTGGCTTGTGGCCCAAAATACTGTGGGCCATCACCCTGCTGGGCTTCAGTTTACCGGCGTTTTGGTTGGGGCTGTTGCTGCTGATCACCTTCGGTTTGGATCTGGATCTGCTGCCCCCTTATGGCCGTTTAAACTTGCTCTACGATGTGCCCTTCCACACCGGCTTTATGCTGATTGATATCCCCTTATCTGGCGAGCCGTGGCGCTGGCAGGCACTGAACGACGCCATCGCCCACTTGGTGCTGCCCGTGATGGTGATGGCAGCCCTGCCCACCACCTTGGTGATCCGCACCGTGCGCGTCAGCATGTTGGCGGAGATGGAAAAGCCCTACATTCGTGCTCTAAAAGCGCGGGGGATCGCCAAATGGAGCCTGGTGTTTAACCACGCCATGCCGAACTCAATGTCGCCAATGTTTCGCACCATGACCCTGCAATTAGGGCCCATTGCCTCCACCTTAATGATTGTTGAAACCATCTTTAACTGGCCGGGGATCGGCAGCTGGTTGCTGTCATCGCTCTATCAAGGGGATTACACCGCCCTACACAGTGGGATCTTAGTGATGGCGATGTTCATCATTATTTTGTCCATCCTGTTGGAAGTGACCCACGCCCTGCTTAATCCGGTCAGCCGTAAGGAGATCCATGGCTAGTCCACAGCTGTATTACGAGGACAAAATCCCCTCAACTTGGGCGCAGATCTGGAACCACTTCCGCGCCCGCCCATCCGCCTACATTGGCTTATGGGCACTGGGGTTGATGCTCGCGCTCTCTCTGGTTGGGCCTTGGCTCGCGCCGTTCAGTGCGGTCGAACAAGCCTCACAAACCCTATTGGCGCCGCCCTCGTGGGACGCCAACGGCGACGTAAAATACTTTTTTGGCACCGACGCCTTAGGCCGCGATATCTGGTCGCGCTTACTGCACGGCGCCCATTTAACCTTTGGTTACGCCGCCTTAATCGTACTGGTAACCGTGATCGTTGGCTTTATGATCGGCACCCTGTCTGGCACCGCCCGCGGCTTGCGGGCGTCGATTTTAGGCCACCTGCTTGATGCTTTGCTGTCGCTGCCGTCGGTGGTTCTGGCGCTGCTGGTGGTGGCCGTATTGGGCCAAGGTTTGAACCACATCTTTTGGGCGGTGGGATTAGCGCTGCTGCCCAGCATCGTCCGCACCGTGCACAACGCCGTGCACGAAGAGAGCCAAAAAGAGTACGTGATCGCCGCTAAACTCGATGGCGCCAACCGTTACCAGCTGCTGCGTTACGCCATCTGGCCCAACATCGTCGATACTATGGTGGTACGCACCACCTTAACGTTCTCGGCAGCCATTTTGGACATCGCCGCCTTAGGGTTCCTGAACTTAGGTGCCCAAGCGCCAGTACCAGAATGGGGCGCCATGGTGCGCGACGGCGTAGCCAATGTGCTCAGTGCCCCTTGGACCGTTGCCATGCCGGGGATCGCCATCTTGCTGGCCGTATTGGCCACCAACTTAGTGGGCGATGGCTTGCGCCATGCCATCACCGAGGAGCGCGACTGATGCAGTTGCTTGATATTCGAAACCTCACCATCGAGCTGGATACCCCCCACGGCCGTTATGTAGCGCTGGAAAAATTCAGCCTGAAGATGTCGGAAGGGGAGATCCACGGCTTAGTGGGCGAATCTGGTTCGGGCAAAAGTTTGTTGGCTAAAGCGATTTTGGGGATCACCGATCGGCGCACCCACGTTCGAGCGGATCGGCTTAACTGGAACGGCAAAAACATGCTCGCGATGACCAATCGTGAGCGCCGCCAGTTGATGACCAACGAAATTGCGATGATCTTCCAAGAGCCCGCCGCCTGCTTGGATCCCACCGCCAACATTGGCTCGCAGTTGATTGAATCGATGCCCCACAAAGCGGAAACCCCCTGGTGGAAACGCAAAAGTGAGCAACGCAAACTGGCGATCCAACTGCTGCACAAAGTGGGAGTAAAGGATCACAGCCGCTTGCTGGAAGCCTACCCGTGGGAGTTAACCGAAAGCCAAGCCCACAAAGTGATGCTGGCGATGGCGTTGGCGCGCAAACCCAAATTGATCATCGCCGACGAACCCACCACCGGCCTTGAAACCGCCACTCAAGCGCAGATCTTCCGCATGCTGGAGAAGATGAACCAACTGCACAACGTCGCCATCTTGTTCATCAGCCACGATCTGCATTCGGTCGGGCGCTGGTCTGATCGGGTAACCGTGCTCTATTGCGGCCATTTGATGGAATCCAGCAGCGGCAAAAAAGTGCTGGAACAGTTTAAGCACCCCTACACCCAAGCGTTGCTGAACAGTTCGTTATCCAGCCAGCTGGATCTGACCAAAAAAGCCGATCTGCCTGCCTTGCGCGGTGCGGTGCCGCTGTTGCAGCACCTGCCGGTGGGCTGCCGCCTTGGCCCCCGCTGCCCGCACGCCCAAAAAGAGTGCGTCAAACCACCGGTGATCCGCACCGTCAACGGCCACGCGTTCCGTTGCCACTTCCCGCTAGAACAAGAGACAAAATCATGACCACGCCGATGCTGCAAGTGCGGGATCTGCACAAACAATACCCCCGCGGACGATCGCTCTTTAGCCGCGATTACCTGCAAGCGCTCGCCCCCATCAGCTTTGATCTGCGCGCTGGGGAAACCTTGGCGTTTGTGGGAGAAGCGGGCTCAGGCCGCACCTCGTTAGCGCAGGTGCTTAGCGGTGCTAAGGCGCGCAGCGGGGGCCAAATCATTCTGGATGGCAAAGAGCTTGAAAGCCAAAACAACCGCCAGCGCAGCCGCAACATCCGCATGATATTTCAAGATCCGGCCACCTCACTCAACCCACGTTTGCGGGTGGGCGAACAGCTGGAAAAACCGCTGCAGTTCAACACCAACATGAGCAAATCCGAGCGAGTTCGCGCGGTAGAAAAAGCCTTGGTGCAGGTTGGCTTGCTGCGGGAACATGCGGATTTTTACCCACTGATGTTGGCTAATGGCCAGCGCCAACGGGTGGCCATTGCCCGCGCCTTGATGCTCGAACCGAAAATTCTGATCGCCGATGAAGCCTTTGGTGGCTTAGATACGTCGCTGCGAGCTCAGTGCATCAACTTGATGCTGCAGCTGCAACGCAAGTTGGGGCTAAGCTACATTTTGATGTCGCACGATTTAGGTTTGGTGCGCCACATCAGCGATCGGGTGATTGTGCTGCGTAAAGGGGTGATCGTTGAGCAAGGCGATACCGCCGACGTGTTTGAAAACCCACAGCACGAATACACCAAGCTGTTGATTGAACAACAGGTGCTGCGCGCCCGCAATTGAGCCACCGCAGCCCAGAACAACAAAGGCGACCTAATGGTCGCCTTTGTTTTGCCCTGAGGCTGTGCTGTTACCAAAGCAACTCAGCGCAGCGCTTAATCCAAGGTGATCACATCAAACGGCACTTCTGGGTTTACGTCAGCGTCGTAATCCACGCCCTCTAACCCAAAACCAAACAGACTCAGGAACTCCTGCTTGTACTCAACGTAATCGGTACGTTCGGTCAAGTTGTCGTTGGTCAGTTGTGGCCACAGCGCCTGACAGTGGGCCTGAATGTCTTCACGCAGCTCCCAATCGTCCAAACGCAGGCGGTTGTTATCATCGGTCAGCAGCGGCTTGCCGTTGTACAAACGATCCGACAGCATGCGCCACACTTGCTCGATGCACCCTTCGTGTACGCCCTCTTCGCGCATCTTCTTAAACACCATCGCGATGTACAGCGGCATCACTGGAATGGCTGAAGATGCTTGGGTTACCACGCTTTTCAGTACCGCAACGTTCGCGCCACCGTTGATGTTGCTCAAGGTGTTATCCAGTGCCGCTGCAGCGCGATCGAGATCTTTCTTGGCTTCGCCTAAAGCGCCATCCCAGTAGATCGGCCAGGTGATTTCAGTGCCGATGTAGCTGTAAGCTACGGTACGACAGCCTTGGGCTAATACACCAGCGTCATTCAGCGCGTTGATCCACAGCTCCCAATCTTGGCCGCCCATCACGGTGACGGTGTTGGCCACTTCTTCGTCGCTGGCTGGCTCAACCGAGGCTTCAAACAGTTGATCTTTGTTGGTGTCTACCGCAGTGGCGGTGTAAGTCTGGCCCATTGGCTTCAGGCAAGAGCGGATCACTTCACCGCTGTCTGGCATTTTCCGCACTGGCGAAGCCAGCGAGTACACCACCATGTCGATCTGACCTAAGTCTTCTTTAATCAGATCAATGACTTTTTGCTTGGCTTGGTGAGAAAACGCATCGCCGTTGATGCTTTTGGCGTACACGCCCGCTTCTTTCGCGGCTTTTTCGAAGTAGGCACTGTTGTACCAACCGGCGGTGCCAGGCTTACGCTCGGTGGCAGGCTTTTCGAAGAACACGCCAATGGTGGCCGCATCACTGCCAAAGGCGGCGGAGATCCGCGATGCCAAACCGTAGCCACTGGACGATCCCACCACCAGCACACGCTTCGGGCCATTATCCAGTTTGGGTTGTGACTTTACGTAGGCGATTTGGTCGTTAACGTTTTTTTCGCAGCCCACTGGGTGCGTAGTGGTACAGATAAAGCCACGGATTTTAGGTTTGATAATCATGTCAGATCCCTGATGGCACGCGGCGGTGCAAAGCGTAACCGCATACTCATGCTTACTATTGAATTTACTGGCGCAAAGGGTAACGTAAAGCGCCTGCGGGACAAAGTCGAGATACGCTGATCCGACCATCCCCCAGCACAGTTTGGCCAATGGTTCGCCGATCAAAATCACAAACGATAACGATTATCATTGACAACTAGTTAACTGGCCATACACTTATTTTTAAACGTTCAGTTAGGTCGCCTCGTTATGTGTCTTGCTCGCCCAGAAGCGGTAGAAACGCCCGCCATCCCAATGATCCCCAGCAAACCGCAGGGCTCGACTACCCGTCTGCGCCGCAAACTGTGGGAGTTAGAAACCAAGCTGCATTGTCCGGTGATCGGCACCTGCTTGAGCAACACCGAACTGCGTACCTTGGCCAAAAAGCACGGCGATCCCTACGCCATCGGCAAGAACGACTATTGGCTGCACACCTTTTTTGTCACCAACACCCAAAACAAAAACCCGCTGTCGCTGGCCACCTTCAAGTTTTTAGAGCGCAAATACAGCAGCGCTGCTCGGCAGTTTGCTGCCGCCAAAGACGTCACCAGCTTGCGCCAGATGTGGAACGATGCCCTTGCCCGTGGGGCAACGGCCGAAGCACTGTGGGCAACATTAACCCACGGCCAATGCGACCAAGCACTGCAAGAAGAAGCGTTTGAAACCATCCATATGTTGTCGCACCAAATTGGCGCAGGTCAGCAAGCGGATCTAAAACGCCTAACCCAAGCAGAAAGCGAATTAACCAAGCTGAAGCAAACCCAGCAGCAACAGCAGAAGAAAGCCACCCAAATTCAGCAAGACAAAGACAAACAGCTGCTGGCACTGCGGGCTGAACTTGCGGCGCTGCAGCAAAGCCACCGCCAATTAGAGCTGCGCCACCAACAGTTGCAGCAGCAAGGCGCACAAACGGCCGACAGCGTTGAATTACAACAGCAAAACCAGCAGCTGCAGCAGCGTTTCCAAGACAGCCAAAGCGCACTGCAACGCACCGCCGAGCAGCGCGATCACTGGCAGATGACGGCGCTGACCCATCAACGCAAACTGGATAAGATCCGCGCCCAGCATGAACAGGATATGCGTACCCTAGAGGCCGCCTTTGGGCCTTCGGCCAGCGCCAGTGGCTGCACCGATTGTGGCAGCAGCGATTGCGGCAGCTGCCCAGACTTGGAAGGGCAAGACGTCTTAGTGGTGGGCGGTTTGCACCGTTTGGTGGAGCAATATCGGGCGATTGTCGAGCGCAGTAACGGGCAATTCAGTCACCACGATGGCGGCAAAGAGGACAGCCGCAAGCGACTGGAGTCGATGTTGGCCGCCGCCGATACCATTATCTGCGCGGTGGATTGCGTTAGCCACGACGCCTACTACAAGCTCAAACGCTTTTGTAAGCAGCACGGTAAGCGGCACATCTTTATGGAATCGTCGAGCCTGTCGAGCTTTGCCAGCACCGTAGGGCAACTGGCGGCTAAGCCCGACAGCAACGCCGCCTAAGCGAAGGCCACGGCGTTAACACTTCAGGCGGTTATTGATGTCGCGGCTGTCGCGCACAAGCTCATCGCCTTGGGCAAAATCGGATTTGGCCATGCGATCGTACAGCAGCACATTAACGGTTGCGGCCAGATTCATGCAGCCGTTGGTTGGCACATACACCACCCCGTCTGCTGCGGAAACCACCTCTTGACTTAAGCTGCCGTCTTCTGGGCCAAACAGGTAGATCGCCTGTTCTGGGTGCACAAACTGCGGCAGTGGCACCGCCCCTTCCACCAATTCAATGCAGACAACCTTGGTGCCCGCGGGCAAATTCTCACGCAGATCGGCCACCGCCGTTAACGGGATGGCGCTCGAGGCGCTGTGGGTATCAGTATGAAACTTGGCGGCACGTTCATAACGGGCACCGGTGTAACGCACCTCGTCCACGCCATAACAGCCAGAGGCTCGCATTACTGCGCCAACATTGGTTGGGCTTTTCGGGTTGGTTAACCCAATCATCAACTTCGGCTCGGCCATCGGTTCTTCATCTCAGTCATAAAAACGGCGCTCATCCTAACCGCCAGCGCCGCTTTTGTCAGCCACCGGCCGCCGCCGATGCCAACTGGCCCCAACATGAATGGCGTTTACATCGGCACAAAAAAACACCACATTGGTTAAGTAAGCCATTGGAATCGCTCCAACAGTTACCAAAACCCTATGACCCAAGCGCCATTATTAACGAGCCGTTATCGATAAGCAGTAGCGAATAACAGCCGGTGTCCGTTGCTAAGGAGAGCAATCATGATATCAATGCCCCAGCTCGCGTTGCCCGTAACCGCCCTGCTTAGCGCCATATTGGTCAGCAGTGCGGCCACTGCCGCTGCACCCAAGCAGCACTTTCACCCAGAAGGCAAAGCGCCGTCGGTGTTCACCAAAACGATCCTACAACAAGCCAAAAACACCCTACCGTTTGCCGACAAACGGGATTTCGATGAACAGAAACAAGGCTTTATTGCCGCGCCGCCATCAATGCAGATCAAAGACGACGACGGCAAAGTGGTGTGGGATCTGGGCCGATTTCAGTTTATTGAAGATGCCAACAACAGCGACAGCATCCACCCATCCTTGGTACGGCAATCCCAGCTCAACATGAACTATGGCCTCTATCAGGTGATGGATGGGGTCTACCAAGTGCGCGGGTTTGATCTGGCCAACATCACCTTTGTCCGCGGTAAGCGGGGTTGGATTGTGTTTGATCCACTGACCACCAAAGAGACGTCGCGGGCGGCACTGCAGCTGATCAACCAACAGATAGAATCCTTACCCGTTACCGCCGTGGTGTATTCCCATAGCCACGGGGATCACTGGGGCGGTGCCCACGGTGTGGTTACCGAAGAGGATGTGGCCTCAGGTAAAGTGCCGGTGTTTGCCCCCGCTGGCTTTACCGAGCACGCGGTAAGCGAAAACGTGTACGCCGGTACGGCCATGACTCGGCGCATGTATTACCAATACGGCATCGCTCTGCCTGCGGGCCCTTACGGGCATGCTGGCCAAGGCTTAGCGCAAACTCTGTCGCGCGGCACCATTGGCTTGATCCCGCCCACCCAGCTGATTGAACAAGCAATTGAAACTCGGGTCATCGATGGCATCACCATGGAGTTTCAATTAACCCCTGGCACCGAAGCCCCCAGCGAAATGAACACCTATTTCCCCGATAAAAAGCTGTTGTGGGCGGCGGAAAACGTTACCGGCACCTTCCACAACATCTACACCCTACGCGGCGCCCAAGTGCGCGATGCGCTGGCGTGGTCGAAATACATTAACCGCATGCTGTACCGCTATGGCCAGCAAGCGCAGGTGATGATGGCCTCGCACCACTGGCCTCGCTGGGGGAACGATCGCATCCAAGAGGTGCTGCGTGGCCAGCGTGATTTGTACGCCAACATCAACAACCAAGTGCTGCATTTGGCCAATAAAGGGATCACCATTAACCAGATCCACAATCAGTTCAAAACCCCCACCAGCATCAGTCAGCAGTGGTACAACCGGGGCTATCATGGTTCGCCAGAGCACAACAGTCGCGGGGTGATTAACCGTTACTTGGGCTACTGGGACAACAACCCCGCCACCTTGATTCCGTTATCGCCAGGGGATTCTGCGCCGCTGTATGTCGAGATGATGGGCGGTGCTGACGCCATTATCGCCAAAGGCCAACAGTTGCACGATCGCGGCGACTACAAACTGGCGGTGGAAATTTTAGATAAGCTGCGCTACGCCGAGCCCAATCATAAAGCGGCGAAACAGCTGCTGGCCGATTGCTATGAGCAACTGGGTTACCAGCAAGAAAACCCTGGCCTGCGTAACAGCTTCTTACAAGGCGCGTACGAGTTGCGCTCTGGGATCCCAACAGGGTTTGCCCCAGATACCCGCAACCCCGATGTGATGAAAGCGCTGCCAACCGAGCTGTTTTTTGATGCACTGGCGATCCGCATCGACGCCGAAAAAGCCGAGGGACTCAATTTTGTGATTAACCTCATTACCCCCGACACCGGCGAAACTTTTGTGATTGAGCTAAGCAACGCCACCATGACCACCATCGCCGGTGAGCAAGCCGACAACGCCGATCTCACCTTCACCATCGACCGCGAACATCTGGTGGCGGTGATGCAGCAACGCGCCAGCTTTGCCAGCCAACTGGCGGCGGGTAATGCCACCGCCACTGGCAACATCTTGGTGTTTGCCCAGCTGCTGATGACGCTATCGGCGTTCCCAGTCGAGTTTGAAATCCTGCCGGGCACCTCGTAACCGTAATCAGACATCACTTTGCACCGTGCCAAGAAAAGGGCCGCATATTGCGGCCCTTATTATGGCTGTGTATTAGTTAACTGTTGGCGTTGCTGCGCGGTAGCTATTGTCGCCTGCGCGAGCTTCGATGGCACTGCTTTTAAGTGGTTATGTCGCAGTGGCGACGGCACACTAGCTCGTAGAAAAAGGGGGGGATCCTCCCTTTGGGATCCCATTGCCTTAGCACAGCTCAACTTTCGCTCCTTGCACTGCGCCATTCGGCACGGCATCGATGCGCCATCCATGGCTTAGCGATGCACTCGCAACATCCTGTTGCTCAACCTCATTTTGCAGTACACCGCTCAACGCTGTGATGCGGCAGTAAAGCCAGTGCGGCGTATCTGTCACGGCTAAGTCATCATCTGGCGGTGAGAGCTTTCTGCCGACTTGGTGACGCCGAGTGCAGCAGTGATGAAATAAAGCCGAAGGCAGGATGCCGTAGAGGCCAGAGATTGCAAAGGGACGAGTCCCTTGCCCGCCGCCGGGCGGTCCCGGCAATGACCTTTATGCCGCAGCGGGTCATGCACAATAAGTTCAACAGCTAATTGGTACACAGCCCTTATTATTGATGTCGGCTTAATTAGATGCAGAGCTACTGGCACGGAGCACTGGCCGCCGTAACCAACCGGTGGCGGGCGATGTCGTACAGATAATTAAAGGCGATGGCATACAGCAAGAAAAACACCACCATGCCCAAGTCCAGTAACAGCACCGTCCAGAAATCCAAGCCGGTCGCCCACATCAACAGCGGCAAGCTGGCACCAAGTAACACCGTTTCAAAACCGATGCCGTGGCCAATTCGCAGCCACAACGAGCGTTCGATGCGGTTGTCACCAAACGCTTTATCGAACGCCAAGTTATAGCCGTAGTTCACCACCATCGCGATAACACTCATCGCCACGGCGATCCCCGTCATCGTGCTGCCATCAATGCCGCCCATCACCGCCCCCAACGGGATCAACATCAACAGCGCCAGCACCTCAAACAGCACACTGTGCACGATCCGCTCTTTCTTGTTCATTGCTGCACTCATTTATTTGTTTTGCCCAATAACCGGCAATACTATTAGCTTTACGAATACATAAAAGTTAATAACTATCGGATATGTCGATATGTTAAACCTGCAACAGTTGGATTTGTTTGTGCACTGTGCCGCAGCGGGGTCTTTTTCGGCCGCCGCCCGCAAGCTCGGCAAAGCCCAATCGGCGGTCAGCCAAGGGATCGCCAATCTCGAGATCGATTTAGGCCAAACCCTGTTCGATCGCAGCAGCCGCAAACCCACCTTGACGCCACAGGGGCAGCAGCTACTGCAACAAGCCAAAGCCGTCTTGCAGCAAGCGCAAGAGCTGCAAGCCACCGCCGAAGCCCTCAGCATTACCAGCGAAACCAACATCACCCTTGCGGTTGATCCGGCCGTCACTCTGCCCCGCCTTTATCAAATGCTGGCGCGCTTTAGCGAGCGCTTTCCCGCCACCACCATCACCCTAAATCTGGCCAACAGCGACGTGATCCCCAATTTAGTCAAGCGGGGCGAAGCGCAGTTGGGGCTGATGCTGGTGGAGTTCGAACAGGATATGCCCGTTGGGGTAGAACTGGGGCTGATTGGCCAACTGCCGTTTTATACCGTGTGCCATCCGCAGCACCCGCTGGCGCAGCTGCCCAGCATTGGCCGCAGCGAACTCAGCCAACATCGGCAGTTACAGGTAAAAAGCAGCGATGGCCGCGTGGCCGAAATCAGTGCGCCGCTGTCGCCAAAGGTGTTTTACTGCAACGATTTCGATGGACTCAAGCAGATGGCTCAAGCCAAACTCGGCTGGTGTTATCTGCCGGCTCATCTGGCCCAACCCGCCATCGATTTAGGCCTGTTGGTGCAATTATCGTTACGATTTGATTTAACCACTTGGACCGTACCGATTGATCGCGTTACCACCATGGGCAGCGGCAAAGGCCCAGCGTTATCCTGGCTGATAGAACACAGCACAGCACTGCTCGATTAACCTCAAAATAGAGAACACAACATGGCTTTAAAACATTACGTTGCCGGCTTTTTATTTAATCACGCCGCAACTGAAGTGGTGCTGATCCGCAAAATCAACCCCGCGTGGCAACGGGGACACTACAACGCCGTTGGCGGCAAAATCGAACCCGGCGAATCCGCCATCGACGCCATGGTACGGGAATTTGAAGAGGAAACTGGGGTGCTGATCCCCGCCTCAAGTTGGACCCATTACGCCCACATTCACCGCCCCACCGATTACCACCTGCAGCTGTTCTTTGCCCATTCAGATCAGGCTTACGATTGCCGCACGGTCGAGCAAGAGATTGTTGCCCGTTTTGCGGTCAGCGCCCTGCCCGACAACCTCATCAGTAACCTGCGGTGGTTGATCCCTCTGGCATTGGATCAGCACATCCAATTCAACCAGCCGATTGAGTTTACCGAGCCCGCCCACGAGCGCAGCCAAGTCTGATCACGGCAACACACCTTCGATAACCGCTGTGCCCACTAGGCAGGCGGGCGCAATCTGCTAAGTTAACCGTTTCACCATAAGGAATTGGATAAACGATGGAAGCCTCAGGAACCTTTACTGTCAGCCTTAGCCCCTTGGGTCCCTACGCCGAATCCAGCCAAGGCATTCAATTAGGGCGGATGTCGATTGATAAAACCTTCAGTGGCGATCTGAGCGCCAACAGCAAGGGCGAAATGCTGAATGCGATGGCCCCCATCGCGGGCTCGGCCGGTTACGTTGCCATCGAACTGGTGTCTGGCGTCTTACAGCAAAAGTCCGGCAGTTTTGCCCTGCAACACTACGGCACCATGGCCGCGGGGGCACAGCATCTGGTGGTTGAGGTTGTGCCCGGTTCCGGCGTGGGGGAGCTCTCTGGCTTAAGCGGCATCATGACCATCCGCATTGAAGCAGGCCAGCATTTTTATCACTTTGATTACCAGCTTTGATCTGCGCTTTGGGCTTGCAGCAGTTGGTAGCTCAGTAGCACCAACTCTTGGTAATAACGGTTTTCCAAGCTATCAGTAAGCTGGCCGTTATAGCGCTTGGCCACCGCTCTTACCGCCTGTTCTTGCGGCAGTTCAGGGCGCCACCAGTGTTGCACTAACTGTTGGGCATAATCGATGTTGGGGCACGGTTGCAGCAGTTGCTGCGCCAACTGCTGCCGCGACGTGAGCGTTGCACACTCGGGCAGTTGGCTGAGCTGATCGCACAGCGTCGTCAATTTGATTTGGGCTGGGCCTAACGACCAATCCGGCAGGGGCAACCGCAGCTTACTTAATAGGGTGATCCCCGCATGTTCTACCGCCGCTTCGAGCCGCCGCTGATTCACAAATTCAATGCTGACGATGGCGCGGGTTAATGTGGCAATGTTGCCGTGATCCGCAGGAAGGCATGCCGCCAGATGCGCAGCGCTGTATTGCAGAATATTCTGCGCCGCCTGTTGGGGCGGTAGCTGCGCCAGCGCCCGCCCTGCCAAGGCACGGGTTAAATGGCTGTGGCTGCTACTGAGCACCAGCGTTAACGCCAGCAGCAACAGCAGCATCAGCGCTTTCATCTAGGCCGCTCTGGCGATAGCCGTGGTGACGAACCAAGTAATCCCAACGGTGATCCCAGTGGTTACTAAGCTCGACATGGTTTTGCCTAAATCAATCTGAAATTGACTGTTTTTAATCAACCCCTTTTCAAGGCAAAACTCCGCCAGCATTACCCCCAACCGCGCCAAATGGAAGTAGAGCAACACGTACAGCATATACAACACCATAAACAGGCTTTGCTGTTGCGACCACGCCGCTGACACCACCCAATCCCACAGTAGGATCACCGGCCAGCTGTGGCTTAACGCCGCCAGCCCTGCCCCCACTGGTACCGCAATGTGCGCTTGCTCGCGCCACAGAAAATACAATAAAAAACCCGCCAGCAACGGCGGCAACCCCTTTAACAGCAGCGAGCTCCAAAAGCGCGGTTGGCCCTGCTCAACAATGGCGTTATTCAATTGCTTGATCCGCTCCGCCGTCGGCGCCTCCCCCAGCTCAATCCATTCGCCATTTTTATCCATGCCGCCGCCCCAAGCGCTGATCCCTTTTTCTTGCAACAACTGCTGGTAAGGCTCGGATTCCACGTAGGGTGGGCTGATCAAAAAGGGGCTGCTGTCACTGTCGACCAGTTTGGCAAAACCAAAATAGTACTGGGCAGGTAAGAGCGTCAGCAGTTGCATCAAGATGACGGTGGTGGCCAGTGCGGTAAATAAGCCAGAGAGATTGACTTGAAGGGCAAACAGCTTGCCAAGCTTTAAGGTATCCATTGCTACTTTCTCGTCCTATAACGCGGCATCGTGCCAGCGTGAGAATCACCGAACGAGCACAATGGTCGCCCAGTGTATTTTGAACAAGACGGCAAACCATTTGGCACAGAGACACCAAGCCGCATCCCGCTGGCTGCGACAGGAAATAAGTACTTAGCCTCGTTTAATCAAATACGTAAGGGCAACCCAAGGCATCGTTATGCTGTGGATCCCAGCGCCGTACATCGTTAGCCCGGCGCCAGCGGCCATGAAAAAACTCCATTAAGCAGCTACCTTGCGGCGTCTGCACTAAAAAGGTGTCGAACTCATTTACCTGTTGGTAATTGGGGTAATCCACGCTACTGCCCCAAAACCGGCTGTCTTTGCTCGCCGCGTAGGCTTGCCAAAACTGCTCCGTGGGTTGCCATTGCTGCTGGCTTTGTTGCCACGTTTGCCACTGTCCATCCTGTTGCCGCATCTCACCATTTTTAGGCGCGGCCACCGCCGCAAACACCGTGATGGCCAAGACGGGCACCAATAAATCCATTTTCATCTTCAACACTCCCTATCGAAGTTGACAGATCGGCGCTGCTTTAACGAAGTTCGCTACACGTTAACCAGAAAAAACCACTTAAATGGCCAATCAACGGCACCGAAAAAGCAGATCCAATCTAAAGTTAAAGATAGGCCAAACTGATAATTAATATAAACATTGGGAGCGCCATTAATCGTGATGCCTTTTTTCACACAATTGTGGCAAGCCCCGGCCCCAAGCACCTTATCGACTTGCGCTTATGGCGAATTGAGTTTTTCTCAACTCCGCGTAACTTTGTTTTTTTAATTATCAATATCTTACCCACCTACAAACTGCTTACCGGCGTCGATTACTCCGCTGCTCTCGGCTTAAGCTACGGGGCATTATTGTACGCCTGCTTGTGGCACCTCTTGTTAATTCGGCGCCAATACGTTCATACCTTCGCATTCTTCAGCACAATGATGGATGTGATGTGTAGTGGCACACTAAAACTGGCCACCTGATTAGAGGTGTTATCATGCGCCTCATACACAAACAGGTGTGACCATGACCAAACGAACAAGAAGAACTTTTAGCGCCGATTTTAAGCTTGAAGCGGCCCAGTTAGTCGTAGACCAAAATTACTCAGTCATTGAAGCTGCGAAGGCAATGAACGTCAGCAAATCGGCAATGGACAAATGGGTTCGTCAGTTGAAGCAAGAGCGAGATGGCAAGTCTCCTAAAGCATCACCGCTGACTCCTGAGCAGATCGAGATCCGAGAGTTAAAGAAGAAAATCTCAAATCTCGAAGAGCACAATGAAATTCTAAAAAAGGCTACGGCTCTCTTGATGTCCGACTCACTGAACAGTTCTCGTTGATCGAGAAGCTCAGGAAGAGCTATAGCGTAGTCCGGTTGTGCGAAGTGTTCGGTATTCAGCGCAGCAGTTATAAATACTGGCGTTCTCGCCCCAGCGAAATCAGTGCTGATGACATTCTTCTGCGTGCCAAGGTTCGCGAACTGCACAGTGCTAGCAATGGCTCAGCAGGCGCTCGCTCTATCGCGATGATGGCCTCGAATCACGGTTTTAAGCTAAGCAGATATCGAGCGACCAAATTAATGAAAAAGCTTGGTCTGGTGAGTTGTCAGCAGCCTAAGCACCGTTATGCCAAACAGACCCAAGAGCATAT
Source organism: uncultured Ferrimonas sp. (assembly GCF_947489035.1). Classification (GTDB taxonomy): domain Bacteria; phylum Pseudomonadota; class Gammaproteobacteria; order Enterobacterales; family Shewanellaceae; genus Ferrimonas. The sequence continues at coordinate 93,001 of NZ_CANLCI010000010.1, read as the reverse complement.
TGAGATCCCGAATTATCTCGATAGACAATTTGCTGTGACGGCACCCAATCAAGTTTGGGTAGGGGATGTCACCTATGTGTGGGCTGGGGGTCGCTGGGCTTACCTAGCGGTTGTGATAGACCTCTTTGCGCGTAAACCTATCGGTTGGGCAATGTCGTTTTCACCGGATAGTAAATTGACTTCTAAGGCCTTAACGATGGCTTACGAATCGCGAGGAAAACCAAATGGGCTGATGTTTCACAGTGATCAAGGTAGCCATTATACGAGCCGAAAGTTCCGACAGCTCTTGTGGCGTTATCAGATCAAGCAAAGCCTATCAAGAAAGGGAAATTGCTGGGATAACAGCCCAATGGAACGCTTCTTTCGCAGCTTGAAAACGGAGTGGATACCTGAAACCGGATATCAAAATTTTGCCGAAGCTTGGTGCGAGATTGTTGACTACATCATCGGCTATTACAGTTCGCTCAGACCTCACCATTACAACGGCGGTTTGACGCCCAATGAGTCAGAGCAAAGATACTGGAAAACTTACAAAACCGTGGCCAAATTTAGTTGACCACTACAATGCTGATTGGGCTGGCAATGTGGATCGACTTTTCTTATCGAGAAACCGCACTTGCCATCACCAATAACAACAACATTTTCGAGCTGTACTACATCGCCATCGCCGCCACCGCACTGCGTTACGATCGGCGCTTAACCCTGTTTGCGGGCGCATTAGCCATTGTCAGTTATGGCGCCTTAGTGGCTTACGCCAGTCAGATTTACGACAGCCATAACATCGATCCTCGTTGGCTGGCCCGTTATGGCGTGTTGTACCCAACGGATCTCATTAACCGCTTTCTCTATCTTGCCATGGTCACCATGCTGGCATGGGCGTTGGTAAATCGAGCCAGTCAGTTAGAACAAGAAGCGATCCGCGATCCCTTAACCGGCCTGTTTAATCGCACTTTTCTGAACAAACACCTAGAACTATCCCTGAAGCGAGGCAGCCGCGACCAGCAGGTCACCTCGCTGGTAATGCTGGACTTGGATCATTTCAAGCACATCAACGATCAATATGGCCACCCTGCTGGGGATCAAATCCTGCAGCAGTTTTCCCACTACCTGCAGCAAATGGTGCGCCAAGACGATGTAGTGGCACGCTACGGCGGGGAAGAGTTTTGCTTGGTGTTTAATCGCACCAGTCATTACGAGGTCAATCAAGTGCTGCTGAAACTACAACGGCACATTAACAACCAGTCATTTGCCATCGGCCACGGCAAGCACGTATCCATCAGTTTTAGCGGGGGCGTTGCCAGTAGCGTAGACATGAGCGCGGTGCAATTGATTGAAGAAGCGGACAATGCGTTACTGCAAGCAAAGCGCCAAGGCAGACAGCGGATCATCCTGCCCAATCAGCAACCGTTGCTGGCTTAACCTCGTTCCGCCAAGCTCAATTCTGGGCCGTTTCAGCGGCACACTTCAACGGTTTCCCCTAAATCAAGCGGCGGCGTAGATCATGACACAGCAGTTGAAACTGATCCTCGTTGCACTCCCCCAGCCGCGCCAACTGGGCGGCTACGCTGTCATGCAGCAGGCTGTTATCCAGATCCTCTAAGCGGCGGTAGTAGCCAAGGCGACGCCCCAAAATGAAGTTGCGTTGCTGCGCTAATGGCAGCGCTAATAGCCGATCGATGCGGCTGATCATCTGCTGTCGGTCTTGGGCTAAGGTGCCGTTCAGTTCGGTCAGCAGATTGATGCCGTGGTAATTACCGTAGCGGCCCTTGGCGCTGTCCAGCAGTTGCAGCAGCTGCCGCTGCTCTGCCAACATCTGTTGCTCGGACAGTGGCGTAAACTGGCCACGTTGCAGCTGCTGATCCAGTTCGGTGCCGGGTTTTACCGCCAGCGACAACACCCGGATCTCTTCCGGATCAATCTGATTCAGCAATGCGGCGGTCGCCCTGATGTGCTCGGCAGAATGGCGCTGTCCACCAAGCCCCAGGATCACAAAAATCATCATCTGCATGCCCGCCGCTTTCGCATGCAGTGACGACTTTAAAATTGAGTTGGGGGTTATCCCCTTTTTAACCATCCGCAGCACCTCGACCGAGCCAGACTCCATGCCGCAATAGAGGTTATTCAGCCCCGCCTCGCAGATCGCTTTTAGCTCAGCCGCCGACTTTTTCGACATGGTCTGCGCGCGGCCGTAAGAACTGATCTTAGTGAGGCTAGGAAACGCCTGCTTGAGGGTGGTCAGCACTTCGATAAGATCGGCGCTATCCATGGCGAACGAGTCGCCATCTTGCAGGAAACAGGCGTCAAATTGGCGATTGCCGTAGTGCTGTTTGGCGGCCCAGATATCGCGCTTGATATCCTCGACCGGGCGAATGGTGAAATCCATCCCTTTAAATAGGGTGCAGAAGCTGCACTTGTTCCATGGGCAGCCTTCGGTGGTGCGGATCAACAGGCTGTCGGCTTCCGACGGGGGCCGAATTGGCCCTTGTTCAAAATCAAAAATGTCCAAAACTGTGCTTCCGAAACTGAGCATCCAAAACGGTGCATCCAAAAACAACAAAGGCCGGTCTTGCGACCAGCCTCTGTAGGGAAACCCCGACGCCTTAGGCGCTGTGGGTCATCTCATGCAGGATGAAGTTATCCACCGCACCGGCCACCGCTTGGCTGTAGGCACGAATATGGGCGGCACCCATGTGCTGCTGCCACAGCGCGCGGCTGGTCCAGTTTTCGTAGAACATGAAGTGGCTTGGATCATCGTTGTCTTGATGCAGATCGTACTGCAGGCAACCGGCTTCAGCGCGGGTTGGTGCCACCAGTTTGATCAACTCGGCTTGCACCAACTCGATGTGGTCGGGCTTGGCGATGATGTGGGCAACGATGGTTAACTTAGACATGCTCTACTCTCCGCTGCAATTAAGCGATGTGGGTCATTTCGTTCAAGGTGAACTGCGCAACCGCGCCTTCGGTGGCGGCCATGTAATCAGCCAAGTGCTGGTTCGCCATGTGCTGCTGCCACAGTTCGCGGCTGCTCCAGTTCTCGTAGAACATGAAATGCGCTGGGTTTTCATTGTCTTGGTGCAGATCGTAGTTGATGCAACCGGCTTCAGCGCGGGTGATCTCAATCAGCTTCAGCAGCTCTGCTTTTACCAGTTCAATCTTGTCGTCATTGGCGATGATGTTGGCGACGATGGTCAGTTTGCTCATGGGGTTGTTCCTGTCTCTTGTGAAGTTGGAGCCAGTGTAGGGCGCAAACTCTCTTGGATAAACAGGGCAAAACCTCAAACTTTTTCTAATAATATTGGATAATAGCCACTAAAATTTTTGCTACTCGGCCCCCATGGCCGACAAATCACGCAGATAGTGGGGCTACACCATGTTGTTAGAGGACTTACAGGTAGTGCTAAAGGTGGCGGAGTTTCGCAGCATCACCGCCGCCGCCGCCAGTTTGGATATGCGCACCGGCACCGCCAGCGCCGCGCTCAAGCGGGTGGAAGCCGCCCTGGGTGCCGAGCTGTTTATTCGCACGACTCGGCACCTGCGCCTATCGACTGCGGGCGAGCGTTATCTGCCCCAGTGCGAGCAAGCGCTGACGCTGCTGGAACGCGCGAAACAGAACATGAAGCAGGAGTTGGACGAGGTCGACGGCGAACTGCGGTTGGCGCTGTCATCGGACTTAGGCCGCAATGTGGTGCTGCCGTGGCTGAATGCGTTTATGGATAAATACCCGCAGCTGTCACTGCGCGCTCACATCAGCGACAGCACCATCGATTTCTACCGCGATCCGGTCGATATGGCGTTGCGCTATGGCCCACCCACCGACGCCAACCTCTATGGCTTTAAGATCTGCGATGTGCCGCGCTTGCTCTGCGCTCATCCGGATTATCTGGCCCAGCATGGCACCCCCAAACATCCAGCTGAGCTGGTTAACCACAACGGTTTGCTCTACCAGTTGCACGATGTGCTGCACGATCAATGGCAGTTCAGCGCCAACGGCCAGCACTTCCCGGTGAAGATGATCAGCAAAAACGCCTCCAACGATGGCGACTTGGTGCGGCGCTGGTGCGTTGATGGCCGCGGCTTGGCGCTGAAATCAAGTTTGGATATGGCGGCGGATCTGCTCAGCGGTCGGGTGCAGAGCGTGATGACCGACTTCACCCCGACCGCCACCGAGCTGTGGTTGATCTTCCCCAGCCGCCAGTCGATCACCCCAGCGGCGCGGCTGCTGCGCGATGCGCTAAAACAGCACTGCGCCGAGGTGCTCACTCAGCTCGCTAACGCCAACCTGCTGCCCGCTACAGATTAACGCAGCCTTCAATCAGAAAGTGGTGATTGATGGCACCACGGCTGCGCGCCGCCAAGTGTGGCGCGTATTCGGCGTCGTTCAAGAAATCCAGCGCCGCTTGTTTGCTGGGCCAGGCGACGATGATCCGCACTGCCGCATCTTCGCCGCGTCCCTCTAACCGTTGATGGCGATTGGTGCGCGCTAAAAACTGGCCATGATGCTTATCGACCAGACCTTTAATCGCCCGCATGTACTCAGGCACCCAACTGTCGTCAGTCGGGGTGATGGCCATTACCGAATAAAATGTCATTGCCTACTCCCGTTAATTCGAACAGATAAGCCCGCAGTTAGGCGCTGCGGGGCTCGATCCGCGACAGCAGCTGATCCATCGCCTCAACAATGGCGGTGGCGTGCAGCGGATCGTTCCCCTGTGGCTGCGGCGCTGCAAACTGGCCAATGTCGTTATCAAAATATTTGCCGTGGGCGTGCGCGAATTCGTCGCTCAGCGCCGCTCGGGTCAAGACATCAGCGCCGATGCTCAGATCGCCGCCAGCAATGCCGTAGGCGTCTTGCACCATCTTGCTGCCCAGCAGTGACTTTGGATTTACCGACACCAGCAGCGGCATATTCGCCTGCTGAGCCAGCCACCAAGTCCAGCTGATCAGCGCCAACTTACTCTGAGCGTAGGCGGCGTTGTCGCTCATCGCTTTGGCGCGAGTTAAGGCGTCAATATCCACCGGCGCTTGCGCGGCGCTGGCAAGATTGACCACGCGGCTATCGGTGGACAGCAGCGGCAACAGTTTTTTGGTCAGCAAATAGGGGGCGATGGTGTTGACCGCAAAGCGCACATCTAAGCCATCGCTGCTGCGCGGCGCAGCTGTGCTGAACACCCCGGCGTTGTTGATCAGCACATCCAAGTGGCTGTGATTGGCGGCGATGGTGTCCGCCAGCGCGGCCACTTGGCTGAGATTGGACAGGTCCGCGACGTAGCTGCTGACGTTGCCACCAAGTTGCTGCTCAACCTTGGCCAGCTTTTCCGGGTTGCGACCGTGGATCAGCACTTGATGCCCTTGGGCAAGCAGCAACTGGGCGGTAACGAAACCGATGCCGTCGGTGGCACCAGTGATCAGGATGGTCTTAGACATGTTGTGCTCCACGGCGTTCTCTCGATGAACTGCATTGTATTTATCAACACCGCTACTGATAATAGAGCGACATAGAGAATCACTTTATAGATTTTGTAAACAATCAACGATGAACATCGACCACCTGCAGCTGTTTGTACGCTTGGCACACACCCACAACATCAGCGCCGCTGGGCAAGAGCTGGGCCTGTCGCCGGCGGTTTCCAGCAGCTACATCACTAAGCTGGAGCGCAATTTAGGGGTGCGCTTAGTGCATCGCACCACCCGCAAGGTGTCGCTGACGGAAGAGGGGCACAGCTTCTTGCCCCACGCCGAGCAGGTGCTGGCGCAGGTTGATGCCGCTCGGGCTGCCATCAGCCCCGACAGTCAGCAACCCAAAGGCACCTTGCGCATCGCCGCCTCGGCGTCCTTTGCCACCTTGCACCTGATGCCAGCATTGAAAACCTTCTGCCAACGCTACCCCGAACTGAACATCGATCTGCGCCTAACCGACACCGTGGTGGATTTGATAGAGGGGGGATTTGATGTCGCCATTCGCAACTCGGCGTTAAAAGACTCCAGCCTCGTCGCCCGTAAGCTGGCGCCGGATCAGCGCATTTTATGCGCCAGCCCCAGCTATCTGGCAGCACATGGCGAGCCGAAAACTCCGCAGGAGCTGCTGCAGCACCAGTGCGTAAGTTTGGTGGGGATCGAGCAGTGGCGTTTTAACGGCAGCGAAGGAGCTATCAGCATTAAGCCCAGCAGCGGCTTTCGCAGTGACAACGGCACCGCGGTGCGAATGGCCTGCTGCGATGGTTTCGGCATCGGCCTGTCTGCCACCTGGAGCGTCTATCAGGAGTTGCGCTCTGGCCAATTGGTGCAGGTGTTGGCGGATCACCCGCTGGATTCCGATACCGCCTTGTGGGCGCTGTACCCTAGCGCCCATCAGTTGGCGCCAAAGATCCGCGCCTTTATCGACTTCTTTATTGACCACCTAGGCGAGCCGCCCTACTGGCAACGAGACTCAGATTAAGGCGCGGCCAACAAGTGTTCTTGGCTAAACAGCCAAACGAACCCCATCGGTGTCACCACCGCTACCGCTGCGCTTGCAGCAAGCGTCGATAGAGTTTGTCTTTCATCTCGGCGCGATCCAGTTTTAGCTGCTGCATCGCCTCGTCAACGATGGGGCCACCGGCCAATTCCAGTTTGCGGATCTCTTTATCCATGGCGGTGTATTTCTTGTTCTGCGCCAAGAAGTCCATGTCGGTTGCCAGCAACTGGGCAATGGTTTGCTTTAACTCAGGAAAATCGTTCGCCAAAGAGTGCTCTTCGCCTAGCATGGTCACCTCATGTTTTTGTTAACGGTTTTTTGTAAATAGCGTTTATTAACTGGCTTTCAGTTAATTGGATCAACGGGGTAAGCATAGCTGTTCGCTGTTCGCTGTTGGCTGTTAGTGCCGCCCATCTTGGTGGCCAAGTTAACGGCATAAAAAAACCGAGCCACGGCGGACTCGGTTTTCACAGGCTCGGTTTTCACCGGCTTGGCGTTGCCGACGTTACGCCGGTTGTGCCGAGGAAAAGCGGCCTAAATCCACTTCGTTATCGAACTGCGACACTAAGCTGCGCTGATGCGACACCATCAAGATGCTGGCCTCGGGCAGTTGCTGGCGCAGGGTTTGCATCAACACACTGGCTCCGGCTTCATCGACGCTGCTGGTGGCTTCATCCAAGATCAAGGTATCCGGCTGGGCCAAGATGGCGCGCACCAAACTGAGCCGCTGCTGCTCACCGCCGGAAAGGCGTTGTTGCCATTCGCATTGGTAATCCAGATCGATGCTGAGGTGGCTTAGGCCAACCGCTGCCAAGGCGGCGCGGCAATCGGAGTCGGGGTAGCACTGCTCGCTGGGGTAACTGATGCACTGGCGCAAACTGCCGGTTGGTAAGTACGGCTTTTGCGGCATCAACATCACTTGGCCATGACCAAGCTGCAGCTCCCCTTGGTAGAACGGCCAGATCCCGGCAAAGGCGCGCAGCAAGGTGGATTTACCCAAGCCGCTGACACCGGACAGCAACAGCTGCGACTGCGGCGGCAAGGTTAAGTCGACGTTGCTTAGCAGCGGTTGCCCCGCTGGGGTGAACAGATCCAACTGCTGACAGTTAAGCTTGTCCCCCTGCGCCGGCGTTGGCAGCGGCGCCTGCTTATCCATCTCATCCAAAAACTGGCCCAAACGCGCCACCGTGGCAGACCATCGGGTTAGATCATCGTAGCTGTGCACAAACCAGCTGAATCCGGCGTACACCTTCATAAAGGCCATCCGCACTTGGAACAAGCCACCTAAGGTGATGATCTCGGCCATCATTGCTGGAATGCCAGCAAACAGCGGCACCATTTTGGCGGTGTCGTGGTAGGTGTGTACCACCAAGCCCAGATTTTTCCGGCGGTTCATCAAGGCACGCCAGTTGCTGACGATGTCGGCAAAGCTGCTGTTCAACTGAGCTCGTTCGTTGCGCTCGCCTTTTAACAGGGCGATCTGCTCGGCGCTGTCGCGTTTTCGCAATAAACTGGCGCGGAAGTTGGCTTCTTTGCGCTGCTGCTCGAAGTTCAAACCGTGCAAGCGATGACCAAACAGCTGGGTAATGCCGGTGCCAACAATGGCGTAAATCAGCGCCACCCAAAACAGGTAACCGGCGATGTGGATTTGCTCCCCATCCCACGGAATAGCGATGTTGCCAGAGAGCTCCCACAGCACCGAGGCAAAGGCGATCAGCACCGCCGCGGATTTGATAAAACCAACAAACAGCTCGACGCTGTCGGTGGCCAGCAAGCGAGCGTCTTCGGCGATCCGCTGATCCGGGTTGTCCGGTTCATTACCCAGCGTCATGCGGTAGTAGTTGCCGTTGTCGAACCAGCGGCCAAGCAGGTGCTCGGTGATCCATTTACGCCAGCGGATCTGCACCAGCTGCGCCAGCCAATCGGCGTACACCACCAACAACACAATCACCGCCACTAAGCCGCAAAACTCAAACAGCAGTGGGTAGATCAAGTCCACCTTAAGCTCTGCCAAGGCGTCGTAAAATTCGCGATTCCATTCGTTCAGCCACACGGTGATCTCCACCATGGTCATGCTGGCAGCAATCGAAGTGCCAAGCAGCACCCAAGAGAACCAGTTTTGGCGATCGCACCAGTAGGGTCCGGCCAAACGCCAGAATTGTCGTAATAACTGCATGATTGATGCCCCAGCGGTGCTGGGGCCTCCTTGGTAGGGAATAATTAAGCTGTGTCTTGGTTAACTGTTGGCGTTGCTGTGATGAAGGCATTTGCACCTGCGGTGCGATGTCGCAACTTTGCTTTCAAGTGGTTATGTCGCGGTGGCGACGGCACCCAAAGGGGATAAATCCCCTTTGGAATCCCCTTTGCCTTAGGTCGGTGCCCAAAACGCTACGCTGGGCACCTCCAATGCGGCAAAAGAGCATAAGCAGCATCGCTGGTTGCCTGATCCACAGCAACAACGATGCTCAGTGCTGCTTATGCCAAAGCGATTCAACAGTTATTTGGTAAACAGCCAGTAATTACGCTTTCGGTGCTGGTAACAGCAGCGCGTCAATTTGGTTGCCGGAGGCCAAGATGGTGCTGGCCATCGGTTGCAGCTCGGCGGCGCGCACCTGCTCGAGCCAGGCGATGTAGCTGCCGGGCAGATCGCGGAACTGGTTATCGCGGGCTTGTTCGGTTAACCAGCGGTAACGGTCGCGATCGCTAATGGCTTCTGGCTTTAAGCCGGTCAGCAGCTGCGCTTTGACTGTATCCAGCTCAGCGTCGGTGACGCCGTTGCTGGCCACATCGGCCATGATCGCCAGCGCCATCTGCTTTAACTCATCGGCACGCTCTGGCTGGTGCGAGTAGCTGACCATGCCAAAGGCTTGGTCGCGGTGGCGATCCAGCTTGATGCCAAAGCTGGTGGTGTAGACCCCGCCCGCTTCTTCGCGCAGTTTTTCCCGCATCCGTACCGAGATAATGCGCGTTAGCAGGTAAGCGCGGTATTCCGCTTCGCGGCTGTAGGCGTAATCGGCGTTAAACAGCACGCTGGTTACCCCTTGCGGCTCTTCCCCGCCCACCACGCGCACCTTGTGTTCACCCTGAACCAGTTTAGGCAGCGGCAGTGCTTTGCCAACCTCGCCGGCAGGCAGATGGCCCAAATAGCGGGCGGCTAAATCGATCACCTTGTCTGGTGAGGCGTTGCCGACAACCACTAACTGGTGCCCTTGCGCGCTGCCAAACAAGCGGTCGTAGGCGGCGGCGATCTGCTCGATCTGGATCCCGCGCACTTCGTCCGCTTGCAGCGGCAACAACGACGGGTTGTTGGCGTAGCGAATGCTATCGACCGCGCGGTTGAATTTGGTGTTGGGGTTGTCTTGACGACGTTCGATGCTGCGCGCCATAAAATCTTGCTTGGCCTGCCAGATGGCGGCGTTGGTTTGCGGCGCAGTTAGCATCAGGTTGAGGTTTTGCAGCCACACTTCCAGCGCTTCGGCATCGGTGCTGCCAAACACGCCGTGGCGGTTTTGATCCACAAAGGGAGCGATGATGATGTTGGCGTCGGCGTTCAGCGCATTAAGCACGTCCCGATCAAAGCCGCCGTAACCAAACTGGCCAAGGTTACGGGTGGCCATGGAGGCGGCGCGGCGCAGCTCTGCCGGCAGGCTTTCGGTGCCGCCGTAGCTTTGCCAACGCAGCTGCAGCGAGTTGGCGCTGTCGTCGCTGGGGTGGAACCAGATCTGGGCACCGTTAGCGAGGGTCCATTTGTGCACGTCGCCATTGATTTGATGATCGGCCACCGCCGCTTTGGCGGGCACGGTGGCAAATAAGCTCGCTGGCACTGCTTGCTGCACTATGGCCGCCGGTGGGTTGGCCAGCGCCTGTTGCCACAGCTGCGCCACTTCCGCTTCGCTTGGCAGCTTGGCTTGGTTGGCGCTGTTGATCTGCGCCACCACCATCGGCCCGCGCTGGCTTAGCACCTGGTTAAAGTGGGCGTTAATGTCGGCCAGAGTGATGTTATCCAGCTGCTGATTGACCGCCTGATTCAGATCGGTCATCGCCACCAGCGGCTTGCCCATCCGAATTTGGTTAAACAGCGCCATCATCCGGTGGCGGTTCTTGCCCGCCTTCAGGCTGTCGGCCATCTGCCGGTAACGGCGGGCGATCTCTTTCTTGGCCACCGTTAAATCACGCTGGCTGAAGCCGTGCTTGGCGTAGCGGCTGGCTTCACCAAACAACTCTTGCAAGATGTCGCGGTAGTTTTCGGTTTTCATGATCGCCATTAAGCGATCGTTGTTGTAGCCGGTGGCGATCGGCATGGCGCTGGCCATCACGCGGCTGACGTTGTCGGTTTCGGTTTCGTACTGCGCCGCTAGGCGGGTGTCCAGCATCGAGAAGGTCAGGCTGTTCAGCAGTTCATCCCGCAGCTGGCCATGGCTAACTGGCAGCGGCGATTCGCCGCGAAAGTTAATCGAGATCACTTCGGTGGTGATCTCGGGATCGGTGATCGCCGCCAGCTTCATCGGCTTAGGCAGCGGCACGGTCAGATCTGGGCGCGCTGGCAGGGGCTTGGCGGGCAGCGGGGCAAAGTGTTTGTTCAGCTGCGCTTCGATTTGCGCTGGGGTGATGTCGCCCACCACCACCATGGTCATGTTGTTGGGGTGATACCAGTCGTCGTAAAACGCTTCGATGCGATCGGCACCGATGTTACGCACCAGATCCATGTCGCCGATGGGATCGCGCTCGCCAAAGCGGCTGCCTTCCAGCATCAAAATGCGCGAGGCGGCACTTAAGCGCGCCATCATGTTGCGGCCACGGCGCCACTCCTCTTCCACCACCGGGCGCTCTTTTTCCAGCTCGGCCTGTTCAAACACCACCGCCACCGCTTGCTGCGACAGCATGGTGAAGGCTTCGTCAACGGTGGCCGCTTGGTTGTCGGGCAGGTGCAGGTAGTACGAGGTGGTGGCGTATTCGGTCATGGCGTTAACGTCGCGACCAAACACCATCCCCATCGCTTCTTGGCGTTCAATGATGCCGTTGGCGGGGTACTTTTTGGTGCCGTTAAAGGCCATGTGCTCCACCAGGTGGGCGATGCCGCGCTGATCGTCGGCTTCATCGAGGGAACCCGCGTGGACGATAAGCTGCATCGACACCCGTTGTTCCGGTTGTTGGTTGGGCAGAATGAGGTAGCGCATGCCGTTGGCCAGCGTGCCTTGGGTTAAATCGGTGCGCAGCGGCAGAGGCGTAGCGGCAACCACAGCGGTGTTGCTGTCGGCGCCGCTGGCCACAGTGCGGTCGGCGGGATCGGTAGTGAGGTGACAGCCGCCAATAAGCAGCGAGCTAACAACCAAAGCAAGGGGTAATTTTTTCATCGTAATACTTCTTTTCTTAATCGGTGGCGCAGCTAACGCACACTGATTTGCGGTGCGGCCAAGCTGCCAAAAGGCGTGCCGCTTGTTTTCGGTTAGCTGTCCTTGGCTGCCGAAACATTGCTCATCGGTATTGCCGCCAGCGGCGACAAAAAAGGGATCCGTGCGTTGGCACCGATCCCTTGGTGGTCATATTTTTTGTTTACTTAACCGCAGCGGTCACGCTAACGCCGTTGGCGCTTGGGCTCACGCTCAGCTCGATAACCTCACCATATTCAGCCACGTCCGGCACGGTTACATCGCCACGGTTGTTGTCGACGGTGTAGATGCGAATGGCTTCGCCGTCCACGGTGGCCGTTAGGGTAATGATGGTGGTTTCGGTCACTTGGGCGCCGTCAATGGCGGCGATTTTCTCGTCAACCAGCTGCAGCAACGGGTTGTCGGATAAAGCGTATGCCGCCAATTTGCCATCGCCCTGCTTGCACTCGTTGTTGTCAGCACACTGGTAGCTGTACACCGCCAGCACTTGCGACATGGCAGGATCGACTTCTGGCTCGGTGCCGTTTAAGTGCACTGCAGCAGCCTCGGCCAAGGTGGTTAGGAACGAGGGTTTGACCATGGCGCCGTTAAAGGCATCGCCGTAAATTGGATCGGTGCCCGGATCGATGCTGTCGCCGTCGCGAAGGGTGACGTCGGCGCTTAAGCTGCCGTCGTCATTGCTGACGTGGATGGTGAATTCAAAGGATTCAACCGATTGGGCGCCCAAGACGTCGGTGGCAAAGATGGCAACGTCATAGGTGGCGGTTCCGCTTTGCGGGTACAACACCTTGGCGTTAAAGGAGTAACCAAAACCAAATTGCACCATGAAATCGTCAATTTCAGGCGCATCTTCAAAGCCTTCGGTTAACGCTTTGGCGGCGTAGCTGATGGTTTGTGCCTCATCGGCATCGGTAAACAGCTGGGCAAACTCGTCCACCGCAATGTCAACGTTGGTGAGGCTCAGCTCTGCGGATCCATCAAGGCCATAATCGGCTGGGTTAAAGGTACTAAATTGATCTTGCGCTTTGTCCTGCAACCGAGTCAGCAGCGTTTGGGCAATGGCGCTGTCCATACCCGCAAACACCGGCGCTTCGTTGGGCAATTGTGCTTTGCTGATCGACACATCAAACACCACGCTGGCTGAGCGATAGCGGTTGCCGTCGATGCTGTTTTCCGCGTACAGCTCGAAACGGTAATCGCCGGCTAAGCCAAACATCGGTGCGGTGTTGGGGGTAAAGATCCCGTTGGCAAAGGTGGCGCTGTCGGTTTCGGCGGCCTCAGCAACGGAGGCGGTGCCCAAGATGGTGGCGTTGCCAGCGGCGTCTTTACGTACCAACACCAGTTTACCGGCGGTGGCGCTAATGTCGGTTAAGGCAAGATCCGTTAACACCAAGCCGCTTTCATCGCTGTAGAGCTCGGCAGCGGCGACAATGGCTTCATCAACAGTGGTTTTTAGTGCCACCGCATCGGCGCTCACCGTCGGCATCGCATCCAGCAAGGTGGTGTCGTCAACGTCAATCAGGCTGTCGTCGTAATCGGCGCTGTCCAGCTTGGCTCTGTGGCCATCAAACAGCGACACCAACTGGGCGATTTCGGTATCGGTGAGATCCGCCGCCACTTTGGGTGCCAGCTCTTTCACCACGTTGAGAGTGGCGATCGCGCTCAGTTCAGCGTCGGTGGTGTCTAAGTCAAACAGCACCTGTGCCACATCGTGCAGGGCGTGGTTGTCCGCTTTGATGAAGTCGCCGAGCAGATCGGCTTGTTCCACATCCAGTTCGCGGGTCAGCTCGCTGATGGCGGCGTCGATGGCGGTTTGTTTATCGTCGCTGCCTTGGCTGGCGGCATACAGGTAATCGCTGTACGGGGAGATCACCAGTTCGCTGGCTTCGCCCATGCCCAGCAGTTCTGGCGCTGGGGCGTACAGCATGTGGGTGCTGGCCAGCTGCGCGTTAGGCGCATCGCCATCGCGGGTTGCGGCGGTGGTGATTAAGCAGTAGCCGTTGGCCACATCAACCCGCTTCACGTCAAGCTGGCCGTTCGCATCCGTTGTCCCCAGCTTGGCGTTGTCGCTGCTGCACTGGCCATCGTTTAACAGGTACAGATCGGCGCCGCTGAGGTAGCCATCAATGGCGGTAATGGTGACGTTGGTTGGCAATGTTGGTTCGGTTGGCTCGCTGCTGCCGCCGCTGCTGCCACCACAACCGGTTAGGGCAAATAGGCCGCCGATCATTGTTGGGATCAGTTTTTTGTTAGAAATGTTCATTTTTTCAACCGTTTATAATTAATGAAGCCGATCTGTGCGTTCGCGCAACTCTTGGCCTAACTCGCCGCCAGCCCACCACAATGCCCTTGCCGCTAACTTAGGTTGTGCCTGATTAAGGGGCTGAAGCCGCACTGCACGCTGGCCGTAATCTGGTCAGACCTTACCACTGCGATGTTAAGCAAGATGGCGCGAAATGCTAAAACAATGACATCGGTAACACAAATAGCATTTATTCTCATTTTCATGCCCATTTGGTTGACCTGGTTTTCCGATTTCTCTAGCATCTTGAGCCCTATTTGATCCCGAAACCGATGTGCAGTTCGTCGCAATCAAGTTGCGAATGTGCATTTAAACGCTGCAATACAGCAGCGAACGGGATAATGATTCCGTCACGCAGGAGATCCGATGCAGCAGGATTATTGGACCATCGCCACCGCAACACCGTTGTTGTTGTGCTCTGTGATTGCGTTGGCGTTAACCGTTGAGCGCTTGGTTGCCATGGTGCAATTGCGCAGTTTGAACAAAGGCTGCCAAGCGCAATTGGCTGCCAGCATCGGCCGTGACGATCTGGACGCTTCAATGCAGTTGTTGACCCAATCCCAGCCGTTTTACCACCCTGCGGTCGCCCGCTTGCAACGCTACGCCAACCAAGAGAAAAGCCTGCGAGATGAGGCGGTCACCATCGCCCTAGAGCAGGTAAGCCAGCGCTTACTAAAACGCTTAAGCGCCATTAACACCATCGGCGCACTGGCACCAATGCTGGGCTTGCTGGGTACCATCATCGGCTTGATGCGCTCGTTTCATAACATCGGCTTAAGCCAAGGCCCAGTAGAACCCGCCATGGTCGCCGACGGCTTATGGCAGGCGTTGTCTACTACCGCGGTGGGGATGATCATTGCGGTATTTTGTGTGTTCTTTAGTGCCCTGTTGCGCTCTAGCGCTAAGCGCAAGCTCAGCGCGGCGGCCACCACCCTAAGCCAGTTATCGCTGCTGATGGCGGCCAATAGCCCCGCCAAGGTCGGCCATGATTAAGCCCAATTTCGGCGCCGAAGAGAGCGGCCATGGCGAAACCATGACGCCGATGATCGACGTTATCTTCACCCTTATCGCCTTCATGATGCTGATGATCAATACGCCGCTGTTGACGATGGAGCTGGATCTGCCCCAGACCGAAAAAAGCGCCAGCGTGGCGGTGGCGGATCCGCAAAACGTGACGGTGGTGATTTTGCCGCAAGCGCAGCAGTGGCGGCTGGATCACAGCGACGTGATGAACGCCGCCCAGTTGCAACAAGCCCTGCACAACCTGCAGCAAAAAAATGACCAAATTCAGGTGCTGTTAACCACCGACAAACACACCGAAGTGCAGCGCTTAATCAGCACCATCACCATCTTAAATAAGCTCCAGATCAGCGGTTCGCAGATCGCCATCAACGAACAAAAGGCGTAAGCCCAGTTAGGTAATTAATGATGTTTACTCAAACTCAGGTAGCCGTGTTGGTTGCTGCCGCTCTTTCTAGCTCGCTCGCCATGGCGGCCGACGACGTTAATGAACTGCAAGAAGTAGAGGTGTGGTCTGATCCCTTTGCCCAGAAGATGGGCACCCAAAAGGTGGATGCCGACACCATCAGCAAAACCGCCACGGGCAATGGCACCGTGTCCGAGCTATTGAAAAACAACCCCAATGTGCAGCTGGCCAGCAACAGTTCGTTATCGGAAGCCCAAGGGGAGATCGCCCCAGAAAATGTGTCGTTCCATGGCGAACGTTTCTACAACAACAGCTGGATGATCGATGGCATGTCGAACAACGACAACATCAACCCCGGTGCCAACAACGGCTCCCGCAGCGTCAACAGCGGCCAGTCGCCCTACGCCCTGCCCGATGGCGGCACCCAATCGTTTTGGCTCAACGCCGATCTGCTCGACAGCGTCGAGGTGTACGACAGCAACATCTCCGCCCGCTATGGCCAGTTCACCGGTGGCGTAGTCGATGCCAAGCTCAAATCCCCAGACACCACCGAAGCCTATGGCAGCGTGTCGTACCGGATGACGTCCGACAGCCTCACCAACTTCCACTTTGAAAGCCAAGCGGATGAAGATGAGTTTGGCGAGGCGGAGTTCCTCTACCATCAGCCCCAGTTCACCAAACACATCTATTCGGTCAATGTGAACCAGCCGCTGTCGGACAACACCGCGCTGCTGTTCTCTTACAACCGCACCGAGTCTGAGATCCCCTTCCATCACGCCAAATTGGTGCCAGATTTATGGGAAGATCAAGATCGGTTAGCGGAAACCTTTCTGCTTAAAGGTCTGCATGAAGCCGACAACGGCGATCTGTGGGAGCTGACCGCCATCGCTGCGCCGCACAGCTCTGGCTACGTGTCTGCCAACGTCAAAGACGGCGGCTACGACATCACTGGCGGCGGCCACCAGTTAACCCTGAGTTGGGCGCATTTCTTCGATACTGGCTCGGTAACCAGCTACCTCGGTTACAACGACACTGAAAACGGCGTCGATTACGATGGCAGCGATTCGATCACTTGGATAATCACCGATTCCATCGATTGGGAGTCCAGCACCGGATCCGCGGTACAAGGGGGGTACGGCGAAACCGTTACCAACAAACAAACCATCACCGCCAAGCAGGATTATCAGTTTGATGGCTTCGCCATGGGCGCGTGGCAACACAAGTTAAGTTTTGGTTGGAAAGCCGATTTTGCCAGCGCCGAATACCAGCGCAAGAACGACACCAGCATCTATGTGTCGAGCGGCAATAGCGTCCCAAGCCAGTGTTTGCCCAGTGACTTTACCTGCATCCCCGGTGAACAAGCGGCGGACATTCAGCTGAAATACCTGAAAGGGGACGTATCGGTCAGCAACGATCACC
The DNA here is from genome assembly GCF_947489035.1 of uncultured Ferrimonas sp. GTDB lineage: Bacteria > Pseudomonadota > Gammaproteobacteria > Enterobacterales > Shewanellaceae > Ferrimonas. The sequence goes on along the minus strand of NZ_CANLCI010000010.1, from coordinate 76,010 downwards.
ACGCCATCTACGCTCAAGATCAGATCCAATTTGGCCAGTGGGAACTGACCGCTGGGGTGCGACTGGATTACGACGAATTGCTGGAAAATGTGGATGTCGCCCCGCGTTTTACCGCCTCTTACGATCTGTTTGCTGATGGCAACACCGTGCTGTTTGGTGGCGCCAACCGCTACTACGCCGACAGCTTGCTGGCCTATGCCCTAAGCGACAAAAAAGGCGATGCAGAACGCTACAGCCGCGACAACTACAACGACGGCTGGCAGTTGGACAGCAGCGGCAACATCGGTGGCACCTACCTATCAACGGATCTCGACACCCCCTACAGTGACGAACTCAATCTGGGCGTTCACCTGCGCATCGGCAACAGCGAATGGACCTTTAAGTGGGTCAACCGTCAAGGTAAACAGCAGTTCAACAAAGAGGAAAACAGCGACGACAACAGCCAGTACCTCAGCAACAACGGCAGCAGCGAATCCAACAGCGTCACCTTATCTGGTCGCCTGCTTAAGCCGCTGATGTGGGGCCAAAGCGAAATCGACATCAACCTTGGTGCCAATTACCTCGACAGTGAATCGGACTTTACCTCGTACGATCCCAGCCACGAACTGGCGGACACCTACCGCGCCTACGCCGATGGCCAGATCATCACCTACGACGAACTGTACGCCAAATTAGACTTCAACATTCCGTGGACGCTGTTTACCACCATCAATGTGGAGTTTGCCGAGCTCGGCATTAACTGGAACCAGCGCTACAACTACAGCGGTGGCTACAGCGCCTATGAGCAAAGTGGCGACAGCTACATCTGCAGCAGCAACGATCCTATCTGTGGCGGTTTCAGCGGCAACGCCATCGGGTATGAAGAAGTAAGCTACGACGCGCGCTTTAGCGCCGATTGGCGCTTCAACTACACCCTGCCGATTGGCAGCACCGAGCTGGCGTTGAACCTGGATGTGCTCAACGTATTTGACGCCAAGATTGCGGCACAGGGCGTGGATTCGGGCACATCAAATATCAGCTATAAGCCGGGACGTCAGTTTTGGTTAGGCGCCCAGTTTCACTGGTGATCACCACAACGGGGCGCCGAGGCGCCCCGCTCTTTCCTCGACCTAAGCTACCCGTTATGAAGCTGCCCATCGCCGTTGTAATCTCCGTTGCCATTCACCTAGGCGCTGTCGCGGCCTACCTGCATCAGGATGAGATCCCACCACCAGCTAAGCAAACCAGCCTTGATGCGGTGCAGTTTGATCTAGGGCTGCGCGCCGCACCGGTGCAAGCCGACGTGGCGCAGCAGAGCCAAAGCCAAGCGCAGCAGCAACAGCAGGCCGCCAGCACACCGGTAGCGCCCAAGCCCAAGCCCAAGCCTAAACAGCAGCAGTCCAAGCCGGAGCCAGAGCCTAAGCCGGTAACCGCACCCGCGCCCCAACGGCAAGCCAACGCCCCCATCAGCCAGCCGGAGCCTGAACAGGAGCAGGAACAGGAGCAGGAACAGGAACAGGAACAGGAACAGGAACAGGAACAGGAACAGGAACAGCAGCAGGTTGAGCCGCCAGCCCCTACGCCAAAGCCAGCCCAGCCAAAGCCAGCCCAGCCACAGGCGGACATCGCCGGCAACGGCAACCGTAATCTGGACGAGAGCCTGCAACAAGACGGCCCTACGGTACAAACCGCCACCGGTGGCAAAGCGGAAACCAGCGCCAACCAAAACGCCCTCAGCGCCAGTTACAGCGCCGGGTTACAGCGTAAAATTGGCCGCCAAGCCGCCCGCTTGTACCCCAATAAGGCCAAACGCAAACAGCTGCAAGGGGTCATTAAGGTCGGCTTTGTGATTCACCCAGACGGCAGCATCAGCAACATCGCCGTTACCGCACCGTGTGAGCACCCACTCTTGAACAAAGCTGCAGTGAAAGCGGTAAAGCGCATTGGCCGCTATCAACCGCTGCCAGAGGGCGTAAACCCCAACTTCGAAGTGCCGATCCGATTTTCGTTGCGCTAATCTCACGCGCCGAGGGTCTTAGTCCTTAATTGCCCAATTGCTGCAGCGTAAAGGTGGAAGCGGGATCGGTTACGCGCAACAACGCTTCAATTCGCTCAATGGCCTCAATCGACGAGGCACCCTTGCGATAACTCATATAAACAGGTCGTTGCCATACTTGTGTCCCGGTCACCACATACAATTGCTGGGATTCGAGCAGCGGCTTAACCAACGAATAGGGCATGTAGGCCGCGCCGCCTTTTTCAAGGATCAGATCCAATGCAATACGCGCCGTCGAGGTGCGCAAAAAGGGCGCCGGAATGTTCGGATGACGCTGTCCATGTTCGCTGGCAAAGCGGGTGCCCCAATCGATATAGACATAACGCTGCGCCATGGCTAAATCAACCTCAAGCGCTTGGGTCGCCACCAGCAACAGATCCAGCGTCGCGACCTCCCGACAGATCAAATCATCGGACTTCATCGGATCAAACAACAGCCCCAGATCTAAGGTCCGTTCCAACAGGGCGTTATTGATCTGCTCACGCCCCATGGCCTGCGCATTCAAGCCGTAGCCGGGAAATTCATCAATGATCCGATTCAAACCATGTTGCAAGAAAGCATCCCAGATATTGGGGGTTCCGGCGATCGCCAGTTGAATGGTTTTGTGGCTTTCCGATGCCAGTTCAAGCTTGGCCTGTTCCAAGGTATTGACCATCACCTCGGCATAGCTGACTAGCCGCTCGCCCGCCGAAGTCAGCTTAATGGCATTTCGATCTCGCACAAAAAGCGGCGTGTCAAAAAAGGATTCCAGTTGTTTAATCCGAGCACTAACAGCGGCTTGGGTTATATAGAGATCATTGGCGGCACGACCAAAATGACGCTGCCGAGCGACCGTTAAGAAGGTACGAAATACTTTAACGTCCATCAAAATAAGCCTTGAGATTAACGATTTGGCGAATGATAAATTGAGATTGCCCTTTCGACAAAAACTTCTGATTTTTCTTTTCTCTAGCGCTGAATTATAAGGCTCAGTAAGGCTGTCCTGTACGCCTGTTAACGCCTTTATGTAACTGGGTGCGCAAAGTGAAGTGGCCCGTGCAATATCTTTAAATCGAGCGCCACTATCCCTTGGAGCGGGCGCTCGATGCCGTATTTATGAGAGAAAATGACGATGCGGATCTGTTTCATGATGTACCCCTGGGAAAAGGTCGAGCCAGAGCATGACTCGACGCTTCGCCTCGTGCACGAATGTGCAGTGCGTGGCCATACGGTAGCGATCACTACCCCTTCCGGCCTGACCATCCGCGACAGTACCGTCTATGGATTCTGCCAAGTCCTGACCAAGGGGCAGAAGATCCACGAAAAGGTTCCGACCTTTTACAGCCAGGTGCAATTTCGCAAGGCGATGCTGCCAATGGCAGGCTTTGATTGCATCTTTATGCGCAGCGATCCGCCGTTGGATGTGCTGGCCTTGAACTTTCTCGATTCCGTCAAAGAAGACACGCTGATCATTAATGATTTAGAGGGGCTGCGGCTGGCCAACAATAAGCTCTATACCGCCTCAATGGGCGGCGCGGCCAAGGAGTTTATTCCCACCACTCACGTTGCTAAAAACAAAGAATACCTGATGAAGGTGCTTGAAGAGAGCGATCAGGAAAAGATGATCCTGAAGCCGCTCAACGGCTATGGCGGCCAAGGAGTGATCCTGATTGAAAAAAGCGCCAAACAAAATTTCAGCTCACTACTGGATTTCTATATCGGTCATGGCGGCAAATCTAACTACTTGATTTTACAAGATTACATTCCAGGTGCCGAGGAAGGAGACAAACGCATTCTGATGCTCAATGGCGAACCGATTGGCGCCATGCGCCGAGTACCTGCCCAAGGCGACATCCGCTCGAATGTGCACGCCGGTGGTACTGTGGTGAAACACGTGCTAACCAAAGAGGAGCGTCGTATGTGTGCTGCTATTGGTCCCAAGCTGGTGCGTGATGGCCTCTACTTCGTTGGCCTAGATGTGATTGGATCCAAGCTCGTGGAAGTGAATGTGCTTAGCCCCGGCGGTATCGCTCGGATCAACAAACTGAATCGCACTAAGCTGCAACGCCCGGTGATCGACTTTGCCGAAAACATTGTCCAATCACGGGAGCTGCTGGCTCAACGCAAAACTGAGTTCCGACGGGCTGTCGAAGATGCCAACCTATAGTCTGGAGCAGGCCTTGGGCCTGATCCGCAAAGGGCAAACCTTTGCCGGCCATATTGAGGATGGCCGCTTTTTTCTTAAGATCGACGCCTACCTGCCGGTGGTGGCAACGGCGATCCACGCTGGCCACCGGCTGCGGGATGAGTTGCTACCCAACTGCTTGCTGAGCCCTGAAGAGCGCTACTTTGAGGAAGATCCCTTCACCGACGACATGATCGCCTCACAGCCAATCACCCTGCTAGGCTGCGATTCTCGCTTTGAGTATGATCTTAATCGTTCCATGACCCTGTCGACCTACTACAAGTCGGCGTGGGGCAAACAGGTGTGGAAAAAGCCGCTAAGCCGCAAACAACGGGAAGTCAGTCAGCACAAGCATTGTCAGTTCTACCAACTGTACGAGGCTCTGATCGCCAAGCTAGAGTCGCTGTTCAACCATGTGATTGTGTTTGATATCCACTCCTACAACTACCAGCGTATTGAACGGCCCACGCCGGTATTTAATGTGGGCACCGAGCAGATCGACATGGAGCGCTGGGGAGCCGTAGCCACGCGATTTTGCAGCGAACTGGATCTGATGGCGCTTCCCAATATTGAGGTGAACGCTAAGATCAACGACGTGTTTGCTGGTCGAGGTTACTTGATCACCCACACCAATGCGCATTTTGATCGCACCTTGGTGTTGCCTACCGAGGTAAAAAAGGTCTTCATGGATGAGCAGCGTGGTGAAGTCTATCCGCTGGTGGTGGATGGCCTGAAACTGGGAATGAAGCACGCATTCAGTGCAACCAGTGCCTTCTTTGAACGTAAGCACAATCGCAAACGTAAGACCCGTAAAGCCGACATGCTTAGCGGTGCCATCGAACCGGCCCTGCTGCAACTGGATACCAAGTTGTACGCGTTAGCCCGCGGAGTTGACACCCTCACTTACGTCAACCCACTCAATCTACAAAGCGAACGCAAACGCTTCTCGGCATCGCCACGGCGCTACCAACCCAACTATCGCTATCGTCAGTTGGCGCTTGATCCGGCTGCGTTTCGTGAACAACTCTACCGGTTGCCGCTGGAGGCACTGGACGATCCGGGCGTCAAACAGCTGTATGGTGCAGCCGTCGACAACCTGGCCAGCAAAATTGACTTGATCAGCTCCGTCGGCAGCGAGTCCTTTCTGTACAACTCCCTCCGTTACTATGGCCAACCCTCGGAACAGGATCTGAAAAATGCCGCCTTTCTGCTGCATGCCGCGGATCTGGAGGAGCGAGATCCCGAACTGCTAACGGCTGCGCAAGCCAAAGACTGGCTAGAGCAGCAAGCGCTTCAGTGGGACATGCCGTGCAAAATCGGCCTTAGCGGCCAGATGGCCGCTCGCGCCATGGTGGTCGCGGACAGTCCCAAACTGCTGCTCAATCGTTACGCTCGCTTTGAACCCTCAGAGTTGGCTAACCTCGCCCAACATGAATTGGGGGTGCATTTGGCCACTACTATCAACGCCCGCAAGCAACCGCTGAAGCTGCTGCGCCTGGGATTACCTGGTGCCACCTTTACTCAGGAGGGCTTGGCAATACTGGCGGAATTTACCAGCGGCCAGATGAAACTGTCTCGCCTGAAGCAGCTGGCTGCTCGGGTTATCGCCGTAGACTCGATGGTTCGCCGAGAAGGCTTTGGGCCGACTTATGAACGGTTGCACCATGAGCACCGCGTCGCAGCAGAAGACGCATTCACCATCACATCTCGAGTGTATCGGGGAGGTGGCTTTACTAAGGATCACCTCTATCTCAGCGGCTTCTTAGCGATCTTGCGCCTTAGCGAACAACGCTCGCTGAATAGCCTACTGCTGGGCAAAACCAGTCTGGATTATCTCGATCTACTGGATGAGTTGGTTCAACGAGGCTATCTGCTCGCCACCCAGCCCTACGTCAGCCTAAAGACGCCCGATAAGCTCAGCGGGATATTGAGCTATCTAGTGCGCTCTATGCGGTGAGCTGTCCCCCGCCCCTAATCTGAGCATTGAGTGAGTTAAAAACCGCATCGGACTGAGCCTCACCGTGCTCGATTAGTGGCGAGAATTAACGATGCAAAACGATTCATCTCCGCCCTTTAGGAGGCCAGGCTGAGCCAGCATTTTCGCAGTGGTAAACCGTTCGATGGCTTCGCTTAGTTTGGGTGATTTCGGCTGTAGTGGTTTCGATGGTGATGTTGATTCAGCGATTTGCTTAGGAGTTATTGCATTGATTTATGAGGGCTTGTCGCTGTCTGCACTCAAAGCGTCATTTAACGCCAGCAGAAGGCACCATGAACGCTTTGTGGCTTCAATTCGACACTTCGTATTGAAGGGCTTGCGAAGCTCTCTACAACCCAATGAGGCACGTAAATTAAGTGGTACAACTAAGCGTGCATACCAGACCCCATGGCGGGATTGAAACAGATAGGGAGTCGCCTATTGAGGCTGGATAGAATGGGTATTTTTTGAGCTTTCTAAAACGTGCTAGTGCACCACCTGATGTACCACCTGATGTACCACCAGTGGTTTCAAAGCATCTATTTAGAAATTCAGTAACTTAGAACAAGTTTGGGTGGCCCCCCCAGCCACATCCCGGCACATGCGTCCTTAGCCTTGGCTGCTCCCTTCCGGGCCTGACCAGGTAAACCAAATAGCATTGCGAGAGGACCGGGGGCACCATAGAAAGGTGCGCTCGGAAAGCGCAGGGGCATTATGGCGATAGCACTGCTCCCATGCAAGGGCGAAACGGCCGTTCGCCTAGCTTTTGTGCAATGTCGCTCAAATTTGCTCGTCTTCGCGCTGCACTGACGCCGCTCCACGGCAGCTATCGCGCCCAATAGCAGTGAATTACTCGCCGCTTTCCAACCACTTCAGTTAAAAACACTCAACAGAGATGCTGACCTTATCAGCTGCCTTTCTCCGTTGTTGTCATCGTGGTTGATAGTGATTCAGCTACCTCCCGTTCATATCATCAAGGAGAGAGACATGAAAAGGTTAGCAACGTTAGCAGCGGCATTATTGGTTGTAGCCAGCCCTTTGACTTGGGCAGCGGAAGTCGACAAAGCCAACACCGCAACACAACAGACGGTGCAACAAAACAAAGCCAGCGCCTCTAAGCTGCACAACAAGGCCAAACAGGTAAAGCAGGCCGCAGTGCAGCACGATAAACAGGCCAAGGCGATCACCAAGGTGAACATTAACACCGCCGATGCCGCGCAACTGGCGCAAGCCTTAACAGGCATTGGCAAAAGCAAAGCCAACGCGATTGTTGAGTACCGCAAAAACAATGGCAAATTCAAAAGCATCAACAGTTTGAGCCAAGTGAAAGGGATTGGCGCTACCCTAGTAGCACAGAACTACGATCGCATTCAGTTGTGATGCCATTCCCCTTGAGGGGCTTTGGCCCCTTTTCCTCCTCTATCCACTCCAATTTAGCCACCACCCAACTACACTCGATCTCATTCAAAGTTTTAGTTTTGGAAGTTGTCGTTCGAAGGAGATCCAATGCCGAATAAAATCACCAAAGCGGTTATTCCTGTTGCGGGTTTGGGCACCCGCATGCTCCCAGCAACCAAGGTCATTCCCAAAGAGATGCTACCGGTGGTGGACAAACCATTGATCCAACATGTAGTGGCAGAGGCGATCGCCGCTGGGATCCGCGAAATCGTACTGGTTACCCACTCCAGTAAAAACGCCATCGAAAACCATTTCGATACATCATTTGAACTGGAAACCACATTAGAGCAGCGCGTAAAGCGGCAGCAGCTGCGTGAAATTCAATCGGTCTGCCCGCCAGATGTCACCATCATTAGCGTGCGCCAACACGAAGCCAAAGGGCTCGGCCACGCCATTTTGTGCGCCAAACCCGTGGTGGGCAATAACCCCTTTGCGGTGATCTTGCCCGATGTACTGATCGACAAATTTCAATCGGATCTCGCCGTAGATAATTTGGCGATGATGGTGGCCAACTACAACCGCACCCATCAGGGGCAGATCATGGTTGAGCCGGTTGAGAAACAAAGCATTGGCAGCTACGGCGTGGTCGATATTAATGGTCAGGGGATCGGCCCTGGCGACACCAGCGCCATCTCAGCGTTAGTGGAAAAACCCCATCCGGATGAAGCCCCATCCAATTTGGCGGTGGTTGGCCGTTATGTGCTGCCCGCCAAAATTTGGCCGATGTTAGAAAAGACCCAAGTGGGGGCTGGTGGCGAAATCCAATTAACCGATGCCATTGCCAAATTATTGACTGAACAATCGCTGCAAGCCTTCGCCATTCAGGGCCGCAGCCACGACTGTGGCAGCAAAATTGGCTACATGCAGGCCTGTTTGGAATATGCGTTACAGCATAAAGAGTTTGGCCCTGCGTTAGCCCACTACATTCAATCAAAAGATGTAAGTAAGCATTTGTAAAATAAGGGGTTGCTTAATCGCACTAAAAAGCCAGTTACTGACGAGCGCAGTTCACTGGCTTTTTTTATTGCCTCTCTGCATAGTGGGATCTGATTGGCGCGCTTGGCCGTGCGCTTTTTAACCAACCCACACAGAGTTTACCTGCGACCATGTTCGGATCTAACAAAAACAAACCCAAAGGCAACGCTGGCTTGACCTACATCGCAGCGGATTGTCAACTTAATGGCGATCTGCAAATCAGCAGCGATTGCATGATCGACGGCACCATTTTTGGTTCCTTGTCGGTGCAAGGCAGCGTTACCATCGATCAACAAGGGGTGGTTGATGGCCACCTTGAAGCCGATGAAGTGCGGGTCTCTGGCCAGTTTAAGGGCAAGCTTAAGTGTAAGCGGCTGTCGATCAGCGCCAATGGGTTGGTGGATGGGGAAGTGATGTCCGATAAGATCGAGATCTTTGATGGCGGCCAGTTTATCGGCAGCCGCGCACGCGAGCCGATGACCGATAACCTACTGGTAGAAAAAGAACCGGAACTGGCATAACCGTCGGTCTGTGCCCACACTGACTCTATGCAGCAGATCAGTGTTTCTCCTCTTAGTCGTCGCAACAGTTTAACCATGCTACTGGCCGGTGGCCTCTGTGCCATCGCCAGTACACTGATGTTGCAATGGCAACTCAGCCTGATGCTGCTTCTGCCCACCACCATCGCCGCACTGTTTTTACTCACCCTTGGGGTGGTTAAGCGGCTTGATCCCGATGTCTCGGTGCTCGTCACCCCTAAGGGGATCGGCTATCACCACCGCCGTGGCCATTGGCGCTTACCGTGGCAGCAAGTGCAGCGCATTGATGTGGTGCGTATTGATGGCATTGAACTGCCTTTTGTGGGCATTCGCCTGCGGGATCCTCTGCGCCACATCCGCAAGGTCAAGCCACGGTTGGCACTGGCGTTAACCACCGAACAGCGGGGGCTGCAACGCTTGGCCGATCCGCATTGCCCCGATGGCCACTGCGCCATTTTTATCCAGCACGATAAACAAAACCCCTTCAACGGCGTTAAAGGGGCTTACTTCAATCATCTGCATATCCTACGCAACCAGCTGGGCTTCGATCTTTATCTGCCCCACTCGATGCTGGATCGCCACGTCAGCGACATGGCGCAGCTGCTGCGCCGTTGCCACGCCCAATCATTGCAGCCAAAACTTAACCCTTAACCCCTTTCAGCTGCAGCCACAGCAAGCCGATGTATTCATGCAGGGCACGCTGGCTGATCAGCAGGTTTTGGCTGCTGAGGTACCAGCTGTGGGTTGGGGTGGCAATAAAGTCCGCTGGGGCCGCAATCGGCGTTAACCCCGCCGCTTGGTAGCTGATCATCGAGCGGTGCATGTGGGTAGCGGAAGTAACCAAAGCCGCCGTTTGTTGGCCGACAAAAGCCGCCGTTTGCTGCGCTTCTTCTTGAGTATCTTTGGCGCTGGCCAAGACTAAAATTTGCCCCGCTGGCACTCCGGCATTGATGGCCGCCGCTTGCATCATGCGAGCATGGGGCACCGCATCCATGCCACTGTAGCCAGACACCACCAAGGTCGATTGCGGGTTTAACCGCCACAGGCGCAGCCCTTCCAGCAAGCGCCCCCGCGCAACCGCAGACAATTGCTGCTCGATTGGCCGAGTCGGATCGCTGTGGTGGCCACTGCCGAGCACCAGCACATAATCCAGCGGCTGCCCCGCATACAGCGGATAGCGTGATTCCAACGAATCCGCCAGCCACACACTGATAGGCGAGAACGACAACAGCAGCAGATACAGCGGCCCCACCAGCAGTAAGCCTTTGCCCGCTTTGGGCCACCAGCGCAGCAGCGCCCAGCCCGTCAGCATCAATAGCAGCGCTAAAGGCACCGGTAAGATCGCCGCAGTGATCGCCTTTTTTAACCAAAACCCAAAAGCCATCTCGGTCATTGGCCTGCCTGCCATAACCAGGCGGCACCGCGCACGCCAGAGCTGTCCCCATGCTGGTTGCGCACCACCTTGGTAACGCACTCACGCCCCAGCACCCGCTTCGGCAGCTCGGAATTCAGCGCTGGATAGAGCCAAGTTAGGTTCGACAAGCCACCGCCAAGCACAATGACATCGGGATCCAGCACGTTGATCACGTGCGCCAGCGAATCAGCCAAATGGTGCAGCAGTTGCTGCTGAGCCTGCTGCGCGAGAGCTTCCCCTGCCGCCGCACGCTGCTCTATCTGCTCGGCGCTGATCCGCGCTCCAGCTAAGGTTTGATACAGGCGCTGGTAGCCGCTGCCCGAGACATACTGTTCAATGCAGCCGTGGCGACCACAGAAGCAGGCCGGGCCCGGATAGTCGGCTTTATCCTGCCACGGCATTGGGTTATGACCCCACTCCCCCGCCAAGCCGTTATTGCCCGCCAGCGGCTGGCCATTGACCACAATGCCAGCACCGCAACCGGTGCCAAGGATGGCAGCAAACACCACCGCCTTTCCTTGGGCGGCGCCGTCGCTGGCTTCCGACACCGCAAAGCAGTTGGCGTCGTTGGCAACGCGCACCGCTCGGCCGGTGGCAGCAGCCACCTCCGCTCGTAGGTCTTGGCCGTTCAAGCATTGCGAGTTGGCGTTTTTAACCTTGCCGGTTTGGCTTGATAGCACCCCAGGGATGCCGATCCCAATTCGCCCTTGAAACCCAAGTTGCTGCTCCGCTTGCTGCACCATGGCGGCGATAAGCGTCACGGTGCCAGCGTAATCCCCCGCCGGTGTCGGTTGGCGCAGTCGCAGCTGCTCATCACCGTTATCGTCGAGCACGATCAGCTCTACCTTGGTGCCGCCTAAATCGATGCCAATCCGCATCTGTGTGTTCTCCATACAAAAACGGGAGAGGCGCTGTGCCTCTCCCGTGTGCTGATTTTAGCGCCGGTTAACCTTAACCTTGGGCATCCACTTTTTGCACTTGATCGGCAATGCGTTGGGCCAGTGCCGGTACATCAAAGCTTGGCTCGGCTTCCACCATCACCCGGATCAACGGCTCGGTGCCCGATTTGCGCAGCAAGACTCGGCCACGACCGGCCATTTCCGCTTCCACTTCGGCCACCACCGCCTGCACTGATGCGTCTTCCAGTGGCGCAGTATTGCCAGAGAAACGCACGTTCACCAGCACCTGTGGCAGCATGGTCAGATCCGCTAAGGCTTGCTCTAGGGTTTCTCCACGCGCCTGCAAGGCGTTCAGTACCTGCAACGCAGCGATGATGCCATCGCCAGTGCTGTGGTGACGCAGCGACAAGATATGGCCCGAGTTTTCGCCGCCCAGATCCCAGTTGTTTTGCTTTAACAACTCAACCACGTAGCGATCGCCTACTTTGGAGCGAGCGAAGTCGATGCCCAGTTTTTTCAGCGCCAGTTCAAAGCCGAGGTTGGCCATTAAGGTGCCCACCACGCCGCCATCCAGCTCGCCGGCCAGCTTAAAGTGGCGCGCGATGATGTAGAGGATCTGATCGCCGTCGATCACCTCGCCATCACGGCTGACCATCATCACTCGATCGCCATCGCCATCAAAGGCGATGCCCAGATCGGCGCCCACTTCTTGAACCTTGGCCTGCAACCCATCAAGGTGGGTTGCGCCGCATTCGCGGTTGATGTTGGTGCCGTTCGGCTTATTGGCGATCACGGTTAATTCGGCGCCCAGTTCGCGGAACACGTTCGGGGCGATGTGATAGGTCGCGCCATTGGCGCAGTCCAGCACAATGTGCATGCCCGCTAAGCTGCGATCTTTGGCGAAGGTGCTTTTGCAAAATTCAATGTAACGACCGGCGGCGTCATCGATGCGGCGCACTTTCCCCAGCAGATCCGATTCAACGCAGCCCATCGGTTCGCCCAGCTTGGCTTCAATCGCCAGCTCATCCGCGTCGGTTAGCTTGGTGCCACCTTGGCTGAAGAATTTGATGCCGTTGTCGTGGTACGGATTGTGGGAGGCGCTGATCACCACGCCCGCATCCGCGCGGAAGGTTTGCGCCAAGTACGCAATGGCCGGCGTTGGCAGCGGCCCAGTCAGCTGTACCCCAACGCCTGCGGCACTGAAGCCCGCTTCCATTGCAGATTCCAACATGTAGCCAGAGATCCGCGGATCCTTACCAATGATCACCTCTTTGGTGCCAGAGTTGGCCATGATGGTGCCAGCGGCGTAGCCAAGGCGCATCGCGAAATCAGGAGTAATAGGGAATTGGCCAACCAGACCACGCACGCCATCGGTGCCAAAATATTTACGGGACATAGTAAGTACTTTTCTGCTAACGCGCCGGCATCAGGCCCACGCTCAAAAATTTAGGTTATCGCTATCGATAAGGGCGGCTATTGTGCCATTGCCATCGGTGGCAATACAGCGCTGTTTGCCCTAACCCGCACCAATTCGAACGCCATTAACAAGATAACGTCAATCTCTTACAAAGCAATCCGCAAATCGCGTAACAAAAAGATCAACGTCTGCACTTGGTAAGCGGTTAATCCCCGCCGCCAAGGTGCGGCCGCCGCCACTGGGAAATTGACGACAAAAAGCATCGGCGCCCAGACGAAAGCCCCTTGGTACCCGCAGTGATACCTGATAATCGCCACAACCATCGGGCAAAGGCAGCAGTACCGCAATGGCGCAGTGGGGATGCTGTTGATGCCATTGATTGGCTAAGGGCCCACTTAAGCGCCGCGCCCACGGCAGATCGGGCAAGCGGTAGATGCGCTGATGCACACCTTGATGGCAAGGGGCTAACCGTTGGGCTTGCGCCAGATCCTGTTGCCAATATTGCTGCAATCGTTGCAGTTCCTCGCCACTGGCAGCGTCATCCGCGCTGGGGTATTGCAACAACCGTTGATACAGCGTGGTGGGGGCAAAGGCGACATCCGCCAAACTTAAACCGTAGCCATTGTAATTCACCAGCTCGCCTAAACGCTGCAATCGCTGCAGCTGGACACGGCTTAACCCTAGGCGCTGACCATAACGCTGAGCGACATCGGTAAGGTTGTCGCCAAAGGCACCGGCGATGGCCCAGTGGCTTAACCTGTGTGGCGGCTGTAAGTGCTGTGGTTGACTGCGGTTCAAATGGCGATCAACCAACAAACTGGTGCACCAAGCGGCGCCGGTATTGATGTTGGTGTGTAAGTTGGGGTGCAGCACCGCCGCCCCAGCAAAATGATGATCGCAGTAATCTAGTGTTGCTCCGGCTTCCAATAATCGGAGCACATCCGCGCGGTTTTTATCGAAGGAGATGTCCAGCACCGTCACCTTATCCCCTGCCGTGGCGGTTACCTGCGCCAGCAAATTGATATCACGCTTAACGCCGCTGATTAAGGTGCTGGTTTGGGGCGAAACTTTACGCAACTGCAGCAGCGCAAAGATCCCATCGGCATCGCCATTAAACACATCAAACTGGATCATCGCGGCGCGTTATCTTGATGGTTGTTAAGGTCAGGCGCGGGATCGCGGTCAAGGTGGCGGTCGAGATAGGCAAGGATCTGCTCAACGCACACCGCCACGCTGTCGCGCTCGGTTCGCAGGTGAATCTCGGGCTGCCGTGGTGGCTCATAAGCGGAATCGATGCCGGTAAAATGCGGGATCTTTCCCGCCCGCGCCTGTTGGTATAAGCCTTTTGGATCCCGCTGTTCACACACGCTCAGCGGCGTATCCACAAACACCTCGATAAACTGGCCTGGGGGCAGCAGTTGTCGCAGCCGTTGCCGTTCCTGCACAAACGGCGAAATAAACGCCGATAAAGTAACGGTGCCGGAGTCCACAAACAGCTTCGCCACCTCACCAATGCGGCGAATGTTTTCGATTCGATCGGCGTCGTTAAACCCCAGATCGCCATTGAGGCCGTGGCGCACATTATCGCCATCCAATAGATAGCTGTGCATGCCCCGCTGCAGTAACCGCTGCTCCAGCGCATTGGCGATGGTGGACTTGCCCGAGCCGGATAAGCCGGTAAACCATAACAGCGCCGCGCCGTGGCCCTTCAATTGTTGCCGCTGGCTGTTGCTTACTTGATGCTGATGCCAAACCAGATTCGTGCTCATCCTGTGCCGTTGATCCTTACTGTAAAAATAAAAATTGGTGTCGATTAAAACGGAAACACGCGCGGTACTAGGTGTATCACAATGGCGCTGTACAACAGCGACATTGGCACCCCAATACGCAAATAATCCCGCTTTCGGTAGTTGCCTAAGTTCATCACCATCAGGTGGGTTTGATAACTAAAAGGGCTAATAAAGCTGGCGCTGGCGCCGTAGGCCACCGCCATAATAAACGGCATCGAGCTCACCCCAAAGGCATCGGCTAAGCCCAGCGCCAGCGGCAGCACCAACGCCGCAGCGGCGTTGTTGGTCATCAGTTCGGTGGTTAACAGTGCCAGCAGATACACCCCAATAAAGGCCGCCATCACCCCGCCATCACTCAGCTGCAGCTGTAAGCTGTTGGCCAACAGCTGCGATAAACCGCTGCGCTGAAACGCTTCAGCCAAGGCTAAGGCGCCGGTAATGATCACCCACAGTTCAAACGGGAATCGCTGCCGAATGTCGTTGCTGTTGAGCACCGTGGTTGCGACCAGCGCCAGCAACAGCAGCGCCAACCCAAGATACAGCGGCAAGCCAAAGCTGAGGTTCGCCACTAGAGTCAACCCGAATCCCCCCAGCACCACGCCCTCTTGCCAGCGCTGCAATGGCTTGGGCAACACGGTGCCACCCACATGGTAGAAGTGGCGATTGACTCGGCGCTGAGCCAAGTACTGCTGGCCGACGGCCAGCACCAAGATGTCGCCGCCTTGCAGCTCGATGGCGCCTAATTTGCCCGACAAGCGCTCGCCGCGGCGTCGCATCGCCACCACGGCGGCGTCAAAGCGGGCACGGAAATCAACCTGCTTTAGGGTTTTGCCGACAATGTTCGATGTTGGGCTTACAAGCACCTCATGCAGGTTTTCACTGAGCAAGCCGTTGCTGCCCGCAAACAGCTCCAGACCATCAAATCGTTCTAATTCGCTGAGCTTGTCAACCGCGCCGCAAAACACCAACTTATCTTGCGCCTGCATCACCAGATCCGGACTGATCGGCGCAATCAGCTGCCCCGCCCGCACAATTTCAGCCAAATAGAGGCCATTTAACGAACGCAGCCCATTTTGCTGCACCGTACGGCCAACCATCGAACTGCTGGCCAGCAGCTGGGCATCAATAAAGTAAGGGGGTTCTTGCTCTTGCGGCACGCTGCGATCCGGCAGGTGACGGCTTAACAGCAGCAACAAGCCTAAGCCCGCCACCGCCACCGCCAAACCGATGGGAAAGAAATCCAACAGCGCCAAGGCTGGCCGTCCCTGCTCGGTTAACACCGAATTCAGCACCAAGTGGGTGCTGGTGCCGATCAGGGTTAGGGTGCCGCCTAAGATCGCCGCATAAGAGAGCGGCAACAGCAGCCGCGCGGGCAGATGATCCACCTGCCGGTTAATCACCCCCGCTAACGTCGCCACCACCGCGGTGTTGTTCAAAAACGCCGAACTGACCACGGTACTGGTGCCAATACGCATCAAGGTTTGGCCATAACTGGGGCGAAACAGGTGCCGCCCCAAGCGTGCCAGCAAGCCGGTTTTTTCCAATGCGGCGGACACCAGCAACAGTAAAATCAAGGTGATCACCGCGGGATTGGCGGCCAGCTGCGGCAACCGCTGCGGCTCAATAACCCCGGCAGCGGCCAGCAGCAATGCCAACGCCGCAAACAACAGTTCTGGCCGCAGTTTGCTGAACAGCAGCGACAACACCAAGCCGGTTGCGGCGGCGATCACCGTCCACTGGGCCACGTTCAGCATCACCGCGTTTACCCGCGCTTAAGCAAGCGCTGCAGATCGGCGGCGCCCCAGTGGGGGAAGTGCTTACGCACCAACGCGTTCAGCTCCAGTTCAAACTCACTGAATTGCTCCGGCTTGGCTTCACCGTCAACGGGATCGCCGTTGTGGTTGAGAGTACTCGCTGCGGTGGTGCGGATCATCCCCGCCGCGACGGTGGCGTTACTGAACTTATCCACCACAATGAAGCTGCCGGTGTGGGGCTGTTCAAGGTAGTTGTCCAACAACATGGTTTGACCAAAACGCAGCTGCACCTCGCCAATCTCGTTCAGCGCCAAGCCTGCACCGGGCTGACGCGCCAAGCTGTTGATGTCCACCTGCTCCAGCACCTGATCCACCCACACCGAACCGGTTTGGGTGGCCAGCTTAATGGCGTATTCCCGCCCCAGTTGCAGCGGCGTATCGGCCATCCACACCAAGGTGGCGGTGGCCGCTTGCGCCGCCTGCGCCGGAGATTCGGGGCTCACCAGCAACTCACCGCGGCTGATGTCAATTTCATCAGCAAGGGTGACCGTAACCGCATCACCGGCTTGGGCTTGGGTTTTGTCGCCATCAAAGCTGACGATCCGCGCCACGGTGCTGTGCTTGCCCGATGGCTGCACCTGCACCGCTTGCCCCTGCCGCAGTTGCCCGGCGGCAATGGTGCCGGCGTAACCGCGAAACTCGCTATTCGGGCGGCTCACCAGCTGCACCGGCAGCCGCAACTGCTCGCTGAGCTGCGCTTGCGGCAGCGGCACCTGTTCTAGGTACGGCAGCAGCGCCGGACCTTGATACCACGGCATCGCAGCCGCTGGTTCAACCACGTTATCGCCATTAAGCGCCGACATCGGAATGTACTGCACCGATGTCAGCCCCAGCTCTTGCGCCAGTTGCTGATAATCCTGCTGGATCTGCTGATAACGGGCTTGGCTGTGCGCCACCAGATCCATCTTATTCACGGCCACCACCACCTGCTGGATCCCCAGCAGCGACACCAAATAGGAGTGGCGGCGGGTTTGCACCTGCAAGCCCGCTCGGGCATCCACTAAGATGATCGCCAGATCCGCGTTGGAAGCACCGGTCACCATGTTGCGGGTGTATTGCTCGTGCCCCGGCGTATCAGCAATGATGAATTTACGCTGATCGGTGGCGAAATAGCGGTAGGCCACATCAATGGTGATCCCCTGCTCGCGCTCGGACTGCAGCCCATCCACCAGCAGGGCCAAATCCAATTTTTCCCCTTGGGTGCCCAGCTTTTTGCTGTCGGCTTCAATGCTGGCCAGCTGATCTTCAAAAATCATCTTGGAATCGTGCAGCAGCCGCCCAATCAGCGTGCTTTTGCCGTCATCGACGCTGCCACAGGTGATAAACCGCAGCAGCTGTTTATCTTCATGCTGTTGTAAGTAGCCAAGAATGTCTCGGGCCAACAGATCGTTTTGTTGGTTCATTAGAAGTATCCCTCTGCCTTCTTTTTCTCCATCGAGCCGGCGCTGTCGTGATCAATCACCCGCCCTTGCCGCTCTGAGGTGTTGGTTAACAGCATCTCTTGGATCACCTCGGGCAAGCTGGTGGCCGTTGATGGCACCGCGCCGGTCAGTGGGTAGCAGCCCAAGGTGCGAAAACGCACCATCTGCTGGCGCACCTCTTCCCCCGGCTGCAGTGGCATCCGCGCGTCGTCAACCATGATCAAAGTGCCATCGCGCTCCACCACCGGTCGGGGTTTGGCCAGATACAGCGCTGGGATCTCGATGTTTTCTTGGTAGATGTATTGCCAGATATCCAGCTCGGTCCAGTTTGACAGCGGAAACACGCGGATCGACTCCCCCGGATGGGTGCGACCGTTAAACAGCTGCCACAGCTCGGGACGCTGGTTTTTCGGATCCCAACGGTGGGCTTTATCCCGAAACGAATAGATCCGCTCCTTGGCGCGGGATTTCTCCTCGTCACGGCGAGCACCACCAAAGGCCGCGTCGAACTGATACTTGTCCAGCGCCTGTTTTAACCCTTGGGTTTTCATGATGTCGGTGTGCAAGGCGCTGCCGTGTTCAAACGGGCTGATGTTCATCGCCACCCCTTCCGGGTTCTGATGCACCAACAGCTCGAAGCCGTACTTGGCGGCCATCCGATCACGAAACTGGATCATCTCTTGAAACTTCCACGTGGTGTCCACGTGCAGCAGTGGGAAGGGGATCTTGCCCGGGTAAAACGCTTTGCGCGCCAAGTGCAGCAGTACCGACGAATCTTTGCCGACGCTGTACAGCATTACCGGGTTTTCAAACTCGGCAACCACTTCGCGCATGATGTAGATGCTCTCCGCTTCCAACCGTTGTAGGTGGGTGCGATGCTCTGATGACAGCATGTGTAACCTCAATCCTTAAGACGCCAACGCGTGTTGATAAACGCATTATTGCTTATAAGAACCGAGTTCTTAATTCACTAATGGAATATGTAAGAGCAACATCTTTGTCACAAGCGACACCGGCTGGTGGCCACAAATGGAGCGGATTGCCGCCGCTCGGTAACGAAAACGCCGCCCATTACGGCGGCGCTGATTTCGCATCATCAGTAGAGTAAAGCTGCGGCCATGAACCGAGGCTTAGGGCGCGGTGGTTGCGGTTTTCACCCACCCCAAGTCATTCAAGATGGCGTAGGCGCAAGGCAGTACCAGCACCACCAGCACGGTCGAGGAGAACAAGCCAAACACAATGGAGATCACCAGCGGCTGCACCACTTGCGCCTGCAAGCTGGTTTCCAGCAACAGCGGTAACATCCCTGCCGCCGTGGTCAACGAAGTGATCGCCACCGCCCGAAAGCGTTCACCGGCAGCCTGCACTAACGCGGCTTGCAGTTCGGTTCCGGCGCCAACGTGTTCGCGAATGTATTGCAGCAACAAGATGGAGTTATTCACCACAATCCCCGCCAGCGACACAAAGCCCATGATCGATGGCATCGACAGGGAAAAGCCCAACAGCATGTGGCCCCAAATCACCCCAATCAGGGCAAATGGGATCGCCAACATCACCACCAGGGGTTCGCTGTAGCTGCGAAACTGCAGGCTTAAGATGGCGAAGATCCCAAACAACCCCATTAAGAAGCCCTGCCCCATCGACTTGCCGGTATCGGCGGTCTCTTTCGCTTGGCCTTCAAAGTCCAACCGCACCGAGGGAAACTGCTCGGGCAAGCCAGGCGCCAATTCGGCTTTCAGCTGCGCCACCACTTCTGCGGCGTTGGCGTACCGGTTATCAACGTTGCCGGTTACCGTTACCGTACGCAGGCCATCCACCCGTTGAATACGCACATAACCGCGCTGGAAACTCAGCCGCGCCACGCTCGCGAGCGGCAACGATTGGCCCGAGGCCAGCATCACCGGAAAGCGCTCTAAGGTGCTCATCTTAGCGGCATCGCGTTTATCCAGCAGCACATTGATCTGCAGGTTCTCGGGCCCGACTTGGATCTCATCGGCGGTTTGGCCAAAGTAAGCGGCGCGCAGCTGGGTGGCCACCATCTGCCCATCAATCCCGTAGGCTTCCGCGCCGGGCAGCAAGGTAACTCACACCTCCTCTTTGCCCGGACGCATGTCATCCAGCAGATCCGTTACCCCAGCAAACTGACTGAGGTAGCTTTGCACCGCCACCGAGGCTAGCTTAAGCTGCGCCAGATCCTCGCCTTTTACGCGCACTTCAATGTCTCGACCCGCAGGGCCAAGGCTGGGCTGACTGAATGACAGTGCCACCGGTGCCGCCAGTTCGCCCACGTGCTGACGCCACGCTTCGGTCAGTTCATTCACCGAGGTATTGCGTACTTCGGCGCTGAGCAGATCCAGCCGTACCGTGGCCACGTGCGGCCCCACTTCACCGGCATCTTGGTTGCTGTTGTAGCTTTAGGTTAGGCTCAGCAACAACGGCTGGCCCCTGCGCTGCTTCAAACTTCTGCGCTGGCTTGCTGCAAACCGACGCCGAGTTTGCTCAACTGTGATCTCCCGTGACCGCCACTGGCGGTCGCCTTGAGTTAACCAACATCACCACAAGCAGCGGCAGCCCAGATGCAATTAGAGAAACTCGGCCAACTCATTTACGATCTCGCCAAACAGGAGGAGCGCGACTTAGCTCCCCTCGCCCCAGAAGGGATCTTTTACATGCCAGAACTGGCGTTTGCCTATCAGTGCGGCAAAGCGGTCATGCGCGATCCCGCCGCCATCTTCGGTACCGACAAGGTCACCTGGCACCGCGAGCGAGATCTGGGCAACGGCGGCCCCACCGATCTGCTGTTTGAACTGGATGACGGCCGCCAGCTCGCCATCGAATTTAAGTTACGCAGCACCAGCCGTGCCTATCAAGCCGACGTCAACAAGCTCGCACAGATTGACGACGGCAACTGCACCAAACTGTTTTGTGCTTTAGTGGATGTGTTTAGCAAAGATCTGCCCGACGACGGTCGCCAAAGGCACATTGAAGCGATGTCCACGCCGCAAGTGACGGTGGTGTTTAAACATGAGTTTGCAACTCGACAACAACGTTACGCCTCCGCCGTCAGCTGCGTGGTTGCCCTGTGGCAGATTCATTGACGTTTTAGGGCCAATACTGGCTGTCGCCTACGGCGAGCTTCGATGGCACTGCTTTCAAGTGGTTATGTCGCAATGGCAACGGCACACTCACTCGTAGCAAAGAGGGGGGATTCTCCCTTTGGGATCCCATTGCCTTAGCACAGCTCAACTTTCGCTCCTTGCACTGCGCCATTCGGCACTGCATCGATGCGCCATCCATGACTTAGTGATGCGACAGTAAAGCCAGTGCGGCGTATCTGTCACGGCTAAGTCATCATCTGGCGGTGATAACTTTCTGCCGACTTGGTGACGCCGAGTGCAGCAGTGATGAAGTAAAGCCGAAGGCAGGATGCCGTAGAGGCCAGTTAAGCCATGGATGGCGCATCTGGCCGTTGCTGTAACGTAATGCGGCGAGAACGAGGGGCTGTCGTCACCTCGGAGGCGCTCGGGATTGCAAAGGGATAAGTCCCTTGCCCGCCGCCGGGCGGTCCCGGCAATGACCTTTATGCCGCAGCGGGTCATCCACAATAAGCGCAACAGCTAATTGGTACACAGCACACAAAAACGCCAAGACCGAGGTCTTGGCGTTTGTTATTGGAATCGACAACCGCAACGGTTAATCCAGATCGACGGTCACCCCTTCAAGGTAACCCGAGCCGGTATTGCGTGACTGCTTCAGCTTGATCATCAGGCGCAGATCGTTGGGCGAGTCGGCGTGGTGCAAAGCATCGGCGTAGCTGATCTGATCCGAGTCGTACAAATCAAACAGCGCTTGGTCGAAGGTTTGCATCCCCTGTTCGCGGCTGTTGCTCATGGTCTCTTTCAGCAGGTGCAGATCGCCCTTGGCAATCAGATCCGCCATCCGCGGGGTGTTTAGCAGCACTTCAATCGCCACCCGACGGCCATTACCGTCACGCCGTGGCACCAGTTGCTGCGCCATCACCGCTTTCAGGTTCAAGGAGAGATCGAACATCAGCTGTTCGTGTTTCTCTTTGGGCACCAAGTGGGTGATGCGGTCCAGCGCTTGGTTGGCGTTGTTGGCGTGCAAGGTGGCCATACACAGGTGGCCGGTTTCGGCGAACGCCAAGGCGAATTCCATGGTCTCCTGCGAGCGGATCTCACCAATCAGAATCACATCCGGCGCCTGTCGCAACGAGCTTTTCAGCGCCGCATCGAAGGTTTCGGTGTCCAGCCCTACTTCCCGTTGGGTGACGATGCTTTGTTCGTGGGTATGAACAAATTCAATCGGATCCTCAATGGTCAGGATGTGGCCGCGCTGATTGCGATTGCGGTGGCCCACCATCGCCGCCAGCGAGGTGGATTTACCGGTACCGGTGGCGCCCACCATAATCACCAAGCCGCGCTTGGACATGCAGATCTCTTTCATCACCTCGGGCAGGTACAGCTCTTCCATCGACGGGATCCGCGTTTGGATAGAGCGCAGCACCATCCCTGGGTTATCTCGTTGCCAAAACGCCGAGACTCGAAAACGAGCTTCTTCGTTGTTGCCGGAGTAACCAAAGTTGGCTTCGCGGTGTTTGTGGAAATGGCTTTTAACGTCTTCCGTCATCAAGCTTTCCACCATCGACAACACCTGCTCTAGGTTGAGCACGTCGTTGTTGAGCTTAACCATCTCGCCGTCGACCTTAGCACTGGCGGGAAAGCCGACGGTGATAAACAGATCCGACGCCTTGCGGTCGAGCATCAACTGTAATAGCGGTTGGATATCCATGTGACTTCCTACAGGGTGGTTTGTTTGCCCATTTTGCTCATCGCATCTTGGCGTGAGATCAGGCCGCGATTCACCAAAGTTTGCAGGCTCTGCTCCAAGGTTTGCATGCCGTGGGCCATGCCCGTTTGAATGGCCGAGTACATCTGCGCCACTTTGTCTTCACGGATCAGGTTTCGAATCGCGGGGGTGCCCAGCATGATCTCATGGGCGGCCACTCGACCACCGCCGACCTTCTTACACAGGGTTTGCGAGATCACCGCCTGCAGTGATTCCGACAACATGGTGCGCACCATGTCTTTTTCACCGGCGGGGAACACATCCACTACCCGGTCAATGGTTTTCGCAGCCGAGGTGGTGTGCAAGGTGCCAAACACCAAGTGGCCAGTTTCGGCCGCGGTTAACGCCAAACGGATGGTTTCCAGATCGCGCATCTCACCCACCAGGATGATGTCGGGATCTTCACGCAAAGCGCTACGCAGTGCATTAGAGAAACTGTGGGTGTCTTTGTGCACTTCCCGCTGGTTCACCAGACAGTTTTTCGATTTGTGCACAAATTCGATCGGATCCTCAATGGTGAGGATGTGATCGTGGCGAGCATCATTAATGTAATCGATCATCGCCGCCAAGGTGGTGGACTTACCGGAGCCGGTTGGCCCGGTCACCAGCACCAGCCCACGAGGGTATTCGGCAATGTCGCGGAAGATGTCGGGGGCGCCTAAGGTTTCAAGGCTCAAGACCTCGCTGGGAATGGTACGAAATACCGCACCAGCCCCGCGGCTTTGGTTAAAGGCGTTAACACGAAAACGCGCTAAGCCCGGCACCTCGAACGAAAAGTCGATCTCAAGATGTTCTTCATAGTCTTTGCGCTGCTTATCGTTCATGATGTCGTAGATAAGCCCGTGCACCTCTTTATGGTCCAACGAAGGCAAATTGATTTTTCTTACTTCACCGTCCACACGGATCAGCGGTGGAACACCTGCAGACAAGTGCAGATCAGAGGCGTTGTGCTTTACACTAAACGCCAGTAATTCAGTAATTTCCATGTCACTTCCAGAAGATTAACCCCAAATACTACTATGGCAACCTTAGCAGAGCGGGTATCTGATGCCCAAACAAGAATTGACGCTGCCGCAGCAGCGGCACAGCGAAACTCCAGCAACATCACCCTACTGGCGGTAAGCAAAACCAAACCCGCGCAGATGGTGGTTGAAGCCTATCAGGCGGGGTGCCGCCACTTTGGCGAAAACTACCTGCAAGAGGGCGTTGCTAAAATCACCGAATTAAGCCAATTAGAACACGCCATCTGGCACTTTATTGGCCCGTTGCAGTCCAATAAAACCCGCCAAGTGGCCGAGCATTTTGATTGGATGCACACCCTCGACCGGCTCAAAATCGCTCAGCGCCTGAATGAACAACGGCCCGCCGATAAGCCGCCATTAAACGTCTGCTTACAGGTAAATATCAGCGGTGAATCGAGTAAATCTGGCGTTACCGTGGCAGAATTACCACAATTAGCCCAAGCGGTTGCAGCACTGCCGCAACTGCGCTTGCGTGGCTTAATGGCGATCCCAGCGGCAACCACCGATGTGGCTGCCCAGCGAAACGCCTTTGCCCAGCTGCGCCAGCAATTTGAGCAACTGCAATGCCAGCATCCTCAGCTTGATACGTTATCGATGGGGATGAGTGGCGATATGGATGCCGCCATTATTGAAGGCAGCACCATGGTACGGATCGGCACCGCTATTTTTGGAGCAAGGAATTAACTTGGACACCCGCAAAGTCGTCTTTATTGGCGCCGGCAACATGAGCCGGAGCATCATTGGTGGATTGGTACAAAGTGGCTATCCAGCCAGTGCCATCACCGCCACCAACCCCAGCCAACCGAAACTCGATGCCCTGCAAGCGCAGTTTGGCATCCGCATCGGCAACGATAATCGTCTGGCGTGTCAGCAGGCCGACGTGATCGTACTGGCGGTAAAACCGCAGCTGATGGCATCGGTTTGTAGCGACTTAGCCACATTGGATCTCAGCCAAAAGCTGATCATCACCATTGCCGCGGGCATTCCCGCCAGCCGCTATCAGGATTTCTTCGCACAGCCGATCCAACTGGTACGCACCATGCCCAACACCCCATCAATGTTGGGGCTGGGCTTAACAGGGTTGTATGCCGACGCTCATGTTGAGCAAGCGGATCGCCAGTTTGCCGGCAGCCTGATGGCCGCCGTAGGCGAAATCGTCTGGTTTGAGCACGAACGCGGCATCAATCAGGTGATCGCCTGTGCCGGCAGTTCACCGGCTTATTTCTTCCTGTTTATGGAAGCGATGGAGCAAGCCGCCGCCAAGCTGGGGGTAGCCGATGCCGATGCACGGCTGATGATCCAGCAAGCGGCGGTTGGCGCCGCGCAGATGGTGAAAGCCAATCCCGAGCTATCCTTGGCGCAATTGCGCGCTCAAGTCACCTCGAAAGGCGGCACCACCTTTGAAGCGGTAAACACCTTAGAACAACACAACCTGCGCGACAGCGTAGATGCGGCCATGCAGGCAGCGGTTAACCGCGCCGAGCAGATGGCCGACCAATTTTAATCATTAGGGAATCGATATGAACGCCATGATCTTTTTGGTCTCCACCTTATTTAAGCTGTATTTGATGGTGGTGTTATTACGCCTGTGGCTGCAAAGCGCCCGCGCTGATTTCTACAACCCGTTTAGCCAGTTTGTGGTGAAAGCCACCCAGCCAATCTTAAAGCCGATGCGCCGAGTGTTGCCGTCGTTGGGCAACCTTGATACCGCCTCTTTGGTGTTGGCCTTAATGGTTGGCATCGGCTTTTGGTTCACCATCACCCTGATGGCTGGGCAGCCGCTGGATCCGCTACTGGGCACCTACCTTGGTGTGATCACCGTCATTAAAGAAGCGGGCACCTTACTGTTTTGGGTACTGCTGCTGCGCGCCATCTTAAGCTGGGTATCCCAAGGCCGTAACCCCATTGAATACGTGATGCAGCAGCTGACCGAACCGTTCTTAGCACCCATCCGCCGCTTTATGCCGGATCTGGGCGGCTTGGATCTGTCCATGCTGGTGGTGTTCTTAGCCTTGAACTTCATCAACATCTTGCTAGGCCAATACGTACCGATGTGGGCACAGATTTAATGGCAGCCGTTTCGCAGCAGGGCGATGATCTGCTGCTGAACCTGTACATCCAACCGAAAGCCAGCCGCGATGCGCTGGTAGGATTGCACGGCGATGAATTTAAAGTGGCCATTACCGCCCCGCCGGTTGATGGCAAAGCCAATGGCCACTTAATTAAGTACCTTGCTAAGCAGTTCAAGGTGGCCAAAGGCCAAGTTCACATTCAAAAAGGCGAACTTGGCCGCCACAAACAGATACGGATTATCGAGCCCAAACAACTGCCAGAGTCGATCCGCACGCTGCTTATTGCCCCTTAGGGTTGCAAGCAAAGCCGATGCGTGGCGGTCTACACTTGGTAGATGGGCCTTAAACCACCGCCCTTTGGCGGTGGTTATTCATAGGAGAACCATTATGTTTCGCGCCCTTATTGCACTCATCCTTACCGCCTTAGTCGCTCTGCCTGCCGTGGCCGAACAAAAGATGCAGGTGGGCAAATACGCCATTCACTACGTCACCTTTGGCAGCACCTTTTTAACCCCCGACATTGCCAAAGCCTATGGGGTCAACCGCAGCCGCTACACCGGTTTGGTGAACATCAGCGTGCTCGATAGCAGCCAGCAGGATCTCGACACCAACGCCGTTCGGGTCACCATCAATGGCACCGCCCGGGATTTAACCGGCATCACCAAAACCTTGGAGTTTCGCGAGATCCGCGAAGGCGACGCCATCTACTACATCGCCGAGCTGGATCATCGTAATGAAGAGACCTACCACTTCAATATCGACATCAGCAACCAGCGCGATCTCAGCACCAAGCTCAAGTTCCAGCAAAAATTCTACGTCGATTAAACGGCGCGGCACTCCCTCTGAACATCAGCCGTACCGCCGCGGTACGGTTTGATGCGCATTTCCAACCAAGCCAACGCTGGCCTCCGCTGTGCCGCTGCCCCTAAGCTGCCACCCAAACAGAAGGAGTTATCTGTGCCCCGCTATGCCTTGATGTTGCCGTTGCTGCTGAGCCTGTGCGCCAGCGCCACTGCCGCCCCCTATTCGCTCTATTTAGTCCGTCATGCCGAAAAAGCCGTTGACCCCGCTCAGCCGAAGGATCCGAGCCTAACCGCCTGTGGCATCCAGCGCAGCGCATGGTTGGCGCAGCTGCTGGCCAGCAAACAGATAGAAGCCATCTACAGCAGTGACTATCGCCGCACCCAACACACCGCTGCGCCCAGTGCGACGGCATTTGGGCTAACGGTGCAGTTGTACCATCCGGCTAAGCTGGCCGCCCTGCAGCAATTGCTGCAACAGCGCCAACAAAACGCCATGGTGGTTGGCCATTCCAACACCACCCCGGCCTTAGCGGGGTTGTTGAGCCAACAGCAACTTCAACCCCTTGATGAACAGCAGTTTGATCGGCTCTACCAACTGCAGCTTGATGGCGAACAAGTGAGCTTGAGCATCATTCAGCAAGACTTTAACTGCGATCCCACCCGCACCGACTAGCCACGGGGTTACGGACCCCCCTTCAAGGGAGTGACCACCCCTGCTACACTCTGCGCCAAATTTCCTGCGCGCAAGAGAATGTCGATGCAACAGATCGTTTTGGCCACCGGTAACGCCGGCAAAGTAAAAGAGTTCGCCCGCCTCCTGGCTGATTACCCCTTTGAGGTGCTGCCCCAGTCGCAATTCAACGTGGGTGACGTTGCCGAAGATGGCACCACCTTTGTTGAAAACGCCATCATTAAGGCGCGTCACGCCGCTCGCATCACCGGTTTACCGGCCATTGCCGACGACTCTGGGATTGAAGTGGATGCGCTGCAGGGCCAACCGGGGATCTACAGCGCCCGCTACGCCGGCGATCACGGCAATGCCGAAGCCAACCTGCAAAAGCTGCTGACCACCATGGCAGCCAAAACCGACCGCCGTGCCCGTTTTCAGTGTGTGTTGGTGTTTATGCGCCACGGCGAAGATCCTAGCCCAATCATCGCGCAAGCCAGCTGGGAAGGCGCCATTGCCCACGGCAAAAGTGGCGACGCCGGCCACGGCTACGATCCCATCTTTACCGTGGCGGGGGACAGCCGCAGCGCCGCCGAGCTCAGCGACGATGAAAAGAACGCCGTCAGCCACCGTGGCAAAGCCTTGGCGTTGCTGGTTGCAGGCCTGAAAGAGAAAGGCATTCTGTGAGCCCGTTGCCACCGCTGTCGCTCTACATCCACATTCCGTGGTGCGAGCAAAAGTGCCCCTACTGCGACTTTAACTCTCACGCCCGCAAGGGGGTGATCCCAGAACGCGAGTACGTGGCCGCACTGCTGGCCGACATGGCTGCCGATCTGCCCTTAGCTGGCGAGCGCGCCATCAGCAGCATCTTTATTGGCGGTGGCACCCCATCCCTGTTGTCGCCAGCGGGGATCAAAGCGATCCTCGACGGCAGCAAAGCGTTGTTGCCGTGGGTTGAGCACTGTGAAGTGACCATGGAAGCCAATCCCGGCACCTTGGAAGCCGATCGCTTTAAGCCCTACCGCGACGCGGGCGTTAACCGCTTATCGGTGGGAGTGCAGAGCTTTCAGCAAGATAAGCTGCAAATTTTAGGGCGGATCCACGGCGCAGAAGAAGCCCGTCGGGCGGCCCGCGAAGCACGCAAAGCGGGGTTTGACCGCTTCAATCTGGATTTAATGCACACGCTGCCGAACCAGAGTGTCGAGGATGCCCTGTACGATCTGGCCCAAGCGATTGAGCTCGATCCGCCGCATTTAAGCTGGTATCAGCTCACCATCGAACCCAACACCCAATTTGCTTCTAAGCCGCCAACGCTGCCGGACGAAGACACCCAATGGGCGATCTTCGAACAAGGCAAAGCGATGCTGGAAGCCGCCGGTTATCGCCAGTACGAGATCTCCGCTTGGGCCAAGCCCGGCTATCAGTGCCAGCACAACCTGAACTACTGGCGCTTTGGTGATTACCTTGGCATTGGCTGCGGCGCCCACGGCAAGCTCACCCAAGCCGACGGCCGCATTGTTCGCACCGTTAAGGTGAAGCACCCCAAGGGCTACTTAGACGCCGAGCGACAGCCGCTGGACAGCCACACCGTGGTTGCCAAAGCGGATCAAGCGCTGGAGTACTACATGAATCGGCTGCGGCTGCTCGAGCCGATGCCATTGGCCGAGCTTAACGAACGCACGCAACTGCAAGCTGCCGATGTGGCCGACACACTCGATTGGGCGTTGCAGCGTAAACTGATTGACCGTGATACCAAGCAGATGCAGCTAACCGAACGGGGCCATCGCTATCTGAATGAATTGCTGGGGCAATTTTTGCCAGAGTAAAACCGCAGCGCCCTGCTGCGGGCTCAATTGCACCGCCGTTACGCCAAGGTTACGGCGGTGACAAATCTGTTAACAGTTTCGGTTTTCGCCTTAAATCCACTCCATGCCACAATGCGCGCGATCACCTTTTTTCGCATGGAGTGCTAAATGAACAAGCTCAGTCTCGCCATCGCCTTTGCGCTTGGCAGCGCCACCTTGGCCGGGTGCGCCACCCCCACCGAATCCACGAACAGCAGCAACACCACCACAGCGGTTGTTGCGGTGGCCCAAACCGAATCTGAGCGCGCCAATGCCCTGTTCGAGGCGATGTTCATGGAAAACATCATGGCCTCGCCGGAATACCAAACCTACCTCGGCATTAAAACCGACTACGACAAGTGGGACGATCTGAGCCTCGCCGCCGACGAAGAAGAGCTGGCTCGAAAAAAACGCCACCTCGCGCAATTGGCCAGCATCGACGAAGCTAAGCTCGAAGGCCAAGCTCAGATCAGCTACACCCTGATGAAGCAGAAGCTGGAAAACGACATCGCCGATGATAAGTGGCGCTACTACAGCTACCCGGTAACCCAGATGTACGGCTACCAATCCGGCACCCCGTCGTTTTTGATCAACCAACACAGCATCAACAGCGTCGACGACGCCAAAGCCTACATCAGCCGCCTGCAAGGGGTTGAACTGCGTTTTGAGCAAGCGATCGCCCAGCTGCAAAAGCGCGAAGAGATTGGCGTTATGGCGCCTAAGTTCACCTTCGATTACGTGTTAAACGACAGCCGTAACGTCATCAGCGGCGCGCCATTTGCCGCTGGCGAAGACAGCCCAGTGTGGGCCGACTTTAAAGGCAAAGTGGCCAAGCTCAACATCAGCGAAGCAGACAAAGCGCAGCTGCTGGCCGACGCCAAAGCCGCCCTGCTGAACCAGTTTAAAAACGGTTACGACAACTTCATCGCCTTTATCGACGCGCAATCTCAGCGGGCCAGCACCAAAGATGGCGCTTGGAAGCTGCCACAGGGCGATCAGTACTACGCCAACCGCCTGCAGCGCACCACCACCACCGATCTCAGCGCCAAGCAGATCCACCAGTTGGGGTTGGATGAAGTGGCGCGAATTCACGGTGAGATGCGCGACATCATGAAGCAGGTTGGCTTTAGCGGCGATCTGCAGCAGTTTTTTGAGTTCATGCGAACCGACAAGCAGTTCTACTTAAACTCCGACGAAGAGGGCCGTAACGCTTACCTAGGCCAAGCCACCGCCATCATCGACGACATGGAAGGCCGCTTAGATGAGGTGTTTAACCTCAAGCCACAGGCGCGACTGAAAGTGCAGCGCGTGGAAGAGTTCCGCGAAAAGTCCGCCGGTAAAGCGTTCTACCAGCAACCGGCGCCGGACGGCAGCCGCCCAGGCATTTACTACGCCAACCTGTACGACATGAACGACATGCCCACCTACCAGATGGAAGCGCTGGCGTTCCACGAAGGCATTCCGGGTCACCACATGCAGATCGCCATCTCGCAAGAGCTGCAGGGGATCCCTAAGTTCCGCCGCTTCGGTGGCTACACCGCCTACATCGAAGGATGGGGCCTGTACAGTGAGTACCTGCCGAAAGAGATGGGCTACTACAGCGATCCCTACAGCGACTTTGGCCGCCTCGCGATGGAACTGTGGCGCGCCTGCCGCTTGGTCGTCGACACCGGCATCCACGACAAGCAGTGGACCCGTGAACAAGCGATCGATTACCTCGCCAAGAGCACCCCAAACGCGCACGGCGACGTGGTTAAAGCGATTGAACGCTACATCGTGATGCCAAGCCAAGCCACCGCCTATAAGGTGGGGATGCTGAAAATCCTAGAGCTGCGCGCCAACGCCAAGCAGCAGCTGGGGAATGACTTCAGTTTGCCGAAGTTCCACGATGCCATCCTCGCCAACGGCCCAGTGCCGCTGGACATGCTCGAGCAGCAAGTGAACAACTACATCGGCAGCGTTAAGTTGTAAGCCACAACGGCATCTCGCCGTCATCGTCACATCGTAACAATCGCAAAAGCGCCCTCATGATGAGGGCGCTTTTTTGTGGGGGACAATCCGCTACGGCGCCAACGGCATACCAGAAGCCTCATCACTGTGCTACCTGCCATCATTCAGTCCGCAGAAAAACATCACCACCGGATGAGCGCCTAATCGGGAATGACAACGCCGAGCCTGCTTTGCTGCCGCATCACAGCGTTGAGCGGTGCACTGCAAAATGAGGCTGAGCAACAGGATGTTGCGAGTGCATCGCTAAGCCATGGATGGCGCATCGATGCCGTGCCGAAGAAGGCGGTGCAAAGCGCGAAAGCTAAGCTGTGCTAAGGCGAAGGGATTCCAAAGGGGGGAACCCTCTTTGGGT
This sequence comes from uncultured Ferrimonas sp., assembly GCF_947489035.1. Lineage (GTDB taxonomy): Bacteria > Pseudomonadota > Gammaproteobacteria > Enterobacterales > Shewanellaceae > Ferrimonas. The sequence goes on along the minus strand of NZ_CANLCI010000010.1, from coordinate 44,473 downwards.
ACCATCGCCACTGCGACCTGCCCCATTAACGCAAAACCGCAGTATCCAGCCGCTGGCATGATCCGAACGGTGCAGCAGCACACGGTTAACTTCCCCTCTCCCCCCTCCCCTACGACACCGCTTGGTGCCACTGCATCAGCAGCGCCATCACTTGGCGGGAATCGTCCACCGTTGCGCTGGGGCGTGCCAACTGCTTCTCGCCACGGCGGAGCGCATCAATCACATGGCGAACTTGGTAGAGGAAACCATCGCCATCGGCGGTCACTTCGATGATCTGCTCCGGCTGTTCATACTCGGCCAACAGCAGCTGATTGCTTTCGCCCGGCAACCACGGGTTGCTGTGACAGCGCAGATAACCTTTGCTGCCCAGCAGCTCAAACTGGTGCGTTAAGCCATAGTCTTCGGCGCTGTGCAGCTGCGCCGTAACGCCATTGCTAAAGCGGGCGGCAACGTTGGCTTCCACGATGTTGCCGTCGCTGCCAACACGGCCAAAGCCGCTGAACTGCGCGCCCTTGCTGCAATCGCTGAGCCCCTGTTGCTGCAACACCAGCTGCAACAACGACAACGGATAGCAGCCCAGATTGAACAAAGTACCTTTAGAACCGGGATTGGTGAATTGGCTGATCGCCGCACTGTAACTGGCGTGCACGCTGTTCAGTTCGCCAATCGCCCCGGTTTGCAGCAGCCGCAACAACTCGCGGATCAGCGGGTGATTCAAATACATCAGCCCTTCGGCGAAGAACACACCGGCTTTGGCAACCGCCGCCAGCGCCCGCTCGGTACTGGCCATGTCTACCGACAGCGACTTTTCGCACACTATCGCTTTGCCCGCCTGCGCCGCTTTCACCACGTACTCGGCGTGCAAATGGTTTGGCAAAGCGATGTAGATGATGTCGATGGCCGGATCGGTGATCAGCGCATCGTAATCGGTGCCATAGGCCAACTGATACTGAGCGGCAAAATCAGCGCAAGTCTGCGGATTGCGACCCGCCACCAGCGCCACTTCACTGCGCCCCTCTAAGCGGATGGCGTCGATCATCACCCCAGAGATAAAACTGGTGCCGATGATCCCCCAACGTAGTGGCTTGCTCATTGCGGGCCTCCGTTGCGGGCGTCGACAAAATCCGCACCGAGCAAACGCCCTTCGGTCACGCTAACCAAGGTCGCGATCCCAGCAGCGATGAACGCTTGGGTGTGGGCCGCATCAAAATGCGCTTGCTGGGCATGCCGATCCACGTAGCGTTCCCACAGGATCAAGCGCCGCTCGTCTTGGCCATCTTGCATCGCATAGGCAAAGCTGCAACCGGGCTCGCGGCGCATGTCGGCACAAAATTGATTGATGGCAGCAAGGCCTGCGGCCAGCTCGATCTGCGGCGACAGCTGCAGTTCTGCGGTAAGGGTAATTTGATGAGGCACAGTGAGGCTCCAAAGCCGATGACAATGCCCCCAGCTTAATTGACAGCCCCACCCCAATAAACCACCATCAGTTTTGTTCTTTATAAACCATTAGTTTTCAATTGAGGTTCAATGGATAAGCTCACCAGCATGCAGGTGTTTGTGAAGGTGGCGGAACTGCGCCATTTCGCCAAGGCGGCGGTGTTGTTCAACATCAGTGCCACCATGGTTGGCAAGCACATCAAAAGCTTAGAGGCACAACTGGGCACCACCTTAATTCAGCGCACCACCCGCAAGCAGTTGCTGACCGAAGCGGGGCAATTTTATTACCGTGAATGTGTGGCGTTGTTGGCGCAGCTTCGCCAAAGCGAACAGCAGCTGCAGCGGATCACCCACAGCCCCAGAGGCGTGGTGCGCTTAAATGCGCCACTGACCTACGGCAATCTGGTGCTGGCGCCATTGCTGGGCAAGTTTCTGGCGCGCTACCCCGACATCGACGTTGAGCTGCAGTTGGACAATCGCCGCATCGCCATTGATGAACAGGTGGATGCCTTGATCCGCATTGGTGAGCTGGGGGAAACCACGCTGGTGGCACGGCAACTGGGGCATTATCCCCTGCGCTACTGCGCCGCCCCCAGTTACTTGGCGAAGCACGGCACCCCGCACACCCCTGCCGAATTAAGCGGCCATCACTGCCTTGGCTTTGATGGCGGCAGCGGCCAGAAACTGCTGCCCAAGCCACGGCTTGTCAGCAACAGCGGCGCCCTGCTGCAGCAAGCGGCGATTGATGGCGGCGGGATCCTGCTGCAGCCGACGATCTTGCTGCAAGCCGCGCTGGAACGCGGTGACTTGGTGCCGATCCTTCCGGATGCCACCCCAGCGCCCATGCCGGTGCAGCTGCTCTACCAAAGCGGCGAGCAGCCGTTGAAAAATCGTGCCTTGATTGAGTTTTTGTTGGCGGAGTTGCGCGAGAACAGTTAAGCGGATGAAGCGCGCGGCCAGCCGACATCACGGCATAAGCCGCGTTACGGGTTCACGGTATCGCCAAACACCGTGATGAACCGCGACCTAAAGCGTTAACAGCGATCCAGATAATACGCCGCCGCGCCCATCACTGCGGTGTCGGATTTTAACGCCAAGATCACCGGCACTGGGGTTAAGTAATCCACCATCAGCCCTTTATTGCCAAAGCAGGCGGTAAAGTCACTGGCGCAGAGGCTATCCACAATGCGGGGCAATATGCCGCCACCCAACCACACCCCACCGCGGGCGCCGTGAGCCAACACCAGATCCCCGGCAACGCTGCCAAGCCAGCGGCAAAATTCCAACACCGTGCGCTGGGCTAACGGGTCGCCATTGGCGGCGGCGTTGGTTAACTGCGCCGGCATATCGTAGCGGGCGGGCTGGCCTTCTAAAATCGCCATGGCGCGATACAGGTTGATCATCCCAGAGCCGCACAGCACCGACTCCACATTGACGTAGGGCAACATCAGCTGCAACTGCCCTAACAGCCGCGCTTGCAGCTCTGACGTGGCGGCCAAGCCGATGTGGCCACCTTCACAAGGATTAACCCGCCAGCCACTGCCGTCGGCCTGTAAGCTGGCCACGCCAAAGCCGGTTCCGGGGCCAAGCACCACCAACGGCGCCCCCGCCAATCCCGTCCCCGCTTTGATGGTTTGGGTGTGCGCCGCAGGCAGCAGCGGCACGCTGTAGGCGTAGGCAACAAAATCGTTGATCAGCCGCACCGGCACCCCCAGTTGCTCACTGAGCTGGCTTTCAGTGGCCAGCCACCCCAAGTTGGTCAGGCTGGCTTCGCCGTTGGTGACCGGCCCCGCCACCGCCAAGCAAGCACCGGTTAAGGTGATGTGGCTGGGTAAGGTGGCCAAATACTTGGCCACCGCATCGGCCAGCGAACGGCAATCGGCGCTGGCAAAGCGTTGCACCAGCTCAATCGAGTGGGCATCGCCAACGGCAATGGCAAAACGGGCGTTGGTGCCACCAATGTCGGCCACCAAGATCTGCTGCTGTGAATTGTTCATATTTATTGCACTTGTCCTTTACGAGGTCTGCGCCTCTTTCTATCCACGAAATCACTAAGTTATAGTGGCAAAACGTCAGTTGAAGGATGATCACATTATGACCAAAGGTAAGGCGACCTCATTTGATATCGCCCATTTGGCCGGAGTATCGCAATCCACCGTATCTCGGGCCCTGCGAAACAGCCCGCTGGTTAAGGCGGAGACCATCGCTCGCGTACACAAAATTGCCCGCGATCTAAATTATAAAGTCGACAAAAACGCCTCGGGATTACGCCTGCAACGCAGCGACACCTTAGCGCTGTTGCTGTTTGAGGATCCCACCAGCGACGATTCCCTGATCAACCCGTTTTTCCACGCCATGCTGGGCGCCATTACCCGCGCCTGCGCCCGCCAAGGCTACGATCTGCTGGTGTCGTTTCAGCAGCTGTCCGACGATTGGACCGCCGATTACGACGACAACCACAAAGCCGATGGCCTGATCTTACTTGGCTACGGCGACGATCTGGATTACCAGCCCAAACTGAAACAGCTTGAGCAACAAGGCACCCGCTTTGTGCGCTGGGGGCCCCAATCGGCGCTGGGGGTGTCCGTTGGCTGCGACAACCGCCGTGGCGGCTTTGAAGCCACCAACCACCTGATTGAACAAGGGCAACAGCGCATCGCCTTTGTGGGTACCGCCTCAGATCACTACCCCGAATTTTTGCAACGCTACCAAGGCTACGCCCAAGCGCTGGTCGCCAACGGCATTGGTCTGGATCCCAGCTTGCAGCAAGACGCCATCACCACCGAACAAGCCGGTGCCGCCGCCGCGTTGGCGCTGCTCGACCACGGCGCTAAGTTCGACGCCATCTTTGCCGCCAGCGATCTGATCGCCATCGGCGTGATCCAAGCCTTAAACGAACGCGGCCTGCGGGTGCCTGCAGACATCGCGGTGGTCGGCTACGACGACATCCAAGTGGCGCGCTTTTGCTCGCCGCCGTTAACCACGGTGCGTCAAGATCCCACCTTAGCGGGGGAAGCCCTAGTGCAAAGCCTGATCCAGCAGATCAGTGGCGACGCCGTCGCCGACACCACCATCCCCACTAAACTGGTGATCCGCAGCAGCTGCGGCGTTAACGCATCATCCGCTGTTGCAACTGCTGAGCAAGCTTAGGCTCGGTTACCGCTTCATCCAGCAACCACACCTGCACCCCATGCGCGGCCACCGTCGTGCTGAGGGTGCCGTTGCTGTGCTGGCCCGTTAACGCTTCGCGCCACGGCCCCGCTTGCAGCTGCTGCGTAAAACGTTGCGGCTGCTCGCCTTTGTTCAACAACACCAACGCCTGCTGCGCCACGCCATCGTGCTGGAATACCCGCATAAAGGCGGCGCGATCGCCCTGAAGTTCCAGCGTCAGTTGCAGCCCTTGCTGCAAAGCAATGTTGGCTTGGCGCACCTTGGCGATGGCGCTGAGCGCTTGCTGAATGGGGTGGCTTTTCGCTTGTTCGATCCGCGCCTGACCAAAGTAGTTGCGATTGCCAAAGTGCTCGCCCTTGCCGCGCTCAAAACCAATCTCAGAGCCGTAATAGATCACCGGAATGCCCCGGGCGGTAAACAACCAGTTGTGGGCATCAATGAAGCCCGCGTCGCTGGTGTTGATCCGTGCCATGTCGTGGTTGTCGTAAAAGGTGGTCAGCTCATAGGGATTCGCGTACGGCTGCTCGCCGCTGTGGGGATCCAGATAGAGGGTGCTGGCTAAGGTTTCAAAGCCTTGCCCCTGTTCAAAAATCTGCCCCAGCGCCTGCTTTTGCGGGAAGTCGAGCACGCTCATGCCGCCATTGTCCGCAAAGGTGTACTGGCCAATTTCTGCCGCATCAAACGAGTACACCTCGCCAAACATAAAGAAATTGGGGTGCTGGGCGCGAATGCGCTGGCTGAACTGCGCCCACGCAAAATTTGGGGCGTGTTTTACCGTATCCAACCGAAATGCCGTGGCGCCTTGGTCAATCCACTGTAAGTAAGCGCCAACAAAATAATCCATCACCGCCGGATTGGCGAAATCAAAGTCCGCTAACTGAGCCAGATCCGGCTGGGTGGCAAACATAGCGTGCAGCGGATTGGCGCGCGGGTTGAGCTGCGCTGGCGGCAGGTTTTGATGATCGGCCAACAGCTGCCCCGCGCCATCGTACAGTTTGCCGTATTCCGGCTGCGGCTGGGCCATGCTGTAAGCGGGCGAACCGTGATTGATCACCACATCCAAGATGGTCTGCAAGCCATTGGCTTGCAGCGCGGCGGTTAAGCCACGGTAATCCAGATCGGCCGAGGGCAGGTGCTCATCCAACTGATAGAAGTTGCTGCCCCAGTAACCGTGATAGGCCGCCTTGCCTCTGTCCATGCCAAACCCATTCAGCTTGATTTCGTCACCGCCAGTAAAGGCGGCGGCTGGGTTATCAACAATCGGCGTTAGCCACACCGCGCCAAAGCCCATGTCGGCAATGTATTTGGCGTTGTTAACCACCCCTTTAAAGTCCCCGCCCAGGTACCCAACGTTCGCCGGGCTATCGTCCTTCAGTTGCAACGGCAGATCAAAGCCAGAACTCGCGGCGTGATTATTGCTGGGATCGCCATCCACAAAGCGATCGGTTAGCAGAAAATACACCGCCTGTTTGGCAAAGGGGTGCAAGGTGCCGTAGTAGCTGCTCGCTTGGTCGCGGGCGGGATCGGCAACCGCGGCACAGCCAGCCAGATTGGCGCTGATCAGGGCGGTCAACAGCAGCGGGCGGATGCTCATGATTGGCTCACTCCTTGAACGTGACCGGCCGCAACCGAATCGTCCTGTACCGCAAACACGGCCACGGCCGCGATAACCCAACTTACGGCACCAATGAACAGGGCGTAGATCGGTTCGCTGTTAAAGCCGAGGCGCAGCAGCAGCCCCAACACGGTTGCCGCCACCAATTGCGGGATCACAATGAAGAAGTTAAAGATCCCCATGTACACCCCCAGCTTTTGCACCGGCAAGCAGCCCGCCAACATGGCGTAAGGCAGCGATAAAATCGAGGCCCACGCAAAGCCAACCCCCACCATCGCCACCATCAGCAGATCCGGGTTGTCGATCCACAGGAACGACATAAAGCCTGCGGCCCCCAACAGCAAGTTAAACTGATGCGCGCCACGCAACCCCAACAGCCGCACCAGCAAGGGGATGATCAGCGCGGCAATGGCGGCAAAGCCGTTGTAACCCGCAAACAGCATGCCCACCCAGTTGGCGCCTTGGTTATACAGCGCCGAAGCCGGATCGGTGCTGCCAAAATGGGTCGAAGTCACCGCTGGGGTCATGTAGATCCACATCGCGAACAGCGCGAACCACGAGAAAAACTGCACCACCGCCAAGCGCTTCATCGCCGTTGGCATCGAGAACAGATCGTTCATCACGCTGGTAACGCCGCTGCCATCGGCCGCCCGCTGGCCACGGCTCAGCCACAACTGCAACAGGCCAAACACCGCCAGCCCTAAGGTTAAGATGTACAGCTCTTTGTCCAGTGCAAACAGCGCAACCACCGCGGTGGCCAGCACCCCAGGCAGCGCCCACATTAAGCCACTGCGTTGCCATTGGGGCGCGCTGCGCTGCTGCAGTTGGTATTCGGCGCTGTGGCTTTCCTCAAAGCTGGCCAGCTGCTCTGGCGAATACTCTTTCGAAGAGAACACCGTCCAGCCCACCGCCAGCAGCAACACCACGGCACCCGCGTAAAACGAGTAGATCACTGTATCGGGCAAGGTGCCGGCGGCAGCGGTGTTGTTGACCCCCGCTTTTTCCAGCAGCCACGGCATGGCCGACGCCACAACCGCCCCCACGCCGATAAAGAAGCTTTGCATCGAGTAACCCTGCGCCTGTTGCCGCTTAGGCAGGTTATCGCCCACGAAAGCGCGAAACGGTTCCATCGACACGTTAATGGCGGCGTCGAGGATCCACAGGGTACCTGCCGCCATCCACAACGCCGACGCGTTGGGCATCACCACCAGCGCCAGCGACGTGGCAATGGCACCGTAGAGGAAGTAAGGGCGACGACGGCCAAGGCGGGTCCAGGTTTTATCGCTGAAGTGGCCAATGATTGGCTGCACCAGCAAGCCGGTTAAGGGCGCGGCAATCCATAGGATCGGCAGGGTGTCCATGTCGGCACCCAAGGTTTGAAAGATGCGACTGACGTTGCCGTTTTGCAGGGCAAAACCAAACTGGATCCCCAGAAAACCAAAACACATGTTCCAGATCTGCCAAAACGACAGCTGCGGTTTTTCCTTACCCATCCCAAGTTCCTCTCAGGCTGCGGAGTGTGCAAGCGCGTGATGCGGCGTTGCCATTCCGTCTCATAATGTGAATTTCAGTGAAATTGATGTAATCACAGCGCCAACGCCGCAACAACTTTTGCATACGTATTCATGCAGCAGTGCAAACTCCTGCGGCGAAATCGCGGCACTTTTGAGCAAATCGAAGAAAGTGGGCCCCCACGGCTTTCGTTGGCTTCCCGTTGGCTTGACCGTCGCCCTAGCCCAGCGCCATGACAAATCCGTTGATGCCGTGGCGCTGACGCTCCAAGCGTGGCTTATGGCCACGCAACGGCTGCACAACAGCGCCGTTGCAACGCTGGATTTTTAACCGCATATGCGTAAGTTAAGCCTTTGTTTATTGTGCACAACAAGGAGGTTTTATGCGTTTGTTCCCCGCCGCGCTGTTGGCGCTACTGCCGCTGACGGCGCTGGCTGACGACACGGTGACCATCAGCGGTAAGGTCACCGATCGCCACGGCCAACCGATCAGCCAGTGCGATGTGATCTTTAACCCCAGCGCCTTCATCGGGGACGATTCCCTCTACTTTAAATGCGATGAAAATGGGCGCTATCGCGCCGAGGTGCCCGCAGGCCACTACAACTCGCTGTACAGCCTCGATCTGCCCCAATACGCCAAGACTCAGCTGGAGTTTTGGGGCTGGAATTTAACGCTGACCGAAGACGAGGTGATCGACATCGCCTTCGACACCATCGAGGTGTACTCCCTTAATGTGTGGGCCTCTAATGGCGGCTCCAATTCGGTGTTCGCGGCCTTTCGACCGATGCATCTGGCCAAGGCGTTAGCGCCGCAATACCGGCGCACCACCATGCAGGGCAATGACATTGCGGTGTTCGACATCACCCCAGAACTGGACGCCAGCCAGATCCTTGCCCACATTGATGGCAAGCCGCTGCAGTTGCTCAACTACCACTGGAGCTATGAGCAGATCGGCGACTGTGGCCAGCAAGCGCCAGCGGGCATTAACGCCAACGAGCCCTGCCATATGCCGATGATCATTGCCCAATTCAAGAAGCCAACGCTGAGCCCCGGCAAACACCAGTTTCGCTTGCGGATCAGTGATAAACGCAGCGGCGACATTGGCGAAGGGCTCACCCACTTTGTCAGCAATCAGGTGGGGCTTGGGTTTTAAGCGCCACTTGGATCCCGCGCAGCAAGGCGCGCCCGGCGTTCGATGCCACCGCGGCTCGGCGCTTACCAGCTGGCCTCAATCCTCTTGTCGGCGTCCGCCCAATCAAACTGCACCACAATGGCGTTGCCATCCCGTTGCCACGACAGCGGCTTGCCATCCAGCAGCAGGCGCTGTGGCTCTGGCAACTGCTGCAGCTTCAGCGTCAGTTGCCGTTGCTCCGGCTTGCCGGGGTAGTCACCGCCTTGGCGCTGCAAGTGGATGCTGACCCCGTTGGCGGCGGCCTTGGCCTTAAACTGCAGCAGCTCGTGCTGGCCGTTGGCGATGGCGTTGGGATCAACGCCGTCGTCTTCGTACATCATGCCGCTGCTGGTGGCGGCGCTGGGATCAAAGTAGTAGTTCAGCTCTAACTCTGCGCTGCTGTACTGCTTGGTGGAAGGCTTAGCCGCCACCATCGGCACAAAGCTGCCCGCTTGCACCAACACTGGAATGGTCTCTTGGGTGACCGGCACCAGCACCTTGCTGCCGCCAACGTAGCGTTTGCCACTGAAGAAATCGAAGTAGATCCCCTTTGGTAGATCAAAGCTAACGTGGGTCACCGCAGCGTCGGTCACCGGCGCCACCACCAAGGCATCGCCAAAGCGGTAGGCGTCGCGCACATCAAACAGTTCGGTTTGATCCATCAACAGCGGTCGCATCAGCGGCACCCCTTGGCTGCTGTTTTGGTAAGCCATGGTGTAGATGTACGGCAGTAAGCGGTAACGCAGCTTGATGTAATCGCGCACAATCCGCTTCACTTCGCCATCGTGAAAAATCGGCTCTGGGGCGATGTTCTCTTGGGCGTGGGGGCGATACACCGGCTGGAACACCCCGTACTGCAACCAGCGCAGGTACAGTTCGGGGTTGAACACTTCGCCGCCAGCAAAACCGCCCAGATCCGAGTGGTTGTAGCCTAAGCCCAACATGCCCATCTGCAGCGACAACTCCACCTGCGGTTTTAGCCCGCCCCAACTGCGAGAGACGTCGCCGGTCCAAGGGATCATGCCGTAACGCTGGGAGCCAACAAAGCCGGAGCGCATCATGATCATCGGCCGTTGATCCGGCTGCGCTTGCTGCAAGCCGTCGAACACCATTTTCGCCCATTGATGGCCATAGGCGTTGTGTATCTCGTCGCCGCTGGCGCTTAAGTTGGCGCTATCCAGTTGGTGTTGGGATCCGGCCGGATGCACTTCCGGCTCGCCCAGATCGCCCCACCAACCACTGACGCCATCGGCCAGTAATCGCTGGTAAGCCTGCCAGAACCACTGCTGGCCGTTGTTGCTGAACACGTCCACTAAGCCGGTGTTACCGAAGTAAAAATCAAAGGTTTGTGGCTGGGCATCAACGGTTGTGGCCAACGCCTTGGCGTCCACCGCTTCTTGCCAGCGGTTGGCGCTGGTCAGCACAAACGGTTCGGTGATCACCACGGTGTTGACCCCTTGCTGCTTGAAGTCGGCGATCATCTGCGCGGGGGTTGGCCACGCGGCGTGATCCCACGCCAGATTGCCCATGTGGCCTTTTACGTCTTTGCCGAACCAGTACAGATCCAGCACGATCGCATCCAGCGGAATGTCTTGCTCGCGAAAGCTGGCCACCACGTCTCGCGCTTCTTGTTCGTTGTGGTAGCCAAAGCGGCTGGCAAAGTTGCCCAGCGCCCAGCGCGGTGGCAGCGGCTGCCGACCGACGGCGGCGGTGTAGTTGCTCAGCAGTTCGGGGTAGTCTTCGCCGGCGCTGATCAAATAACTGGTGCGCCCGCCCATCGCTTCAAAAGCCAGCACCTCGGCGTCGGTTTTGCCGATATCAAGCCAGCCCGAGGCGGAGTTATCGAACACCAGCGCGTATTTGCGATCGGACATCACCGCCGACAAGCCGTAATACATCTGTTCGGCGTGGGTGGTGTAGCCGTAGCTGGCTTTGTTGTACAGCGGCAAGCGCTGACCGCGCCGATCCATCCCCACCACCCGCTGACCGCCGCCCAGCAGCCGTTCCTCGGGGCTTAACGAGAACTGAAAGCCGCGGCGGTCCTCGCTCAGCACCAACCCTGGCGCTTCGCTGGTCAGCAGCTGGTTATGCTCATCAACAAAGCGGATCCGCAGCGGACTGGTGCTCACCAGCGCGCTGATGTCGGCCAAGGCAAAGCGCAGCTCACCAGCGGTTTGGCTGAGCTGACCTTGCCCTTTGGGCGCGTCTTCGGCAACGGCGAACGACGGCAATTGGGTCAGCCCCTCGGGGCGATAATCCACCGCGATGGTGCCCTTGCCGATGGCCCGTAAGGCCACCTGCCCTTCGTCGGTCTGCAGGGTTAAGGTGCTGCCATCTTGGCTCAGTTGATGGCCACTGACGGTGGCGGCCAGCGCGGGCAACGCCAACGTTGGCAGGGTTAGAGCGGTGGCGACACAAGCGCCCAGTACGGTTCGGCTAAACTGCATCCGAATAATCCTTATTGTCGTTGCCAGATCTGCGATTGCAGCGGGGCTACGTAGCTGTTGATGGTGCCAATGCCGTTGCGAACAATCAGCTGATTTTTTAAGCCACTGAGGCGATCGATCACGCTGTAGCGGCCATCGCTCAGTTGCCACTGGCTGATCAGCGCCGCTGGCACGGTCAGCGCCAATTGGCTGCCTTGGTTCTGGCTGAAGTTGTTGACGATCAGCAACTGCTGTTGCTCGCTCCAGCGGGCAAAACTGAACAGTTTCGAGTGGTAGCCGTCGCTGTTTTTATTGGCTTGATGCAGGCTTTGGTACTGCCCCAGCAGCGCTGGGCTGCTGGCGCTAAAGCGCATTAGGGTGACGTAATAATCTCGCAATTGCCGCTCGGCGTCGCTCAGCTGGCCGCCATCGAACTTGCCGTTGTTCATCCAGCGTTGATGGTGCGGTACGCCCCAGTAATCGAAGATGGTGGTGCGGGTGGCTTGGCCAAAGCCCGCATCGCCCGCACCGGGTTCGCCCACCTCTTGGCCGAAGTAGAGCATGGTGGGCGCGGTTGAGATGGTGGCCGACAGCACCATCGCTGGCAGCGCATTTTCCGCCTTACCGGCAAAATCGGCACTGGCGATCCGCTGTTCGTCGTGGTTTTCCAAGAAGTGCAGCATGTGCTGTTCGATGTCCGCCAGCCCCGCTTGAATTGGCGCAATCTCGTCGGTGGACTGCTTGTCTTGGATGATCCCTTTAAGGGTGTCGTACAGTTCCACTTTGTCGTACAGGTAATCCATCCGCCCCAAATTGATGTAGTTGCGGTACTCCTTGGGGTTGTACACCTCGGCCAGTAAGAAGGCGTCGGGGTTGGCCTGCTTGATGGCGCTGTTCATGAAGCTCCAAAACTCGACCGGCACCATCTCTGCCATGTCGTAGCGGAAGCCATCAATGCCGAAGGCGGTCCAGAACAGGGCGATGTCGCGAAACTTCAACCAGGATGACGGCACCGATTTGCCCTGCCAGAAGGCGTAGTGATCCTCGATCGGGCGATTGGCGTAATCCGCCGGCAGCAGCGGGAAATCTTTGCTGCCATCGGGGCGGATCCCGTAGTTCACCTTGATGGTTTCATACCAATCGTGAAAGCCCGGTTTGGCGGCGCGGGCGCCGTTGCCGGTCCATTTGGCGGGGGATTCCGCAAACTGACCATCCACCAGCGGGTTGGCTTCGCCCCCCAGCGGCTGGTAGCCGTCTTGCCAATCCGGCAGCTGGAACGCTTGCCCCGGCACGTAGTAGAAGTTGTTGTCGCGGGCGTAGGCCACGCTGGTGTCGTCATCGGCGCCAAAATCGCGCACGCCTTCCGGCTTGCCCAGCGACCGGTAATCCCGAGCGATGTGGTTCGGCACGATGTCGATCAGCACCTTCATGCCGTGGCGGTGGGTGCGTTCCACCAACGCTTTGAATTCCGCCATCCGCTGAGCCGGATCTTGGGCTAAATCGGGGTTAACGCTGTAGTAATCCTTCACCGCGTAAGGCGAGCCCGCCCGCCCCTTAATCACATCGGGATCGTCGTTGCTGATCCCATGCGCGCGGTAATCGGTGGCGGTGGCGTGGTGCAACACGCCGGTGTACCACACGTGGCTCACCCCCAGCTGTTTGATCCCCTGCAGCGCGGCGTCGTTAATGTCGGCAAACTTACCCACGCCGTTCTCCTCGAGGCTGCCCCAAGGCTGGTTGGTTTGGTTGGTGTTGCCAAACAAACGAGTGAACATCTGATACACCACCGCTTTGCGTTCGGGCTGCGCCGCGCTGGCCGGGGCGTGCTCAGCAGCCCCGCTGCGATCGTTGTGATGGCTGATGTTGGCCGCGCAGCCACCCAGCGCCAAACTGACGCCGATGGCGGTCGCTAATGTGTGTTTACGAAGCATCCACTTGTCCTTATTGATTATCTTGTGGCAGCTGCAACAGCAACTGATCCATGATTTTTGCCCCGTGGCCGCCAAATGCCCAAGGCCCAGGTTGCGCCGCCAGCGGCCGCAGTTCGCCTTCGCCACTGCGATCCCAACTGCTGATGTGGATGGCAACCCCATCCCATTGGGTTATGTCAAAGGCGGCCGCATCGTAGCTTAGGGTGATCTGCTGCTGAGCCGGATCGGTGTTGATGGTGGCCGCCGGCGACACCAACTCGCCCCGTTGTTGTGGTTGGGCGGGGTTGGCGCGAAACAAACTGCTGCCCCAGCCATACACGCTGTGGCCGATGTGCCAGCCTTGCGGCCACTGGGCGTTCAATTGTGGCAAGGCCGTTACCTGGCTGGGGCCACGCTGGGCGCTCAGATCAAAAAACAGCGACAGCGCCAGGTTGTCGAAACCGTTGCTGGGCTGCCAACCGTTGCTGAGCTCGGCCATGGTTAGGGTAAGCCGTAATACGCTGCCCGCCGCTTCCGCCTTGGCACTGAGGATCTCGCGCTGCTGGCCACTGTTGGCGTGGGTGGGGTTGCGGTAGCTGCCATCCAAACCAAAGCCGTCGTTGCTGGGATCTAACACCTGCACCTGCAAACTGGGCTGGCGCAGTTCGGTGCGGTAATGGACGCTGGGACTGACCGCCCCGCTGCCCGGTTGCAGCAGATTAAAGCGGTGCTGGCTCAGCCCCAGATCCGTCACCGGCAACCGCAGCTCAAAGTGGCCATCATCATCCACCGCCAATTCTTGCAGCGTGGCAGGCGCGCCATCAAACAGCAGCTGCAACGACGACACGTCGGCCTGCGCTAACTGGCCGCGCAGGCGGGTGGCTTGGGTTAGGGGGTGCTGCGGCAGTGGGTCGAGCCAACGGATCGCCAAGGGCGCCACGCTGTCGCCTTGGCGGCGCAGCAGCTGATAGACCTGAATGCTGCTTCCTTGCAGCGGCAGCATTGGCCCCCATGGGGTTGCCTCTGCTGCTGTTGAATCGGCTGCTGTTGAATCGGCTGCTGTTAAATCGGCAGCTGTTAAATCGGCAGAGACGGCGCCGTTTTGATCCAACAGCAAGCGCAGCGCATCGTTACGGCCCAAGCCCAGTTCGGCACGGCTAAGCAAACGCGGGCTGGTGGCGGTGTTCATCAACACCAACACTTCCCGCCCTTGGTATTCGCGCAGATAGGCCAGCGCGCCGGGGCCACTGGCTTCGGCGTACAGCTGGGTTAAGCTGCCGCGACTGAACAGCTTGTCGCTGCGGCGCAGCTGCGCCAACTGTTGCACAAAGCGAAACAGCGTCGACGTGTCATCAAACTGATCCTGCTGGCTCAGGTAGCCGCCAGCAAACATCGCTTGGCGGCTGTGCTGCAGCCCTTGCTCATCCCCTTGGTAGATCACCGGAATGCCCGGAATGGTAAAGATTGTCGCCAGCGCTTGCTTAAAACCGTGGCGCGAGCCCGAAGCCAAAAAGCGGGCGGTGTCGTGGTTATCAACGAAGTTGGGCACCAAGTATGGGTTGGCGTAATGGCGCATCTGCTGCGCTAAGCGATAGGCCAACTGCGCGGGCGGCTGCCCTTGGGCAAACACCCGATCCAGCTCGAAATAGAGCGGAAAACCGATAACGCTGCTGAGCTCGGGCTTGGTTGGGCTGCCGCTGTAGCTGGCCACTTGCTGTTCGCCGTCGTCTTGGAACGGCTCGGAGCCAACAAACACTTCGCCAAAGCTGAAGAAATCGGCCTTGCCTACCGCCTTGGCGGCGGCGTTGATGCCGTCGTCGCTGTGAAAGAAGTCGTGCCAAAAATCATGTTCGACGTATTTGGCGGTATCCACCCGAAAGCCATCAACCCCAACCTGTTCAATCCAATAGCGGTAGCTGCGCTTCAACGCTTGCCGCACTTGCGGGTTGCTGGTGTTGAGATCCGCCAAGCTGGCCAGTTGGTAGTTCCGCTCTTGGTGCGGATCCTGATAATCACTGATGGAGGGTGTCCAGTGGTAGATGTCGGCGGCCACGTCTTCAGGGTTGTGGCGATCGGCCTGATCAAATGGCGCTTGGCTGGGGCGCCGGTTGCCGGGGGTGGCATCGGCGTAGCTCACAAAGTTACTGGCGCTGTTGGCGGGATCGTACTGGCCTTGGTAGCCAAACAGGTTGGCGCTGTGGTTGGCGACAATGTCTTGCACCAGATACATGCCGCGCTGGTGCAGGTTGTCCGCCAGCGCTTGGTAATCGCTTAAATCCCCGTAGTGTTCATCCACCTGCATAAAGTTGGTGGCCCAATAGCCGTGATAACCGCCATATTGCCCTTGGGGAAACCACCATTGATTGGCCACCGGCGGGGTGATCCACACGGTGGTGGCCCCCAGCTTCGCGATGTAATCCAGCTGCTGGGTTAGCCCCCGCAGATCGCCGCCGCTGTAACGGCGGCCATCGGCGGGATCGTATTCCCCCGCCCCTTGGTTGTTGTTGCTTGGATCGCCATCGTTAAAGCGATCGATCATGGCAAAGTAGATGATCTGATCTTGCCACGGCGGCGAAGCCACCACCGCCGTGGGCGGCGTTTGCTGGCAACCACTGAGCAGCATCAACGCGGCACTGGCACTTAGGCGAAAGGCACGGTTCATTGCTGGGACTCCTTGGCGCGGCAATAGCGCTGAATAAACTGCTGATGGGTTGGCAACGGCTGCTGCAGCTGGGTGGTGATGCTGGCCAGATCCATCATAAACTGGCTTAACTGTGGATGGGTTAACCCATCCGCTAACGGGTGGTATTGCTGCGGCTGCAGATTCTGGCCAATCATCACCTGCAACCACGCCACCTCGGTAAACAGCTCATCTTGCTGCCGCACAAGGCGGCCACTGTTGGCAAACAGCGCCAGTTTTTGCTGCAAGCTGGCGGGCAGCGCCATCTGTCGCAGCCGCTGCCAAAATGGCTCGTGCCGTTGATTCAGGTGGTAATGCAGGATGATAAAGTCGCGGATCTGCTCCATCTCTAACTGGGCTTCACGGTTAAACTGCTGCCGCTCTGGGGCCATGTCGCTACTGGCGGGAAACAACTTCACCAAACGTTGCACAGCACTTTGAATCAGATGAATGCTGGTGGACTCCAGCGGCTCTAAAAAGCCCGACGACAAGCCGATGGCGATGCAGTTGTGGCTCCACACTTGATCCCGACGGCCGGTGGTAAACTGCAGCCGCCGTGGCGGCGCCAAGGGTTCCCCCTCCAAACTGGCCAACAGCAGCGCTTCGGCGTCGTCGTCGCTCATCGCTTGGCTGCTGTAAACAATGCCGTTGCCTTGCCGATGCTGCAGCGGAATGCGCCATTGCCAGCCTGCTTGGTGGGCAATTGAGCGAGTGTAGGGTTTGAGCTCGCCGCTGTTGCGGCTGGGCACGGCGATGGCGCGATCGCAGGGCAACCAATGCTGCCAGTTGTGGTAGCCCACCCCCAGCGCGTCGCCAATCAGCAGCGCGCGAAAGCCGCTGCAGTCGATGAACAGATCCGCTTCCAGCCGTTGCCCATCTTGCAGCTGTAAGGCGGCGATGTTGCCACAGCCGTGCTGCGCCACCGCGCTAATGCGCCCTTCAATGCGGCGTACCCCTCGCTGCTCGCTGTACTGACGCAAGAACTGGGCATAGCGACCGGCATCAAAATGGTACGCGTGGATCAGGGGGCCGATGGGGCTGCGCTCTGGCATGTTAACCAAGCCAAACTGATTGTGTTTGGCCGCTTGGTAGTTCAACGAAAAGTCCCACAGCGAACTGGCGTGCCCCTGCTGCTTAAAGCGCAACCAGTGCTGATGAAACGGGGTTAGCCCCAGTTGTTTGCCGATGTTGCCAAAGGCGTGCATGTAGCTGTCGTTCGCCTGTCCCCAGCCTTCAAACTGGATCCCCAATTTTACTGTGGCCGCGCAGGCAGACATGAATTCGGCTTCATCCAGCCCAAGGGCTTGGTTGAAGGTATGGAGCGGTGGGATCGCAGCCTCGCCAACGCCAATGGTGCCGAGCTGCTCGGACTCCACCAGCGTGATCGCCACTTGTTGGCCTAAGGTGCGGCACAACAAGGCGGCGGTCATCCAACCGGCGCTGCCGCCACCGGCAATCATTACCTGTTTAATTGGCTTCATGATGGGCTGCTATCCTTTGAATTTTTTAGAAAAAAATACCCCTGCCCGAAGACAGGGGTATAGGTTCCAACTAACTGAAGTTAATCAATTAAAAGGCGTAGCTGGCACCCAGCATGTAGGTGCGACCGTAGGTTTGGTGATCGCGGGTTTGACGCTCGTCGCCATTACGGTAGGTGGTGAACGGTTCGTCGGTTAGGTTACTGATTTGGAACAGCAGCGATAAGCCTTCCAGTGACGCGATCCCCGATTCGGAGAAGTCGTAACCCAGCTGGGCATCCACTACGGTTTCCGCTTTCACCGTATCCAGTACTCGCTTAAAGCCCAAGTCGCTGACTTCCCCTAAGAACTCATCACGGTAGCGAGCGGAGATCCGCGCTTGGAAGCCATGATCTTCGTAGTAGGCGGTGGCGTTGAAGATGGTTTCAGACAGGCCCGGTAAGGTGATCTCGTCGCTGTCGGCAGTCTCTTTGATGGAACTGTCGTTGAAGGCACCCGAGAGGATCACCCCAAAGCTTTCCAGTGAATCATCAATCCAAGCGCCGGTCAGGTGGGTAGACACCTCCAACCCTTGCACATAGCCGCCTTCGCCATTGCGCCACTGGTTGTAGGTACCGGTGGTCCAAGCGGTGTTCTGGCCGCCGTTATAATCGCTGAAGTCGCCTTGGAAGCTCTCTTTGTAGATGTAATCGCTGATGTCTTTGTAGAAGATGGCAGCGGAGAAGTAGCCCTTATCATCAAAGTAAGTTTCGTAGCTTAAATCGTACTGCCACGCGATGTACGGCTTCAGTTCGCCGTTGCCCAGATCGGCGCTCCAAGGGGATTGGCCGTAGTCATCGCCCACTGGGTTCGGCGCTTTGTTGTTGTCGAAGTTAACGGTCAAGCTGGCGTTCATCTGATCCATGCGTGGGCGCACCAAGGTGCGAGCCGTGGCAAAGCGGATCCATTGATCGTCCATCATCTCCCAGCCTAAGTTGGCGCTTGGCAGGAATTCGGTGTATTCGGCGCCTTGGGTTACGGCAACCACATTGCGGTCGTTATCCACTTCAGCGCCCGTTGAGCTTTGATCGGTGCTGACCACTTGGAAGCCGATGTTACCTTTAAAGGCACGCTCAGCCAGTTCGGTATCGATGTTGGCTTTGAAGTAAGCGATCAACACTTTCTCTTCCACCTGCCAATCTTTGGTGGCGTTGGTGGGATCGATGTCCACTTCGTCGTACTTGTCGAACAGATCCAGTACGGCGTTAGGGTCGAACGACACCATCTGCCCCATGCCGATAAAGCCGAGATCGGCGGTGCCCACTAAGGCACTGGTTGGGATCGCCACCGATTCACCCGCCTTCAGCGACAGGTAGTAACCGGTTTTATCCATGGTCTTTTCACGCTTGGCGTAGTTGACCCCAAATTCAAGGCTGCTGAAATGGCCATCGTCAAACAGGTGCTCGGCGCCTAAACGGATCGCACTCAGTTCATCTTCTACGTCGGATTCGTTGATAAAGCCATCTTGAGTGAGGCCATTACCAAAGCCCCAGCCCTGTGGGTTGCCCAGGGTGATCAGGTTGGTGTCGGAGTAATCCAAGGTGGGCGATAAGGAGATCCCTTCGTCGCCGTTTAAGGTGAAACCGATGGTGTCGCCTTGGCCAGATTTACTTTGGCCAGTACCAGAGTAGGTTTCTAGGCCGTAATCATGGCGATCGGCGGTGGAGTAGCTAACGTCCGCTTCAACCGACCAGTTGTCGTTCAGCAGGTATTTGCTGTTCCAGCCAAACGAGAAGGTGTCGGCTTCGCGGTTACTCTTGTCGTTACGAACAATGCCGTAGGCGTTGTCGATGGTGCCATCAATCACCAAGCCGTTTTCAACGGTGCCCGGAGTGATGCCATCGCCCCAAGCGGCGGGAATTTCGATGCCACGCAAGGTGTTGTTGTCATCAAACTTGGAGTAGAACAGATCCACCACACTGGTGAAGCGATCGTTCGGGGCAAACTCAATCACCCCCATAACGCCATCGCGGTTCAGTTCACCGCTGCGAACGTAGGGCTTCAAGCCGCCAATCTCTAACACGCCATCGCTGTTTTCTGGGTAGCCCCAAGATTGGTAGCGTTCTTCTTGGCTTGGGGAGGAGAGCTTGGCGTAGCCTAAGGCGATACCGATGGTGTCATCGGCGAACTGATCGATGTACGAGATAGACGCGCGGTAGCCGCTGTCGTCGCTGTCGGCGTTCAACTTGCCTAAGTCGTTGTATTCGCCCCGAGCGTTAACCACCACGGTGCGTTCGCCGTGGGCCAGTGGGCGCACGGTTTGCAAATCGATGGTGCCGCCGATGGCTTGCGCCATAACCCCGGCATCTGGGGTTTTATAAACCACCGCGCCGTTCATCAATTCTGATGGGTATTGGTCAAACTCAACCCCGCGGTTATCACTGATGGTGACTTGCTCGCGGCCATTCAGAGTGGCGGTGGTGAAATCCGGCGACAAGCCGCGAACGGAAACCACGTTCGCTCGACCGTTCAGGCGCTGGGCGGCTAAGCCGGGAAGGCGGGCTAAGGATTCAGCAATGGAGGTGTCTGGCAGTTTGCCGATGTCTTCAGCGGAGATCGCTTCCACGATGGAGGTGCTTTCCATCTTTACGGCTTGCGATTCGGCCAAGCTGCGGCGGATCCCGCGCACTTCAATCACTTCAACATTATCTGCAACCTGATTGGCCACATTACTGTCGGCTGGCTCGGCAGCGTAAGCGACGCTACTCATTCCCGCTGCAACAATCGCTAAGGTCAACGCACTAGGCTTAAACGGTGACATGTTTATTATCCCTTTGAGGTTTAGTTTCATCCTTGGCTGCCACCACCAAACACTTGGCAATTCCTCTTAATGCCAGTGCCCACAACTTGTCAGCCAGGTTGGTTTAGAGCGATGGTAATCACCGTGCCGAGCTGTGAACAATGTTATGCATACGTATTCAAAGCCCCGCAGCCACGATTTGGCCCCAGATAGTGCCCCAAAATGAAACAAGCGCATGGGGGCTAACTCACACTTTTTCCCAGCCAAACGCGCATTCCAGAGCAATTACTCGAAACGGATCAAGGCAAATAAAATAAATTCACACTTTTGCACGCAATCGCACATCCGCCGAACGCATTGCTGAAAAAACACCCCGTAAACGGCGGCGATTGCATCCATTGCCGCAACATTGTTCGCTGCAGAGAACTTTTCGGCTCAGTATAAACGCCAAGGAAACAAGATATTTAAGTTAAATATCAATAGCTTAAATATAAAAGCGCAACCTCAGCTGACCGCCTGCAGCCCCCCCATTCCAGCCGGTGCCAAGCTGCATACGTATGCACAGTGACTCTACGGATGTGAGTCAGTTACCGTATGCTGCAATTTCGTAGCAGTCGCGCTGGCCACTGCCTCAAGCTTTAGTAAGGAAACGGCGATGAATTCGACCCAATGGTGGCGTGGCGCCCTCATTTATCAGATCTATCCGCGCAGCTTTGCCGACAGCAACCACGATGGTATCGGCGACATTCCCGGGATCACCGCCAAGCTGGATTACGTGGCCGGGCTTGGGGTTGATGCCATCTGGATCTCGCCGTTTTTTACTTCGCCGATGAAAGATTTTGGCTATGACATTGCCGACTACCGCAACGTCGATCCGATGTTCGGCACTCTAGATGATTTCAAACAGATGCTGGCCAAAGCCCATCAATTGGGGCTTAAGGTGATGATTGATCAGGTGCTTAGCCACACTTCGGATCAGCACGATTACTTTCTAGAGAGCCGCGAAGATAAGACCAACCCAAAAGCCGATTGGTACGTGTGGGCCGATCCCAACATGGATGGCACCCCGCCCAACAACTGGCTGTCGATCTTTGGTGGCGTAGCGTGGCAGTGGGAGCCGCGGCGTGAGCAATACTTCCTGCACAACTTTTTAAGCAGCCAGCCGGATCTGAACTTCCACAACCCCGATGTGCAGCAAGCGATGTTGGATAACGTCGAATTTTGGCTGCAGCTGGGGGTGGATGGCTTGCGCTTGGATGCAATTAACTTCTGCTTCCACGATAAGCAATTGCGGGATAACCCCGGCAAGCAGCCCCACGAGCGGGTGGGTCGCGGCTTCTCTGAAGACAACCCTTACGCTTACCAAAAGCACCTGTACAACAACACTCAGCCGGAAAACGTGGCCTTTTTAGAGCGGTTGCGGGCGCTGCTGGATCGCTACCCCGGCACGGCAGCGCTGGGGGAGATCTCGTCGGAAGATTCGCTGGCCACCATGGCCGAGTACACCGAAGCCGGTCGTTTGCACATGGGTTACAGCTTCGAACTGCTCACCGACGACGCCAGCGCCAGTTACATTCGCAATACGGTCTCGACCTTGGAATCTCGTGTAAGCCAAGGCTGGCCTTGTTGGTCGGTCAGCAATCACGATGTGATGCGCGTTGCCAGCCGCTGGAATCACGGCGAGCGCAGCGAGGCGATGTGTAAGATGGTGACCGCGATGGTGACTTCATTACGTGGCAGCGTGTGTTTGTTCCAAGGGGAAGAGCTGGGCTTAACCGAAGCGGATGTGCCGTTTGAGCAGCTGCAAGATCCCTACGGCATCACCTTTTGGCCTAACTTCAAAGGCCGCGATGGTTGCCGCACCCCAATGCCGTGGCACCACAACCGTGCCCATGGCGGTTTCTCGGCCAATACGCCGTGGTTGCCGGTGCCCAGCGATCATCAGCGCCTAGCGGTCGATACGCAGCACGAGGATCCGCAATCGGTGCTTAACCAATTCCGCCGCTTTACCCAGTGGCGACAGCAGCAGCCGGCACTGCAATACGGCGACATCGAGTTTATTGATGCCCCCGAACCGCTGCTGTTGTTTACTCGTCAACACCACGGCGACACCTTACTGTGCGGCTTTAACATGAGTAATGCGCCGGTCGATTTTGAGCACCAGTTTGTCACATTCGGTTCGAGTGCTCCCATCGTAGATTTGGATCATGGCCTGGCCAGCGCGCAGCTGGTGGATGGTCACTTGCGGTTTCCTGCCTACGGTGTTTTTTACGCCAAGTTGTGATTCTCCCTCACAACAAACCAAAGGGGCCGCTCAGATGAGCGGCCCCTTTTCTATTCGCGATAACAATGGCGCACTTAAACGCCCCACGAACACCCGATCACTCGCTGTAACCGTTCGGGTTTTTCGACTGCCAGCGCCAGGTGTCTTTGGTCATCTCGGCCACGCCGCGAGTGGCTTTCCAGCCCAGCTCTTGCTCGGCCAATTTCGGATCGGCGTAACAGGCGGCGATGTCTCCTGGGCGACGCGCCACCAACTGATAAGGCACCGCTTGGCCGCTGCCCTGCTCAAACGCCTGCACCATCTGCAGCACGCTGTAACCAATGCCGGTACCAAGGTTGTAGATCACCACCCCGGGTTCGCTTTGCAGTTTATCCAATGCTTTTAAGTGGCCAATGGCCAAGTCGACTACGTGGATGTAATCGCGCACGCCGGTGCCATCAACGGTGTCATAATCGTTGCCAAACACCGCCAGCTGTGGCCGCTTGCCCACCGCCACTTGGCTGATGAACGGCATCAGGTTGTTGGGGATGTCGTTAGGATCTTCACCAATCAAGCCGCTTTCGTGGGCGCCGACAGGGTTGAAGTAGCGCAAGATGGCGATGTTCCAGCGGTTATCGGACACGTACAGATCTTGCAACACCCGCTCGACCATGTATTTGCTGGTGCCGTACGGATTAGTGGTGGCGCCAACGGGAAAGTCTTCTTTGATCGGCAACGAGGCCGGATCGCCATACACGGTGGCCGAGGAGGAGAACACCAAGTTAAATACGCCTGCTTTGGCCATGGCGTTGCACAGCGACAAGGTGCCGGTAACGTTGTTTTGGTAGTAACGGATAGGGTGCGCGACCGACTCGCCTACCGCTTTCAAGCCGGCAAAATGCACGACCGAGCCGATTTGATGTTCGGCAAAGATGGTGGCGAGGATCTTGTCATCCAGAATATCGCCTTGGTAAAAACTGACGGTTTGGCCAGTGATCTGCTCAACTCGGCGCAACGACTCTTCCGAGCTGTTGCTTAAATTATCCAACACCACCACGTCGTTGCCGCTTTGCAGCAATTCCACCAAGGTGTGACTGCCAATGTAACCGGCACCACCGGTAACCAATACTTTGCTCATCATCTTTCCATTATCACGTAACTCTATGGCGCGAATGATACCGCGTTTTTAGCTAAATAGGGGTTACTCCTTTGTATGCGTTATGCCAACATCAATGTAAGCCTTTGCCGTATGGGTTTGCGTTATTTGGCGTTAATGCGCGTGAATCCGCATCGCACTCTAAAATCGCCGCCGCGCCACGGCCCGCCATTCCCACTCATTCACGTTGTCGTTATCGCTGATGGGACGGGCAAAATCCAGATGCAGGACGTTACGGCCACCGTGACTGATGTAAAAGCGCAGGCCAACCCCAACGCTTTGCAATACGCCAGCGGGGTTGTTGGGGTAATCCGAGCCACCACTGGCGCGGCCGATGTCGTAGAACACCGTACCGGCCACCTCCGCCAGCTGCCAGATATCGATGCCGGGGTAATAGCGCAGCTCGGTGGTCAGCAAGTTAACGCTGTCGCCATGCTGATATTCCGCTGGGTAGCCCCGCAGCCCAGTAAAGCCCCCCAGCGCATTCGGGGTATCCAGCGGCAGATTATCACTCCAGCGGCTGGCCCACTTGCCGTACCAGCGCCAAGACTCCCCCAGGGAGTAAAACAACTCGTTGGTGAAAGAGGCAAAATGCGATTGCTCGGTGGCGTTGGGCTGATCGCGCCACTGAAACTGGGTTAGCCACAGCAGCGACTCGCTCAATTCGGTGCCCTTATCAAAGCTGAACTCGGCGTATTCCCCTTGTTCGTTATCGCTGAAACTCCACCCCAAGCGCAGCTGCGCAGTCCAACCCAGATTAACGTCTTCGGTGGTGTTGATTAAGAACAGGTTCTGCCGGCGCTGGAAGCGGTCTTGATGCCAGCGTACCCCTGCCCAAAGCAGATCCAGTTGCCGATCTTGCGGCAGCAACGCGGTGGATCCGTTGTCGTTCGTAAAGCGGTGGCGTTCGTGGGTAAACCCCAATTGAAAGCGGCGGCTATGATGACGCCACAGCACCGGCGCCCAGCCATACCACGCTTGATAACGCTCAAGCTGGTGCCGAAACCGGTTCACCTCTTGATCGTTTTGATCAATGGCGTCGATGCGATCGTCCAACTCTGCCCCGGCCAACATCGCCTGCTGCGATAAGCTGCCCAAGAACGGTTTGCTCAGCTCCAGCAGCATGCGATCGCCATCTTCGGTATCCGCCAGCGCCATCCGGCCGTAGTAGTTATCCCAGCCATACAGCGGCGCTTTCAGTTTCAGTTCATAGCCACTGCGCTGGTAATCATCGAAATAGACCAACTCGGCATCCACTCCGTAACCGCCTAAGTTGCTGTCTTTAATGCCGGCGGTAAATTCGTTTTCTCCGGCGGAGCGGGAAAATTCGATGATCGGCAACAGCGACCAGGTATCCCAGGTTTCAACCAACACTTGGTTGCCTTGCTGGGCGGTAACTTTGGCATCGCGGAAATAGCGTTTACCGCGCAGGTGGCGTTCAACCTCATACAGGGAATCGTCGCTGATCTCGCAGATAGGAAAGGCGTTCAGCTCGGTATTGATGGTTTGCTCTTTGGTCAGAAAATGCAGCTGATTGCCCAAGCGGTGGAACCAAGAGAAGCTGTGATCGTTGGGATCAAATACGGTGTGGCGCTTAAGTTGGTACTCGATCGGCAGGCATTGGGAAAGCTGCACACTGGGCTCGGCCACTGCTGCGGTTGTGCAAACTGCCCCGAGCCACCACCAACGTGCCACTGCATTCCCCTTACCTAAAAGTCCCTTGATTAACAGTGGGCGATCCTGAAGAAAAAGCCAGCACAGAAAAAGCTAAAGAAAATTGATCTAGAACCGATATTTTACATATCGGCAACTTGGCCAGTGCAATTGGTGCGACTCGCAACAACAAGCACTGGAAGGCCGCCGCAGTACAGTGAAAATCACTGGAAAGCCATCCCTTACAGCGACATCGCACGAACATGGATTCATCCAATTGTAACAAAAAAGCAATAAACTCAGGCCGTCGTTGCAGTTAAGCGGCGGAAAATAAGATGGCGGCAACAACGAAGCCACAGCATAAGTAACAAGGATTGGCAGTGAACTCTTTTTTAAAGCACCGCATGTGGCTGTTTACCTGCGCCACCCTCTTGCTGCTGAGCGGCTGCAGTTTGAGCCCTGGTAGCCACCTGGCTTCGGCGCCCCCTCCCCCTTTCACGCCGCTGCAATCGGCCGCAGATGGTTCGGTGTTAGTGCAGCCGATCACTGCGATGCTGATAAGCCAGCTTACGCTTAATAACGGTAGCGGCAACGACGGCCAGCGCAGCCGCCCCAACCCCAAATTAGACCGTGCCCTGGCCAATTATGATTACGTGGTGGGCCGCGGTGATGTGCTGAACATTACCGTGTGGGATCACCCCGAGTTAACCATTCCCGCCGGTTCTTTTCGCAGCGCCGAAGATTCGGGAAACTGGGTGCACAACGACGGCACCATCTTTTATCCCTACGTTGGCAAACTGTTTGTGGCGGGCATGACCGTCACGCAGATCCGCGACGTGCTCACCAAGCGCCTAAGCCGAGTGGTGGAATCGCCGCAGGTGGATGTGGCCGTTGCCGGTTTTCGCAGCCAGCGGGTGTACGTGACCGGCGAAGTGGCTCAGCCTGGGCAGGTGGCGATCAGCAATGTGCCACTGACCTTGGTGGATGCGGTCAATAAAGTTGGCGGCTTATCGGAAGCGGCGGATTGGCAGCGGGTAAATCTAACCCGCGATGGTAAGGTGCACACTCTGTCGCTGCGGCAGATCTACCAGTATGGCGACATGAGCGAAAACCAGTTGCTGCGCCACAACGATGTGATCCACATTCCCCGCAACGATCATCTGCAGGTGTTTGTGATGGGTGAAGTGAGCAAACCGCAGGCGCTCACCATTAATCGCACCGGCATGTCGTTAGCCCAAGCGTTAGCAGGCAGCGGCGGCTTGGATGAGCAACACGCCGATGCCAGCGGCGTTTTTGTGCTGCGCAGTGTGCCGTCCAGCCAAGGGATGTTGGCCAAAATATTTCAGCTCAATGCCAGCGACGCCAGCGCCTTTTTACTGGCGCAGCGCTTTCCGTTAGAGCCGCAAGATGTGGTGTACGTAACCAAGGCTCCGCTGGCCCGCTGGAACGACGTCGTGCAGTTGCTGCTGCCTACCATTCAAAGCCTTAATCAGCTTGATAACCTGTTTGGCAGCTAACCGATGACGGAACCCCACGCAGCGCCAGATCAAGCCTTAGCAGCCAAAACCGCACCAGCCCTTCAGGACGACGAGATCGATCTGGGCCAGTTGCTGTCAATCTTTCGCATTGACCGCTGGCTGATCCTCGGCGGCACCCTCTGCGCCTGCGTACTGGGGATCCTCGTTGCCAGCAGCATCGCCCCCACCTACCGCGCCGACGCTTTAATTCAGCTGGATCAACGCACGGAAACCACCCCAGGGGTGGATGAGGCCAACCAACTGGTGGCGGTGGAGTCCTCAGTGCAAACCGAGATCGAGGTGCTTAAGTCGCGATTGGTGCTGGGCTTAACCGTGGATCAATTGGCGCTGCAAAACCAAGTTACACCGGTATACCTGCCCCTGTTCGGCGCCGCGGCAGCCCGCCGCTATCACGGCATCAAACCGGCCGAGCCATGGTTAGAGCCCAAATACCAATGGGGTGGCAGCTATTTGCAACTGCAGATCTTTGACGTGCCCGAGATCTGGCTCGGTGTGCCGCTGCGGGTGGTGGCGGAGGATGGCGGCCGTTATCGCCTGCTTGATGGCGCCGACAACTTGATCTTACGCGGCCAAGTGGGGCAACTGGCTAAAGCCAACGGCATTAGCGTGCTGATCTCGGCACTGCAAGCCAACTATCAAAGTGAATTTTTGCTCACGAAGTTACCGCGCTTTAGTGCCATTCGCTCCTTAGCTGGGCAGCTGCAAGTGGCAGAGCGGGGAAAGCAATCGAACATGCTGGCACTCTCGCTGCAAGGGCAGAACAAAGCCAGTTTGACTCGGATTCTGGATAGCATCACCAACAACTACCTTGAACAAAACCTGAAACGGATGGCGGCGCAGGCACAGCAAAGCATCGATTTCTTAGCCACCCAGCTGCCGCAAGTGCAAACGAAACTGCGGCGGGCAGAACAAGCGCTGAATGATTATCAGCTGAGCGTGCAATCGGTCAATGTGTCAATGGAATCCCAGCGAGTGCTGGATCAGTTGGTGGGAGTGGAAGCGGAGATCGCCGATTTAGAGGCGAAAGAGGCAGAGTTGGCGGTGCTGTTTACCCCGGAGCACCCAAACTTTCAGACCCTGAGCAAGCAGAAGCAATCTTTGCTTGAGCGCCGTAAACAGATGAATAAGGTGGTGGAGCAACTGCCCAAGACTCAACAGCAGATCGTCCGCTTTCAGCATGACGTTGAACTGAATCAACAGATCTACCTGTCGCTGCTGAAGCAAAAACAGGAACTGGAGCTGCTGCGCGAAGGCACCAGTGGCACAGTGCGCGTGCTGGATCACGCCCAACTTAATCCGGCTCCGATCAAACCGAAGAAGGCGTTAATTGTGGTGTTGGCAACGCTACTGGGCGCCATGGCTAGCGTGGCAATTGCCTTACTGCGACTGATGCTGCTGAGCCGAGTAGATAACCCCAAGCAATTGGAAGAACTGGGCTATCCGGTATTGGCCAGCGTACCCCAAAGCAAAGCCGCACGCCGATTAGAGACGCAGCAGCGCAAGCGGCCGTTGCAGCAGCGCTTAAACGGTGCCCACGCCCTATTGCCGTTAGCGGCACCGCAAGATCTCGCCGTCGAAGCCCTACGCAGTCTGCACGCCAGTTTGCACCGCCCGCTAGTGCAGGCCGACAACAAGGTAGTGATGATAACGGGCCCCTCCCCCAACATTGGCAAAAGCTTTACCGTAGCCAACTTAGCCACGGTGATGGCCTTAGCAGGGCAACGGGTGTTGGTGATTGACGCGGATCTGCGAATGGGCTACCTGCAACGGGCTTTTGGCACCCACTACGACAACGGCCTTACCGAATACCTGCAAGGCAACATCAGCCGCGCTGAAGCGTTGCGCCGCAGCACCGTAAGCAACCTCACCATCATTCCCCGTGGCGCGGTGCCGACCAACCCAACCGAGCTGTTGCAGCATCCGCGCTTTGAGCAACTGCTGCAATGGGCCAATAAGGTGTTTGATGTGGTGTTGATCGACACCCCACCACTGCTGGCCGTGACCGATCCCAGCATCATCGCCCGCCACGCTGGCACCCGTTTAATGGTGCTGAAACAGCAGCACTCCACCACCAAAGAGTTAGCGTTAGCCCAGCAGCGGCTGCAACAAAAAGACGCCAAGATCAGCGGGCTGATCCTCAATGGCATCGATCGCCACGCGGCCTACAGCGGCCTGAATTATTACGATGATTATCAATACAGCCGTAAGCGTAAGCAGGAACAAGGTTTCAAAGCCGTAGCGAGAAGAGGCATCAGCCTGAAAGGGTTATTTTCTTAGGCTAACAGCCTTATCAAACACAGCATCGGCATCAAGACACAGAGTGCATTGGGTCAATCGTTGAGACTGCCGTTGTAAGCCGAGCTGCGCCGAGAGCACTGAAAGGCAGCCGCCTAAAAACGCCAACGGCAACCCGAAGGTTGCCGCGATTGAACCAACGATGATTTAACCTAACAATGGCTGCTGCCGAAGAACCATGCCGCTAGGCCAGTCGCGCACTGCTGGGCAGATAACGCTGCCACGCTTCCTCGTACAAGGCGCGGCTATAGCGACGAAGACGGCTGATCTTAGCTTGCTCCCACACGCTCAGTGGTCGTTGTTCTTGTTCCGCTTGGCGCTCGATCGATTGTTGCTGCTGATAAGCCCGATGCTCTTCGCCGCTTTTCACTTTCTCAATCGCTTCTAGGTGTATTTGCACCTCGGCCACCATGCCGCTGTTGGGTAAACGCACCAGCACTTTAAGATCGCGGTAGCCATTGGCTTTGGGCTCAGCAAAACGGTTAAGCAGATAGATGATGTCGGCCTGTTCACACAAACTTAAGAAGGCATTTACCACACCGCTAATGTCACTGCCCACCAAGGTGGCACGGGCTAGATCCGTTAAGCGGCGGTGCTCGCCTTGCAGTTCAGTGGCGACTTTGGCTTCGGCTCGGGCAAAGGATTTGACTTGCGGCAACGTTAGGCTGGCACCACTTTCGGCCGCCACTTGGGTTAACAGCAGACCCAATTCATGCTGGGCGTCGGTGGCCAACTCGTGCAGTTGCTGTAAGGGAAGATCTGGCTGGAATAGATTGGATTGGGCAAAAGAGTGGAACTGACGCAAGATATCAAGCTGCAACTTGCGCTGTTTGGCTGGCATACCCTGCCACTGACCCACACCGCGATGTAAACCCGCGTGTTGCAGCGAGGCTTTACTTAGCCGCATGAGCATCCGACCTGATGACAACAATAGAATCACTCCCTCTCCATAACCAACATCACGACACTTTGGTGCGTTAGCTGCACGCTCAGACATCGGACAGGGACGAGGATAATGTCGCATCGAATGGATTCAAGTGATGATTAATGAATTTTGAAGTAAACGGCTAAAATTTACATTGAATGGTGATTTATCCACCAAGATGACTCTGCAAAAGGTAAAAACATTCGCAGCGATGCAAACCCGCAGCAAAAAACGCCACCAACGATAAAACAGCCGCAGCACTCAGGCTCAAGCGACATTGGCCAACAATCCGTCAACAATTGGCTCAAATGGATAACTTCGCAGCACCACACAAAGGCCAATCGACAGCAGAATAAGAGATCGACCAATACAAATGGCGGCGTTATCCCCGTATAACCTGCGGCAACTTTGCTATTTACCTGCGACTCAATGAAATCCCACGCTGCCGCTCTATTTTTTGCCTTATTTACGACTGCCGCCTCTGCTGCTCCTTGGATAGCACCTGACGATCTCCACCTGCGCGCGGATCTACAACGCCTTGGCGATGAGGGGCTGATCACCGTGCCGCTGACCACCTTCCCACTGATGTGGTCAGGCATTCGCGACAACATAATGGCCAATGGCGCCATGCCACTGAGCGACGGCGGTTTAGATGCGTTACGGCGGGTGCGCCATCGCATGAACCAAGAGATCAACAACGGTGGCCGTACATTCGCCTCACTTGGCGGCGGCAGCGACACGCCGCGGTTCCAGCACTTTGGCAGCGCGAATCGAGAACAAGGTGAAGCACAAGTCGGCGCAGAATTTTTAGGGGATCGTTTTGCTGGCAAACTGGCGGTGACTTACGCCTACGATGCACAGGACGATGAAGCGTTTCGCCTTGATGGCAGCTACCTTGCCGCGGTGTGGGGCAACTGGATTGTTGCCGCTGGCCAAATCGAACAGTGGTATGGCCCAAGCATGAACTCGGCACTATTGATGAGCACTAACGCGCGGCCGATGCCCGGAGTCCACCTAAGCCGTAACAACCCCAAGGCGTTCGACACCAAGTGGCTTTCCTGGCTGGGACCATGGACGTTGACCACCGGCGTCAGCTGGATGAACGACGACGACCGCCATATTAAGGACACCCTGCTGTACAGCTTCCGCGGCACGATTAAGCCGATCCCGCAGTTAGAACTGGGCATATCCCGTGCCGCGCAATTGTGTGGTGATGGGCGCGAGTGCGGCTTCGAAGTCTGGAAGAATATGATTACCGGCAAAGATAATACCGGGCGTGACGGGGTGAATTCAGACAATGAGCCCGGCAACCAGATCGCTGCCATCGACTTCCGCTGGGGCGATACCGCCTTTGGGGTGCCGTACGGTCTGTATGGCGAATCGATGGGCGAAGACGGCTTTAAGTTAAACAAATTGCCGCCATTCCAAGCCAAAAGCTGGCTATGGGGCGGCGACATCTCTTACCAAGCCTTTGGCCAACAGATCCGCACCTTCTTCGAATACAGCGACACTTCTGCTTGGTGCGGTGGCCAATACAACTACACTTACGAACACCGTATCTACAAAACCGGCATGCGCTACAATGGCCGAGTGATCGGCAGCACCTACGACAACGATACTTTTGCTTATGTACTTGGCAACATCGGCTTCGCGCCAAACGGCCACCAATGGAAGCTGAATCTGCGCTACTTGGACGTCAACCACGACAACAGCAACGACGCTGCGCCTGGTGGCAACCCAATATCAGACGTAAATGAGAAAATCTACCAATTGGACGGCAGTTACATCATGCCGTTGTTCGCAGGCAGGCTAGAACTCAGCGCCGGTTACGCACACTCTAAATTTAAAAGTGATAATGACTCTGATGATGAGCTAAACCTTTGGGCCATGTGGGATATTCGTCTTTAAGCGGATTCGTGAAACACAAAAAATCAAAATAGTGCCGCCGCTATTAAAGAACACGACCTAGCACGGTCTTTTCCTCTCCTTCTAACTGTCTCAGTTCTTGGATGGATTGGCGTAACCAAGCCATCCGCCTAATAGGCCGAACTATTGGGATCTGTCCAACAAAGCCCTACTCGGCGTACGACAAAAAGGCTCGGCAACAACGCCGAGCCTAACCATAACTTGGAGCCTTACTTGCTTAAATCACCGCAGAGATGCCGTTACGGTCAATAATCGAGAGAAGTCGAAGGGCTGCGCCCTGAGGCTTGGATTTACCTTGCTCCCACTTCTTTACGCTCTCACTGCTCATATTCAAAACCATTGCTAAAACGCCTTGGCTGATCCCTTCACGGGCGCGCAGTGCTTGGATCCTTTGGGCGTTAAATCCGTCCAGTTTATCCTGCATTGCAAGTGCGTCGATTTTTCGCATGGTCAGTTGATCAACGGTGCCCGTCTGAGCAAAACGCTGTGCCATGCGTTGCATTTTTTTTACCTATTATCCATCCTGCTCAACCTCTCTCAGCAAACCTTGTACGATATCGACGTTTAGCTGCTCATCATCGGCAGAAATCAGTGCCTTACCGATCAGGCGATAGGTCTCCAGCAGTCTACCTGGGATCTCCTTGCCCTTATTAGGAACGTCACTTTTTCGCCAGTCATCGATGAAGAATATCTTCTCATCACGTTTCAAAGCGATGATACTGCGGCTCGCATCGCGCTTGCTGGTGCCCCTAGGGGCGATGCGCTTTTTCAATACACCGCCCAGATCAGCATCCACTAGGCCATTGTTGACCTCAACGGCCGATTTAATGATGTCGGTATCCTTCAATCCCCCTCGTTTCATGAAATCTTCAAATTCGTCGGTAACAAAGATTCTCATTGGGGATCTCTTACACAAAAGTGTAGTAAGCAGTACCACACTTTGACTTGTTCATTCAAAGTTAAGCGATTTGTAGACAGGGTCTTCACGTACACAATGATCAGTATGGAACAACGGTTGCCGGTCAAAGGGGACGTGCCTCGTGGGAGCAAAACAGCAACAATTTGAGTATGCCGGCCTGTTGGGCCGGTATGCCCTGTTGACGCAGAACAAGGGCGTTGATTACGCCTCTGGAGAACCAAGAAACGATAACAGCTCACCTACTGCCGCCGTCCGTACTGGCGTTATCAGCACCACAGCACAGGGCAAGCGCTGCCTGGTGGTTGGCATTACCGATATGCGAAAGTCCATTTATGGCCTACCGATGATCTTGAGCGAATTAGTGGGCCCTACCCTATCACCGTTCCCGCTTCGCTTTGGAGCCAACACAAAAATGCTTGGCGCGGTTTGCCGTTATCTGATGGCACCGTTTCTTCATGCTGGGGCCTGACTGAGTGGTTTACCGGATCAGCATGAAATCGTTCTAGCATTAGTGCCTGTGCTCAGTATGGATACGCAAATGAAGTGCCACACCGATGCCGCGTAAATGACTTGGCTTGCTTTTGTTCTGTCGTGAGGGCCGTCAACGACCTATCGCTGGATTCCAGGAATAAGTTCCGACACAGCGCCTTGTCGAGCGCTTCTTGAAACCATCGATTCAATACGCGAAAAAATATTGATTCGCCCTTAGCATGGCGAAGCATAAGGCGCGATTGATGCGGATGCGGTTTTCTCCCTCGTCAGGGACGACGCCAACTCGCGAAACATTGTCATATCAAATTATCTACAATGGCATTGACGACAACCTCGAGAGTGAGATACGTTCAATCTAAGGGGCATTTTACCCCGTAGCCATATATGCTCGGTTACTCATTACGGGACAACAGAGCATCAGATGCTAAATCGAAAGCGACCAAACGGTCGACTTTCTATCACGCTCGGTATGTGTTGCACGGCAACCATAACGAAGAACGACGTTTTAACGTTGTATCAATAATGAGCTGTTCGGCGGAACTCGCCTTGCGGCCATCGAGATACGAATGAGCAGTTGCCCGCTATCGGACGACTGTGAATGATATTTACATCGAAAGTGACCAAACGGTCGACTTTCCCTCCAATGCCCCGTGTATTTGGACTTCACTTGTATCGAATTTACCGCTTCGTCGAAGCGGGTAAATCGATCATCCGCTGACGAATCAGCCCTGACTAGCAACAAGAGTCTACTTGCTTTCAGGATAAAATGTTGACTGAGCAAGTCGATCCTGAAAATCACCATTGCTACGCCGTAATTTCCACTTGGCAACCATACGTTGTGTTGAACCGCTCAGCATAGGCTGACTGCTCTGATTGAGCCGTTCTCCTATCAAGAGCCTCAGTATTCAATGGCTTCTGTTTGCCGATGTGGGAGCACTACGTGACTTCCATGGTCTTCAACAGTCAATCTTCGATAACTCAATCGAGTTAACTCGCGCGGTTTCTCTTGCCGCAACGTCGCTACCGACTTCTGCAAAACACCTCCGCAATCACGCCATCCAAGCTGACATTGCGTGTGCGTGTGCGTGTTGCACAGCCGCATTTCACTACGCGCAAAAAAATTGATTTTTTTCAATAAATTACCTTGCCCATCCCAAAAGTCGTGATGGCCCAAATAGCAACCAAAACCAATGGTGCTGTTCATCAACAACGTAAAAACACAAACCCAAACAAGGAGAAGTTATGTACAAAATTAAACGCCAAATGGCCAACGTGGCCACGCTCACCATCAAGCTTCACCCACTGACTGCATCATTGTGCAGTGACGATCCGATCTCGCTTTACGACGAGAGCTACAACCAGCTGAACGTCGAACAAATGCAGCTGCTGGGCCATGGCACACCATTGTATGTCACTCCGGTGGGCGAATCGTCGGATGGGTTCTTCTTACTTACCCCTGAGCCCATGCTTGGGGTGTTACAGCACCACCCTGCAGCCAAAAAACTGTCCATCCCACTGAATGTGATCAGTGGCGAACAACCGGACGAACTCGAAGCCATGATAACAACGCTCAATCTCACTCAGCCTGCGTTGCAACACCGGTTTCAACCACTGCAATCATTCTCAACATTAAGCCAGCGAGTTAAGCGCGGGCAGTCCCTCAGGGTTCCATTACCGACCAAAACCAGACTCGCTCAACTGGCGGGCCGCTGTAACAGCAACTTCAAATAGGGGCAGCCAACATGAGTCAAAGTCACATTAGAAAGCGCAACCTCAACGCGGGCAGTGGCACGGCCGCGCCGTCGTACCAACAGGCAATGGAATCGTTGCGCTTGGTCTTTCACGCCCTTAAGGACAATCGGCTGCTGTTCGTATGGCTCATTTTATGGCTCTCCAATCGCCTGGATAACACGCTCGATATCACCAAGGTGCGCTTATTGGCGCGTCGCACGAGCAATCAACTGCCAACGTCGGCCTGGGCCGTGCGTACCGTGTATGACGGCACCGTGAGTTGGGTTGAATTCAGCCACCCTGTCCCCGGTGAACCCCGTCGATACCTCTGGCTGCCGGTCCCAGCTTGTCTGAATCAATTTTGTCAGGCGGTGCTCAGTGAAGCCGAGTATGAAACGCCATTACTGAACGAAACCCAAGCACAGCAATTGGTGGACTTTGTTCATAAAAAGCTGCGCCCACGGGCCATTAAGTTCAAAGGCAAACCAAGGCTCGATAAGCGAATTTGGCATCGTTTTTGGCTTAAATGCGCCCTAGCCAATGCGACCTTGGACGTGCCTGCCATCGAATTAGTGTTCGGTCCAAGCGCACTCCACCACCGTCATGCTTTGGCTTACACCAGCCAAGCCCACAGTGCCATTCGTGCCCAATGGTTTGCGCTACAAAATCGGATCTTTGAACGGATCATCGGCGCTGCACGCCATCTATCCTGCGACGCTGACTTCAATCGAGTCGTTGCTGGCCGTGCTATGGCGATCGATCCTTCCCCACCGTTGGCGAAATACCTAAGCGCTTACCCCAATAAGATCGTTGCCATCGTGATGAACCCCGGCCGCGAAGAGATCCCAGATGAACATTTTGGCGGCAAACGTTGCGTCGACTTAACGGCTCTCCCTAGTGTATTTGCCACTATCCAAGCCAATACCGACTCGCTTAAACCCGAACGCGGCTCGCTGTCCAAGGCGCAACTGCTGCGGTACCACAACGCTTGGACCTGCCAATTGGCATTGCAAACCATCGCGTTAACGTCGATGCGTCCAACCGGCGCCGTCTCCCCCACGGCAGAGAGCGTGTGTGGCGACACTGCTGCCGTCAAAGACAAAGGCACATGGCGTCGTTTATACCTCAATCTTTTTCTGCAAAAGGAACTGGCTAAGTATCAAGCGTTTGCAAAGCAATTAATGCCCTCGTTCAGATTCGATACCGATAAACCCCTGTTCTATCTGCTCGATGAGGATTTCGCTGGTACGCCGTTAACGGCTCGTGTACTGCGCCGGTTTCTGGCGACGTTTTGGCCTGGCCATGTGCCCTATCAACTTCGGCACGCCTGCGCCCAAAGTCTGGCGCTGCGTAAGCTTCCCACGCATTTGATCGCTCGGGTGATGGGGCATTACCTCGATGGCGAACAGGTTGAGATCACCTTGGCCGATCGCCACTCCAAGCAACAGATCTTAGTCGCCCTGAACGGCTTAACTGCCGATTTGGGGATCCGAGGTGCCTCATGATTAACGCACTGGCGCAGCACATCCTGCAGTTCAATCGACAATCGGGCGCGGCACCGATTGAACCAG
Source organism: uncultured Ferrimonas sp. (assembly GCF_947489035.1). GTDB lineage: Bacteria > Pseudomonadota > Gammaproteobacteria > Enterobacterales > Shewanellaceae > Ferrimonas. The sequence goes on along the minus strand of NZ_CANLCI010000010.1, from coordinate 7,825 downwards.
CGAGCTTAATCTGGCTACTCAATCGCTGGACACAACTGCCACAGCAGCGACGTAAAACACTGACGAATGAGGCGCTGAGAGAAGCCAAAGGGTTAATCGAGCAGCATTTTTCTCAGCATCAGTCTCATCAGGCAGCACTGCATGCGATCTTGGCCTATCTGATCCACGTGCTTGGTTGGACCGTCCCCACAAGCGTTCAGAAAACCCTGCATCAACAAGAGCAACAACGCTTTAGCGCGTTGGCCACACAGGGGCACCGAGTCGCTAAATTGAAAATCGCACTGGCTCCCATCCTTAAAGGCGATACGGTCTCCAACAGGCTCGATATTGGCGTCACCGCGTTGTATTTCCTTACTCAGATTGCGCCGCTGCCACTACGTCATCTGGTTAGCATCATCAATGTTCCCCATGCAGTAGCGATCATCGATGGTGATACCCCAATCGTCTATTTCGAGCTCGGACGCGACTTGGCAAACGGTACTGCCCATGCCGCCAGCTACGGCGTCGACCTGTTCGGCTGGCAACGACTCAAACAGCACCATCAGCAAGGCGACAAAAGCAGCGAGATAAGGCTACTGGCGGCAATCAATTGCACGCTGTCGGAGGCGCCACTCTATTTTGAGCCGCTATCGAAACACGAATTGACGGTACTCATTCAAGCCTACTGGCATATCGCACATGGGTTCGACATGCCCACGCTGAGAGACTGGAGTCACCCAGAATTGAGTGCGGCCATCCCACGAGCCCGCTTGCTTAAGCCGGCATTAACCACGCCCAACAGCAAACCGGCACGCGCCTCTATTTGGTCAACGCCGAAAGTGAGCCACGCCACTGGCGGCAACAACACCCCAAAGTGGCCCCACAAAGCGCTGCTCGATTCCATCCGTAAGCGCGGCAAACACAATTTTGATGGATTGTTGGAGCAGTCGGCTCCGGTTATCGAAGCCAACAACGTATTGCCTTACGTCGTGTACGAGCAGACCAAGAGTCTGCTCATCTTTGGTGGCAAAACGAAAGAGAAGTTGGCCCAGTCATCCATTGCAATCTACACCAGTTTGGATGGGCTGCTCGAGTCCCACCCACTGCCATTAGCCGCCTGTGCCGATGAAGAGGCCATTACCGCATGGGCACAGCGACTCACCGAGGCAGCCGAGAACGATTCGCAGCGCACCCACCTGTCCTACCTGCTGCGTTTCATGGCCACCTTTGAGCTGACCGAGGCACTGCAACTCGAACAGATTGAAAGCTCGACCACCTCTCTCTCGATCAATCCCAACCGAGTGTCGCCACTGGAATTTGGCAAAACCATCGAGTGCTTATTTGAAACCAAAAGTGATTCGGCACTGATCACCTTGTTTGCTGTTATCGGCGCGATATTAGGGTTTTACGGCGCTCTACGCAGCGGCGAAGTGGCTCGCTTGCGTATGCGTGACGTTCGCTCAATGCCCGGCAGCAAGAGTACGTTTCAATTAATAATCGGCAATACGGCCGAGGGCAAAACCAAAAATCGGCGCCGACGAGAGGTATATCTCAGCCTCCCAGAGAGTTGCGCTTACTGGCTACGCCTATTGCTTGTGATCAAACAAGGCGCTGACGCCGATGCCCCATTGATTGGCTTTGCCACAGAGGCAGTATCCACTCGCATTTCACGTTACCTCGCGGTGGTATCTAAAGCACTGCAGTGGGTTACCCAAAGTGACATTCGCTTTCATCATCTGCGCCACAGTGGCGCACAGTTGCTCACCGAACAAGTTCGCCTACTGCGCCGTGGCCCAAGCGCGCCAGTGTCTGAACTCAACTACGATACGGCCAGCTACGATCATGCCTATCAACGCTTTAGTGCGCACCATCAAGGGGAGTCGATTGAGCACCTCAACGACGCGGTGCTGTTTGGCTTGGTCGGCACGATGCTGGGGCACAGTCATCATGCGACGACCCGTAAAAGCTACCTGCATGGGCACGAACGCATGCGGCTGTTTTTATTGCCGGAGAAAACGTTGTTCGAAAAGTGGGAGCTGCGTTTTGTCTTAGGGCTAGCACCGGGCAGTAACGATCTCTCACGGCACCTAAAAAAGCTGCAGCCCAATCCTGACATTGGCGTTCGTCAACAACGGAAAAACCAAGCGGTTGAACTTGCTCCCCAGGCACTCCGAGCTTACGTCCTTCGAAAACATCGGCAAGGCACTAACTCGCCTGCAGCGCTATTGCCGCTTAAGGCGCTAAACCGTCTTTGGCTGAGCACGCTAATCCAACAAGGCCAACGCGGCTTTATCGACTACTTGCTGTTGCAGTTGTACCGCGCACAACGCCAGCCATCACCAAACGATACCGCAGCTGTGCCCATCAGCTGGGAGCTGATTAATGCGGCCTTTAACCATACCGGTCGCTACCAGGCGTTGGCGCTAACGCCCAAACAGCGTCGCTGGTTTTCCGAAACATTGCGCCAATTCACACTGACTTATCAACAAGGCAAAGGGGTTGTTGTCAAACGCTGGTTTAACGCCGACAGCGCGGCAATCGACTTTGTGGCCACCCTAACTGGCAACAACACCTTTGGGCTACTTCAGGCCCGCATCACCCTTTACGCCAACCGCAAAACCCAATCCAACACCCTGTTCAATCGGCTAACTAAGGAGGTTCGCCTACCACACCAACTGCTTCCACCGCGCTCGCTGATGAACCAAGGCCAAAGCCAAATCGCGATTGAGCTTAGCGCTTCGCATTTCCCCATCAAGCAACTTGTGTCGCTCTATTGCGACTTTTTGACTCAATAAACTGAGGACAACGTTATGAAAAGTAAAATGTTAAAGCCGCTCACCGTGGTGTTGAGCAACGAGAATGTCAAGCAACTTATCGATATTCTGAGCATCAGTCGACCGCGCGCTAAAGAGGGTCATCAACTGATGACGGTATGCGCCGATCCACAGCTAAAGCGGATGCGATTTCTCACCAGTGATCACAGTCAAACCTCACAAGTGGATATCGAAATCGCGAATTGGACGTGGTCGGTGCCAATGCAATTCGCTATCGTCGCTGACTTTGTGGAGACCATCTTAAAAACGCCTTCCCCTCAAGCGCTAACACTGTTGTTTACCCCTCAAGGGGACGGTTTGATCGAGATCAGCTTTCCCCATCTGGATCAATATCGCCACACTTACAGCCAACCTCCTGTAAAAGCGCATCTGCAAAGCCAAGAGTGGCAATCAAGCGTCAGCCCAACAATGCACGATGTCAGTCAATTTGCTCTGCTTGCCGAGCAGCTTTCGCCGCAGTGCCCGTTTGACATCGTCAAACTGAATCCGGGTTGCGACAAAATCACGGTGCTTCGCTCCGGTGTGATCAGCGAGGTACACAGTCCACTGGCGGAAACACTGAACTGCGATGCGGCGGTAACGGAGCAAGCGTTAACCAGCATCCGTAAAATCACCCAAAGCAATACCCAGAAGATGGGGTTGATGCAGGTTGGCGATAAACTGTTGATCAAAACAGACACCAGCAGCCACGCCTATCAAATCGCTAACATCGATTCTTTTCAAGCGGCAATCAACACCACGCAGACGGTGGTTGCATTTATCACTGACGGGATCGCCTTTAAACAGGAGATCAAGGCTTACCAAAAAATCGTTGAAGTCAAAAAAAACCAACGTAGCTTCCTATTGGTTCACGACAACCGCTTGATGATCAGCGCCACCACGGATAATCATAAAATGGCCGATCTGCCGGCGGTGCTCGAAATGAAGCCCAGTAACGTCAGTACACTTTACTCGCTGCAGTTAAACGACATCAATGCAGTCAAACTTCAGGGCGTTATCGACGATCGCAACATCGTACTTCGAATTGAATTATTCAGTGATGGTTCGCACCAACTGGTCTTTTACAACAACCAAAAGCCTTACGCTTTCATCCCACTGCTTCCAGAGCCGGAAAAACAGCCAGAGATGATCGCGCTTTATTGCGACTATCTAAAACAGATCAGCGACGAGCCACAATCTGAAGGCCAAGTGGATCTGTTTGGTTATGACGATCTGCTGGATATTTAGCGCAAGAATTAACGCGGCGGTGGGTAGGTAAACTGCTGAGAGTGTGACCGCTTGATTGCGCGATACTGGCTGCTCGTTCGGCCATGCGCTTTGGGGCGGTAAGTTAACTCATGTGAGAACACAGCGCTGTGATCAGCGGCGACACCTAATCAGCGCGAAAAGGAAACGAAGGGAAATAAAATCAGCACACCTGAACTGTACAAATATACAGCTGCATGTATAGTACATGTATAGTGAGTGTATAGTTAATGACCAATAGCTGCGAAATCAGCATCTAATGGTACAACTATCAATAAAGCAGTTGGGATAGGACGGCGGCAACCGCCCTACCCCGTATCGGCTGCAGAGCACTTAAACCCAGTCCAGCCGATGGGCGCATTATACGGCGCGCCATCGGATAGGGACAGATCTATCTGAGGAGGGCTAGAAATGGCCAATATCCGCGTGCGCCCAAACGGAGTCATTCAGTACGACTTACACATCTACGGTCAGCGTTTTCGGGAAAGCTCTGGCCTGCAAGCCACACCGAAAAACCTGAAAGCCTGTCAGCAGACGTTGAAGCAGATCAACGCGCAAATCGACCTAGGCACCTTCAGCTATCGGGATTTCTTTCCCAACAGCCGCAAAGTTGCCCTGTTTGAGCAGCTGGAGCGCGACCGTAATCCAGAGGCACATTTTCCCTACTTTGATCGTTACGCCCGCGACTGGTTAGCGCGCCAAGCCCACCGCTGGCAAGCGACCTACTATCGCACCGTCGAGATTAACCTCGAGAAGTACCTGTTTGCCGATTTCGGTAACACGCTGATGAATGAGATCACTTTGGGGCAGCTCGAAACCTTTCGCGATGGCCTGGTTAATCTCACCAAAGCCGATGGCAGCCGAGCCTTATCCAACGCTCGCATTAACAACATCCTTGGGCCGTTGATCAGCATCGTCAGTCGCGGCGCGGAAGAGTTAGGCTTTCCCTACCCGTTTCGCTTATACAAGGCGCTACGCGAAGAAAAGGCCGACTCAAACCCAATGACCGTCGAAGAAGTGAAGCGCTTTTTAGATTGCGTTGATCCGAAATGGCACGACTACTACGTCGTGCGTTTCTTTACTGGCCTGCGCAGTTGCGAAGTGCACGGCCTGCAAGTGGAACACCTCGATTTCAATCATCACCTCATCAAGGTGCGAAAGAACTGGGTGAAAGATCAACTGACCGTGGTCAAAACCCCTAAGTCACGTCGAGATTTGCGCATGAGCGAACCAGTCTATCAAGCGCTGCAGCGCGTCATGGCAGCCAAAAGTCGAAACGAACTCGACAGCAGCAACTTTGTCTTTACGACGCCAATTGGCACACCACTCAGTACGCATTACGTTAGCCGCCACATCTGGTACCCAACGTTGACCAAAGCGCGCCTAACCAAACGCCGCCCTTATGAGACCCGACATACTGCGGCAGTACTGCACATGGCCGCCCATGAGAATCCACTCTATATCTCGCAGATGCTCGGCCACAGCAATACCAAAATGCTGTTTGATATCTACGCGCCTTATGTGATCAACGCAGCACGTCAGGATGGTAAGGCGTTTACCCAGCTTATGACCGAACAGCAAGTGGTGAAGAAAAACTAGGTTCCTGTTACGCCGAAACTGACTAAATTAGCCATTTCACTGAGGCTAAAATACGAAAAGCCCGAGCATTGAATTGTATTAGTTCAGACCAGATCTGACACTTTGGTTTGAAAAACCGAGGGTTACCTCCTTTGATTGAAAGTGACCAAACGCTCATCAAAGAAGAGGCAACCCTCATGTACGAGAGTAATCAACAAATCATCAAACACAAGCTCGGTTTGCTCAACTTGGCTGAAGAACTGCGCAATGTATCCAAAGCTTGCAAGGTCATGGGCCTCTCCAGAGATACCTCCTACTGTAGTGATGTGATGGACGCCCCTCCCATAGACGGCGTCACAATGCGCCAGAATTAGCCACGCAATGCTAATTCGCTAGAAGGAGCGCCCACCATGAATATTAAGACAGCCGGCATCGATCTCGCAAAGAACGTTTTTCAAGTCTGTGTGCTGCGTGATGATGGCAGCATCAAATGGAACCGTAAGGTTGCTCGAAGCAAACTACTTCATGTAATCAGACAGTTTCCGGAGGGTACAGTAATCGCGATGGAAGCCTGTGCATCCGCCCATCATTGGGGACGGACATTGCTGGAGATGGGATTTAAACCACTATTGTTGCCTGCACAGGCGGTTAAGCCATTTACGCACCACCAAAAAAATGACGTTAATGATGCACTAGCAATCTGTGAGGCAGCACAGCGCCCGAGTATTCATGCTGTGTCGGTAAAATCCACAGAGCAGCAAGATATCAAGGCACTAAGGTGCGTACGTTCAAGAAGGGTTGAGCAACGCACAGCCACTTCCAATCAGATTCGGGCATTGGCAATGGAGTACGGTGTTGTATTCCCGCAAGGAATAACAACCCTGCTAGAAGCAGTGCCTGATGCTATTGCTGAGCCTACCAATGGGCTGACAGCAACAATGCGGAGTCTATTGGCTGGTTTAGCTGACGACATCCGATTATTAAATGGCGATATAGAAGAGCTCTCCTGCCAAATTGCAGCTCTCTGCAAGCAGCAAGATAGTTACCAATCGCTACTCGAAGTACCAGGATTCGGTCCCATTTGCGCCGCTGCACTAATCAGTGAGGTTGGGGATGGTAAGCAGTTTCAAAATGGCCGTCAGCTATCAGCGTGGTGTGGGTTAATACCAAGTCAGCACAGCTCTGGCGGGAAGTCGAAACTCGGTGCCATAACGAAGCATGGAAATAAAGATCTACGTGTCTTGCTTATACATGGTGCAAGGGCAGTCATCAGATTTATCGACAAGCGGGATGACCCACTTGGCAGCTGGGTTCGCCAACTCATTGAGCGTCGAGGTAAGCACAAAGCTACGGTCGCTCTTGCGAACAAACTGGCTCGAATTTCATGGTGTATTTTGTCAAAAGGGTGCCGGTTTGATGCAAGCTTAGCCTTTGTTAAGGCGTAGCCTGAACAGGCTTTTATCAAGTAATTGACAGGGAGAACACTGCCCTCCGAGTTTGCCGGAACTGATGAAAAAACGGTTAACCGTCCCTAGTTGAACCTGATCTTGACCATGGCACAGTGTTGATGCCGATGTAGTGATTAGGAGCTAGGGTTCGGATTACATCAAGGCGCGGTCGCAAGGCCATTACGACGCCGGATATATGGTCGCGAACCGAACGTTATCAGACTGGCAAAAACCGGGGCGTCCATATATGGTCAACTAAATTTGGCCACGTTTTTGTAAGTTTTCCAGTATCTTCGCTCTGACTCATTGGGCGTCAAACCGCCGTTGTAATGATGAGGTCTGAGCGAACTGTAATAGCCGATGATGTAGTCAACAATCTCACACCAAGCTTCGGCAAAATTTTGATACCCGGTTGCAGGTATCCATTCCGTTTTCAAGCTGCGAAAGAAGCGTTCCATTGTGCTGTTATCCCAGCAATTTCCCTTTCTAGATAGGCTTTGCTTGATCTGATAACGCCACAATAGCTGTCGGTACTTTCGGCTCGTATAATGGCTTCCTTGATCACTGTGAAACATCAGTCCATTTGGTTTTCCTCGCGATTCATAAGCCATCGTTCAGGCCTTAGAAGTCAATTTACTATCCGGTGAAAATGACATTGCCCAACCGATAGGTTTACGCGCAAAGAGGTCTATCACAACCGCTAGGTAAGCCCAGCGACTCCCAGCCCACACATGGGTAACA
>NZ_CANLCI010000009.1 GCF_947489035.1 uncultured Ferrimonas sp. | reverse complement strand
GAGCTTGGCGGCCGGCCACGCCGGGGGCGCGGGTTCGAGTTCCGCCCACTGCGCCCTAGCTCCCGAAATGGTTCGAAAAAGCCCTGTCCTCTGGACAGGGCTTTTTTCATATGTGGCCAACACGTTTGCAGGGCTGACGTTGGCGAGGCAGTTCAGTTGGTTAGGCCTTTGATTAAAAGCGTGGCGGTCGGTCACGCCGTTGAAGCTTACTTGTTGGACTGAACGGCATGCATTTCATTATCGAGAAATTGAGCGGCGCTAATAAAGCCCGATGTGAACGATTGAATCGATACTAATTCTGTCGTTAATCAGAGGGGAGGAGTATAAGAGTCATTGACGGGTTGCAGAGCAGCGATCCTCTGCAATATTAGTGAACGTCCTTGTTCACCGAGGAAATGATTAATCGAGATTAATCGTCGTGATGGTGCTTGTTGTGTTTGTCTTTTTTATCGTCATGCTTTTTCCCTTTGTGCTTATCATCATGGTCGTGATGCTTGCCCTTCTTGTGATGTTTTTTCTTCTTTTTCTTATGTTTTTTCTTCGGTTTACCGTCACATTGATCGCCTTGCTCAAAGCCCACTAAGACCAGAGGGCCATATTGATCGCCGGTCATTAACGGAACGGAACATGAAGTATGGATATCGAGAAAGATGTCGTCATAGCCATTCGAGAGTAATAGCTTCGACTGCGCTGGTAATCGACCGGCTTGCCCACCCGTGGCGCTACTTTGCAGCATAAAGGTGCCACCCGATGCGACACTGTTACTGCTTAAATCGATATTGCTGTCTTTCTTTTTATTCGAACTCACGATGATATCGGCACTGTTGGCGCCGAACAGATCGCCTTCACAGACAAACTTACTGCCTTGATCATTGTTTGACGCGGCGCAGTTACCACCAACAAATTTGAAGGTCAGTTTCTTTGGGCGGCATTCACAGGCGTCTTCGATATTTTGTGGCACAGAAAGGCCAGCAGCGAGCCAAACAAACGAAGCAGGATCGACATCATTGTTTGGATCAAAAGGGTCTACAAAGGGATCGGTTTCAGAGTACAACTGCACTTCAACAAAGCTGGCACCAGCGGGAATAGGGAAGTTTCTGACGTAGTCGTCCCATTCGTCGCCCCGGTTGCTGGTTAACACATTGATGTCGCGTACGGCATCGGCAGGATCATTACCGACGCGGATCTCGATGACGGAGGGGCGATCCCCCCCGGATTGAACACTGCCTTCAACGCTGGCTACAAACATTGATATATCAGCAAAGCGATCTTGATCGGTGGCATCAAATTCGAATCGTACTGCATTGGTTGTTTCACGGTTGGGGGTAAAGCCCGATTCATTCCCCTGCCACCATGCGGCATCATGCCCATCAACCAATTGCAACGATGAACCACTGCCATCGCTGTAAATCAGCATCACGCCAGCGCCATTTTTGCCATCGTCACCGAAATTCACATTAGGCAGTTCGATTAAGTCGAGGCCGGAGATCTCAAGGGTATTGGTGCCACTTTGTACAATGGCCATATCGGTAATATCTGCTCGAATGGTGGCTGAATACGCGTTGTAAAAGGCTTTTTTCGGGGCGCCACCATCTGTTCCGGTATACACCCCGATGACATCACCACTTACCATATAGCTGCTGCCATCTTCGGTGCGAACAACGTCGATTTCAGTGTCGAAAGACAGATCTGAATCGAAGACTTGCCAATACAACAGCACGCGTTCAATGACTTCGCCATCGTTTAAATCAATGTTAATGGTGCCAGGGCTTTCTGGTAAGGAGTGAAGACCTGTTCCTGATATTCGGATCTTGTTGCCGTTGGCCAGTGCTTCAACAATTGCCGGATCCGTCGGTGCGTTAAGTCGTTCGTCGCCATCGGCAGCGGCCGGTGTGGCGTAACTTACGCTCAAGCCACATAGCAGTGCGGCTAGGGTGTAGCTCCTGAGTTTGAGTAAATTTGGAAAATGCATTGGAACACTCCATCTGTGGGGTTCGGTACTTGCCTCAGAGCCAGCAGTATAGACACAGATGTATCGAAGTGACGGAATTTTGACGCGCAAAATGCAATGCTTTTGCAAAATGCAAAAACAGGAATGATGGCGAATAAAATGAGAGCAGTGCAGGGAAGAGTATGTAAGTAAAGTGGAGCCTACGGCTTATCTAGATAATACCAATACGGCCGTTAATGATTAGCGCGGCAGAATAAAAATAGTCGTTTTAACGTTTGTTTATGTTCATTTAAATAAAGAAAAAGCGACCGAAGTCGCTTTTGCTATTTTTTGATTGCTTCTAAATCAACCATAGTCGTTACTAATTCGTCATAGCTCATATTGAGCTCTCGTGCCATATTAATTAGCTTGGCACGATAAGTTTGCGTTCGTTCTGCCTTTAATGCTTTTTCTTTTCGCTCTTGGATCATTTCATCCAAGGTATCTCGAAATGTGATTAATTGCTTGTCAGACCACTGCAGTTGATCGATGTAGCTGCGCATTTGACGAGGTGCGCGAGTTGCGGATGATAATTCTGTTACATGTTGCTTTTCTTGTTCTATTTCTATTAATGCACTACGAAATGCATCTTCTAGCTGTAAGTTGCTCATCGGCGAGTATGAGTCCTCTGGTCAGATTGACTGAAATGGCATCCATGCAGTAAAAAATTCTATCCGAATTAACGTCTATAATAATGCAGTTTCAATTTTAAGCAACCTACTTTACTTCCAGCCCAACTGCCATCGGTCTGAATCTTCCAGTTGAGCCATGGTTAATTCAAATTGATGTCGGTTATTTAATCCCTGTATGACAACGCCTCTAGCAAGGCCCTGATGATCTAAGCAGACATGTTGGACTAAAAAGTGAGTTTCATCGTGAAAAGGAGTGGTGGCGGTCCATTTAGTGCGCAGTAGCTTGCGGCTGCAGACGATGTTCATGGCGGGTCTCCTTCAGTTCAAGTATTTATGTTGACCATCGCAGCATGAGCGTAATACCAATGCTCAGCTTGCAGTAGTATGGCAGTTGTCGCCATTGATGGCGGCAATTTCGGGATGTGATTGTGCATTACGTTTCTAGCTGGGGCACAGACGGAGGCTAGGTTGCTGTAGCTGAGCACTCCACCTTGTAGCCACTGGGGTAACGATAAATTGACACCATGATGTAATTTAAATATCAATTAATCATAATGAAATGGCGGTAAATGAATTTACGATAAACATCGTAAAGAATTAACCGAGAGTAAAAAGATAAGTTTTAATTAATATAACCTAAGATAAAATAAAAATTAAATGAATGATTTTACAAATGCCTTTTAGACTTATATTTATCTTCGGCTTTTACTTTGCTACGGAGTCTAAAGAGCAAGGCGAAAGGATGTTATGTATTTTTAATTTAGGTTTAATTCAGCCAATACGATAGAGATTGTTAATCCGTTGCTGTTTTGGGCGACAGCGCTTTCACGCGTTGGCTGAATTGCTGGCATTGTTGTTTGTGATCGACCATCGGCTGGCTATAGCTCTGCCGTCCATCGGCCAACTCGGGTACGTAGCGGGTTTGGTATTGCTGTTTTGGATCAAACCGCTGTGCTTGGCGTGTTGGACTAAAGTGCCGAAAATAGGGGGCGGCATCGGCGCCACAGCCTGCTGCCCACTGCCAGCCGCCGTTATTACTCGCAAAATCTCCGTCGATCAGTAGTGTCATAAAGTGTGCTTCTCCAAGGCGCCAATCCAGATGCAAATCTTTGACCAAAAAACTGGCACAGAGCATACGTAGTCGGTTGTGCATCCACCCTGTTTGCGCTAGTTCTCGCATGCCAGCATCCACCATGGGGAAGCCCGTATTGCCTTGCTGCCACCGAGCAAACCAAGCGGGGTTGTGATCCCATTTGGGTTCTTTGTGTGGATACATCGCTTGGTTCTTGGATAGCGCCGGAAAGTGGTGCATGAGATAGCGATAAAATTCGCGCCAAAGCAGCTCATTTATCCAGGTGGTGGCGCCATCGCCATGGGGCATACGCTGCTGTAAATAATGATAAACCGCGACCGACGATAGGACGCCAATGGTTAAGTAGGGCGATAAACGTGATGTGCCGTTAATGGCGGGGATGTCACGACCATGCTGGTAATCATTCATGGCGTCTTGGCAAAAGTGCTGTAACTGTTGCCAGGCAGCATCTTCACCAACAGGCCACTGCAGTTGATAAGTTGGGATCTGTTGCCAGTGGTTAAGTTGTTCTAATACCGCAAAGGGCTGGATGGCTGGTGCGGGCAATGGCTGCGGTGGAAAATCGCTCAGCCAGCGCCGTGCTTTTTTCATAAAAGGGGTGAACACGCGGTAGGGTTCGCCTTTACCGGTGCGGATCTGCTCTGGCGCAAGCAGATTGTGTTCGGCAAAGCGCTGCCAGCCAAGCCCAGCTTGGGTCAGTGTGGCGGCAACGGCGTTATCGCGCACTTGTTCATTGTAACCGTGTTCTGCGTTGTACAATAACCAGCTGGCACCGAGTTGCTGCATCAGCGCATGGAGGTGCTGTGGCTGGGCTGAGAAATCATCGCAACAGCTGATGTGCAGTGCAATATTGCGCTGGTTTAAATGTTGTCGCAGTGATTGTAATTGTGCGGCAATAAAACTGATCTTGTTGTTGCCCCAGTGGTGTTGTTGCCATTGCCTCGGGGTAGCCACAAACACCACAGCAACCGGCTCACCACTTTGGCAAGCACTGTAGAGGGCAGGATTATCATTGAGGCGCAGATCGCTACGCAGCCAGACCAGTTTCATGGTTATAAATTACACCGTAATGCTAATTGCACTGGCGTGGGCTCAAGGTAGCTTTGATCACTGATGTACGGCTTTGGGTATTTACTCAGAATGTGTTTTACCACGGTCATCGGTGCCATCAACGGTAATTGACCGCTGTGATAAGCCAAGATGGTGTCTTGCAGGTGCTGCTTCTCGCTGGGTTCAAGGTCTTTTTTGAAATAACCCTGAATGTGTTGCAACACGTTGGTGTGCCCACGACGGGTTGCAGGCTTGGCCAGCGCAGCCATCATTTGGGTGACGTATTGCAGCGCTTTGTCGCTGTCGCTGCCTTCAAACTCTGTTGCAACCAGAGGGCCGAGTTGGCGGTAAATGGGTTCGTTATGAGCCAATAACAGCAGTTTGTGTTTCTGATGGAAGTGCAGCAGCGCGCGTTGGCTCGGTTTTTGTAATAGCGCTTTTGCTTGATGGTAAATCAGCACCCGTAATACGAAATTTTCCCGGATCGGCAGATCATTCAGCCGGCCATCTTCTTCAACGGGCAGCAGCGGGTAGCGCCGCATCAGCGCCGATGTAAACACACCACGGCCTTTATATTGCGCTCCTTTGCAATCCTCTTGCAGAATTTTTACACGTTCCATGCCGCAAGTGGGGGATTTGGCACACACAACATAACCGCTCAGTTCGCTGAGCGTTGGCAGGACTTCATCGCTATAACGGTTCATTGCATCGGTATGATCGATGTGATTTTTATCGTCCATCAAGCGAATGGAACCGGCTACTTCACGTAAGCGAATGGTCGGACGGGGGGTGGTCATGCCAACATTCACTTCCGGGCATAATGGCTTAAATTCCACTAATTGCCGCAGTTGGTCGTCAACGAACGCCGAACGTTTATGACCTGAGTCAAAGCGCACTTTGTGGCCAATCACACAGGCGCTCACTCCGATAATGGGTTTGGCTTGAGTCATGTTCTTATCCCTATGTTGACAGCATTTACGCCTGTAGTGTCAGCTTAGAACACCACTAAGGCTATCGATATAGGGCAGAGCCCTGCGAATACAGAGGTAGACTTCATCATTGCACGAATGCACCTACATTAGCATTACTGTGGCCTCGGCACCGTTATAATATTGGTATAACATATTGGAAAATATATTCATTTAACCAAGGAGTGGTTACATGTTGGATCTGTTGCCCGAGCTGTGTGATCGCTATTCGTCGCAAGTAAGGTTGTTACCGCCGTTATTTTCGCTGTATGGCAACCGCCGCTGTTTCGGCGGCGAAGTGGTCACCGTACGCTGTTTGGAAGATAACTCATTAGTGCGTGAAACCTTATCCGAGCCTGGGCTCGAGCGGGTGCTGTTGGTGGACGGTGGTGGCTTATCTCGCCGCGCTTTGCTGGGGGATCAACTGGCACAAAAAGCGGTTGATAATGGTTGGGCTGGGATTGTGGTGTTTGGCTATATTCGCGATGTGAATGCGATTGCTACCATGGATCTTGGCGTTATGGCGCTGGGGGCGGTGCCGATGAAAAGCGACAAACGCGGAGTCGGTGAGCGTAATGTCAGCGTTCAGATCCACGGTTGCCATATTCAGCCCAAGGATTTTATCTATGCCGATGCAAACGGCGTTATTGTGTCAGCCGCAGCGCTGCCACTGGCTCAACAGGAATTGAATCGATGCAAATAATTAAGTGGATTGCGATTGCGCTGGTAGCACTGCTGCTTTTGGTGGTGGGCTACGTGGCTTTTGTGCTGGATCTTAATAGTTACAAACCGGTGATCAGCGACAAAGTAAATGAAGCCACCGGCCGAGATCTGGTGATTGATGGTGACATTGGCCTGTCGTTTTACCCAACTTTGGGAATGCAGCTGCAGGGTGTGAGTCTGAGCAATATCCCCAACGAATCGCTACCACCGCTGCTGCAGATAACCCAAGCGTCGGTTGGCGTGGCGTTAATGCCACTGTTGGCGAGCGAACTGCAGATCGAATCGATTGTGGTTGATGGCGCCACCTTAACCATGGTGACGTTAGCCGATGGCCGCACCAGCACCACGGGCTTAGGGGGATCCAGCACAGCAGACAGTAGCCAACCCAGCACCGACAGCGGTGGTGCTGATGCCGCAGCGAATGACTGGAGTCTGGGGCTGTTTCAGCTGAATGATCTGCAATTGGTGAACGATAACCGCGGTGCCGCGACCGTGCAGACCATCACCATTAAACAGCTGGAGCTAAGCAACTTGGCCCCAGCGCGTTCGGCGCCATTAAAACTGATGTTGGCGTTGGATGACGGTGGCACGACCTTAGAAACGGAAGCGTCATCCATGTTGGCCTTTGCGAAAGATTTCAGTCGTATACAGATTGATGATTGGCAGCAGTCGATCCGCATTGATGGTGAAGCGGTTGCCAATAAGCCGATGGCGCTGGCTTTGCAGCTGCAAGCAGACATCGACTTGAATCAACAAACGCTGTCGCTGCCGTCATTGCAGTTGGGGCTTGATGAGTTTCAGTTTGATGCTCAAGGAAGCCTAGCGTACGGCGGTAAGGTGCCTTATTTGCAGTTAACGGGTAAGGGGAACCGATTGGATTTGACCCCCTACATGGTTTCGCAACAAACCGATGACAGCAAGCCCAGTGAAGAGCCGCAGCAAGCGCCTAGCCCAGAGCCGGATCTTCGTGTGATGACGGCAATCAACGCCAAGGTTACCTTGGGGCTTGAGTCGCTACTGGCAGATAACATTCAAGTTGACGATCTCAACACCGAACTCTTGTTACAAGATGGCGTATTAACCTTAAAGCAGTTAAGCGGTACCACGTTTGATGGCGACTTTAAGGTGACGGCCAGCTTGGATGGTCGCCAAGTGCCAGCCCGCTACCAATTTACTCAGTCGTTATCAGGCTTGAAGATCCAGCCTTTATTGCAAGCCTTAGCTGATACCGAACTGCTTGAAGGCAGTGGCGATCTGACGCTATCTGGCAAAGGGGTTGGATTAGCGGGGGATGCGCTATTGCAAAACCTAACCGCGAAGGGCGAATTAGCCTTAGCCGATGGTGCGTTGTATGGGGTTAATCTGGCCAAGATGGTGCGGGACGGCACCGCCGCATTTACCGGAGGAGAAACCAGCGCCGATGAAACGGTTAAGAAAACCGATTTCAGCAGCGTGAATGTGTCGCTTGCGGTGGCCGACGGTCAGTTGCAGATCCCATCGTTAGCACTGGCTTCGCCGTTGTTACGGGTGGATGGCAAAGGCCAATTAGGTCTGGTTGATCAAGCGATTGCAATGGATCTGGTGGTTGCACTGGTTGGCAGCATGGAAGGGCAGGGTGGCTCTGGCACGGATCAACTGGTGGATCTGCCTATCCCATTGAAAATTGGTGGTACCGTTACCGAGCCTAGCTATGGGTTAGACTTAGATGGATTAAAAGATCAGCTGTTAGACAAAGAGAAAGACAAGCTTAAGCAGAAGCTGGAAGACAAATTAAAAAGTAAGCTGTTTGGTGCTTTAGGTAACTAGGAGAACCCATGAACAAACTATGGATGTTATTACCGCTATTGGCGGGTTGTGCTCAAGCAACGGCACCAGTGGCAGAACAACCGGTGCAGCCTGAAGTGGCTACCAAAGCGGAACTGATAGCGGATGCTCAACCGGATCCTAGCGTGGTTAAAATTGTGCAAGATAAAGCGATATCGCCATTAACGGGGCAGATCAATACGGAATCTCGTTGGGATCGAATGCAGGGGGCGAAAGCGGCGTTGCATCTGCATAACACCAGCAAACGCGAGCTACGCTATACCATTCGTTCTGGCATGATGGCGGACTTTTCGTTGAGTCAAAACGGGCAAGTGGTGTGGCGGTATTCCCAAGACATGATGTTTACCCAAGCCTTAAGCGAAATGCGTTTGCCGGCGTTAGGCGAGCGTAAGGTGACCATTCATGTGTCGCCGCGCAGCTTAACTAAATTGGCTCCGGGCAGTTACTACCTGCACGCAGAGCTTAATTTGATGGATAAGAACGCAGGGCCAACAGTGAAGCCGGTTTTGGTTGAACTGTTCTAGCTGATCTTGGTGGCGCTACACCAGCGCCGCCCAGATCCCAAACAGCACCACGTATGGGGTTAAGACGATAACCCAACTGATAAGGGGTTTGAGCGTGGTCCACGCTCGAACCCCTTTGTATTGCAGCAACGCCGTCCACAGGGTGGTCAGTGAGACCGAGCTGGCCAGATTAAACCACGGTTGCTCTGTGCTCAGTTGCAATAGGTTCGCGATGGATAACGGCGCCAACACCATATTAGGGCTTTGTTGATTGTCACCAATCAACAGCAGCAATAAGCCAATCGCGCTGGCAACCAGCGTGGGTAAGAATGTCCACCAGCACAGACCGAACCAATCGCCAAACCCTTGAATATTTTCTTCATCTAACTGAGTCATTTTGCTCAGGTAAAACCCATAACAGGCGGCAACCAATATACCGCCTATCAATACGCTGCTGAGGCTTGACCAGAGGTAAGTGGCGCGGCTGGAAAACTCAAGGGCGATCTCTTTATCTGCGGGGGTAAGC
Source organism: uncultured Ferrimonas sp. (assembly GCF_947489035.1). GTDB lineage: Bacteria > Pseudomonadota > Gammaproteobacteria > Enterobacterales > Shewanellaceae > Ferrimonas. The sequence continues at coordinate 122,595 of NZ_CANLCI010000009.1, read as the reverse complement.
CCCTGTAAGGCGGGTAACACAAAATTTTGCTGATACCACGACCAATCCACGCGATCAAAGTACAGCGCTCCGACGAGGGCGGGCAGCATCATTACCAGTAAAAAGGGCAGCCAAGACCAGTGCTTACGTTGTTTTAGTTCGGTAAAAACAGCAGCGGGGTGTAGCCAAATAGCCGACACGGCCTGTAACGCAGTTGATATCGTAGTCATTGCTAGCTTGTGTTAATTTTGCTGATAGTAACCGAAGATAGCATGCAATTTGGCTTATAAAAACAAGGACGTAGCAATGATAGAAGTGCACAATTTGCACAAGCGTTTCAAGCTGGCAGATCCCAAAGCGGGGGCTGAAGATGGGCAAAAAGATCCGCGTCAGCGTGGGCGCTTTTTTCATTCGGTTGAGGGGGTATCCTTTGGGTGTGAAGCGGGGCAAGTGCTGGGGTTAGTGGGGCCAAACGGGGCTGGGAAAACCACCACTTTACGCATGCTCAGTGGGGTGATCACCCCAGATCAGGGGCAGATAACCGTCTGTGGCGACGACTTGCATCAAGATGGTGACGATGTGCGGCGCAATATCGGTTTCTTATCGGCCTCCACCAAGTTGTATGAACGTTTTACCGTTGAGGAAAACCTGCGCTACTTTGCCGGATTGTACCGAATGGGTAAGGCCGAAACGCAACAACAAATTGACCTGTTATGCGAACAGTTACAGATGAACAGTTTCCGCCATCGGCGGGTGATTGATCTATCCAGTGGCATGAATCAGCGCGCCAACATTGCCCGCGCCATGGTGCATCAACCTAAAGTGATTATCTTAGATGAGCCCACGACCGGGCTGGACATCATGTCTACCGAGATCGTGATGGAGTTTATTCGGCAACAGCAGCAACGGCAGTTGCCGGTGATCTTCTCTACCCACCATTTAGAGGAGGTCAGCCTGTTGTGCGATCAGCTGTGCGTGATTGACCAAGGCAAAGCCACATACAGTGGCTCGTTAGAAGCCTATGGCGGCGGTCGCGATACCATCTCGCTGCGACAACGTTTTATGGATGAACATAAGCAAGCGCTGGCGGAGGTGATCTGATGTTTTGGCATATCGTAAAAAAAGAGGTGTCAGAGCTGCGCCGAGATAAGAAATCGTTCTGGTTTCTGGTGTTGTTTCCGACCCTGCTGCTGCCTTTGTTGATGGGCGGTGCGATCTGGTTTGCCGGACAAACCATCAAAGGTAAGCAAAGTGAAACTCTAGAGTTTGCGGTGTTGGCGCCCAGCAGCTGGCAGCAGCAACTGGGGCAGCTGCTAAGCCAAGATGAGCAAATGAACTGGCAACAGCAACGGTTGCTCAACGCAGAGCAGATCCCTGAACTGATCAACAACAAACAGTTGGATTTTGTGCTGCAACTGCCTGCAGGGTTTGATCCCAACACGCTGCAAAGCCACGTGTGGCAACTGCACTACAACCAAGCGGATGATGTGGGCCAATTCTCGCGGGTGAAACAGCAGCTGTCGCCGTTGTTTGAGCAGTGGCAGCAGCAGTATCAGCAGCAACTGGGGTTAACCGAGACTCAAGTGGCGGGGCTGAAGCAGCCGATTGAACTGCAAGAGATCGGCACCGCCGCCGAGCGCGAAGACATTGGCGAGAAAGTGGGTGGCATGCTGCCTTACATGCTGATCTTCTTGTGCTTAATGGGGGCGATGATCCCAGCATTGGACATCGCCGCCGGTGAAAAAGAGCGGGGCACCTTAGAAACCCTGTTATTGGCGCCGCAACAGCGACGCACCATCGTATTGGCTAAGTTCTTTGTGGTTACCGGTGCCAGCATTACGGTGGCCTTGTTAACGGTGGTCAGCGGTTTGTTGTGGTTGCTGGGCATTGGCCAAGCTTTAGCGGCAGAAAAATTACTGCAAGCGGTGAATGCCGTGGGGTTAGGGGATCTGGCGTTAGTGTTACTGGCACTGGTGCCAATCGCGATGATCTTAGCGGCGTTAATGCTTACCATGTCGTTCTTTGCCCGCAGCTACAAAGAGGCGCAAGGCTATTTAGCGCCGGTGCAGTTTGTTGCCATTGTGCCGGCCATTGTCGCCATTGTGCCGGGCACAGAATTGACCGGCGGGATCCTATGGACCCCGATTGTGAACGTAATGGTGGCCAGTAAAGAGTTGGTTAAAGGCACCTTGGATTATGCCTTGCTGTTGCCCATCGCCTTAAGCAACCTGTCATTGGCGCTGCTGTTATTGGTGTTGTGTGTGTACTGGGTCTCGCAGGAAAAAGTGCTGTTTCGTTAACCCCTACGGGCGCGGACTGATGGCCGTTTAGCGAAATGTCAGTGCGACAGATAAGAATAAGGCCAGCAGATGCTGGCCTTACTCATTGATGCGGAATTTGAGCCCTATACGCTAACGGTTTGGCCTTGGCTGCCATAGGGCAGGGTAGGGCGCGATGAGCCGTTATACCTCAACCCGAGTGACATCAACGTAGAGCTTGAGCTTCTGCCCTGGCTGCAGGTACTTGCGCTTCGATAGATCGTTCCAACGCAGCAGATCAGCAACGGTTACCTGAAACTTTTGGCCAATGCGCGCCAATGAGTCACCGCTGCGGACGGTGTACTGCACTTTACGCATCACCGAGGTGCTTTTCTGATTTTGGCTGACTTTATTCACCCAAATCGCCAACTTTCGGCCTGCGCGCAGCGGATCCGACGGCGCCATGCCGTTCCATTTTGCCAGCTGCTTAACGGTGATGTTGTTGGCCCGAGCAATGGTCCACAGCGAATCGCCGCTTTGCACTAAGTGCTCCATTTTAAAGGCCGCCCGCTTGCTGGATTGCTTCCGTGCTAAGCGCTGCTCGGCACTGAACACGTAATCTTCCGGATCCTTCGCCGCCACAGGGATCAGCAAGGTTTGACCGATGCGAATGCGGTTGTCACTGAGCTTATTCACCGACTGAATGATGGCGGTGCGAGTGTGGTACTTGCTGGCAATAACGCTGAGGCTATCGCCGGCTTTAATGGTGTAACGCACCCAATTGACCCGCTCGGTTTGGTCGGTATCGGCCAAGGCCGTTTGAAAACCCGCGACTTTATCTACCGGCAGCAACAGCGCGTGTGGGCCGTCGGGAGAGGTTGCCCAGCGGTTGTAACCGGGGTTGAGCTTATGCAGTTCGGCGATGGTCATGTCGGCCAGATCCGCCGCTAACGACAGATCAATTTGGGAACCGATATCAAGCCGCTGCAGCTGTGGCTCGTTGGCGATGGGCGTTAAATCGATGCCATATTTTTCGGCATTTTTCACCACGTCGGCCAGCGCCAGCAGCTGCGGGACGTAACGCTCGGTTTCTGTTGGCAGGTCAAGGGCAAAGTAGTCGGTCGACAGCCCCTTCTTTTTGTTCTTCTTAATGGCGCGGAACACGCGGCCTTCGCCGGTGTTGTAGGCCGCTAACGAGTAGTTCCAGTCCTGCCCCATCTTGTTGTGCAAGTACTCCATCATATCCATGGCGGCCACGGTGGAGGCGTACACATCACGACGGCCGTCGTACCACCAGTTTTGTTGCAAACCAAAGTGGCGCCCCATGGGGGAAGTGAACTGCCAGATCCCCGCGGCTGCGCCAGCAGAGTAGGCAAACACATCAAAGGCGCTTTCAACAATCGGCAGCAGCGCTAATTCGATCGGCAAATTGCGCTTTTCAATTTCTTCAACGATCAAATACATGAAGGGCTCTGCCCGCTGCGAGATGATCTTTAAGTGTTTCGGGTGGCTAATGTACCACTGGCGAAAGTGATCCACGCGATCGTTGTCCGGCACTTCCAGTGCCATCTGTTCGCGGATCCGTTGCCATACATCAGTAACGGGCACAACGGCTTCAGCCTGAGGTTGTACGGCTGGCGGGGTTTCCAGCGTGGTTGCCGTCGCAGCCGGGGCATTCAGTGGGGCAGTGGCCTGAGGCTGTTCCGAGCTTGAGGTCGTTAGCGACTGACAGCCGGACAGTAAAAACGCACACATCAGTGCGGAGTAGGAAACTCTCATAGGTCAATGACACCCTGTAAACCCAAAAAAAGGCCGAATCAATATTCGGCCCGATGACGAAATCTGCAGCATTTTAACAAGCTGTCAGGCGTTGTCTTTCCATTGCCTCAACGCCGCGAAGCGGCTCACGTTATCTGTTAAAGACAGTTGTGAATGTTGTTCGAGGCTGTTAAGAATTGTTGCTTGGTCGCAACGAAGGAAGGGATTTATCGCCCGTTCCGTGGCAATCGTGGTTGGTAGAGTTGGCTGTTGTTGCTGTCGTTTCAATAGGCATTGCCGTTGATACTGCAGCAGTGCTTGGTTATCAGGCTCTACCATCACTGCAAAGCGTAAGTTGGCACAAGTGTACTCGTGTGTGCAATACACTGCGGTGGTAGTTGGCAAATTTGCTAGCCGTTGCAGCGAGTGTTGCAGCTGCGCCGCGGTGCCTTCAAACAAGCGGCCGCAACCACCGCTGAACAGCGTGTCGCCACAAAACACCATGTCGTCGTTATAAAAACCGATGTGATCCAAAGTGTGTCCCGGCAGCGACATTACCGTCATAACAATGCCCAATTGCGCCAGGATCAGGGTGTCGTTATCGGCAACGGTGAGGCTAAGCCCATTGATCTTGTCCGACTTGGGCCCAACCACGGGCAGATCCACCCCGCTGGCGGCCAACTTGGCAATGCCACCGGTGTGATCCGGATGATGGTGGGTGATCAGCACCCCAGCCAACTGCAATTGTTGTTCGGTAAGGTAATTCAGTACCGAATCAGCACAGCCGGGATCAACCACCCAAGCGTGCTCGTCATCGTGTAAGCACCAGATGTAGTTGTCATTAAAAGCAGGGATAGGGTGGATGCGAATCGTCATGGTTTTGCTGGCCTGAAGGTTTTGGCTAGAGTACCTTAACGATGTGCTTTAGCAAGCTGCTATGCTTGGCCAGATGGATTTGGAGATGCTATGCGTCCGGCGTTAAACCCCAATAAAGTGCAACCCCTAAGCCAGTGGCAATCCCTGCCTAATGGCGAGTGGCTGCAACAGCAAGTGGAAGCCAGCATGACCGAATGGTGGCCAAAGTTGTTTGGCTATCATTTACTTAAACTGGGGCCGTTAGCGACCAGTTTAACCAGCAGCGGCTGCCCCATTCCCCACCAAATGGGGCTCGATCCCGTTCAAGGGGCCGTTCGCGCCCAGTTGCATGCTTTACCTTTTAAAGGCGCCAGTATTGATGCCTGCGTGGCACCGTTTTGCTTGGAGTTCCAGCAAGATCCTCATGGTTTACTGCGGGAAATTGATCGGGTGATGATCTGTGGCGGTCACCTTGTACTCATCGGCTTTAGCGCCATCAGCCCGTTGGCGTTGGGTTATATGCTGCCGCATCTGCGGCAGCGGCCACCGTGGACTGGGCGTATGTTTCAGCCCAGTCGAGTGGCAGATTGGTTGGGGGTGTTGGGCTACCGCATTGTGGAGCAACAGCCGTTGACGCTGCACAGTTTTATGGTGAATCCGGAACGTTTCGGGGCGCTGCGCCATACGGTTGAGGCGGCGTTGCCGATGTGGGGCAGTGTCTACATGTTGGTGGCACAAAAGATGGCGTGCCCACTGACCCCAGTGCGAAGTAAGTGGCGTGCCCCACGGCCATTATTGATCAACCCCATTGCCGATCTGGCCAGCTACCAAGACGATAACCCGCGCCGCTCTGCTCAAGATGAGGGTTGATAGCCTGCATCGGTTGGCAAATTCTTGCCTCCAGCGGCTTCTCGTGCCAATACATCACAACGTTCGTTTTCGACATTGCCAGAGTGACCTTTAACCCAGCGCCAATCGATGTCGTGGTTTTGGGCGGCGGCATCTAACCGTTGCCATAAATCCACGTTTTTCACGGGCTCTTTGGCTTTGGTCATCCAGCCGTTTCGCTTCCAGCCGTTGATCCACTGCGTGATCCCTTGGCGCATATATTGTGAATCGGTGTGCAGCACCACCTCGCACGGCTCTATCAATGTTTCCAGCGCCACAATCGCCGCCAGTAACTCCATGCGGTTATTGGTGGTGAGCTGATAGCCGTGGTGTAACTCTTTGCGATGCTTGCGATACAACATCACCGCCCCATAGCCGCCAGGGCCAGGATTGCCGAGGCAAGAACCATCGGTATACAGAGTCACTTGTTTTCGTTGCGTCATCGAACTTGATACCATAAGAAGCAAAGCGCCACAGTATACTAAACCGAGCGTCAAGGCAGCCTCGCTTGCTGCCGCATTTGTTGGCTCGTTCTCTACTTTCTCGGAATATTCATGACAGACGTCACCCCGTTAAAACGCCAAATTGTCTTCGATACAGAAACCACCGGTATGAACCAAGATGCGGGCCCGCATTACTTGGGGCACCGACTGATTGAAATTGGCTGTGTTGAGCTGATCAACCGCAAGCTGACTGGTCGCACTTATCACGTCTTTATTAAGCCAGACAGAAAGGTGGATGAAGAGGCGATCCAAGTACACGGCATTACCGATGAATTCTTGGCGGATAAGCCGATGTTTGCCGAGGTGGCCGATGAGTTTTTAGCCTTTGTGCAGGGCGCCGAGCTGATCGCCCACAACGCCAACTTCGATACCGGCTTCATTAACTACGAATTTGAGATGCTGGGCCGTCATGGCCGCATTGAGGATCACTGCAGCATTGTCGATACCCTGCAAATTGCCCGTGCGCTGAAAAACCGCGGTGAACTGCAAGGCAACCTGAACTTGGATGCGCTGTGTCGATTCTATGGCATCGATAACAGCCACCGTACCTTGCACGGCGCTTTGTTGGATTCCGAGATCCTTGCCGACGTCTACCTCTACTTAACCGGTGGCCAAACCAAGCTGGAGTTCAGCGTGGCTGGTGCCGCCAACGCAGGCAGTTTTAATCGTGCTGCCAGTGATCGCCGAAAAACTAAAGTAATCGCCGCCACCGCCGAAGAACTGGATAACCATAAAACTCGGATGGAGATGGTCAGCGATGCCATTTGGTTCCGCTAAATTTATTGCGATGTTGCTGCTGCTTGGCTGCTGTGGCCAAGCGTGCGCCGCGGTCGTGCAAAACATTCCCCTGCTGGATAACCGGTTTCGGATCGATCACGCGGTGGAATCGATCACGTTATTAGTGCAGCGTAAAGACGGCACCGCCCCCGTTGTGGTGGTGCAGCCGGATGGCAGTAAATGGTACGCCAGCCGCCACCCCGAGAACGTTCACTGGAGCTTTACCGGCAACACCGACATGGTGCGGATAGAAAAGCCGACCCCCGGGCCATGGCAGTTGGTTGGCCACGTTGAAAAGGGCTCGCAGGTGCGGGTACTCAGCGGCGTAGAGTTACGGCACGACCGTTTTCCTGCCACCTTGTATCGTGGTCAGCGGTTGAAGATTAACGCTGAGATCGCCGGTGATGGCGATCGCATCGTCATGCGCGACTTCTATCAGCAGTTACGCTGGCGGGTACGGCTGGCCAGTGAAAACCGCAGCGGCGATGAAAACTTTGGCTCTGGCCCCTTCGACATTGGCAGCTACGGCGACAACGGCCGAGGTTTGGACGAGCGTCCAGACGATGGCGTGTTCGCTGCAGAGCTGAATTTTAATTATCCCTCAGGCTTATATAACTTAGCGATCCGAGTCGATAACCCAGTATTTATGCGCGAGTCGGAGCAGAAAATTGAAATCCTGCCCCAGCCCGTACGGCTGAACGTGCGCGGTGAAGTAGGGCAGCCCCATCAGCTGTACATCAGCACCGAAGCCAACGTGATGTTAAGCGAGCTGCATCTGGCGTTGACCATTCTGACTCCGGATCAAAACAGTATTGCGCTGGCGGTGACGCCAACTCAGCTGGAGCAACAGTTGCCGCTGGATATGCTCAGTGGTTACGGCAGCTTCTTTATTTCGGGCATCGCGGTTGGCACCACCGCCGATGGCAACGAATTTTATCTGCAGCTGCCGAAGCTGAATTTCTATATTACCCCGCCACCGCCACCACCACCGACCGAAGAGGAGTTGCGCCAGCGGCAGTTAGCGCAAGCGCAGCAGCAAGAAGCGGAAGCCAAACACAGTGCCATCCTAACCATGGTCATGAGCACCGTGGTGCTGTTTGTGATGCTGGCGGCTGGGATAGGGGCATGGTGGTATCGACAAAAGTGGGTTAACCAACGGCGTCAGCAACAACAGCAAGAAGCCGACAAAGTGGATCTGACCCCAGATGAGGTTGACTTAAGTGCTTTTGCTCAGCCAAACAAGCCAGATTAACAACAACTTTTGCTGCACTTTTAGGCAGTTGGTTGAAGTTTGACTGAATGAGCTGAAAAGTCTTAAAAACCGTTTGACGGCGATTAGGACATTCCTTAATATTCGCTCCGTCTTCAGGGCGCTGCGGCGGTCTGATAACGGTGCGGAGTGGTAGTTCAGTTGGTTAGAATACCGGCCTGTCACGCCGGGGGTCGCGGGTTCGAGTCCCGTCCACTCCGCCATTATTTTGCTGATTGATACATTGGATCAGCGCAGGGGATTGAGCGTTCGCAAACTCAGTCAGCTGTAAAAACCAGTTTCGGCGGAGTGGTAGTTCAGTTGGTTAGAATACCGGCCTGTCACGCCGGGGGTCGCGGGTTCGAGTCCCGTCCACTCCGCCATTATTTTGCTGATTGATGCAATGGATCAGCGCAGGGGATTGAGCGTTCGCAAACTCAGTCAGCTGTAAAAACCAGTTTCGGCGGAGTGGTAGTTCAGTTGGTTAGAATACCGGCCTGTCACGCCGGGGGTCGCGGGTTCGAGTCCCGTCCACTCCGCCATTAATTAAAAAAGCCTGCTTCTGTTGAAGCAGGCTTTTTGCGTTTCTGCCCTCGATTCTGTTTACGCTTCTCTTCTCTTCTCTTCTCTTCTCTTCTCTTCTCTTCTCTTCTCTTATTGCTATGGCCCTCTTGCTATTTAAGCCTACCGCGACCAAGCAACCCTCAGTTGATCCTCACCCACCGTTACCGTGATCCTGCCTCTATTGCGTGCCGTAATCGGCCGCGAAAGGCGACGCTCTTACTGCAATGAGGATCCGCTTGCACCGGATATCAGTATTGATGGCAATATTCACTTCCACTTGTTGCGCTGGGCTACCACACTGTAGGTGGACGGATATTAAACAAAGTTGCTTGAGTGCGGGTATCGTTGCCTTTTAAAGGCGCATTTGGGAGGTATTTTTTTCCGATTTGGGGTTTTATTCTGCTCTGGGTCGATGCTGCAGTAGAGGCTGAAGTTTTAATAAAAACTTTGCCATGTGTGCCAAAAAATGCCGCTGTCCAAGATGTCAGCACTCAAACAAGCTTGAATCATAACTACTTGCATTATTTACGTTTTTTTATAGTCTAGTGGCCCTTGCGGCAGTTACCTCTAATGACTACGGTCACGACTTTGGTTGGCTCAGAGTAAAATCTATTCTGTGATTATTCCGGCACTGAGTTACTCAGTTGACGGAAATGGGGTAAGCGGTATTATCGTATCGGTAAGGCAAGCTTAGCTTGCCAATTTGTGGAGATTCTATTGTGATTAACGTGTTTCTGGTCGACGACCATGCTCTAGTTCGGACCGGCATTCGCCGTATTCTGGAAGACGAACGTGGCATCAAGGTTGTTGGTGAAGCCGAAGACGGTGATCAAGCGGTGCTGTGGTGCCGTAAGAATACAGCGGATGTGGTCGTGATGGACATGAGCATGCCGGGGATCGGCGGCTTAGAGGCAACCCGCAAAATTTTGCATTTCAATCCAGACACCAAAATCATCATTTTAACGGTACACACGGAAGAGCCCATTCCATCACGGGTTATGGCGGCCGGCGCGGCGGGCTTTTTAACGAAGAACGCGCCACCGGCAGACATGGTGCAAGCGATCCGTGCGGTCGCCTCTGGCCAGCGTTACATTGATCCGGTGATTGCTCAGCAAATGGCGCTGCGCCCATTTAACCCAGAAAAGAACCCGTTTGATGAACTGTCTGATCGTGAACTGCAGATCAGCATGATGGTCACCTCGGGGCAAAAAGTGTCCGACATCGCTGAGCAGCTGAACATCAGCCCAAAAACGGTTAACGCCTATCGCTACCGTTTGTTTGAAAAACTGAAGATCAGCGGCGACGTAGAATTAACTCGATTGGCAATTCGATATGGTATGTTAGACGCAGAGAAAATCTGATGTCGTCGGTCCATGTCTGAACAATTTGACCACCGAGCCTTTCTGAGCTCGGTGACCAGTGAAGCCGGTGTTTATCGTATGTACGATACACCGCAAGGCACTGTCCTTTATGTTGGCAAAGCCAAAGATCTAAAAAAGCGCTTAAGCTCCTACTTTCGAACCAACGTGCCCAGCGTCAAAACCCGCGCGCTGGTGGCACAAATCGGCCATATTGAAGTCACGGTTACCCACACCGAAACCGATGCGCTGATCCTCGAACACGATTACATCAAGCAATACATGCCGCGCTATAACGTGCTGCTGCGTGATGATAAATCCTACCCCTATATTTTGCTGTCCGATCATCGTCATCCGCGATTGGCCTTTCACCGTGGCCCACGGCGTGCCAAGGGCAGCTATTTTGGCCCATACCCTAATGGCGGCGCGGTGCGCGAAAGCTTGCACCTGATGCAGAAGCTATTTCCTATTCGTCAATGTGAAGATGGCTTCTACCGCAATCGTTCTCGCCCCTGTTTGCAATACCAACTGAAGCGCTGTTCTGGGCCCTGTACCGAGATGATCAGCGACGAGGAGTATCAACAGCAGGTGCAGTTGGCTAAGTTGTTTTTGCAAGGCCAAAGCCAGCAGGTGCTGGGGCAGCTGGTTGAAAAAATGGAAGCGGCCAGCGGGCAGTTGCAGTTTGAAAAAGCGGCACAGTATCGCGATCAACTGTTAGCGCTGCGGCGAGTGCAAGAACAGCAAGGGGTGCAGGGCACCAGCGATGGCGAGTTGGATGTGGTCGGAGTTGCCGTAGAGGGCGGCATGGCCTGTGTGCATGTACTGTTTGTGCGCAAAGGTAAGATTGTGGGCAGCCGCAGTTACTTTCCTAAATTGCCTAATAACACCGACAGCGAAGAGGTGCTGCTGGCGTTCTTATCGCAGTTTTATCTGGGCGGCGGAGACGATCGCATGGTGCCCAAAGAGATCATTGTGAACATCAGCAGTGATGAGTTGGCACCGCTGGCGCAGATTTTGTCACAGCGCAGCGACAGCAAAGTGGCCATTAAAGCCAAGGTTCGCAGTGAAAGAGCCCAATTTCAGAAGCTGGCGGCCACCAACGCCAGTACGGCTCTGAGCAGCCGCATTGCCCATAAGAGCACCATTACCGAGCGACTGCGCCAATTAACCGAAGCGCTGGAGTTAGAGCACAGCATTCGGCGGATGGAATGTTTCGACATCAGCCACACCATGGGCGAGAAAACCGTGGCCTCTTGTGTGGTCTTTAACCGAGAAGGCCCAGCGAAGCAGGAATATCGGCGCTACAACATCAGCGGCATCACCCCAGGGGATGATTACGCCGCCATGACCCAAGCGCTGCAGCGGCGTTATCGCGGCAGCACCGAAGCGGAAACCCTACCCACCATCTTGTTCATCGATGGCGGTAAAGGCCAGCTAACCCAAGCGGAAGCGGTGCTGGAAGAGGTGCTTGGCGGTACGGATTTACCGATGCCACTGATGGTCGGGGTGGCGAAAGGGGAAGGGCGCAAACCTGGGCTGGAAACACTGATCTTAGGTTTCAGTCGCGAGATCATCGATCTGCCCTCGGATTCACCGGCCTTGCACTTGATCCAGCACATCCGCGATGAGGCGCACCGTTTTGCCATCAGTGGCCACCGCGCGGCGCGGGGCAAAGCACGAACGCAGTCAACACTGGAGTCCATCCCCGGCATTGGCGCCAAGCGACGGCAGCAACTGCTGAAATTTATGGGCGGAATGCAGGAATTGAAGCGTGCAAGTGTGGCCGAGATCGCTAAAGTGCCCGGGATCAGTGCTCAACTGGCACAAAAGATCCATGATGCGTTGCGCAGCTAATGTAAATTGCGGCATGATTGCCGGCATAAAGTTAAGCCGGATCAACTATGAAACTCAACATCCCTAACATCCTGACCCTTTCCCGTTTGTTTATGATCCCGGTCTTCGTCGCCTTGTATTATGCGCCGTGGAAATGGTCCTTTGTTGCCGCCGCAATTTTGTTCGTGGTGGCGTCGCTGACGGATGCCCTTGATGGCTACTTAGCGCGCCGTCTGAATCAATCCACCCCGTTTGGTGCCTTCCTTGATCCGGTTGTTGATAAGCTGATGGTTGCCACCGCGTTAGTGGTGTTGGTCGCCGAGCTGCACAGCCCAATGGTGACTTTTGCCGCGGTTGTTATGATCGGCCGCGAAATTGTAATTTCCGCCCTGCGGGAGTGGATGGCAGAGATGGGCAAGCGTGGCATTGTGGCGGTGTCGTGGTTGGGGAAATTCAAAACGGCAGCGCAAATGGTGTCGATCACCGGCTTAATTGCCCATTGGAATCCGCTGGTGGATCAGATCTCACTGTACCTGTTGTACATCGCAACCTTCTTAACCGTCTGGTCTATGCTGTCTTACATTCGCGCTGCCTGGGGTGATTTAACCCGACATGGTTGATCTGTCGCCGCAGTTTGTTTTGTTTTACAACGGTTTGATTGAAAAGGCGGCAAACAGTTCATTCTAAGCAAATCCGGCGTTGACCTAAGCAGGGTTTCAGTTAGAATACGTCTCGTCTTCGGGGCTGACCTAAGTTGTTGGCTTCGCTAGAAATGCGGCACTAGCTCAGTTGGTAGAGCGCGACCTTGCCAAGGTCGAGGTCATGAGTTCGAACCTCATGTGCCGCTCCAAAATTCAGTTTGTTGATGGCTCAGCAAACACCAAGATATGGCGCGTTGGCAGAGTGGCTATGCAGCGGATTGCAAATCCGTGGACCTCGATTCGACTTCGGGACGCGCCTCCACATCGACGATAACGTTTCGGCGTTATCGCACTTGTTGCCCGAGTGGTGGAATTGGTAGACACAAGGGATTTAAAATCCCTCGCTCTTAGAGTGTGCCGGTTCAAGTCCGGCCTCGGGTACCACCTTCTTGTTTCGATAAGAACGTGGTGAATGCGAACGAAAGTTCGTGATCAGCGGCACTAGCTCAGTTGGTAGAGCGCGACCTTGCCAAGGTCGAGGTCATGAGTTCGAACCTCATGTGCCGCTCCAATATCTCAAGACGCACAAGCGGATTGATACAGTACTACGGCGCGTTGGCAGAGTGGCTATGCAGCGGATTGCAAATCCGTGGACCTCGGTTCGACTCCGGGACGCGCCTCCACATCGTCGATAACGTTTATCGTTATCGCACTCGTTGCCCGAGTGGTGGAATTGGTAGACACAAGGGATTTAAAATCCCTCGCTCTTAGAGTGTGCCGGTTCAAGTCCGGCCTCGGGTACCATCTTTCTTCTTCTGGAAGAGAGGCGGACAAAACAACCAGCCAAGTGCTGGTTTTTTTGTCTCTAAATTTTGTCTCGTGCCATGCTTCCCCACCGAACGGCAGCGTTCCTTGCCTCTGATTGACTGCTCTCCTGCTGTTGCGTTTACCACGCAGGGCGGCCAGACAAAAGGCTGGTCAATCCACAACCACAACGATATATTCAACATTGTATATAAATGTTAATTCCATATATTTATTAAGGTTTTAACGTTGCGGCAGTGCATTATGTTGATGGCTGCCACAGGTTGTGAGCAGTACACATAATGAATAAGAAAAACTACTACGACATTTTAGGGCTGCCGCCGTGCATCGATGCAGTGGCGATCCGCGCCACCACCTCGATCTTACGCAATCGCTATCAAACCGGCTCGGCCCAAGAGCAGCTGAAATTTAAACCGTTGCTGCAAGAGATTGAACACGCCAGTGCGGTACTGTCTTGCCCAACCGCACGGCAGCAGTTTGATCTGGCCCAGCAAGAAAAGTGGGATCTGCGTGGCCACTTGGCCATTCGCACCACCGGCGACAGTGCCTTGGATGAAATTTGGCACTATAGCCTCAGTTATTATCCTGAGCTGGCGGATGACGATGCCCGCTTGGCCTCTTACTCACCCTCGCTCAGTTTTGCGTTTCGGCTGCTCGTGACCGAGAAAAAAGCGTTCGATTGGGGCGGCCGCATCGCCGAAGAGTTAGAGCAGCAATTTTTTCAGCACTACTTTGGCCACGAAGCGTTGCTGATCCGAGCAGCCCAGCGGCTGCTGCAGGCGCGCGAATACCAAGCGGCCTGCGAGCTGAACCGAGCGGTGGTGGTGTTTGGCCAAGCAATTAAGGTAGAGCAGGTGTTGGCAGACTTACGTCAGCGCCATCAATTAAGCGATCAATTGCTGCAGTCAGCGGCCACGCCAGAGCCGGAAATGCCCATTGTCCAATACGATCTGGAGCCAGGCTCCCAGGTGGGGCGGATGGCCGTGGGCGCCGCTGCTGCGGTGTTACTGTTAGGGGTGGTTAACGTTAACTGGTATGGCTAAGGCCGCGCAGGCACAGTGCCGCCGATCGTTTCAGGTTTTTTAGCGGCAGGTGGTGATTGAACGTCGCCAACTGATATTTCAACGCCAGCCAATATTGGCCCATCTCTTCATGGTATTCACTGTACCCCCGCGCCAGCGCCGCTTGGGCGCACTGCACCCCATTCTCGTCACTGTGGTGTTGATGGCGTTCGATGATGGCCGCCATGGCTTGCAGTCGATTTAGTCGCTTGCAGCTGATGGAATTGGCTCGCATTAAATACTCCATCAACTGCTGTTGTTGGCACCATACTGCGCCGGTTTGCGCCAACTTTAACCACAGATCCCAATCCGACGCCGAGCCTAATTGAGTATCAAAGCCACCACTGCGAAGCAGAGCGGCTTTGCTGGCGATCACCGTAGAGGTGCCCACCACGTTTTCCGCCAAAATGTCGGTCAGTGAAACCCGTTGGGCGGGCAGTTGCAGCTGCCGTTGAAAACGAGGCCAGTAGCTGAAGCAATCGACAATGGCACGGCGCTGTTCATCGATGTGCTGGTAATTACTAAACAGTAAGGCGATGTGGGGCTGCTGTTGCAGTAACCGTCGCTGCAGGCGCAGCTTGTCTGGCGTCCACACATCGTCCGCATCCAAAAAGGCGATCCACGGGCAGCGGCACAGTGCGATGGCCGCGTTGCGCGCCGCCGAGACCCCAACCCGCTCTAATCGCAGATAGAACAGGTTGGGGTGGTGCAACTGCTGTTGCTGCAGATAATCAATGGTGCCGTCATCGGAACCATCATCCACCACCCATACTTCCGCCGCTGCTTCGGTTTGCTGCCACACGGATTGCAGTGCCAATGGCAGATATTCCAAGCAGTTGTAACTGGGGATCACCACGCTAATACCAAGTGCCATCTCTTATCCTCATTTTTACGCTGTCATTTGCCAAAGCAGCTTCTGTGCCAGTCACGGCAATATCAATTTTTACCGTTAATTTTCATGGCGTTATTTATCTGTGTTCGCCGTGGTTGTGGCCACTACTGCGAATGAGTCGTTGCTGTTGCAAACTGCAATTAACTGAGCAATTGCTAGCAAAATCAACTGCTTGAATTTTGGCCTGATGCTTGCTTTTCCCCACTCATCTTATTGGTTGGAGAGTCTGCATGAAAACCATCGCCTATGTGATCCCCGCTTTTCCGGTGCTATCGGAAACCTTCATCGTTAATGAAATGGAAGCGATGAGCCAACTGGGGCACAAGGTGGTGCCGTGTACGTTTGAACGCTGCAGTGTGGCGACCATGCAGCCCCTGCAGCAGCAGTGGTTGCCTCAGGTGCAGTTGCTCAGTGAAATTTCGCGTTTTTCGGCGTTGCTGACCGCCATCAGCCTGCCGCAACGGCGTGCTGGCTGGCGGTTCATCAATGCTCAGAAGTCGTGGTCGCGCCGCAGCTTATGGTTGGCGGCCATGAAGCTGGCCCGAGTGGTAAAACAGCAGCGTTGCAATCACATCCATGCCCATTTTGCTCAGCACAGCGCCGCCGTTGCGATTGTCGCTGCCAAATTTTGTGGGGTGTCGGTTTCCTTTGTTGGCCATGGGGCAGACATCTACCAAGCCCCTTACGATCTGGAACTGAAATTACGCAGCGTGGATCTGGCCATCGGCGTGTGCCGCAAAATGGTGCAACAGTTTCAAGCCCAGCCCAGCTGCAATGCGGCACTAGTGCCTTGCGGCATTGATGCCAAGCAGTTTGCTCTTGGCCAAGGGGGACACAACCAGCGGCTGCTATTTGTGGGCCGATTGGTGGAGAAAAAAGGCGTTGATCTGTTGCTGCAGGCGCTGGCTCAACTGCCGCCATTACAGCGTCCGGGCTTGGATGTGGTTGGGGATGGGCCGTTGCTGAAGGCGCTGCAGCAACAAGCGCAGCAGCTGCAACTGGACGTGTACTTCTTAGGCAGCCGCGATCAACGCTGGCTGCAACGTTGCGGCCCCCGCTATCTAGCCTTAGTGGCTCCTTATCGCATCGCCGCCAATGGCGATCGCGATACCGGGCCGTTGGTGTGCAAAGAAGCGATGGCGCTGGGGTTGCCCGTGATCGCCAGCGATCTTATGGGCTTGGCCGAGATAGTACAAAAAAGCTGCGGTTATTCCGTGGCAGTGGAAGACAGCAGCGGCATTGCCAGCGCCATTAGCAAATTACAGCAGCTGCCCAATTGGCAGCGCCGTCGGCTGGGACTGAATGGTCGCCGCCGAGTGGAGCGCTTATACACGGTACAAACCCAAGCGCAGCGGTTGTCGCAGCTGGTTGAGGCGCTGGCATGAATCGCCGAGCGGCGTTGCATTATGGTCTTGGCTGCATCGCCCAGCGGTCGCTGTCGTTACTGCTGTTGCCACTCACCAGCACCGTGCTGGGGATCAGCGCCTTTGGTCAATTGGGGCTGCTGGTGGCGCTGGCCAACGTCGGCAGCATCGTCGCGGGGTTGGGGTTGGCCGAAACCGCCCAGCGCTTTGCCGCCATGCCGCAGCGGTTGGCTCAGCTTGCCACCTTAACCCGCTATTACGGTGGGCTGTGGTTACTCTTGAGCCCATGCACGCTGCTGTTGGCGCCTTGGCTGCCGGGGCAGTTGCAAGGGCTGTGGTTGTGGTTGCTGTGGCTGAACCTAGGTTGCGGCGCGCAACTTGGGGTGCGGCTGATGCTGTTGCGAATTGCCGATCGCAGTGGCCGTTATGCCAAGGTGATGCTGCTTTGGAGCGGTCTGCAGGGCAGCTTGACCATGTCGGCGCTGTTGCTGGGATTTGGGGTGGGTGGCGTGATGTTCGCCGGTGCTGCGGCCACGGCGTTGGCGTTGGGCTACAGCTGGCGCGGGGAATCGCTTCCGCCTGTGGATCCGGCGCAACAAGGCGTGCGCTCAGCGCCGTTGGGCGCTGATCCCCAGCCCCGTCATAGGCGCTTTGCCCACATCATGCCGCTGCTGCGGTATGGGGTGCCGATGGCGCTGTGTACCGCCATTGGGGTGGTGTTTGTTGGCTACGAGCGGCCGTGGCTGGCGCAAACGCTTGGGGTGGCGGCGCTGGGGCAATATGCGTTGATGGCGCAGCTGGCGTTCCTGCCAATCTATCTGATTGAGCCCTTTAATCTGTGGTGGTTTCCGCGGCGGATGGCGTTAGCCCAGCAGCGTCACCACCATGAGTTGGCACGCTGGAGTGACATTGGCGTGTTTCTGTTGTTGCTGGCGGTCTTGTTGGTGGCGTTGTTGCTGCCGCCGGTGGTGCAGCTGTTGTTTGCTCCCGACTATTGGCCTGCGCTGCAATGGTTGCCTGGGTTGCTGGCGATCGCCTTGCTGCGTCAGCTTGCCAGTGTGCTTAATTTGGGCGTGTATTTTCGCGACAGTGGCCAGTTGCCGCTGCGGCTCAATGCCGCCATTGCGCTGCCAGCGTTGCTGTTGGTACCACTGGCTGTCGCTGGCGGTGGGGTGTTGTGGCTGCTGTGGTTAATGCTGGGGCTGATGGCCGTGCGCGCGGGGCTGTTCTACTGGCGCAGCCAACAACTGTATTGCCTGCCTTATCAGCGGCAGCAGCTGTTGCTGGCGCTGACTGTTGGCTTGGCAGCCTTAGTGGTGGATCAACCGCTGGGGTACGCCAGCGCCGCGCTGCTGCAACTGGGGTTGCTGTGGCGACGCTACCAGCAGCGCAGCGCGGCCACGATGCCGCTGGGGCAACCATCATGATCCCAGACTCTGGAGCGATTTCCCCCCTGCGGGGCTTACGCCAGCGGCTCAAGGCAAGCGGTCGCCATACCTCCCGCCAATCACTGATTGGTGCATTGCTGCTGATGTTGCTGGGGGCGGCGCTGTGTGTTGCTCAGCCGTGGTTGCCGCTGTTGGCAGCGGTGGCGCTGTTAGGGCTGCTGGTGTTGCTGCGTTATTTGGCGGTCGCGGTGGTGGTTGGCTTTGTGTTGCTGTCGGCGTTTCGGTTGCACGAACTGAGCCCGCTGCTGTTGCCGCTGCGGTTGCCGCAACTGCTCGCCTTATTGGCGTTGTTGGTGTTGGGCTGGCGCTTGATGATTGAACGCAACCTGACCCCTTTTCTGTTGGCGGAAGGCAAGTTGCTGTTGGCGCTGTTTGGCGTGACGGTGCTGGGGGCGCTCTTGGCCAGCAACAGCGGCTTGGCGTTGAATTACCTGTTGGGCAGTTGGATCAAAGTGGTGCTGATGTGCTTTGCCTGTTCATGGTTGCTGCAACAGCAACGGCATATCGATTGGCTGAGCTGGGGGATCATCATCGCCGGCGGCGTGGTGGCGCTGGTGGCGCTGTATAACAGCCATCATGGCCTCGAACTGGTGGAAGGCAGCCGAGTCACCATTGGCCGCAGCTACGGTTCGATGCTGGGGGATCCAAACGATCTGGCGTTGGTGCTGTTGTTGCCGTTCAGCTTTGCCTTAAGTCGCAGTTTGCAACGATCCCAAGGGCAATGGCTGGCCACGTTGGTGGTCTTGCTGCTGTTGGCGGCGATGTTGGCCACCCAAAGTCGCGGTGGCTTGCTGGGGTTGGCTGCCATCAGCTGCTTGTTGTTGGTGCGGCGCTTTCGCTTGCCGCGCTGGCTGTGGGCACTGGCGCCGCTGTTGCTGCTGTTGCTGTTGTCGCTGGCGGGGATCGCCGAGCGTCAGTCTGGCGGTGCCGCTGAGTCTGGCATTGATGAATCGGCCTTAGGGCGGCTTTACGCTTGGCAGGCGGCGTTTTCAATGATGTTAGCCAATCCGCTGCTGGGGGTGGGGCTGGATAACTTCTACGCCAACTACTACTTCCATAGCCCCCATTGGGACGGCAAAAACCACGCGGTGCACAGCAGCTGGTTTCAGGTGATGGCCGAAGCGGGGTTAAGCGGATTCATCTTGTTTGTCGGTTTCTATTTGCTGCTGTTACGGCGGGCATTTCATCTGCTAAGCCACGCCGATCCGAACGGTTGGCACTTAGCTTGCTTTGCTGGGGTAGTGGGCTTTGGCATCGGCGGCACCTTCCTGACCCAAGCCTTCACGTGGCCGCTGTACATCATGGCAGCGCTGATCTGGGCCCAATGGCGCATCACTTCGGAGAACGGTTATGCAAATTGCAATTAAGGCGTGGTTACGCCCCCATTATCATCAACTACGGCAGTGGCATGCACCGCCGTTGCAACTGATCTATCGGCCATTGCTGTGGTTGTTGCAAGGCAGTCGCCAAGGGCTGGCGCTGTTGGCGCGCACACTGCTGTGGACCCCGCTGTGGCGCAGCCAAATTGAGGGCGGTGATGGGCTCTACCTGTACAGCGGCTTGCCGCAAAAATTAGGGCCAGTGGCGATAACCATGGGCAGCGGCTGCCGCATGAGCGGCGTTAGCACCATTTGTGGCCGCGCCAACAGCCGCTTGAGCGTTGGCAATAACGTCGACATTGGCTGGCAAAACAGCATTGCCGTAGGGACTCAGATTGTGATTGAAGACAACGTGCGGCTGGCGCCGAAAGTGTTGCTGGCGGGTTACCCCGGCCACCCACTGAACGCCGAGGCGCGGGCGCAAGGGTTACCGGAACTGCCGCAACAAGCGCGGCCGATCCGCTTGCAACGGGATGTTTGGCTGGGCACCGGGGTGATCGTGGTCGCGGGGGTCGACATCGGCGCTGGCACCGTGGTGGCCGCCGGCAGCGTGGTCACCAAGTCGATGCCGGCTCACGCGCTGGTTGGCGGCAATCCGGCGCGCGTGATCCGCATGTTGGAGACGCCACAATGAAACCATCAATGCTTATTTTCGGCGAAGATTGGGGCAGGTTGCCCTCCAGTTCGCAACACTTAGCCTTGGCGTTGCAAAAACAGTTTCGATTGGTGTGGGTGAACTCCATTGGCTTACGCCAGCCAAGGCTGACGGATCTGCGCCGCCTGCTGCGAAAGGGGTTAGCTCAAAGCCACAGCGCAGGTGAGCACGCGCCGTTTCCAGTGATAGCCCCTAAAGTCTGGCCACTGGCGCAGTCGCGCTGGTTGCAGCGCCATAACCGCCAGCAGCTTGCGCGGCAGCTCCAGCCCTATGGCGATTTTGATTACATCTGGTGCGCATTGCCTAGTGCGGTGGATTACCTGAGCCTGTACCCCAAGGCCGAGGTGATCTACTACTGCGGCGATGATTTTTCAGCGCTGGCGGGGGTGCAGCATCAGCCTGTGGTTGAGTGTGAACAGCGGTTGTTGGCGCGCTGTCAGCACCTGTTTTGTGCCAGTGAAACCCTGCTGCACAAGCTGCCTCACGCGAATGCCAGTGTGCTGCCCCACGGGGTCGAGCTGGTTAAATTCAGTCGCCCCCAGCCGAGGCCGGACGATCTGCCCGAGGGGCCGATATTGGGCTTTTATGGCAGCTTAGCGGCTTGGATCGATTTTGAGCTGCTGCATCAGTTGGCGCAGCAACTGCCCCAGTGCCAGTTGGTGCTGATTGGCCACCGTGGCGAGTGCCCCGATAAATTGCTGCGGTTAGC
Organism: uncultured Ferrimonas sp.; assembly: GCF_947489035.1. Lineage (GTDB taxonomy): Bacteria > Pseudomonadota > Gammaproteobacteria > Enterobacterales > Shewanellaceae > Ferrimonas. Next base: position 101,599 of record NZ_CANLCI010000009.1, on the reverse strand, counting down.
GAATGTGCACCTACTGCCGTTTAAACCCCATCAGCAGTTGCCTGCTTACGTGCAGCACTTTGATGTGGCGCTGTTGCCGTTTAAGCGCAATGCCCAGATCGCCGCTTGTAACCCATTGAAGTTAAGAGAATATCTGGCCGCTGGCGTGCCGGTGATCAGCAGCCCATTTGCGGCGTTATCTCAGTATCGCTGCGGCATCGCAACGGGGGAGGGCTGGCAGGGGTTCGTGACCCAAATTGTGCAAACGTTGCAAACCAAACCTCATCGGGCTGGGATCCGGCGGCAGGTGGCGGGGGAAAGCTGGCAGCACCGAGCTGACAGCCTATGCCAACGGCTGCAACTCCCGAGTTGCAAACTGCAATAGCTCGCCGAGTTCATTTTTACTTAATTGATTAATAACGATTATTTTGTTGGCCTGGTTCCTGCAATAACACTGGTAGACACCCCATTCACGCTTTACCCCATGCAGATTGACGTGGGTTGAAGCGGATAGGTAAGGAGCCAGATCATGCGTCGTCGTTATCACCATCTTGCCCCGTTGTGGGCCGTGGCGTTGTTGTTGAACGTTGGTTGTGCCAGCACCGGTTCATCCTCTGCGCCCACCGGCACCACGCTGGGGCAGCCGTTAGTGTTGCAATGGCAAGCGGATCAATCGGCCGCTTGGCTGCTTGGGCAACATCTGACTCCCCAGCTACTTGCCAGTGCTCGTTTGGCTATTGCGGTTGGTCCGAGCAACCAACAACAACCGTTATGGCAGCGAGCGCTGGTAGGTCAGCAACGGCAGCGGCAGCTGGAAACGGGGCTGCGCCAATTGGGCTACCAAGGCCAAATTGATTGCCGTTATCAACCGGCGTTAGCCGCCGATCAAATTACCGTGGGGCTGACCCATGCTCAGTGACTCGGCGCAGTTGTTCTTCTATCGCTGGTTGTACCATTTGTGGTGTTGGCGACTGGCGTTGTGGTTGCCCGCTCTGGGGTTAGCTGCGCTGCTGTGGCTCAAAGGTGAGCTGGGGGATAATCGCTACCGCAGCCATACGGTGATGCTGCTGCAAGAGTCGGCATTGGCCAACCCCTTTTTAAAAGACATGTCGGTGGCGGTGCAACTTAAGCAGCGACTGTCGGGGCTGCGCGCCTTGCTAGGGTCGCGGCAACTGCTGCAAGAGGTGGCAGAGCACAGCGGCTTGATTGATGCCACAAGCAGCGAAGCCGAAGCGGCCATGGTGCGAGCGAAGTTGCGTGATGCGGTGTCGATGGAAGTGATGGGCGACAGCTTGGTGCGGCTGCAAGTGATCTGGCCGCAAGCGGCATTAGCCCAAACCATTTTAACTTCGTTTTCCGTCAGCTTTCAGCGCCGTTTAATGGCGCCGGGGCAACGGGCGGTGGAAGACTCGCAACGGTTTTTACAGGTGCAACTGCAGCGGCAAGAGCAGAGCCTGAATGAGGTCGAGCAACAACTGGCCAGCTTTAAACAACAAAATGCGGCGCTGCTGCCGGATCTGCTGGGGGCCAACAACCTGGCCTTACTGGAAGCGGAAACCAAAATCCGCCAACAGCGGATCGCCATTGAAGGGGCGCAGTCGCGCTTACTGTCGGTCAAAAATCAGCTGGCCAGTGCCAGCCCGCTAATGGGCGAGATTGAGCAGCGCATTGTGCGCACCCAAACGGAATTGGCGCAGTTGAAAGGGCGCTATACCCCGCGTCATTCGGCGGTGAAGGCGGTGCAGGCGCGTTTGTCGCAATTGCAAAGCGAGAAACAGCGTTTATTGAACGCCAAACCTTACGATCTGGAACAGCACCTAGACAACCTGTGGCAGCTGGCCAGCACCATCGACAGCAGCGAAGGGCAAACGCCGATATTGGTGTCGCAGCTGCGCCAGTTGCAGCAAGCGCAAAACCAACTGGCGGGGCTGCAAAGTGAACTGGAACTGTTGCAACAACACCGCCAACGCATTGGTGAGCGGATGAGCCAAAGCGCCGCGGTTGAGCGCAAATTGGCTGAGTTGGAGCGGTTGGCGCTGGGGCGGCGCGAACTGTATCAAGAGCTGCTGGTGCGCTACGAAAAAGCCCGTGTGACCAGCGAACTGGGGATGTTTGAAGCCCCCAATAAAATCCAAGTGATCGACGCCCCCAATTACCCCAGCCGCAGCCTTGAGTTGCCGTGGTTTATTAATGTGTTGTTTGGCCTCGCCGGAGGGCTGGCGCTGGGGATCGCGTGGGCAACCATTCAAGCGCTGTGTGATCAGCGCATCTATGCCCGAGTTCAGCTGCAACAGCTGGCAGCCGAGCTGACCTTCACCGAAACGAGGCCAAGCCGATGATCATTGCCCAACTGGTTCAACGTTTTAACCCTGGCGGCTTAGAAACCATGGTGTTGGCACTGGGCCAGCACTTAAGTCAGCAGCATCAGTTGCACTATTTTTCCCTCGAAGGCAGCACCGAACAGCTTAAAGATGAGTGGCCGTTGCTGCGTCAATTCAAGCATGTGCACGGCTTAGGCAAAACCTCTGGGCTGGATTGGCAGCTGCCTCAGCGGCTGCGACAGCAATTACGGCAGCAGCAGGTGCAGTGCTTGCACAGCCATCATATTGGGCCGTTGCTGTATGGCGCCTTGGCCTGCGCCGGTGCCAGCCCCATTGTGCAGCTGCACACCCACCATGATGCGTGGCATCTGCGTCAGCCCAAGGCCCGTTGGCTAACGCGGTTGGCATTGGCGACCAGCGGTGCCACCAGCGTGGCGAATGCCGACAACGTTGCTCAGCAACTGCAAGCTTTGGGGTGTGGTGTGGATGCGGTGGTATTGAATCGCGTTGATACCAATCGCTTTTGTCCGGCGGACAAAGCCCAAGCGCGGCAGCAATTGCAGTTGCAGTTGCCGCAACAGGCGTGGCTGTTCGGTGCGGTGGCGCGTTTGGTGCCGGTGAAGCAGCTGCAGCTGCTGGTGCAGGCGTTGGTGTCGTTACCCCCATCGGCGCAGCTGGTGCTGGCGGGGGATGGCCCTTGTCGTCAGTCACTGCAACAACTGGCGCAGCAGCTGAAGGTGGCTTCGCGCTGCCACTTCTTAGGCCACCACGATCAACCGGAGTTGGTGTACCAAGCGCTGGATCAATACTGCCTGTGCAGCGCCGACGAAGGGGCGCCAATGGCGTTGTGGGAAGCGCAAAGCTGTGGGTTGCCAGTGCTGTGCGCCGATGTGGGCAGTTGCGCTCAGCTGTTGTGCCCCAGCAGCAGCCGCTTGCTGACGGCGGCGGAGTCTTGGTCGGCGGCGCTGCAACAGGCGCACCAAACGGCAACGCAACATCGGCTGGCTGCGGCGCAACAGCAGGCGGCTCGCGCCTTTGCGCTGGCCAGTGGCGGGCTTGAGGCGATGGCCTCTGAATATCAACATCAATACCAACACCACTATCAGCAACTGCTGGCGGAGGGCTAACATGCTGCTTATTTTTCTGATCTCAACGTTACTGCTGTTGATCCATCTGTGGCTTTACCCGCGCTGGATGCGGCAACAGGCTTCGGGGCAAGCCGTGGCCGATACTGCCGCTACAGCCGTGTGGGCTCGGCGGCAAGTCGTGGTGCTGATCCCCTGTTATAACGAAGCCCGATCGCTGCGTTTTAAGCTGAATAATTTGCTGAAGCAGCGTTTCCCAGGGGCACAGTTGACGGTGCGGGTGGTGCTGGATGGTTGCAGCGATAACAGCGCGGCGGTGGCGGCGGAGTTTCGCGTTGCCTACCAGCAACAAGGGATCCGCTTGCAGCTGTTTAATCATCGCCATAATCGCGGCAAATGCTTTCGCTTGAATCAACATCTGCCACGGCTGCAACCGCGCTGCGATTGGGTATTACTAAGCGATTGTTCGGCGCTGCTGAGCCACGATGCGTTAGCGCAGGTTGATGGCTACTTTAATGTGCCCGATGTGGGCGCCGTGAGCGGCGCTTACTGCCATGGCATGGATCGGCGTTTACACCAGCACTGGCAGCAACTGAATCAGCTGCGCCAAGGCGAGGGCGCCAGTGGCCACTTAATGGGGGGCACCGGCGCAGCCTTAGCCCTGCGCAGCCACCTGATCCAACCGCTGCCTGCCGATTGCATCAACGACGATTTTGCACTGGTGATGCAGGTGATCGCGCAAGGCCAGAAAGCGGTATTGGCCCCGCAGCTGAAAGCCGTTGATATCGCCCCACGCAGCAGCGAAGCGTTGTTCGCCCAGCGGCGCCGAATTGCGGCTGGCAATGTGCAGCAGCTGGCGCCGTTATGGCAGGCGATGCGCGCCAAAGCCTGGCCGCAGCGGCTGATGGCGCTGTGTGGCAAGGGGCTGCGGGCGGCGGTGCCGATGCTGGTGCCCGTGATGCTGTTGTCGGCGCTGGCGGTACTCAGCCAGTGGCTGGGCGCGCTGGTGGCACTGGCGGCAATGCTGCCAGTGGTGGTGGTGTTGCTGTGGCCCCATGTGGGCGGGAAAGGCACCGTTGCCCACCTCAGCTTGGCCTTGCAAGGGGCGACGATGGGCTGCCTTGGGGCGCTGGTTGGGATCCGCCCTAGTTGGCAGGGGCGAACGCAACCGGCGTCATCGCGGCGGGCATGGCAACCCAGCTCTGCCCCCCAAACGCCGCCGCAAACCGCAGATAACGCCATGTTGGATCAGGGTGAACCCTATCAGCCGCCATTGGTGAGCGGGATCAAGCGCAGTGTTGATCTGCTGTTTTCCCTGCTGGGGTTAGGGTTGGTGGCGCCGCTGCTGCCGTTGGTGGCGCTGGCGATTAAGCTGGATTCAACTGGGCCGGTGTTTTATCGACAGCTGCGGGTAGGGGCTCGTTATGCCGACAAAACCGAGCTGATCTACATCACCAAATTTCGCACCATGACCGTTGATGCCGAGGCCACCGGAGCGCAATGGGCGCGGCCGAATGATCAGCGTATTACTCGGGTTGGGGCGGTTTTGCGGGCAACGCGCTTAGATGAACTGCCGCAACTGTGGCAGGTGCTTACGGGGCAACTGTCGCTGGTGGGGCCACGGCCAGAACGGCCGCAGTTTTGTGGCGAGCTCGAACAGCGGCTGCCGTTTTACTTAGAGCGCACCTACGGCCTGCGTCCGGGCTTAACCGGGCTGGCTCAAGTGAATCAAGCCGGTGATACCTGCCTTGAGGATGTGCAAACCAAGTTGCAGTTTGATCATGCCTACGCCGCCGCTTTGTGCAGCATCAGCACCTACCTCTTAATGGAGTTACAGGTGTTAACGAAAACCGTGTGGGTGGTGCTGGCGGCCAAGGGGCACTAACGATGCGCTAGGGGCGGCAAGAGGCGTTGTTGGGCAAGACATTGGCGGCAGAGATCGCAGCGGAGATTGGCGCTTGGGCTGGCGAGTGTGGTTACGGCCATTAGACTGACCGGTACTTACCGGTACTTAACGGCAGAGCATACCCCTGTTGTTTGTGGCGCTTGTATGTGGCGCTCGTTGGTGGTGATCGTTAGCGGGATGAATTCGTGCGCTGAGTGGGCGGCGTGCAAGGATTGCAAAAACACACTCTGCTTTGGCAATGCAGGCGTTGCAAAATAGGATTTAAAACTTTTTATCTAATAAAAACAAAGGCTTTAAAGTTGGCATTGGCTATGCAGGGATAGGGGTATCCAGCGGGGTAAATCCGTACCCCACCCACCCAAAGCAAGGGGGCCAAGCATGGCTATCGCAATCGATCAAAACCTGCAGCCACTGATCTTAGCAATGCCGCGTCAATTTGATATTCAAAGCGTGCCAGCGGTAAAAGAGCGGTTTGAAGCGGCGCTGGCAGACAGCACTCAACCGGTCATTCTCGAATTCACTCAAGTCGCCTTTATCGATTCCTCTGGGATCGGCGCGGTGATTTTTCTGTTCAAACGGCTTAAAGGGCAGCAACGCTCAATTCAAATTGCCGATGTCAGCGGCCAGCCGCGACGGATCCTAACCATGCTCAAGGTGGATCGCGCCATTGAGTTTATTGGCGTGGGAGCCAGCGTATGAAAGCCGCCATCGCCTTAGCCGCATTGCTGTGTGGCGGTTGTACCTCGTGGCCACAAGAGGGGCACGGTGGCTACGCGGATCAGTCGCTGCCGTGGGATGGCTACCTGCAGTCCCCAGCGCATCTGGCCGAGCATCAAGCGTTACGCAGTCGCGTTGTGGCTGCCCAGCAAACCTTGGAACTGCTGCGGTTACGGGGCGCGATGGATTGCTTACCGGAACGCACCTACCAAGCCGATCAGTTGTTAACCTTGGTACGCCAAGAGCTGGCGGATGGCCTGATCGCCGATGCCCATGAACACCAACTGCTGCTCGATAATCATCTGTTTCGGTTAACCACTCGCCTTACCGCACTGCAACAACAAACCGGCTGCAGCTGGGGCTTAAGTGCCCAAGCGCAGCCGTTATCCGAACAACAACTGCTGACGCTGTTACTGCAAGCGGAACAATTCGCACTGGATCGCGCCGAGCTGTTGCCGCTGTTTCAACAGCGTTTACAACTGTTGGCCCAGTATCTGGCCGAACACCCAGGACTGTTGCTAACCATCACCGGTTACACCGATACCGAGGGCACAGCCGAATATAACCAGCAGTTAGGGCAACTGCGGGCCGAGGCGGTTGCCGCCCAATTAACCCGTTACGGTGTGCCGGACGCGCAGCTGCAATTGCGCTCGGAAGGGGCCGCGTTGCAGCTCAACCATGCCGACGCTAAAACCGCCGCACTGGCCAGCCGCCGCATCGAATTTCGTTTATCGACGGTGGCCATGGCACCCACCGAGCCGGTGCCGCTGCAGCAGTGGCGCTCTCGTTTGTGGGGGAAACAGTAATGAGAACTTGGCTGATCATGGTGCTGTTGTGCTGGCCGCTATTGGCCGGCGCGCAGGAGCAGCGCCAACTGCAAGCGGGCGACGCCATCACCATTGTGATGCCGGGAGAGGCTGATTTTGAACAGCCCTTCCAGCTGGATAGCGAAGGCAAAATCCGCTTGCCTGAAATTGGCAAGGTGCGCTTGGCGGGGCAGACGCTCGGCCAAGCAAAGCAGGCGATAAAGCTGGCGCTGTCCTCGGTGTACCTCAACCTCGATCAGTTTGATCTGGAACTGAGTGAGCGCAAATTGCTGTTGCGGGTTTTGGGTTATGTGGCCACCCCCGGCGAGGTGATCCTACCCAAAGATGGCAATGTGCAGATGGCGATAGAAGCCGCTGGCGGCCTTAAGCCCGGCGCGCAGCTTGATAAGTTGCAGCTTAAGCGCGATGACCAAGTGATCCCATTTAATTTCAAAGCCTATCTGGACTCCGGCAACAGCCGCTTATTACCGCAGTTACGCAGTGGCGATCAGCTGTTTGTGCCCGCCTCGCCATTAACCGGCAACGTGGAAGTGAACTTTGATGCGCGCTCATTGATCGCTGGTGGCGATGCCGGTGACGACGACCAAGCCATTACTCTGTTTGGCGAAGTACGGAACCCCGGCAGTTTCAGTTTTAAAGAGGGGATGGGGCTGGTCGACGCCTTGATGCGCGCCGAAGGGGTCACCCGTTACGCCGACGTAACTCACATTCGGGTGATCACCGATGGCCACCCCTACCTGTTCGATTTAAAAAGCTATTTAGACAGTGGCGACAGCCATGGTCAGCCGCCATTAAAATCGGGCACCTTGGTGTTTGTTCCGACTCAGATCGAGGTGGTGTCGAACACCCAGCGCACCGTTTACGTGATGGGCGAAGTGCAGGCCCCTGGTGCCTATGAAACCGGCGATAACGTTACCTTTTTGGATCTGCTGGCCAATGCCGGTGGGCCAACCCGCTTTGCTCAAACCCGTGACATCCGAGTGTTGCGCTCGGATCAATCGGTGGTTGAGGTGAACTTACTGGCTTATACCGAAAACCAAGGGGGTCCCGCGTTACCGGCGGTGCAGCCCGGCGATGTAATTTTTGTGCCGGAAAAAACCGACGTAAACGAGAAATCGTGGCTGAAGATCCCCGCCAGTGACGCCATTAAAATCATCGGCGCGGTTAAAAATGCCGGCCGTTATGAATGGGACGACAACATGTCCTTTTTAGACTTGTTCGCCCACGCAGGCGGGCCTGAACAGCACGCGAATTTGGCCGAGATTGAGATCGTCAAAGAAAGTGGCGACAAACAGATATTTGATCTGGATAAGTTCATCCGCCAAGGCGGGGCGTTTAATGCACTGCCTACGTTGCAAGCGGGCGATACGGTGGTGGTGAACGAATTGCCCTGGGATCCCAGTGACAACAAAAGCTCTTGGGTACGCCAAAGCGCAGAAAGCTCAATCTATGTGTTTGGCCAAGTGGGGGCACCGGGGCGGTACGCCTTTACCGAACAACTGGGGTTTCTGGACATATTGGCCGCCGCAGATGGCCCAACCGACAAGGCCGATCTTGGCCAAATACGGATCACTCATCGTGATGGCAGCAAAGCCCGAGTCACACAGCTGAACCTAGCCCGTTACTTTGAAAGCGGCGACGAAAGCGTCCTGCCACAGGTGTTGCCCGGCGACACCATCTTCTTACCGCAGCGCCAGCGCCAATGGTTAGAAAAGCCGTCGGAGCAAGTGGTGCGGTTGATGGGCTCGGTGCAGAAACCCGGCCGTTACAGCTTTGACCAATCCATGAATCTGCTGGATCTGCTGGCCGAGGCCGGTGGCCCCGACGACAACGCCTACATCGAAAAAATCGTGGTGGTGCAGCACAGCTGCTGCGAGCCACAAGCCCGGATCTTTAACTTAAAGAAGTTTGTTACCCAGCCCAATTACGCCGACATTCCGGTGCTGCGCCCAGGGGATACGGTGTATGTGCCGGATCAAAGCCAATCCAACTGGCATATCTTCTTAACCGGAGTGCGTGACGCCTTAAGTGTGGTGGCCCTGTTCGCCTTAGGAGCCGCGATATGATGCCGATATTGCAACAACTGAATGCGCTGCCAGCGCTGCTGCGCCAGCATCAACTGGGCCACATTGGGTGCGCGACCGTTGGCCACAGCCGCAACAGTTTAGCCCGCTGCGAGCACACCGCCGCTGCGTTAGCGCAATCGTTGTCTGCGCCGCTGCTGGTGGATTTAGATTGCAGCGCGCACACCCGAACGCCGCCTCAACACCGATCGAACCGCGGGGAGGATCGTGCCCCAACGAACGATTGGAACCTTAATGACATCAGCGCCCACACCGCCATTGATCACGCCGACCGTTTTGATCTGTTGTTGGCACCGCAAACGGTCATGGCCCCCAGCAGTGAGCAACTGCAACATGCGTTGCTGCGCTGGCAGCAAGAATACCCCGTGGTGTTGGTGCATTGCGGCAGCCTGCAGCACCCCGATAACCTGCAGCTGGCACAGGGTTGCCAAGGGCTGTTGTTGTGGGTGGATGCCGGTCAAGACGATGAAGCCAGCGTGCGCCGCTGCTTGCAAGAATGTCAGCTACGGCAAATTAACGTTGTGGCGATGGTGCTGGATAAACAGCAGCAACCGCCGCTAGGGCAGTGGCTGGCGCAGGCATGCCCGCGTTGGGTGCCGTTGTCGTGGCCACAATGGCTGCAACAGCAACCGTGGTTAAATGGCCTTAGCTTGTAAGATAAAGTTTATTTCTTTCCTACACTTAAACTGCCGCACTGGTGACTGCTGAGGGAAAGGAAATGACACAGCAACTGCAACGGGTGTTATTAGTTGAGGACACCGAGTCACTGGCTCGGGTTTACGGCGCTTATCTGCGCGATCACCCCATCCATATTGAACACGTAAAAACCGTGTCCGACGCCAAGCGTTCGTTAACGCGGCAGCTGCCTTCGCTGGTGTTATTGGATCTGCACCTGCCGGATCAAGGCGGCATCGAAGTGTTAAAAATGCTGCACAACAGTGGCTGTACCTTGCCGGTGATTGTGATCACCGCCCATGGTTCGGTGGAGGCCGCGGTGGAATCGATGCAACTGGGGGCCTATGACTTTGTCGCCAAGCCCGTGGATGCCCAGCGGCTGCAGGTCACCGTGAATAATGCCCTTAATTTCTATGCGCTGAATCGACTGGTTGATCAGATGCAAAGCCAGAAAAATCGCAGCAGCTATTTTGGCTTTGTGGGCGCCAGTACCGCAATGCAAGCGGTGTATCAATTGATTGAGCGCGCGGGCCCCAGTAAAGCCACGGTGTTTGTGCTGGGGGAAAGTGGCACCGGCAAAGAGGTGTGCGCCGAATCGCTGCACCTTGCCAGCGAACGTGCCGACAAAACCTTTGTGCCATTAAACTGCGCCGCGATTCCCCGCGAACTGGTGGAAAGCGAGCTGTTTGGTCACCGCAAAGGCGCGTTTACCGGCGCGCAAAAAGATCGCGATGGCGCGGTACTGGGTGCCCATGGCGGCACGCTGTTCTTGGATGAAATTTGCGAAATGGAGCTGGATTTACAAGCCAAGCTGTTGCGCTTTTTGCAGTCGGGCAAGATCCAACCGGTGGGCTCGGATCAACTTATTGATGTGGATGTTCGCATTGTGTGCGCGTCCAACCGAGATCCGTGGAAAGAGGTCGAAGCGGGGCGCTTTCGTGAAGACTTGTATTACCGTTTGCATGTGTTGCCGATAAATTTGCCGCCACTGCGGCAGCGTGGGGATGATGTGTTGCTGCTGGCGCGCAAGTTTTTGCAGCAATATGGCCAAGAAGAGGGCAAGCGTTTTGTTGGCTTTTCGCGTCAAGCGGAGTGGTGTTTAACCAAATTTGGTTGGCCGGGCAATGTGCGTCAGCTGCAAAATATCATGCGGCAGATTGCGGTGATCCAGCCCGGAGGCAAGGTGGCGGCCGAGCAACTGCCGTTGCCGCTGGCGGGGTTGCAGCAAGAGTTAACCACCAGCGCGCCGGATCAGTTTCAATGGGATCAAGGCGAGCCGGTCGCTGCTGCCCCAGCACCGGCCTTAACGGTTGCCACGGAGCCGCTGAGCAGCTTGGCGTCAATCGAACGGCAAGCGATTGAACAGGCGATAGCGCAATGCGAGGGCAACATTACCCAAGCGGCCAGCATGTTGGAGGTAAGCCCTTCAACCATCTATCGAAAAATGCAGGTGTGGCAGCAGGTTTAAGTCGTGGCCAGCCTGATTTTTTGGGGCGGCCATCGCGGCTTTGCCCGATGGCCAGATGGCAGGCAACGGCATTCATTGCGAGGCGGATTGATAGCAGCTTAAACATTGGCTAAGGGTTTGCTGCCCTTGCCACTGAGCTTGCACGCGCGCTTGCCCCTGTGATCGCAACTGTTGCCATTGGGCTGGGGTTTGCGCTGCCAATTGCCGCAGCGCTTGTGCCATCTGGGTTAACTCATTTTCAGGCACTAAACGGCCAACCCGGTCATCAATCAACTTAGCCAGATCCCCAACCGCAAACGCCACCACCGGCACGCCAGCGGCCAACGCTTCTAACGCCACCAATGGCAGCCCTTCATAGCGCGACGGCAACACCAACAGATCCAGTTGCGCCAACGCGCGGTCAACCTGATGGCAAAAACCGTGATCTTCGATGTTGCTGGGTGTCAGCAGCGGTGCCAATTCCCCTGCGCCAAAGCTGTGCCAGCCAAACTGCGGCAGCTGCTGCGCTAAGGCAACCAAGCGATCCAGCCCTTTATCGAGGCAGTAGCGGCCAATAAATCCGATCTGCAGCGGCGTGCCCGTTGCTTGGCGCGGCGCCGCGATGTGGGTAACAAAGTTCTTTATCACCATGGGCGAACCGGGCAGTTGGGCGGCAATGCGCTCGGATACGGCCAGATTGATGCTGCTACGGGCACTGAGCCGGTCTAGCCATTGATAGCAGCGCAGCTTACCGTGGCCGCATTCTCCGGCATGAAAGGTACTGATCGCACGACGGCCACTGCCCAGTGCCGCCAAACGGCAGAGGATCCCAGCTTTATAACCGTGGCTGTGAAGTACCCCTTTTTGTGCCAATTGCCGTAACTGTTGCAGTTTTTGGCGGGGGCTGCCGATTAAGCCAATATGCGGCAGCTGTTGCAGATTGAGTTGCGTTTTGAAACTGCCATCGTCGTAGCGTTGCCACAACAGCAAGGTAACGCAGTGGCCAGCTTGGCTGAGTAAGCGCCACAAGTGGCACACGTGTGCCTCGATCCCGCCGTATTCACGGCCATCCAGCACTAAAAAGATAGGCAGCGCCATTGGGTTACCTCCATTGCCAATCGTTGCGACACCAAGGGGAGAGCCGAGATGCCAATGTGGCATAGGCAATGCAATGGCAATGCCAGAGATGGCATAACAGGAGCAGATCATGGGGGCGTTACTGAACCGGATAACCTTGGCGAAGTTGGAACAAGAGGCCGGAGCGGATCTATTAGAAGAATTGATCATGGTGTTTGTGGATGAACTGGATCATCGCTTGCTGCAGCTGCAGCAAGTGCGGTTGCCTGAGCAACTGCAACAGTTGGCGCACAGCATCGATGGCGTGGCGCAAACGTTTGGTGCCGATCGGCTGGCGACCCAAGCGCAACGGGTGGAGCAACAAGCGATGGGCAGCCGCTTGATGCCGGTGGCGGGCACGGGGGAGTTGATCCAGCTGTTGCAGTTAACCTGTCAGCAATACCGCAAGCAGTTAACGGTGCGCGGTTAGCTTGGCCACCAACAGAGGCAGTGCCTGTGCCAATAACTTGGGGCAGTGTTGCTTGGCTTCTAAACCAATTAATGGCGCCTGCAGGTGGAGACCAGCTTGGGCATCAGCGCCAACGGCGGCGGGCTGTTCGCCGTGGCTTAAGGCGCACGTCACGTTAACCTGAGCATAATGTTCAAACAGCTCAATTTGTTCGCGGTTTGAACGCAGGCCAATAGGGCCAGATTCACTGCTGAGGTTGCAGATAAATCCGATGGGCTTTTGTGCCAACAGCGCTTGCAGTTCCGTCACCAAAAAAGTTGGGCACAAACTGGTGAGCAAGCTGCCGGGGCCAACCAAAATCGCATCGGCGGCGGCCACCAATTGCATCGCTTCGGTGGCGGCGCTGACACTGGGTTCTAATCCCAGTTGGCTGGGCAGGTGGTGGGCGGCGTCGATGGCGGTTTCACCCACTATCGTTAATCCACCGTGGTAGTTTGCGCGCAGTTGCGTTGAGCTGTCAGACATCGGCAACAACGGCTGACTCACGGCCAGCAACCGCCGCAGCAGATCGATGGCATCACTGGGAGAAACGCACAGTTGATCCAGCGCCAGTAGCATTAAGTTGCCCAGGTTGTGGCCATGCAGTTCGTCATCTTGTTCAAAGCGGTAATCCAGCAGCAGCTTGCCTAGGTGCTCATCGTCGGTCAGCGCACTGATGCAGTGGCGGATGTCGCCTAACGCGATGCCGCCGTGGCGCTGACGAAGACGACCGGTTGAGCCACCGTCATCGGTGGTGGCAATCACCGCACCAAAATCAAACTGGCACAGCTTAAGTGCTTGCAGTAATCGGCTTAAGCCATGCCCGCCGCCAATGGCAACCACCTTTACTTCCCTGTTAGCCAACATCGGCCCCTATCCCTGCTGTTTGATACCCTGATTTTAGGCGATTTTATTGAAACCGCTGCGGTTACTCGACGGATTAAATTGTTGTCGCAGGTTGTCACTAGCTCGCTATAATTGTTGTTATTTGGCAATAAATTTCAGTCATATAGCGGAGGATAGATGAGCTTTCAATTACGCCCCATCGGTAGCGAGGACGATCCCGCCATCGCCACCATTATTCGCACGGTATTGACTGAGTTTGGGGCCAACCAGCCGGGTTTTGCTTGGCAAGATAAAGAGATCGATCGCCTGAGCGAAGTCTATCAGCCGCAACACAGCCGTTATTTGGTGGTAGAACGCCACGGCGAAGTGCTTGGCGGGGCCGGTTTGGCGCCTTTTGCGTGCCATTTAGATAACGTTTGTGAACTGCAAAAGATGTATCTGTCGCCATCGGCTCGAGGGTTAGGGGCGGGACGATCCTTACTGGTGCGCTTACTGCAATTCGCGCGACAGCAGGGCTACCGTCACTGCTATCTAGAAACCTTTGGCCCCATGACCCAAGCGCAGCACCTGTACCGCGGCTTAGGTTTTGTGGAGTTGGATGGCCCATGGGGCAACAGCGGCCACAATGCGTGTGACCGCTTCTTTTCAATTAAGCTGTAGGTTGATAAAACTGCTTGGTCAGCAGGCAGGCTATCGATTGCTCACTGGCATCAAAATGGGGTTGGGGCAGGGCTGTTGGCTCGAACCAATGCCAGCCTTCGCATTTATCCGGTTCCCGATTGGTGATGAGTTGCCCTTGGTAGCGGGCATAAACGCACACCGAAATGGAGTGCAGCCCTTCCGCCGCAAAGGTGGCGAGATTATTGGTTAATCCTATCACCGTAACCGCATCTAGCCTGACACCGGTTTCCTCTTGCAGCTCGCGGATCGCGGTTTGTTCAAAAGTTTCCCCCGCTTCCATGTGTCCACCAGGGATCGACCAATAGGGCGCGTGTGCATTTTTTCTTTTACCTAGCAGTACCTTGCCATCCTGTCGTTGCAAGATGATGCCGACGCCGACCGTCGGGCGTGTCGCTGTTGTTGCGGTCAAACTGCTCCATCCTTGTCTTATTTCATGTTGGCTCAACTATCTTATAGGCAAGCTGGATTGAGCAACAGCCGTTGTTATGCCAGTGCCATCGCGCGACACGCGGACGATGGAGCACCTTGTGGGGCGGCAATGTACGAACTAAAACCCTATGGATTGTTGTTGTGTGGTGCCATGTTGGCGCTGTGGTTTGAGCTGGGCAGCTTGGGGCAGTTTTGCGCGTTAACCCTGATGCTGTTGGGGGCGACCATCTGGATCCTCCGCTCCAATTATCGACGCCAAGATAAACGGCCTCGACGAGGCTGGATGCCGGAAGTGTTGTACGAATACTGGCCGTTTATCTTACTGGTGGCGGCTACCGGCTTGGTGTCTTGGCAACAAAGCCTGCTGCCGCTGTTGCTGGCGGCTTTGTTGGCGGTACGGGCGATTAACTTACTGTATTACCGTAATCAATACCGTGTTGGGCCAGTAAAACCGACCCTTGGGGCGCATTAACGGGCAAACGGCGTGCCGCAATCGTTGCGTTTTAACGCCAGCCCATTAGAATATCGCGCCTTTATCGGCTGTTGAACCCAGCTGTGGTTGTATTGTAAAGGCGCGTCCCCTCTATGTCTGCTCAACCCTCAGATCCCCATGATCCACAACTGTCTTGGTCGATGCTGCATCCGCGCTATGTGGGGTTATGGCTGGGGCTGTTTACCATCTGGCTGTTGGCGTTTGTGCCGTATCAAGTGCGGGATAAACTGGCGTTGCTGATCGCCAAGTTTATGGGGCGGCCAGGCAGCAGCACCCGACGTCGAGCCGAAATTAATCTGCGTTTGTGTTTCCCTGATTGGTCTGATGCCCACCGCGAACAGGTGCTTAGGCAAATGTTTGCCCGCGCTGCCCAAGTCAGCTTGGCTTACGGGATCTTGTCGGTACGCAGCAAAAGCTACTTAGAACGTCACATCAAACTGCATGGAATCGAGCATCTGCAACCCCATTTGGATGCGGGCACGCCAGTGATCTTATTGGCCCCCCATAACTGGGCGATTGAGTTTGCAGGGGTGCTGCTGGCTTCCCGCGGAGCACGTTGGACCGCGATGATGAAACCAAACCCCAACCCACTGATGGATTGGGCGATGCTATTAGGCCGCAACCGCTTTAAGGGAAAGTTGTTTACTCGGCAGCATGGGATTGAGCGTTTGCTTAACCAAATACGGCAAGGGTATGTGGCTTATTACCTGCCCGATCAAGACCACGGCATGGCCAAAAGTGAATACGTACCGTTTTTTGCGACCCACAAAGCAACCTTGCCGGGTCTCGGTAAGATGGTAGAGAAAACCGGCGCGGTAGTGGTGCCGATGTACGCCAGTTATGATCCCGCCAGTGGCCAATTTGCTGGGCACATTCAAGCGCCGATGACGTCGGTGCCCAGTGGCAGCCCACAGGGCGATGCGCGCTTATTGAATCAGCAGCTGGAGGCGATGATCAGCGCGGATCCTACGCAATACATGTGGATTTTAAAGCTGCTAGATTCCCGTCCTGAAGGGGAGCCCAGCCCCTATCGGCGGCCAAAAAATACGCATTGATGGCGTTAGCGAGCCACAAAAGCGACAGATGTGCGCGTTAGCGTTGTTGCGCACCACGGGGCAGGGTAAGGTGATTGGGTACGAAGCGATAATAACAAAGAGACGTAACCATGCCGCACAGTGCCATGGACCGCTGCTACCAAGTTCAATTCGGTCCACAACTGCTTCACCCTCGTAACTGGCCAGCCTGGTTGGCTGTTGGTGCCTTAGCGCTGTTGGCGCTGATCCCAACGCGGCTGCGGATCGGATTGGCCAAAGCGCTGGTGCCGTTGGCGCGCCCGCTGTGTAAAAAGCCCATCCGCATCGCCTGCGCCAACCTGCGCCACTGCTTTCCTGACCAAACTGACGCCCAGCGCAAACAGCTGATTGATGAACTGCTGCACACCTTTTTGATGAGCAGCATCAGCATGGGTGGCTTGGCCATCCACAGCAAAGCCTCGTTGCAGGCAAAGATCAATTTGAACGGGATTGAGCATCTGAATCAGGCCCGTGCCGAGGGGCGCTCAATCATCTTTTTAGTGCCGCACATGTTTGCGCTTGAATACGCCGCCGTCGCATTGACGATGACTGGATTGCCGATGATTGGCATGGTGAAGCACCATCGGAATCAGGTTTTTAACTGGTTTGCATGTCGGCAGCGAGTGCGCTTTGGGGGCAGCTTATTCCACCGCGAGGCGGGGATCAGCACCATCGTTCGTGCGCTTAAAGAGGGCAATAGCCTGTTCTATTTGCCGGACCAAGATCATGGCCGTGATAAAAGCGTCTTTGCGCCGTTTTTTGGTTGTCAGAAAGCCACCTTGCCGGTGCTCAGTCGCATTGCCCGATGCGCTAATGCGGTGGTGGTGCCATTAGCCGCGGGATTCTGCGTAGACAGTGGCCAAGTTGAGGTGTCGCTACAGGCGCCATTAGCGCTAGATGATCTGGATAAAGAGCAAGAGGCGCGGCTGTTGAACCAGCAGATGGAGCAGCTGATCAGCCCCTATGCGGCGCAATATATGTGGTTTTTAAAGGTGCTAAAAACTCGGCCGGAAGGGGAAGCGAAAATCTACTAAGCGCCGTTGTTTAAGGTGGCGTTAGCTCCGGCCACAGCTGCGCTACCGTGATGGTTTCGGCGATCAACGCCAACTTCTTCGGTCGAGCTAACCGCTTGATCCGGTACTCCAATTTAAGGGCATTGCTCTTATCCCCTCCGCGTTGTTGAAAGCGCAGTGTTAAGGGGCCTTTGCCCCTCAGGCTGCGGGCGGTTTTGGGCCCATTCGCTTGGTGCTCGCTAAAACGGCGGCTAACGTCGGTGGTGATGCCGGTATAAAGGCTGCCCGATTTAGTTTCGATCAGGTAAAAGTACCACTGCTGTTCACACATTGAATAATTTTACTCCGGTTACGGCTGGGCAGTGATAATTGTGCCAATGGTCACTTTTATTGTGCAACTGATGTGGTTGTCGAAAGAGGTTTTTTTGCTGTTTTATCGAACTTTTTTCATTATGACAAACAGTGAAAAGTGATCTGGTTTGCATAAGTACCCATCTACCCCCAAAGGGGTATTTTATGGGTATATATGAGTACATACTCTGTCATCGAACTTCGCGACACCTGTAGCGAATAGTGAGGATGATGATGAAAACTCTAAACAAAATTATTGTAGCCATGGCACTGGCTGGCGTAGCAACTGTTGCAACAGCAAAAGTGACCGAAAAAGACGCGGTAAACGAGAACTGGAAAGGTCAATTCCCAGACCAGTACAACTCTTGGGCCACCACCAAAGAAACCTCTGAAATCGTTGATTTGATCAAAGACGATCCAAACCTGGCAATCATGTTTGCTGGTTACGGCTTCTCTAAAGATTACAACAAGGCCCGTGGTCACTACTACGCCCTGGTTGACGTAATGAACACCCTGCGTACTGGCGCTCCTAAAGGCGACACCGATGGCCCAATGGCTGCCGCATGTTGGTCTTGTAAAGCACCTGACGTGCCACGCATGTACGACAAGATTGGTGAAGGTACCTTCAACAACAACAAGTGGGGCAAATGGGGCAGCGAAATGAGCAACAGCATCGGCTGTGCTGATTGTCACGTTCCAGGTTCTTCTGAAAACACCATGTCTCGTCCATACGCTAAGCGCGCAATGGAAAAACGTGGCCTGAAGTTCGAAGAGCAAGAAGCAGAGATGCAAGCGGCTCAGACCTGTGGTCAATGTCACGTTGAATACTACTTCGATAAGACTGACGACAAGAACGTTCGCTTCCCTTGGGAAGTTGGTTTCTCTGGTGAAGACGCAGAAACCTACTACGACGGCATCAAGTTCAAAGATTGGACTCACAAGATCTCTAAAGCACCAATGCTGAAAGCTCAGCACCCTGAGTTTGAGACTTGGTCTACTTCTTCTCACGCAGAGATGGGCGTTACCTGTATTACCTGTCACATGCCTAAGAAAGAGAACGCGAAAGGTCAGGAATACTCTGATCACAACGTAGGCAACGCGCTGGACGCTTTCGACACCACTTGTGCTGATTGTCACGACAGCAAAGCGGAACTGAAAGAAACCATCGAAGCGAACAAAGCTGAGATCAACGAACAGAAACTGGCTGCTGAAGTACTGATCGTTCGCGCTCACTTCGAAGCTAAAGCGGCTTGGGATGCTGGTGCAACCGAAGCTGAAATGGCGAAGTCTCTGGATCTGATCCGTAAAGCTCAGTGGCGTTGGGATTTCGCCATCGCTTCTCACGGCATCGCGGTTCACAACCCAGCTGAAGGCCTGCGCCTGCTGGAAGCAGCTCAAGACTTCGGTCAGCAAGCTCAAGACGAACTGAAGAAAGTTCTGACTAAGCACGGCGTTAAGCAACCAGTTGCCCTGCCTGATCTGTCCACCAAAGCGGCAGCTCAAAAAGCGGCCATGTGGGACATGAAGAAGCTGAACGCTGACAAGAAAGAATTCTTGGAAAAGCGCGTTAAAGGCGAGTGGAACTACCAAGCTCACTAAGCGGTAGCTACTAGCTAGAAAAGACCCAGCCTTGTGCTGGGTCTTTTGCGTTTCGGCGTCGATATCAATCCATTCCTGTGCGGCAACTGCAGCAAACTGGGGTGTGGATTGATATGATGTCGGCCATCGTGGTGCCACTAATTACAGGTTAAATAAGCAATGAAAAAAATCGTACTTTGCGCCGATGGCGAATGGGATGGCCGCAGCGGCTTACACCAGCAAAGTAACGTAGCGCGGTTAGCGCGCTACTTGGCACCGAACGACGATAACGACCATGTGCAGCTGAGCTATTTTGAGCCGGCAAAAGCGGGGGTGCCAAATCAAGCTCGATTAGAGCGGGATCTGTTGCAAGCCTACCGATTTATTATCCAGAACTACCAAGCTGGGGATCTGCTCTACTGCTTTGGTTTTTCCTACGGCGCATTTTTGATGCGCTTGCTCACCGGCTTGATTGATGTCTGTGGCGTGCTGCAAAAGCACCACTTGGCGCAGGCGGAACGAGCGTTAGCCTTGTACTGGCAGTTGCGGATGGACAGCAACGATCCGGCCGCCGTGCAGTTTCGCAGCCATTTTGCGGTAAATGAACAAGCCGAAGTGCGCCTAGTGGGCCTGTTTGACTGCGTAGGTGAGCATGGGGTGCCCGCCCGTTACTTGGGCAATTTGGATGATTACTCGGTGTACGACAACGCCACCGTACCGAGCTGTGTACGTACTGGTCGCCATGCGTTGGCTTTGGATGAAACCCGCGGCGACTACGTGCAAGCCTGTTGGGATGAACTTGATGGCGTTAACCTGCAACAGGTGTGGTTTAGCGGCGATCATCAACAGTTAGGTGGCTTAGAGATTGAGCACGATGGCCAAGGTTTATTGGGGGATCTGCCACTGGCGTGGATGGTCAACCAAGCCACAGAGGCGGGCTTAGAGTTTGACGCCGGGATCTACGCCGAGCTCAACCCCAATCCGTTGGCGTCGATCCCGCAAGCGCGCTCTACCTTTGTGAATTACTTTGGTCGTGGCCGCCGTCGCTTACAGCCAAATCACTATCTGCATGAGTCGGTGCAAACGCGCTGTGAGCAGCTGAGCTACCAAGCCGATGGCCTTGAAGAGTTCATTGAAACCGTTGGTTGGCAAATTGCGGTGAACTGATCCGGCCCGTTTTAATCGTTTACATGGCTGTCGCGATCGAATTTAACCGACTATTTTTTAGTGTCTTATACTAAAAGTAGTGTGCGACAGGGCTGGATTTCAGCGGATGCATGGTGGTTAAGGACGGGAGCCGACAATGACGTTATTTCGACAGCTAGTGGTTCGAGTGGCAGCAATCAGCATTGTTGTGGCGTTGGTGCTGCTGCCATTAAGCTGTTATTGGCTTGCCGATCAATTGCAGCTGCAACAGCAGCAAGAGTCCAGTCAGCAACTGCAGCGTTTTCGGCTGCAACTGCAACAGCAATGGCAGCGAGATCAAGCCTTTGATCTCAGCCTTCTGGCCAGCCCGTCGGCCTTAGCGTTATTCCACAGCATTCGCATCGAGGCCGATGGCAACAACCTTAACCAGCGTTTCACCACCGCCGCCCAATATCCCGCCCTCGTTTCGGCGCTGCCGCTGTTTAGCGATACGCCACTGCAAGCGCGCATCGATCGCGATGCCTTACCAACCGCCACGCTCTTTGCCCTAAGCAATAGCGGCCGCTATTACCAGTTGTGGTGGCAGCAAACCGCGATGCTGAGTGTCATGGTGCTGCTGTGGTTGTTGTTGGCGCTGCTGGCGATCTCCGTTGGGGTGAAACGGCAATTGGCGCCTTTGTTGTTGCTGTCGCAGCGAGCCGAAGATCTCAGTCGCTTGAAGTTTTCCTTGCCGTTGGCGGTACCTGAAAGCCAAGAGCTGGGCAAGATCACGAATGCCATCAATGCACTGGCAAAAAAGCTGAAGTGGGAATTGGACGGCTACCACAAACAGGTGGATACCTTGAAACGGGCACTGTTAACCGATCAGGTGTCCGAATTGCCCAATCGCGCCTTCATTGTGGAGCGCATTGATTCGTGGTTGCGCGAAGCCGAAGCGGGGGTATTGGTGCTGATTAACATGAAGTTCTTAGAAGACGTTCGGCTGAAGTTTGGCTTTGAATATCGCGACGAACTGGTGGCTAATTTTTCCCGTAAAGTGCGCGAGCTGGTCAGTAGCCAACCGGGATTGCTGGCGGCACGGATCAGCGCCGAAGATTTTTTGATTGTGGTCAGCAGCGCCGATTACCAACAGGCAGTTAACGCCTTGCAGCAGCTGACCTCACAAACCTACAAAGACAGCGATCTCAACATCAGCGCCCCTTATGGCGTAGGTGTGGTGCAAAAGCATTTGCAGGGCAAAGCGGAAGAGATCCTAGCCCAAGCAGACAACGCCTTAGTGCAGGCGATCACCGCACCGGATCAGATCTGCTGGTATCAACAGCCGGCGGAAGCGCCGCTGTTTCGTCAGCAGTGGCGTAATGCCTTAACGCAGGCGGTGCACGAAGCCCACTTTCGTTTTGTCGCGCATCCGGTGGTGGACGCCGCTGGGGATCGGATCCAGTTGGATTTGGACATTGAACTGGATGTGAATGGCCGCTTGATGAGCGAACAAGAGCTGTTGCCCTATTTGAAGATGCTCAGTCTCGCTAATGATTTTGAAAAAAGTAAAATCCGCGCCGCCGCCGATTTAGAGATTAAATTCACTCCGGTGGTGTTTAACCTGGTGCCCCAAAGTGTGGAAGATCCTGAGTTTGGCCGGTGGCTTAGCCGTTTCTTACAGCAAAAAGAGTACGCCTTTCAGTTTGAGATAAGTGAACGGCAGGTGTTGGCGGCGCCCGATGCGGTAAAACGGTTGCGATCGGAGCTTAAAAACCTCGGTTACAAGCTGGGAGTGAACCATTTTGGGATGCACTTGGTGGAGCTGGATTACATCAGTTGGCTGCGACCGGACTACGTAAAATTGGATCCGGCCTTTAGTGCCATGCCCCATTCGCCAATGCAGGCTGAGATGTGCCGCACTATGTTCAACACGTTGCAAACCTTGAATATTTCTTTGTACTTGGCTGACATTCCCAATGAAGAAGCGTTAACGCAATTCGCCAGCATGCCCTACAACGGCTTTAAGCGGCTGGGTGACGAGATGCTGATGCAGCCTAAAGCGGAAGCGGCGCTGACGTAAAAGTGAGCAAAGACCGCGGGTCGATTTGAGCCGCTGTTGAAGCAAGCCGAGGATGCAAGCAGTGGATGCCATGAGTGGATGAAAGGCGTTGGTCTCAAGAGTTAGCGTAAGGCGTGGATGCTGGGCGACTCACTCCGCCGAGGCAGCCGCATCATGCTCAGATCGCGCAATCATAAAAAAACACCAGTTGCGTTGCAGCTGGTGTTTTTTTGGTTGCGGCTTACTTTACAGCGCAACGGCGGCGCCGTTCGTGGGTTAAAAATCGAAACCGAAGGTCAGGGTGTATTCGCTGCCCGGTTGCTTGTAGAACACACGTTGCCCCTCTTGCTGATATTCACTTTTCTGCGCTAACAGGTTCTTCGCTTTAACCTTGATCGCCAGCTGAGGCATCGGGTAGTAAGCGTAAGTGAAATCAAGAGAGCTAAAGGGCTGTTCGTACACATCATCCAATCCGGCGGTGCCAGCGTAAGCGATGCGATCCCCAAAGACGTTATACACCAAGGTGGCGGCGTGGCTTTGATCCATCGAATCAAAACTCAGCTGCATGTTGGCGACCCATTCCGAGTGGCCGGTCATGCGCCGCGTTAGGTTGGTGGGGTTGATGTTACCCGCCGGTGAGATCTCGATTTGTGAATCGCTTAGGGTTAGGTTGCCCGCAAAGAACAACCCGTCCCAAACGTCGGAATTGGGGCTGATAAAGCCAAGCTCTTGGTGAAATTCGGTTTCAATGCCGTACAGTTCGCCACGATCGGCGTTTTGAAAGGTCAGCAGGGTATCTTGTTCCGTGATCACCTGAACCGATTCGATCGGCGCGTCCAACTCTTTGTAGAAGCCAGCCACCGACAGGTTACTGCCACTTTCCAGATACCATTCCCAGCGCAGATCAAGGTTGATGATGTCTGAGCTACGCAGCTCGGAATAACCAATCATATCAAAGCCGCTGTCGGGATCTTGAAATCGCACCGGCGCTACTTCACGCAGATCGGGGCGGACGATGGTTTTACTGAGCGCGAAACGCCACTGCATCTGCTCGTTTTGGATCCAAGTGGCAGACAGGGATGGGAACCAGCCATCTTCGGCGCGGGTGTAATCGCTGAGCTGATTGCGGCCCCCTTCGTCGGAGATCTCGCCATCGGCGGTCAGTGGCAGCACCATCTGCTTGTGATCTTCGTAGCGCACCCCGGCAGTAACGCGGAAGTCGTCGGCCCAGGTTAAATCAAACTCAGCAAAGCCCGCATCCAGCCGCTGTGCAGCAACGTAGTCGTCGGTTTCAGAAGTGGTGTCCAGCAAGGCAAAGCCGTTGGCCGGATCGTTGATTGCGCCATCGCTGAAGATCTGATCGAATTCGCCGGTCAGCAGCTCGGTTTGGTAATCCGAGGTATCAAACGCCAAGCGGGTGGAGTAGGCGGTACGGCTGCGTTCAAAAGATTGGTAGCCACCGGTTAATTCAAGTTCAGCATCCCCCAGCAACAAGGGCAGCGTTAGCTGGTAGCCGTAGTTTTTGCTGTCGTCTTGCAACAGGCTGTAGCGATACACCGCCGCATCGGCGCGGCCTTGCAAGGCGCGGCTGCTGATGTCGCCATTGGCGTCTTGCAGCACCGAGTATTTGTAACTCAATTCGGTCGGCGCATCGCGTTCGGCGCGGGCGTCAGTGTAAAACCAGTTGGCTTGCAGATCCCAAAGTTGCGGGAAGAAGTGTTCGCCACGAATCTGGTTGGCCACCAAGAGGCGTTGTTGGTAGTTGATGTCGTACTGTTGCAGCGCGTTGTCTTCATCAATGGTGTCGATGGTTTCGTTAATCGCTACCGAAACGTCATCCGAGCTGTCATGCAGGTAGGTGGTGAAGGTTTCAATCTTATGATCGTCGGTAAACTCCAGCCCCATGTTGCCCATGAGCGACCACTGCACAATGGAATCGGAGCCAGAAACCAAAGAACTGGTGGCGATCTCGCCGTTGGCGTTGGCCAGTTCAAATGCCTGTTTTTGGTAGTTCTCTACCTGTTTCTTGTAGTAACTGCCGGCCACAAAACCAAAGCGCCAGTCGCCGTTGTTATCCAGTTCAAAACGGTTGCCAATGCTGGCGCTGCCGCGATAGCCCAAATCGGCGTCGTCTTTGGTAACCGTCATGTCGCGGTTCATCGTCAGTGCAAGGTTGCGGTTGATCGCTTCGGCTTGGTCGATGTCGCCTACGCTGCGGTAGATGTCGGTAACAGAGACGCCCCCGTACTGTGCCATCGCTTGGTTGATGGCGTCGGGCAGTTGGCGCAGGCCGTTGTCTTGGCCGAGGGCATCGTCGGCATTGGCGTAGGTCAGGCGGTCGTTACTGTGGTTGCTGTTGTATTGGCTGCCCAACGAGGCTTTGATGAAAAAGTCATTGGGGATGCTTTTGGTACGAATATCAACGTGACCGCCGCCAAACGCCGCCGGTGCAGCTGGCGACGCGCCTTTTTGCACACTGAGGGATTCAATGATTGAGGCAGGGAACATGTCCAGCGGCAACACGCTGCGGGTTGGATCCGGCGATGGCACCGACGCCCCATTTAACGAGGTGCTGGAGTAACGCTCGCCTAAGCCGCGCACGTAGATAAATTTGCCATCGCGCAGCGTTAAGCCGGTGATCCGGCGTAGGGCGGCGGCGGCATCGCTGTCGCCGCTGCGGCCGATCTGCTCTGCGCCCATTAAATCGGCCACGTAGGGCTGCTCGCGGCGCTCGTCGATCACTTCCGAGGCAACGCGCTGCAAGCGCCCAACCACCGAGATAACTTCGATTTGCTGGGCGTCCGTTTGGGCCGCATCGGCATCCGCATCGGCGGCATTGGCGGTGGGAATGAACAGCGTGAGCGAGAGTGACAAGGCTTGGGCCACCCCAAGACCAACTTTGCTGGTGTTAAAACGCGGTGAGTTTTTCATTGTGGTTGTTCCTGTGTCCGTATGAAACAACAGGCCATGGCGGCCTAGGGACGAGGTAGAGAAAAAGAGAGGGCAGCGTGGGCTGCCCTCAATCAGGCTTAGTTGGCTGGGTGGGTCCAGCCGCTGGTCCAGTCGTCGCTGCCATTAAAGGCACCGATGTAATCGGTGGCATCAAAGAAGCTGTCGGCGCTCATGTCTTTGCCGTTGCCCAAGGCGATGGAATCGCTGCTGGGGATGCCGTTGGTGAGTGCGACCGCGCCTGCAACATTGCCGGTTTGGGCTAAGAACCACGTTTGCAAATCAAAGGCCGGTACGTCGGCGTCGTTCTTAAAGGGTTCGCTGCAATCGATGATGCTGTGGTTAATGCTGAGATCAGCACTGGTGGCGTTGGCGATGGTGTCGCTGCCGTCAAACTCTAAACACTCCCCAGTTACCGCGCCGGTTGTGCCGCCTTGAACAATTAAGTTGCTGATGGTGGCAGAGGTGGCAACGCGCAGGATGATCCCTTCGGCATCGTCACCGCCGGCGTGTGTGCCGCCAGCCGGTAAAATGGTGATGTTCGACAGCGTTGGCTTGGACGTTGGCGTGCCCAGTGGATCCGATTTCGAGCTGTCACCCTCGATGCCACGGTTGGCGTGGTTGTCTTGCTGGGTAATGAAGATGTGTTGCGCTTTGCCGGTCCAACCGTTGGTCCAATCCAGCGAGTCGTCAAAGTTATCAGTAAGGTACAGGTACTTCAGGTTGACGGCGCCGCCCCAAAACTCAACCCCATCGTCGTCGTTCATGTGCACTTGGATGTGATCCACCTGCGTGCCAGAGCCAACTGCGCCGAAGCTGATCCCGTTCAGTTCTTGGGTGTCGTTAATTTTAAAGCCGCCATACTTCACCACCACGTGGCTGAGGGTGCCGCTGGAATCGCTGTTGTTGTTGCCGCCGTATTGGTGATTGCCTACTTCAAAGGCGACATCGCAGTTATCGGCACTGGCGCAGGTGTTCACCAAGCCGTTGCCCAATATCACCAAGCCACCCCATTGACCTCGGTCGCCAGCTTGGCCGCTTACGTCTTGGAAAGAGGTGAAATTGATGGGCTGTGTGGCACTGCCTTGAGCCATGATTTTTGAGCCACGGCTGATCACCAGATAACCGCCATCGTTGCCGTAGACGGTGGTGCCCGCTTCAATGCCCAAGGTGGCGCTGTTGGTGTTGTCACCGCCAATCACAACGGCGCCATCGAGCTTGTAGACCACGTTGGTGCCCGCTAATAGGGTGACATTGGTGTTGATGTTACCGCTGAGGGTACACGCCAGATCGGCGCCATCAATTAAGGCGGCATCGGCGGCATCATTAACGGTACCAGCAGGGCAGGAGCTGAGCGGTTGCAATACTTCTGGGGCCGGCGTTTGGCTGTGAATGGCGGTCGTCCAACCTTGGGTCCAATCGTTGCTGCCATCAAAGGCACCAATGTAGTTGGCGTCGACCAGACGGGGATCGGTGTTGGCCAAATCGGCCTTGCCACCGGTTAAAGCCAGCGAGCTGCTATTGGGCTGGTAACCGCTGAGATCCGCAGCAGCAACGATGTTGCTGGTTTGGCCTTGGAACCAAGCGGCAACGTCAAAGAGAGAATTGCCATCGCTGTCTTTAGGATCCTTAAACGGCTCAACACAATCAATTAATGAGTGGCTCATCACCAGCTCGCCACCTTGGGCATTGGCCACGGTATCGGTGCCATTGATCTCGAGACATTCGCCGGTTTCTAGCCCGCCTTTCACCAAGGTGTTGTATAAGGTGGCGCCGGTAGCGACACGGAACAAAATGCCTTCGGCGTCATCGCCAGCGGCGTTTTCACCACCGCCAAGCTGCAAGGTTAGGTTGGCCAGCGTTGGCTTCGACATCGGTAAGCCCAATGGATCCGATTTGGAGCTGTCGGCTTCAATGCCGCGGTTGGCGGCGTTGTCTTCGGTACGGATGTAAACGTGCTGAGCGCTGCCTTGCCAGCCGTTGGTCCAATCCAGAGAGTCATCGAAGTTATCGGTTAACACCACCTGTTGTACCGAGACATTACCGCCCCAAAACTCAATGCCATCGTCGTCGTTTTTGTGTACTTGCAGATGGTTCACGGTGGTGCCCGCGCCAACGCCAGCAAAGGAGATCCCGTTCAGCTCTTGGGTGTCGTTAATTTTAAAGCCGCCGAACTCCACCCGCACGTACTGCAAGGTGCCAGAGTTGTCTTGCTCGTTATCGCCGCCGTATTGGTGGTTGCCCACTTCAAAAGAAGCGTCGCAGTTGACCATGTCTGCACAAGTATTTACTGGGGCATTACCCAATAAAACCAAACCGCCCCATTGGCCGCGATCGGTACCCAGCCCTAAGCCAGATTCTACCGAAGTGAAGACAATCGGCGCTTCGGCGCTGCCCAGAGCGTTGATTTGCGAACCACGGCTGATCACCAAATAAGCGTCGCTGTTGCCTAAGATCTTGCTGCCCGCCTCGATGTTAAGCGTCAGGCTGTCTTGGTTGTCACCGCCGATAACAACGGCGCCGTTAAGCTCCCACACCACGTCGTTACCCAAGGTGATGGCCGGTAAGTTTCCACTCGTGGCACTGCTGGCTGCGGCGGCTAACAACGCACCGGACAAAGTCCAAACTTGCTTGCCGTCTACCATCGCAATGGAAGAAGACTTCTGGGCAAAGCTGCCGTATTTGGCGGCGATGGGATCCGTTGGGTTGGTTGGTGTCGTCGGGGTAGTGGGGGCCGGTGTGGCTTCGCTGCCCGTATCGATATTGATGTCGCCGCCACAAGCGCCCAGCAGAATGGCTGAGGTTAAGGCACTGAGTTTAAACAGTTGATTCATTTTCATTGTTGTCTCCGACAGACGGATTTGAAGTGATGGTCAATAAGTTGATGCGCTGAATGTAAAGGCGCGATATGACGGAGACGTTGAGCAAATGCGTCGCTTTAGTGGCAGCACGGCGGCAAAACCATGACCACGGCATGACCAATTGATGACGGCGCGTTTATTTGTCCATATAAAACAGTCGCTTATGTTTTATTGTTGGCGCTGATTGAGGGCTTGATGAGGCGGACAAAGTGGCTGTTGATGGTATTGAAATTGGGTTTTGGCTTGGTTGCTAAGAGGAAATAACACGATGTAGATCAGATGATTGAACAGAGTAAGCAGGGAAAAACAGAAAACAGCCCCCCTACGACGGCACCATGCTCTGGGGGCGGAACGTTAGCGCGTTGGTTGATGCAGCTTGATGATGTCGGCTTGTTGCTGGGGGGGCAGTCCGCCTTCGTTAATCACTTGCGCCATTTGGGTCAACTTTTTGTGCATCATCTGATTGATCACCACCATTCGCTGGGTGGGGTTGTTACATAGGTTAAGGCGTTGATCTATGTTGCTTTGCAGTGCCTTAAGTTGTGGCTGTCGTTCACTTTTGGCGCTGCTTATGGCGTCGGCAATCAGTGCTTGGCGCAGGGCTTCTAACTGCTCGGGGTGATTCATGGCCAGTTCCTTTAGCCGATCAAAGCTGGGTAACGCGGTCATGGGGCGGCCTCCAGTAAGGTGCGATAAGCGTGATCGGTATCTCTAAGCTAAGACCGCTTCAACGTTTTTGGCAAACTCCCTTTGTGACATCACCGAAACAAGTTGCTGATTTAACGTTTTTTATTTATTCGAGCGCACAGACAAAGCGGCACGTTAGCGTAAATGGCAGAGGCCGATCGCGAGCAAAATTGCCGCAATCGAGAAAAATATCGCGGATCACCGTGTTCACATCAAAGAGATGGCGGCGAGAATGAAACCATTTCAGCCGTAACATGATTGGCTTCAAATTGTTGGTGAAAAGTTATCGGTATTACTTGGGTTCTTATGATGTTGCCGTAGAATCTCAGGCCTCAAAACCAAGGTGTAAATAAAATGTGGTGTCGGTGGATTCTTGCTGTTGCGATATTGCTTAGTACGTCAGTGCTGGCGCAGCCGTTGCAGTACGCGATTTGGCAACCGAGCGAGCAGCCATTAACAGCGTCGCAGTTAACGGCGCTGGATCTGTATTTTAGCGAGCAACTGCAACAGCCGGTGCAACGAGTGCCGATCAGCAGTGGCCAGCAGATAGTGGATAAAATGGTGGCCGGAGAGCTGGATTTTGGCTGGGTGAATTTGATCACCAGCTATCAGTTGCGACGTGCTTTACCCGAAGTGGAACATACCGCCCAGGGGTACGACGACCAGTTCTACCGCTTCTATATTGTGGCGCGTACTGCCACCGGCTTAAAACCACAACAATGGTTTGATGGCCGCCAGTTGGCGCCGTTTCGAATTGCGCTTGGCCCTAAAAACTCATCTTCATCCAATGTATTACCGCAATATTATCTAGAGCAGCTTTATCAGCAAAAAGTGTCGGATATGTTCCGCTCAATCCGCTACTTCCGTTCACAGCAGCAGATCTTAGCCGAGTTAAAAAGCGGCCAAGTGGACGTCGGGGCGGTAAGCTATCAGGTTTATCAGCAGGCGGTACGTGATGGCAGTGTGGATCCCAGCGACATCCGTATTATCTGGACCAGCCCGATGTTTCCGAACAACTATTGGATGACTCAACCGGCTGGCAGCTATAGCACCGCGTTGCAGCAGGCACTGGCGCAATTGCACTTGCAGCCGCAGCTACAGGGCATTGAACCCCGAGGGTTTGTATCGGTGGATGCAGGCACGGTTGCCAACATCGATAACACCTTGGCAGCCGCTGGGGTAAAAGGGCGTTAACAGCACTGTTTTTTTATCCAGTGCTCTCTGCTAACATGTTGTTTTCTTAACATTGCTATTTTGAAAGGGGCGCAGCCATGGCGGTGATCGTCAAGTACGTGGTGGAACGCAAAGGTGAGGAAGTAATGACTTTTTCCAGTAAGCAGGAAGCAGATGCCTACGACAAGATGTTGGATCTGGCGGATGAGCTGGTGCCATTGTTGGCGGCATCGAAACTGCTGGAAGAGTCGCAACAAGAAGAGTTAGCACTGTATTTGGCGAAAGAAAAAGACCATCTGGCCAACGTGCTTAAGGGCAAAAAGCCCGCGCCGAAGCCGAAAGCGAAACCCAAAAGCAGCGATTGATGTCAGGCGGATAACGCCAGTGACTGTGCCGTTGCAAAAAACGCCCATCCCAGTGATGGGCGTTTTGCGTTGTAAGCAGCTATTTTGTGGCCGCTTTACGCTTTGGGGCGTCTGCCGTTGCCGGCACTTGCCAGTACGCTTTAGTGAGCTCTGCCACGGTGGTGCTAAAGCTCGTTAAGGTGTCCATGTTGGACTTAACGTAGGCTTCCGCTTTGCTGCTGAAGCTGCTGGCCAGCTCTGATTGCTTATCCAGTAACTGCATCGGCGTGCGGCATTCACTTAACCCTTGGCCGATCTCTGAACCGCTTTTGAGCACTTCGGTTAGGTACTCGTTATTGCGAGTTGCCACTTCCGTCAGCAGCTGGGTTTGCAGCTCCTGCAGCTTCACTTGTTGCTCGATGCTGCGCTGCAGACCGTCTTCCATTTGTTGCTTGATGTCGTTCAACATAACTCTTGCTCCATGAGGTTGGCGTAGCATTGTGCACCGCACAATGTGCAGGCTTAATGTAGGAGCAGCAGCGGCAGCGGTCAAGCGGATATTGTGCACTGCACAAAAACTTCATAAATGGATAAAAGTGCTCAATAAACAACATCAATAGCTACCGTTGTGCGGGGGAAATTACTACAATCAGCCAAAACCTATGTGGCACTGCACGATGAAACTGATCAAGCGTTATCCCAATCGTCGTTTGTACGACACTGAATTGAAGCGCTACATCACCTTGGTTGAGGTGCGCGACTACATCAAAAGCTATCAGGCTTTTACGGTTATTGATTCGAAAACAGAACAAGACATGACCCGACAGGTGCTACTGCAAGTGCTGGCCGATATGGAAAGCGAAGGGCAGAAGTCGGTACTGACCAATCAGTTTCTGGAAGAGATAATACGATTGTATGACAGCCACATGACCGGCATGGCGGGGCAGTGGTTAGAGCAATCGATGGTGAGCCTGTTGGCGCAACAACAACAGTGGCAGCAAGAGTTACAGCGGATGCAGGATTTCAACCCAGCCACGTTATTTAATGCGTTCTTTAAGCCTAAAAACGATCGCAAAGATTAGCGATCAGATCACAGGTGACGCGCTTCTTCCCAGTTGTAAGAGATGTAGCCCTGGATGCCATCAACGTTAAGCTGCTGAAACAAACTGAGCTGATCGGTGTTCTCGACCCGAGTTGCGATGGTAACTAAACCCAGGTTTTGGGTGGTGCGGCACAGCGCTGCCAGCAGTTCGCGCTGTTGTTCTTCGTGCAATCGTTGGCTGTAGAGGTAATCCAATTTAACGTACTGCGGTGGCGGCAGTTCGGTTAGGTAGCTTATCTCTTGTAAGTGGCGGCCAAAATGGTCGATGGCAAAGTGAAATCCGGCGGCATCAATCAACTCACAGGCCAGCATGCTTTCTTCCCGTTGGTGAAAAAACGCCGCTTCTGGGATCTCAAACACCACTTTCTCTTTCAGCTTGGTTTGGATCAGCAATTGATGCTTAAGCCAACGCAAAAAGCCGGGATCACTGAGGCTATACGCCGACAGGTTGATGGCGGTTACGGGCCCTTTGTTACGCTGGCCGATCCGAGTAAACACCTGTGTGACCACGTACTTATCAAACTCGGCGATGAAGCCGGTTGCTTCTAAGGCGGGGATAAATTGCCCTGCGCTGCAAGATTCACCGGTCAGCAACAGCTGGCTGAGCACTTCGTAATGTAACAAGCTACCATCGGGGCTGAGCGCCGCCTGTTGGCGCAGCACCACTTGGTGTTGAGTAATGGCGCTTTCAACCAGTTCAACCCATTGGCGGCGGCCGCGTACCATCCCTTGTTGGTTGTGCTGGCGGATGATCGCCTGACGATGATCCTGATGGGTGTTTTTGGCCAGTAGGTTGTCTAGTTTGGCCATCATCGCGCTCGGATCGTGGGGGGCCACGCTGAACAGCATCACCACTTTATGGCGTGCTAAATCTTTGCTTTGCAGCTGCTCTGCGGTCTGGCTAACCATGTTAACCAGCTTTTGCCCCAACGGTTGCAGTTCGTCTTCAAGAATGTCGGTGATCAGCAGCCCCAGCTCGTGTTCGTGCAGTCGCACTAAAGTGAGATGGTGGGTAAGCGCCAGCATCTGCTGGATCTGTTGTTCAAGTTTGTGGCATTGGCTGCGATAGCCGGATTCGTGCCCCAGCTTGCGGCTGTCACTTAGGCTGGGCATATGCAGCAGGATCAGCACGCCGCAGTTGCCCTCTTTGATCCAGGTTTCCATGCTGGATTGCAGCAACAGTCGATTGCCAAGGCCAGAGAGTGGATCGTGATACAGCCGCTGCCGGATCTTATCGGTGCGATCCGCTTGCTCGGTGATCAGCTGATTCATTTGACGCGACATCACCTTAATGGCGTAGCCAATGTGGTTGAACTCTTGCACCGTACTGTTGCAATCCAGTGCTGGCACCGCTTGTTGTTGGCTTATCGCTTGGGCTTGGCTGCTTAAACTTTGCAGCGGCTTTAACAGTTTTTGCAGCAACAGCAGGCTCAAGGCGTTCACCAGTACCAATGCGGCAATGAGCGCCACGGCGAGTTGGCGACACTGTTGCCACAGTTGAGCGTGGATCCATTGGGGGTTGGTGCTAAAACTTAAGCTGGCCAGCGGTCGCAGCTGCTGTTCCAGCAACACGCTGTGGCTGTGAAGGGTGGGAATAAAGGGGCCATCTTGGCGCCAAAGCAGTTCGCCGCTGGCAAGCTCTAAGCGACCATTGGCGAGCCGTGACAATGGCTGCGGATCCGCCATGATGGTGCGGATCAGTGGCTTATCTGCCGCAATCAATGCTGGTTTTAAATTGGCGGCAAAGTAATCGCTTTGCTGTGTTAGGTACCGTTGCTGTTGCTGCTGCAGGCTTTGGTATTGCAGCAAGGCAAAAGCACCAAGCACCAGCAGCAACAAGCACACGTTGGCCAGCGCCAGCCGCAGCACCATTTTGTTCAGTAGCGTCATGCTTCCCTTGCTCAACTCTGTCGCAATCCATTGCTTTAACGCCGCAAGGCGGCATCCCAGTGCACTGATTATGGTTGAGAAATGAACGTTCGGGACAGAGCCTGCGGATTAATCGGTATCAGCGGTTGCTTGGTGCAGATGCAGATGCAGATCCAGCCACACTAAGCGGTGATCCGATGAATCACTGCGCTGTTGCATTAACCGGGCGAGCGGCTGATCTTTCGTTGGCCAGAAAACGCCGCTGTTACGGATGGTTAAGCCGCGCTTGGATGGCAGTACGTAATCCACCCGTGCCCGCCACGCGGCGGTGTGCTGTGCACCAAGGGGGTTGGTGCTGCTGTGGTTGCGGCCGCCGCTGCTGGTTGGGATCTCACTGGCATTGATGGCTGGGTGGTGAAGCAATTGTTCAATGGCACCGCTGCGGCTGTTGCCTTCATCGGCCGAGGCGTTGTAATCCCCCAGCACCACAAAGGGGGCATCGCCGCGAAAGCCACCGTGGCCACCTTGATCGTCGCTAAGGTAGTGACTGTTGTTGGGCTGCAGGTAATCAGCCCAGAGGCGGATCTCATCGAAGTTGCGGGCGCCATTGCGTTTTTCCGCGCCATCAAACACCGGTGGGGTTGGGTGTGCGGCCAAAATGTGCAGTGGCTGATTTTGGATCAACAGCGGCAGATCCCAATGGGATTTTGACGACAGCCTTAACCCTGCGAAGGTGGCGGCATCGTAAAAGTGACTGCCATCGGGGTTGTGGATCGGTTGATGGTTGGGCATCTGCGCCCAGCGAAAGTGCTGAAAGGTGCGGATCTGTTCTGTTTGGATTGGGTAACGCGACAGCAAGGCCATGCCGTATTGGCCGGGATAAAAGCCAAAGCCGTACGCGTCTCCGCCGACGCCACTGGCAACGCCATCGCCATCGATATCAAATGGGCTTGGTACGCCGGTGTTCACTGGCGCCACGTAGCGGTATGGGTAATCAATGGCTTTGGCACCACGCTGGGGCCGGTTCAGGTAGTTGCAATTGAAAGCGTCGATCCCCTGAGTTTTATCCGCTATGTAATCAAACTCATTAAGCAGGATCACATCGGGACGAACCCGTTGAATGATTTCGGCAATGTTACGGATCTGGCGGTGGCGGCCGGTGGCCAATCGCTGTTGCAACGCATCCGGTTGCAGTGGCTCGCGGGGGTGACGGCGATAGTTACTCGCTTCCATGCTGACGTTAAAAGTGGCGATGCGAATGGGGATCATGCTTATTCCTTGGATCCAGCCGATGTGGCAAGAGCAGGCGGCTATTATAGCGTTTTGGCAGCCAATTAACGCGCTGGCAATGGGATAAAACAGCCGTGAAATGATGGAATTAGACCCATTGCTTTCCGCGATGGCAGGGCACTTGGTCAGGGCGGTCGCTGCGAACCATGCTGGGAAGACAGCTTGCGTTACCGTTACTAACAAAAAGCGCTGTGGTTGCGAGGCTCAGTGTGCTGCTTTTGCTTGCCTAACGTCGGCTTTTCCCACAGGGTTACAGCATGTTAATCGATGGGATAGGTAACTGAGTGGATCCAGTGAAGCAAGGCGTAATGGCGTGGTTGTGGCAATTTGTCCGGCCTTATCGCTGGCGAGTGGCGGCGGCAATGGTGGCGCTGCTTGTGGGCTCGGTGACGTGGTTAGCCTTGGGGCAGGGCGTGCGGATCCTCGTGGATGAAGGCTTCCTGTCTGGCGAAATTGGCGCATTAAATCGTGCCATGACTCTGGTGTTGCTGATCAACTTTGTTGGTGGCATGGCGGTGTTTGTGCGTTTTTATCTGGTGAGCTGGCTGGGCGAGCGGGTCAGTGGCGACATCCGCAAACAGGTTTATGATCATCTGCTTAGCCTCTCGCCAGACTTCTTTGAATCCACCCGTACCGGCGAGGTGATCTCACGCTTTACCGCTGACACCACGGTGTTGCAAACCGTGGTGGGTTCGAGCTTGTCGATGGCGCTGCGGAGCATGGTCACCGTGCTTGGGGCAATCGTGATGATGGGCTTCACCTCAATGAAGTTAACCGCGTTAGTGCTGGTGGCGGTGCCGCTGGTGTTGGTGCCGATTTTCTTTTTTGGTGGCAAGGTGCGGCTGCTCTCGCGCCACAGCCAAGATCGGGTTGCTCACCTTGGCGCACACATCGACGAAACGCTGCACGAGATCCAAACCGTGCAAGGCTACGGTCATCAGCAACGGGATGGCGATAAATTCTCGAATCACGTCGAGGCGGTCATGGATACCGCAAAAGTGCGGATCCGCTATCGCAGCGGCTTAATCGCTTCGGTGATGATCTTGTCGATCTCGGCCATCACCGTGGTGAGCTGGATTGGTGCCATTGAAGTGATCAACGGCGATTTGAGCGCCGGTCAGCTGACGGCTTTCATGTTCTATGCGGTGTTGGCCGCAGGGGCGGTGGCCACCATCAGCGAGGTCATCAGCGAAGTGCAGCGGGCTGCCGGTGCCACTGATCGCCTGCGTGAATTAACCGAGGTGTTGCCGCAGATCAGCGCCCCAGCTGATCCACAACCATTACCGCAGCCACTGCAGGGACAATTAACCCTCTCGGCACTGGCGTTTGCCTACCCAAGCGATCCAAACCGTCCGGTGTTAGCGCAGCTGTCGCTGACCATTGCCGCAGGCGAACGCCTCGCTTTGGTGGGCCCCAGCGGTGCGGGCAAATCAACCATATTCCAACTGTTAAAGCGTTTTTATCAACCCCAACAAGGGCAGATCCTATTGGATGAGGTTAGCATCGATAAGGTGGATCCGCAGCTGTGGCGCGCCCAATTTGCGCTGGTGCCCCAAGCGCCGGTGATCTTCGCCACTTCGGTGTTAGAGAACGTGCGTTACGGCCGCCCCGATGCCAGCGAACAAGAGGTTATTTCCGCCTGTGAGGCAGCCTGCGCCGATGAGTTTATTTCGTTGATGTCAGACGGTTATCACAGTCAGCTAGGGGAGCGGGGGGTAAAGTTATCCGGCGGTCAAAAGCAACGCATCGCCATTGCGCGGGCGTTGTTAGCGGATAGACCGATTTTACTGCTGGACGAGGCGACCTCGGCACTGGATGCACATAATGAAGCGTTGGTGAAGCAAGCACTGGATCGATTGATGCAGGGGCGCACCACCTTGATTATTGCCCACCGCTTGGCCACGGTGGTAAATGCCGATCGCATTGTGGTGTTGGATAACGGTCAGATCAGCGCGATTGGTGATCATCAGCAATTGTTAACGCAGAATTCGCTCTATCGACAATTGGCCGAGCTACAGTTACTTACAGATATAACGTAATGCCACTAGGAGACTAATATGATCAATAACAAGCTACCTCTTGTGGATCTTCACCGCCATTTAGATGGCAACATTCGCCCCCAAACCATTTTGGAATTAGGGCAAAAGCACGGCATCGCATTGCCGGGCAATGATTTAGACAGCTTAATGCCACACGTCAGTGCAGTGGGGAACCAACCCAGTTTGGTGGCGTTTTTAGAAAAGCTGGATTGGGGCGTAAAAGTACTGGTTGATGAAGAGGCGATCTATCGGGTTGCCTATGAAAACATCCAAGACTTGCAGCAAGATGGCATCGATTACGCTGAGCTGCGGTTTTCGCCAAGTTACATGGGGCGCTTTAGCCACATCGCCCCCGAAGCGGTCATTGATGCCACCGTCGCTGGGGTGCAAGCTGGGCTGAAACGCTTTGATTGTCAGGCCAAGCTGATTGGCATTTTAAGCCGCAGTTTTGGGGTAGAGGCGTGCCAACGCGAGTTAGACGCCATTTTGTCGCGCCAGCACGCCTTTGTGGCGGTGGATCTGGCCGGCGATGAACTGGGCTTTCCCGGCAATCTGTTTGAACCGCACTTTAAGCAGGTGCACAAAACCGATCTGAACATTACCGTGCACGCCGGTGAAGCGGCCGGAGCCGAAAGCATCTGGCATGCGCTTGAACGGCTTGGGGCTCAGCGTATTGGCCACGGGGTTAATGCCGCTGCGGATCATAAGCTGATGGAATATCTGGCCACCCGCCAAATCCCACTGGAATCCTGCCTAACCTCGAACCTGCAAACCACCACGGTGTCGAGTTTAGCGCAGCATCCGATTAACGATTTTGTTGAGGCGGGCATGTGCATCACCTTAAACAGCGATGATCCTGGGGTGGAGTGCACCACGCTCAGCAAGGAGTATCAACTGGCGCACGATGAGGTTGGGCTTACTGCGGCGCAGTTAGCGCAGATCCAGCGTAATGGGGTGCAGGCGGCGTTTTTGTCTGATGGCGAGCGCCAGCAACTGCTTGAGAGCAAACTCAACAATTAGCATTGGCCAGCTTGCAATGCACCGATGATGCCGTAACCTAACGGGTTGATAGTAAACGCTGTTCTTGGAACGGCGTTTTTTTATGTAAAGAGGATCTGCAGTGAACGCAATAGTGGCCGGTTTCAGTTTAGGGTTATCGCTGATTTTAGCGATCGGGGCGCAAAATGCGTTTGTGTTGCGCCAAGGGGTGCAACGCCAGTATCTGTGGATGGTATGCACCATTTGTGCAGGCTCGGACGCCATTTTGATCAGCGCCGGGGTATTTGGTTTTGGCGAGCTGATAGAGCAAGTGCCGCAATTACTGCAGTGGGCCAAGTTTGGCGGAGCCGCGTTTCTGCTGGCCTATGGCTTCTTCAGTTTTCGCAGTGCCTTTACTCAGCGTCACAACCTAACTGCCAGTAAAAACGGTCAACAAAGCCGTTGGCAGGCGGCACTGGCCTGCTTGGCGTTTACTTGGCTTAACCCCCACGTTTACCTTGATACCGTGGTGTTGCTGGGCTCGGTTGCGGCTCAGTTTCAAGGGCAGCTTGAGCTGTTCGCACTGGGTGCCATCAGCGCTTCTTTTGTGTTTTTCTACGCTCTTGGCTTTGGCGCTCGGGCGTTGTCGCCGTTGTTTTTGCGCCCCCGCGCTTGGCAGGTGTTGGAATTTCTTATCGGTACCGTGATGTGGGCGCTGGCGGCCCTGTTGCTGCTGGGTTAAGTCGGCTGCAACGCTTGGCTAAAGCAATGGGTTAACAGTTCAATGCGAGCGGCGCTCACTTGGTAGCGCCGTTTGACTAAATAGATGGTTTCTTCGATGGGGGTCTCGAGCGGCCAGATCTTAATTTTGTCCTGTTCGGCAAAGGCACGCACCGCATGCAATGGCAACACGATAAAGCCCAGTCCCAGTGCCACCGGCTCTAACAGTAAGCCAATTTGGTTGGAAAATCCCCGCCGTGGAAACTGCTCAATCTGTTCAAATTGCGGGTAGTTCGCCGCTAACAGCAGGTTGGCGTGGTGACGGCCATCGGGGTGATCCAGATAACCCAGCTGCATCAGGCTGTCCCAACTGACGTCGTGGCAATTTGCAGGGGTAACTAAACAAAGGGCTTCGCTGGCAAAGGGCTGACATTGCAGTTCCGGCAGGGTGCTGGCGCGGGTCATCAAGCCCAGATCCAAGTGGCGTTCAGCCAGTTGCCGTTCAATGCCGTCGTTGGGGGCAAATTGATACTCAATTTGCAGCTGGCTGTGCTGCTGTTGCAGGGTCAAACTGATGGGGTACAGCTTCAAACCAACGCTGCCCGGCGAAGCGATCCGGCACCGCCCTGCATGGGGATCATCTTGGCCAAGGCTTTGCTCTAATTGCGCCAGTTCAATCAAACTTTGCCGCGCTTGGCGATACACCTGCTCACCGGCTTCGGTGAGCGAAAACTTTTTGCCTTCACGCAATAGCAGCGGCTGGGCGAAATGCTGCTCTAATTTGCGGATCTGCTGGCTCACCCCCGGTTGGGTCATCGCCAGTTTTTCTGCGGTACGAGTGAAATGACCGGTTTCGACCAAGGTGCAAAACGTTTGTAACCAATCCAAATTAACCATGCTGTACCGTTATGATTTTTTATTTAATGAATAACATGCTGTAGTTATTGTCGGAATTTCCGGCCCAAGCTGCAAGGCAGAGGTGGGCAAAAATGGCAGCAAGCTCGAAGCATGGTTATTTATACAGTGTTTTGTTGCCGCGCCGAGTGGCTAACGGTACTCTGTAGCCACTCCAGCAGCCTGTGATTATCAATGAAACGCCTGATTATTGCCGAAAAACCCAGCCTAGGCCGCGCCATTGCCGCGGTGTTACCCAAGCCCCATAAAAGTCACCAAGGTTACATTGAAGTGGCCAATGGCGATTGCGTCACTTGGTGTGTCGGCCACCTATTAGAACAACTGAATCCCGACGAATACGATGAACGCTACAAGCAGTGGCGGCTGGATACCTTGCCGATCACCGTTGACCAATGGCAATTAAAGCCACGCAAAGGGATGAGCCAGCAGATCGGGGTGATCCGCAAGTTGCTGAAGCAAGCAGAGCAGGTGGTGCACGCGGGCGATCCGGATCGAGAAGGGCAGCTGCTGGTGGACGAGATGCTGGATTTTTTGAAGCTTAGCGGTGCCCGTAAACAACAGGTGCAGCGGTTACTGGTAAGCGATCTAAACCCTGCGGCGGTAACAAAAGCGCTGCAGCAGCTTAAACCCAACCGCGAGTTTGCGCCGTTGTCGGTGTCGGCCTTGGCGCGCAGCCGCGCCGATTGGCTTTACGGCATGAACATGTCTCGCGCCTACACCTTGCTGGGCAAGCAAGCGGGCTACGGCGGGGTGTTGTCGGTGGGGCGGGTGCAAACCCCAGTGCTGGGGCTGGTGGTGCGTCGAGATCAGCAGATCGCCGATTTTGTTCCCAAGCCGTTTTATCAATTGGATGCCATTATTCCCCACGAGCAACGGCAGATCCGCGCCCGCTGGCAACCCAGTGACGCCTGCAGCGATTGGCTGGATGAAGAGGGACGCTTGTTGGCGCGCAAACTGGCGGAACACGTAGCGGCGCGGATCATCAACCAACCGGCGCAGGTTAAGCTGAGTCAACACAAGCAAAGCAAGCAAATCGCGCCATTGCCCTATTCGTTATCGGCGCTGCAGATCGATGCCTCTAAGCGCTTTGGCTTGTCGGCACAGCAGGTGCTGTCGGCGGCGCAGAAACTGTACGAACAGCATAAGCTCATCACCTATCCGCGCTCAGATTGTCGCTATCTGCCCAAAGGCCACCTGGCCGATGCGCCCAAGGTGATTGCCGCCATCGCCAGCAATGACAGCGACTTAGCCAAGGCAACCGGCGGCGCAGATCTGGGGCAAAAGTCGCGCTGCTGGAACGACAGCAAGGTGTCAGCGCACCACGCCATTATCCCCACCCCCAAAGCCGGTGGCGGTAATCGCCTTGGTGCCGATGAAGCCAAGGTGTATCAACTGGTGGCGCGGCAATACCTGATGCAGTTTTATCCCGCCGCCGAGTACGCGGAGAGCAAACTGGAGTTCGAGATCGCCGGTGGCCGCTTTGTGGCCAAAGGCAAGCAGCTGCTCAAGCCCGGTTGGCGCACGCTGTTGGGGCCAGAAAAAGAGAAAGAGAGCAGCTATGTGCCGTCACTGACCGAGGGGCAGCAGTTGCTGTGCACCGATGCCCAAATTAAAGACAGCGTCACCGAGCCGCCCAAAGCCTTTACCGAAGCCACCTTGCTGCAAGCGATGACTGGCATTGGCCGCTTTGTGCAAGACAGCAGCCTAAAAGCGATCTTAAAAGAGACCGATGGCCTTGGCACCGAAGCGACTCGGGCTGGCATCATTGAGCTGCTGTTTAAGCGCCAGTTGCTGCAGCGCCAAGGCAAAAGCATCCACGCCACCGTTGCCGCCAACGCCTTGATTGGTGCCTTGCCGGACAGCGCCAGTTACCCCGATATGACCGCCCAATGGGAAAGCCAGCTGCAACAGATGGCGGAAAAACAGATAGCCTATCAGCCCTTTATGGCAGCACTGGAGCAGAGCATCGCCGCCTTGATGACCCAAGTGAAAAGCGGCGATGTGCCAGCTTCCCTGCGTCAACTGCCTAAGGTGGCACCAACCAAATTTAAGCGTAAGCGCCGAGCCAGCCCCAAAGCGAAAAAGGGCTAGTCGTTAGCTCAACACGCCATGGCCGCTAGATATCCTCGAATAGCAGCGCTGCCAGCACCGCTGCAGCTAGGGTTAAAGGTAGCGACTTAAGGCGGTAGCAGAGGTGCACCATGGCTGACAGCAACTATCGAACCGAGACCGATCCCATGGGCGAGGTTTTGGTTCCCATCCACGCCCTTTACGGCGCCCAGACTCAGCGGGCAGTCAATAACTTTACCCTTAGTGGCATCACCATGGCACCGGTGTTTATCCGTGCCTTGGCGTTGATTAAGGGCGCTTGCGCCCACAGCAACGCTGAACTCGGCCTGCTGCCGGCTGCGGTGGCACAGGCTATCTCGCTGGCGGCGGATGAGATCAGTTTGGGGCGCTACCAGCCGCAGTTTCCGGTGGCAGTGTTTCAGACCGGATCGGGCACCAGCAGCAACATGAACCTCAATGAAGTGATCGCCACTTTGGCCTCGCGTCAACTTGGGACAGCGGTAAGTCCTAACGACCAAGTGAACATGAGCCAGAGCTCTAACGATGTGATCCCTAGCGCCATTCATCTAAGCGCGGCGCTGGTGCTGACAGAGCAGCTGCTGCCAGCGCTGGATCATCTCATTGCGGTGATTGCACAAAAAGCCAACCAGCTGACTGAGGTGGTCAAGACTGGCCGCACTCACCTGATGGATGCGATGCCACTGACCTTTGGCCAAGAGCTGGGCGGCTGGCAGGCACAGTTGCAACAGGCACGGCAACGGCTTACTGCGCTGCAGCCGCACCTGCAGCAATTAGCGCTGGGGGGCACCGCGGTCGGTACTGGGATCAACGCCCCCGCTGGTTTTGGCCAGCGGGCCTGCAACCAGTTGGCGCGCAAAACTGGCCTAGCTTTGACGCTAACGGATAACTACTTTGCGGCGATCAGCGCTCAAGATACTGCGCTGGAGCTAAGCGGTCAGCTGAAAACCCTGGCGGTGGTATTGATTAAGATCAGCAACGATCTGCGTTGGTCCAACAGTGGCCCGCTGGCGGGCTTGGGGGAGATCCAGTTACCAGCGCTGCAGCCGGGCAGCAGCATGATGCCGGGCAAGGTTAATCCGGTGATCCCCGAAGCGGTGGCGATGGCGGCGACACAGGTGATCGGCAACGACACCTGCGTCACCTTGGCGGCGCAGTCTGGCAACTTTCAGCTTAACGTGATGCTACCGCTTATCGCCCATAACCTGCTGCAAAGCCTTGAACTACTCAGCAACAGTGCGCGCTCGCTGGCGGATAAGGCGATCGCGGGCATGACCATTAACCAACACCGTATTGAGCAAACCTTAGCCCGCAATCCGGTGTTGATCACCGCGTTGAATCAGCTGCTTGGCTACGACCAAGGGGCAGCCATCGCCAAGCAGGCTTACGCCGAAAATCGAACCGTATTGGATGTGGCCATTGAAATGACCGACATCGACCCACAGCGGCTGGCCAAGCTGCTTGATCCCCATGGCTTGGTTTAACTGGACAACAGGACGCACAAATGTACGTCCAAGGTGCGATAGCGAACCGACAACGGCTGAAAATGGGCAGATAGTGGCTCTTCCTGCAGCCGACAATATCGCCGGTGGCGGGGCGATATCGAGGTTAAAATGGACAAGTCACCTGAAGTGAAAAAAGCCACCGTAGCGGCCCCAAGGGCGCCCGGCGGCAAGGTCTTTAGTCATAAAGGCCAGCCAAGTAAGAAAGGCAGTAACCCTGCTGAGCAGCGCCCAAAACCGGAACCATCTAAGGCTTAGTCAGCAACAAACTAAGCCTGAATAGAGAAACTGGAATGGCGATAAATGGCATCGTTAGCCTAACGTTTAACGTGACAACTTATCGCAACAAGGTGCTGATATTGGGCTAGAACTGCGCTATGGGACGGCAGCGTCAAGCGAGAAATGGGCTGCTTTCCCCCACCAATATTGACCGTTATCGAGGCCATCGCACTTCAGCGACACGCCGAGTCACGCCCCTAGCCACAGCTCAGTCAACACTCAGTCACCCACCAGTCAACGCAGAAGCAGAGCCAAGACGCTGGTTTGCTGCTGGTTTAAAGGCTGATCACCAAGATAACAATCGATCCGATTCCTTCTTAACCACCGCGTAGCATTCGCAACACAGCGCTTCAAGTCGCGGCCGGTTGAGCACGGTAATGTGGCCACGGTGATATTCAATCACCCCCAGCTTCTGTAACTTACCTGCTGCTTCGGTCACCCCTTCACGGCGTACCCCAAGCATGTTGGCGATCAACTCCTGCGTCATGATCAATTGATTTCCCGGCAGCCGATCCAGTGACAGCAAT
This sequence comes from uncultured Ferrimonas sp., assembly GCF_947489035.1. Classification (GTDB taxonomy): domain Bacteria; phylum Pseudomonadota; class Gammaproteobacteria; order Enterobacterales; family Shewanellaceae; genus Ferrimonas. The sequence continues at coordinate 58,023 of NZ_CANLCI010000009.1, read as the reverse complement.
AGCCAGCGGCACAGCTGTTGGTCGATGCTGTGGTGCCGATTGCACACGGCGGTTTGCGCCATCTGGGTAATAAGAGATTGGGTATATCGCAGCAGTAACAACAACAGATCGCCGTGGCGGTCAAACTCATCTTTAAGGCGCCGTGCCGACAGTTGCAAGGCAGAACCGGCACTTTGCACTAGGGCGCGGCTGGGGGTGCTGCCACCGCCCATAAATAAGCTTATGCCCACTAGCCCTTCATTTCCCACCACCGAAATCTCGGCAGAGGAACCATCTTCCATCACATTGAGCAAAGAAATAATCGCATCGGTAGGAAAGTAAACCTGATGCTGGGTTTCGCCAGACTCGTACAACACTTTGCCCAGTGGCAGCATAACCGGCTTGAGATAGGGAAACAGCCGCTGCTGCACCTTGGCCGGCAACGAGATCAATAAACGGTTTTGTTGTGCACACAAAGACATTGGTGCTACCCAAGCTGAGAACGAAAATCATCGCTGCCAAGCAGCAACAGACTCTTGCTGCAGTACAGTCCCATATCACTGGGCTCGCAAGCTGCTGAGCGGATAAATCGGCGTTTGTGTTCGATAGCGAACCGACTCGGCCCCCGTTGCGGCTGTAGCCTGTGGCTTAGATTGCATCGATATGTCATTGCAATGCCTGACCTCACTATACCTCTGCAGTGATCAATCCAGCGCAATTGCAGCGTGCCGCGAGCGGCGCGAGAGATCCAAGGTGCCGTGCTAGCAAAAGCGAGAACAGTAATGGCGAATCAAGGCAACAATGGCGGTCAGCAAGATCCCTGGGGCGATAAGAACCAAGCGGATCAGCAGCTGGAATTGGTGATCACTAGGTGGTTGGCGCGATTGCAGCTCGCCTCACCCAAGGGGCGTCGTTCTGGTTTTGCACTGCTGCTGGCGTTGCTGTTTGCCATCTACACCCTCTGGACCGCCTACTACACCGTGCCCAGCGACTCAGTGGCGGTGGTGCAACGCTTCGGCAAATATATCCACGAAGTACCGCCAGGGCTGCATTTTAAGCTGCCTCTGGGGATGGATATTGCCACCATTGTGCCAGTTAAGCGTCAGCTTAAGCAGGAGTTTGGCTTTGCCACCCCCGGTGCCAACGATCCCTATCAAAGCCCCAGAGCGCGAGATCAAAAGCGGGAAACCCAGATGGTGACCGGTGATCTCAATGCCGCCTTGGTGGAGTGGGTGGTGCAGTATCGCATCGCCGATCCGGTTAAGTTTCTGTTTGAGGTGCGCGAGCCCGCGGAAACCCTGCGCTATGTGTCGGAATCGGTAATGCGCGAAGTGGTGGGGGATCGCACCGTGGACGAGGTGATCACCGTTGGCCGCCAAGAGATAGAGATTGAAGCCCTCGCCAAGATGCAGCGTCTCTCTACCAAATATGTGATGGGCATTAGCATCGACCAAGTGCAGCTGAAAAACATCAACCCACCCCTACCAGTGCAAGACTCCTTCAATGAGGTTAACCAAGCCCAGCAGGAGAAAGAAAAGCTGATCAACGAGGCACGGCGGGATTACAACAAGGTGATCCCGCTGGCAGAAGGTGAGAAAGATCAGCGGATCCGCGAAGCCGACGGCTACCGCCTCAAACGAATCAACGAAGCTGAAGGCGATGCTGCACGCTTTAGCGCCTTGCTGGCTGAATACCAAAAGGCGCCAGAAGTGACCCAGCGGCGGATCTATATCGAAACCTTGCAACAGGTGCTGCCGGGGATAAAAACCAAGGTGATCGTCGATCAGCAGGCCGGTGGCGTGTTGCCGCTGCTAAACCTCACTCCAACCAGCGAGATAAAGCCATGAGTAGAATTAAGTGGGTTGGCGTAGTGATGCTCACGGTAGTGGCCCCCTACCTGCTGTACAGCTCGGTCTATACCGTCAGTGAAGTGGAGCAGGTGATCATTACCCAATTTGGTAAGCCGGTGGCAGAGCCGGTAACCGAGGCGGGTTTGAAACTGAAACTGCCGTTTATTCAAGTGGTGAACGCCATCGATAAACGGGTGCTGGAATGGGACGGCAATCCATCGGATATGCCCACCAAAGACAAACTTTACATCTCTGTGGATCTGTTTGCCCGCTGGCGCATCACCGATCCGCTGCAATACTTTTTGCGGCTGCGGGATGAACGCAGCGCTCAGTCTCGTTTGGACGACATTCTTGGCAGCGAGACCCGCAACGCCGTTGCCAAGCACAAACTGATAGAGATAATCCGCACCACCAAAGATCGGGTACCGCTGCGTGACGCCCTATTGAGTGGCGCCGAACGCACCGCAGACAGCGCCGCTTGGGTGGCGATCCACAAGGGGCGTAAGCAGGTTGAAGAGGAGATCTTCGTGGAGGCGGCGGAAAAAGTGCAGGTGTTCGGCATTGAGCTGCTCGATATTCGCTTCAAGCGCATCAACTACAACGAGAGCGTACGCCCGAAAATCTATGATCGAATGATCAGCGAACGGCGCCAAATTGCCGAACGATTTCTATCTGAAGGTAACGGCGAGGCGGCACGGATCCGCGGGGATCGGGTGCGGGAACTCAACAAAATTCAATCGGAAGCTTACCGCCAAGTGGAGGAGATCCGCGGTGAGGCCGATGCCAAGGCCAGTAATATCTATGCTCGGGCCTACAATCAGAGCCCAGAATCCGTGACGTTCTACCAATTCACTCGGAGCTTGCAGGCGTATAAGTCGGTGATAACCAAAAATACGACTCTCGTTATCTCTACCGACAGCGAGTTGTTCCAATATCTGCAGGGGATGAGCCCAGATCCACTCGAGTCAACGGCGGATCAAGCTGAGCCGCCGCAGTGATCACCACGAACAGGGCGTGACCAACCGCTTGGCGCGCACCACCGGTTTAGCGCGAGGGCTAGTCATGACCGATGTACCCAACCACCGCCGCCGACTGTTACGAACCTTCAAGGTGGGTAACCAGAGCTATCAATACTATTCATTGCCTGCTGCCAACACCTTGCTGGGGGATCTGACGCGGTTGCCCTTTGTGATGAAAATCGTGTTGGAGAACCTGTTGCGGCACGCCGACAGCGAGCAGAGCTGCGAGGCTCAGATCGAAGCGCTGCATGATTGGTTAAAGCACGGCGGCTCGAGCAAAGCGATCGGTTTTATGCCAGCGCGCATTCTGATGCAGGATTTTACTGGGGTGCCAGCACTGGTGGATCTGGCGGCGATGCGTGATGCCCTCGCCGAGGCCGGGGGCGATCCGGGCTTGATCAGCCCGCAAATCCCAGTGGATCTGGTGATTGACCATTCGGTTACCGTGGATCGCGCTGGCGACAAGGTGGCATTCGCCGACAATGTGCGCCAAGAGATGGCGCGCAACCATGAACGTTACGCCTTTTTGCGCTGGGGACAGGCGGCCTTCGACAATGTGCGGGTGGTGCCACCGGGCACTGGGATCTGCCATCAAGTTAATCTGGAATACTTAGGACGGGTAGTGTGGACGCAGCCACTTGAACACGGCATGCCGCTGGCCTATCCCGATACGCTGGTGGGCATGGACAGCCATACCACCATGATCAATGGCCTTGGCATTCTGGGGTGGGGCGTCGGCGGCATTGAAGCGGAAGCGGCGATGCTGGGCCAGCCCATCAGCCTACAACTGCCACCGGTGGTTGGGGTCGAGCTGAGTGGCCAGTTGCCGCCGGGCAGCACCGCGACCGACTTGGTGCTGCGCATAACCGAGCTGCTGCGCCAACAGGGCGTAGTGGGCTGCTTTGTTGAGTTTTTCGGTAATGGAATACGCAACTTAAGCCTGCCGGACCGCGCGACCATCGCCAATATGGCACCGGAATATGGCGCCACCTGTGGGATCTTCCCCATCGACGCGGAAACTCTGCGTTATTTAACGCTGACCGGTCGCAGTGCGCACCAAGTGGCGCTGGTGCAAGCTTATGCGCGGCTGCAGGGGCTGTGGCATGACGCGCTGACGCCACGGGCGAGCTACAGCGTGATGCTGCAACTTGATCTCGCCAGCATCGACCCTTGTGTTGCCGGCCCAAGACGCCCCCAAGACCGGCTGGCGCTGGCGGATGTGGCTGCGGCGTTCCAACTGTTTGCCGAATCACAGGGACGGTCGGTTGCGGTGCCGCCGAAGGCACACTCGGTGCGCGGTAAAACGCATACTTTGCAGCAGGGATCGGTGGTGATAGCCGCCATTACCAGTTGCACCAACACCTCTAATCCGGCGGTGATGGTGGCGGCGGGTTTGCTGGCCCGCAATGCGCGCCAGCGTGGACTGCAGGTGGCGCCATGGGTCAAAACCTCGCTGGCGCCGGGCTCTAAGGTGGTGACCGATTACCTGGTGGCCGCGGGCTTGCAAGCGGATCTGGATCATCTGGGCTTTAATCTGGTCGGCTACGGCTGTACCACCTGCATTGGCAATTCCGGGCCGCTGGATCCCGCCATCGCCGAGGTCATTGAGCAACAGCAGTTGAGCGTCTGCGCTGTACTGTCCGGCAATCGCAATTTCGAGGGGCGGATCCACCCTAATGTCGCCGCCAGCTTCTTGTGTTCGCCGCCATTAGTGGTGGCTTACGCGTTGGCAGGGCGGGTAGATATTGATCTAGCCACCGAGTCTCTGGGCAAAGATCCAAGCGGTAAGCGGGTCTACCTGCGCGATCTCTGGCCCGCCGCCGAGGAGATAAGCGCCACCGTTGCCGCCAACGTGCATCAGGCACAGTTTCAACAGCGATACGCCAAGGTGTTTAGTGGCGATAGCGATTGGCAGGCGCTGCCACTGAGTGACAGCCAACGCTATCCTTGGGATCAGCGCAGCAGCTACGTTCGCCGTCCAACCTTCTTTGATGCACTGCAACCCACGCCAGCGACGGTGGAAGATATTGTACAGGCGCGGATCTTGGCGCTGCTGGGTGACAGCGTCACCACTGATCATATCTCTCCCGCTGGTGCCATTGCCCAAGACAGCCCTGCAGGGGCCTATCTGCTCAGCCGCGGGGTTGAGATCGCGGCATTTAACTCCTATGGCAGTCGCCGTGGCAATCACGAAGTGATGCTGCGCGGCACCTTTGCCAATCCACGGTTGCAAAACCTGATGACGCCGCAACAACAGGGTGGGGTGACCCGACTGGTGCCCTCATCGGAGGTGGTCAGCATTTTTGCGGCGGCGCAGTGCTTTCGGCAACAGAGGATCCCATTGGTGGTGTTTGCTGGGGCGGAGTACGGCACCGGCTCTTCCCGTGATTGGGCAGCCAAAGGCACCTATCTGCTGGGCGTACGGGCGGTGATTGCCCAAAGTTTTGAGCGGATCCATCGCTCTAACCTGATTGGCATGGGCATTTTGCCGCTGCAGTTGCAACCAGATCCCAGCGGCAATGCGCAAACTCTCAGTGGTGATGAGTGCATTAGCATCTGCGGCTTGGCTGAGCTGAGCCCTGGTTGCCAAGTCGATATTAACGTTGAGCTCGAAGGGGCTGCACCTTGGGTCATCAGCACTCGCTGTCGCATCGATACCGCCGATGAACTGCGCTTCTTTCGCCACGGCGGGATTTTGCCGTGCCAACTGCGGCAGTTGATGGCGCAGACGGTGAGCAGCAGCGGCACCGAGTCACCATGATGTCAGTTAAGATCCGCCAGAGCAGTCGTTGAATACTTGCCTAGCTGAACTGCAGCTAACGGCTCGCACTTCGCTGTTAACTCACTCGATGGTCGCCATTATGGTTAGATAGCACTGAATTTTGGCCAAAAAAATGCCGCCTAATGCAGGCGGCGAAAAAATTCTTGCAGGGAGATGATGATTCATTCAATAAGTCAGACCGAGTGGATTTAATTTGGTTCCCTGCAATTTGGTTTTTCTTTAAATAATTGTCATTAACTGGCTCGGCGGCGGATTTTTTCAACGTTTTGCGGCAGCTTTCGCTCCAGTACTTCGCTGATCTGCACCAGTAACAGCGGCTGTTCGGCTTGCAGCTGCGACATCGGGCTAACGGAAAAACGCATCTGTAAGCGCTGACCATTACGGTGCAAGATGGGCAGCAATACCCCGCGACTCTCGATCTGTTCAGCTAAAAACTCGGCACAACCGGCTTGCAGTGCACGCGGAAGCATTTTTAGCATGTTGTGGTTGATCAGCTCGCCACTGCGATAGCCCAAACTTTTGGCTAACGCCGGTGAGATCCCAACAATGTTTTGGTGTTGATCAAGCATGGCAAAACGCACTTGTTTCATCGGTTTGGCCTGCAGAAGATCGTTTTGGCGCTGCAATTGGCGCTGCAGATTGTAGTGTTCGCTGATGTCTCTAAATACCCCAATGTAGTAACTCTCACCGTTGCGGCGCTGTTCGGCCAGGCTCAAGTTTACCGGTAATTTACTGCCATCTTGGCAGCGTAAGTTAATGGTGAAACGTTGGCCGTGGCGCGGGCTGGCAGCGGTAAAGGGGTTGCCGTTTGGGCGTGGTGTGTTTTTCTTGGGGGACTAACACGGTCGCATTTTGCCCCAACAGGGTTTGAGAGGCGTAACCGAGCAAGCGGTGACCCGCGCTATTGAGCTGTAAGATGGTGCCAAATTGATCAATCTGGACAATGCCGACATCGTCAACCTCCATCAGAGTTTGCAGCTTATTTTCGGCATCTTGTACTTTCACTTGCTCTAACCGCAGTGCCTGTTGTTGGCGGTACTGCTCCGTAATATCGATGCTTTGGCCAATCAGCCACGCGGGATCCGTTTCCATCGCCATCGCGGCAACGCACTTGATGTAGCGCATCTCATTATTGTGATTGATCAGGCGCGCGGTAAATTCCATGGTGCTGTGGTGGCGCCGTGCGGCTTCAAATTGGGCTTTAACGTGGTTGATGTCATCGGGGTGTAGTCGCTGATAGAAATCATTGATGTGCAGGTGTTCAGGCAGCTGCTGTAACCCCAAGTGGTGCAGATCCTGTTGTTTCACCTCAAATTCACCACTGTGAACATTGACCTGCCAATGGCATTGCTCCGTAAGTTGGCGGCTTAAATGCAGGCGTTGGCTCAGTTGTTTGCGTTGATGTTGTGCTTGGTGCAACTGTGCTTCACTGGTTTGGTTGGTGGCACCAAGGTGGTTTATTTGCTGTGCCAACGAGGCCAGTAACGACGAACGGTAATTCGCACTCAGTGGGTTGCTGTTGGCGTAACTGCGCTGCCAAATTGTGTCGGTAACCAGCCGCCGCAACGGCTCCGTAAACAGCCATCGTTGCCGTGCGGTAATAACGCTTACCATCAACAGCAGCGCCAGCATAAGCAAGCCAAAGAACAGATGAAAGTGCAGCATGACTTGGGCTCGCAGCGGCGCGGTGTCGAGCCCTAAAATCAGCACCGCATAAACACGTTGGTTATCGAGGGTTTGTGGCATCGCTAAGCGGTTGGTGCTCAGTAAGAGGGATTGCGGTTCTAGGTTGTGCCAGTGGATCAGGTTGCTGCGGCGTTGTTGCTGGCCAAGAGTTAAGACGGTGGATTTGATCGCGCTGGCGTGCTCGGTTTGATTCAGTTGGATGAGTTGGCGTAAGTCTTGACCTGAATAGACCTCAATGATGGCCAAATGCGGATTCGCTTGCAGGGCTTTGAGCTGCTGCAGCCAGTGTTGGTTGCTATCCGCGCGCAAGGTGGAGGCTAACTGGTGCCACTGTGTGCTGATGGTTTTAGCTTGCTGCTGAATAAGGCGTTCAGCCTGCCACCATAAGCCGAGATACAGTAATGCTGATATCAGTGCCGTTAGCATCCACGTCCACAGCGCATTGCGATTGCTGAACTTGCTCAGCAGCCGTTGTTTAGCTGTCATGTCAACTCCCTTTGACCCTTTCTAAAGTGGTTCAAGTGGCGACTGCTCAAAGTGACATGCCCATTCCCAAGCCGTACCCACTTTGCTGCCCTTACAGCGTTATCGTTATTTCGTCATAAAACCGTGGTGCATTGCACCACTATTTGCAGTAACTGTAGGAGGTAATGTTAATTGTTGCCAAATGTTTCTATGGTTAACGTACTGAAATCCAACAGGCTTAGGGCTTGATGAAAATCAGAATTGAGATCAAAACAGACCCAAATTGACCTTGGTGAATTGATCCGCCCGCGGTAGGCTGCAGGGCGAACAGTGTGAGGAACCTTATGAGCAAAATGATCTCGACTTCGGCGTTAGCAAAGCAGCTGAATATCACCAGTAAGTCTTTGTTTTCCCGTTTTGAACGCGCAGGCTACTTGATGCGCTGTGATAACCAATGGGTGCTAACGGCGCTTGGGATCAGCGCGGGTGGGGAAACCACTCTGCATGAAAAATATGGCCGTTATGTAGTGTGGCCGGAAACGCTGTTGTTGGCGGATCCTGCCGAGCTGATCTCCGCCCGAGATTTAGCCGAAAGTGTTGAAATTTCAGAATATGAATTGCGGCAACTGTTGTTGCAGCTGGGGTGGCTAGAGCAGGGTGCCGGTGGCTTGGTGCTAACCCCTGAAGGTCGGCGCACTGGGGCAGGGCAACGTTTGTTCGCCAGTGGCCCAGTGAGCTACTGGCCGCAAGAACTCATTAAGCATAAGGCGTTTAAGCGCGTATTAAATACCTATCTGGCGCTGGATGCAGAAGCCAACTCAACCCACAAATCGGTTAAGGCGTTTCAGCACCGTTTTAATAGCCGCTTTCGTACCATGAGTGGCCACTGGGTGGCGCAATTAAGCCACCTGCGTCTGGCCAACTGGTTGTATCTGCACGAGATTAATTTTGCCTTTGAACAACCGTGGCCCGAGTCCCCTGAATTGGTCTCTGACTTCTTCATCCCGTCGTTGGCGCTTTATATCGAAGTGCTGGCCAGCGAGAACGAAGAGCAGCAACAACGCTTAGCCCAGTTTCAGCAGCATCAACATCACTATTTAGTGCTGACGGAAGCGGAGATCCGCTCTGGCAGCAGCCAACTGATGCCGAAAATGCGCGCCATGGGCCTCAGCTTTTAATCACGAGGTTGGCGTGGGCCAAACTGCAGCTGTAACTGTTGGTAGCTGCAGTGGGGCTGATTTGCGGAGCGCTGCAATTTGCTGGCGCCGTTCACGCGGGCAATCACGCCGTAGGGTTGCTGCTGGTGGCTAAAGTGGCCCAAGCTTTGTTCGGCTAAATTACCGCACAGGGCGTCGGTTAAACCCAGTAACTGGCCGTTATCGGGCAAAACGATCAGCTCGGGCTGATGCTGGGCTCCTCGGGCTTCTTGCTCGCTCTGCTGCAAGAAAGCCACTTCACCGCTGGCTAAGTTAATGGTCTCCCCCGCTTGAGCAAAGCTGCTTTGCCAGCCGTGGTTGCTCGGCAGCGGCTGTGCCAACCACACTCCTTGTCGACCAAGCACGGTCAATTGCCCTTGGGCAATGATGGCCGCACTGTCGTTGCTAAAGCCAAGCAAGGCTCGCGGCGTTTGACTCAGTAAGGCGCGCTGGGGTGCAGTGCTGATCCCAATGTCCGCTTGCTGTGGCGGCGGTGGCAGCAAGCCGCCAAACAGTTCGATGGCGGGGGCGGCGATCGCCACCGAGCCTTGGCGAAAGCGGGTTTGGATCGCTTGCCATGCCAACGTGGGGCTGCCGTCTGCCAAGAGTAACGTTTGCATCAAGTTAGCCGGCTTGCCCGGGGTAAATAGGATCAGTTCGGCCTTGGCAATGTGCTCGGCGGCGCTGGCGGGTTGCTGACATAACCGGCGCTGCTGGGCAAACCGGTGGGGATAAAGGCGCTGACGTGCCAAGCGTAAGTGTTGTTGCTGCACCGCGGTTAAATCGCTGCAGCGATGCCGTTGTTGGGCTTGGGTGAGGCTGCGGTCCAGCCCAAGCCACTGGGCCTTGGGAAACAGATCTAAAAACCGATCGGCGCTGTCGTATGGTGCATCACTGGCTGCGGTCACAATCAGAATGCGGCTGGGATCGGAAGCCATGGCGGCAATGGCGTTGATGATGTCGACGCTGGCTGGGTTGTGGCTGGCCTCAAGCCAAGCGCGTTCTTGCAGGCGCTGACCATAACGATCCGTTTGCGGCTCGCTTAATAATTGCTGCACCGCTTGCCACTCAGCACGAGATAACGTAGCCAGCCACGGTTGCAGCTGTGGCTGTTGCTGCAGTTGCGCTGCGGTCAGAGAGAGTAATGGCAATTGAGCGGTAATGCTGGCGTGGCTGCTGGCTAAGGCGTGTTGATCGCCCAACTGCAGTGCTTCGAGCTGAAGGAACCGCTCGGCAGTAAGCGTTAACGGTTGTTGTCGTTTGCTTTGTGCGACGGCGAGGCGGTCGAGCTGATTCCGTTGGCATTGTTCCATGGCCATGCTGCTGCACAGTGGCAAGGCACCGCCGTACAGCAAGAGCGGCGCTGGAGCGGCGTGAGCGACAGTGGTGATGGCATAACACAGCCACAACGGCAAAAAACGAAGCAATCTTAGCGGTAACATCACAGGCAACAAAACAATAACTTGTGCCGGCATTAGAGCAGAACTTCGGGGCTAGGAACAGCGTGCCCTCGGGCTTGGGCTGAACAGGGCTTGCCTTAGGTATGGCGGCAAGCCCGTGGTAAGTCGCGTGTTAAATGGCGCGGGCTTCAACCAGCAAGCTCGGGGTCACCAGTTCGTGTTGCGCGGGGATCAACTGCAATTCGCGACTGCCGCTGTCGTGGGTGAGTTTAAACAAGCCATACATCGCTGCGGCAACGTGCTCTAGTGCCAGTTTCAGATCCTGACACTGCAGGTATTTGGCCAAGAACAGTGCCGTGGTGGCATCACCAGAGCCATTCATTGGGGTCGGGAACGTTAAGAGTGGTGCGCTGACCAGCCACGCTTGCTCAGCGGTGACCGCCAACATCTCAATGGTGTCTGCGGCGACGTCATCACGCACTAGGCTGGTGATCAGTACGATTTTAGGCCCTTGGGCTAACAAGTTGCGCGCTGCATAAACCGCGGAGTCCAGATCGCAGATGTTCAGGCCGGTTAAGAATTCGGCCTCAAAGTGGTTGGGGGTGATGATGTCGGCATGCTGGATCACTTGATCGCGAAAATGCTCCGGCACCCCAGGGCGCACAAAGATGCCCCTGTCGGTATCGCCAATCACCGGATCACAGCAGTACAGCGCCCGTGGGTTTGCTGCTTTTACCTTGGCCACCGCGGCCAAAATGGTATCGGCCATCTCTGGCGCGCCCATGTAACCAGACAAAACCGCATCGCAGGTTGGCAGCACGTCCCGCTCTTCAATGCCGCTGATCACCTCTGCCACGGTTTCTGGGCTGAACATTGGCCCCTTCCAACTGCCGTGACCGGTGTGGTTGGAAAACATAACGGTGTGTACCGGCCACACATTCAATCCCATGCGCTGCAGTGGGAATACCGCCGATGCATTACCAGCATGACCGTAAGCAACGTGTGATTGAATTGATAAGATATTCATAGCAAAACTCTTTTTCATATATTACCGCTTGTTGTAGCAGAAAATAGGCAGTGGCACGACCGCAGGATCGCCACCGATTAACCTAGATCGCACTCAACCGTTCAAAAGCTGTTCAAGATGTTGAGTTTGGCTACTGTTGCCGATCTCAGCCATTTGTTAGAGTGGCGTTCTAACGCATTATTGGGATTGGATTGTAGTGAAAGTAATCATTGCCGTTGTCATTATTGTGCTGAGCTTATTGCTGCTGCAGCGTTCAATGAACAACAAAAAAACTGCGATAAAAAACATCGAACTAGGGGCTGATTTTTTGGCCACAAATGGCCAACGTGAACAGGTAACGGTTACCGCAACGGGGCTGCAATATGAGGTGCTTAACGCCGGTACGGGAGAACGCCATCCCGGGGTAAAAGACAAAGTAACCGTGCATTACCACGGCACCTTAATCGACGGCACAGTGTTTGATAGCTCGGTTGATCGCGGTCAACCGGCCAGCTTCCGTTTGAACCAAGTGATTAAGGGCTGGACCGAAGGCGTACAAACCATGGTTGTGGGCCAGAAAAACCGCTTTTATGTGCCAGCCAGTTTAGGCTACGGCCAGCGTGGGGTGGGCAGCATTCCGGCCGGTTCGGTACTGATTTTTGACGTTGAACTGCTGAACGTTGAATAAAGCCTGAGCCTAGAACCAAAAAAAACGCCTCGGATCTCCGAGGCGTTTTTGTTGCTGCTGCTGGCCTAGCTGCCTGCTAACACCAGCTGCTGACAAGGCTCGCGGTATTGCTGCATCAGCGGCCCTAATTGATCTGGGCTGGGTAATTGCGCCAGCAGTTGCTGTTTGCTGGCTTCAATCAGTTGCTGCGCCCCAGCGGCATCGATTTGGCGTTCTAATCGCGCTTGGGTGTTCAACCCAGATGCCGCCAATCTATCCGCCACCGCCGCCATGCGCTGTACGCCCATGCGCTTAATGGTGCCCGAACTGATCTGGTAATAGGCGGTGCATTGGGCTAATAACTGCGCTTGCGGTGAGACTTCGCTGGCCGCTGGGGCGGTGCTGCTTTGCTGTGACGACATCGCCATCATGGTCCAAGCCGCAATGGCTAAGCCACCGATAATCAGCACGACAGTAATGATGCTGCCCTTGTTCATGGTTCTCTCCTTTTAACCGTGGTTCGTTGTTATGGCTAAAGCATGACGGTAAACGCCGTGATTGGCGAATCTATTTCGAATCCCAGTTAAGGCACTAATTGTTTGATAATTGGTATTTTGCTTACGGCTGCGACCAGCAGCCATGACAGCAGCAACACCATAACGCTGAGCAGTGGAATGGCAAGTAAAGGGTGGCCAAACCAGTGGTAGACGCCGTTGTCGATGGGGCGGATGGGGATCAGCAACAGTGGGTGCAGCAGGTAGATCCCCAAACTGTAGCGCGACAGCGATAAAATTGGGCGGTGCAGTGCCCGTGATACGCGGTAGCCATAACGTTGGGCAAGCACAAACACCATGGCCGCGATCAAGGCGGTATTCAGGGTTTTGTAGCTCATGTATTTGGCGCTGTAACCGCCTTTAAGCTCGGCCGCCCAGCCGCTGCCAACCACGTTGACCAACAGCATCACGCCACCCAAACCGAGCCACCAACGCCAATATTGCCGCTGTTGGTGTAAAAACCAACCCAGCAACAGATAGCCGCTGTACAGCAATAGGTTGATCCGCAGTGGGGTGTCTATCCGCAACCACTGGGTTAGGGTTAGCAGCAGCCACGCCACCAGCAGCAGTTTGATCTGCTCGGTGCTCATCTTCGCCAGTAGTGCGCCCAGCAATGGGATCACGAAATAAAGCGGAATGAAGTCGTAGAAAAACCACAGATGATACCAGCTGGGGCTTTTGGGCAGGGCCAGTATGGCGTCCCAGGTGTGCTGCCAGTCGCCACTTTGCCCGCCGCTAATCAGGCAGTAAATGAGGCTCCAAGCAAGAAAAGGCACCACCACTTTAGCCACACGACGCTGCAGATAGCGTTGGGCGTTCAGTGGGGTAGAGGGGAACAACAACAGCGCGCCGCTGAGCATAATAAATACCGGCACTGCCCAGCGGGAAACCGCATTGATGGCGGTTGCACTGAACCATTGGTGCTGGGGAACCACCCCATACAATTCTCGCCACGGGCCTAATACGTGGATCATCACTACCGCAAAGGCCGCCACAACGCGCAGCAAGTGAAAATAAAAAATATCTTTTGATTCAGTCATTAACACAACAGCAGCAGCCACAGGTGAGTTGATGTTAGCAGATGGCAGTGGTGCTTACGCGACTAATTGAAACGCTGGCAAAGGGGGCGGTTGTAAGGAATATACGCGCGTTCGCCGCTCGCAGAACGCAATAACCGTGGCACGGTGGCGGCGGTAGAGACTAAAACTCAGCCAAGAAAAAGCCGCCCGTAGGCGGCGAATAAGGCAAACGCAGAAACGTTATACTTTCAGGCAGCCTAAGTTACTGCTGAGGGTATCGGCGGTATGACCAACGGTGTCGGATGCTTGTTTCGAGTTTTGCGCCGCCACTTCCAATTCGTGGGACTCGTTGCGGATCTGCATCAAGTTACCGGCGATCTCGTTGGCAACGGCACTTTGCTGTTCTGCCGCAGTGGCGATCTGGGTGCTCATGTTAAACACCATGTCAGAGTGGCTGGCCATTTGGCCGAGCTCTTTGCCGGCCATCGACACCTGTTCGCGGCCATTTTCGGCCAAGGCCACGGTGTTGGTCATGATTTGATCCAGCGATTGCATCCCGCCTTGCAGCTCTTCAATCATCTGCTGGATCTCAACCGTCGCCTGCTGAGTGCGACCAGCTAACGAGCGAACTTCGTCGGCCACCACCGCAAAACCACGGCCTTGTTCACCGGCTCGGGCTGCTTCAATGGCGGCATTCAGCGCCAACAAATTGGTTTGCTCAGAGATGGCGTTAATGGTGGTTACCACATCGTCAATGCGGGCGGCGTTGGTGTTCACCTGAGACACCGCCGCAGAGGCGTTATGCACGTCAGCAACCAGCTGACCAATGCTGCCAATGGTGCTGTCGATCTGGGCTAAGCCGCGCTCGGCATCGGTTTTTGCCTGCTGGGTTTCTTGGTTGGTTTGTTCGGCGTGACTGGCCACTTCGTGCACCGTGGCCGTCATCTCTTCCATCGCCGTTGCCAAGTTATCCAAATGCTTACGCTGATTGATGGAGAGGGTGCTGCTGTTGTCGGAGTCCGACTTCAACGTGAACGCGGCGTCTTGCAGTTTACGGGCTACGTCAAGCAGGTTGGTAACCACGGTGCGACGTGTGCCAATCAGCTTGTCGATGTTATCGGCCAAGGGCTTAAAGTCATCGCGACCATCGAGGAAGCCAAGGCTTACGGTAAGATCGTTGGCGGACGCTTGCTCCATGACGCTGATCATCACCTCCACAGCACCTTGGATGTAACTGCGAATTTTATAGGCCGCAAAAAAACTGATTAAGATCGTTACCACCAGCAGCACCAGCAACAATTGATGATCCGCTAAAGATTGCTTCAAAGTAACGACGTCGGTGCGTAGATACAGGTAATGGCTATTGCCAACGCTGCGACTGACCACCAGCTGGTTGCCGCTGTGGCTTGGGGGCGCGCCGGCTTGTCGGTTTAGGCTACTGCCGTCGTTTGGGGCCAAGCCGCCGCCAATAATGCTGCTGCCCAATTGGCTGATCTGCTGCGGATCCAAGGTGGCAATTAATGGCGCCATGCTTTGGCTTAGCTGCTCAACCTGAGCGGTTAGGTTGCGTTCAGCCAATGCGTTGGTTTGCGTGACTTGCTCATTCAATAAAAACGCAGTGAACGCCATCAGCGCCACAATCGGGCCAAGCGAGATCAGCAATAGTTTCTCGCGAATGGTCATTTTTAGCAGAATAGTGTTCCAAAACCCGATTTTGGCGTCGCTCATTGGTGATTTCTTCTTATCGATAGCGGATGTGATTTGTGTACGGCGCAGGTTGCGGGAAGTTGAATAAAAATTAAAGCAGACGAAAAGTAATTGTGATCTGGATCGCGACAAACTGCGTGAAGAGATCGTTGCGATCACTTTTGGCTCAAGATTGGTCAACAATGCAACAGGCGCTACACTTTTGTGTCTACTTCCACTAGCGGAAGGTCAGATCGGACTTTTTCTGGCGGCCTTGATACAGTAGTATTTCAACCCTTTATCACACTTGTGACGAACTAATCAGTCGGATCGGTACCGAGAATAAAAATGCAGCAATTAGCAGATATCGTTGCTCAGGCTCTGGAAGCTATCGAAGCAACCAATGACCTGAAGGCATTGGATGAGATCCGGGTTAACTACCTGGGTAAGAAAGGCGGCATCACCGCCTTGATGAAATCCTTAGGTCAACTGTCCGCGGAAGAACGTCCGGCGGCAGGACAAAAAATTAACGCAGGCAAGCAGCAGGTGCAGCAAGCGTTAAACGCGCGCATCGAAGCAATGCAAACCGAAGCGCTGAACGCCAAACTGGCGGCAGAATCGGTTGACGTGACCCTACCCGGTCGCAAGCTGGCTACCGGTGGCGTGCACCCAGTAAACCGCACCATTGAACGCATCGAAGCGTTCTTTGCGGATCTGGGTTTTGAAGTGGCTGCTGGCCCAGAAATCGAAGATGGTTTCCATAACTTCGATGCGCTGAACATTCCAGCGCACCACCCAGCTCGCACCGATCACGACACCTTCTTCTTTAACCCTGATCTGATGCTGCGTACCCACACCAGTGGTGTGCAGATCCGAACCATGGAAAAGCAGCAGCCGCCAATTCGCATCATCTGCCCTGGCCGAGTTTACCGTAACGATTACGATCAAACTCACACGCCAATGTTCCATCAGGTTGAAGGCCTGTTGATTGCAGAAAATGTGGCGTTCACCGAACTTAAAGGTGTGTTGTACGATTTCCTGCGTAACTTCTTTGAAGAAGACTTAGAAGTGCGTTTCCGTCCTTCTTACTTCCCCTTCACCGAACCTTCTGCGGAAGTGGACGTGCGCCGTAAAGGCGATAAATGGCTGGAAGTACTGGGCTGTGGCATGGTGCACCCGAAGGTGCTGGAATCCGTGGGCATTGATCCAGAGAAATACTCTGGCTTCGCCTTCGGCATGGGCGTAGAACGCCTGACCATGTTGCGCTACGGCGTCAACGATCTGCGCGCGTTCTTCGAGAACGACCTGCGTTTCTTGAAGCAGTTCCAGTAAGAGGGGATCGAAAATGAAATTCAGTGAATCTTGGCTACGCGAGTGGGCCAACCCATCCCTGACGACCGAAGAACTGTCCGAGCAGATCTCAATGGCAGGCTTGGAAGTGGACGGCGTCGAGCCAGTAGCGGCGGAATTTACCGGCGTTAAAATCGGCCAAGTGGTTGAGTGCGGTCAGCACCCAGATGCAGACAAACTGCAGGTGACCAAAGTAGACATCGGCGCCGATGAACTGCTGGACATCGTCTGTGGTGCAGCCAACTGTCGTTTGGGCCTGAAAGTGGCGGTGGCCACCGTTGGTGCCGTATTGCCAGGCGGCTTCAAAATCAAGAAAGCCAAACTGCGTGGTCAGCCATCACACGGCATGCTGTGCTCCTTTACCGAGCTGGGCATCGACGTTGAATCTGACGGCATCATGGAGTTACCAGAAGCGGCGGTACTGGGTACCGACATTCGTGACTTCCTGCAGCTAAACGATAACGCCATCGAAGTGGATCTGACCCCAAACCGTGCTGACTGTTTAGGGTTGAACGGCTTGGCGCGCGAAGTGGGCGTACTGAACCGCATCGCCGTTAACGAACCCGAAGTGGCTGCCGTAGCCAACAGCATCGATGCCGTACACGGCATTCGCGTTGCGGCTCCAGAGCACTGCCCACGTTACCAAGGTCGTGTAATCAAAAACGTAAACGTGAAAGCCGCCACCCCATTGTGGATGCAAGAGCGTTTACGTCGCAGCGGCATTCGCAGCATCGATCCGATTGTCGACATTACCGCCTACGTAATGTTGGAACTGGGTCAACCGATGCACGCGTTTGATTTGGCTAAGCTGAGCGGCGACATCCAAGTACGGATGCCAGCGGCGGGCGAAAAGCTGACCCTGCTTGATGGCAACGAAGTGGCACTGCGCGACGACACCTTGTTGATCGCCGACGACAACGGCCCACTGGCATTAGCGGGTATTTTCGGTGGTCAAGACAGCGGCGTAACCGTTGAAACCAACGACGTACTGTTGGAATGTGCCTTCTTCAACCCACTGTCGATCATCGGCAAAGCCCGTTCTTACGGTCTGCATACTGATGCCTCCCACCGCTTTGAGCGGGGTGTTGATCCCCAGCTGCAAACCAAAGCGATGGAACGTGCCACGGCACTGATCATCGAAGTGTGTGGTGGTGAAGCGGGCCCCGTTGCGGAAGTGAAATCGGACGCACACCTGCCACAGCAAGCCACCATCACCTTACGCCGCACCAAGCTTGATAGCTTGCTGGGTCACGTGATCAGCGACGAAGACGTAGAGCAGATCCTAACTCGCTTAGGCTGCACCGTAACGGCTCAAGCCGATGGCTGGCAAGCCGTTGCTCCAAGCTGGCGCTTCGACATGGAGATCGAGCAAGACTTGATCGAAGAAGTGGCGCGCATTTACGGCTACAACAACATCCCGAACTTGGCCCCAGTGGCGAAGTTGCAGATGACCGATCACCAAGAAGCGCGGCTGCCACTGGCACGAGTGCGTAGCTTGATGGTTGACCGTGGTTTCCAAGA
Organism: uncultured Ferrimonas sp.; assembly: GCF_947489035.1. Lineage (GTDB taxonomy): Bacteria > Pseudomonadota > Gammaproteobacteria > Enterobacterales > Shewanellaceae > Ferrimonas. The sequence continues at coordinate 39,843 of NZ_CANLCI010000009.1, read as the reverse complement.
AGCGATCACCTACAGCTTTGTTGATCCTAAGCTGCAAGAGCGCCTGCACCCAGGTGAAGAAGCACTGATCCTGCCAAACCCTATCAGCTCTGAAATGTCGGCAATGCGTTTGTCGCTGTGGACTGGCCTGTTGGGCGCGGTTGCGCACAACCAAGCGCGCCAACAAGGCCGAGTGCGTTTCTTTGAAACCGGCCTGCGCTTTATCCCACAGCAAGCGGCGGAAAACGGCATGCGTCAGGAGCCAATGTTGGCTGCTGTGATTGCGGGTAACCAAACCGATGAACATTGGGACATGACCGCCAACACCGTTGATTTCTTCGATTTGAAGGGTGATCTGGAAGCGGTAATGGGCTTAACCAATGACGTGCATCAGTTCAGCTTCCGTCCGGCTGCTCACCCAGCGCTGCACCCAGGCCAAACTGCCGAGATCCTGAAAGGGGACGAAGTGGTTGGTTTGATCGGAGCGATCCACCCTCAGCACGAGAAAAAGCTGGGCTTGAATGGTCGCACCGTGGTGTTTGAGATTGCTCAGTCGGCCATCATCGAACGTCGTCTGCCTAAAGCGGCAGCGGTTTCCAAGTTCCCGGCTAACCGCCGTGACATTGCGGTTGTTGTTGCAGAGCAAATTGGTGCCGGTGATGTTGAGAAAATGATAAGAAAAGTTGGCGGAAATCAGTTGGTTGGCGTAAACTTATTCGACGTATACACTGGTAAAGGCGTTGCTGACGGTCATAAAAGTCTGGCAATCGCTCTAACTTTACAAGCAGTTGACCGTACTCTTGAAGAGAAAGAGATTGCCGATACTGTCGATCACATCGTGACAACGCTGCAATCAGAATTCAACGCACAGTTGAGGGACTGAAAACATGGCTCTAACCAAAGCCGATATGGCAGAACTCCTTATTGAGGAATTGAAGCTGCATAAACGTGACGCCAAGGACCTGGTGGAATCTTTTTTTGAAGAGATCCGGCTCGCCTTGGAATGCGGTGAGCAGGTGAAACTGTCCGGTTTTGGGAACTTCGATCTTAGGGAAAAGACTGAACGGCCCGGACGGAATCCAAAAACGGGCGAAGATATCCCAATCTCTGCTCGCCGTGTTGTGACCTTTCGCCCGGGGCAAAAATTAAAAGCCCGGATTGAAGAGTCAGAAGAATTGCACGGCGACAAAAGCTGACATTGATACGAAAACGCCGCCCCTCGGGGCGGCGTTTTTTTATGTCGATACAAGGTAAATCAGCAGGTTAATGGATGGCGTAAATGCCTTTTGCTGTATCACCATTCGGTCAGGCTGTTAATCCATCGACAGTTCGTCGGATTTTACGTAAATCGTCGATTCACTGGACTGGAAATGTTTGCTCCAGCGTTCCAATAACTCCATCGCCTTGTCTTCCGATTTCATCTGCTTGCCCAAGCGTTCAGCAAACCCCGGTTTCTCTGGCTCCATGTCGGCCCAATCGGTAAAAGGGAACACCAAGTTCAGTTCAGATTGACCACCAATCCCCCAGCTCCAGCTCCAATACTCTGGCCATTCCATCGCTTTTGCGGCATCACTAATGGCTTTCATGTCGGCGCGGATCCCTTGGCCGTGACCCTGTTTCGGTTTCAGCGAGACCACTTCGAAGTAGCGGAAACCGGGATCTTCTTCCGGCCAATGGCTGTTCTCAAAATCGACTTCGGCCAGATAGTGCGACACATGGGCCACGCTGTCGCCAACGTTCGCCTGCCAATGGTCGCCAGTTTTGGCCTCGATTGACCAGTCACGATAACTGTCCATCTCTTTCCATTCGAAACAACATGCGCGGATCACGTAATGATTAAGGTGATCCCCAACCGCTGGCGTGAAAATCTGCCACTTGCGCGGATCATTCTTACTTTTTCGATACTCAACGTGCTTTTTCAGCGCCAGCTCAAACGCTTGCTGTTGGCCTTTTTCGGGGGTGATCACCCACATGTCCGCAAGCTCTTTGGCACTGACTTTGGCGCTTATCGCCATCACCAAAGCCACTAGGGTAGTTAAAACAATGTTTAGGGTTGTTGTCAGACGCATGCCTTCCTCCTAAGACGCAGCGAAAACGCCGTTCAGTGTGGCAAAGGAATCAGCACCGTGACGGGTTAATCGCGATGTTGTGTTACCAAAAGGCGTCAGAGATCCGCAACAGCTTGGGGGAAGTGGCGAACATTCAGGGGGTTAGCCATAGTTTCTGGCAACGACGGACTCGCAACGGCGGACTCGCAACGGCGGATCAGTGGTTAATAGAGGGGCCAGACTGGTATTGACTTGTCGTTGGCCGCGTTCGGTTCGCGATCCAATCATGGCACCGTAATCGTCAGTGTTATCGCCGCCAAATGCTGTGTTTATGTGCTGTTCGACTGCTGTTCGACTGCTGTTCTTCAGTAATAGGATCTCCGTCTTCTTTTTCGACCAAAGCGGCACTTGGGTTGAGCGGAATTCAGAGGTAATCTATTGATTATGTTGACGGATATAATTATCACCAAAGAATAACATTGTGTTAAAGATGCCAATCGTGATTGTAATACTAGAGACATTGGCATCGTAATAAGCTGTTAGTTTTTATTAGAGGTTTAGATGTCCCAAGATTTAGTTTTAAAGCAAATCCTATTAACAAAGCTGAACAATGTATTGAACCCGAATTATGTTAATAAAATTATATTGTTAACATTTACCCTAGGGGCGACTTTAATTGGAAAAAATCTTTTAATTGAGCTTTTGTTATCTTTGGAGCTGATTACACGTGACTTTGTGCTTAAAGTGCAACTGTCTGATGGAGCGAGTATTACAGTTTTCTACGTAGGTGTGTTGTTTGTGCTTGTTTCACTTTGGCTGTTCTACAAAGCCCATTTTGAACAACGTGATAAAAGTCGTAAGCAGTTTGGTTCTCTAAAGAAAGCCACACCAACATTAATAAAATTAATGGAAGAAAATGAGCGTGTATTTAAAGAGTGTGGTCCTAATTCATCTCAACACAATCAAGAAGAACTGCGTATGGAGTTTTCTGTGTGGGACAATGCTAAATTAGAGATTATTTTACCTAATAATGCGAAAATCTATCAGATAATCAGCACTATAAAGAGATTCACTCCTGTAGAAAAACGCATTATCGACAAAATGAAATCACATATTGAGCACTTTAAGGTCCATATTGAAAAAGGCGACATTGATTATTCCAACCACCAGTTTCCACAAGAGTTTTCTGACCTAATTTATAGCTATAAGAAAATAAGTAAAGCTCATCTACGTAGAAAAGAAAAATTGTCTGGTTGGTTGCAGAGTGAACTCTCAGGGTTGGATTTGGAAAGTGTGTATCTGTTTGGTAGCTTTTTGTACAACGAAAACTATCATGATGTAGATGTTTTAATAAAAACCAACTCATCTACTTTTGTAGGCATCAAAGAAGTGGCAAATCAACTCAAAGGTATTGTGGATAAGTGTAAAACAGAGAAAGGTGAAAGTTTGCATCTTTCTGTATTTAGTGACATAGAGAAAGAAAGCTACCTTTCTTTCAAGAGCAAAATTAAAAATTTGGAACAGGTAATTTAAATGGGAAAATATCTACACCCTTCTATCCTGCCATTCTGGGAAAGAGCTTTAAACAATCATTCTAACGTTGCGTCGTGGGAAAGAGTTCCAGACCCGTCGGATTATATCTATAGAGTTACACGCGTAAGAGGCGGAGACATATTGATCCTTGCTTCGGATTGTTACCGCTACAGTCTTACTGATTTCTTCACTAGAAATGAACACATTGGTGAAGGGGCTATGATTTACATGGCGAAGCCTGAATCAAACTATTGCCTTGAAGTAGCTGACGCTAGCAAAGAAGAGCATGTAACTATTGGTATGCTTGGTGAAATACTCGGAGCCTTAAATATAGATTCACACTGGAATTGGGAATCAAGAGACAGAAAAGAACGTCGTAAAAGATAAAAACTAACAATCTGTTTAAGAGTGATTCGCAACGCTTGGCACTTTTGCTATGCGTTGCGTTTAGTGTTTAAGGTGGTATGCGGAAGCATTTAACTAGACACCCACTTTAGTGGAAGTCGTTCGACCATCGCGGCATCTGCACTGTTTGTTGAGGTTGTTGGTGCTTGTTGGGGGCAGTCTGAGCTGATTTTTAGTTGGAAAGGCGCTGTTTGGGGGCTTGTTAGGAAGGAACAGTGAAATTCAGGCAGCACCAAGTTTCCCAGCTGGGCGGAAGCATAGTATTAAATAGACACCCACTTTAGTGGAAGTCGTTCGACCATCGCGGCATCTGCACTGTTTGTTGAGGTTGTTGGTGCTTGTTGGGGGCAGTCTGAGCTGATTTTTAGTTGGAAAGGCGCTGTTTAGGGGCTTTGTTAGGAAGGATCAGTGAAATTCAGGCAGCACCAAGTTTCCCGGCTGGGCGAAAGCATTAATCCTCAGGGTGTGAAAGAAGGCTAGCCGAACAGCCGTTTGGCGTTGCCGCTGCCTCGAATTCGTTGGCTGTTATCGTGCTGGCGACAGCATTGCAGTGCCGTTAATCTCCCAGCCGTACCGTTAATCTCCCAGCCAAGCCAGAGAACTGACAGCTTAACTAGACACCCATTTTAATCTAAGCAGAACGACCATCGCGGCATCTGCACTGTTTGTTGGTGTCATTGGTGCTTGTTGGGGGCAGTCTAAGCTGATTTTTAGTTGGAAAGGCGCTGTTTGGGGGCTTTGTTAGGAAGGATCAGTGAAATTCAGGCAGCACCAAGTTTCCCGGCTGGGCGAAAGCATTAATCCTCAGGAGTGTGAAAGAAGGCTAACCGAACAGCCGTTTGGCGTTACCGCTGCCTCGAATTCGTTGGCTGTTATCGTGCTGGCGACAGCATTTCAGTGCCGTTAATCTCCCCGCCAAGCCAGAGAACTGATACTCAAACCCTTGGGTTAGCTCTAGCCAGTTTTCAACATCAATCCTGAGCCGTGTTAGCAGGGCATCGCAGCTTGACGGAATGTGGCCTGCTTTGTCGTCACGGATGGCGCGACCTGTGAATTCAATCAGTTCCAAGTATTGATTTAGGTGGCAGGGTAGCTGTTCCGGTTCACCTTGGTTGGAATCAAACGATTTAAGTTTGGTTGGCTGAGTCCCTTTGATTGCGGCCTTAATGCGCTGACGAATGCTAGTGTACTGGGACTCTTCCGGCGTTTTCGCCATCTGTGCACGAATAGGGTTTAAATCCACGTAAGCCATGCACGACAGCAAGGCTTGTTCATCCAATAGCGCTTGTGATTTGAAGCGTCCCTCCCAAAACCGACCCGTACAGCCATCTTCTTTATTCGCTTGTCGGGCGATGTACTCATTTAAGCTGCGCATAAACCAGCTGATGTCGGTTAGGCGCTGTCGGTACAGTTCTACTAGGCGTTCAACTTGGTGCAGTTCGCCACTGCTCAGGTTTTCTCTTTCTTCTTCAACGCAATACAGCTGGGTTAAGCGGGTTCCAGCAAACATCTGATGCCAACGGTTCAGCACCGCTTCGGCATCCCACTGCTGGGCACGGGTTGCATCAACGTGCAGGACCACATGGGTGTGGTTACTCATGATGGCATAAGCACAAATTTCGATGGCGAAGGTGTCGGTAAGTGCCAGCAGCCGCTGTTCGATCCAGTCGCGGCGGTGTTCGTAGCTTTTGCCGCTGTAACTGTCTATTCCACACAGAAAACTGCGCCGCACGCAACGGCTGATGCAGTGATAGTACGGAGTGTCTTGCAGGCTAACTTGATGCTTTCGTGCTCTTGGCATGGCCTCGTCCTTGATATGACTAAAAACCAAGCTTAGAAGATGCCTAAGGATCTGCCAGTTAAGGTGGGTGTCTAGTTAAGAGAAGAGCTAGGCAGAGAAAATTAAGATGGCTGTCCTGTTAAAAGGGGTGATCGAAAAAGCAGCGCTTTTGGGCGCTGCTTTGATTGTGAGTGGCTAGATAAACTCGGTGAGTTAATCGCTTACTTTGCCCGCTGCAATAACACCTGCATCACTTCATCTAACCCCACTTGCTGTTGCTCCAGCAAAACCGACAGGTGATAGAGCAGATCGGCGGCTTCGTCCTTTAAGTTTTCGGTGTCGTTGGTGGCGGCGGCTAAGGCCACTTCAACGCCTTCTTCCCCCACTTTTTGCGCCACGCGGCGGGGGGGGCCTTGCAGCAGTTGGGCGGTGTAGCTGCTGGCGGGATCGCTGTCGCGGCGGCTGGCGATCACCTGCGCCAGTTTGCCCAGTAAGGGCTGATTGTCGCGATCCGCAAAGCAGCTGTTGCTGCCTAAGTGGCAGGTTGGGCCTTGGGGTAACACTTGCAGCAACAGGCTGTCGTTGTCGCAATCGGTGCCAAGGGTAACCAGCTTGAGGACGTTGCCGGACTCTTCGCCCTTGGTCCACAACCGCTGTTTCGAGCGGCTATAAAACGTCACTAAGCCGCTGTCGAGGGTTCGCTGCAAGGCATCGGGATTCATGTAGCCTTGCATCAACACTTGGCCGGTTAAGTGGTGCTGCACAATCGCGGGCACCATGTTATCGACTTTGTCCCAATCAATGGTGGGGCGGATCAGTGTTGGGGTGTTGTTCATAGCCGGATCTCCACCTGCTGTTGTTGTAGATACTGTTTTAGCGTTGGGATCGCGATGATGTTTTTGTGAAACACCGAGGCCGCGAGGGCGCCGTCCACCTGAGCTTGTTGAAACACTTCGGCAAAGTGTTCCATGGTGCCCGCGCCGCCAGAGGCGATAAGTGGCACCGAGCAAGCCTGTCGCACCAGCTGCAATTGGGCGATATCGTAGCCGCCTCGCACGCCATCTTGGTTCATGGTGTTCAGCACAATTTCGCCCGCGCCACGGCGCTGCACTTCTTCAACCCAATCCAGCGTATGCCAGCCCGCTTCTTGGGTTGAGGCTTCGCTGCCGGTGTACTGTTTTACTCGGTAGTGGCCGCTGTTGGCGTCAAACCATGAATCGATCCCCACCACCACGCACTGGCGACCAAAGCGATCGTTAAGGCGGTTGATCAGATCCGGCTCGGCCAAGGCGGGGCTGTTGACTGAAATTTTATCGGCACCGTCGGCCAGCAAAGCGGCCGCATCGGCCACGGTTTTAATGCCGCCGGCCACGCAAAAGGGGATATCTAACTGTTCCGCCACCCGCGCCACCCAACTTTTATCAACGGTGCGGGCATCGACGCTGGCGGTGATGTCGTAGAACACCAACTCATCGGCGCCTTGTTCGGCGTAGCGGGCGGCCAGTGGCACAATGTCGCCAACAACTTTGTGGTTTTTAAACTGCACCCCTTTAACCACTTTGCCCGCGCGCACATCCAAACAGGGGATCAGCCGTTTTGCCAGCATTGCAGCGCCTCCTCAATGGTGAATTTTTTCGCCAGTAACGCTTTGCCGATGATCACGCCTTTAACCCCAACCCGTTTCAGTTTGGGCAGATCGTCTAAGGCGTGAATGCCGCCAGAGGCTTGCCAGTGCAACATGGGAAACTGTTTGCGGAGGCGGTAATACAGATCGAAATTGGGGCCGAACATCATCCCATCGCGATCAACATCGGTACACAACACGTGTTGCAGCCCTGCGCTTAATAGCGGCTCTACCGCATCCACCATCCGTTTGCCGCTGCCTTGCTGCCAGCCATTGGTGAGCACTTCGGGATTGCCGTCGCTATCGAGCAGCACATCTAACGCCACCGTGATGCGTTCGCTGCCGTAGCGTTCAATCCAGCCCGCCACCAATTGGGGCTGCTGCACCGCTAACGATCCCAACACCACTCGGCTTACCCCTAAGTCGAGCAGGGTTTGCAGCTCTTGTTCGGTGCGAATGCCACCGCCCACTTGAATGGGCGCATCCAATGCGTTAACGATGCGGCCGATCAACGCCAACTGGCGGGCATTGGGATCCTTAGCGCCATCCAAATCCACCAAGTGCAGGTGTTCACTGCCGGCGTTTTGGTAACGGGTTAATTGTTCGATGGGATCTTCAGCGAAATTGGTGACCTTATCGAAGTTGCCTTTTTGCAGGCGCACCACTTGGCCATTAATCAGATCGATAGCGGGAATGATCACAGGGTTAGCTCCAAAAAGTTTTGCAAAATCCGTGCGCCAACGGCGCTGCTGCGTTCGGGGTGAAATTGCACCCCCATCAAATTGTCGCGGCCAATCGCGGCACTAAACCGCTGGCCATACTCGCTTTGGGCGAGGGTAAACTCACCCACCTCAACCCCGTAGCTGTGAACGAAATAGACATAATCGCCGTTGTTGATGCCCGCAAACAGCGGGTGATCGGTCACGGTCAGTTGGTTCCAGCCCATGTGCGGCAACGGTTGATTGTTGCTGTGTAACCGTGTGCTTTGCACCGGCAGCAGGCCCGGTAGGGCGGTGTTGCCTTCTTGGGAATATTCGCCCAGCAACTGCATCCCTAAACAGATCCCCAACAGTGGCTGCTCTATTTGTGGCAGCAGCTCAAGCAAGCCGCGCTGACGCAGCTTGTCCATCGCCGCTGGGGCTGAACCTACGCCGGGTAAGATCAACCGATCGGCGCTTAAGATGGTGGCGGCGTCGTCGCTGATAACCGCGTCGCAACCTAAGCGTTTAAGGGCAAACTGCACCGAGGCAAAGTTGGCGCAGCCGGTATCGATGATCACCGTCATTACAGCACTCCTTTGGACGAGGGCAGTTCGTCACCCTGTTTGCTGATCGCCTGGCGCAGGGCACGGCCCAGCACCTTAAACAGCGCCTCTACTTTGTGGTGTTCGTTGCTGCCATTCACCGACAAGTGCAGGGTGCAGGCTAAGCCATCGGCCAACGAGCGGAAGAAGTGCGGCACCATTTCGGTGCTCAAGCCGCCAACCGCATCCCGTTCAAACTGCGCTTCAAAGCGCAGGTAAGCGCGGCCAGACAGATCCAACAAACACTGGGCTTGGGCTTCATCCATCGGCAGGGCAAAGCCAAAGCGGCCGATGCCGCGCTTATCGCCTAAGGCTTGGCGCAGTGCTTGCCCCAGCGCCAAGGCGGTGTCTTCGACACTGTGGTGATCGTCGATGTGATAGTCACCCTCAACAGATACTTCCATGGCAAAGCCGCCGTGGGTGGCGATCTGTTCGAGCATGTGGTCAAAAAAGCCGATGCCGGTGTTGATGCGATTGGGGCCGCTTTGATCCAGATTGACCTTAATCTCGATGTCGGTCTCTTTGGTGGTGCGGCGCACACAGGCGTTACGATCGCCGCCGGTAAGCTGGGCCACGATAGTCAGCCAGTTGTTGGCGTTAGGATCGTACTTAATCGGGGTGATGCCCATCGACAGTGCCAGTTGCAGATCGGTGTCGCGATCGCCAATTACCGCGGAGCGTTCAAAATCCACCAACCCTTCGGTGAGGTAACGCTGCACCAAGCCCAGTTTGGGCTTGCGACAACTGCAGTTGTCTTCCGTAAAGTGTGGGCAGATCAGCACCTCGTCAAAGCGAATGCCTTGGCTTTGAAACAGCGCCATCATCGCGTTGTGGGGGGCATCAAAATCGGTTTGCGGGAAGCTGTCGGTGCCCAGCCCATCTTGGTTCGACACCATCACCAAGCGATAACCGGCGTTCTGCAACTGCTGCAGAGCGGGGATCACCATCGGTTCAAATTTGAGCTTATCGAGCCGGTCTAGCTGTTTGTCTACCGGCGGCTCTTCGACCAAGGTGCCGTCGCGATCGATAAAGAGAATGGCTTGGCGCATCACAGGCGCTCCTTTTGTAATTGCAGCTGCTGGCGCAGGGCGCTGAGCAGCGTCTCCATTTGGGTGTCGGTGCCGATGCTGACGCGTAACCAGCCTAGCAAATTGGCACTGCGGTAGCGACGGATCAACAGGCCGCTGTCGGCCAAGGCCGATTGCACTTGTTCGCTGTTAACACACTGAAACAGCACAAAGTTTGCTTGGCTGTCGATCACCTTATCGATCCCTTCAAGGGAACGAATGGCGGCGGTAAATTTGGCTTTTTGTTTATTCAGCTGCGCCACTTGTTGCGCCATCAGCGCAAGCCCATCGGGGCTGGTGGCCTCACAGGCCAGTTGCGCCACCGGCGCAGGCACCGGATAGGGCGCAATCACCTTTTCCAGCATGGCGATGATGTCGCGGTTGGCCAGCACAAAACCGCAACGGGCCCCTGCCAGTGCAAAGGCTTTAGACAGGGTTCGCAGCACCACTAAGTTGGGGGTGGTGTCGATCAAGTTTGCAACCGAACGCTCTGGGGCAAACTCGATGTAAGCCTCGTCCACCACCAGCAGGGTTTGCGGTAGCTGCGCGGCCAATGCCGCCAGTTGTGCGGGGTTCACGCAGCTGCCGCTGGGATTATTGGGGTTACACACAAACAGCAATTTGCTGTTGCCGCACTGCGCCGCCAGATCCGCTGGCAGTTGGTACTGTGACGCCCAAGGAAGCGAGTTGCAGGCCACCGCATTGGTGGCGGCGCTGATGGCGTACATGCCGTAGCTTGGGGTTAAGCAGCTGATGCTGTCTTGGCCGGGGCGGCAAAAGGTGCGGATCAACAGATCGATGCCTTCATCGGCACCGCGGCTGATCAACACTTGCTGCGGCGTTAGTTGGGCGTAATCGGCGTATTGTTGGCGCAGCTGCGATGGCTGGCAATCGGGGTAGCGGTTGGCACCGGCAACGCCGCTGTTGTTCCACGGCGATTCGTTGGCATTCAGCAGCAGATCGCCGCCCAGTTGTTCCCGTCGTGCCGAGGCATAAGGCACCAGTGCGACAATTTCTGGCCGTGCCAGCGTGGTTGCAAGGCTCATTATTGTTCCTCCAAACGCACGGTAATGGCGTTGGCGTGGCCATCTAACCCTTCGGCGTTCGCTAGGGCAGTAACGGTGGCGGCCAGATCGTTCAGCCCCGCTTGGCTGAGCTGCTGCACGGTAAAGCGGCGCTGAAAATCCGCCAACGTCAGGCTTGATACGGTGCGCGACGCGCCGTAAGTGGGCAGCACGTGGTTGGTGCCACTGGCGTAGTCGCCGACGGATTCTGGGCTCCACGGCCCTAAAAATACCGAGCCCGCCGCCCGAATTTGGCCAAGCAATTGGCGCGGCGCTTGGGTTTGAATGATTAGGTGCTCGGGGCCATAGGCGTTGCTGATGGCAACGGCTTCGGTCAGCGACGGGGCGATGATCACGCGGCTTTGCTTTAAGGCGGCGGCGGCGATGTTGGCGCGGGAAAGTTGCGGCAACTGTTGCTGCAGGGCATCAAGCACTTTATCGGCCAAGCTGGGGCTGTCGGTTACCAGCAACGCTTGGCTGTCGTCGCCGTGCTCTGCTTGGCTTAACAGATCGGCGGCGATAAAGCGCGGGTTGGCGCCGCTATCGGCCAGCACCAATACCTCGGATGGGCCCGCAGGCATGTCGATGGCCACCCCTTGCTGAGCAACTTGTTGCTTGGCTTCGGTAACAAAGCGGCTGCCGGGGCCAAAAATCTTATCCACCTTGGGCACGGTTTCGGTGCCAAAGGCCAACGCGGCAATGGCTTGGGCACCGCCAATGGTGAAGATCTGGCTAACGCCGCATCGGCTGGCGGCATAGGCCATGGCCGGATTCAGCGGCGGTGGCGTTACCAATATCCGTTGCTGGCAGTTGGCCAATTGCGCCGGTTTGGCCAGCATCATCACCGTGCTGATCAGCGGCGCGCTGCCGCCGGGCACATACAGGCCAACCCGTTCTATCGCTTCGCTGTGCAGCTCGCAATCGATCCCAGTTTGCACGGTAACCGCCAGTGGCGGCTGTTGCTGGGCACGGTGAAACGTATCGATGTTGGCCAGCGCGGTATCGATCGCTTGTTTCAGTTCGGGCTCAAGCTGGTTGCCCAGCTGCGCGATTTGCGCTGGAGTAAATTGCCACTGCGATGGCAGCCCGCCATCAAAGCGGTCACTCAGCTCGGCCAAAGCCGCATCACCATCGCGTTGCACCTGGGTGATGATCGCCGCAACAGCGTCACTGAGCTTACGATCGGTGATGCACTGGGCGCGGGCTAACGCCTGTTGCTGCTGTGGTGGGCTCAGTTCGGCCCAAATTAACCGTTGCATCATCTACCCCAACATCTTCTCAATTGGCAGCACTAGGATAGAGCTGGCGCCAAGGGCTTTAAGCTGTTCCATGGTGTCCCAAAACAGGGTTTCGCTGCTAACGGCGTGCAGCGCCACGCGCTCGTTGTCTTCGGCCAGCGGTAAAATGGTGGGGTGCTCTGCGCCGGGCAGCAGATCGATAATTTGCTGCAACTGCGCCTTCGGGGCGTGCAGCATAATGTATTTGCTCTCTTTGGCTTGGATCACGCCGTTGGTGCGCACCAGCAGCTTATCCACCAAGGCTTGTTGTTCCTCGCTTAGCGGGCGTGGCCCTTGGATCAAGGTGGCTTTGGATTCAAAGATCACCTCTACCTCTTTCAAGCCGTTGGCTTCTAAGGTGGCGCCAGTGCTTACCAAGTCGCAGATGGCGTCGGCCAAGCCTGCGCGGGGGGCCACTTCCACCGAGCCTTTGAGCATGCAGCTGGCAAACGCCACCCCTTGCTCCGTTAGGTAGCGCCGCAGCAGGTTAGGGTAAGAGGTGGCGATGCGGCTTTGCTGCAGATCTTGCGGGCCGTTGTAATCAAACTCTTCTGGCACCGCCAACGACAAGCGACAGCCACCGAAATCCATCCGCCGCAGTACGCTGTACTGGGTGGCTTGGTCTAGGGCTTGGCGCTCTAGCCGTTCCTCTTCCAGCACGTTTTCACCGATAAAGCCCAAGTCCACCACGCCGTCCATCACCAAACCGGGAATGTCGTCGTCGCGCACGCGCAGAATGTCGATAGGCAGATTTTCAACGGGGCTGATCAGCCGATTGTCACGAAAGTTCAGTTTCAAGCCACAGCGTTTCAGTAGGGCTTCGGTCTCTTTGGAAAGGCGACCAGATTTTTGCATTGCGATACGTAATCGATTGTTTTGCATGTTTTTTTGTCTCTAAAAAGAAAAATCCCTTGGCACTGGCCAAGGGATTTTTGCTCGATTGAGACTGTCTCCGCTGGCGGTGCCGTAATAGCAGCCACCAGCGAAACGCCAACGGCTACCGCATGTGATGGTGATGGTGATGTAGCGCGATAGTGAAGTTCATGGCGTGTCCAAAAATTGGGTTTGCGGTCGTTGACCGTTAAGTTGTTATTAACGCTATTACAGCCCCGTATGCTTTGCAACCGCCATTTCAAACCTTTTTTAGCGGCCTTATGACATAATGCGTTTTGGTGATTTGTTAGGTGTGAAATGAGCAGGTTAGAAAAAGAGGTGGCGCTGGCGCTGTCCCCAGAAGGCATGTTGGCGAAAGGGATCCGTGGCTTTCGACCACGGCAGGTACAGCAGCAATTAGCGACCCAAATTTGCGCCACCATCGACACCAAATCAACCCTGCTGGCCGAAGCGGGCACCGGCATTGGTAAAACCTTTGCTTACCTGTTGCCCGCGCTGCTGAGCGGCAAAAAAACGGTGATCAGCACCGGCAGTAAAAACCTGCAAGATCAGCTCTATTTCAAAGACGTTCCCGCCATTTTGTCCCTAATTGAGCGCCCGCCGCTGGTGGCGTTACTGAAAGGACGCAGCAACTACCTGTGCCATTACCACTTAAATCGTCGCCTTGGCGATCTGCCGGACGATCCGCAGTTGGTGGATCATCTGATGCGGTTGCGCGCGTGGGCCAGCGGCAGCGAAAGCGGCGACTTTGCTGAAGTCACCTCGGTGCCGGAAGGCTCATTGGCGTTTGCGATGGCGGGGTCGACCCACGATAACTGCTTGGGCAAACGCTGCAGCGAATACGACCGCTGTTGCTTACGCAAAGCCCGCGACAAAGCCCAAGAGGCGGATTTAGTGGTGATCAACCATCACCTGTTCTTTGCCGACATGGCACTAAAAGAGGGTGGTTTTGGCGAGATCCTGCCCGATTTTGATCTGTTTGTGTTTGATGAAGCGCACCAGCTGCCAGACATCGCCTTAAACCATTTCGCCGATGCGGTTAGCTCGCGGGCGCTGGCCGACATTAGCCGAGAACTGGACAAAGCCTACCGTGGCCGACTGGGGGATTGCCGCCAATTGCAAAGCGCAGGGCAGCGTTTGCAAGCCGCCAGTGCCGATCTGTACGAGCAAGTGGTTGAGCAGGGCAGCGATTGGCGCCAATTGATGCAGCAACCGGCGGTGAATCAAGCGTTACTGCGAGTGACGGAAGCTCTCACCTTTTGCCACAACATTGTGCTGCCACAGCTGGGGCGCGACGAGATGCTGGACAAAGTGTTTGAACGGTTGCCGCAGCTGCAATCGCGGTTGCAGCGGTTCATCAACCCCGGCAACGAAGCCCTAACGGTCGAGTGTCATCGACACCACTTTGTCTTACGCAGTTGCCCGTTATCGGTGGCGCAGCAGTGCCGTGATTTTTATCTGCGTTACGGTGGCAGTTGGGTGTTTACCAGCGCCACCTTGACCGTGGGCGGCGCCTTTGGTCACTTTGCCAAACAGATGGGGCTGGATGGCGCTAACACGCTGGTGTTGGATAGCCCCTTCGATTACCCCAAGCAGGCACTGCTGTGCGTGCCAAGGGATCTGCCCGAACCTGGCCGAGTTGAAGTGGCGGGGCAGTTGGCCAACATCGCCAAGCAACTGATCGAAGCCGCCGAAGGGCGCACTTTTTTGCTGTTCACCAGTTACCGCATGATGCACGACGTAGGGCTGATCTTGTCGCGCCAAGTACAGCAACCCTTGCTGGTACAGGGGCAGGGTTCAAAACGCGCCATGTTGACCAAATTTCAGCAGCTGGGGAACGCCGTTTTATTAGGCACCAACAGCTTCTGGGAAGGGGTAGATGTTAGAGGCCAAGCGTTGTGCTGTGTTATGATCGACAAACTTCCTTTTGCTTCGCCGGATGATCCGCTCATTAGGGCCAGATCTGATGAAACGATGCGCCGTGGTGGCGATCCGTTTCATGAAGTATTACTGCCCCAAGCGGTGATTGCGTTGAAGCAGGGTGTCGGCCGTTTGATCCGCGGTGAACAAGACCAAGGCGTAATGGTGATCTGCGATCCCCGCCTCGTTCATCGCCCCTACGGCAAGCTGTTTTTAACCAGCTTGCCGCCCATGCACCGCACCCGAGACTTGGCTAACGCCGTTGCACGATTAAGAGAGCTTTAATGTCTGACACCATCCTGATCCTCGATACCGCCACCGAGAATTGTTCCGCCGCCCTGCATCATCAAGGCACCGTTTACGCCGATTGTGCTGAAGCCCCACGGGAACACAGCCAGCGCATTTTGCCGATGGTAGAAAGCCTGCTGTCCCAAGCTGGGATCGCCTTAGCCGATGCCGACGTTATCGCCTTTGGCCGTGGCCCCGGCAGCTTTACCGGCATTCGCATTGGTACCGCGATGGTACAAGGCTTGGCGATGGGGGCAGAGCTGCCGGTGATCCCGCTGTCTAACTTAGCCGCGATGGCGCAAGGCGCGATTGACGCTGGCGCTACCGACGTCGTGGCCGCCATTGATGCCCGCATGGGCGAGGTGTACTTTGGCCACTACCGCGCCGAAAACGGCTTAGCGGTACTGCAAGGGGAAGAAGTGGTGATTAAACCCGACGCCCTGCAGCCGCAGCTGGACGCCATCAGCGTTGCCACCACCGCCGTTGGCACCGGTTTTGAAACCTACCCGCAGTTGGCCAGCAACGAACGGATCAGCATCAACAGCGAGTGCCGTTTACCCAGCGCAGCGATGATGATGCCACTTGCTAAAGCGGGGCTGCGTAACAACAGCGCCATCAACGTAGAAGCGGTTGAACCGGTATACCTGCGTAACGAAGTGGCGTGGAAGAAGTTGCCAGGGCGCGAATAAGCCCTAGGCATTGCGATAGGCAGAAGCAGAGACAGGACGCACCATGATCAATCCCATTGGGTTAGGCGGCTTACCCGCCAATCCCCTTGCCAAATCTGGCACGGCACCCAAAACCGAATTGACCACCACCGCCACCAAAGTGGCGGAAACCTTGGTGCAACCTGCTGACGCTCAAGATTGGCACAGCTGGCAACAGCAACGTGCCAATCTGGTGCAAGATAAGCCCAACAGCATCGGCATCAACGCCTATCAAACCATCGCCAACCAACCGCTGCGGGAACAGCTGCAGCAGCTGGTTGGGGTGGATCTGTTTGTGTAGCTGCTGGGCGATCACAACACCGTTTTGACTTAACCTACCAACCTGCAACCACCCTGTCCCCAGCCCCATCTGCTCCTATCCTTTTCAGTCAGACAGCCCGTTTAAGTGCCCGCTGAAGCGCCCGCCGGATGACAAGCTACGAAAATGCTATCGTGGCAACGCCAAGCAACACCACAAATCGCAGTACTGGACTGTAAGCCAGCCCCACAGTGCCGCTAAAAACGCTAAAACAGAGAGAATTACAGCGTTAATCGTGGCTGGATAAAGTCGATAAAAGCAGAGATCCGTTTCGCGACCGATGACGATTTATAGAACACCGCGTTGATCTGCTCGCGGCTGTTGTCAGCGCGTTTTTCTGCACTGAGCAGCGGCACCAGCTGGCCGTTGTCGATGTCTTGATTAACCATAAAGCCCGACAAACACGCGATGCCGTTGCCCGCTAACGCCAGCTGGCGCACGGTTTCGCCGTTGCTGGCGCTAAAGCAGGGGGCTAGGGGCTCAAAGCCCTTTAGCGGCCATTGGTTTAATAACTTGGGGCCAGCGAAGCCGATGGTGTCGTGGCCAGACAGATCGCTTACCTGCTTGGGCACGCCGCGACGGGACAGATAATCCGGTGATGCGACAATGTGCAGCACGCTTTTGCCCAGTGGCCGCGCGTGCAGGGTGGAATCCGTTAACTGGCCGATGCGAATGGCTAAGTCGGTGCGCTGTTCCAGCAGATCGACAAAACCCTCGTTCGAGCTCAGCTCCAATTGGATATCGGGGTAGGCTTGGTTAAAGGCTTGCACCAGTGGCACTAGCTGATGGAAGACAAAGGGGCTGGCAGCGTCCACTCGCAAGCGGCCTTTGGGCAGCTCGCCACGAGCGATAATCTCTTCCTCCGCTTGTTGGATCTGCCCCAAGCCCGCTCTGATTGATTCAACAAACTGCCGGCCTTCGTCGGTTAGCTCAATCCGCCGCGTGGTGCGGTTTAATATGGATACCCCAAGCTGTTTCTCTACCTTGCTGACGGCGCGAGAAACCCGCGCCACCTGCACATCTAGCGCCTGCGCCGCCGCCGAAAAGCCACCGCTGTCGACCACGGTCAGCAACATCTCTAAATCATCGGAACGGGATAGCATCGGTGCTGCTCCAGCGGATCTTGCCGCGAATTGGGACGGATTAATTACCTGCATTTATAACAAAGGTTATTTGTTAAAGGCACTGTTTTTCGCAATTAAGTCAGTGGGCATACTGCACCGCGAAACGTGAGGCCGCCCCAGTGACCACGGCGCGACCTCGCTCCCCTATGACTTGGAGAGAAACCCCATGCCTTTAGCACTCCTTGCATTGACGCTTAGCGCCTTTGCTATTGGAACCACCGAATTTGTCATTGTTGGCCTGATCCCAACCATGGCCACCGATCTGAACGTATCGCTGCCATCCGCCGGACTGCTGGTTAGCCTGTACGCCCTTGGGGTTGCCATTGGTGCGCCCGTATTAACCGCACTCACCAGCAAATGGAACCGCAAGCACGTACTGCTGTCGGTGATGGCACTGTTTGTGGCCGGAAACTTACTGGCGTGGCAAGCGCCGGGGTACAATACCCTGATTGTCGCCCGTATCCTTACTGGCCTTGCCCACGGGGTGTTCTTCTCTATCGGTTCGACCATCGCCACTGGCTTGGTCGCCAAAGAAAAAGCAGCCAGTGCCATCGCCATTATGTTTACCGGCTTAACCGTGGCCTTGGTAACCGGTGTGCCGCTGGGCACCTACATCGGCCAATCCTTTGGCTGGCAAGCCACCTTTTTAACCGTGGCAGTGCTTGGTTTAATCGCCCTGATCGGCAGCGCGGTGTTGGTGCCAAGCAACTTAAAGCAGCCACCGGCCGCCAAGTTATCTTCGCAACTTAACGTGCTTACCCAGCCGCGCTTGCTGCTGGTATACGCCATCACCGCTCTGGGTTACGGCGGCACCTTTACCGCCTTCACCTTCTTGGCACCGATCCTCGAACAGGTTTCTGGCTTTGGCTCCAGCGCCATCAGCTTGATCATGTTGGTGTATGGCGTATCTGTGGCCATCGGCAACATCTGGGGCGGCAAAATGGCCGACAGCATGGGGCCAATCAAGGCACTGACCCTGATCTTCTCTGGTCTGGCGATGATCTTGGTTATCTTCAATTTTACCGCGACCAACCCGATCACCGCAGTCGCCACCATCCTGATCTGGGGCGCCTTCGCCTTTGGTAACGTACCAGGGTTGCAGGTGTACGTTGTCAAACTGGCAGAGCGTTACACCCCAGATGCGGTAGACGTTGCTTCTGGCCTTAACATCGCCGCCTTCAACGTCGGCATCGCTTTAGGTTCGTGGGGCGGCGGCGTAATCGTGGCCGAAGCCGGACTGATGCACACCCCGTGGGTCGGCGCAGTGATCGTACTGCTGGCATTGGCGTTAACCCGCCTCAGTGGCCGCTTAGACAATAACGCCGCCCAGCCAAGGGTTGTTGGCCAACAGCCAGCGTAAAGGCGCAAACGACAAAGAGAGAAACTGAAAAAGGCCAATGTGAACCATTGGCCTTTTTGCGTATTAGGGGAGGGTGGTTAAAGGTGGGTGTTTATTTAATTCTTTTAGATGTAAATTATAGTGCAGCTAAAAGTTGCTCTTTTTTACTGACATAGATATCTAATTGCTGACCTTCCATTATATTAGCAACCAATATTCCTGCGGTAATTAAGTGATTGGTCATGTTAACTATATAGAAGTAATAGTGTTCTTCGTTACATTTATCATTGATTGAAATGTCCACAAGACCAGTCGTTGAGTCAATGCTAAAGTGGCGAGAGAATATTGCATTCAAGCTGCAGTGAGACTCTGCACTTAGCGTCGGATACAACCCTTTATATTCAGTCTCCATACTCGCACGGCTAAACTTATCTTTCACAGAGTAGCAAAGTTTGTATTCATTACTTTTTTTCAGTTTTTTAATTTCATCAGAAATAATTATAAGTTCTCCATCAGCACATTTGGAAAATGAAGACAAATATAAATTGTTTTCTTTCGCTGCCTTTAACAATCGCTGTTTTTGTATATAGCTATCATAATCTAATTGGTATACGTAAAGAAAATTCAAATTGAGGTTTCTTAGATCTACATAGTTTTCTATAAATGAGCGATAAATTGATAGTGAACCCGTATAATTTTGACTCTCCATGAGCGTGTGGAATGAATCTGATAGCTCTATCAATGTACAGTAAATGCCCATACTATAGGCTGCTAATTTACTCTTAGAATTAAACTGAAACAAAACCGCTTTTTCAGTCGAAAACTCGATTGTTTCTTTTAATATATCTCGCATGACCAACCTTTAAACTTAACGACCAATTAAGATGGTGAACCACTCTTAAATTGTTTGTTAACAGTATACTTTCACCTTACTTCTCAATAATTAAATGAATATCTATAGAGGAGCTTAGTAAAGACTTTTTTCGTCGATACTCATTTATAGCATGACTGCTATTGATTTTATCTTTTGGAGGAACTGGAATCTCAGGCAATTTTTCAATTAGATGTTCGCACTCTTTAGCAATTAAGTGGCGGTCCCCTAAGTCGCATATATTATCCATTAGCTTTGACAGTTCAGCTTGAACATCATCAATTTTTTCAACAATATCTGAAGCAAGCATAGCGCCTTTGGCACCGCTTTTTATTCTTTCTAGCTGATTAATAACTTTATGAACAGAACCTATTATTCCAGTCCTTGCTTCTACTCTAATTACGTCATGGTGTTTTGCTTTGGTTTGATACAGAGACTCCGAAATGATTGCATCTGACAACCACTTCGCATCCGAATACAGCAATTGAAGACCTTCTCTGAAGTCTTTGTATGAGCTAATGCCTTGTAGCAGAAGCATTAACGTACCAATTACCGTGACTCGCGCTTTAATCGACCCTTCTTCAAACTCAATATTGATATCAAGTCCATCAGATAAGAAGAATTCTGTACGACTAAGCGCAAAAGCTCTTAGGTTTTCTTTGAACGCTTCAAGCTGTTCTTCAGTTTCAATTCCCGTTGGCTCCACGTGAATATAAGCCTGACTCAGTATGTTTTTATTTATGTAATCAGCCACAAAAATTCCTAAATACTGCTAACAGTTCATTATGATGCCGCCGTCACTAGTACTACAGTGACAATTGGTACCGTTATTGTGATGTTACTGTTTGGTAATAATTAAATCTCTCAACTTAATCAGTAGCTTACCTCTGAATATCGCTCAATCCAAGCTCTGATAAGGCAGAAAAAGAAGACAGAGATCCTATTACTGCAGAACAACCGGTGGCGTGTGTATACATTCAACTATTGATTGCCGAATTTACGGCTTGAGCGTTATTCACGTAAAGCCACCAAATCTTAATCCCTGTATTAAGGCCAAAAGAGCAACGCCGCTTTTTTGCTTTAGCGCCGCATTGGCGGTGTCCAGCGTCGTGTTTTGGGTACTGATCTAAGGCAAAGGGATTGCAACGGGCAGCGAACTCATTCACTACCAGCTGCTGTGCCGTCGCCACCGCGACATAACCCCCTTTAAGCAACGCCACAGCAAAACGCGCAAGCAATACAACGCACCCCAAGCAACACCAACAGCTAACTCCCAACACTAAACTCCCAATAATCAGCAAGCCCAAACCTCATTGTCATTACCGCCCATTTCATGCAGGTTAGATTTAAACGTCCGTTTAACAGTGATCCGTGCCGTTATGCAGTTGCACACCCTTCAAGGTTACATTCAGTCGATCTATCTGGTGGAGTATCCCCACGGCTTGCTGCTGTTGGATGGTTGCTGCCGCGCCGATGTGGGCACGGTGCTGCGCTATATTCGCGATCAACTGCAGCGGCCAATCACCGATTTGAAGCTGGTGGTGGTCACGCACATGCACCCAGATCACGCCGGTGGTGCCTACGATTTACGCCGGATCAGCGGCTGCCAAATTGCCACTGGGGTAGCGGATAAGCCGTGGTATCAAGGGGCCAGTGGCTGGCTGATGCACTTGACCGACGTGGCTTTAGGCATGTGGATGGCGCATCGCTTGGGGCAACCGTTAAAAAACCTGTGGTATCGGCGCAGCTTGCAGCCGGATAGGCTGCTGAGTGACGGTGAAGCCTTGCCGGGGTTTGAACAGTGGCAGGTGGTGGCAACCCACGGCCACACCAATGGCGATATCTCGCTGTGGCATCGGCCTAGCCATCGGCTTTATGTGGCGGATCTGATCGTTAAGGTGCGCGACAACTTTGTTACCCCGTGGCCGCTGTTCCACCCCAACCGTTACCGCCAATCGGTAAACAAGGTGCGCGATATGCAGCCGGATTATCTGTTGCTGGCCCACGGCGGCGAGATCAAAACACACCCCAGCCATCCCTGTTATCAAGTTCATACCCCAGCCATCCCACGCACCCATTGGCGCGCCGCCAAAGAACGATTGCAGGCGATGCTGAATCGCAGCGTGCGCCCATAGGGCTGCGGCCCAGCGGATTGCGTGATACGCCGTGCTGCACGCTGAAGTGGTGGCCGTAACGGCCCCGCGCCTTAACCCCTTCAGCTTGCCCTTGTGAAAATGGCAGCGGCACTGCCAAGCTGCTGTTACGCCTGTTAACAACTCTGTTGCTGGGGCGACTGTGCAGTGGGTTAACAGTTTGTTAATGTCGTCGCGTTAATCGGATTGATAATCAAGGAGAGGATCCCATGGCATTGAAAAAATTTGGCCTAGTCGCCGCAATGGTGGCAGCCACCTTTGCCATTCCCGCACAGGCTGTTGCGGCGGATGCAAGCTCGCTAGAGCAACTGGTGCAGGGCGAGCATCGCAGCGCCAAACACATTGCCCGTAACGAGTACCGCCACCCACAGCAAACTCTAGAGCTGTTTGGCATTCACCCCGATATGACGGTGATCGAGCTGTGGCCCGGTGGCGGCTGGTATACCGAGATCCTAGCGCCGTACCTGCGTGACAATGGCCAGTTTATCGCCGCCAGTTTTGATACCAGTGGCGATCCAGCGTCCTACCGCGTAAAAGCCGGTAAACGCTTTGAAGCCAAACTGGCGGCGCAGCCAGCGCTGTACGACGCCACCAAGGTGATCGCCTTTAATCCGCCAGAGCTGCTGTCGCTGGGGGGCGAAAACACCGCCGATATGGTGCTGACCTTCCGTAACCTGCACAATTGGGCCATGTCGGATTCGTTAGAAGGGGTGTTCAGTGCCGCGTATGACGTGCTTAGCCCCGGCGGCGTGTTTGGGGTGGTTGAGCATCGCGGCTTTGCGGGCATTGATCCGAGAAGCGGTTACATGGATCAAGGCGAGGTGATCGCACTGGCGGAAAAAGTGGGTTTTCGCTTAGCGATGACCAGCGAAATTAACGCCAACGACAAAGACATTAAAGACTACCCCAAAGGGGTGTGGACCTTGCCACCGGTGCTGCGAATGAAAGAGGTGGATCGCGCCAAATACTTGGCCATTGGCGAGTCGGATCGAATGACCCTGAAGTTCTACAAGCCGGAAATTTAACCCACTTCTGCTGCGACGCTAACCGGTGTCGCAGCAAATTTCTTCATCAGCAGATCAATTGTTTGCGACCATTGGTATTAATCAGCCAACCGGATACAATCGGGTTCATTTTTGTGAACTGGATCGGGAAAGCAAATGACGGCTATGGCACCCTTCGATGCGCCTCGACAGCGGCAGTTTCAGTTAGATGGCGTATCTTTGGCGGCACAGCATTGGGGCGACGATAACGCACCGATGATTGTGGCCGTGCATGGCTGGCTGGATAACAGCGAAAGCTTTGCCCCACTGGCGCCACTGTTGTGTGCGGCAGGCTATCAAGTGCTGGCATTGGATTGGACCGGCCACGGCCATTCTGGCCACCGTGGCAGCGCCGCCAGTTACTCATTTCTGGATTACCTCTACGAGTTACACCAAGTGATGCTGCAACTGCCTACGCCACCATTGTGTTTAATGGGGCATTCGATGGGCGGGATCTTAGCGGGGCTCTATTTGGGCACCTACCCGCAGCAGTGTCAGAGTCTGGTGGTGATTGAAGCGCTGGGGCCATTAACCCAAACGCCAGAAAACACCGCCAAGCAATTGCGTAACGGCATTGAAAGCCGGTTGCGGGCAGGCACCCCTAGTACCGATCTGGATCTGGCGAAATTGGTGAAAGCGCGTAAGCAGCTGACCGATCTACCCGAAGCGTTGTTGCAGCCGTTGTTGGTGCGTAACTTGCGCCAGCAGGATGGCCGCTGGCAGTGGCGCAGCGATCCCCGCTTACGGTTGCGATCGTTACTGATGATGGCCGAACCCCAAGCGCGCAGCATGACCGAAGCGATAACGGCCCCCAGCTTAATCCTGTTAGCGCAACAGGGCTTCTCTACACTGAGAGAGGCTTGGGATGTGCGCGCCCCGTGGTTTAAACAGGGGCAGTTACAAACGGTGCCCGGCGGCCACCATTGCCACATGACCGATCCGCAGCCTAGCGCGGATACAATAATTTCTTTTCTTGCCGGCGTGCAGTAAGCGCGAAGGCAGGGGCAAAACTTTGTTTTGCAACCAAATTACACAGTACCAACACGTGCAGTACTGTTCCAAAGTAAGGAGAACAGCGTGGAAAAGCCTTGGCTTGGCAGCTACCCCGAGGGCGTACCTGCCCAGATCAACCCAGACGAGTACGGCAATCTGCTGGAGCTGTTTGATACCAGCTTTCGCGATTACGCCGATCAAGTGGCGTTCATCAACATGGGGGCGGTATTAACCTACCGCCGCGTGGAAGAACAAAGCCGCGCCTTTGCTGCTTATCTGCAAGACGAATTAAAACTGAAGCAGGGCGATCGAGTGGCGTTAATGATGCCAAACCTGTTGCAGTACCCCATCGCCTTGATGGGCATTTTGCGCGCTGGCATGGTGGCGGTAAACGTTAACCCGTTGTACACCCCACGGGAATTGAAGCATCAGCTGTGTGATTCCGGTGCGGTGGCGATCATCGCCGTAACCAACTTTGGTTCCAGCCTGCAGCAAGTGGTGGCAGAAACCGACGTTAAGCACGTGATCCTCACCAAAATTGGCGATCAGCTGTCTGGCCCTAAGCGCACCTTGGTGAACTTTGTGGTGAAGTACGTGAAGAAGATGGTGCCGAAATACCATCTGCCAAACGCCGTTTCCATGCGCCGCGCCTTAGCCAAAGGCAAACACCTGCAATACATTAAGCCCAACATTGCTGGCACCGATGTGGCCTTTTTGCAGTACACCGGTGGCACCACCGGCGTGGCCAAAGGCGCGATGCTGACCCATCGCAGCGTGGTGGCCAACATGCTGCAAGCGGATGCGTTCTTTGGCACCTTGCTGGATGAAGGCAAAGAGCTGGTGGTAACGCCGCTGCCGCTGTATCACGTGTTTGCCAATACCGTGAACCTGCTGCTGTTTATGAAAAAGGGCGCGCAAAACCTGCTGATCACCAACCCCCGTGATCTGGATGGTTTTATCGACGAACTGAAGCAATACCCGTTCACCGCCTTAACCGGAGTGAACACGCTGTTTAATGCAATGATCAACCACCCCGAGTTCAACAAAGTGGATTTCTCTCACTTCAAGTTGACCGTGGGTGGCGGCATGGCAGTACAGCGTGCGGTGGCCGAAAAGTGGCAACAGATCACCGGCGTGCCGTTGATCGAAGGTTACGGCCTAACGGAGTGTTCGCCGGTTGTGGCGGCAGGGTGTTACACCCAAACCGAATACAACGGCGCCATTGGCTTGCCATTACCAAGCACCGACGTGCGTTTGGTGAATGAAGCGGGCGAAGTGGTGGATGGCCTTGAAGAGGTGGGCGAGCTGCAAGTGAAAGGCCCGCAGGTGATGCAGGGCTACTGGCAACGGCCAGAAGAGAGCGCCAAAACCTTCAGCGACGGTTGGCTGTGCACCGGCGACATCGCCCGCATGGACAGCAATGGCTACTTCTATATTGTTGATCGCCTAAAAGACATGATCTTGGTGTCGGGCTTTAACGTCTACCCCAATGAAGTGGAAGACGCCATCGCCTTAAACCCGAAGGTGCTGGAAGTGGCCGCCGTTGGCGTGCCCCACGAAGTCTCCGGCGAACTGGTTAAGGTGTTTGTGGTTGCGAAAGATCCAACCCTAACCGAAAAAGAGCTGATCGCCCATTGCCGTAAACATTTGACTGGCTACAAAGTGCCTAAGTTGGTGGAGTTCCGCGAGGAACTGCCAAAAACCAATGTGGGTAAAATCTTGCGTCGGGTGCTGCGCGACGAAGTAAAAGGTAACGCTTAATGACACAACTGCAATGGCAGTGGATTGATAACGACGCTGATCTGGCGACTGTCTGTAATGAGAGTCGCCAAGGGGATTACGTCGCCTTGGACACGGAATTTGTTCGCACCCGCACCTACCACGCCAAATTGGGGTTGGTGCAGCTTTATAACGGCAAAACCCTCGCCTTGATCGATCCTCTGGCGATAACGGACATGACCCCGCTGTGGCAGTTGCTGGCGGATGAATCGGTGGTAAAGGTGCTGCACAGCGCCAGCGAAGATCTGGAGATCTTTGCCCAGCGCGGTGGGGTAGTGCCTAAGCCGTTGTTCGACAGCCAAGTGTGTGGCGTGTTGCTGAACCTTGGCCCCGCCATGGGCTACGGCAAGCTGATCCAGCACTACTTAGACATCGAACTGGATAAAGGCGAATCGCGCACCGATTGGTTGCGTCGGCCGTTATCCGCTGCTCAGCTGAACTACGCGGCCGCCGATGTGCTGTATCTGTACCAGATCTACCCAACCATGCTGAAGGCCATCACCGAGATGAACCGATTGGAGTGGTTGTGGCAAGAGGGCGAACGCGCTTGTCGTGGTCGCTTAGAGCCGGATCAGCCAGAAAAGGCTTACCTGAAAGTTAAGAACGCGTGGCAGTTGAAACCGGTGCAGCTGGCGGTATTGAAATCGTTGGCCGCGTGGCGTTTGGAAGTGGCTCAGCGCAAAGATCTGGCCTTGAGCTTTGTGGTGAAAGACGCCGTGCTGCTGAACCTTGCCAAGCGTGCGCCACGATCGCTGTCGTACCTTGAACAGCTTGAAGGTTTGGATGTACGCACGTTCCAGCGGTACGGCAAATCAATGCTGGGCGCGATTGCCCGCGCTGATGTCAGCAACCCGCCAGACAACATTGACCCAACGGGCTTGGATCCTGAGTTTCGCGAAGCGGTGGCCGAAGTGCGGGAACGGGTGCTGAAACTGGCGCAAGAGCATCAAGTTCAACCGGAATTTATGGCGTCTAAGAAGCTGGTGAGCCAATACGTTAACTACATCTGGCAAGACAAATTCGGCAAAGAGCCGGATCTGTTGCAAGGATGGCGCGGTGATATCTGCGCCGAACCGTTAGCAAAACTAGCGCTTCGTTAGAGCAAAAACACAAAAACAAAGAGAAGCGTCGGCTTCTCTTTTTTTATGCCAAATTTTCCACCTCTGTAATTCAGTTACAGCGGCATCACCATCGGCGCGAAGCCCGCAAACGGGGTTGCAATTTTGTGTCCTCGGTCACACAATCGTTCAAACGCTTGTTTAATACCGATAACAAAAATCAATGGCATGCCGATGCCGCTGAGGAGGCTAAATGGACTTTCCGTGGCTGAAAAGCTATCCCGCTGATGTACCTAGCGAGATCAACCCGAACCAGTTTAATTCGCTGGTCGATCTGTTAGAACAATGTGTGGCGGAGTACGGCGACAAGCCTGCCTTTTCAAACATGGATCAAGTGCTGAGCTACCGTGAGCTGGATCAGCAGTCCACCGCGTTTGCCGCCTATCTGCAACACCAGCTGGGGCTGAAAAAGGGCGATCGCGTTGCGCTGATGATGCCAAACCTGCTGCAGTACCCCGTGGCGCTGTTTGGCACCCTGCGTGCGGGCTTGGTGGTGGTGAACGTAAACCCACTGTATACCGCCCGCGAGCTTGAGCATCAGCTGAAAGATTCCGGCGCCAGCACCATTGTGATTGTGGCCAACTTTGCCAGCACCTTGGCCGAGGTGATTGAGCATACGCCGGTGAAGAACGTCATCTTGACCGAGCTTGGGGATCTGCTGAACTGGCCAAAGCGCAGCATCGTTAACTTTGTGGTTAAGTCCGTTAAGAAGATGGTGCCAGCGTTTAATCTGCCGCAAGCGATCCCGCTGCGACAGGTGTTGGCACAAGGCGCAAAGCTGCCGTACCAGCGACCGGAAGTGTGTGGCGACGACATCGCTTTCTTGCAGTACACCGGTGGCACCACGGGGGTATCGAAAGGCGCGGTGCTGATCCATCGCAATATGGTGGCCAACCTAGAGCAAGCCGCCGCCTTTATGGGCAAAGAGATCCTGGGCGAAAACGAAGTGGTGATCACCGCATTGCCGCTGTACCACATCTTTGCGCTTACCGCTAACTGCTTGATGTTCATGAAAATTGGTGGCTGTAACCTGCTGATCACCAACCCTCGCGACATGCCTGCCTTTGTGAAAACCCTGAAGAACAACCGCTTTACCGGCATTACTGGGGTTAACACCCTGTTTAATGGCCTGCTGAATACCCCGGGCTTTGATCAGGTGAATTTCTCGCAGTTGAAACTGTGTTTGGGCGGCGGCATGGCCGTGCAGCGCGCGGTTGCCGAGAAGTGGCAAGAGGTAACGGGCACCCGTTTGCTGGAAGGCTATGGCTTAACGGAATCGTCGCCTGCGGCGTCGTTCTCGCCGTACACCTCAACCGGCTTTGATGGCACCATCGGCTTGCCCCTGCCATCCACTCAGATGCGCTTGGTGGACGAGATTGGCAACCCAAGTGCGCCCGGTGAACGGGGCGAGATCCAAATTAAGGGGCCGCAGGTGATGGCCGGTTATTGGCAGCGCCCCGATGCGACCGCCGAAGTGCTGAAAGATGGCTGGCTCTCTACCGGCGACATTGGGGTTATGAGCGAAGAGGGCTACTTCACCATTGTTGATCGCAAGAAAGACATGATCTTGGTGTCGGGCTTTAACGTGTTCCCCAACGAGATTGAAGACGTGGTGGTGATGCACGATAAAGTGATTGAAGTGGCCGCCATTGGCGCACCGGACGAGAAAGCCGGCGAGGTGGTTAAGATTGTGGTGGTGCGTAAAGACGACAGCTTAACCAAAGAGGAGTTGGTGGCCCATTGTCGCGAACACCTAACCGGCTATAAGGTGCCGCGCCATGTTGAGTTTCGGGCTGAGTTGCCAAAGACCAACGTCGGTAAAATTTTGCGCCGTGCGTTGCGGGAATCCAGCGCCGCGTAATCGCGTTACGACCGCAGCACCGAGTTCAGCAAAACGCCCAGCCCTTTGGTTGGGCGTTTTTGTTTGTGCTTTATTTGATCTTTGGCGACATGGGCTGTCACGTTACGCCAAACAGCGGCTAACGTGACCTACGGCGATGGCGCAATGCCGCGCGGTTTGTCGATTAACGTAGGTGCGATTAGCCGCAGGCGTAATCGCACAAGAGTGATGGCATGGCGGTACCGTTGATGGTGTTGTGCGTGGATTGTCACGTTACGCCAAAGAGCGGCTAACGTGACCTACGGCTGTCGCGTTATATGCTCGCTTGCGAAAAATTGTTGGCATAAATACCGACCTACGGGGCTACGAGTATTGCGTTAGCTGCTTGATTCGTAGGTGCGATTAGCCGCAGGCGTAATCGCACGGGGGTGAAGAGAATTAATGAAAGCGATAACTGAACTGCAGCATCAGCGCGGTCACCTCTGGGGTTAAATCAACGCCCGCCAATTGACCCGGTTGATCGCTGCGGTTGCCGTTGGGTTGCTGCAGGTAATACTCCAATCGCCACGCCATTTCATCGCCGTTGGCGCGTGGCATGCCGTACTTTACACCGATGGTGTAGGTGGTCATTTTGGCTAAGCGGTAATCGGCGCTGACCGCATCGAGCCCGGTTGGCAATGGCTGGCCAGCCAACAGATAGGGCCGATAAAACTCCGCCGAACTTTGCTGGTAATAGCGCAGGTGCGGTTCAAGGTAGTGGCCGTTACTCAAACGGTAATCAACGCGGCCATCAACGGTGTGGGAGTCCACCTGCCAATCGTCGCTCATAAAGCGGTAACTGACATCCAACACCGGCCCACCTAAGTGGGTTTTGGTTTGCCAAAAGAAGGCGTGTTTGCGGCGGCTGTCTGGCCGTTGTTCATAACGGTGACTTTGCACGGTGCCGCTGCCATCCACCACGCTCACCAGTTTGAACGGATCGGTTAGGTAGCCACTGGCCTCAGCGTAGCTGTAATTAACCTGCATTACGGTGCTGCGGTTGATCACCTGAGTTAACCCCAGTGTGGCTTCAACAATGGTTTTGGTGTCGTTGCTGCCAGCGCGGGTGGCATCAAACGCCTGCTGAAACGCTTCGTCGGTGGCAAAGTCGCTGCGTTTTACCATGGCTGCTAACGCCACAGGCAAGCCGCCTTCGGGTTCGAAGGTATCGAAAAACACACTGCTGCCAAGGCGTACCGTGGTGTTCTTGTTGTTGAAGTGCCGCGCCAGCCCGCCATTTATTCCTAGCGATAAGTAGTCGTACTCTTTGCTAAGGTGGCCGCCAACATCGTACTGCCAGTAACGATTGATGTTGGCGGCCCAGCCCGCATTAAGCTGCACGCGGGTGTCTTTGAAGGTGTCGTCTAGGGGGGTAGCACCAGCGGCAACGGTGTAGCTGCCATTACCGGATGGGCGAGTAAAAGTTTGCGCTTGGGTTTGCTGCACGGCGCCGGTGGGAGACGCCCCGGTGAGCGAATCGATGGTGGCGCTGAGGCTTAAGGTGTTGTCGTCGCCATCGGTGCGGGTGGCCACCACCGCGCCTTCTAAGGCTTGAACCCGATCGTCGCCTTCGGCATAGGCCATCACCGCAGTATCAAACTGCCAGTCGTGATCGTCGCTGTCTTCAAACCAAGCGGCTTGAGCCGGTGCCACGGCGTTTAAGCTGGCGACCGCTAAGGCACCACTGATCGACTTAAAGGGCTTCAGTTGCATCCGCAACCTCCACCGGCATTACCACGGCCGCCGCTGCTGGCTTCTTTAGAGAAATAGATGTGGTCGTCAAAGCCTTTATCGATGGCATTGGCTTCCAGCGCCATGCGCGGATCCGCCAGCAGGTTGCGTTCCCACGGCTGTACCCCCAACGAGCTGCAACCACTTAAGCTGGTGGCTAAAACCAGTGCTACGGCAAGCGTTCGCATTATCGCGTCTTCCTTGTTGATTGAGCGGTTGTGACTTAGGCGCTGGCGCTCATTGGGTTGGCGGCTTGGCCATAGCCGAGGTGACGCACTAATTGTTCCATCATCGCGGCGGTCGCGCCCCAAACGTTGTGGGGCATAAAGTAGACCTGATGCAGGGCATCGTGGCGCTGTAGGCGCACAAAGCTGCGCTGCTGTGGATCCAGAAAATCCGCCAGTGGGGCGCGGAATAAGCGGGCGACTTCGCGGCTAGACAGCTGCGGTTCAAAGGGCTTGGTGACAATCGCCACCTGCGGCGACACCTTAAATTTGCTGATGGTATGAAAGGGCGCCAATTCGCCCACGTGGTGCAGGTGGCTGGCTGGCAGGCCGATCTCTTCCCAAGATTCGCGGGTGGCGGTGTGCCAAGGATCGGCATCGTTGGCGTCTACTTTGCCACCAGGAAAGGCCACTTCACCGGCGTGAGTGGGCATCTGACTGGTGCGCTCGGTGAGGAGGATCTGCAGCCCGGTGGGGCTGGGCTCTAAGGCGATCAACACCGCCGCATCGCGCAGCCGCGGGTGATTGCCAAAACGGCTTTGCAGTGGATCTTCCAGCGCGGGGCGCGGGTTGTAGAGAAAGCGGGTAAGAAATTCGTCCGTGGTCAAAATGCGATCCTGAAATACGCTCGGCACCACTGCGGTGCCGATAGTTGCACTGACTCTAATCTACTGCTTCGGGCGCGTGCCAAGCAAGCGACAAAGGTGGAATGGCAGCATCATCAACGCCGTGTTGCGACCGTTGCGGTGGCGCTAAGGGTTCGGGTTATTGCGGCTTCAGGTAGCTGGCGATCTCTGCAAACATTTGGTCTTGCTTACTTTTTCGAAAACCCACGTGCTTAGTTAAAATCTCACCTTTGTGGATCAAGTAGCTGGACGGCATGCCGCGCACCGCAAAGGCGGTGGCAATGTCGCCACTGGGATCGTAGTGAATGGCAAACTCGGCTGGGTGTTGTTGCAAGAAGGGTTTGGCGTCTTTGGGATCAACGTCGACATTGACGGCGATAACCACCAAGCCATCATCGCCCAGCTCGGCTTGCAGCTTATTCATAAAGGGGAAGCTGTAACGGCATGGGCCACACCAGCTGGCCCAGAAATCCACGTACACGTAGTTGTGCTCTGACAACTGCTGCAAACTGCTGGCGTTGTGCAGATCTAAGCTGAAATCGGGGGCGGTTTCGGCCTGTGCGCTGAGGCTGGTGATGGCGATAGCAAGGGTGAGTAACAACGGTTTTAACACGGTACGCTCCAATGTAATGGTGTTTCGCTTGGTGCGGGCTAGGCCCTAAAGGGATAGACCGGCAAGGCTGCCAACATATTGCTGCGGCTTACTGTAAGCGGGGCAGAATGCGGCTGAGTTTATCGAAAATCTCTTGGTGCTCTTCATCGCAAACGGAATCGGCAACGATGCCGCCACCGGCCCAGCAGTATAGCTGTCCTGCTTTGGCCACCAGCGAACGAATGGTGATGGAGGTGTCCATTTTGCCATTGACCGACACATAACCGATGGAGCCGCAATAGAGGCTACGCCGCTGGGGCTCCAACTCTTCGATGATCTCCATGGCGCGGATCTTCGGCGCGCCGGTAATCGAACCGCCGGGAAAGGCGGCGCGCAGCAGATCCGTGGCGCTGTGTTGTGGGGCTAAGGTGGCGGTAATGGTGCTAACCAAGTGGTGTACTGCTGGAAAACTTTCGATCTCAAACAGTTTGGGCACCCGCACCGTGCCTGCGGCGGCCACGCGGCCAATGTCGTTACGCAGCAGATCCACAATCATTAGGTTTTCCGCTTGATCCTTGCTGGCTTGGCGCAGCGCCTGAGCGTTGGCTTTATCTTCGCTGGGATCATTGCTGCGGGGGCGGGTGCCTTTAATTGGCTTGGTTTCAATTTGATCGCCATCGAGCTTTAAAAATCGCTCTGGCGACACCGACAATAAGGCGCAATCGGGCAAACGGATGAAGGCGGAAAAGGGCGCAAGGTTGCCTTGGCGCAGCCGCTGATAGGCTTGCCATTCGCTGCCCTGATAAGGGGCCTGAAACCGCTGAGTTAAGTTGATTTGGTAGCAATCGCCGCTGAGCAGATAAGCCTGCACTTGCTCGAATTGTTGTTGGTAGCGCTGGCGATCAATCTGATGTTGCCACGGCCCTTGCAGGGCAAAGTTGTGGTTGCTTGAAGGCTGCGCTTGCTGCCATTGCTGTTGCAGCCATTGCTGCCGCTGTTGCCATTGCGGCGCATCACCCACCACCGCCAATTGCACTTGCTGACTGTTGTGATCAAGCAGCAGCGCCCAGTCGTAGATCCCAACCGCCATTTCCGCTAAGCCGATGTCGTCGCTGGCGGTGGCGGGCAGCTGTTCAAAACGGCGGCCTAAATCGTAACTGAAGTGACCAGCGGCACCGCCGCAAAACGGCAGTTCGTTGCTGCCGACCACGGTGCCTAACAGCCGTTGCTGCCACTGCTGCAGCAGCAACATCGGATCTTCATCGCTTTCTATTACGTTGCCTTGGTGTTCAATTCGAGTGCGCTGACCATAAGTGGTGAGCGTCGCCAGCGGTTCGGCCACGATGATGTCGTAGCGGGCGTCCATGTGGCGTTCGGCTTGGGGATCTATGGCGGAGTCGAGCAGCATCGCCCACGGGCGCTGAGCCAAGGGGGCAAACAGCGAAAGTGGATCCACACTGAGCGGCAATGGGGCAACGGTAATCTTGGCGGCGCGGCAGGTCATGGCATTCTTTGAGCAACAAACGTGGCGTCAGGGTACCAGCAAGCGGGTAGGCAAAGAAGCCAAAAGGGCGCGTTTGCTGAGGATATAAACCGAAACTTCGGTTGTTATTTCAAACCACTGGCCTAACTTTTTAGAAGGTGAGCGGCAGGCACAGTGACGCCAGGCGCTGTGAATAACACAGGGAGTGTGGGATGTCGAAATGGGATGGCTTTACCATTAGTGGCAAGTTGCGCGTGATGGCGGTGTTGTATGCGTTGTTGATCTGCGCCATTGGCAGTGTGGCTTGGGTGCAGATGAATAAATTGGGGGCCGAGCTGCGAGCCATTGCCGAATCGGATGTGCCGATCACCAATGCGTTAACCGAGATCACCAAATCTCGCTTGAAGCAGTCGGTGTTGTTTGAGCGGTCGATTGGTTATGCCTATGCCGCCCGCAACGGTGATAACACGCAGACGCAGTTGCAGCAATTAGACCGAGAGTTTAAAGCGATATCGGTTGATGTTGAGCAGGAGTTTCAACGACTTGAACGGCTGATGGCCGAGGCATCGAACAGCCAAAATCAACAAAAAACGGTTGCAGAGATGGCGTTTTTTTCCACCCAAATGGAAGAGATCCATCAGCAACATCGGAATTTCCACCAAGGGGCCTTGCAGCTGCTGCAGCAGTTTAAGTTGGGGGATTTTAACGGCGGCATCGCCCAAGCTCCGGGATTAACCTTAATGGAGCAATCCGTTGATAACGCGCTGTTGACGGCGTTAGACAAGGTGCAGCAAACCACCTTAAGTGCAACCCAACAAGCGGAAAGAGACGAATATCATGCCCAACTGGTGATCAGCCTGGTTGTGCTTGTTGCGCTGGTGATGTGCATGTTGATGCCAATCTATTTGTCGAAAGTGATCACCAAACCGGTGTTAACTCTGCGCGATGGGCTGCGAGAGCTGGCCGTGGGTGGCCAAGATTTTGGGGTGCGATTGCACCTGAAAGGGCGTGATGAAGTGGCGCAATCGGCTCAGGCGTTTAATCAGTTGATGGACAAACTGTGTGTGCTGGTGGAACAGATCAGCAATACCTCGGAATCGTTAGCGTCGCAATCGCGCCAAAGCGCGGAAGTGATGACCACCACCTGCAGCAATGTGCAGGCGCAGCAACAGCAAACGCAAACGGCGGTGGATTCGGTGGCGGCCGTGACGAACAGCGTCGGCGAGGTGGCTCGCTCTACGGTGGAGGCGGCCAATTTGGGCAAAACCGTGCTGGATCAGGTGCGGATCAGCCAAGACGACGCCAAGAAGAACAGCTATATGATCAACAGCTTGAACGACGACATTGATCAAGCCTCGAAAGACATCACGTCGTTGGCAACGGAAACCGCGCGGATCAGCGACATTCTCAGTGCCATCCGCAGCATTGCCGATCAAACCAACTTGCTGGCACTGAATGCCGCCATTGAAGCGGCGCGGGCAGGGGAGTCTGGTAAAGGGTTTGCGGTGGTGGCCGACGAGGTGCGATCGCTGTCTGAGCACACCCAATCTTCAACCGAGGACATTCAACAGCTGCTGGAAACATTGCAGAAAGAGACCGCGCGGGTGGTTGAGAACATGACCCGTGGGCAAGAGATGGCGCTGGCGTGCATTCAGCAATCCACGACCACAGCCGCGCAGTTAGAGGTGGCCGTTGAATCGGTCGAAGGCATGGCGGCGCTTAACAGCCAAATTGCGGTGGCGGCAGAAGAGCAAACCGGGGTGATCAACCAGATCAACGACAACATGCTGACCATTGCGGACTATGCACAGCAAGCGGTTAAGGGCACCGACAGTACGTCACGGACGAACAGCGAAATCAGCAACGAACTGCATCAATTATCGCGGATGGTGGCGCAGCTTCGCGCCTAAGCGGCGCGAATGCCGCGCACCGCGTTGCGGGCAGTACGGCGGAAAGAACACGCAACGGCCAGCGCAGATGCGCTGGCCGTTGTGTTTTTTTTACGCTTAAGTTGAGGGCTGGGCTGGGCTGAAGGCTTAGGCGCTGGCTTGTGCCTGTTCAACCCGCGCGGCCTGTTGCTGCAACTGATACATGGCGCGGTAGGTGCCGCCATCCAATGCCATCAACTGCTGGTGAGTGCCTTGTTCGGTGATTTCACCCCCGTTCAACAACACAATTTCATCCGCGTGGCTGATGGTGCTTAGGCGGTGAGCCACGGCGATGATGGTGATCTCGCCGCGCAGTTTATTCAGCGCCTGCTGCACCACCTGTTCGGTTTCGCTGTCGACGTTGGCGGTGGCTTCGTCCAGCAGCAAGATCTTAGGCTTGGCCGCTAAGGCGCGGGCGATCACCAACTGCTGCCGTTGGCCGCTGGATAAACGCATGCCGCCTTCACCCAGTTCGGTGTGGTAGCCATCGTTCAGTTGAGTAATGGTGTGGTGCAGATCCGCCGCCCGCGCCGCTTGCTCTACTTGGATTTGGCTGAGGCCTCGGCCCATGTCGATGTTGGCAAAGACGGTGGACGCCAAGATGAACGGCTCTTGCGGGATCAAGCCAATGCCATGGCGTAGGGCTTGTTGGCTGTAGTCGTTGATGTCGCTGTCGCCAAGGTGCAATTGATCGGCGTCTACGGGGTAGAAGTCGAGCAGCAGGCTTAACAGGGTGCTTTTGCCTGATCCGGTATGGCCAACCACGGCGTAGAAGCTGCCATCGGCAATGGTTAAGTTCAGGTTTTTCAGTACCGGTTCGCCGCTGTGATAACCAAAGTTAAGCTGCTTTAGCGCAATGCTGCCGTTGGCCAACTGATCCTGCTTGGCGCCGTAGTGCTGCTGCTCTTCGTTCAGCAAGGTGGCGATGCGATCGCCGGCGGTCATCGCTTGTTGGTACAGGTTAAAACGCTGGGTGATCTCCGCCAGTGGCTCGGTAAAGCGCCCCATGTAGTTTAAGAAGGCGTACAACACGCCAATTTCGGCCACGCCACTGATAACTTGCTGACCAAAGACGTACAGCAACAGCACCGTGGTCATCACACTGAGGAACGAGATGGCGGGGCGCAGCAGGGCGCCACTGGCTTTAACGGTTTTCAGCCTTGCCAGATAGTAATCGTGGTTCAGGCGTTCAAAGCGCTGGCCGTAGCGTTCGCTTTGGTTGGTGGCTTGCAGCACGGTCATGCCGCCAATGGATTCATTCAAATTGGCGTTAATGTCTGAGCGCAGCGCTCGGCTTTCGGCCACCACTTTGCCGCTGATCTTCTGATACAGGTAGATGATCAGCAATACCGCTGGGATCAGCCCCAGCGCAATCAGCATCAATTTCAGATCAAGGATCGCCATGGCGATTAAGATCCCAATCAACAGCATCACGTTGCCGAGCACGTTGGATAAAAACTGCACGTACAGATCTTTAATCGCTTCGGAATCGTTGGTGATGCGGCTGACCAATTGTCCGGTGCGGGCGTGATCGAAGTAGCTCATTGGCAGGCGGATCACCCGTTCGAACACGCGCTTACGAATGTCGGTAACGGCCGCCAACGCCATGTTGGTGAAGTTTAGTGCTTGGCGGTAGCGCAGCCACGCGGAACTGAGCTGCAACAGCACATACAGCCCCAATAACGTCAGCAATGGCGCGGCGTCAAAGTTATTGAGCAGCAGATAATCATCGATGTAGATCTTGGCTAACATCGGCCCGGCAACGTCGCCGATGGTGGCCAGCAGTAAGATCCCTAGGGATTTATACAGCAGCGGTTTATCGGCTAATACGTAGCTGAACAGCAGATCGAAGGTGCTGCGTTGGCGCCCTTTGGCGTTAGTGGCTGACATGCAGTTGCGCCTCCATCTGTTGGTATTGCCACATGCGGCTATACCAGCCGTCGTGATCCAGCAGTTGCTGGTGGTTGCCGCGTTCGCTGATCTGGCCTTGGTTGATCACGATGATTTCGTCGGCGTCCATCAACGAGGACAGGCGGTGGCCAATGATGATGCGGCTTTGCTGCGCCGGTCGTTGGCGCAGGTGTGCCAAGATCTGTTGCTCGGTACTGGTGTCGACGGCGGAAAGCGCATCGTCAAGCAGCAGGATCGGGGCATCAATCAACAGCGCCCGGGCGATGGCCAAACGCTGCCGTTGGCCGCCGGACAGCGTTACCCCGCGTTCGCCCACTTCGGTGTGGTAGCCCTTTGGGAAGCGCAAAATGTCTTGTTCTACGGCGGCTAAGCGGGCGGCGTGGGCGATCTGTTCGTCGCTGGCGTCAGGACGGCCTAAAGCGATGTTGTCGCGGATGCTGGCGGAGAACAAAAACGGATCTTGCGGCACCACCGAGAAAGCACTTCGCAGTTGCGCGAGCGGATATTCGCTTAGGGGTTTGCCGTCCAGTTCAATGCCGTTGGCGTCAAATTGGCGCATTAAGAGCCGCAGTAGGGTGGTTTTACCCGCGCCCGTTGGGCCAGCAATG
This sequence comes from uncultured Ferrimonas sp., assembly GCF_947489035.1. Taxonomy (GTDB): domain Bacteria; phylum Pseudomonadota; class Gammaproteobacteria; order Enterobacterales; family Shewanellaceae; genus Ferrimonas. The sequence goes on along the minus strand of NZ_CANLCI010000009.1, from coordinate 2,233 downwards.
GCGACGGTTTTGCCCGGCGGCAGATCCAAATTAATGGCGCTTAAACTGGGGTGGTTATCTTCAGGGTAATGAAAGCTTAAGTCGCGGATGCGGATGGCGCTGCCGTGGCGTTCGCTGTGGCCATTATCGGCCACGGAATCGGGCACGCTGATCATCGCGGTTAGGCGATCATTGGCGGCGCTGCCACGCTCAATGATGTTCAACAACCACCCAAAGGCAAACATCGGCCAGATCAGCTGCCCCAGATACATCGAAAAACTGGTGAGCTGACCGATGGTGAGCTGCTGATTGATGATCAAGTAGGTGCCAAAACCTAAGGTGAGGGCGGTGGCCACGCTGAGGCTAATGAACACCGCGGGATCGTACATCGCTTCACTGCGCGCCACTAAATAGTTGCTGCGCGCGGTGTCGTTGGTGATGCGATCAAACTGTTGGCTTTCAATCTGCTCTCGTCCCATCGCTTTAACTAGGCGGATCCCGGCAATGGCTTGCTGGCTGCGCTCGTTCAGGTGGGAAAACTTCGTTAACGAATCTTTGAAGTGACGATGCAAGGTGTTGGAGATGCGGTAGAAGCTGTAGCCCATAAAAGGAAATGGCAACAGCGCCACCAGCGTTAAGCGCCAATCGATCACGCTGAGCATCATTGCGAGGATCAGCACGAAGGTTAGGAGGCCATCAAACCCCGCTAAGATCCCTTCGCCTGCGGCCATCTCGATGGCATCCACGTCGTTGGTGGCTTGAGCCATCAGATCGCCGGTGCTGTGGCGGCTAAAAAACGCCTGCCCCTGCTTGGTTAAGCGCGAGAAAAAGTGGTTTCGCAGATGGCTGCCGAGCCGATACGAGGCACTGAACAGCACCGTGCGCCAAGCAAAGCGCAGCCCATACAAGGCCAAGCCTATGCCCGCCAACAGGTACAAATTGGTGATGTCCCAATCGCCGTTGCTGCTGGCAAGCAGTTGATCCAAGGTTTGCCCCACGAGGTAGGGGACGCTCAGTTCCAGTAACGCCACCGCCACTAACATAACGAGGGCAAGCAGATAGGTGTTGGCGTGGCGCCGGAAAAACCAGCCAAGTTGAAGGTATAGGGACATGCGGCTCCTCATAGATTAGCCGCGCAGTTTACCATAGCTGTCGCAGTGGTTCAGGCTGTTAGGCGGCGATTACGTATCGCCGTTGACTAACATTTGCTAGGCTAACGGCCTTAAATTACAGGTTTTATTAAAGGCACGGTGGAGAACCAATGAGCGCAACATTGATTGATGGTAAGGCGTTATCACAGCAGCTGTTAACTGAGATTAAGCAGCAGGTCAGCGAGCTTACCGCCCAAGGGCAGGTACAGCCGGCCTTGGCCGTTGTGCTGGTGGGCGACGATCCGGCCAGTCAGGTCTATGTGCGTAATAAGCTTAAGCAGTGCCAACACACTGGCATTCGCAGTGTGGAGCACCGCCTTGGCGACGACACCAGTCAGGCGCAGCTGCTGGCGGTTATTGAGCAGTTGAATGGCGATGACAGCATCAATGGGATCTTGGTGCAGTTGCCGCTGCCCCAGCAGATTGATGAGCAAGCGGTGATCGCCGCCATTGATCCGCGCAAAGACGTTGATGGTTTTCATCCTTACAACATGGGGCTGCTGCTGAGCGGCAGCACCGATGCCTTTGTGCCCTGTACTCCGCTGGGCTGTTTGTTGATGCTGCAACAACAGCAAGTGGATCTGGTGGGCAAACACGTGGTGGTGGTGGGGCGCTCTAACATTGTTGGCAAACCGGCGGCGTTATTGGCGTTGCAGCAGCACTGCACCGTTACCATTGTGCATTCACGCACCCAGCAGATTGAAGCGTTGTGTCGCCAAGCCGACATCTTAATCGTGGCGGTAGGGCGCGCTGAGATGGTGGATGCCACTTGGGTGAAACCCGGCGCAGTGGTGTTGGATGTGGGCATTAACCGCATTGAGCGAGACGGCGCGGCCAAACTGGTGGGCGACGTTAATTTTGCTGCGGTGGCTGAACAGGCTGCGGCAATCACCCCAGTTCCTGGCGGCGTTGGCCCAATGACCATCGCCTGCTTACTGAAAAACACCTTGCAGGCGCATCAACAACAGCAGTCGTGATCGCGTCAGGCCGCGCCGATACAGTCAGCCGGAATGAAACCGCACGAATAAAAAAAGGCTGTGTACCAATTAGCTGTTGAACTTATTGTGCATGACCCGCTGCGGCATAAAGGTCATTGCCGGGAC
>NZ_CANLCI010000008.1 GCF_947489035.1 uncultured Ferrimonas sp. | reverse complement strand
CACTGCGACATAACCACATGAAAGCAGTGCCATCGAAGCTCGCCGCAGGCGACAATAGCTACCGCGCAGCAACGCCAGCAGTTAACTAATACACAGCCTAAAAAAAGCCAGCATCTTGATGCTGGCTTTTGGGTTCGTTCATCACAATCCGCTTTTCTCTAACCCGCGCAGGTAGAGGTAGATGGTGTCTTTGGAGATCCCCAACTGGGTGGCAATTTGTAAGATGCTGCCCTTGTAGTTAAACAGCCCTAATCGGTGCAATCGGGTCACCACTTCGCGGTTGCGTTTCGATGGGGCAATGCCGTGATCATTCAACACCTGCTCCTGCACCGAATCCACCGTACTGCTGATGGTTTCATCCTGATTTTTCGCAAAGGTTTCCGGTGAACCACTGCAATGGGGGATGGCACACTCCGGCGGGATCATCGCTTTCAAAAACGACTGAATTGGCGCATCCAGATCCACGTTGATGCACAACATGCCGATCGGCTGCCCACTGCGATTCCGCACGATGGTGGTGGTGGATTTCAGCTCACGGCCACCGGCGGTTTTGGTGAAGTAAGGGGCCGACACGTCCTTGCCCTCTTGCAGCTTCAGCAGCGCCAAATTGGTGATGGGCGCTCCCGCTTGGCGTTCGGTCACCTCGCCATTGGCGATCTTGTAGATCCCAGTATTGCCCGCATCCAAGCTGTGCAGCGCCACCTCGGTGTGCTGGCCAAACATGGTGGCGATCCCATCCACCACATTCGCCATCGCATCCAGGATCTCGTAATCGCTTGCCGTCAGTTTCTTCAGTTCCACAGTCGTTGCCTTACCGTTAGCGGGACATGATGTCGATGATCACCGAATCCGTTGATTGCATGCCGCTTTTCACCACATTGCCAACGTTACGGATGGTGTTTTCCACCTTGGTAGCCACAATCCCTTGGTTGCAAACGCCTTTATTGCGCTTGGCCATTAGAAAGGCACGGGTGGCGGCGGTGGACGAGGTGCACACCTTCATCGCACAAGAGGATTTAGCGCCGTCGCACACCATGCCAGAGCTGTCGCTCAGCACGTTTTGGATCGCCAAACAGCCCTGTTCAAAGCTGCCGCCACTGAGGTACACCATCGCCATTGCGGCCGCGGCGCTGGTGACGGTGTTGCCGCAAAATGCCGACAGCGGTGGGTAGTGGGATTTAATGTAGATCGCGCCAAGGTGGCTCATGATCAAGCCGCGGGCAAGTTGCTCGTCGCTGCTATCAAAATGCTTGGCCACCACCATCACTGGAATGGTGGCCGCAATGCCTTGGTTGCCGCTGCCGTAGTTGCTCATCGCTGGCAAAGTGGCGCCGCCCATGCGTGCATCCGAGGCGGCCGAGGTGTACATCTGCACCTTGGTGGACAGATCGTCGCCCAGCAGCCCTTGCTCAATGCCCTCTTGCAGGGTGCGCCCAACTTCCAAGCCATAGCTGTGCAGCAGCCCCTCTTGCGACAGTTCGCCATTCAGCTTGGCCGCTTCCAGAATAAATTCGATGTCGGCAAAGTCGGCAGACAACGCAAACTGATGAATTTTTTCGATGCTGATATCAACCCCAGCGCACACCGAGGCCGTGGCGGCTTGGGCACTGCCTTCCACCTGTTGCAGCACCTGCTCACCCAAGGCTTGGTAAACGATGTTGGTGTGACCACCGCTGATCACCACCGTGGATGTCACCCCAGCGGCGACGGCAACCACTTTGCAGTAGATAAACTCTTCCACCTCCATGCGCTGTACCGTGACCTTACCGGCGTCGATCAACGCTTGCGCCTGCGCGACATGCTCGGCATTCACCTTCGCCAAGACCTCCAGCTCGGCCTCGGGATCGCCCCCCACCGCCCCCGCAGCGGCCGCAATGTGCAAACCGATGCGACCGGTGCCCGGCACAAACACGCCCATGGCATTTTTATAGAGGTTATCGGAAACCCACACCTGCAACGATTGCAGTGGCTGCGGCAACGCTTGCGCCGCAACGGCGGCGGCGTAGGCGGCAGAGATAGGCTCGGTACAGCCCAAGGCGGGTTTCACCACTTGGTTCAAGATTTCGATAAACGGGTGCAGCGGCTGGCGGGTCATAACAGGTCTCGGATTAAGCGATGTAGCGCGGGGGCAAGCGGCCGCAACAGCGCAATGGCTGGCAAGATCTGCTGCGGCTGGGCAGGCCGATGGGGGCGTGCTCAGTGGCCGAAGATTAACGCGCTAACGGAATAAAGAAAGGATACGCCTGCCGCCGCAAAACCATCAACAAATTTTGAATAAAATAGGCAAAGAGTCGATCTCGGTCGCGTTCACGACCGGCCAACACAATGCGATTCTTTGACGAAATAGCCCATTAAAGAACATCAGCCGCAACAACAGGCAACTGGCTCGAGCCTTTAGTTTTCTCAAATAAATTGTAGAAAACCAAAAATACGTTAACAAAAAGCCAGCACCGAAGTGCTGGCTTTTGGGTTCATCCTTGCGCTCATTGCGCCGACGTCATTCGGCGCGCGCAGCAGACGACTTAGGCTTTGTGAGCGATCGCTTCTACTTCAACCAGAACGCCCATTGGCAGATCTTTAACCGCGAAGCAGCTGCGGGCAGGGAAGTCTTTGTTGAACACTTCAGCGTAAGCCGCGTTAAACGCTGGGAAGTCAGCGATTTCAGCCAAGAAACAAGTGGTTTTCAGTACGGTATCAACGTTGGCGCCAGCCGCTTCCAGTACCACTTTCAGGTTCAGCAGAGCTTGCATGCTTTGCGCGCTGATACCGCCTTCCACAACCACACCGGTTTCTGGGATCACTGGGATCTGACCAGAGGTGAACACCAAAGACTCGAACGTGTTGGCGTGGGAGTAAGGGCCGATTGCTTTCGCGCCTTTTTCAGCATTGATTACGGTTTTCATAGATACCTCTAAGTGGATAACAGAATTGGGTCGACTTCGAGCATAGTCAGCATCGTAAACTGGGATCAACTTGCTTTAGTAAAACTTAAGCCTTACATCACTAAAATTCGCCACCGTCAGCAGCAATCGCCCATAATCATTAACATTGAACTAAATTACTCAAGAAATTGGATTAGTTAATCTAATCCAATGCATTAGCCAGATGGCCGTAACAGGCGCGGTTGTAGGCGCGGCAGCAGTTTGCCCCCCAACAACACTGGCGTCATCCACAGCGCCCAGTTTTTCCCTGTGAGCATCATCAACAACGACATTGCGCGGCTGCTTGTTGGTTAACACCGCCGCCGAATGCGCCGATGGCGCCATCGCGGATCATTACCAACAACACCAAGCGCGAGTACGCCAGCCCAGCGCCGATCCGGCTCTGCTGGACCGGCGCTGCTGACTCAAAAAGGACACCATCAGCAGCACCGACGTTAGCCAAGAATCAACACGCCGCCACACGCTGTCTGCATGACTGCCACGCTAAGCGGGTGAACTGTAGGCATAAAAAAACCAGCGCCGAAGCGCTGGTTTTTTATGATTCATAATCCGCAGATTCGAGCTCCCTATCGATATTTTTAGAGATTCGATTAATCTCTCGTGATAATTCTTGACTAAGTTCTGCATGCTGGACACCCACTCGATAAACCATACCGTTGTTTTCTATAAAGCTGGGAGACTCCATTAATATAGTTATCCACTTAGCAACACGTTCAGTTTTATTGCTCGGCCGCTGAATTTCTTTTTTAAAGATATCGAAAAAACTTTTTGAATCCCCATCATTAAGCCCAAACAATTCCAACTCTTCGAATATATAGTCAGAACATTTCCTTTGGGTCATCCCTGTGGTTTTTATCACTTCTCTGAGTCGTGTGATTTGCTCTGCCTTTTCCATTTTGTCCCTTTTTGTCCCCTGCTGCTTGCCATTATCTATCTCGCCCTAGCAAGGGCACTTATCGAAATAACAGAAAAGGTAAATCGTTATGTCAAAAAGCAAGATGACCCCAGCTGCTGCTGATCGTATTCAACGTACCCAAGCCCCTAAAACTAAAGGCCAGACTCCAACGGGCAGTTTCACCTCCCGTGCTCAGTCTGCGGCTCAGCGCAACGCCGGTAGTAAAACCCCACCCAATGGCCCAAGCAAAAGCGGCAACCCTTCAGGTGGTGGCCGTGGCAACAACCCACCACGTCGTTAATCTAAACTAGGTACAACGACGAACATTAGAGTCCAGCAGCCGAGCAAAGGCTCTGGGCTCTTTTTTATACTCATCGAAGTCAATATCACTAATGGTTTCGGCTATCGCACAGCTACACACTTTTTTCTTTTTATCTAAATCAGACCGTGAAATATTTACGCTATTACCAAAAATACATTGATCCACCAATGCATACTCTGTCGCTAATGGATATCGCTCTGACTCAATGTATTTAGCATCGACATAAAAGGTGCCTGCGGCCGTAGCTGCACACAGCCAAGCAACCGAAACCTTACGTGCTTTTTCAAAAGTAAACTTATTGAGCGGCTTATTGCATTTCTCACAAGAAACTGTCACTTCTATCACCGTTTGCTCTTCACAACTCGGGCAATTAATTTTCATGGTCCATCCCTGTAGAAATAAAGCATTGTTAACAAGCAAGCATAAAAAAACCAGCGCCGAAGCGCTGGTTTTGATGTAGGAGATAACCCCTTTATTACTTGGCGAGGCTGATGCCGCGACGCACCAACAACGCATCGGTGTTTGGCTCGCCACCACGGAAGCCTTTGTAGGTTTCCATCAGATCTTGGCTGTTGCCCATCGACAAAATCCCTTTGCGGAACTTGTCGCCTTGCTCACGGCTCAGGCCACCGTTATCGCGGATGTGGGCAAAGGCATCGGCCGCTAAGATCTCACTCCACAGGTAGGCGTAGTAACCCGAGCTGTAACCACCGGCAAAGATGTGGCTGAAGTAGGTGGATTTGTAACGTGGCGGCACCGCCCCATTGCTGATCCCGTGCTTCGCCAACGCCTGCTGCTCAAACGCTTCGATGTTCTCGATCTTGGCGTTGGCATCAAGGCTGTGCCATTCCATATCCAGCAACGCAGAAGACAGGTACTCAAGGGTGTCAAAACCCATGTTGAACTTGCCCGCCGCTAAGGTTTTCTTCAGCAGCTGCGCTGGGATCGGCGCGCCGGTTTCATAATGCTTGGCGTAGTTGGCGATCACCTCTGGGTGCACCGCCCAATCTTCTTGGAAGGTGGATGGGAACTCAACGAAGTCGCGCGACACGTTAGTGCCCGCCAAACGTGGGTAGGTTACGTCGCTGAACAAACCGTGCACCGCGTGGCCCATTTCATGGAACATGGTGGTGGCGTTATCAAACGACACCAGCTGCGGCTCGCCTGCGGCGGCTTTAGGAATGCTCATTACGTTGACGATCACCGGCTTGGTTTGCAGCAGGTGCGATTGCCCCACAAACACGTTCATCCACGCGCCGCCACGTTTGCCTTCACGGCCAAAGTAATCCGCCAAGAACAACCCTAACGGCGTGCCATCGGCATCAAAGATCTCGTAGGCTTTAACGTCGTCGTGGTAGGTCGGCAGATCCGGGCGGGCCTTAAAGGTGATGCCGTACTGGCGGTTCATGGCGTAGAACACGCCATCTTCCAGCACTCGATCAAACTGGAAGTACTGCGCCACTTCTGCCGGATCCAATTGGTACTTGGCTTGGCGCACTTGCTCGGCGTAGTAGAACCAATCCCACGGCTTCAGCTCGTGCTGGATCCCCTGCTTGGCCATCAGTGCTTTGATCTCATCGGCTTCGGCGGCGGTGTTGGCCACCACTTTGGGCACCATAGAGCCAAGCAAATCAAACACCGCATCTGGGCTTTGCGCCATCTGGCTCTTCAGCTTGTACTCTGCCCAGTTGCTGTCGCCAAACAGCGCCGCTTTGTCTGCCCGCAGTTTGATCAACTCGGCGATCACTGGGGTGTTATCAAATTCGCCGCTGCTGGCGCGGAAAGCCGACGCCTGCCAGATCCGCTCACGCAGGCTGCGATCGCTCAAGCTGGTTAAATAGGATTGGCGAGTGGTGTTCACTAGGCTCAGCAGGTAACCCTGTTTGCCCGCTTGCTCTGCGGCCACTTTGGCGGCGCCAATGGCGGACTCAGACAAGCCCTTAAGCTGGGCGACATCGGTCACTAAAATGGCCGAGCCTTGGCTGGCTTTCAGTACGTTTTGGCCAAACTGGGTGGTGAGCTCAGACAGGCGCTTGTTGATCTTACGCACCTGCTGCTTTTGCTCAGCGGTTAGGCTGGCACCGGCTTGGTCAAACTGCTGCTGATACACGTCGATCAGGCGTTGCTGCTCGGCGTTCAGGTTTAAGCTGTCACGCTGGGCTTTAACCGTTTGAAAACGCTGGTACAGCTTAGGGTTTAAGAAGATGTTGTCTTCTTGCTCGCTGTACATCGGGCTGATTTTCGCCATCAACGCCAACCGCTCTGGGTTGCCATCGCTGCTGCCCAAGTTAAACAGCACGTCTAAGCCGCGATGGTATAGGCGGCCGCTGCGTTCCAGCGCCACTAAGGTGTTGTCGAAGGTCGCCGGAGCGGGATTGTTGGCGATGGCATCCACCTGCGCCAGTTGTTCGGTAATGCCCGCTAAGATCGCCGCTTCGGTGTCGGCATCGCTGATCTTATCGAATGGTGGCAACCGGTAATCCAGTTGGCTTTTATATTTCAGTGGGTTGGACTCAGGTAATGCCGCCACTGCAGCAACATCAACGGCAATAAGGGATTCGGTCATGGTGCGCTTTTCTACTACGTGGCCGTCCAGGCCGGAACAGGCACTCAACGCCAGCGCAACGCTGGCGGCAATCAGAGGCTTTGCAAACATCCTGTTGCTCCTAAGTTTTAAATTCACTGAAAGGGTGTTGAAAACACGAACGAAAGTTCAGCGGCCTAGGGTACTCAATTCACCGGCTGCAATTGCAACAGCTTGGTAACAAAGTGTGTGTTTCACTAACACGGCGATCACTTTACCCCTGCCACCCCTTGGGCGCAAAAACACCCCCACCAGCGACTTTTTTCTGGCCGTTGTTAACAGATGGGCATAGCCCATAAAAATCCCCGTTTAAGGCGCAAAAATGTCGCGTCAGTTGGCAATTTGCAGGTTGCTCGATTGCTGCACTATTGGCTTTTTGTTACCACAAAGAAAGCAGTTACGCCTTGGCCGCCACTGCGTTAAGCGACGCCAGCAACTCAATAAATGCTGGCCATACCCCAGAAAGGAACCACCACAGATGTGCTTATCGATCCCCTCTGAAGTGATTGCCATCCAGCCGGAGCAACACAGCGCTACCGTAGATACTCTTGGCGTGCAACGCACTGTCAGCACTCACTTAATTGCCGAACCCTTGGCCATTGGTGATTACGTCTTGCTGCATGTTGGCTTTGCCATGAACAAAATTGATCACCAAACCGCCCAACAGAATTTGGCGTTACTGCAGCAGATGGAGCCTAAGCATGACTGAGCCGAAACTGACCCTGTCGCAGCTGTTTGAAGGCTACCGCGATCCCGCCACCATCAAGAACCTGCTGGGGCAGATCGCCGCGATTGCGCCGCAATTGCCACAGCCCTTACGGATCATGGAAGTGTGCGGTGGTCATACCCACTCGATCATGAAGTTTGGCCTGCATCAGTTGCTGCCAGACAACATCGGTTTTGTGCATGGCCCCGGTTGCCCAGTGTGTGTAATGCCGAAAGAGCGCATCGACCAAGCCATTGTGCTGGCACAGCAACCTAACGTGATTTTGGCCACCCTAGGCGACATGATCCGCGTGCCTGGCTCGAACAGCAGCTTGGCCAAATTACGCGGCCAAGGCGCCGATGTGCGGGCGCTGTACGATCCGCTCGACTGTTTAACCATCGCCCAAGATAACCCCGATAAAACCGTGGTGTTCTTTGCCATTGGCTTTGAAACCACCACGCCAATGAGCGCCGTGCTGCTGCAACAAGCGGAAGCGCTGGGGTTGGATAACTTGCTGCTGCACGTCAACCACGTGTTAGTGCCGCCCGCCATTGATGCGGTGATGGCCGACGGCCAAGCCACGGTTAACGCCTTCATTGGCCCATCCCATGTGTCGGTGATCACCGGCGCTAAGATCTACCAAGCGGCCGTAGACAACTACCGCACCCCGCTGGTGGTGACCGGCTTCGAGCCGGTCGACATCTTAGAAGGGGTGTTGATGTTGGTGCAGCAAGCCATTAACGGCGAAGCCAAGTTGGAGATCCAATACCAACGCTCGGTGAGCTACGACGGCAACCTCAAGGCGCAACAGCTCGTAAACGACTGCTTCGACCTGGTTGAACAGTTCCGCTGGCGTGGTTTGGGCGACATTCCCGCCTCGGCACTGCAACTGAAACCGCAATACGCCCACCGCAACGCCGAGCTGCGCTTTGCCGATGTGTTGCCAACCGAAGCGGTAGACGATCACAAAGCCTGCATGTGTGGCGCGATCCTCAAAGGGTTAAAGAACCCGCAAGACTGCAAGGTGTTTGGCCGCGGCTGCACCCCACAAACGCCAATGGGCAGCTGCATGGTCAGCTCGGAAGGCGCCTGCCACGCCCACTACAAATACGCCGGAGTGATCCTATGAACAACCCCAAACAACGCTGCATTGAACTGAGCCACGGCGGCGGCGGCGTCGAGATGAGCGCGCTGATCCGCAAGCTGTTCTTCAAGCACTTTAGCAACGACATTTTGCTGGCCGACGAAGACGCCGCGCGGCTGCAATTTAACGGCCCAGTGGCGTTCACCACCGACAGTTTTACCGTGGCACCACGGCAGTTCAACGGCGGCAACTTGGGCAAAATTGCGGTGGCGGGCACCGTCAACGATCTGGCCATGGCCGGCGCTAAGCCGCAGTACCTCTCTTGCGCCTTCATCATCGAAGAGGGGTTAACCTTCGCTGAGCTGGAGCTGCAGGTTAAATCGATGGCGGCCGAGCTGGAAAAATCCGGCGCGAAGATCGTCTGCGGCGACACCAAAGTGGTGCCCAAAGGCGCAGCGGATGGCCTGTTTATTAACACCTCTGGGGTGGGCGAATGCGTGGCCGCGCCTTCGTGGCGACAGCTGCAAACGGGCGACGCCATTATTGTTTCCCGCGACATTGGCCGTCACGGCGCCTGCATTTTGGCCAGCCGCGAAGGCTTAGAGCTGGACAGCGAACTGGCGTCGGATTGCGACACCCTGTGGCCAGCAGTAAAAGCCTTATTGGATGCAGGGATCGACGCCAAAGCGATGCGTGATGCCACCCGTGGCGGCTTAGCGGCCGTATTAAACGAATGGGCCGCATCACGGCAATTGGGGATCGTTGTTGACGAGCAAAGCCTGCCAATTGACCCCGCAGTGCAGGGATTGTGTGAACTGTTTGGCTTTGAACCGGCCGAACTCGCCAACGAAGGCACCTTTGTGTTGGCCGTAAGCCCAGAGCAAGCCGACGAAGCCGTCGCCATCTTGCAGCAATTCCAACCCCGCGCCACCCTCATCGGCCACGTCAGCGCCGACTACAGCGGCAAAGTGGTGCAAAACAGCCCTTGGGGTTCAAAACGCTACATGGAACTGCCGAAAGGCGAACTGCTGCCGCGGATCTGTTAACTGGCCTGATCCCATCCGAGTGACCCCCCGCGTGTTCAGCAACGCCCGCCTGCGCCCCGCAGGCGGGCGTTGGTTATGATGCCGAGCTACGTGGCCAACGGCTTAAACGCAATCAGCACCACTTGCTGGAACTGAGCGTCTTGGGATTGGTTGTACGGCTCGGCCACCTGCCAGCGCACAAACCAATAATTCAACAACGCCTTGGAAACCACTTCGCTGCGGCGCAGGCTGTCGAGATCCATGCCGTTGTCTTTGGCGATCACCTGCTGCTGCCGTGGGCTGAGCCGCGGATTGGGGCCAATGGTGACTTCGAGTTGCTGATGCCAATCGGCGTCATCGGCTTTGGTTTTGGCGGCGGGTTTGTCTTCCAGCGTTAACTGATCGCGAAAACGGGTGACCACAAAATCGCGAAAATCTTGGTTCTTCTCGCACCACGCCCGCACATGCCAACGAAAGCCATTAAACACCAAGGTGTGCGGCGCCAATAAACGGGTGGGATCGTCCTCGGGCTGGGGCGACGACAACGAATCGTAGTGCCCCTCTAGGGTTAACCCCTCCCGCGCGGCGCGCACCAACATGCGAATAATGTGCGGCTCCACGTAACGGGACGGCGGATCAACAATGGCGGTGCTGCGATCACTTAGATTGGTCATCGCCAGCATGCCGCCTAATTCGTCGTGCTTGTCCAACAGTTGCAGGTATTCATTGGCCAAGCCCTGACAAAACTTCGGCTGCATCTGCGCCGTGGGGGCGTACCCTTTCAAGCTTTTGTCGTAGATCAGCTGCCCCTCGGCAAACTCATTCAGGTACAGATTGATGTCTTTACTGGCCTGCTGCCGACCAATGCCAAACGCCTGACACAGGTGGTTGGTGGTTAGCCGCCCCTCCCACAGAGCGATCAGCTCAATCAGTCGAAAGCGCAACCGCTTATCAATGGTAACGTGCTCAATGCTGCTTGATGTTGCGCTCATAAGGCCGCCGTCCTATCTGCTCGAAAAGGTTACATGTATATGTAATCAGTGATGACATGTATATCATAGCTACAGATAATAGCGCAGTTCATTTTGCTGTTGAGGATCCTCCATGCACTCAGATTCATTCCACCCGAAAGCCCGCGGTTGTTTGCTTGGCCTTGCCCTTGGCGATGCCCTTGGTACCACCTTGGAATTTAAAGCCAAAGGCAGCTTCACCCCGATCCTCGACATGATGGGCGGCGGCCCATTTAACCTGCGCGCGGGGCAATGGACCGACGACACCTCGATGGCGCTGTGCTTGGCCGACAGCCTATTAGCCACCGGCTACAACGATCCCATCGATCAAAACGCCCGCTACCTGCGCTGGTATCGCCACGGCGAAAACTCGGTTACCGGCCACTGCTTTGATATTGGCAACACCGTGCGCGCCGCCCTGCATCGCTTTGAACGCAGCGGCGACGGCTTTTGTGGCAGCCGCGATCCCTTCAGTGCCGGTAACGGCAGCCTGATGCGCTTAGCGCCAGTGGTGCTGGCCTACTGCCACCCGTTTGATCACCAGCTGCTGTGGCAGATGGCGGCGGATTCTTCGCGCACCACCCACAGCGAAGCCCTTACCGTAAGCGCCTGCCAAGTGATGGCCAGCGCCATCGCCGTGGCGCTAACGCTGCCCAGCGGTGACAAAAATCAATGGCTAAGCCAGTGGCGCGAACAGCTGCAACCGCTGCCGGTAGCGCCCAAGCTGAAACCGCTGCTGGCGGGCAGTTTTATCGACAAAACCGAGGCCGAAATTGTTGGCAGTGGCTACGTGCTGGCCTCGTTAGAAGCGGCGTTGTGGGCGTTTTGGCACAGCGACAACTTTGAACAAGGGGCGCTGCTGGCCGCCAACTTAGGCGACGACGCCGACACCACCGCCGCCATCTTCGGCCAACTGGCCGGCGCGTTTTACGGCCTTGATGGCTTACCGCAACACTGGTTAGACAAACTGGCGTGGCGGCAACAGATTGAGCAGCGCGCCCAAGCGTTATGGCAACTGACGCCGCTGCCCAGCAACGAATCGATCTTACTGTGCTGCCGCGCCGCCGAGCCTTTAACCGCCGCAGCAGATCCGCGGCATAAAGCCAGTGACGACAACGGCAGTGCGCTCAATCATTGGTACGAATCGGTGTATCAGCATGGGCTGATCTTACCGGGCTTTGATTGGATGGCGTGGCAACAGCAGATCCCCAGCAACCACGACCGCCCCCACTGGCTCCGCTGGATAGCCCAGTTGGATCGGCGCGACTGCTGCCAACTGCTGACCCAAATCGTTCGCAGCGATCGCTTTGTGGATGGCAACCTGACTGAAGCGATCAACAGCGGCACCCTCGCCGCCATTCATCAGCGCCTATTCACGCTAACCAAGGAGACGCGCTTATGAGCAACGCCCAACCAACTCAAAACCAAAACCAAGAGCAAGCTCAAAACCAAGCCAGCAGCGAACAGCAGCTTGAGCAACAGCGCTTCGACCAACGTGTGCGGCAACTGCACAACGCCCTGTTCCCTGAAGAGTACGACTTTATGCTCGACAGCCCCGCCGACGCCAAGCGCCGTCGCCGTGGCCACAACCCAATGTCGGCGCAGTACATCGCCACAGTGGCCAAGCGCCGCGCACAATTAGGGGTGCCGCCGCTGCTGGAAAACGGCTTGGCCGCCGACAACGCCAGCCAGCGTTACTGCATCGCCAAGCTGCGCGGCTACGATCTGGGCGAGCCGCAATAACCACTGCGAGCCGTGCCGCAGAAACCGATTGCGCCAAACCCAAGCCACAAAACATCGGTATACTGACGCCAATTACGTAAATTCGTGGATCCCTCATGACCATCAAACTGACCGAATACAGCCACGGCGCGGGCTGTGGCTGCAAGATCTCCCCTAAGGTGCTGGACACCATGCTGCAATCCAGCCTGCCCGAGCTGGACGACGAACGGCTGATTGTCGGCAACGCCAGCCGCGACGACGCCGCCGTGTACGCCTTGGACGATCACACCGGCATCATCAGCACCACTGATTTCTTTATGCCGATCGTTGACGATCCCTTCACCTTTGGCCGCATCGCCGCCACCAACGCCATCAGCGACGTGTACGCCATGGGCGGTAAGCCAATGATGGCCATCGCCATCTTTGGTTGGCCGGTGGCCAAGTTGCCGCCAGAGGTCGGTCAGCAGGTAATTGAAGGCGGTCGCGCCGCCTGTCGTGATGCGGGGATCATCTTGGCGGGTGGTCACTCCATCGACAGCCCCGAGCCGATCTTTGGCTTGGCGGTTACCGGCCACGTGGCCCTAAACCAGCTAAAGCGCAACGATCAAGCCAAAGCCGGTGACACTCTGTATCTGACCAAGCCGCTGGGCATTGGCATTTTGACCACCGCCCAGAAGCAGAAAAAACTGGAAGAGACCCATGGCCAGATCGCGGTTGAGGCGATGTGTCAGCTCAACACCGTCGGCACCGAACTGGCGAAAATCGACGGCGTTAACGCCATCACCGACGTCACCGGCTTTGGCCTTGCAGGCCACTTGATTGAGGTGTGTGACGGCGCCGGACTGGCCGCCAACATCAACGTTGATGCGCTGCCGCTGCTGCCGCAGGTGGCCAACTACCTCGCCCAAGGCTGCGTACCCGGCGGCTCTGGCCGCAACTTCGACAGCTACGGCCACAAGCTGCCAAGCCTCAGTGCCGATCAGCGCGCCATCCTGTGCGATCCGCAAACCTCCGGCGGCTTGCTGGTGGCGGTATCTGCCGACGCCAAAGCCGAGGTGGAAGCCACCCTCGCCGCCGCAGGCATCGCCATTCACGCCATCGGCACCCTAACCCAGCGCAGCGGCGACGCCCGCATCAGCGTGTAATTCGCAGCCGCTCGGTAGCCACAACAAAAAACGACCGCAGCCTGAGCTGCGGTCGTTTTTTTAGGCTTAGATCTGGGCAGAGCAACCTTGTTCGATTACGCCTACGGCTAATCAAACCTACCAACGTCAAGCCGCTGCGTAGGTCACGTTAGCCGCCGTTTGGCGTAACGTGACACCCATGTGGCAACTCATGCGGTGACCCATATAAAACCACGTCGCCGCCCGTTCGCATCACCATCACCGCAACCTCGTTCGATTACGCCTGCGGCTAATCAAACCTACGAACATCATGCCGCAACGTAGGTCACGTTAGCCGCTGTTTGGCGTAACGTGACACCCATATGGCAACTCATGCGGCAACCCATATGGAACCACGTCGCCGCCCGTTCCCATCGCCATCACCGCAGCCTCGTTCGATTACGCCTGCGGCTAATCAAACCTACCAACATCATGCCAAAACGTAGGTCACGTTAGCCGCTGTTTGGCGTAACGTGACACCCATGTGGCCACTCATGCGGTAACCCATATAAAACCACGTCGCCGCCCGTTCCCATCACCATCACCGCAACCTCGTTCGATTACGCCTGCGGCTAATCAAACCTACCAACATCATGCCGAAACGTAGGTCACGTTAGCCTCTCTTTGGCGTAACGTGACACCCATGTGGCAACTCATGCGGTAACCCATATAAAACCACGTCGCCGCCCGTTCGCATCACCATCACCGCAACCTCGTTTGATTACGCCTGCGGCTAATCAAACCTACCAACATCATGCCGCACCGTAGGTCACGTTAGCCGCTGTTTGGCGTAACGTGACAGCCCATGTGGAACCCATGCGATAGCCCATGTAATAACTCACGGAACAACGCCGCCCGTTCGCATCACCATCACTGCAGCCTCGTTCGATTACGCCTGCGGCTAATCAAACCTACCAACGTCAAGCCGCTGCGTAGGTCACGTTAGCCGCTGTTTGGCGTAACGTGACAGCTCTTGTGCCAACCCATATGGCAGCCCGTGCCGAGCTACAAGCCCTAAGCCAATCCCAACAGCGCGTACGCCACTTCAGCGCAGCACTCGGCGGCTTCATCCCGCTCTACCCCCATCAGGTGGCGCTCAACCAACAGCAGATAACTGCCGATGCCGTTGCCATCTTGCGCTTGGATCAAGCGGCACAGATCTTCAACGTAAGCGTGGTATTCGTCGTCGCAAGCCCCGCCAAAATCACTCACACCGATGGGATCCCACTGCTGCAACAGCACGGCGGTGACCGCCTCGGCCAAGTCGCGGTTAGGCTGATAAGGCGGCAAGCTCGCCAGCTGTGATTCAAGCAGCTGCGCCACCCCAGCATCAATGTCGATGCCGCTTGCTGCCTGACCGCAAAAATCAGCGCCATCGAGTTGGGGCTGATCGGCGCTGAACCAATACCCCAGCAACGGCGCATCGGCCTTACTGGCGCTGAAATCAATACAGGCCACCTGCAGGCTTAACGGCTGCGGGTAAGGGGTAACGGGCAGATAGTAGTGGCCGATAAACACCGGCTTGAGCTGCGCCAAGTTAAAGCCAAAATCGAAGCCATCGATCGGTTGGCTTAGCAAACTGTCTGGCAGCGCCGTACCGGGCACGGCGATGTCGGCAAAGCTGTGGCACTGCGCGGGTGTTTGCCACCACGCCACCCGCAGGTGATGACGCTCGGTGCCGTTTTTGTCGTGAAAGCTCAGGCCATTGGGCAGCTTCACCTCTGGCCCTTTTAACAAGGTTTCCAGCAGCTGAAACAGCGGATGCTGTGGATCAAAGGCATCCGGCCAGAACTCCGCCTTTAAGCTGTTATCGGCGTGCAGATAGGGCTTAAGCTTATCGATGCTCGGCTGGTGCCAACAGGCGTGGATCGCCCGCAGCGACTCGGTTTCAATAAACAGCGGCAGGGTTTTAAACCACTCAATCCACGCGTTGTGCTCGCCGCTGTCTTGCCCAACTTGGCTCAAAAACTGCTGATGTTGGTTGAGGTTGCTGGGCTTATTGCGATCGCGGCCATAACGCCCATCCCGCCGCCGCGTAAGCCAACCAATGGCGTTCAGTTCGTGGTTGCCCAAGATGCAGTGGCCAAAGCCGCCATCAACCAGTGCCTTTACCTGTTGCAGCAACGCCAGCTGATCGCATTGCTCGCCATCCAAACCGTTGTCGATCAGATCCCCCACAAACAGCAGCTGGCTGTCACGGGCGGCGCTGTCGCTATCGCTGGGATCGAAATCCGCTTGTTCTAACAACGCCGTTAACTTGTGGCTGTGGCCATGAATGTCGCCGATGATCAGCAGCTTGCTGGCGTTGATAATGGGCTTGGGATTGGAATTGACCTTGGCCTTAGTGTTGGTGTCGGCGGCAGCTGCCGCAAGGGGCGAAGGGGTCATGGGGTTCCTCTATTAGGGGTGTCTGCGCTAATTTGAGCGCTGCTGGGCTGACGGTGCGTTACCAACGATATCGTCGCCTGCGGCGCGTAAATGCTGCATTGCTTTTAAGGGGATTATGTCGCGTGGCGACGGCACACTAACTCGTAGCAAAGAGGGGGGATTCTCCCTTCGGGATCCCATCGCCTCAGCACAGCTTAAGTTTCGCTCCTTGCACTGCGCCATTCGGCACGGCGTCGATGCGCCCCCCATGGCTTAGCGATGCATTCGCAACATCCTGTTGCTCAACCTCATTATGCAACACACCGCTCAACGCTGTGAATGCGGCAGCAAAGCAAGTGCGGCGTTGCTCTCACTGTTAGGCAATCATTTTACGGCGATGATTTTATGTCGATTTGGTAATGCGGTAAGGCAAGAAACCGGAGGGGCCAGCGGCTGGATTGAAGGAATAGATGCGACAGCCACTGCGTTATCAGCCGAAAATTAGCCAGCGAATTGACGATAGCATCAATAAAAACTGCGGGGGTCACAACAAGTGAATTAGTTTACTGGTAGCACAACAGTCGTTTTAACTTAACAGTGCTTGCAGCGTCGATGTCATTAACGCCATTCGCTCGATACGTATACAGCTCATATGCTGTTCTTCAGTAATACTAACTCTATCTTCTTTTTCACTAAATTGGTGCTTGGGAAAAGCGACAATTCAAGGTAATCTACTGATTATGTTGAAAATTACAATTATTACCAATCAGTAACGCTGTAATAAAGGTGCCAATCGTAGTTGTAATACTAGAGACAGTGGCATCGTAATAAACTGTTAAATGGCAGGAGTAGTATGCACGAACATCGCGGTGACATTGTTAATTCATTGGTTCATTTGACTAAAGAGAGTGGGGATACCTCAGCTCTCGACACTCTGTGCAAAATATTAAGTGATGGAAATTAATCGGAAGCACCAAAATAGGTTTTATTAAAGGGCCTCATCCAGCAGTTTGCTTTACAGAAACGCCATTGTCATCGCTAAAGCATTTCGCTTCTAAACCGGAAGAGAAAGAGGATGCAAGATATAGATTTTATGGTGTTGCAATTAATAAAAAAGGTGCTTTTGAGTTAGGTGCTCGGCCTGTAATTTACTTGCCTGATAATGAAGGGGATTGGATACCGCAAGATCAAAAATGGAGGCATGTTCGTTATGAATATGGCGAAGTTGATTGGACTCACGAAAGAGAGTGGAGAAAAAAAGGTAATCTTGATCTAACTGAAGTAGTCGGAATTTATATTATTTGTTGGCATTCAAATGAAATTGAAAAAATTAAAGAATCTATGAGTGAAGATGTAGCGAAAAAAGTACGCGGATTTTTACCGATGCTCCATTTGAATATGATGCTGTAGCCATTTAACAAGCACTTTAAACGGAACAAAAACTGTTGGCTTTGTTTCGTTCCTAAACAAGTCTAGCTAACAATTTTTGTCCGCTTAAGCAGGCGTTATAAGCCATGATGTTTATGAAATATTTTAAGTGTATATTAATTGTAGTAGTTACCTTTGTAGCTGGAACATACGGTTATTACTTTCTAGCTACTGAAGTTAACAGGCATGCAGATTTTGCTGCTACGGTAATCATCGAGGATACACTAGCGTCTAATGCCGCTTACGACCTTGAGAAACTTCGAGAAATAGAAATAAGCATTAAAGATAATGACTCAGATTTAACTTCAAAGCTTATTGATGATTTTATTAAAATTAAAACCCAGATGCTTCAGGCTTGTGTGACCGAACAGTGTGAAAGCATAGGTAAAAACCGAATTAAATAAGTTATTGGCTTATAAGAAGTCGTTCAAGCAGGACAAATAACAGTTGCCTGTTAATTAGGCATCAGCACACAAGGCAAAACATGCAAATTTTACCGTACAGCACTGCACATCGAGCCCAGTGCCTTGCCGCTTTTGACAGTAATGTTGGCCAATATTTTGCGCCATCAGAGCGCGAAGAGTTTATTGAGTATCTGGATTCACTTACCGCTGAGCCTGAGTACTTTGTCTGTCTTAAAAACGACCAGTTAGTCGCCTGTGGTGGTATCGGCATCCATGCCGAAACGGGTTCCTTAGCTTGGGGTTTGGTTCATCGAGACTTTCATGGCCAAGGGATCGGGACGCTATTAACCGATTACCGCTTGTCGTGTTTAAAAGCGAACAGCTCGGTTCAGGTTGTTAAGATTGAAACCTCCCAACACACCGAAGGCTTTTATAACAAGCGCGGGTTTGTGGCAACGAAGTCAGTTGCCAATGGCTTTGGCGCGGGCATTGACTGCGTTTCAATGGCGCTGTCCTTCGCTCGTTAAGGTTGGCTCTTGGCTTGATGATTTGGGTTTAGGTGATGGCTTTACGCTGCCATGATTCAAGTGAATTGAGGGCATGCCCCAGCAGTTAATGCGGCAGCATCCCTCAGCTCGACCAAGCTACCGATTTCCCTATCCCTATCCCTAGCCCTACCAATTCAGCAGCATAAACACCGCAACCACAAAGCCGATCACCGCCAGCAGTGGCGCTTTGAATTGGCGTAGCAGCACCAGCGCGACCACAGCGATGGCCAGATCCCGCGGTTGGTTAACGGCGCTGGTGAATACCGGCTGGTAGAGGGCGCTGAACAGCAGCCCGACCACGGCGGCGTTGATGCTGGCAACCACGGCGGCAACTTGTGGTCGCTGGGCGATGGCTTGCCAGCTGCCAAGGCAGAGCCACATCAGCAGCAGCCCCGGCAAGAAGATGGCGATGGTGGCCACCAGTGCCGCCATGGCGGGATCCTGCGGCAGGCTCATGGCACCTAGGTAGGTGGCCACAGTAAACATCGGCCCCGGCACCGCTTGGGCGGCGGCGTAACCGCTGAGGAATTCAGTTTGGGTTAGGCTGTCGCTGGCAAATTGCTGCAGCAGCGGCAGCACCACATGGCCACCACCAAACACCAGCGCCCCCGCTTGGTAGAAATCCGCCGCCAGATAACCCAGCGCGGTTTGGCTTGGCCACAGCATAAACAGCGTGGCGGCGCCAAGGCAGAACAGCGCTGGCCAGTTGAAGTTAAACGGCGCGGTGGCCAGTTCATCGCTTTGGCTGCGGCCGCTCCACCAGCCCCAAAGCGCGGCCACGGCCAAGACCAGCATCTGCGTGCCGATGTGATTGCTGATCAGCAGTGCGGCAGCGCTAAGGGCGGCGATCAGCCAGCTGGCGCGCTCTCGGCAAAACTGCTTGCTCATCTGCCAGACGGCATCGGCCACCACCACCAACGCCACCAATTTGAGGCCGCTGATCAGCGACTGCGCCAGCGGCCACGCTTGCCAGTGGCCATAGCCCAAGGCCAGCGCCAACAGCAGCAAAAACGACGGCAGGGTAAAACCAAAGAACGCGGCAATGCCCCCCGCCAGCCCCGCCCGTTGATAGCCGATGGCAAAACCCACTTGGCTGGAGCCGGGCCCCGGCAGCAGTTGGCTTAACGCCACCAGTTGGCTGTACTGGCTTTGCTGTAACCAGCGCAGCTCTTGCACAAAACGCCGTTGGAAATAACCAAGGTGCGCCGCTGGGCCGCCAACACTGACCAAACCCAACAGCAAAAATCGCCAAAATACCTGTACTACTGCGGCCATCGTTCTTCCTTGTATGACTGTGCGACGCGGCGCAAAGATCCGATTGCGCCGCAGCTTATTCCGAGTTTAAGACACTGTAATGACGACGAAGATTACCACAACCAAGCTGATTCCAAGCCCGTTAAACTCGTCGACAATTAGCTCAAGTCGGCCATCAATCGCTTTAAGCCCTGCTCCACTTTGGCAAAAAAAGGGGCGTTGTTTTTACCGTGGCTACATCGCGGGGGCGTTTGGGATTGCCAAGGGTCTTGCCCCTTGCCCCTTGGCCGCTGCTGGGCGGCCCCACAACAACCTTTGTGCATCTGCTGGCCAGACAACATCGCGCTAACCGTTATCAACAACGCCAAAAAAAAGGAGCCGATAAGGCTCCTTTACTTATGCTACTTGCTGCTACTCACTGCGCGAACAGCTACAGACAGCTACAGACAGCTAACGCCAACTCGCGGGCAACTACGACTGCAGCGGTGGCCGCTGGTGCAGCTTCTTACCCGCTCGCAATGCCAACAAACTTGGGGTCAGCAGCAAGGTAAGGAAGGTGGCAAACGCCAAGCCGCCAGCCACGGTGGTGGCCAACTGCGACCACCACTGGGTTGATGGTGCACCAAAGGTGATGGTGCGGCTGAACAGATCGATGTTGGTTTGCAGCACCATCGGCATTAACCCCAAGATGGTGGTGATGGTGGTTAGCATTACCGGCCGCAAACGCTGGGCGCCAGTACGCACGATCGCTTCAGCAGGGCTGAGCCCCTGCGCCACCAACACGTTGTAGGTGTCGATCAGCACAATGTTGTTGTTGACCACAATCCCCGCCAGCGAGATCACCCCAAGGCCACACATGACAATGCCAAAGGGCTGATTGGTGATCATCAACCCCAGCAGCACCCCTGCGATCGACAACACCACCGCCGTCAGGATCAAAAACGCTTGGAAGATCGAGTTGAACTGGGTCACCAGAATGATCGCCATTACGCACAAGGCGATCAAAAAGGCGTTGATCAAGAAGGTTTGCGATTCTTGCTGATCCTCTTGTTCGCCACGGAAACTCAGTTGCACCGAAGGATCCAGTTGCAGATCCGGCAGCTTGGCTTGCAGCGCTGGCAGCACTTGATCCAGCTGCACCCCCGGCGCCAGATCCGCTTCGATCTTCATCACTCGGCGGCCATCAACGCGGCGAATGCTGTCCACCTTGGGCGCGGCCACGCGATCCATAAAGTTGCCCACCGGCACCTGCCCGTAACTGGTGTTGATCCGCAGTTGATCCAGCCGCAGGATGTGGCGTTTTTCTGCGGGGAAACGGGCGCGAATGTCCAGTTCGTCGTCGGCGTCATCTGGGCGATATTCCCCCAACTTTAAGCCCGAAGTCACCAGCTGCACGGTGCTGCCCACCAAGGTGGCATCCGCACCGAAGCGGGCGGCTTTGGTGCGATCCACCAGCAGCTGCCATTCGATCCCGGGTTTGCTGCCGTTGTCGGTGATGTTGATAAAGCGCGGATCGCTTTCCAGCTCGGTGCGGATCGTGGCGATGGCGTCGTTCAGTGCCGCCGGCAGCTTAGAAGCCAACTGCAACTGGAACGGTTTGCCACCGGATGGGCCGTTTTGATCGCGGCGTACTTCCAGCTCGATCCCTTTTAGATCGTCCAACCGATCGCGCACCTTGGTTACCACGGTGTCGGCGTCTACTCGTTGCTGCCAATCGATCAAATTTAACCGAGCGTAGCCGATGCGATCGCTGCCGCCGCTGCGACTGTAAAGGGTCTCTAACTCTTCCATGTCGCCGATGCGCTGTTCGACCTGTTTCATCAATTGATCCTTTTCATGGATCGACAGATCGCCGTAGCCGCGCACGTACAGGTTCAGCCCTTCCGGTTCGACTTCAGGGAAGAATTCGGTGCCTGCGTTGTTGAAGACGTAGGTGGCGATGATCAGCACCACCGTCACCAGCATCCCCAGCAGCACTTTCCATGGGTGGGCGATGGCCCGTTGCAGTTGGCGCACGTAGTGGCCGGTCAGCCCCGGCAGTTGGCTTAGATCGCCATGTTCCGCTTGCTTCATGGCGGCGCGGGTTTTGGCGCTCAGCGGCAACGGCTTACCAAACAATGCCCCCAAGGTGGGCACAAAGATCAGCGCCATCAACAGTGAGGCACTTAAGGTGGCGATCAGGGTCAGCGGCATGTACTTCATAAACTCGCCCATGATCCCCGGCCAGAACAGCAGCGGCGCAAAGGCGGCTAAGGTGGTGGCGGTAGACGCAATAATCGGCCACGCCATCCGCTGGGCGGCTTCGCGGTAGGCAATCCGCTTGTCGGCGCCTTCGGTCATGCGTCGATCGGCAAATTCGGTCACCACGATGGCGCCATCCACCAACATGCCCACCGCCATGATCAGCGCAAACAGCACCACCATGTTAACAGTTAGCCCCATTACCCCCAGCAGCATGATGCCGGTTAGGAATGAGCCGGGAATGGCCACGCCCACTAAACCCGCGCTGCGCAGCCCCAAGGCGGCCACCACCACAATGGTGACCAGAATGATCGCCGACAACACGTTGTTTTGCAGATCCAGCAGCATCTCTTCGATCTCTTCACTGCGATCGCCGGTGAAGGTGACTTGCAGGCCGTTGGGCCACTGCGGTTTGCTCTGCTCAACAATGGCGCGCACCTGCTGCACCGTTTCGATGATGTTTTTGCCCGGGCGCTTTTTCACTTCCAGCGACAACGCCGGTTGTTGGTTTAGGCGGGCAAAGGAGTTGGGATCTTTAAAGCCGCGGCGCACGGTGGCGAGATCGCCAATGGTGATCACTTGATCCCCCTGCACCTTGACCGGCAGCGACAATACGTCGGTGATGTTTTCAAACACCGACGGCAGCTTAACCGCA
The DNA here is from genome assembly GCF_947489035.1 of uncultured Ferrimonas sp. GTDB lineage: Bacteria > Pseudomonadota > Gammaproteobacteria > Enterobacterales > Shewanellaceae > Ferrimonas. Next base: position 112,189 of record NZ_CANLCI010000008.1, on the reverse strand, counting down.
AAACGGCCTTCGCCGGTGTCCATGGTGCCTGCTGGCACCAGGCGGTTAGAGCGCGACACCAAGGTAACGATGTCGCCTACCGACAGCTGGTAGCTTTCCAGCAGCAGCGGATCGACGATGATCTCCAGCAGTTCGTCGCGATCGCCGCCGATCTCTACTTCTAGCACCTGCGGCAACGCTTCAAACGAGTCCTGAAAACGCCGTGCCAGCTGCACCAAGGCGCGTTCGGATAGTGGCCCCGACAAGGTAACGGTGATCACCGGATTCTCATCCGCCATGGTCACTTCGTTAACCGTGGGTTCTTCGGTGTCAGCGGGCAGTTTGGCGCGGGCTAAGGTAACTTTGTCGCGCACCTTGGCCAGTGCTTCGCTGGCGTCAAAACCGGCGTCAAACTCCATCACCACGCTGGCGTGGCCTTCGGATGCCGTCGAGCGCAGTTCATCAATGCCTTCGATGCTGCGCAGCTCTTGCTCCATCGGCCGCACCAGCATCCGTTCGGCGTCTTCCGGCGAGATCCCATCGTGGCTGATGGAGACGTAGATCACCGGAATGGTGATGTCCGGCTCTGATTCTTTGGGGATGTTGAGGTAGGTAACGGTGCCGCTGATCAGCAGCAGCATAAACACCATCAACACACTGCGGCTGCGGCTCAGCAGCGCTTGGATGATGCCGGTCATTATGGCTGCTCCAACGAGACGTTGATCGGATCGCCATCGCGCACAAACGCTTGGCCAACGGTGATAACGGTCACGTCGTCAGGCATGCCGCCGGTCCAGATCCCATCGCCGTCGGCTTTGACCACTTCGATGGGGTAAAACTTCACAAGATTGCCTTCTACCGCTTTCACCCCAAGGTTGCCTTGTTCGTCTAGCGCCAGCAGGGCGGGAGTGATGTAGATGGCGTTGCGCTGCTCCAGTGGCAGTTGCAGTTCGGCACTTTTACCGGCGCGCAGCTTGCCATCGGGGTTGGCCAGCGCCACTTCGATGCGGAAGGTGTTGGTGCCTTCGCTGGATAACGACGAGATGTAACGCAGCTTGCCGCTGCGATCGCCATCGCCAATAAAGGTGGCGTTGGCGGTTTGCCCCACTTGCAAAGAGACCACGTCGACTTCGGTCACTTCGGCGTTCACCACCAGCGGATCCAGATCCGCCACCATCGCCACTTTATCGCCCACCCCTAAGTAGTCGCCCACTTCCACGAAGCGCTCATTCAGCACTCCGGTGAACGGGGCGCGAATGGTGGTGTGTTCTAAATCCAGCTTCAATCGGGTGACTTCGGCTTCGGCACTGACTAACGCGGCTTTGGCCTGCGCCAGTTGCAGTTCGCCTTGCAGCCCTTGTTTGGCCAATTTTTTCGCGCCGTTGTAATCCAAGGTTTGTTGGGTCAGCAGGCTTTGTGCCCGCGCCAGCTGTTGCGGCAGATCGCGCTGATGCAGTGTCATTAATGCTTGCCCTGCCTCAACCTGCGCGCCGCGTTCCAGCAGCACGGCGGTAATGCGACCGCGCACTTCCGCCCGCAAGGTGGCCATCCGATCCGGTTGGGTGCGGCCATACAGGATCACTTCTCGCTGCACGGGCTGCGCCTGCATGCGCTTGGCGGTTACGGCGACCGCTTCAATGGCATCGGCGCGGGGGGCGGGTTCGTCGCTGTTTGGCTCTTCGCTTGGCCAAACCACGCCAGAGGCCAACCACAACACCAGCGCGATGCTCATGAGCAACGCCACCATCAATGGGTTTCGGGACATACCACCACTCCTTGGGCTGTCTTTGTACTTAATTAAGACACCGAGAATATGGTGATCTTGGTCACCATCCAACCTAAATTTGTGACAACCAGTATTAATGGTGAGCAAAAACTCAAACTGAGCCCGGTTCAAGCACTGCGCGGCGGCCAAATTATGGCCACAAAAAAACCGCCATGATGGCGGTTTTTATTACGAGCTGAGCGCCGTTTCGGTTACACCGAGAACGAAGCGCCACAGCCGCAGGTGGTGGTGGCATTGGGGTTGTTGACAAAGAAACGGCTGCCTTCGAGCCCTTCGGTGTAATCAACAATGCCGCCCATTAGGTATTGCAGGCTCATTGGGTCAACCAACAGGGTGACGCCCTCTTTTACCACAGTCATGTCGCCGTCGTTCGCCTTCTCATCGAAGGTAAAGCCGTACTGGAAACCGGAACAACCGCCGCCAGTCACGTACACGCGCAATTTCAATTCTGGGTTTTCTTCTTCTGCCAACAGGGTTTTCACCTTTGCCGCGGCGGCATCGGAGAATTCGATCGGCAGAGCTTGTTCAGCGACTGCAGTCATGGATACCTCTCAATTTCAGACTCTGGGATTATCTAATACCTGACTAATCCGTTCAAGTTTTACCCTGTAGTTTACGGAGGGTATCGGCGCTAACCAGTTGTGAAAATGGGAACAACGTCTCGCTGTTACCGCCTTTTCCACGGCTCTTTAACGTTATCAGCACCCGCTCTGGAATAAAGTTTTCCGGCACGCTGATTTCGCCGTCAAATTGCTGAAAGTAACGGAAAGAGTAGTCGAACTTGGCGCTGTCGCCGCCCAGTGCCAGCAGGCTTAAACGCTGGGCTTTGCCCGCTTGCGTGCCTTCAAGCTGCACGCTCACGCTGCCTTTGCCGTACCGCTTACGCAGCTGTTGCTGAGTTAACACCAGTTGGTAGCGAAAGCGGCGCGGGGTGTTGGTTTCATCCAACACCAGATCGTGCACGACAACCCCATCCACCTCTTGTTCTGGCGCCATGATGTTGCGGTAGAACGCCAGCTCGGTTTGCACATCGTCCAGTTGCTGCCGCTGCCGCACCAGTGCCGCTTGGGTTTCGTGCTGGCTTTGCTGTTCGAGTTTCAGTTCTAACTGCAGCGTGACCCGCTGCTGATCCGCCTGCAACTGTTGCTGTTGCAGCTGTTGTTGCAGCTGCTGCGCCTGCGCCAGTTGTTGCTGCTGGCTGTACAGCACGGGGCTGAGGATGGCCGCGCCAAGCCCAATAAACAGCAGCGCCAACAGCAACAACAACGGCCCACTTGGGTACAGTCGTTGCCAAAATGCCAGCAGCGCGTGCCAGCGGTGTTTCCAATATTGCATCATCTGATCAGGGCTTCTCTATGATAAACTCAGGCCAATAAAGTCCGCTTACTCAAAGACATGATTGCCGATTATAAGTTCCGACTCGCGTCCGCTCGCCTTAGTGTACAGCTCTGTTTATTGGGGCTGTTGGTTGGGGTGGTTGCCAGCGTACTTATTATCGCGTTTCAGCTAACGGTGGCGTCGCTGCAATCGCTGTTATGGTTTGCGGCGGAGGATTTTACCCAGCAACCGCAATGGATGCGAGTGGCACTGCCCATTGGTGGCGCCATCACCATTGCCGCCTTAATGCATTTCAGCAAGCGCCACTATCGCCGCACCGGCATCGCCTTTGTGATCCATCGGATCCAAAAACACTATGGCCGCATCCCCTTAGGCTCTGGCATTAACCAATTTATTACCGCCGTATTGGCGCTGGTCAGTGGCTTCTCGGTGGGCCGCGAAGGCCCAGCGGTGCACATTGGCGCCAGTGCCGCCACCATGGTAACTCGGTGGTGGTCGCTGCCCGATAACACCATGAAGATCCTCTCTTGTTGCGGCGTTGCGGCGGGGATCTCGGCCATTTTTAACACCCCATTGGCGGGGGTTATTTTTGTGTTGGAAGTGGTGCTGCGGGAATACAAGGTGCACTACTTTTTGCCGATCACCATTGCCGCTGTGACGGCTTCGGTCAGCAGCCGCATCGCCTTTGGCGATGTGCATCTGTACGCCAGCTTAGAGCTGCCGCAGATGCCGCTTGAACTGTACCCAACCTTGGTGGGCTTTGGTTTGGTGCTGGGGTTGGTGGCGGCGTTTTTCCACCACGCGTTGATCCGCACCAATTCGATGAGCCACCACCTGCCCCAGTGGCAACGCATTGTGGCGGCAGGGATCATCACCGCGGCCGTGGGCCTGTTGATCCCGCAAGCGCTTGGGGGCGAACACTCGGTGGTGGCGCTGTCGCACTTGGCCGACACCGGGTTAATGCTGCTGGCTTCGCTGCTGATCGCCAAAATTGTGCTAACCATTGCCGCCATCGGCCTTGGCATTCCGGGCGGCTTAATTGGGCCAATGTACGGCATCGGTGCCCTGCTTGGCGGCACCATGTGTTTGCTGTTTACCCCGTTGTTGCCACAAGTAGAACAGTACCTCAGCCTGTACACCGCCATCAGCATGACCGCGATGATGGCGGTGTGTTTAAACGCCCCCATCGCCGGTTTGTTGGCGTTGGTGGAGCTGACCAACAACGCCACGGTGATCCTGCCGTTTTTGCTGGTGACCATTCCGGCGTTCCTGTTGGCGCACCTTGGGTTGGGCGCCAAGCCGATCTTCTTACGCCAATTGGACATCATGGGCTTGGGCTACCGAGTGCCGCCGATTGAGCAGGATCTCAGTAAAACTGGGGTGCTGGCGCTGATGCACACCGATCTGATCTGTGGCCGTGCCGACTTAAACGCAGCCCAGCAGCTGGAGCTAATCAAAACCGCCGCCGGCAGCCACCTGTTGATCCCCAGCGAACAGGGGCAGCAGTTGGTGTCGCTGCACAGCGACTTTACCGACGCCGACAACAATCCGCTGGCGTGCACGGAACTCAGCGGCTTGCCCGATAACGCCACCTTGGCCGAGGTTTACCTGCTGCTGTCGCCCAGTCGCCAAGGCATGGTGTACATCTACCATGGCGATCCAAGCTGCCCAATTGGCTTAATCAGTTGGTCGAAACTGCATAATTTTGCCCGCTACGGCACCAGTTAAGTGCTTTGTGTCCAGTAAATCAGCAAGCTGTGATCATGGCGCTTGCGCGGCAAGGTCACAAAATGACACTCTGCCAGCGCCAATTTTTACCCAATTTTAATTTCGTTGCTGCGGTAACGAGGTGGGCAGCGCCTTGATGGCGCTGTGCTAACGTATAGGCAATTGTGGCGCGCTTAAGTCGCCCTCCCATTGAAGCCGCTGGTTTGGGCCTGCCCCGCCAGTCATAGACCGAAGGTATGGAGAACCATGAACCGCTCTGAAACCCTATTTGAACAAGCCCAGCAGACCATTCCTGGTGGCGTAAACTCCCCTGTACGTGCATTTAAAGGCGTGGGCGGTACCCCAGTATTTATCGACCGTGCCGATGGCGCTTACCTGTTTGACGTAGACGGCAAACAGTACATCGATTACGTCGGTTCTTGGGGGCCAATGATCTTGGGCCACAACCACCCAGCAATCCGCGATGCGGTACTGCAAGCGGTTGAGAAAGGCTTATCCTTCGGTGCGCCAACCGCAAGCGAAGTAGAGATGGCTGAGCTGGTCTCGGAGATCCTGCCGTGCGTTGACCAAGTACGGATGGTGAACTCGGGCACCGAAGCCACCATGTCGGCGCTGCGCTTGGCGCGTGGCTTCACTGGCCGCGACAAGTTCATCAAATTTGAAGGGTGCTACCACGGCCACGCCGATTGCCTGCTGGTGAAAGCCGGCTCTGGCATGCTGACCTTTGGCGAGCCAACCTCGCCAGGCGTACCGGCCGATTTCGCTAAGCACACCCTCACCGCCGACTACAACAAGTTGGATTCGGTTAAGGCGCTGTTTGATTCCAACCCAGGCGAGATTGCCGCGATCATTCTGGAACCGGTTGCGGGCAACATGAACTGCATCCCACCCATCCCAGGCTTCTTAGAAGGTCTGCGCGCACTGTGTGACGAGCACGGCGCGCTGCTGATCATCGACGAAGTGATGACCGGCTTCCGCGTATCCCTAACCGGTGCCCACGGCCACTACGGCGTTAACCCTGATCTGGTTTGCTTAGGCAAAGTGATTGGCGGTGGCATGCCTGTGGGTGCCTTTGGTGGTCGTCGCGATGTGATGGACTTCTTGGCGCCAAACGGCCCGGTATACCAAGCGGGTACTTTGTCTGGTAACCCTGTAGCCATGGCGGCGGGCCAAGCCCAGCTGAAGCTGCTGCAACAAGACGGCATTTACGCCGAGCTGACCGCCAAAACCGAAAAGCTGGTTAACGGCATTCAAGCGGTTGCGGATAAGAACGGCGTACCGATGACCACCAACACCGTTGGCGGCATGTTCGGCTTGTTCTTCACCAGCGCAGCGAAGGTAACCACCTTTGAGCAGGTTTCGGCGTGCAACATGGATCACTTCAAAGCGTTCTTCCACGGCATGCTGAATGAAGGCATCAACTTGGCGCCGTCTGCGTTTGAAGCGGGCTTCCTGTCGATGGCACACTCTGACGCAGACATCGATGCCACCATCGATGCCGCCGATCGAGTTCTGGCGAACATCGCCAAGCTGTAACGGCTACGTTGATCCAAAAAACGGCGCTCATTGAGCGCCGTTTTTTTATGGCTGTAGTGCAGTGGCTGCTGCCGTTGGTTTATTGCTTTGCTGGGGTATGTCGCAGTGGCGACGGCACCCACAGGGGATAAATCCCCTTTGGAATCCCCTTCGCCTTAGCACAGCTCAACTTTCGCTCCTTGCACTGCGCCATTCGGCACGGCATCGATGCGCCATCCTTGGCTTAGCGATGCATTCGCAACATCCTGTTGCTCAACCTCATTTGCAGTACATCGCTCAACGCTGTGATGCGGCCGTAGAGCAGCTGCGGCGTAGCCTATTTATTTCGCCAACAGCGAGCCCCTGATCAGGCCACGGCTCAGAACCGTCGTCGCGATCAGCGTTAGCAGTGGCTGCTGCCCTACAACCCTTTGCGGTATTGGCGATTGCTGCATGGGGTCAGCTGCTGTTGCAACTGCTCGGCGGCGCCTTCGGCTTGGGCCATTAACCCTAAGAAATCCGCCACCAGCTCGGCGTCGTCCATCGGCACCGAGGTCTCGGTTTGAATTAAGCGCAGATCGATAAAGCCGTGGCTGAGTTGACGCAGATCCGCCACCGCCGCCACATTCAAAAAGTTCTGATTGGCGTACACCACGTTGTGATCGCCGCGCTGCTTATCAATCACGTAGCTGCGCCCTTTTAAGTTGATCAGACTGGCGCGCTTATCGCACTTAGGCAGGCAACTTGGGGTGACCCGATCTTTGCGACAGCCGCTGGTTTGCTGCAACAAACATTGGCGACTGGTGAGCAGGGCTTGCGGATGATACAGGCTGTAATACAGCGCCATGCCCGCTGGCGCACCAATGCCTTTTAACTGGCGCTGGTTCAGTTCGTTCGACATAAACCCACCCACACAACCAAGGCGATGCAGTACCTCAAAGCCGTAACCGTTGCTGAGGTTAAATTGCGGCCCCGCCACCCACGCCAACCCCAGCTGCTGGGCTAACGCGGCAATGCCCGAGTTATTGGTGATTAACCGCGGGGGCCGCAGCTCGTGCAGCAGCCGCTCGGCGGCCTCGAAATCACGGCCAATCAAGATGGCGGGGAAGTAAGGCAGTAACTTGGGCTCGGCGCGCAGCAGTTCGATCATCTCGTGGCAGTGGGCGTGCAGCGCCTCTGGCAGCTGGTAGTACAGCTCGACCGGTTGTTGCAGCAGCTCTGGGCTAGGGCGACGATTGATCAAGACCGCCAAGGTGCGCTCTCCTTGGTGGGTTTCGACCGCCGGGGCGGCTGGCAGCGCCACCGCTGGGTGTATGGTGTTTTCGCCATGCAGTGCTTGCAACAGTTGCTGCCGCAGCTGGGTTAACTCGGCAAAGGGCACCACTGCGCCATCGGCTAAGCCCTGCAGTTGCAGCGGCTGCAACTGATGGTTGGCGTCGTTCAGCGGTTTGACCATGGGGGCTAAGGTTGCTTCGTCAAAGCGGTGCTTTTGCCCCTGCTTCAACACCGAGCTGGACTGTACATGGTGCACCTGCGCCCGATGGCCACTGCCGACGATCAACGTCATGGTGAGCGGTTGCCCCAACTGGCCATGCAGGCTGAGGGTAAGCGGGCGCTTACTGATGTCCATTGGCGCGATCTGGGCTGCCACGTGGTTGATGATGTTGGTTTTGACATCGTACAAACGCTGTTTCACCGCTTTGATTTCGCCCAGTTCGGTGGCGTTGGCGGCGGCCGCAAAGTGGCTGGCGCTGTGATCCCGCGGGTTGTCGATGTACATCGATTGGTTGATGTTGCCATGCAGGTAACCGGCACTGAAATCGCGGTTAAACACGGTGTAGAGCAGCTCGCTGCTGTCGGCCAGTGGCTTGCCTTGGCAGTAGTTGTCGATTTGATCCCGCCACTGATCCACCACGGTGTAAACGTAATGGGATTTTTTGATCCGCCCTTCCACTTTAAGGGAATACACCCCGGCGTCAGCCAGCGCCGCCATTTCGGCAAAGGCGCTGTTGTCTTTCATGTTCAGCGGGAAGTCGTAACCTTGATCGCTGGCTTGATACTGATCGCGACAGGGTTGGCTGCAACGGCCACGGTTGCCCGAGGAGCCGTTGTGTTCCGAGCTGATGTAACACAGGCCAGAGAAACCGATGCAGTAGGAGCCGTGCACAAACACTTCCATCTGCACCCCATGCCGGGCACCGTAGCTGGCCAGCGGCTTGATCTCGGCCAAGCTCAGTTCCCGCGAAAGGTTAACTCGGCTTACCCCAAACTGGCGCAAAAAGTCGATTTGGCCGCGGTTGTGGGTGTTGGCTTGGGTTGAGGCGTGCACATCCAAGCTGGGGAAGTATTGCTGCACCAAGCCGAACAGGCCGATGTCTTGCACAATCACCCCATCTACGTCGCTGTTTTGCAGCAAGTTCAGCAGCTTCCACAGTTGCGGGAACTCACCAGGCAGCATGATCACGTTCAGGGTTAGGAAGATTTTACACTGATGCCGATGGGCTAAGCGGATCACCCCATTTAGGGCATCCCAATCGAGGTTGTCGGCACGGTTGCGGGCGTTGAATTTATCCAAGCCACAATAAACGGCATCAGCGCCAGCAGCGATGGCCGCTTTGATCGACTCTAGATCGCCACCGGGGGCCAATAATTCAAACCGTTTACTCATGCGCTACACCTCAATTTCACCACGGCGGCGCATTGTAGAGATTGGTTAACAGCTTGTATATCGCCCCACTCGCAACTTCATCAACCTAAAAAATAAAACTCTGTTTTATCTAAATTTTTAACTTCAGCTTTATTTCGGCACGGCGGCGACAATGGCGCAATGGGGTTACTTATCGGTTGTTAAGAATGGGTTCCCATGCCGTTCCAGCTCGGTAAGCCACATGCGGGTGGCCAGTTCTAACTGGTGGTATTGCGGCAGCATGTGCTCACACAGGGCGTAGAAGTTTTTGTCGTGTTGTTTCTCTTTCAGGTGCGCCAATTCGTGCACCGCGATCATCCGCAGCATTGGCTCGGGGGCTTGCTTAAACAAGCTGCCAATGCGGATCTCATTTTTGCTTTTCAGCTTGCTGCCCTGCACCCGTCGCACCGTGGTGTGAGTGCCTAAGGCGTTATGCACAATGTGCAGTTTGCCATCGTATTGGATCTTCGCCAGTGGCCCCGACTTCTTCATGTATTGCTGCTTCATCGCCATGATGTATTCCCGCAGCGCCCCATCGCTGGTGATCTGATGGGGCTTGCTGTAATTGCGCCGCAACCATTCGCCAAGGCGTCGCTCGCGCAGCAGTTGCTGCACTTGCTGTTGCAGGCTGTCGGGATAATGGCTGAGGTACTTCAGTGGGGTCATAACACTCTCATCGGTTAAACGGCGACTTCTATGATACCAGCCTCAACCGGCGCTGCCTCTGTTGCGGGTCGATCCCTGAAGCACAGTCAGACTTGCCCATGCATATCGGTCATTTGCATTCATCCATTGCCGCCGTAGTATAAAAATCAGTCGCGTTTGCATTCGCAGCCGCGCCCCTATTTTGTCTGCAAGGATCCGCCATGACTCAAGCTCACCTCGATTCATTGACCATCGGCAGCGGGGCCACACTGGCGCCGCCGCAATTTGCCGATCCACGGCAACAGCGCCAACACGATAAACAGCGTCTGGCCGCCGCCTTTCGCGCCTTTGCCCTGTACGGCTTTGACGAAGGTTTGGCTGGCCACATTACCGTGCGCGATGCGGTGGAGCCAGACACCTTTTGGGTTAACCCCTTGGCGGTGCACTTTGCGCTGATCTGCGCCTCGGATCTGGTGCGGGTGGATCACCACGGTAATGTGGTCGAGGGCGATGCGATGGTCAATAAAGCGGCCTTTGCCATTCATTCCCGCGTGCATCAATCCCACCCCAACATTAAGGCGGTGGCGCACTCTCATAGCCGTTACGGCCGCGCCTTTGCGGCCCTTGGCCAGCCACTGCTGCCGATCAGCCAAGACGCCTGCATGTTCTTTGAAAATCACGCCATCTACGACGATTTTGGCGGCGTGGTGATGGAACTGGATGAGGGCCAACGCATCGCCAATGCGCTGGGCGACAACATCGCTGCGGTGCTGCAAAACCATGGCCTGTTAACCGTTGGCAGCAGCGTGGACGCCGCCTGTGCCAGCTTCATCACCATGGACAGCTGTTGCCACAGCCAGTTGCTGGCGCAAGCCGCCGGGGAACTGAAGCTGATCCACCCCGAAGTGGCTCGTCAGGCCAAGCAGATCACCGCCTCGGATCTGGTGCTGTGGGGTAACTTCCAGCCGCTGTATCAGAAGCTGCTGGCGCAAGACTCAAGCTTCCTCGACTGATGCAGGGCACAGTCTTAACTCAGGTGCTGCTGCCGCTGGCGTTGGCCTTAATCATGTTTGGCATGGGCTTAACCCTGCGCCGCCAAGATTTCACCCGCTTGCTGCAACTGCCGCAATCGGTGGCGGCGGGGCTGCTGGGGCAAGTGCTGGGGTTGCCGCTGCTGGCGCTGTTGGTGATCAGCGCATTTAACCTCTCGACCGAGCTGGCGGTGGGGTTGATGCTGGTGGCGATCTGCCCCGGTGGCACCACTTCTAATTTGCTGTGTCACTTAGCCCGCGCCAACTTAGCCCTAAGCGTGTCGTTAACCGCGCTCAGCAACTTAATTTGCGTGTTAACCGCGCCGCTGCTGGTGGGGCTAACGCTGCAGTGGTTTGCCAGCCGCGACGCGGTTGAGTTTTCACTGGCGGCAACGGCGGCGGGCTTGTTCACGATTTCGTTGCTGCCGGTGGCCATCGGCATGGGGGTAAATCATGTTGCGCCGCAGTGGGCCAAGCGCACTGAACCGCTGTTTCGTTGGTTTTCGGTGTTGGTGCTGGTGCTGCTGGTTATCGCCATCACCATTCAAGAGTGGCAGATGTTGATCCGCATGTTCGATCAGCTGTTGCTGGCGTGTTTGGCGTTCAATCTGCTGGGGCTGGGGCTGGGTTATCTGCTCAGTTATCTGTTTCGGCTCAATGGCAACGACACCACCACCGTGGTGATTGAAGTGGGCGTGCAGAACACCACCTTGTCGATGCTGATCGCCATCACCTTCTTAGGCCACCCCGACTACGCCATTACCGCAGGCGTTTATGGCTTGGTGATGTATCTGGGTGCCGCCTTGGCCATTGGCTGGCGCCGCCGTGGCCAAGCCAAGGCAGCCGTTATGCCATCAAGCTGATACACTGGCGCTTTCGTCCCCTTTATCGGAAGCGCCATGAACATCTGGGTAGACGCCGACGCCTGTCCGGCGGTGATCAAAGAGATCCTATTTAAAGCCGCGGATCGCACCGCCACCCCCACCACCTTGATCGCCAACCACCCGCTGCGCGTACCGCCATCGCCTTACATTCAGTTTCGCCAAGTCAGCAGCGGCTTTGATGTGGCCGACAACTGGATTGTGCAGCAGGTGCAAGCCAACGATCTGGTGATCACCGCCGACATCCCGTTAGCGGCGGAAGTGATCGACAAAAAGGCGCTAGCGCTTAACCCCCGTGGCGAGATGTACAGCGCCAGCAACATCCGCCAGCGGCTGAACATGCGCGATTTTATGGACACCATGCGCGCCAGTGGGGTACAAACCGGTGGGCCACCGGCGCTGAGTGCCCAAGATCGCAAAGCCTTTGCCGGTGAACTGGATCGTTGGCTGGCCAAACGGGCGCGTTCATTACGTTAATAGCGATTCAACACAAGGAGTGTGACCATGAAACCAATAGCCCTGCTAATTGCTATATTGGCGCTGAGCGGCTGCAGCAGCATCGCCAAAAACGCGATCAAAAATAACAGTGCCAGCGAGGTGGAGCTTTCCGCTGGCCAATGCATCACTTTGAAACGCCAGTGCGATGCGGCTGATTATCAGCAATGGCAACAACGCGATGGCAGCATCGGCTGCAGTTGCGACAAGATCCGCTACTGACATCGGCTGTTACAAACTGGATTGGCCTGCGTTTCGGCCAGCCCCTAGGGTGGTAACACTGCTTTGTTATCACCGGAGTTGCCGATGCGCTACCTGATCCCACTGTTGTTCCTTATTGCCGCCCTAAGCTGCTATAGCTTGGGGATTCAATCGGGTGCATTGCTGTTGGTGACGCTGGGGTTGCTGTGCGAATTTGGCTTTTGGTTGGGGCTGGGACGGCTGTTTCGCCAGCGCCATTAGCCGCGACATGGCCCCGGTCCAATCAGCGCGCACATTTTCCCTCCCTTGCCGACTCATCTGCCGCAGCGCCTGCCGCACCCCATAGCCACTCGCTCAGCCGCTTGCTTGCCCTTGGCCATGAACAGCGGCTAACGCCCTAAAAACGTCACAGTTTCGAGCAATTATTTTCCTTTCATCACGCCGCCGGTGCCATTTCAAGCCCATCCACCACGCCATCGCATCCGCCAGCGACCGAAAAAATGTCGGCCCACGGGTGTTTTTGCCGATTTTTGCCACCTGAATTGCATTCGAACCACAGATAGCGTGATCGAGATCGTTCTTTCACATGGATTCACTTTTTCTTAAACAATCGGATCGTATTCTCGCTCTGAACCGAAATTCAGAAAAAGGATCTGTTGATGAATTATTTCGCCAAACCATCGGCCCTCGCGTTGGCCATCATGGCCGCCATGCCTGCCAGTGCCGATCTGTTGATCAGCGAATACGTTGAAGGCTCCAGTTCACGCAAAGCGATTGAGTTGTACAACAGCGGCAGCGAAGCCGTCAGCCTCGCCGGTTACTCATTAGTACGCTACAAAGACGGTGCCACAACGCCTTTAACGATGGTGGATCTGAGCGATCAAACCATCCCAGCGGGCAAGCTGCTGGTGGTGCTGAACAACAACAAAGCAGACACTGGCATCGTGCTGGCCGATGGCATTCCAACGCTCATCAACGGTAACCTGCAACACAATGGCGGCGATGCGGTGGCCTTAATCAAAGACGACCAGATCGTTGATGTGGTTGGCGACATTCCCACCCCAGACAAATGGGCCGCGAACGTTACCTTGCGCCGCAATGCCGATGCCTTAAGCGCCAACAACAAGTACGACAGCACCGACTGGAGCGAACTCAACACCGACGATTTTTCTGGCTTAGGCAATCTGGATGCGGTGGCCGCACCAGAGCCACTGGATTGCAGCCAAGCCACGTTCACCACCATTCCCGCCATTCAAGGCGAAGGCGCAACCAGCCCATTGATCCCCGATGGCGCCTACAGCAGCACCGAAACGGTGTTTGTTCAAGGGGTGGTGAGCGCCCGTGGCGACAACAGCTTTAAGGGCTTCTACCTGCAAGACATCGATGGCGACGGCAACGATGCCACCTCTGATGGCCTGTTTATCAACATGGGTGCCAAGGCTCCGGCGGAGATCCAGCCTGGGGTGGAAGTGTGCGTCCAAGGCTACGTTAAAGAGTTCTACAACCTGACTCAGCTCGACATCAGCGCAGATCCACGCATCGAAATTGGCGCCAGCGGTACCGCACCAGCCGCCACGCCATTGGTGATTGGCGATGGCGAAACCTTAGCGGATGCCCTAGAGCGGGTTGAAGGGATGAAGGTGGTGCTGGACAGCAACAGCGACATGAAGGTAACGGGCTCATTTGGCTACCAAGGCAAAAACGGCAACGTGATGCTGTTGTCGCACCAAGCGCCGCTGTTTAAGCCAACCCAAATTTTGCAGCCCGGCAGCGACGCAGCCGCCGCGCAAGCCATCGCCAACAGCCACAACCGCTTAATCGTGCAGTCCGACTACAAAGACTACGATGGCCAAATCAGCTACCTGCCGGACTTCGATCCAGAGCAGAACTTTATGCGCATTGGCGACACCCTTACCGGCCTTGAAGGGATGGTGGGCTACGCCTACAACGAGTACCGTTTGGTTGCCACCAACACCATTGATGGCAGCGATTTTAGCCGCCTTGATGAGCGCCCAGACTCCCCAGCCATTGCGACCCAAGGCGACATTCGGGTGGGCAGCTTTAACGTATTGAATCTGTTTAACGACACCGATGGCGGCGACGACGCACCAATGGCCAGCCGCGGGGCGAAGACACTGGAAGAGTTCCAGCTGCAGCGCACCAAGATCGTGAACGCCATTGTTGAGATGAACGCCGACATCATTGGTCTGATGGAGATTGGCAACAACGGCTTCGGGGAAAAATCCGCCATTCAAGATCTGGTGAATACCCTCAATCTGGAGATGACCGATGAGCAGATGTACCAGTTCATTGAGATCGCCGCAGAGGACAAATACCAAGATAAGTTCTTAGGCAGCGACGCCATCACCGTGGCGCTGATCTACCGCGCGGCCACCGTAACACCGGAAGGGGCGGCCTTTGTGATTGCCACCCCAGAGCAGCACGCGCCAGCGGCCGCCGCCAGCCGTGGCGAAGGCGATGATCTAGAGCAAAGCCCACAATACGATAAATACCAGCGCCACAGCTTGGGGCAAACCTTTATGGTGGGCGATAAGCCGCTGACGGTGGTGGTAAACCATCTGAAGTCGAAGGGCTCTGAGTGCTTGGAAGATTGGCAGGAGTTTGCCGACGACAGCGATCCGCTGGATCTGCAGGGCCACTGTAATGAGTTCCGCGTTTCGGCTGCCGATGTGATTGGCAAAGCGATCAGCAACATTGAAGGCGATGTGCTGGTGCTGGGCGACATGAACGCCTATGGCCTAGAAGATCCGGTGCGGGTACTGACCGATTACGACGCCAGCAGCAGCGATCACGTGATTGTGACGGCGGCGCACACCACCTTGAACGGCGAAACCTTGGATGCCGAGCCGCGCATCATCGAACAAGGCTACGGCTTAGTGAACCTCAACACCCAAATGCACGGGGTAGACACTTACTCTTACGTTTACAACGGCGAACTGGGTAATTTGGATCACGCCTTAGGCAACAGCAGCGTGGCTCAGCGCGTGGTGGCCATTGAAGATTGGCACATCAATGCGGCGGAATCGTCGCAGTTCCAGTACGCCGATAAGTACACCAGCAAGCTCACCAAATCGGATAACCTGTTCTCGAGCTCGGATCACGATCCTGTGGTGGTGGCGCTGAACTACACCGAAGCTAAGAAAGACAGCGACAGCGGTTCTTTAGGCCATCTTGGCCTGATGCTGCTGGCGTGGTTGGGGCTGCGTCGTCGCCGTTAACCCCTAACCGCCCATTCTCCCTGTAAGCGAAAGGCCAGTCGATTGACTGGCCTTTATTTATGGCGCTTTTGCATCCGCCAAACCGCGCGGGTAACCTGCTGCTTTTACCAAGAAAAAGTCAGCCGTGATAAACGAATTCTCGATCCTTGCCACTTTAGCGTTGGTGCATTTAGCGGCGTTGGCCAGCCCTGGCCCCGATTTTGCCTTAGTGGTGCAGGCCGCCAGCCGACATGGCCGCCAAGCGGGGTTGGCCATCGCCTTTGGCATCTCGTTGGCCATTCTGCTGCACGCCATGTTTGCGATTAGCGGCGTCTCGCTTTTGATCCAGCAAGCACCGCTGCTGGGCGTGGCCCTGAAAGTGGCCGGTGGCGGCTACTTACTGTATTTGGGCGTGAGTGCGCTCAGTTCCCTTCCCGCTCGGCTAAGGCAGCCCACAGGGCACCCCTTGGCCAGCAACGGCGCAAGCCTCAGCATTAAGCAAGCCACCATCAAAGGCTTTATCACTAATTTGCTTAACCCAAAGGCGTTGGTGTTTTTTCTCAGTTTGATCACCAGCTTGGTGCCAGTGCAGATGTCCGTTGGCGGCAAAGGAGCGGCCATTGGCATTTTGTGGGGCTTGTCTTTTGTGTGGTTTGCGGCGCTTTCCTACCTGTTAACTGGGGCGAAGATGCAGCAAAAACTGCAACGGTTAACGGTGTGGATTGATGCGCTGTGCGGCGGGCTGTTTAGCTTGGTGGGCGCTGGGATCTTACTTAGCGTGGCGTTAACTCTGTTGGGCTAAGGCCAACAACCAAGGTAACGCCGCCACAATAAGCACCAGTTACAGTTTGCGGATCTGCTGATCCAGCTCAAAGCCACTGTCGGTGACGATCCGCTCTAGCACTTCCACTCGCTCGGCCAATTTTTGGTTTTGCTCCCGCAGCTGCTGCAGCTCTTGATGCATGGCCGGTTCTGCACCACCGAGCCCCTCGTCGCTGCCGGTAATGGTGCCCACGCCAAACCACTTGTCCCACAGGTTGCTGCGGCCGCTTTTGATCTTTAAGGCGTCTTTGCGGTAATCCACCCACACCGCCAGCGACAAAAAGCCAAACACGCACACCATGGTGATGATCCCTGTCCAATCCATTAGCTGTCTCCTTACCCTAACTTGCGAAACTGCTCTTGCAGCTCATAGTTGCCGTCCGTCACGATCCGCTCTAGCACTTCGACCCGCTCTAATAGCTGCGCGTTGTGTTGCTCAAGCTGTTGTAACCGCCCTTCCAGCGCCTCGCTGTTCTTACTTTGCGCCTTGCTGCGATTACGCTGCTTCATGATCTCTGGGATGGTGCCCATGGTTACCGAAATCGCCACGATAATCACAATGGCTGTCCAAAACGACATGCGTTGTCCTCCTGTTGCTCTCTACCCCAAACATCGTAGCCGCCTGCAGTAGTGTCAAGTTAATGGTGCTGAGTGAAAAAAGGTACCAACAGCGACTGGCACCGTCGCGCATTATGTTGGCATTTTGTTAAAGCAAGAGTTAGGCCAACGAGGAAAACCGCGTTGGAGTGGGCGCCAGCCAACATGGGCACGGGTGCGATTAGCGAAACTGACCGGATTGTGGTGAAATCCATCTACTCTCCTTTTGGTCACCGACGTACCCGCAGCCATGCAGATCCGAAGCAACAATCTCTTTCACCTGTGGGGCTTGCTACCACAGCGTGTCGCGCACGCTCAGATCAGCGCAACGGCGATCAGTGGCACCATTGGTGCCAACCCGTTTTCGATCCAATGGCAGCAGATCGATGCCCTCACGGTGCACAGCGGCAGCTGGTTCGACAGTCTGGAACTGACCGTGGCCGATGAGCGTTACTTGCTGCGGGGGCTAGAGAGCAAAGCGGTGGCGCGATTTGTGGGCAATACCAAGCAGCACCTGTTGCAGGCCATTACCCAAACCACCCAGTGGCAACACTTGCTGCAACTGGCCGAACGCTACCAACAACAGCATCACTATTTCTCCTCCAGTGAATGGCAGCCCTTAGCCAACGTTGTGCGGCTGGGGCAGAAGCTGACGCAGTTGGCGCTGCAGCCGGAGCAATTCCGCGATCCTGCCCAGCAGCAATTGCTGCGTTTTGCCCAGCAATTATCCAGCGCCAACATCACCGAACTTGGCCGCAACCACTACAACCAACAAGTGGTGCCCCGATTGTTGCAACGGCACCAACGCTTCTTCGATACCGTAGAAAAGATGCCGCTGAGCGAACGCCAACGCCAAGCCTGCGTCACCAACGACGATCACAACTTGGTTGTGGCGGGCGCGGGCACCGGCAAAACCTCGACGTTGGTGGGCAAAGCGGGGTATCTGGTGGCGGCAGGCTTAGCTCAGCCCGAGGAGATCTTGCTGTTGGCGTTTGGTAACAAGGCCGCCGAAGAGATGAACCAACGCTTGGCCCAGCGCTTGCCCACTTTAGCGAAGCAGTTTACCGCCAGCACCTTTCACGGCTTTGGTAACCGCATTGTCGCCCACGCCCGTGGCCACAAAGCGTCGTTAACCCAGCTGGTGGAGCAAGAGGAGCAGCTGCAACGTTTTGTGCAAGAAGCACTGGAAACCCAGCTCACCTACAACGCCGCCTATCAGCAACAGTTACTGGTTTTCTTTGCCAGTTACAGCACCCCAGCCAAAACTCAGTTCGATTTCGACAGCATTGAGGCCTACCACGAGTTCATCAGTAAGTGCCGCTTGATCACCCTGCAGGGGGAGTTTGTAAAGAGCATCGGCGAGCTGCGGATCGCGAACTTGCTCTATCTGTGGGGCATCGATTACCGCTATGAGATGAAGTATGAACACCCCACCGCCAGCCTTGAGCACGGCCAATACAAACCGGATTTCTACCTGCCAGAAGCGCAGCTCTATCTTGAGTTTTTTGGCATCAATAAGCAGGGCCATACCGCCCCGTTTGTGGATCAGCAGCAGTATTGGCAAGGGATAGAGTGGAAGCGCCAGCTGCACCAAGACAAGCAAACCAAGCTGGCCGAGCTGTACAGCCATCAGTTGAGTGATGGCAGTTTAGAAACCGAACTCGAACGCCTGCTCAGCCAGCATCAATTGCACAAAGCACCGCTGGATCCCACCCAAGCGTTGCAACAATTACAGCAGCAACAGCACTCACCGTGGCGGGGCTTTTGTGATTTGGTGATCCGCTTTTTGGGGTTATACAAAGAGGGTCAGCACAATCTGGATGAGCTGCGCCAACAGCTGGACGCTGACAGCGGCTACGACGTCGCCCGCTCTAACCACTTCTTTGACCTGTTTGAGCCACTGCTGGATGCCTATCAGCGCCACTTGAAGCTGCAAGGGGAGATCGACTTTGCCGATATGATCGCACTGGCCACCGAACGCCTACAGCAGCGGCAATTCAACCACGGCTACCGTTATGTGCTGGTGGATGAGTTTCAAGATCTCAGCACCGGCCGTGGCCGTTTGCTGAATGCGCTGCTGCAATCGCGCCCCAACATGCGCCTGTTTGCGGTGGGCGACGACTGGCAGGCGATCTACCGCTTTAATGGCTCGGATCTGCGCTTCTTCACTCGCTTTGATCACGCCTTTAGCCCCGCTCAGATGTTGCTGCTGGATAAAAGCTATCGCTTCAACAACCGCATCCATCAACTGTCGAGCACCTTTGTGATGGCCAACCCCGAGCAGCTGCAAAAGCAGATCCACACCCATACTCAGGTGCAGGCGGCGGCTGTGCGCTTGGTCAATGTGCGCGAGCAGCTGCCGCAGCAGTTAGGGCAAACGCCGCAGCAATACAAGCTGGCCGCCAACGCCCAAGCGCTGCAACGCGCCTTGGCGGTCTTTAGCCGTCATGCCGCTAAGCATCAACCCGACAGAGTCGCGCAGGTGTTGGTGGTGGGGCGTTACAGCGCCATCAACATGCGTGAACTGCCAGAGTTGACTCCGCTGCAAGCCTCGCTGCCCAACCTTAACGTCAGTTACAAAACCGCCCACGCGTCGAAGGGCTTAGAAGCGGATTACGTGGTGGTGATTGGCTTGGATCAGGGCGCGTTTCCGTCGGTGAAGAACCACGACGAGTTGATCGATCAGGTGCTGCCGCAAGCGGAGCAGTTCAGCTTTGCCGAAGAACGTCGACTATTCTATGTGGCGCTGACTCGAGCCAAGCACTTTGTCTATGTGCTGTTTGATGGCGATAAACCGTCGCCGTTTGTGCTGGAGCTGGCGCGCCTAAATAAAGAGTTGGTTGAACACAGTGGCGCTCCGCTGGTGCAACATCGATGCCCCAAGTGCCAGCAGGGGCAACTGAAACGCTTAACCAGCAAATACCAAAGCGTGTTTTATGTCTGTTCCCTTAAGCCCGCCTGCGATCACACCGAGCGCGCCTGCCCTGAATGCAGCAGCCCGATGCCAACCCAGCCCCAGGGGTTTCGCCGCTGCGTCAACCGCGACTGTGGCCAAATTGATATTCTGTGCCTGCGCTGCGGCATTGGCACCATGAAAATTCGCAACAATCAGCCCGGCAAAGAGCCGTTTTATGGCTGCAGCCGCTACCGTCGCGACGCCGAGGATTGCTGCCGCGAGAACATCAAAACCGAAGCCTACCAACAGCGATTACAACAGGCCAAACGGTGCCGCTCTTAGCGGTGCGCGAAAGCCTAAGCACGCCAAGACTACAGTTGATGGCGCGCCAGATAGGCGGGCAGATCCACCCCAAGCCAGCGTAAGGTGGGGCTAAGCATGGCCGTCCATTGCTGCCGCTGGGGGGCGCTGAGATAGGGCTGAGCCACGCTCGAACCGGTGAGCGCAAACTGACGTTGGCCTAAGCGTCGGTACGCGTGCAGTGGCCACGAGTGGTTGTCGGCCAGCGCCGCATCAA
Source organism: uncultured Ferrimonas sp. (assembly GCF_947489035.1). Taxonomy (GTDB): domain Bacteria; phylum Pseudomonadota; class Gammaproteobacteria; order Enterobacterales; family Shewanellaceae; genus Ferrimonas. The sequence goes on along the minus strand of NZ_CANLCI010000008.1, from coordinate 91,794 downwards.
TAAATTGCGCCAAGGGACGCTGCGACCAACGTTGCAGCTGCGTAAAATCTTGCAGCAATGGGTACAGCACGGGGGTGGTCCAGTGTTGCCAATCGGGCTGGGCTTGCATCAACCCAATGTTACGCAGGTGCAGCTGCGCCCACAGTTCCGATGGGGTGGCGCCTTCCCGCAGCAGATGCCAGTACAGATACAGATCCGCTAACACTTCGCGCTGCCAATGCTCGGGCCAATTGCGGGGTTGAATTTTGGCTAACCACGGGGAATGACGGCTGGCGACGTGGCCAAGCTCGTGATAGTAGGTCGAGCGGTAATTACGCAGGCTGGGCTGTTCGTACAGGGTTTCATCCAGCAGCACCAGATGGTTGCGTTTGATCCCTTCGGGGTTCAGGAGGATCAGCGCATCCTCGTCGGCCAGCAGGGTGACCCCACCTTGACCGGCAATGGCGTGGTGCAGCGATTGGTTTAGATCCCCTGGCCACAAGGATTGCAGCACCTGTTGCCAACGCGCACTGAGCCGACAATCCGCCAGCCGATCTAAGCGGCACAGTTGATGGGTGGGAATGGCCATTGCGGCGGTCGGCAGCAGGGCCACCAACAAGAAGGCGACTCGCAGCAAGGCTGGCTTACCGACCAACAACCGTATTGGCCAGTAAGCTTGATGACGGCGCGTCCTTGCGCTCGTCATGTCAGTCCTGCGCGCGGATGGTTTTGATGATGGCGGTGGTGGAACAGCCGTCTTCGAAGCCGAGGATCTTCACTTCGCCGCCGTTATCCAACACTTCACGGTGGCCGGCGATCTGGTCCACTTCATAATCGCCGCCCTTCACCAGCAGATCCGGCAGGGTTTGAGCGATCAGCCGTTGTGGCGTGTCTTCGCCAAACGGCACCACCCAATCCACCGCGCCTAAGCCCGCCAGCACCGCCATGCGGCGATCAACGCTGTTGACCGGACGACCATCGCCTTTCAGGCGGCGTACCGATTCATCGCTGTTAACGGCCACAATCAGGCGATCGCCCAGCTTACGCGCTTGGCTGAGGTAGGACACATGACCGGCGTGCAGAATGTCGAAGCAGCCGTTGGTCATCACCACGTTTTCGCCGCGGGCTTTGGCTTCCGCTACCGCTTGTTGCAGCTGCGATTCATTGACCACACCGAAACCGGACTCGTCGTGCATGTCAGACACCATCGACGCCACTTCCACCGCTGATACGGTTGAGGTGCCCAGTTTGCCCACCACCACCGAAGCAGCAGCGTTGGCCAAGGCACAGGCTTGATCCAGCTCGGCACCGGAAGACAGTGCCGTGGCTAAGGTGGAGATAACGGTATCGCCGGCGCCGGTCACATCGTAGACCTCGCGCGCCATCGCAGGCAGGTGCAGCTCTGGGTGGCCTGGACGCAGTAGGGTCATGCCTTTTTCAGAGCGGGTGATCAACAGCGCTTCAAACTCGTACTGTTCGATCAGTGCCAAGCCTTTGGCCACCAGATCCGCTTCGTCGGCCACCTTGCCAACCACCTGTTCAAACTCCGACATGTTCGGCGTCAGCAAGGTTGCACCACGGTATTTTTCGAAGCTGCCGCCTTTCGGATCGATCAGCACCGGCACCGAGGCCGCCCGCGCCAGTTGGATCAGCGATTGCACTTCAATCAAGGCTCCCTTGGCGTAATCCGACAGCACCAGCACCTTGTGCGGCGACAGGTTCTGCTCGGTAGCGGCCCGCAGTGGAGCGGCGGCCTCTAAGCCAAACTCTTGTTCAAAGTCTAACCGCAGCAACTGCTGGTTACGGGACAACACCCGCAGCTTGGTGATGGTTGGCTTACCGGCAACGGCCACCAGTTGTGGCTCAACGCCATTGCTGGTTAAGCTGGTGCGCAGCACGTCAGCGGCTTCATCCACGCCAACCAAGCCCACCAGTTGCGCTTGGCCACCCAGCGCCGCCACATTCAAGGCAACGTTGGCGGCACCACCAGGGCGGTCTTCAGTTTGATCAACTTTAACAACCGGCACCGGTGCCTCAGGGGAGATGCGATCAATTGGCCCGATCCAATAACGGTCGAGCATCACATCGCCAACCACCAATACCTGAGCCTGTTCAAAGGCGGACAGGGCTACTTTCATCGCCACTCTCTTTCGCTGTAACTGGGTAATGGTCCAGTTTATCACAGCCGCTGATGGGTACGATCCTTGTTTAGCGCCCGAAACTGGGCAAATTTGAGTAAACTTCAAGCGGTTGCTGCGTATGGGCAAAGGCAACAAAATTGCATGGCGCTGGGGCTTTTCGCTATAGTCGGCGCCACTTTGCTGCATGACGCAGTGTGGATATCGCAACAGTTCGGTCGGATATGATTACAGAAGCGCAATTTGAACGCCGCCTGTTGGCGCCCAAGTTCTGGTTAACCTGGCTTGGTGTCGGCCTACTGCGGCTGTTGGTTAAGCTGCCACTCACCACCCAAATCACCTTGGGTCAACGGTTTGGGCGACTGTTTAAAGCGTTGCAGCCCAAGCGCGTGCAAACCGTACGCCGCAACATCGAACGCTGCTACCCCGAGTTAAGCGCCACCGAACAGCAGCAGTTGTTGGACAACAACTTTGATGAGATCGGCATGGCGCTGTTTGATACCGGCAACGCTTGGTTCTGGAGCGATAAACGCATCCAGCAACACATGCAGATTGAAGGCCAAGAGCACATCACTCAGGTGCAAGCCGAAGGCCAAGGGGTGATCCTACTGGCCGCCCACTGCCTGATGCTGGAACCTGGTGCGCGGGTGTTTGGCCAAGCGTTTTCCGGCATTGGCGTTTACCGCCCCAACAAGAACCCACTGATTGAATACTTACAAACCCAAGGGCGATTACAGTCTAATAAAGGGCTAATTAAAAAAACCGAAGTCCGGCAGATGGTGAAGGCGCTGCGCCAAGGCGAGATCATCTGGTATACCCAAGACCAAGATGCAGGCGGTCGTGGGATCTTTACTAACTTCTTTGGCATTGAGTGCTCAACCGCCCCAGGCGCGCCCGCGCTCGCCAAGATGGGCAAGGCCAAGGTATTGCCCTTTTTTGTTGAACGTAGCGCCGATGCCAGCGGCTATCGCATCGCCATTCAGCCGCCATTAGATAACTTCCCCACCGGCGACGACCACGCCGATGTGCAGCGCGGTAATGATGAGACGGAAAAACTGGTGCGGATGCGACCAGAGCAGTACATGTGGCTGCACCGTCGTTTTAAAACTCGCCCAGATACCAACGATCGCAGTGAGTTTTATCGCTAACAGCAACGCTGCCACCAACCGCCTTCGGGCGGTTTTTTTATCCGTGACTGAAAGCGTTTGTGCCGCCGCTGGGTCTATCCCCTGCAATGGAATAAACCGCCACGGAGCAGTAATGGCCCAGTCTCAATCAACCCCGATCCCATTCGATTTAACCGCCGCAGCGGCGACCCCCGCAGTAGCCCGCACAACCACCGCCAGCGCGCCCTCGTGGTTGGCCTTAAGCCACCAAAGCAGCCAACGGCTGATGCTGCTGTTGTTGCTGATCTCATCCACCTTACTGGCCATCAGCACCGCCCTGCTCGGCCACCACTCGGCCATCAGCAACAGCACCCATTTTTACGGCATCAGCCAACTGATGGCACCAACAACGGCCAACGCCATTGCGGCGGTCGGCTTCACCGTTATCGCCTTGCTCACACTGGCCACGCTCTACCACAGCGCACTGCAATCGGCCTTAGGTTGGGTGTTGATCGTCACCAGCACCGTGGCCCTGTTGCCACTGTTGGGGCCAACCCTGTACATCGATAGCTTGGGCGGTTTTCCCGCACTGGGGGCGGGCCAAGGGGTGATCAAATACGCGGCGCTGCTCAGCCTGGGCATTGCCCTGCTGCAACCCAATCTGCGCCCGCCATTGCAGCGGATTATCGCCGTAACACCGGTTTTGTTAGTGCTGCTGTGGATTGGTGGGATGAAATTTACCGCGCTGGAAGCCCAAGGGATTGAGGCACTGGTGCAAAGCTCACCGCTGCTTGGTTGGCTCTATCAACTGTTCAGCCTGCAAACCACTTCTAACCTAATTGGCCTGTACGATCTGCTTACGGTGGCACTGTTGCTGGCCACCTTATGGCAACCCCAAGTGGCGCTGCTTAGCATCGGCCTCAGCGGCGCTGTCTTTGTGGTTACCCAAAGCTTCCTATTCAGCTGGAGCGGTGCCCTCAGCCCCAGCAGTTTGCTCAGCAGCGGCGGTCAGTTTTTGGTGAAAGATCTCTGGTTCATCGCCAACTTAATCGGCTTCTGGTACTGGCTGCGCCAACCCGATAGCTAAGCGCAGCGTTTAGTCTGTCTCGTTCAGCAGCAACTGCCGCCACAGCTGTTCAACCGCTTGGCAGGAGGCAGGCCGCTGGGCCAGTGGCACAATGCTGTTGTGCCCCGCCAAGACCCGATGGTGGTTGTCGTCGCGCAGCTGGTGATAACAATGGGTCAGCAGATCCGCTTGAGCTGGGGTGATGATCTCCGCTTGCAGCGCCGCCTTAAGCATCCGCGCATTGTCGCTGGTACGCAGCAATTGCGGCGCTTGGGCGCTGTAGCGCAGCACCAAATATTGGGTAATGAATTCAATGTCGGTGATCCCGCCTGCGCCCTGCTTCAGATCAAACTGATCCTTAGCGGCACGATCCAGATGCTGACGCATCTTCACCCGCATCTGCACCACATCCTGCTGCAAGGTGGCCGGATCCCGGTCCGCCATCAGGATCTGCCGCCGTAACTGGGCAAAACGCTGGGCAAGGCCATCGTCGCCAAACACATAGCGAGCCCGTGATAACGCCTGATGCTCCCAAGTCCACGCTTCTTGCCGTTGGTACTCTTCAAAGCGGCCGATTTGGCTGACCAGCAAGCCGCTTTTGCCCGAAGGCCGCAGTCGGGTGTCCACTTCATACAGCACCCCAGAGGCGGTGCGGGTTGAGAACAGATGCAAGATCCGCTGCGCCAGTTTGATGTAAAAGTGGCCGCCATCAATCGGCTTATCTCCGGTGGTGGTGCCAACCTCGGCTTGGTGCAAAAACACCAGATCCAGATCCGAACCATAGCCCAGCTCGAAGCCGCCCAGCTTGCCATAGGCCACCACCCCAAACCCACGCTCGCCGTCGGCCAAATTCGCCGGTGCCCCGTGGCGCGCGCTGATCTGCTGCCACGCCATCGCCACCACTTTTTCAATGATCGCTTCCGCCAGCCACGACAGGTGATCGCTCACCTGCGTGACCGGCAGCACGCCGGTGATGTCGGCAGCGGCAATGCGCAGTTGCTGCGCCTGCTTAAATTGGCGCAGCGCTTCCATCTGTTGTTCCAGATCGTCGTCGCTGATCCGCAGCATCGCTTCACGCAGCTCGGCACCGTAGCCATGCTCTGGCAGCGGCTGATACAGCGCCACCGGATCAATCAGTTCATCCAGCAGCACGGGATAACGGGCCAGCTGAGCGGCGATCCACGGACTGGCGGCACACAGGTTGGCGAGTTGAGTTCGGGCGCCGGCTTTCTCTAGCAGTAATTCTAAGTAGGTGGTGCGCGAGAGGATCCGCAGCAACACCGACTCCAACCGCTGCCAGACTTGGTCTGGCTGGTTGCGCTGGGCTAATTCTTGCCACAGGTGCGGGATCAGCCGATCAAGGGTGTCGCGGCCACGGGGGCCCAAGCGGCACTGTTTCATCTCGCTGCGGCTGCGCTGCAGCTGCGGCCACAAGTCAGGCTCGAGCCCTTGTTCGGCTAAGATCGCTGGCCCTTCCAGTTTGTTGTTGTCGTCTAACCACAGCGACGGCAGTGCGCCTAACTCCTGTTCGCTGTCTTCACTGTCGCCAATGGTGGCGCGGAAGATCTGGTGAATGGCGCTCATCGCGTGGTCGATCTGCTGCTGCAGCTGCCCGGCATTGTTGCAGCCCATCGCCAACGCCAGTCGCAGCCAGTTGTCGTCGTCGCTGGGCAGGGTTTGAGTTTGTTGATCGTTCAACGCCTGCAGCCGATTTTCCACCGCCCGCAACAACTGATAGCCCTGCCACAGCTGCAGTTTGTCGTGCTCGCCCAAGATGCCTAGACGGGTCAATTCCGCCAACGCCTGCTGCAACGATTGCAGCCGCAGCCCCGGCTCGCGACCGCCGCGCACCAGTTGGTGACTTTGCACCACAAATTCCACTTCACGAATGCCACCGGCGCCCAGCTTAATGTTGTTGCGGATCGCTTGGCGTCGCACTTGGGTTTCAATCAGCCCCTTCATTTTTCGCAGCGCATCAATGGCGGAGTAATCTAAGTAGCGGCGATACACAAACGGCCGCAGCATCTGCTCCAGCTGTTGATTGGCGTCGTCGTTGCCCAGCACCCGCGCCTTCACCATGGCGAAACGTTCCCATTCTCGCCCCTGCTCTTGGTAGTAATCCTCGAGCGCCGCCAGCGACACCACCAACGGCCCCGCTTCGCCAAAGGGGCGCAAGCGCATATCCACCCGATAGCAGAAACCATCCATGTCGGTTTTGGCCAGCAGGTTAATCAGCTTTTGGCCGATGCGGATGAAGTATTGCTGGTTATCCCACTGGCGGCGGCCACCCACGGTGCTGCCATGCTCTGGGTAACAAAAGATCAGATCAATATCCGACGAGAAGTTAAGCTCGCGTCCGCCCAGCTTGCCCATGCCGAGGATCAACAGCGGCTGCTCCACTCCCGCGTCATTGCAGGCGCGGCCCCAAGCGGGGGCTTGCAGTGCAATCACAAAATCCCGCGCGGCGATCACCACCGCTTCAGCCAGCGCCGACAGGTGGCTAAGGGATTCCTCCAGCGACGCCATATTGAGCAGATCTCGAGCGGCGATGCGGCATTGTTCGCGGTTACGAAAACGACGCAACACTTTGGCGGCGGCCGGTTCGCTGTCGCACTGGCTCAACTGCTGCGCCAATTGCGACGGGTAATCGTGCTGGCGCTGAGCCACCTGCAGTTGGTGTTGCCCCCACAGCTGCGCGAGCCACTGCGGATCCCGCGCCAGCACCCCGCCGACAAACTCGGACAACCCCAGTAAGCGCCAGATCTGATCGCGGTCGTGGCCGTTCAGCTGGGCAAGGGTGTCTGGGCACAAGCGCGACCAAAATCGTTCGGCTTGCGCTTGCAGGGCCGGGCTAAGTTGCGGATCCGTTGGCACGCTGGTCATTATCTAACGCCTTGTTTAACCTAAAACTGATGCAAAAAAGCAGAGGCCACTTTACCAACCTTAGGTACACTCGCCTACTACAGAGAAGCGAATACTGTGTGGCGGCCACGAAACCCAGCGCGATCCCCATGATCGCAGCCGCCCTCAACAGCAAGGATTGAACATGGACACTTTGGAGCTACTCAGTAGCTGGCGCACGCCACAACAACTTATATTGCAAGCAATTGATCTTATTGTGGTACTGCTGCTTTTTGTGGTGGCTCGCTTCAGCCACGGCTGGTTCAGCGGGGTGGACAGCACCAAGGAGCTGGCCGAGCGCGACAACGTTGCTTTTGGCATCAGTGTGGCGGGTGGGATCACCGCGCTGGCGATCGCCCTGTCGGGGGTGTTTTTGTTGAACGAGGTGTCGCAACCGCTGCAGCACGCGTTGCGGTTGGCGGTGGTGGGGATCAGCGCCTTGCTGCTGATCCGGTTAGGCCGTTGGAGCTACGACAAATGGGGCTTGCACCATTTTGATAAGCGCGAGCTGATCTTAGCGGGCAATGTGCCGGTGTCGATTGTGGATGCGGCCGTGGCCTGCGCCATCGCCTTGGTGCTCAAGGGCAGCATGCAGTGGGTGAATGTGGGCCACTGGGGCACCGCGCCGATGCTGATCGTCAACTTTGTTGCCGCCTTAGGGCTGCTGGTGCTGATCAGCCGCGTGTTGGAGTCGCGCTTTGCCAAATTCAATCAAGGCGGCAGCTTGCAACACGCGTTGGCGCAGGGGCACCTGCCGGTGGCGTTGCGCCACAGTGGTTACCTTCTGGCGTGCGGCTTACTGATGCATTCCAGTTCAATGTCGCCGCTGTTTCAGCAACAAAGTCCACTCTCTAATTTGGGGCTGTGGTTTGTGCTGTCGCTGTGCAAAATCATTATGTTGATCGTGCTTTCAACCCTGCTGCGGCGCTTGGTGCTGGCCAAGGTCCACGTTAACGAAGAGATTGAGCTGCAAAACAATGCTGGGGTCGCGGCACTGGAGGGGGCGTTGGTGTTTGCCGCCGCTTACCTGTTGAACCACCTGCTCTGAATCCACTTTGCTTGGGCAAGCGAAGCGGGTAACGTGCTCACTGACTTCCTTTTTTAAATCAAATTCACGCAAGATAACCATGGCCACACTTTTGAAAAACGTAATGGAACGATCCAAGCTGTACAGCGTGGATGAATACGGCGTTAAGAACTACAATCTGAAGCCACTGCTGTTGGCGTCCATCGTCACCATGGTGACCCTGTGTTGCGGCTTAGGCTACTTCACCTATCTGTTTGAGGTGGGCGCTGAAGGGGCCAATGTCGAAAGCTACAGCGATGCGGTGTGGCTGATGTTGATGTCCTCGTCCACCATTGGTTTTGGGGATTTTTATCCGGTTACCGTTGGTGGTCGTGTTATGGCGATCATCATGTTCAGCCTAGGGGTGGGCATTTTGGGCGGCATTGGTGCCATGTTCGCCACCCGCATGTTTGGCTTTAGCGACACCAACGTTAAAAACCGCGAGCTGCGCCAGCAAAACGCCGCCATCCTCGATAAGGTGACGGCGCTGGAAGCCAAGCTCGATAAGCTCTTAGAGCAATCCCCCAACGCTTAAGCCGGCGTCAGCGGCTGACACTCAACCCCACTGAAGAGCCAAGCCCAGCTCATTCTTGCAGCAACCATGCCCGTAATAACGCTAACTGGCATAAGCCATACTGCGGTTGCTGCAACAGCCGCGCTAACGCCTCACTGCCATTGTCGCCGCACTGCAATTGCTGCTGCGCCTGCGCCAGCCACTGCTGCTCGCTGCCATCAAGCCAGTGCTGGGCTTGCTGCCACAGCTGCAGTAATGGCGCCAGTGCCGCGATTTCCCCTGCCAGCAGCCGCTCTTCATTGCGTTGCCACGCCGATAGCACCCCATCGGCACTGGCTGGCCACCGAGTCGCGATGGCGGCGGGGGCTTGCAACTGCGCTAAGCGATAGCCTCGCGCCGCTTTCGAGTCCAACCCCAGTCGCAACGGCTGTTGCTGCATCAAGGTGGCCACCAAGGGCAGCAGCGCCTTGGCTTCCCCCTCGATCAACTCCAGTTCCAGCTCGGCGATGGTTAACTCGGCCCCTTCGGCGCTGATGCTGCCCTGATCCAGTGCCAATTCAACGGTGGCGTCCGCTATCTGCAGCACCCCTTGCTGCCGTTCAAAGTCGGTGGCGAACAACGGCACCAGTTCGGCATTCAATCGCGCCACCTCGGCGGGGCTAAATAAGCCGGACTCAAACAAGCTCAGATCCGGCCGTTCGGCGGCCACATCCACGTTGTATTCGGGACGCGCATGCAGCCCGCCACACACCTTACCCGCCGTTTTTAAAGTCATTTCTCGCTGAGTGCCACGGCGACGGATCCGCAAGCCCATGTCTAATTTGCGCAACGTTTGCGCCGGCGTGTCAAAATAAATATTGCCGAGCAGATCCGTGCGCTGCTGCTGTAATTGACTGGGTAACTGCCAATCACAGACCCGTTTATATGCGCCAGTTGGCGCCAGTAAGAGTTTTATCTCGATTTCCATAACACTTTAATTTTAAAATCAAATTTCAGCCAAATGACAATAACGTTTCACCTGTAATATCGCTGTCATATTTCTGCCATAGGATTCGCGCAATTCGATAATCCACCGAAGCGCTGTTACATGGAATAAAATGTGGCAGTGCAGTTGCAAGAATTGACCTTGCGATTCCATTTCAGGTGGGTATGATTCGCTCGCCTAACTTAGGGCTCCAAAGCAGGAACTAAGGCTATGCCGGTAAATTTTTTGGGCGTCTTCGCGAAGTCGCCGATCAAACCTCTTGAGCAGCACATCGACAAGATCAGTGAAGCTGCCACTCTGATGGTGCCATTCTTCAACGCGGTTATCGACAACCGTTGGGAAGAAGCGGAAACCCTGCAGCGTCAGATCAGCTCTCACGAACATGAAGCCGATGTACTCAAGCGCGAAATTCGCATGAGCCTGCCAAGTGGCATCTTCATGCCCGTGCAGCGTACCGATCTGCTGGAAATTGTGACCCAGCAAGACAAGATTGCCAATAAAGCCAAAGACATCGCCGGTCGTGTTATCGGTCGTCAAACCCAAGTACCCGAATTGATGCAAGAAAACTTCGTTGCCTACGTGCAGCGTTGTGTTGATGCCGTGCACCACGCCCAAAAAGCGATCAACGAACTGGATGATCTGCTAGAAAGCGGTTTCCGTGGTCGTGAAGTGACCATCGTGCACGAACTGATCCAGCAATTGGACGCTATCGAAGATGATACCGATTCAATGCAGGTAACCTTACGCCGTCAGCTGTTTTCATTAGAAAAAGATCTGAATCCAATCGACGTGATGGTGTTCTACAAAATTTTGGAATGGATCGGCGATTTAGCGGATTTGGCCGAGCGCGTTGGTGCTCGACTGGAATTGATGCTGGCTCGTACCTAACCAATCCAGGTTAACTTTTAGGTTCATAAATAGGCTCTTCCATGGTTGAAGTTCTAGTAACTTACGGCCCGTGGCTCATCGCGGCTGCGGCTTTGTTTGGCTTTTTGATGGCATTTGGCGTTGGTGCCAATGACGTGGCCAACGCAATGGGTACATCGGTTGGTTCCGGTGCGCTAACAATCAAACAAGCGATCATCATTGCGATGGTATTTGAATTTGCTGGGGCCTATTTGGCCGGCGGTGAAGTAACCAATACCATTCGTAAGGGCATCATTGACGGTGCCCACTTTGCTGACACCCCAGAACTGCTGGTCTACGGCTTTATTTCGGCTCTCTTGGCCGCAGGGATCTGGCTGATTGCCGCTTCCTACCTAGGCTGGCCGGTATCCACCACCCACTCCATCATTGGTGCCATCATTGGTTTTGCCGCCGTTGGTGTTGGCATGGACGCGGTTAACTGGGCCAAAGTCGCTGGCATCGTTGGCTCTTGGGTTGTTACCCCAGCCATATCGGGCTTTATCGCGTTTGTGATATTCCAAAGCGCCCAGAAGCTGATCTTCGATACGGACTCCCCCTTCAACAACGCTAAGCGCTACGTGCCGTTCTACATGGCATTAGCCGCCTTTGTAATGTCGTTGGTTACCATCAAGAAAGGCCTGAAGCACGTGGGTCTGCACTTCGATAATATGGAAGCCTACGGCTTAGCTATCTTGGCCGCGACCGTTGTTGGCATGCTGGGTAAAGTTGCCATCAACCGGATGAAGTTTGATCAACAAGCGGATCGACATACCCAATTCGCTAACGTGGAAAAAGTGTTTGCTCTGCTGATGGTGGTGACCGCCTGTTGCATGGCCTTCGCCCACGGTTCCAACGACGTTGCGAACGCGATTGGGCCACTGGCTGCGGTCGTAACCATTGTTAGCCACGGCGGTGACATTCCAGACAAAGCGCCTCTCGCATGGTGGATTTTGCCACTGGGCGCCTTTGGTATCGTATTGGGTCTGGCACTGTTGGGTAAGCGCGTTATCGCCACCATCGGTAACAAGATCACCCACCTGACTCCTAGCCGTGGCTTTGCCGCTGAGCTGGCTGCCGCCTCCACCGTTGTTATTGCTTCCGGTACTGGTTTGCCAATCTCCACCACTCAAACTCTGGTTGGTGCGGTGCTGGGTGTGGGCATGGCCCGTGGTATTGCCGCCTTGAACTTAGGCGTGGTGCGTAACATTGTGATCTCTTGGGTAGTCACCCTACCCGCGGGGGCAGCACTTTCTATCGTGTTCTTCCAGTTGATTCGCATAACCTTGCAATAACGCAACAGTTTGCTAGCGAAAAAGGAGCCATAGGGCTCCTTTTTTTGTGCCTACTCGCTTGTGCCTGTTGCCTCAATTACATAGCATGGGCGGGCAATTTAAAGGGTATTCACACTATGTTAAAACGCATTAGCCTGGCGCTGCTTGCACTAGTTAGTCTTAGCGCCTCTGCCGCAGAGCTGACCATCACCGAAGACATCAATGTCTATCTGCTGGCTGGCCCGAGCAACAAATATCGCATCCTTGGCACCATTCGTGCCGGTGATGCCGTCAAGCCCCTAAACGAGGTGTCTGGCGATTACAGCAAAGTCGAAGACGGGAAAGCGCGCCAAGGCTGGGTGCTAACCCGCAACTTGGCCAACAAAGCCAGCTTCCGCACCTTGCTGCCCCAAGCCCAGCAACAGCTGAGTGCGACCCAAGCGCAATTGGAGCAAACCAAAGGCGAACTGGCGCTGCTGACGCAACGTTACGACAACGATCAGCAAGCCAGCACCAGCTCACTGCAAGCGCAGCGGCAGCGGGTAGAGCAACAAGCCATTCGCATTAACGAGTTAGAGCAGAGCAACGCGGCGCTGACCGAACAGATGAACTCGATGCAAAACAGCGAGCGCTTTGTATGGCTAAAGCAGGGTGGCCTGATCGCCGGCATCGGCTTACTGGTGGGCTTGATTGTGCCGTTTTTGCCACGCCCAAGTCGCCGTCGCAAAGATCATAATTACATTCGCTGATCGCCTCCGTGCTCAGCTCAGCGGCACCTTCGGGTGCCGTTTTTTTTGGCTAAAATCCAGCTGCCGCTCAGCGCTGCCACACGCCACTCCGTTACGGCTTGGTTTGAACACTGCCGTTATCAATCCCACCGCCATTTTTTGTGCATTAACCTTTCAAATACTTTTCTGAACGATCTACTTTCACTTGCGCCTGCACCTCTGTTTTAGGTCACAATTTCAAAGTATACTGCGATGTATATTGGAGATTGTATACAAAAAGGACCCGCACTCTCGCAGTGCGTTTCAGTGAGGATCACCCCATGTTTCAAGCCAGCAGCGTACTGGAACCACAAAGCCAAAGCCTAACTCTTGCCGAGCGTTTCGAACTTGTTTGCGCCAACTATGGCGTTGATGAAGCCGCTTACCTAGAGCAATTAATGCCATTGGTGCCAAGCGATAACATTGATGCGATTACCGCTCAGGCCCATCAGATGGTGGCCGACGTGCGTAAGTTCGATAAAAAAGGGCTCAGCGTTGGTATTGATGCCTTCTTGCAGCAATACAGTTTGGAGACTCAAGAAGGGATCATCTTAATGTGTTTGGCGGAGGCGCTGCTGCGCATTCCCGATCCCGCCACCGCCGATGCGCTGATTGAAGATAAGCTCTCTGGTGCCGACTGGAACAAACACCTGAAGGGCTCCGATTCGTTGCTGGTGAATGCCTCCACTTGGGGCCTGATGCTCACCGGCAAAATCGTCACGTTAGACAAGTCGGTAGACGACAAGCCAGCGGGGCTGCTGGGGCGCTTAGTGAATCGCGTCGGCGAGCCGGTGATCCGCCAAGCAATGTACACCGCGATGAAGATCATGGGCCGCCAGTTTGTGCTGGGGCGCGACATCAACGAAGCCCTGAAACACAGCCGCGATAACCGCAAACTCGGTTACAGCCACTCCTACGACATGCTTGGGGAAGCCGCGTTAACCCAGGCCGACGCCGACAAATATTTTGCCGATTACGCCAACGCCATCACCGCTTTAGGGGCGCAGCAGTTCGACCCCAACGACGCCCCAAGACCCACCATCTCGATCAAGTTGTCGGCCCTGCACCCACGCTATGAAGTGGCCAACCGCGCCCGTGTGCTAACCGAGCTGCGCGACACCGTTTTGCAACTGGTGCGTCAAGCTCGGCAGCTGGATGTGGGGATCTCGATTGACGCCGAAGAAGCGGATCGACTGGAGCTGTCGTTAGAGCTGTTTGAGCGCATCTATCGCCACAGCGATTGCAAAGGCTGGGGCAATCTTGGCTTAGTGGTGCAGGCGTACTCAAAGCGTGCCCTGCCCGTGCTAACTTGGATCAACACCCTTGCCCAAGAGCAAGGGGATCTGATCCCAGTGCGCTTGGTCAAAGGCGCCTACTGGGACAGCGAGCTGAAGTGGTGCCAACAGGCCGGCAGCGATGCCTACCCCGTGTTCACCCGCAAAGCCGGTACCGATGTGTCTTACTTGGCCTGCGCTCGCTATCTGTTAAGCGAGCACACCCGGGGCAACATCTACCCGCAATTTGCCAGCCATAACGCCCAAACCGCCGCCACCATTTTGGCCATGGCCGCAGGCCGTGATTTTGAATTCCAACGCCTGCACGGCATGGGACAAGAGCTGTACGACACCTTATTAGGCCAGCACGCGGGCATGAAGGTGCGGATCTACGCGCCAGTGGGCGCCCACAAAGATCTGCTGCCGTACTTGGTGCGACGTCTGCTGGAAAATGGCGCTAACACCTCATTTGTGCACAAGCTGGTGGATCCCAATACCCCAATCGACACCTTGGTGGCGCACCCACTGCCGGTGCTGCAAGGCTACCCAAGCCTCAATAACCACAAGATTGTGCAGCCAAAGCAGATCTTCCCAGATCGCGTTAACTCCCGTGGCCTCAACCTCAATATCCACTCCGAGTCCAAACCGTTTTATCAGCAGCTGGCGCAATTTGCGGAGACCCAATGGCAAGCGGCCCCTGTTATTGGCGGCCAAGCGGCACCACAGGGCCCAGCCGTGGCAGTGCAAAGCCCGCAGGATCTGAGCCCCGTTGGCAGCGCCCACTTTGCTACCCCTGCGCAAATCGAAACCGCACTGGCCAACGCCACGGCAGCGTTTCCGCGCTGGAATAACACCCCAGTAGCCACCCGCGCCAGCGCCCTCGATAAACTGGCGGATCTGCTGGAACAGCATCGGGTTGAGCTGATCGCGCTCTGTACTCGGGAAGCAGGTAAAAGCCTGCAAGATGGCATTGATGAAGTGCGTGAAGCGGTGGACTTTTGCCGTTACTACGCCATTGAAGCGCGCAAGCTGATGGGCGAAGCCAGCACCCTGCCGGGGCCAACCGGCGAGCTCAATCAACTGCTGGTGCAAGGGCGCGGCACCTTCTTGTGCATCAGCCCGTGGAACTTCCCCTTGGCGATCTTCTTAGGCCAAGTGAGCGCCGCCTTGGCCGCCGGTAACTGCGTTATTGCTAAGCCCGCCGAGCAAACCAACTTAGTTGCATTTCGTGCCACCGAACTCGCACACCAAGCGGGGATCCCAGGCGATGTCTTGCAGCTGTTGCCAGGGCTTGGCCGTGACATTGGCCCAACCCTGACCAGCGACGAACGTATCACCGGCGTCTGCTTTACCGGCTCGACCGCCACCGCCAAACACATCAACCGCAGCTTGGCGGCACGAGATGGCGCCATCGCCCCGTTGATTGCCGAAACCGGTGGCCAAAACGCGATGATCGTTGACTCCACCTCTCTGCCAGAGCAGGTGATCACCGATGTGGTCCATTCCGCCTTCCAAAGTGCCGGCCAGCGCTGCAGTGCCTTGCGGGTGTTGTTTGTGCAAGAGGATGTGGCCCCACGGATGCTGTCGTTGCTGGAAGGGGCAATGGCGCAGTTAAGCATTGGCGATCCGGCGCAGTTCAGCACCGATGTCGGCCCCGTGATCGACGCCAACGCCAAAGCCAAGCTCAATGCCCACATCGAGCAGATCAGCCAACAAGGCAAACTGCTGGGACAAACCCCAGTGCCAAGCGAACTGCGTGGCCACTTTGTTAGTCCAACGGCGGTGCAAATTGACAGCCTGTCTCAGCTGAAGGAAGAACAATTTGGCCCGATCTTACACGTCATCAGTTACCCATCAGGCCAGTTGCAACAGGTGATCGATCAGATCAACGGCAGTGGCTACGGCTTAACCTTGGGCATTCACAGCCGCAACGAAGGCTTAGCGCTGCAGATCGCCAATCGCGCCAATGTGGGCAACGCCTACATCAACCGCAACCAGATTGGGGCGGTGGTTGGGGTGCAACCCTTTGGCGGCCAAGGGCTGTCGGGCACGGGCCCCAAGGCCGGTGGGCCACATTACCTCACCCGCTTTGTGACCGAAAAAACCATCAGCAATAACATCACCGCCATCGGTGGTAACGCCACCTTGTTGTCTCTCGGTGACGGCTAACCGTTAACCCGCTGCCCCTGTTGCCCCAAGCGCAGCAGCCAGAAAAAACCGCGCCAACAGACTGCTGGCGCGGTTTTTCTTTTTCTGTTTACGCTTGCTACAGGCTGCCTAACGCCGGAATGCGAAACGCTTGGTTATCCATCTCCAACACAATTTCGTTCGGCAGGATCCGCTTAATCCTCAACCCTGGCGCGGCTTCATCGCCCTCTTGCAGCTCACGACCGTTGGCCCGTAACCAGCTTTTGTTGGCTTCAGAAGCGTACACGTGGGCGGTAACGTCCAGATCCGGCAACCGTTTTTGGAACGACCACGGCATCTGCCCAAGTTTCGGAATGGCCTTCGGTTGCAGCGGCGGCGTCGTGGCCGCAATCGCCGCTGGGCTGTCCATCCCAGCATCCGCCAGTGCCTGCTGCAACGCTTGCTGCTGCTTGGCTGACAACACCTGCTCGGCGGCGTCGTGTTTGCCCTGTGGTTCAACCGGCGCTGGGATCGTATTCGTTGTTGCTGTGGTTGGCTCCGCCAATTGTTGCTCTAACCTCGCCACTATCGCCGCCAGATCCGTTGCCGCCGGATCGGCAACCGCTTCGGTCGTGCTGGCCCGAACTGCGGGCTCGGCTTCGGCTTGAGCCGTTGCTGGCGATGCCGACTCAGCCAGCGGCTCAGTAACGGCAGCCAATGGGGCTGGCTGGCTTGGTTCCGGCGTTACCCCGCCCACTTCGGCAACCGCCTGCTCTAACGCCGCCAATAATTGTGGATCCGCATTCGCGTTGCTCGGCTCAGCCACCGCCGTTGCCGTCGTGCTGTGATTAAGCGGGCTGCTGTTGCTGGCCGGAGTCGCGCTCGACGCTGGCGCGGCCTGCATGGCGGCGGGTGTCGGACGCATGGTATCGCTGGCCGCAACGTATTCAAGCGCGGTTCCGGCTGACGGCGACGGCTGCAGCTGCAGCTGATCTGAGCGGGGCTGCACCGGCAGTGGCATCGACACCCGCGCGGCCAACGTCGCGTAGGCGGGCACCGATGGCGCCTCTTCTTGCTGTGCTAACGCTTGGCTGTGCTGCCATTGTTGCCAACCCCATCCCGCAGCCGCGCCCAGCAGCAGTGCCAGCGGCGGCAACAGCCACGGCCATGGCCATTGGCGCGACTTCGGCTGGCGTGGCAGCATCGCCGCTAACGCCGGATCTTGATTGGCTTCACTGTGGCGCTGTCGTTGCACCGCATCTAAAAGCATCGACATTAGCGCGTCTCCTGCGTCAGGGTGGGGCCAGTGCTGGCCAGCAGCGTCAGCCGCTCTAAGGTTTGTCGTCCGGCCAAGCCATCCGCTTGCAACCCTTGGGCAAGTTGGAACTGCCGTAATGCCTGCTCTAAGGGTTGATCAAAACGACTCAGCAATCGCGCCGATCGTTGCTGCACCTGCGCTAAGCGGTTTTCCAACCACTGCAGCTGCGTCAACGGAGCCAGCGGCCCGATCAGATTCGGCAGCTGCGCATTCGGTTGCCACAATAAAGTAAATTGTCCTTGGTAGTGTTCAATAAACCATTGCTGCGACAGCCACAGTTGCTGCTCTCCAAGCTGCAGCAGCCAGCGCTGATCCTGATGCTGCAACAGCGCCCCAAAGCGAGTTTGCCCGGTTTCGTCACTGAAGCGGATCATCGCTGGCCGATTCAACTGCAACAGCTGCTGCCAGCTGCCGTTGTCGCTTAAACAGGCCAAGCCGTAATCCGCGGCATAACCGCAAGGATCAGTGGCGGGCAACGGTTGCTGCCAACGGTAAAACAGCGCCTGCAACGATTGCAGCTCGCTGCTAGGGTGATCCTGCAGGCTAATGCTGGCCGCAGGTGCCTCCACTGGGGGCACTGGCGCCATTGGCGTTAAGGCGTACGCGGCAGCAAACCCAGTGATCCCAGCCAATGCAGTGGCGGCCCACAATGGCCAGCGACGCGACGCGCGCATTGGCCGATCCAACACTTCCGCAGCAGCGCGTTCGATGTCGTCACCACCGAGCTGCGGCTTTTGCTGACCATAACCGCCCATCAGGGCCCGCTCACAAATCAAATTGATGATCCGCGGCACCCCGTCACTTTGCTGATGCAGCGCCTTAATGGCACTGCGCTTAAACAGCGGTTGCGCTCGCCCCGCCACATGCAAACGGTGGCTAACGTAAGCGGCCACTTCATCCAAATTCAATGGCAACAGGTGGTAGCGGGCGGTGATCCGCTGCGCCAACTGCCGCAGCTCTTGCCGCCGCAACAGCGCTTGCAGTTCCGGCTGACCGATTAAGATCACCTGCAGCAACTTACGCGTGTCGGTTTCAAGGTTGGTCAATAAGCGCAGCTGCTCCAGCACTTCGGCCGCCAAATGTTGGGCTTCGTCAATCACCAGCAAGGTGCGACGACCGCGCTGATGATTCGCCAGCAAGTACTCAGCAATTTTATCGGTTAGCTGCTTTAAGGTGGGTTGCTCTGGTACCGCGATGTGCAGCTGATCGCACACCGTGGCAAGCAACTCCAACTGGGTTAACGCGGGGTTGAGGATAAAGGCCAGATCGGCGTCCTCGGGCAGCTGCGCAAACAGCGTGCGCGATACCGTGGTTTTGCCGGTGCCGACTTCGCCGGTAAGCAGCACAAAACCGCCATTTTCACCCAAGCCATAGGTGAGGTGCGCCAAGGCTTCGCGGTGACGATCACTTAAAAACAGAAAGGCCGGATTGGGGGCGATGGAAAACGGGCTCTCGTTAAGCCCATAAAACCCTTTATACATGGGGATACACTGCACTGAAATTCACTGCCAGCCAAGGTACGGCGATCCCCATAAGTTGTCAAAATGGCAACCGCGTTTGCCATTGGTATACTGACCCCAAACCTGTTGTGGATTCACGATTTTGAAAATTTATCTGGTGGGTGGCGCCGTGCGCGACCGCTTGCTTGGCTTAACGGTCAAAGACCGCGACCATCTTGTGGTGGGTGCCAGCGTTGAACAGATGCTGGCGCTGGGCTACAGCCAAGTAGGCAAAAGCTTTCCGGTGTTTTTGCACCCACGCAGCAAGCAAGAATACGCCTTGGCCCGCACCGAACGGAAGACCGGCATGGGTTACGGTGGTTTCGACTTTGATGCCGCCCCAACCGTGAGCTTGGAAGAGGATCTGCTGCGGCGCGATCTGACCATCAATGCCATCGCCGAAGACGATCAAGGTCAACTCACCGATCCTTACGGTGGCCAGCGGGATCTCGACGCGCGGCTGCTGCGCCACGTGTCGCCCGCCTTTGCTGAGGATCCATTGCGGGTGCTGCGCGTGGCTCGGTTTGCCGCCCGTCTGCACCACTTAGGCTTTACGGTTGCCGCGGAAACCCTAGCGCTGATGAGCGAACTGAGCGCCAGCGGCGAACTGCAGCACCTCAGCGCCGAACGAGTCTGGCAAGAAACCGAACGCGCCCTGAGCGAGCCGGATCCACAGGTCTACTTCCAACTGTTGCAGCAATGCGGTGCGTTAACGGTGTTACTGCCAGAGTTGGCCAAGCTGGTGGCCGTTCCCCAGCCCAGCCAATGGCACGGTGGCCTGGATGCCTTTGAGCACACCATGCTGGCGCTGCAACTGGCGGCCAAGCAAGGGCTGGCCACATCGGTGCGCTTTGCGGTGCTGTGCCACGATCTTGGCAAAGGCGTAACCCCCGCCGATCAATGGCCGCGCCACATCGGCCATGAACACGCAGGCATCGCCCCGCTAACGCAGCTGTGCGCGCGCTTAAAGTTACCTAACGACTGGCGCGATCTGGCGCTGCTGGTGTGCCAGTACCATCTGAACGTACACCGCGCCCTGGAACTAAAGCCCGCCACCCTACTGAAGTTATTTGAGCAAACCGACGCTTGGCGCAAACCGGATCGTTTTAGCAGCATGCTGCAAGGCTGTCGCTTGGATGCCCAAGGGCGCCCAGAGCAGGCCGAGCAAGCCTATCCCAGCGAAGCGTATCTGCTGGAAGCGCTGCGTTGTGCTAATCAGGTGGCGGTAAAAGAGGTGGTGGCGGCGGGCTTTACGGGGGCAAAAATTCGCGATGAATTGGCGCAACGGCGCTTACAGGCGCTAAGCCAGTTTAAACTGACGTATCGCGCAGACTAGGACGCAGCAAGGGCACTCATCACCCCTTAGATCAAAACGGGGCAGTCATAGACTGCCCCGTACTTCTATCAACCGCTGCTACACGAAAAAGGCGAACAACAGCGCCCCAAGAGCGAGGCGATACACCACAAACGGCAGCATCCCCATGCGGCTGATCGCTTTTAAGAATAGGAAAATACAGGCGTAGGCGGAGAAAAATGCCAACACAGTGCCCACGGCCATCGCGATCCAATCCACCGCCAATGGCGATTGCACCAGCTCTAACGTCTTCAACGATCCTGCGGCGACGATAATTGGCACCGACAGCAAGAACGAGAAACGCGCTGCGGTCATTCGATTTAGCCCTAAAAACAGTGCCATGGTGATAGTGGCACCGGAACGCGAGGTGCCTGGGATCAGCGCCATCGCTTGCGCCAAGCCAATCAACAACGCGATCTTCCAGGTAATATCAACCATCTGCTTACGCTCGGTTGCGGTGGCATCGGCCAGCCACAGCAGCAAACCAAACAGCACCGTGGTGGTGGCGATCACGGTGGTTGAGCGCAGCTCCGTCGAGATGATGTCGTTAAACAGCAGCCCCGCAATGACCGCCGGCACCGTGCCTAAGGCGATATACCACGCCGTGCGACTGTCGTCGTTATGGCGACCAGCAAACGATCCGCCCCACGCGACCGCCATGCGGCCAATGTCTTGCCGAAAATAGAGCACCACCGCCGCCAAAGTACCAACGTGGGTGGCCACATCAAAGGCGCTGCCTTGATCCGGCCAGCCGAAGATCTTGGCCGGTAAAATCAGGTGGGCCGAACTGGAGATCGGTAAAAATTCGGAAAAGCCCTGCAGCAAGGCCAGCAGAACGGTTTGCATTAGATCCACTTACGAACCCTCAATTATTTGATTTCAAGAATCAGCGCTTGGCCACGCAAAAGCGATTGGCCACAATTTTTGGCTGTGTTGCGGGTAAGCCTGCCAGAGCTGCTGTAAAGTTTTTGTGGATCCGGCGATCACGCCGGTTGGCCACAACTGTTGCAACGGCAACAACACAAAGGCGTTATCAAAAATTTCGGGACGGGGCAGCTCCACTGGGGTTTGGCAACGGATCTCGCCATACAGCAGCAGATCCAGATCTAGGGTTCGAGGCGCGAATTTTTTCGCCCCGCGCACACGGCCATGATCTTGTTCAATCTGCTTAAACAGCGCCACGACCTCAGCAATGGACAGTTCGGTATCCGCCTGCGCCACCAAATTGAGGAAGTTATCCCCCTCAAATCCCACCGCTTCGCTTTCATAGACGGGAGAAATAACCACATTGGATAACGCCGCCGCCAGATCATTCAGGCCATGGCGAATGTGGGTGTGGGCATCGATGTTGGAGCCCAAGCTGATGAAGATGCGGGTCATGACAGACTCCGTTCAATCTCAACCCCAACGGTGGCGGCATTGGCCACCGCGCCGGGCTTATTCACGCGCACTCGTACCCATGGCGCCTGAAATTGGCCCAAAATAAGCTGCGCCACTTTTTCTGCTACGGTTTCGATCAGCTCATGGGGTTGATCCTGCACCAAAGCGGTCACCGCTTTGGCGACGGTGTCGTAACACAAGGCATATTGGAAGTCGTCGCCTGCAGCGGCTTGGCGGTTATCCCAACCGATGGTGAGATCCAGCAGTAATTGCTGCCGGATCTGTTTTTCCCAATCGAAAATGCCAATCACGGCTTGGCAATCGAGGTCTTTGATAAATACGGTATCGGTCATGCTTTTTATTGAAACCTTGAGAACTGGCACTTGGCCTGTGGGTTGGTTACCCTAACCCAACTCATTGCCGATGATTTCGGCAGCCTGTGGGCGCGGATAATAGCCTAAACAACCTAGGAAAAACATTGGACAGCCACCTCACTCTAGCCATTTTAATGACCCTAACCGGCTACCTGCTTGGCTCGATCTCCAGCGCTGTCTTAATCTGTCGCCTTTTTCGCCTGCCGGATCCCCGGCTGCACGGCTCAGGCAACCCCGGTGCCACCAATGTCTTGCGCTTGGGTGGCCGCATTCCTGCCACGCTGGTGCTGCTCAGCGATATTTTAAAAGGCACCATCCCGGTTTGGGGGGGCTATTTGCTGGGGCTGTCGCCTTGGGTGTTGGCCGCGGTTGGCGTTGCAGCCACCTTAGGCCACATCTATCCGCTGTTTTTTAAGATGCAGGGCGGAAAAGGGGTGGCAACCGCCTTAGGCGCCATTGCCCCAATTGGTTGGGAACTGCTGTTGGCGCTGGCGATCACCTGGTTTTTGGTGGCGCTGGTTACCCGCTATTCATCGCTGGCGTCCATCTGCGCTTGCAGCATGGCGCCACTATTTACCTATTTATTTAAGCCGCAATACACCGGCGCGGTAGCGGTGCTGATTGCGCTGATCCTCTGGCGTCATCGCGCCAACATGATCCGCTTATATCGCGGCACCGAACCTAAGCTCGGCGCCGCCCGCAGCGTTGGCCCTAAGCGCTAGCCCGCCTGCCCCGGCACTGCCAGTTGATCCAGCGGCCAGCGTGGGGTGGTCTTAACGCTTAAATCACCCTGTTCCCCCGCCAACAACCGCTGCATCCCCGCAAACGCAATCATCGCGCCGTTATCGGTGCAAAACTCTGGTCGCGGGTAGAACACTTCGCCATTGCGCTTAACCATTAAGGCCGCAAGCTCGGCGCGCAGATGACGGTTGGCGCTAACCCCACCGGCCACCACCAAGCGGTTGATGCCAGTTTGATCCATGGCACGGCGACACTTAATCGCCAAGGTGTCCACCACCGCGTCTTCAAAGGCGCGAGCGATGTTGGCTTTTTCCGACTCATCCTGGGCCGCAATGGTATTGGCGGCAAAGGTTTTCAAACCAGAGAAGCTGAAATCCAAGCCAGGACGATCACACATTGGCCGAGGGAAACGGTATTTGCCCACCTCACCCTGCTGCGCTAATTTCGACAACAACGGCCCGCCGGGGTAATCCAAGCCCATCAGCTTGGCGGTTTTATCGAACGCTTCACCGGCGGCATCGTCAATCGATTCCCCCAGCAATTGATATTGGCCAATGCCATCCACCTGCACCAATTGCGTGTGGCCACCGGATACCAGCAAGGCGATAAACGGAAACGCCGGCGGCGTCTCTTCCAGCATGGGCGCTAACAGGTGCCCTTCCATGTGATTAACCGCAATGGCCGGCTTGCCCCAAGCAAAGGCGAGCGCCCGCCCTGCACAAGCACCAACTAACAAGGCGCCCACTAAACCGGGGCCCGCGGTGTAAGCCACACCATCAATATCGTCTTTACTGAGGCCAGCTTCCGCAATCGCTTGCTGGATCAGTGGTACAATCTTACGTACGTGGTCGCGAGAGGCCAGCTCAGGTACCACCCCACCATAATCGGCGTGCAGTTTAACTTGGCTATATAAAGTGTGTGACAGCAGCCCCTGCGCATCGTCATAGATGGCGATGCCGGTTTCATCGCACGAAGTTTCGATGCCTAAAATGCGCATAAGTGACTCTCTATCTGGATTCAAAGTGGCGCAATTCTAGCGGGACTGCACTTCACTGACCAGTGTTGGACAACCAGACTTTACAACCGTGGGGTAATCGGAGTAGAATTTCGCACCATTTTGAATTGAAGCTGCTCAAAGAATGACCAGCTTCTAGATAACCGAAGATTTTCGAGGTAAGAGGCAGATGCCGGTAATTAAAGTTCGTGAAAATGAGCCCTTCGACGTAGCACTGCGTCGTTTCAAGCGTTCCTGTGAAAAGGCAGGTATCCTGTCTGAAGTTCGTCGTCGTGAGCACTACGAGAAGCCTACCACCGTGCGTAAGCGCGCCAAGGCTGCAGCATCTAAGCGTCAAGCTAAGAAGCTGGCTCGCGAAAACGCACGTCGTACTCGCTTGTACTGATCATGACTTTAGTCGAGCAACTTAAAGATGCCATGAAGGTGGCCATGCGTGCGAAAGATAAAGCACGCCTGAGCACCATTCGAATGGCACTGGCTGCGATTAAGCAGGTAGAAGTGGACACCCAAACCACTCCGGACGATGCAGAAGTGACTAAGCTGGTAACCAAATTGGTTAAACAGCGTCGCGACTCCATCAAGCAGTACGAAGAAGCCGGTCGTCAAGACTTAGCCGATTCCGAAGCTGCTGAAGTTGTTGTGCTGCAAGAATTCTTGCCGCAGCAGCTGACCGAAGCGGAACTGGAGGCCCTGATCAGCAAAGCTGTAGCCGACAGTGGTGCCAGCTCGATGAAAGACATGGGCAAAGTGATGGGCCAGCTGCAAAGCCAGGTTCAAGGGCGCGCCGATATGGCCGTGGTGAGCAAGATCTTAAAAGCTCAACTGGTCTAATCTAGCCAGCCCGTTCACAGCAACAAGCCGTGCCTTATGCACGGCTTGTTTGTTTGTGTTTTCACCTTTTATTGCCTAATGCATTGGCGACTTTCTAGTTTTTAACTGTTAGTTATCAATGCCATAGGCTATAAATCACACTCTATCGTTCGAGGACACAGCTTCAGGTGGCAGGTCGCATTCCCAGAGAATTTATCGATCAACTGTTGGCGCGAGTCGACATCGTTGAGCTGATCGATGGCCGCGTGAAGCTGAAAAAAGCAGGGCGTAATTACCACGCCTGTTGTCCGTTCCACAACGAGAAAACCCCCTCGTTTACTGTTGCCCAAGACAAGCAGTTCTACCATTGCTTCGGCTGTGGTGCCCACGGCAACGCCATCGACTTTGTGATGGAGTACGATCGGCTTGAATTTCCCGATGCGGTGGAAGAACTGTCCAGCCAAGCTGGGCTGGAAGTGGTGCGCGAACAGTCCACTTACCGTTCTGGCAGTGGTGGCAATGCCCCACGCAGTGCGCCGCCAAGCAACAGCGCCAAGTTCACCGATCACTACAGCTTAATGCAGTGGGCGGCCAACTTCTTTCAGCAAGCTTTGCAGCAGCACCCAGAAAAGCAGCGCGTTATCGAATACATTCAAGGCCGTGGCCTGGATAGCGACACCGTCACTAAGTTCGGGATCGGCTTTGCGCCACCGGGCTGGGATAACTTGCTGAAGCAACAGCGCGGCAACTTCCAAGGCGAGAAGCTGCTGACCGACTGCGGCATGGTGATTGAAAAAGAGGGTGGCAAACGCTACGACCGCTTTCGCGATAGACTGATGTTCCCGATCCACGATCGCCGTGGCCGTGTGGTCGGCTTTGGTGGCCGAGTCATGGGCGACGATACCCCAAAGTATCTGAACTCGCCGGAAACGCCGATCTTTCATAAGGGCCATGAACTCTATGGTCTGTATGAAGTCAGACAAGCCAGCCGTACCCCCGAACGGGTGTTGGTGGTGGAAGGCTATATGGATGTGGTGGCACTGGCGCAACACGGCATCGATTATGCTGTGGCTTCGCTCGGCACCGCCACCACCAGCGATCACGTTCAAGCGTTGGTTCGCACCGCCAAAAGCGAAGTGGTGTGCTGTTACGACGGCGACCGCGCTGGCCGCGAAGCCGCTTGGCGCGCCGTAGAAACGGCGCTGCCGCTGTTACGCAGTGGCACCGCCTTAAAATTTATGTTCCTGCCGGACGGTGAAGATCCTGATTCACTGGTCCGACAGGAGGGCAAAGACGCCTTTGAAGTTCGGATCGGCCAAGCCACGAGCTTGTCGGATTACCTGTTCAGTCACGTGATGAAACAAGCGGACATGAGCAACGACGAAGGCAAAGCCCACATGGCCAAGCTGGTGACGGATCTGATCAATAAGATCAATGACGACAGCCTGCGCCAAGTGTTCGGCCAGCGACTCGCTCGCGAGTTGGCGTGGGATGAACACAAGCTCAACCGGTTTCTGAAACAGGAAACCAAGCCGGCGCAACAAAGCTTAAAAAAAGCCGCGCAAGGCCGCGGTACGCCTCTGCGCCACGCCATTGCCCTACTGCTGCATCAACCGCAGCTGGGCTTTGAACTGCCGCCGCAAACGGCGTTACAGCACCTGAATCTCAACGGCGTGTCGCTATTACGCGAGATGCTGGAGTTATGCCGCCAACAACCCCTGACCACGGCCCAGTTGTTGGAACGGTTCCGTGAGCGCCCCGAACAGGGGATCTTACGAAAATTAATGGGCTGGCAATTCGCGGTTGAGGAAAACCTCAACAAAGAATTTACTGATTGTTTGAGTTGGCTAAACCAGCGTTTTTTGGAACAAATGTCCGAGACACTGAATCAAAAAGCCCGAGACGGGTCCATTACACCGGACGAAATTCGGCAACTGCAGTGGCTCAATATAAGGCTGGCGTCACTCAGGCAATCGGCAAAGGCTAGCGGCTCGTAGCGAACGCCGTTATAATTGGCTATTTGCGCGTCAACGGCCGCTTACCCTCAGTTTTTAACCTTAAGTGGATGATATCAATGGATCAAACTCCGCAGTCACAACTTAAGCTCCTGGTCGCTAAAGGCAAAGAGCAGGGCTATCTGACTTACGCCGAGGTGAACGATCACCTTCCGGCCGATATGGTCGATTCCGATCAGATCGAAGATATTATCCAGATGATTAATGACATGGGCATCCAAGTCTTTGAATCCGCTCCGGATAAAGACGAATTGATGATGTCTGAAGACAACACTGATGAAGACGCCGCGGAAGCTGCGGCGGCCGCTCTGGCCAGTGTTGAAGGCGAGCTTGGTCGCACCACCGATCCCGTCCGCATGTACATGCGCGAAATGGGCACCGTGGAGCTACTGACTCGTGAAGGCGAAATTGTCATTGCCAAGCGCATTGAAGATGGCATCAATCAGGTTCAGTGTTCCATTGCTGAGTACCCTGCTGCCATCAGCTACTTGCTCGAGCAATGGGATCGCTTCGTTGCTGAAGAGATCCGCCTGTCTGAGATCATCTCTGGATTCATTACCGAAGAAGATGAAGCGCCAACCGCCACCCACGTTGGTTCTGAGTTGTCCCAAGAAGAGTTGGACGACGAAGACGACGATGATGACGATGAAGAAGAAGAAGAGACCAACACCGGTCCTTGTCCTGAACAAGCCAAAGAGAAGTTTGACGCCCTGCGTGAACACTACACTCTGGCAATGACGGCCATGGGCGAGCATGGCTCTGACTCTTTAGAAGTGGCGATGATCGTAACCAAGTTGTCTGAACTGTTTAAAGAGTTCCGCTTGGTACCAAAGCAGTTTGATGGTCTGGTTCGCTCCATGCGCACCATGATGGATCGCGTGCGCGTTCAAGAACGTCTGATCATGAAGACGTGTGTCGAGCACGCTAAGATGCCGAAGAAGAACTTCATGAAAGTGTTCGCCGGTAACGAAGCCAGCGACGCTTGGCTGCAGGCCGAAATTGAAGCCGGTAAGTCTTACTCCAACTCGCTGTCAGCGTGGAAAGACGATCTGGGTCGTTCGACCGTTAAGTTACAAGCGATCCAGCAAGAGACTGGCCTGTCGATTGCCAAGATCAAGGACATCAACCGTCGCATGTCCATCGGTGAAGCTAAGGCTCGCCGCGCCAAGAAAGAGATGGTTGAAGCCAACTTGCGTTTGGTTATCTCCATCGCCAAGAAATACACCAACCGTGGTTTGCAATTCTTGGATCTGATCCAGGAAGGCAACATCGGCTTGATGAAGGCCGTAGATAAGTTCGAGTACCGTCGTGGCTACAAGTTCTCTACCTACGCCACTTGGTGGATCCGTCAGGCGATCACCCGTTCTATTGCTGACCAAGCGCGCACCATCCGTATTCCGGTACACATGATCGAGACCATCAACAAACTGAACCGCATCTCTCGTCAGATGCTGCAGGAGATGGGTCGCGAGCCTACCCCGGAAGAGCTGGCTGAACGCATGCTGATGCCAGAGGATAAGATCCGCAAGGTTCTGAAGATCGCCAAAGAGCCAATCTCGATGGAAACCCCAATCGGTGACGATGAAGATTCCCACTTGGGCGACTTCATTGAAGACACCACCTTGGCACAGCCAATCGATTCCGCCACTTCGGAAAGCCTGAAAATGGCCACCAACGAAGTTCTGGCTGGCTTGACGGCTCGTGAAGCCAAGGTACTGCGGATGCGTTTCGGTATCGAAATGAACACCGATCACACCTTGGAAGAGGTGGGTAAACAGTTCGACGTTACCCGTGAGCGTATTCGTCAGATTGAAGCCAAAGCGCTGCGTAAGCTGCGTCACCCATCTCGTTCCGAGATCTTAAAGAGCTTCCTGGACGAGTAATCGTCAGTAACGCCCTTTAAAAAACGCCCAGCACCTGCTGGGCGTTTTTGTCTCTGCGATGCATCGCCGTGCACGGCAACGCCTTGCCTCAGCTAACCGGTTTGAGACTTCCTCGTTACCACGCTTTACGTGGGTCGTAATCGCGATCTTTGCCTTGCTGCTTTGCCACCGCAATCCGTTGATTCTTGCCCAAAATTAACCGCCATTGGCTGAAGGTTTCCGCCGCCAACATTCGCCCCGATTTGGGCACACCATGACGACGGTACAGCTTCTTGGTTGCCGCAATGGCGTCTGGCGAGCGTTCCAACAGCTGCGCCATCTTTGCGTGCGCCAAGGCCAGCGGATCGTCACTTAACTCTGTCAGTAACCCCAGCTCGTGGCTGCGTTTGCCATCAATCACTTCGGCGGTCATCGCTAACCACAACGCTTGGTCTTGCGCCATCTGCTCACGCATGGCGAGGTTGCCGCCCATGTCTGGCAATAAGCCCCAGCGCCCTTCCATCACCGACAAGGTGCAATCGTGATGACCAAAGCGGAAATCCGCGCCTAAAGCGATCTGCAAGCCGCCACCCCACACTTTGCCCTGCAACACCGCCATCACCGGCACCGGCAAATCGCGCCAGCCGGTGCTCACCCGCTGCGCCATGTTGGCCTGCCCCGGCCACCATTTCCACAGCAGCCGCGCCGCCTGCTTTGGATCACTAAGCAGTGATTTAACATCGATCCCGGTACAAAAATCGACACCGGCACCGGTCAGGATCACGCCCCGCAGATCTCGCTGTTTGGCCAAGCGCCGTTGCACCGATATAATGGCTTTAAACATCGCCATATCCAGCGCATTATGTTTTTCTGGGCGTTGCAGTGTAACGACCGCGACACAGTCGGTAATTTGACAGGCTACTCGTGGTTCCATACATCTCTCCTTGATTACTTCTTGCACAGTAGCAACCACGGTAAGCGATGACAACTGATTGAATTTGAAATAGAATAATTCGGTTTATTAATCCATCATGCGTTTGGGAGCCAAACTTTTGACCCTCCGGATCTTAATCTGCGACGACTCCGCCATGGCGCGGAAACACCTGCAGAGAAACCTGCCTAAAAACTGGCAAGCGGAAGTGCACTTTGCGGTGCATGGTCTGGATGCATTGGCCCAGATCGACACCCAGCCGTTCGATCTGTTGTTCCTTGATCTGAACATGCCCGAACTTGATGGTTATGGCGTGCTGCAACGCTTACAGCACAACGCCCAAGCGCCTAAGGTGATTGTCTGCTCAGCGGACATTCAGCAAGAAGCGTTGCGCCGCGTATTGGCACTGGGCGCCTTGGCCTTTTTGAAGAAGCCCTCCCAGCCGGAGCAGATCTTAGAGCTGCTGCAGAGCCACGGCCTCTATCAAACCGGCACCTTAAGCCCACAAACTCACATTGACGTTGATTACGACGATGCCCTGCGGGAGATCTGCAACGTTGCCATGGGGAAAGCCGGCGCCAGCATTGCTCAGGTGCTGGGCACCTTTGTCGATTTGCCCATTCCACGGGTGCGCCGCCTCAACAAAGGTGAGATGAGCATGATCTTGGCACCCAGCATGAGCGATCCGGATCTGCAGGTTATCTCCCAAGGCTTTATTGGCGATGGCATCAGTGGCGAAGCCCTGCTGATGCTGCAAGATGGCAGCTACAGCAGCATGGGGCAGCTGATGGGGATCAACGACGTCAGCTCAAAACAGGCGCGGCTTGAGATCCAAATGGACACCGCGAACATCCTCTTTGCGTCGTTCCTAACCGGCCTGGCCGAACAGCTGCACGTGCCGTTTACCCAAAGCCACCCGGTGGTGCTATCGGAGCTGCCCAACGAACATTTCGACGAACAAACCTTGGCGGTAGAGATCAGTTACCGCCTGGCGGAGCACCAGATCGTCTGCGATCTGCTGTTGTTGTTTCCTTACGCCAGCCTGCCGCGGCTTGAGCGCAACATTAAGTATCTGGTGGGATAACCGTGGACAATCAACAATTCGCTCAGCTGCACTGGTTAACGCAACTGCTGCAAGGCATCGAAGTGGGCCTGGTGGTGATCGATCGCGATTACAAAATCCAACTGTGGAATGGCTTTATGGAAAACCATTCCGGCCTGTCCAGTAAACAGGTACTCACGCACTCCCTATTTGAACGCTTTCCCGAGCTGCCGCAGCAGTGGCTGCTGAGCAAACTGGAGTCGGCCTTCTTATTAGAGAGCCGCAGCTTTACCGTGTGGGAGCAGCGCCCTTGGGTGTTCTCCTTTGCCAACTCGCGCCCCATCACCGGCGGGCTCGAGAAGATGCACCAAAACATGACGGTGCAGCCGCTGAAAAACAGCCATGGCGACATCAGCCACGCCGCACTGATCATTTATGACGTGAGCGTACAGGCGCAAGATCGGATGATGCTCAGCAACGCCAATGGCCGCTTAGAGCAACTCAGCCAGATCGACGGCTTAACCGGGTTGACCAACCGTCGTCAGTGGGAAACCCTACTGAACCACGAGTTCAACCGCTGCAGCCGGTACGATCAAGCCAGCACCCTCTTAGTATTGGACATCGATCACTTCAAACAGGTGAACGACAAACGCGGCCACGCCGTGGGCGATCAGGTGTTGGTTGGCTTAGCCAACTTACTGCAACAACGGTTGCGTAAAAGTGACGTTATCGCCCGCTACGGTGGTGAAGAGTTTGTGATTTTGCTCACCGAAACCGCACCACAGCAAGCGCGGATGTTGGCCGAACGCATTCGCCAAGCGGTGGAAGAGATGGTGT
The DNA here is from genome assembly GCF_947489035.1 of uncultured Ferrimonas sp. GTDB lineage: Bacteria > Pseudomonadota > Gammaproteobacteria > Enterobacterales > Shewanellaceae > Ferrimonas. The sequence goes on along the minus strand of NZ_CANLCI010000008.1, from coordinate 60,516 downwards.
TTGATTTAGATCCCCCGCTGCAGATCACCATCAGTCTTGGGGTTTGTGGCTTTAACGGCAATATCGGCAGCGCCAATCAGTGGTTTGAGCTGGCCGACCAAGCCCTGTACCGCAGTAAGAATGAAGGCCGAAACCGGCTCACGGTGGTCTAAGCCCATGGCGCAGTTCAGAGACTATCAACCCACTGACTGCGCCGCGCTATTGGCCATTTACAACCACGCGATTTGCCACAGCAGCGCCACCTTCGAAGAAAGCCCAATTAGCCTCAGCGAATTTGCCGCTCGCCTCAGTGCCATTCAAGCGCACTACCCCATACTGGTGCTGGAACACGACGGTAAGCTGCAAGGCTACGCGTACGGCAACCATTACAAACCCCGCAGCGCGTACCGCTTTTGTGCCGAAACCACCATCTATCTGCACCAAGACTGTCGCGGCACCGGCCTCGGGCAGCTGCTGTATCAAGCGCTGTTTACCCGCTTGCAGGCGCAAGGGATCGAACAACTGCTGGCCATCGTCACTCGCCCCAACGAACAAAGCGCTGGTTTTCACCAGCGCTTAGGCTACGAACAAGTGGGCGTGATGCGCCGTGTTGGTTATAAATTTAACCGTTGGTATGACGTCGCCATCTACCAAAAGTCGCTTATCGAGTCAGCGTCTTAGGCACATCGGCTAAACGGCGGCCAGGGCCAATGCGCCGATCCACCACTTCACTTAACCAGCGCTGATCACCGCGACGTTCTAGCACCGCTCGGCGTTTGTCTTTGCGCCTATCTGGGCCCATGTAAGTCATCGTGCCTCCTAGTGCGCCGGTGGCAGCACATCTTCTTCTCGCCGCCCAGGCCCTTTGATGCGCCGATCAATGCCCGCTTGTTGCCAACGCTGAGCAACGCTGCGCTGAATTTGCCAACGTCTGTCTTTACCCCGTCGTTCTGGTCCACTGTAATTCATAACAAGACTCCTTATCGAAACCTGCTTTTAGTATAGCCAGCGCATAAAAAAGGCAGCCTGTTGGCTGCCTTAATTAAACTCAAACCCGCTTATTCGCCGGTTTCGACGAAGTGAGTGCCCCAACCGTCGTACAGCACCTTGTGCTTCGCGGCCATTTCAATCAATGCGTTACAATCTTTATCTAAACGTTCAACGTCCAATTCGTGTTCCGCTACGGCACTGAAGCAGTAAGCGATATCGCCGTCGTCCAGTTCAATCTCTTCGGCGTCTTCCACCTGATAGCCCGCTTTGAACACGTCGACCGCCAGCTTTTCTAGCGCTTCGAAGTCTTCCGCTGCGAAATGGTGCTCGATGGCGTAAATCGCATCGGCTTTAGAGCCGTCATCCAGCAGCGCCTGCACAATTTCACGGGTTTCCATCTGCTGTTCTTCAACTAACTGCTCTGCTGTCATCATCGCCGCAATTCCTACCAATATTAGACTGCTGAAGCCACGCTCAGTTGGCGAGCTTCTTCATTAATTTGTTCCAAACGAGTCGCCATTTGTTGCTGCACTCGCTGCATCAATTCTCGCACATCTTCGCGACCCATGCCTTCGGTACTGATCGGTTCCAGTGCTTCAATGATCACCACCCCGTTATTTCGCTTACCTAAATCGACGTGTTGCTGACATGAAGCCAGCACCGGCACCACGGGTACGCCTGCGTTGATGGCGGTATGGAAGGCGCCGGATTTAAACGGCAACAAACCTCGGCCACGGGAACGAGTGCCCTCTGGGAAAACCCATACCGACAGCCCTTTGTCGCGAATGTTCTTGGTGGTGTTTTCAATGGTGCCGCGCGCTTTACTGCGGTTGTTCCGATCAATCAAAATGTTGCCGGTCAGCCAGTAGATCAAACCAAAGAATGGGATCCACTTTAGGCTTTTTTTGCCGATGCTCACCGTGCCTTTTGGCACCATGGTCGCCTGCGTAAACAGATCGAAGTTGTTTTGGTGGTTACCCACGTACACCACGGGCTGATCCACCAGCAGGTTTTCCTGCCCACGTTTCACCACTTTGAGGCCAATGAGTGGCCCAACACGGCCAAACCAGCTGGCGACTTGATGCACGTTATCGCGATGGAATGGGCGCAACAAACACACCACCATGGTGGCAAAAAACACAAAAATCAGTAATACGACCAATAACAGGCCACGGAACAAAGTCAGCACAAATGCGTCTCCGGGTAAAACGGGCGCCCAGTATAGGGCTGGCCTGTAGCCGCCGCAACACGTTTGGGCTACAGATGTGCGCTCAATTCATAATCACCAATCGTTGTTTTTTAACGCACTGGGGTTAACCATTGCTCTGGTGTGGCAAAGCGTTGCTCAAGCTTTTGATAAAATTGGGCAATATGAATGCCATCAGCCAGACCATGGTGCACCTGCAAAGAAAGTGGCATCACTGTACGCTCAGCTTGTTTATCGTACTTGCCCCAACCTAGCCGAGGGATAGAACAGCTGGGTTGCACCGGCACGGGGTGGGTAAATTGGGTAAATCGCAGCCACGGCAGGCAGCTGACAAAGATGGCGCCATCGCTGTCGCTGCCGGTGTCGTCGTTGAATAACTGGCGACTGTGGGCCAGCATTGCACCGATGCGCTTGGCTTCAGCGTTAAATTCAGGCCAGTTGGATTGATGCGGGATCCGGCTAAAGCGCAGCTGCTGATCGTCGCTCAACGCGGTGGCACCAATCACCAGTTGCTCATGCTCTATCACTTGCTCGCCTCGGATCCGCTGGCGCAACCACGGCAGCTCGTCACTGAGCAATAACACCGCATAGATAATGGCGCGGTAGCTGCTGAGCTGGTGCTGCTGGCAATAAGCCAGTAAAGCGGTGATCTCAACATCGGCGCAGATCCCCACATAAGGCATGTCGAGATCGCGGTATAACTCGAATTGCTGCCTTCTTGGCCAGCTGTCCATATCGATGATTTTCATGTGTACTCCAGACAACAACGCGCCCAAACTTACGGTTGGGCGCGCTCAAGGACGATCAGAATAACAGCTGTTGCTCAGCCTTACTGTATTAGTCTTGCTCTAACTCAACCTTATCCACCCGCTGTAACCCCCGCGGCAGTTTGTTACCACGACGACCGCGCTCACCCACATAGTGATTCAAATCGTCTGGACGCAACGTCAGCTTACGCTTGCCCGCCCACAAGGTAACCTGCGCCTGCGCTGGCACCACCACTAGGTGTTTCAAGTATTCTTCGCGTGTTTTCGCCCGCTCGGTTGGAATGCCGATGATCTTGTTGCCTTTGCCTTTGGCTAAGATCGGCAACTGCGACAGAGGGAACAGCAGCATCCGCCCTTCGGTAGTTACCGCCAGCAAGCGCTCATCGCCATCACTGCCCAGTAACTGCGGCGTAAGGATCTCAGCTCCCGCGGGTACGGTCAGCAACGCTTTGCCCGATTTATTGCGGCTGATCATATCTTTGTGCTGACAGATAAAGCCATAACCGGCGTCGGTGGCCAGCAGGTACATGTCCTCTTCACCGGCCATGACCACGTGCTCTAGGCGAGCACCGGCCACCAAGTTGAAGCGACCCGACAGCGGCTCCCCTTGGGATCGCGCTGACGGCAGGGTGTGCGGCTCGGTGGTGTAAGCTCGGCCTGAGCTTTCTAAGAACACCACCGGCTGATTAGAGCGACCGCGAGCATGCCCTAAATAGTTATCGCCGGCTTTATAGGACAAGCCAACCGGATCAACGTCGTGCCCCTTGGCACAGCGGCCCCATGCTTTGTCTGACATCACCACGGTGATCGGCTCGGCCGGCGTCAGCTCTTGTTCGCTCATCGCTTTGGCTTCACCGCGTTCGATCAGCGGGCTGCGACGATCGTCGCCGTAGGTTTCGGCGTCTTTCAACAGCTCTTTGCGTACGAGGGTTTTCAGGCGGCGCTCGCTGGACAGGATCAATTGCAGCTTGTCGCGCTCGCTGGCTAATTCATCCAGCTCACCACGAATTTTCATCTCTTCCAGCTTGGCCAATTGGCGCAGCTTGATCTCAAGGATCGCTTCGGCTTGTTTCTCGGATAAACCAAAGCGGCGCATCAGCTCGGCCTTGGGTTCATCTTCACCGCGGATGATCTCGATCACCTCGTCGATGTTCAAAAACGCCACCAGCAAGCCTTCAAGAATGTGCAGCCTTGCCAGCACCTTATCTAAGCGGTGCTGCAAACGACGGCGCACGGTTTCAATGCGAAACTCCAGCCACTCCAGCAAGATCGATTTCAGATCGCGCACCCCAGGGCGGTTATCCAGCCCCAGCATGTTGATGTTGACCCGATAGCTTTTTTCCAGATCGGTGGTGGCAAACAGGTGCGCCATCAGCTGATCCAGATCGATGCGATTGGAGCGCGGTACGATCACCAAGCGCACCGGGTTTTCATGATCCGATTCATCACGCAAGTCGGCCACCATGGGCAGCTTTTTGGCTTGCATCTGATTGGCCATCTGCTCAATCAGCTTGGCACCAGACACTTGATGGGGCAGCGCCTCGATCACGATCTCGCCGTCTTGCACTTCGTAGATGGCGCGCATGCGGATCGAGCCTTTGCCGGTGCGGTAGATCTTTTCGATGTCGGCCTTAGGGGTGATGATCTCCGCTTCGGTGGGGTAATCCGGCCCCGGCACAAACTGCATCAGTTCAGCCAATTCGGTTTTTGGCTTCTCCAGCAGATGGGCACACGCCTGCGCGACTTCCCGAGCATTGTGCGGCGGGATGTCGGTCGCCATCCCCACCGCAATGCCGGTGATGCCGTTCAACAAAATGTGTGGCAACCGCGCTGGCAACAGCTTGGGTTCTTTTAGGGTGCCATCAAAGTTTGGCCCCCACTCCACCGTGCCTTGGCCAAGCTCGGACAACAGCACTTCGGAAAAGCGCGACAAGCGCGATTCGGTGTAACGCATCGCCGCGAAGGATTTTGGATCGTCCGGTGCGCCCCAGTTCCCTTGGCCATCCACCAACGGATAGCGGTATGTAAATGGCTGCGCCATCAACACCATCGCTTCGTAACAAGCACTGTCGCCGTGCGGGTGGTATTTACCTAATACATCACCCACGGTACGAGCGGATTTTTTGTATTTGGCGGTGGCGCTTAACCCCAGTTCGCTCATGGCATAGATGATCCGCCGCTGCACCGGTTTTAAGCCGTCACCAATGTGCGGCAGGGCGCGATCCATGATCACGTACATGGAGTAGTTAAGATAAGCCTGCTCGGCAAATTGGCGCAGTGGTTGCTGCTCTACGCCGTCTAAGCTCATGTCACTCAGATCTGTCATGGTTTTCTCTTGCCGGACTGGCCGGGGTGGTAACTGAGCCGATAGATCCGGCCCTTGTAATCATCAGAAATTAATAGGCTGCCATCGCGGTGGGGCAGAAACGCCACCGGTCGTGCCAATGGGGTTTCCCCATCCAGCCAACCGTCCACTAAGACGCGATAGCCGCTGTTGCCGCGGCCATCAAAGGTTAACGCACTGATGCGATAACCCACTTTGCTGGAACGGTTCCAGCTGCCGTGTTCGGCGATAAGCAGCGCCCCTTGCCATGGCGGCGGGAACTGCTGGCCTCGATAAAATTCAACCCCCAGCGGCGCCACGTGCGCTGGCAACTTGGCGATGGGATCCACCAGTTTGCCCTTCAGCGCGGCGGGGAGCGGATGGTTGTTATCGGCCACGGCGCCGCCGTGCCAATAGGGGTAACCAAAATGGCTGCCGTTGTGATCAATGCGATTGATCTCATCCGCGGGCAGATCGTCGCCCATCATGTCGGCGCCGTTATCGGAAAAATAGAGCGCACCGCTGACCGGATGTTGATCGAAACCCACTGAGTTGCGTACCCCCTGTGCCAGCAGTTCGCGCTCACCGCTGGCCAGATCAATGGCGTAGATGCTGGCGTATGGCAGCGGCTGTTCACAGACGTTACAGGGCGCGCCCACCGGAACAATCAAGCGGCCATCAGCGCCAAAGCGGATAAACTTCCAGCCGTGGTGGCTGTCGCTGGGCAGATCGTCGTACACCACCTGCGCTGGGGCCTTGGGCTGGCTCAGATCAAACTTCAAAATTTGATTTACCGCCGCGACGTACAGCGCCCCATCACGGCTGGCAAGGCCACTGGGCATATTCAGATCCTGCGCCAACACGGTAACGGTTTCGGGGTGGCCATCTTGATCCCTGTCGACCACGCGATAGATTTTGCCTTCGCGGCGACTGCCCACATAGAGGCTGCCGTCGTCGCCCCACGCCATCTGCCGCGCATTCGCCACGCCATCCACGTACAGCGTTAACTGAAACCCCGGCGGCAGTTGCGCTTGAGTGATCGCCGCGGGCGTGGCAGCGACGGTGGCACTAAGCAGCGAGAACAGGGCTGCAGGCAACATCCATGGCTTCATCAATTATCCTTAATCCAGTTGCGCGAGATCGCCGTTGGTCTCAAGCCAATCCTTACGGTCGCCCGCGCGCTTTTTGGCCAACAGCATGTCCATTAACGCCAAGGTGGCTTCGTTGTCGTCCACGGTCAATTGCACCAAACGACGGGTGTTCGGATCCATGGTGGTTTCTCGCAGCTGACCGGGATTCATCTCGCCCAAGCCTTTAAATCGAGTGACCTGCACCTTTCCGCGTTTTTTCTCGGCGGCGATGCGATCCAATATCCCTTGGCGCTCGCTGTCATCCAAGGCGTAAAACACCTCTTTGCCGATGTCGACACGGAACAACGGCGGCATGGCCACGTAGATGTGGCCTTGTTCGACCAAGGGGCGGAAATGGCGCATAAACAGCGCACACAGCAAGGTGGCGATGTGCAGGCCATCGGAGTCGGCGTCGGCCAAGATGCAGATCTTGCCGTACCGCAGACCAGAGAGATCGTCCGAGTCGGGATCGCAGCCGATCGCCACAGAAATGTCGTGCACTTCTTGCGAGCCCAACACCACCGAGGCGTCATCTTCCCAGGTGTTTTTGATCTTACCGCGCAGCGGCATGATCGCTTGAAACTCTTTGTCTCGCGCCTGTTTGGCGCTGCCGCCAGCGGAGTCACCCTCAACCAAGAACAGCTCGCCTTTGCTGGCGTCTTGACCGGCACAGTCGGTAAGCTTACCCGGCAAAGCGGGGCCCGAGGTCACGCGTTTACGGGCCACTTTCTTTGCTTTGCGTAAGCGGCTTTGGGCGTTATTGATGCACAGTTCCGCCAGCAGCTCGGCGTTGTCGGTGTGCTCGTTCAACCACAAACTGAAGGCGTCGCGCACCACCCCAGACACAAAGGCACTGGCTTGGCGCGAAGAGAGGCGTTCTTTGGTTTGGCCAGAAAACTGCGGATCCTGCATCTTGGTTGAAAGCACGTAGGCGGCTTTGTCCCAGATGTCTTCTGGGCTTAACTTGATGCCACGGGGCAGCAAATTACGGAATTCACAAAATTCCCGCATCGCTTCCAATAAGCCTTGGCGGAAACCATTTACGTGGGTACCGCCTTGCGCGGTTGGGATCAGGTTAACGTAGCTTTCGCCAATGCTGTCACCGCCTTCTGGTAACCACAGCACCGCCCAATCGACCGCTTCATTGTTGCCGCTGAAACTGCCAACGAATGGGGCTTCCGGCAGTTTCGGCCACTCTTTAACGGCATCGCTTAGGTAATCCTCAAGCCCCGCTTCGTAGTGCCACTCGAACCGTTCGCCATTCACCTTGTTATCAAAGCGGATCCGCAGCCCCGGGCACAGTACCGCTTTGGCGCGCAGGCCGTGGGCCATACGCGATGCAGAGAAGTTGGCGGAATCAAAGTATTTTGGATCCGGCCAAAAGTGGACGCTGGTGCCGGTGTTGCGCTTGCCAACGCTGCCGCTGACGGCCAGTTCAGCCACTTTCTCGCCATGTTCAAAGGCGATTTCGTGCAGCTGGGCATCGCGGCGAACTTTCACTTCAACCCGTGACGACAAGGCGTTCACCACCGAGATCCCCACCCCATGCAAGCCGCCAGAGAACTGGTAGTTGTCGTTAGAGAACTTACCGCCGGCGTGCAGCCGGGTTAGGATCAATTCGACCCCAGAGATCCCCTCTTCCGGGTGAATGTCTACCGGCATGCCACGGCCGTTATCAATGACTTCCAGCGATTGATCAGCATGCAAAATCACTTGGATGTCATCGGCGTGACCGGCCAGCGCTTCATCGACACTGTTGTCGATAACTTCTTGGCCTAAGTGGTTTGGTCTTGTGGTTTCGGTGTACATGCCCGGGCGCTTTTGCACCGGCTCTAGCCCACTGAGAACCTCAATGGCATCCGAGGTGTATTGATTGCTCATCAATTGTTCCGTTTTTGTTCTGACTTGCCATCTTAACGAGGCAATGGGTTGCGCTTCAAGCCATGCCTAAAAAGGCAAATGCCGCTGGCAATTGGGTCGAAAAGTGTTGGTAGCTGTGATCGCCACCGGGTTCGATGTGCAGCTGGCTGCAGGCGTATTTTGCCACAGCCAAGCGGTAGTCTAATACTTCATCGCCGCTTTGCAGCAACACCCGATACCCTTGGGGGCAGTGTAACCTTGGGGTGTTGTAGCGCTGCAGTTGTTCGGCGTGCTGTGCTTCAACCTGAAACACTTCGCCAGTATAAGGGTTGGTGTGCTCCCCTAAGAGGTCATCCATTAACGCCCACGGGTTCACGGCGGGGTTAATCAACACCGCGCGGATCTCGGCGCGGGGATAACGGCGCGATAAGGTTTCCAACAGGTAAGTGGCCAGAAATCCCCCCATCGAGCTGCCCATCAACCGCAGCGGTTCACCCGCGAGCACGGCGCTTTCGGCAATCGTCATGATCTGGGCTACCGCTAACTCAGGGCTGGTGACCAACTGCGGTATGGCGTAGGGCTCGTTGGGAAAATGCTGGCGCAGGTATGCCGCCACTTGCTGCGCCTTAGTGGAACTGGGCGCACTATTAAAACCATGAAGATACAAAAGCATGGATCAGCGTTCTCAATATATAGGTGGGGCGCTGACTCAATGACTAATAGCCGGTGGCTCCGCCATCGGGGGTAAATTGACCACAACTCAAGCGCTTAACGACTGTGTCGATGCTACCATCGGGGTACAAGCGCAGCAAACGATAGCCCGGTTGCGCTGAATCAAGCACAAAGTTGTGGCTGTTTGGCAGGAACTGAATGCTGGTAGAGGGCACCGCTAACAGCCGCAGGTGCTGATACTTTTGATCCATCTCTTGATGCACGTGACCCCAGATCACCGCTTTCACGTTGTGATAGCGCGACAACAGCGCCAGCAGTTCGTGGCCGTTGTCTAAACAGTGATGATCCAGCCAAGTGCAACCGGTGCCAACCGGATGGTGGTGTAGGGCGACGAGGGTGTTCATGTCGCTGTGGGATTTTAACATCTGCACCAGCCAAGTGCGCTCATCCACACTGACGTGCCCCGACGGCTTACCCACCACGGTGGAGTCCAACATCAGGATCTGCCAATCGCCAATCACCAAGCGGCGGCCACATTTTACTTTGGGGCCGGTCAGAATGGCGTTCATCAGGTGCGGCGAATCGTGGTTACCAGGCAAGACAAAAGTGGGGGCAGGCAGTTTCCCCATCATGCGGGCAAACAGGTGGTAGGCTTCATCACTGTGATCTTGGCTTAAATCACCGGTGGCCAATACTGCATCCACGCCGTCCGTTTGTTGCAGCTCTCCAATCACCGCGCTCAAGCTGGCGTGGGGATTAACCCCCAAAAACGCATTATCTTGATCCGCAAACAGGTGCGGATCGCTGACTTGCGCCAATAGCACGGAGCCATCGTCGGCATGGGGTGAAAAGGTATGGATCGGCTGGTTCAAGACTTACGGCTCTCCTGCATCGTCATTAATTGCCAGTCGTGCTGCCCGTGTTGGCCAAGCAGCTCCGCCACAAACAGATTAACCTGAAATTTTTCATCGCGCTGCAGCATTGCCGCATTTGGGTAGGGATAGACCGGTAGTAATCTTGAAAAGTGTTGCCCAGTTAACACTTCTGCTAACTGAGCGTCATGATAAATCCGCAATTCGATTACCGGCAGCACCACCTGACTGATGGCATCGTCCCAATGACTGAGCTGGACCAGTTCAGTGTACTTGGTTTGTTCGCACAACTGCAGTGCCAACCCTTTGCCTTGGCGTCGATGCTGCCAGCGGTAGTGACGCTGAGGCCCCTGCTGATGGCGGCCATCGGTCAGCAGCTGCTGCAAAACGCGATAGTTGCGACCACACAACGCCAGTAACTTGGCCAAGCTGGGGGCGTACCGGCGCTTGGCTGGGCTCATTCTGCGGCAAGCTCAGGTAATGCGGCCAAATTCAGTGCCAACCACTGCAAGCCAATGACGGTGGCGGCGTTATCAATGCTGCCGGCTTGCAGCAGCGCCATCGCTTCAGTGCGGCTCACCACATGGCGGCGAATGTCTTCTTGTTCGCTGGCTAAGCCAAACACTTGCCGTTCATCGGCCACCGTTACTTGCGCCAGATAGAGGGTGTGACGTTCGCTGCAGCCGCCGGGGCTGGGCAGATAGCTGCAGATTTTATGCAGCGACAGCGCCGTTAATCCGGATTCTTCCATCAGCTCGCGTTTGGCCACATCCGCGGCGGATTCCCCCGCTTCGACGATGCCGGCCACCAGCTCCAGTTGCCACGGATTCGCCGCGGTGCGCAGCGCTGGAATCCGGATCTGCTCGACCAGCACCACCGCATCGCGGCGAGCGTCGTACGGCAACACCACCACCGCATCCCCCCGCTCAAACACTTCCCGTTGGGTTGGTTGGCTCATGCCGCCAGCAAACAAGGGATGGCGAAAGGTGATCCGTTCTAAGCGGAAGAAGCCTTGAAAGGCCGTTTCAACCGAATCAATCACTACATCATCGGCGCTGAATTTATGGGGGAACGAAGCCATGATTGCCCTTTGGTTCTCAATTCTAATTGGCTAAGCTAATCAGAGTACTATGTTACAATTGTTTGTTGCACAGAGATTGACTCAGCAGGGTTGATTTAAGTCTACTAGTTACTGTAAACCGCCCGTGTTGGCACCGCTCGGGAATACATTATTTTCATTCTTGCTTTGCCATCCTTACCGCAAAGTATGAGTTACCACTAAGGAAGATTAATGAACTTCAAATTGCGTACTGTTTGCTTGGCACTAGGATTGTCTTTAAGCACCAGCGCCGCTTACGCCGATGATCTGCTGCAGATCTATCAAGTGGCCCTGACTAAAGATCCTGTACTGCTGCAAGCAGACTCTAACCGTGATGCCGCCTACGAGCGTATTGGGCAAACCCGTGCCAACCTGTTACCGCAGATCAATGCATCGTTAAGCTATTCCGATGTGTTGGATAATAGCGTTCCTGGCAGCCCTGGCGGCAACCCTGCAGACAGCGAAGTTTCCAGCACTTCAGGGGCCATCACCTTATCGCAAAGCATCTACGATCACGCCAACTACGTAAACTTGGGGATCACCAAGCAATCGGCGGCGCAATCTGAGCTGAATTACGATTTGGTTAAACAGAGCCTGATCGTGCGCGTCGCTCAAGCCTACTTCAATGTGCTATCTGCCCAAGATAACGTTGAATTTGTGCTGGCCAACAAGCGCGCTATCGAGCGTCAGTTAGAACAAACCAAGCAGCGTTTCGCCGTGGGCCTTACCGCCATCACCGACGTACACGAAGCGCAAGCGCAGTTTGATTTGGCCGTGGCCAACGAAATTACCGCGCAAAACAACCTCGATAACAACTTCGAAGCCCTGCGTGAGATCACCGGCATTGCACACCAAGAGCTGAACGTACTGGATACCGAACGCTTTAGCCCAAGCAAGCCGGCTCCGGCCAGCGCAGATCAGTGGCAAACCATTGCTGAAGATTCCAGCATCAATTTGCTGATCAACCGCTTAAGCGTGGAAATTGCCAAAGAGCAGATCAACTTAGCGCGCACTGGCCACATGCCAAGCATCAGCTTCAGCGCGCAGTACGGCGACACCTTCAGCCACGACCGAAACTTCCTGGAAGGCGACAGCACCAACATTGGGGTTAATGTTTCCATTCCAATCTTTGCCGGTTTCCGCGTTACCGGCCAGGTGGATGAAGCCAAAGCCAACTATGTGGTGGCTCAGCAATCACTGGAAGAGAGCTACCGCAGCGTAGTACGTAACACCCGCGCCAGCCTAAACAACGTCAATGCGTCGTTGGGATCTATCCGTGCTTACGAGCAATCGGTGGTGTCGGCAGAAAGCGCCTTGAAAGCCACCGAAGCGGGCTTTGAGGTGGGCACGCGTACCATCGTTGATGTTCTGAACTCAACCCAACAACTGTACAGCGCGAAGCAGCAGTTGGCGGATGCCCGTTACGGTTACATCATCTCGATCCTGACCCTGAAACAGGCCGCGGGCACCTTGAGTGACGCGGATCTGGAGATGATCAATAAAGGGTTGCGCTCAGCAAGCTAAGTTGATCCACCCGATCAAAAAAGCCGCTCATTGAGCGGCTTTTTTTGGTTCATCGCATCAGCCGTTTGGCTGATCGCTGGCATTGACTGGGGTCGGCTCTGAGTCAACGCCAGCCGCAATCGTTACTTCGGCTGGGGCGTCGGCGCTGATCTCCGCCAAGGTGGCAACCGCCGCGGCACGATCGGCCTTAGAGACGTACCCCTGTTGGCTTTTTGGGGCATTTTTTGCGCGTTGCTTGCGTGCTTGCTTCAGCAGAGTCTGCTTCACTTTCTTTTTGCGATTCATCGCGATCGGCTCAAGGTGGAAAATCGCCACAGTGTAGTCTGGCTGGCCACGACTGCAACCAAAAAAGCACGCTCGAAAGCGTGCTTTTTAAACGTCAACGCCAGCGTTAGAACGCCAGCTCAACCCCAGCGAACCAACCGTCTTGGGTCAGATCGGCATTGATGCTGTTAAAGTCTTGCACATCAAAGCTGTGCTCGCGGTAACCGGCTTTCAGATCCAAATCCAACAACGGGATGAAATCGAGGGTATAGCCTACGCCAACCTGCAGATCGTGGATCGCCTTATCGTCGTAATCGGTCGCAAACACGTTCGCGAACGCAAACAGGCCAGTACCAACGATATCAAAGCGACCACGGACGTACCCCATGAACACCCCTTCATCCAGATCGCTGTCGTTGATGTTGGCGTTCGAGAACTCACCGGCGTAGATGCGGTAGTTCAAACCAAAATCCAGCTCCAGCAGCGGGTTATCCAGCAACTCGTAGTAAGCCAGCAGATCAACGTTGGTCAGATCCACCTTGTTGCTTCCGTTGCTGTCACCCAAATCGTTGTAACGCACCATCGCATTTGGCAACAGGGGCACTGGGTGCTCAAACGCAACAAACCCACTGACGTGGCCTTCGTCATCAAAGTTAGCACTGGTGTTGGCGTAGCTGCCATCGGTGCTGGCTTGGAACCAATCCAAACCCGCTTTCACAGCCAATACGTCGGCGTTTGCTGGTGCAGCTACCGCCAAACCAGAGGCGATAAGGGCAGCTAAGATGCTGTTATTGCGCATGTAATCTTGTCCTATAGAGGGAGATAACCACGGCCTGTGGCCGCAGCATAATAATGGGTATGACGCAGTGCTGACTGCTATCACGCAGGCGTTGCCTGCGGATCACAGCGACCAATACTGCGACAAACTTAATGGTGGTGATGATGGCCCGACGGCTTATCGATACGCACCACGGTAAATACCACCGTTTGCGGCGCCGCTTTGGCAAAGCTCAGCTGGCACTGCAGCTGTTGGCCAACACTGGCACCGTGTTGCAGCCCCATCATCATCAAATGGTAGCCGCCTTGTTCCAGCGCCACGGTTTGCCCTTGCGGCAACGGGATCTGCTCCACTGGGCGCATCTTCATCAGCCCGTCTTCCATCAGCAAGGTATGCAGCTCTGTCCGCTGCACGCCTTCACAGCTGGCCGCCAGCAACGCATCGTCCTCTTGCTGGGCTTGCAATTGCAGATAACCGGCGGTGTTTGGCACCCCGGTAGGCATGGCACGCACCTGCGGCTCGGTTACCGTAATGGTGGCGGCCATCGCCGCGGCAGGCCACAACAACGCTCCTGCAATGACACCAAATTCAAACAAACGTTTAATCATAACAGTTCATCCTTTAAACTGATTTTTTACGGAGAGAAAATGAGCACTGCAAGGAGCAGCTGATGGAACCGGTAATTTGCCGTCGCGACGGCCACGTAATGGTACTGACCCTCAATCGTCAGGACAAGTTAAACGCCCTGACCCAAGAGATGTATGCCACCTTAGTTCAGTCACTTACCCAAGCTGAGCAAGAGGATTCAATTCGGGCGGTGCTGATCCAAGGCAGCAGCGAGTGTTTTTGTGCGGGGAACGATCTGGATGACTTTCTCAGTACCGAAGAAGCCGACAACGGTCGTCCTGTGCATCAGTTTATTCGCTTACTGCCGCGCTTGAATAAACCGTTGGTTGCCGCCGTTTCTGGTGCCGCGGTGGGGATCGGCACCACCATGTTGCTGCATTGCGATCTGGTGTACTGCAGCGACAAAACGCGCTTTTCATTGCCGTTCGTGAATATTGGCTTAGTGCCAGAGGCGGGATCCAGTTTGCTGCTGCCGCACCGCATTGGTCGAGCCCAAGCGGCAGAGTTGCTGCTATTAGGGCAAGCGTTCGATGGCGCCAAAGCGCTGCAATTAGGATTAGTGAATGAGGTGCTGCCGGTAGAGCAAGTGTTGCCACGGGCGTTAGCGCAAGCTCAAGCTTTGGCTAACCAGCCACCGCAGGCATTGCAAGCCACAAAGGCGCTGTTAAAAGGCACTCGCCCTAGTGTGGATGCGGCGATGAACGCCGAAGATGTTGCCTTTACTGCCGCATTAACCGGCTCTGAAGCCAAACCGCTGCTGGCGGCCATTCGTCAACGTTAACTGCGACGGGGGCGACGGCTTAACCGTACACGTCGTTGCCTCCAGCCCACGACTAATGCTCCAACCACTCCCAGTATGATGCTCAGAACAACGATGGGCCAAAACAGATTCGGCCAGCCGAGCAAGGCGATGGTCCACACGTCTATCAGTTCAACTAGCGCAACCAATAACGCGATCAAGCCAATTAATAACCACGCCATGACTTTGGCATTAACCACAGCGCAATCAAATAAGCGATGAGGGTTTTCATTGGGGCAAAGTACAGCAGCCCCAATACCGCTACTCGGGTCCAACCTGGCTGCCAACCGAAGCGAGCACTGAGCCCAGCAACGACACCGTACAGCCAAGCGGCACCTGGTCGTGTCGATTGAGTCATTGGCAGCTCCTTAGTGGCTCGCAATGGTGATGACCGAGAACTGACCCTGCCAGTAACTGGCTGCTTGCGCTTGGGCATCCTGCTTAGCCGCATCCACAATCTGATCGCTTTGCTGCTGAGCTTCTTGTGCCACGGTCAGGTTACCGCTATCAACTTGATACCCCATCAGTGCATTCCAAGCATCGTGACGAGCATGACGCAGTGCCTGCTGCTGCACCAAGGTGCTGGCTTGTTGGCTGTGTTGCTTTATTTCGGAATCAATCTCTTGGCGCAAACCTTGTGCCGACACGCTACCGGCGAAACCAGCTAAAACCAGACCAACCAATACACTACGACGCCACATTGAGTTAACCGCACGCATGATACTTTCCTTTGAATTTCAGTGAATGACACCAAAGGTATTTCAAGTGCCGTGCCAAGTTGTAAAAATAAAGTTAAATCGCTGTTTGGGCTGATTTTTATTGAACTTTATGGCGGGACTGAAGATAACGCGGCACGTACAGGCTGGATCAAAAATGGCGAAACTCACTAGTGGAACTAGTCAGTTTCGCCATTTGTGCAAAACTCGCCACGGTCATGGCATAAATTGCCCCAACCGAAACGCAATTACGCCGTTAAGGCGGGCTCAGGTAGAGTGGCTAATGCCTCCGCCAGCACCTGTGCGGTGCAACCGGGCTTGTGGGCGTTCTCGGCCAGATAGCGACGGTAACGACGCCCCCCAGGCAAACCATTAAACAGCCCCAGCATGTGCCGAGTAATGTGATTGGCGCGGCCGCCTTGGGCAATGTGCGCCGCCACATAAGGGATCATCTGCTCCACCACTTCAGCGCGGCTTAAGCCTTGGCGGGCATCGTCAAACAGGGCGCTATCGACTTGATTCAGCAGCCACGGATTGGTGTACGCTTCGCGCCCAACCATCACCCCATCAAGCTGCTGCAAGTGTTCTAGGCACTGCTCGATGGTGGTGATGCCGCCGTTAACGCCAATGGTCAGCTCGGTAAAGTCACGCTTGATGTCATAGGCGCGCTGGTAGTTAAGCTCTGGGATCTCGCGGTTTTGCTTCGGGCTTAACCCCTGCAGCCACGCTTTGCGGGCGTGAATGGTGAAATCGCTGCAGCCCGCGTCAGCCACGGCGCCAACAAAGTCAGTCAGAAACTGGTAGCTGTCCTGTTCATCAATGCCGATGCGGGTTTTCACCGTTACCGGAATCTCCACCACCTGCTTCATCGCATCCACGCACTGCGCCACCAGCTGTGGCTCCGCCATCAAGCAGGCACCAAAGCGGCCGTTTTGCACCCGATCCGAAGGGCAACCGACGTTTAGGTTTACTTCATCGTAACCGCGCTCGGCCGCCAACTTAGCGCAATGGGCCAAGTCTTGCGGATTACTGCCGCCCAGTTGCAGCGCCAACGGGTGCTCCTGCTGATTAAACTGCAGGTAATCGCCTTTGCCGTGGATGATTGCCCCAGTAGTCACCATCTCGGTATACAACAAGGTGTGCTTAGAGATCAGCCGCGCCATGTAACGGTAATGGCGATCGGTCCAATCCAGCATCGGGGCAACTGAAAATCGTGAGGAAGCGTAAGTCATGCGCAAAAGCCTTTGTTTACTAGCGTTAAAGCCATGTGCCAACGGCGAGACCACCTTGCCTATTTACGTAGGTTTTTGCTCATTTCTGCACATTTCGACAATAATTGTACCCAGCAATTGTACCCATAGGGTACATTTTGCGCTACTGTACATTTTAAAGGCGGTGAGTATAAGGGAGATAAGCTATGGCCTCAATCAACATTGAGAAAAGGAATGGCAAGCAAGGAGTGTCTTTCAGAGCACGGGTTCGAGTCACCAAAAAAGGAAAGATCATCGAAGAAGAGACAGAATCTTTCAAAACTCGTTTAAAAGCCGAAGCTTGGGCTAATCGTGTCAAAAAACGCCTAGAACAAAAACAGCACGAGATTTCACAAGGTGTGTACTTTGATCCTGAAACTAATAACGAATTGGAAATCGTAGAGATTGGTGAACTGATCCGAAGATACTTAGAAGACCCATTAACTGGCAACTCCGTTGGACGCACCAAATCCTACGTACTTCGATCTCTTATGAATCACGACATTTCTCATAAGTTGACGAACCAACTTACTGCCAAAGACCTCATAGAGCACTGTAAGACAAGACTAAAAGGAGAGGTTAATCATACAGGAAAACTGATCATCCCATCGCCGCAAACCATCTACCATGATGTGTCATACCTCCATTCAGTGATGAAGGTCGCTCCGAATACACTAAATATCAAGACTGATACCCGTTACCATGATGCAGCCATACCAACCCTCATCGATCTAAAGCTCATTGGCAAAAGTAAAAAGCGTAGCCGCAGACCCAATAGCGAAGAACTGACCAAGCTAGAGCAAGGTCTAAAAGAACGAGAACAACATAAAGCCTCGCACATCCCTTTTTCAGACATTCTGCAATTCTCAATTCTTACCTGTATGCGGGTCGGAGAAATCACCGACCTACTATGGGAAGACTTAGATAAAGAAAACAAAACCATCACAGTCCGAGACCGCAAAGATCCCCGTTCCAAAGAAGGTAACGATGGCGAAGTGCCGCTGCTTGGTGAAGCGTTTGATATCGTTTTACGCCAATCAGGTAAAGATAAAAAGCGGATCTTTCCTTACAATCCCAAGAGCATTACCGCTGGCTGGCAGCGAGTACGAGCCAAACTAGGCATCAAAGACCTTCGCTATCATGATCTTCGCCGTGAGGGAGCATCCCGCCTTGCTGAACAAGGTTACCCAATCACGACCGTAGCGAAAATTACAGGACATAAGAACATCAACATCCTATACGATATTTACACTGCCGTTGATATCAAAAAACTGGCTCGTGAAAGCTATGAGCAACAGCAAGGTCATAGATAGGGGGGTTATCTCGAAACCACGTTCCATCCATTCAGCCCCCGAAGGGTAAGTCAGTGTGTTGCAGAAAAATACAATTTATCAGAGTATGACTTATGAGATTAAGGGGGCTAAACAGAAATAATCCATTTATATCTCACGGCTCACCACACCGCCTCAGCCTTCTGGTCGTTAATCAGAATAGTGAATTACTAGCTTCGATGCGAGGATCTACTATTTTCATTCACCTATCATTACAAGGCTCGTTTAGTAACTTGATAACCATTTACCTGTTTTGACTGTTTACAGTAGCATCCCATCTAATGCCTGTATTTTTCTACAGTTGCTTTGATTCTTTGAGTCTACCTTGGCGACTCGCCATGAGTTTTAAAGTGGTCAGTTGTATTCCCCCACACCACTATGCTGTAAAAACAACAAATCCAGTTGTCAGCAGCACTAACTATTGTCAATTACCTGCTTATGCCAACCGTTGCACTGTTCACGGCTGCATATACAAAAATGTATCGCACAATTTTTGAAAATCAATAGTTAAAGTTATTTTATTTTCAACTGTTGACATTACCCGTTTTTATGTGAGGATTTAATATAGGTATAGATATTTGAACCTGATACACATAATTCACTTCATTGCTTCGCTATTACGTTTCATACTCGCAGGCTCGATGAATTATTATCAGTCTACTTTTCACTAAAGTAGCAAAAGGTAACTCTCAGTACACTTATCAAAATTATAGGAGGATAAAGTGAGTGACGATTATATAAAAAATGAAAATGAAAGAGATCATCGTATTGGTCAATCTGATATTGATAAGCGTAAACGAGAATTGCGTAAAAAAGAGAAAGAGCATGATGCACTGATGAAAAAGCTTGAGCTAGAGCGAGAACAAGAGATAAAAGAACAACTCAGAGAGGTTGAAAAATCGTCCAAGGCATCAGGTAAATCGAAACAGCGCATCATCAACAACTATATCTACAGAAAAGATCTATCTGGTATATTCAAAGGTTTCACAAGAAAACAAAACATAAAGTTCAACCGAGCGATAACCACTCGTTTCAAAACTATAAACTATAACAGTAGATCGAAAGGTATCAACTCTCTCGATGCGCTAAATACATCTTTGAACCATAGCACACGCCGCACAAAAAATAGAACTGAAGAATGGCTTGATGAGCTTTGTAACCACAACCTTTACTATCACCAAGGCAAGTATTTAGAACATTCTGATTTTGTCGAGAAACGAGACGATATTCTTAGCTTCTATACTGATCTTAGAAAGGATGTAGATAACCAATCTGACTCACGACACAAGGAAGAGCTAAACCGTCTGAGTAAACTGCGCAGTAGCTATAAGAATAAGATTATGAACCTGCTTCCGAAAGATCATCCTGACAGAGATAAACTAAACGCAAAACTATCCGTATTTGAACAACCAGATAACAAAGATATTGACCTAACTGCCGACAAGCACAAGCCGATGCTTAATCAACTACAAAAGTTGCTTACACAACGCTATAACCAGCTTGGCTACAGCCCTAAGAAGCAAGAGGCTAAGTTCAGAGTATTGCAGAACTACCTGGTTCACAGATCTAACCATATTCGCTGCAAAGCGCAGCGAAAAAACAGAAAAATCAAGAACAAAAACAATGCCCAAGTTGTTGAAGCAGTATTCAAAATACCTCACTGTCATGGTGATTTTAGCTTTATCTCATCCCAAGATTTTTTAGCTGCTGCGGTGTCATTTTATGAAAAGCACTTCCCGAACAATAAAATCCATCTTGCGGCACTGCATAACGATGAGTCGAAACACCCCGAAAGCATGACTGGCCGTAACATCCACATCTTTCTTGATGCTGACAACGGCACGGATCAGACGTACAGGCAGCAGTACATCAGCTTTGCCTCGCAGTATGCAGAACAACATTATCCAGAAGAGTTTTCGGAGTTATTGGGCATAGACCCTACAGAGCGTCACACCAATAAGATTATGGTGCGCTGCGGCCAGATCTTACAAATGGCATATCTTAGCCACATGCAAGAACACCTGTTCAATAAACACCAAATCGAGCTTCGATTTCTCGATACCGATGAGCGTAAGGATTTTAGGAATATACAGGCTTGTCTAGAGGAAACACTCCCAATCGAAGATAGGCAACAGTCTCGCTATAACATGCTCGTTGATCAAGCCAATGACTTAAAGTCCGATCTGAATGATTATCAAACCAAGATAAACGACCTTGAAAGTCTGATATCCCAGAGGCAGGAGAAACTAGACATACTAGAGCAAATAACTGACGATTCGCTAGAAGCCATTTTAAGCACAATAAGTATATGGAAACTAACCAAACTACCAGAGATTACAAATGATTTATTAACACAAATCAATGCGAACCCAAAGATAAAACAGATCATTGTTCAGCAACTGGAAGACTATGAGAACAAATATGATGTTGAAGATAACCAAAGGCTCAGCAAAGTAATTTCATCTAGCCACTTGAATTAAAATTAGTATATGTAACGATGTTCATTATAAGGAGTTATTATGAGTAAAGACAGAAGAATAGAGAACAATCCAGACAACAGCCAAGAGAATAAAATATTCAGAGCGCCTATCGAGTATAGCCCTGAACATGAAAAGCGTATCCATGAATGGATCATCAAACAAAAGTTTAAAGCCCTCAAGGAATCCAAGTCAGGAAAAGGTAAAAGTGATGGACCTAAACCTAAAAGCGATTGAGGCCAAAGAGCTTATAAACAGCAATTTTACAACTCACGCTAAGAGAATCTACCACCACGGCAAAGACAATCCTTTTGACTTTACCTATTTCTATAACTTTTATCGAGTCGAGCTAATGAAAAAGATCCAAGAGATATTCAAACTATCTGATGACGAGTTTGATAAGTTGATGCAGGTTCCGTACTTTCAACGTGAAATACTTCAGAAAATCGATGCCGCTATCCTACAACTGGCTAATTTAGCGGTCGATGCTCGGCTCTACACCCCCAAGCCACCTCATCGCCCCAAGCCTTAGAGTCGAAGCCTAGACCTAACTGGTGTGTCACGAGATCCAACAGGTACATCAAAGATATCCGAGTTCAAGTTCAGCTTTTGCTTCAACGCATCAGTAACCGTAAACGCCCCCCACGGCTGATCTACGCCATTATCGAAGATATCCATTAGACTATACTGATCAGTCAGGTCCCCAGCAAAGAACAACTCTTGCTCTGAGATCCCATACTCCGCTTCAAGCAAGTCGTAAAACTCATGTTGCAGCATTAAGTGTTTGTCAGGTGAGTTTTCCAACTCCATTTCAAGAAGCAACTTCTCATCACCTTCCAAACCATCAAACTGCTCCTCAAAGAACCGTTCCAGCGCCTTGTATGATACAGAGTTAACGTACTCGGCAAGAAACAGCGCATCAGCATCAGGTCGCCCTTCTAGCGCATCAATCGCTAACTGTTGAAACTCAAGTCCGTCATAACGATCTGCTAGAGTCTGTTGATACTCACGTCCTTTCAACAAGATAAAGTCAGCGGCCACCCTCCCCTTGTTACAGCCGATGCTAAGAAAGTCTTTTGTGGCATTGTTTTTTTGGTGCTTCAACCAACTGTGGACGTATTTGGCGCTTTGGCGAGCAAGTGTTGAACTAAGATTGAATCGTTTCATGACCTGCTGAGCCGATGACTCAGCAACTACTTCCTCAAACGCATATTGGACAGAACCAAAACCATTACCGAACTTACGCTTCAATCTAGATTCGTGACCAGTAGAGTGGCTCATTTCATGCGCCAGAACGCCAGTATACGCTAGAGCAGCATGCTCACCTTTGAAGTTCTTCTCATCAACCATCGAGATCTGGTCTTCCAAAACGCTGTAGTGACAAGAATTAGGATGAGATTTCACCTCTATCCCCATCTGCTTCAAAGCACCATGCAGAAAGGCTTTGGCAGCGAAGATCTTAGGTTCAAACAACTGTGCTCGTTCTTCATCGGTTCGACACTGTTTGAGTCGGTTCAGCAAAGCGACTTCACGAAAATCTTTAATCCAATTTTGATACTGTTGGTTATTCTCCAGCCCATCAGCAAACTGTGATGAATGATAAAGGTCGAAGAGCCTCAGTACCTTCTGCTCACGATAGTTCTGTTGTTCCTGGTCAGTTAAGCCACGGTATACCTTTCGGCTGATCCACTTATCAGGTGAGTCAGCAGATAAGCTGTCATCAACATACAACTCTACTACCTTCTGCCCAACACACAGTGGGGCTTCAGGGACTTCCAAACCAAGCTCTTCGATATTGTGTTTATTGAGGAAGATCGGTAGCTCCAAGCCCAACTCCTGTTGCAGCATCGCAAGCAGCATGTCATTACCGCCAGTGTAGGCTTTACCAGTTTTTGCATTCTTTGGTGTGCCATGAACTATTGAATCGTGCCAAGGCTTAACGAACTGGTACTCCTGATCGCTAGTTTCAAACTGCTCAATGTACTTTCGGTACAACTCCTCAACTTGATTCAGTACCGTTAGCGATCTTGGTGAAGCATCATCTGACGGAACCTCAGCTAAACGTTTTTGAACAGAACGGAAGTCATTTTCAGACAGGATGGTTCGATCTGATGAAGCATGCAGATAAAGGGAAGTAAATCCATTGTCACTTATAAACTGCTCAAAGCGTTCTTTGGTTGAACGATCCGCTGAAGTCTTTGAGCGATTGAGGTAGAAATCGAGTTGCTTGACTGATTTAACCGCTCGGTTTCGTGAAACGAATGCATGTTTGATTTCGTTAACTATTTTTTCGTTGTAATTTTTCTCCATGAATAACACCAGATATTAAAAGGCATCGTATTAATTCTGACACCTAATTTAATCTTTACACATCTATCTTACTTTTCAACTATGGGAAGTGCAAAATATTTACTGGTCTATTTCATGCATTTAAGCCCAAGTCTCATAACAACCGAAAAAACGTAAGGTTACTGACCCAATTTTACTTGATATTATTAGCTTATGGCTTGTTTACGCCAGTAAACAATAAAAGGAGAATAATATGACACCAGATAGTTTATCCATAACACAAAAGGGAAATAATCCTATCCAAATACCTCAAGCACAAAAAAGAATAATTAGAGAATGGAGGTCCGATTGGAAACAAATCCAAAAAATGACGAATGGAGAAATAAGCATCGTAGCCAAAGCACTCGCTAAGTTCTTACAGGGCTTGTTGGACAAGCGCACAATCAGCGCTATTGATTGCCAGCAACTCTACGCTTTAGCGATGAAAAACCTTAGCGACAGCCAAAAACCACTTTCCCTAGCCGAACTTGAACAGGCGGGTAGCAACCTTGCCAAGGCACTACATGACAATCAAACCATTGGGAAAGAGGCAGTTACGATGTTGGACTTCCTTCATGAGCACTTTGAGATCGTTGAGGTGTAACACCGAAAACATCCAAAATCAGATAAAAAGCAAAAGATCAACATTTTTCTGAAATATTTATTGACTTGACTAATGCCATTTGTTAATATATGGAAAATCGAGACGAGCTACGCCTCGAAAAATATTAACAACTGTCGCAAATCGAAGGTCATCAAATGATTACCTGTAGAAAGAAAGAGTTACTTGTGGAGGTGGCATACTAGAAGGATACTTCTGGCTCCCCTCCAGCCAATTTTCATTAACAATGGAGGATAAAATCATGAGTCATTTCTCAGCCCCAACCTAAGCATAAAACCTAAGCCGATAAGACAACTGCGTTCAGAGTCATTCTGATCGGCGAACTCTTGCGCCTAAAAAATAGCCGATTCAGTTCGGACAGGCGAAGTACAACTTAATTTCAAACAATTTGAGGGATTTAACTATGCAAAAAGAACAACACAACCACGAAAACCTTAGCCTTCAGAAGCACCGCATGGCGGCTTTTGAGTTCCAAGCGAAGCTTGATGCTGTGGCAGAAACCTATGATGAGCTACTCCCGTTCTTCAGCGACCGAGGGTGCTGGTTCGATCAAGACAATTTTGAAGAGATCCTTGATGAGTTAGAGGATTTTCAACAAAACCACCTATGTGATTGCCCCGATTGTGGACTTAAACCTGCAATTCTAGATTTACAGGTTTTGATAGAGGCACTGCAAGACCTTCCACAGCTAATGCTCAATATCTGGCAAAGCCGTATAGCTCAACTGGAGTGCGTTTGCTGTTTGAACCAGCCCGACAACTTCATTGTGGATCAACCTGACGAAGAAATGCTGAGTAGCCTGTTCGCCAATGGTTATGACCAGAGTAAGGCTCGATTGTTGTGTTCAGAAGAGCCGCAACTCGGCCAATCATTGCTGATCTGGAGCGGTAAGGGTGAAATCGCCGTCACCTTCAAAGATCAGGCTTGTGTCATCACTGAAGATCAAACAAACCCGCAGGAACAGTGGATTGGTAAGTTCATCGAACTTGCTCAGCAAATCGAAGTGATTCAACAACAATAAGGAGAAGTAACATGGCTAAAGAAGAAAGAATGGCGCTTGATGCTATAAACGCTATCGCAAATGCAGATTTTAGTAACCGTTCAGATATATCGATATCAATAATGACTAAGGATAAACGAGGCAAACGATTTGAAATAACCCCCGAAGACCTTGAGGTATATGGGTACTTCGATTGGTTTAAGAGAGTCATCGCTCTATCTGAAGCTGACGTAATTATCATCATCAAAATAATTAGCATTGGATATGACACCCACAGATTCGCTAACGGTGTACTAACACGTCAAGTATATCGTAATGGTGACGATTGGACTACATGTCTGAAACTTGACGCAGAAGATGTAGACTCCAATGGTTCAATTATATTCCCAACCAATAATTCGGCTCCTTATAAGATTGATCCTAAGCAAATCAAACCATCAGGAGAATCACAGAATGAAGATTGGATCACAGGCAAACTTTACAAATCAAACTTGTTCAGTGACCCTGGCACACTTTCATTGGTCGATGAGATCAATGCTATCGATTTTGCTAACCACATCAACAATGCCAAATAGATAGCTTACCGCCGTTAATTCGGCACCACTCCATCAGGAGATAAATCGTGAAAACGATTAGCAAAAGAAACAAAACGCAGGAGGGCTTTGTTATAAAATGAAGTCTTAGCCCTCCTGTATTCAAAAACTACAAAAGGAGAGCAATTATGCCTAAAAAAAAGCGCAAGAAACTAAACAATTCTCAAAAACGAGCGCAAGCTAAAAAGCACTCGTATCAATCACCACGCAGCGAACTTAATCGGCTCACCAGAAAGTTCCCCGCTATCTGGTCGATCATCGAGGCTGAAGGACTTATTCATTGTGATGCTAGTTGCCTCGTATCATCTGGTACTGTTGACGGTATCATCCGCAGCTTAATCGATTTTGACCAAATCCAACCAGAGCCTCATCTTGCGGAGCAATACACCGCCCTCGCAGCTTGGCGCTACACCCAAGGGGTCTATGACTTTGCCCCTACATTGGTTCAGGAACTTATCGAGACCCCAATTACTGGCGATATTCCAACCCAAGTAATCGAGCGCTTACCTGAGTGGTGCGTATACATACCAGTCAATAACGAAAAGCTCAATAAACTGACTGGCAAACAACTTAAAGGGTTCTTTGCACACATTGATCACCGCTCAGATTTTGGTGTGAAGCTTCTGACCCTGCTACTCGACTTTGGTTCTGAACTGGTTCCCTACCACGTCATGCTTGGCGACTGGGATCTGCACACAGGTATCGCAAAGGCTTACGAGCACCTATCAGGACGAAATCACCAGCTAGCCGATGTGACCAATATTGAGTTAGGTGAAGTGATTCCAGAACTCGTATCAGCGTTGATGTCACTCACCCTGTACCTATGTACTGAAAAGCCTGATATCGAGCGTTTTGAGCCTGAAGCCACCTCCCAGCATCGACACCACAAACTGCGCACAGGGATGAAGCTACAGCCACCATCACGACCGAAGGTATGGCCTGTCGGCAAAACTATCGCCAAACAGCTTAAACAGGTCTTTTCGCCTCGAAATTGCTCCAAAACTGGAAAGTCAAAGAAGCCACATATCCGCCGTGCTCACTGGCATGGAGTGTGGCGAGGCAAACGAGGAACAGCAGAGCGCAGGTTTGTGCTGGTTTGGTGGGGACCGACAGTAATCAACGCAAACATCTAATAACTAGAAGGAGAAATACTATGACTGATAAAACACTAAACCCTACAAACGCATCTACTCATGACCGAGCAGAGCTTTTTGATTCTTGGCTGGTATCAGCTAAAGAAGGAGGTTCTAAAATTCTGACGGTTTTAGCCAACAGCCCTAATCGCTCATCAGTAAGCCAAGCATTCAGTGAATGGCTGGATGACTCTCATCTTGAGGATGAGCTTGAACTCAATGATGAGCATCAGATCGAGTACACCTCAGTTTACCTTGAGGATGAGATTTCGGCTTACCGCAAGCTGGATATCCTAGCGTTAGTCGAGATTAACGTGGACAGCCGCTCAGACGTTGACGACTTACACGGCGACTTAGATCAAGCAATTGAAGAGATCAGCGATGAATGCCGCTGTTTTCTAGAAGATCTGCTGTTCGACCTCAACACTGAGTTCAACGCCTTCGTCAACAATCAATCAAACCCCAAAGCAGATAAGGAGGTAAGCCAATGAGCAAGAACAGTGACTTAATTAAAGCAACGAACAACTGCCAAAACTTCTTGTCAAATGCAACGCTAAATCAGCTTCTTGAGGATGAGCAGCCATTTCTCGGCGTAGAAGTTTTCAACAGCGAGCGAGGCATGAAAATCTTCAGATTGACCTTAGCATTCGGTGTGCCAAACATCTTTGCCACAGTCGAAGAAGACGGCAGCTTCACGGTTGAAGGCTGGAAGCAATTTGCTAGCGAACCAGTGCTCCTATGGGGTAATAACCCTTCTTTAGTCGAGTACCTGATCGCCTAACAACTCCCCTTCTATGAGGAAGTGATCATGGGTATTCCCCAGATTGACCTAGATAGACAAAGAGCCGCTATTAGCGGCTCTTTTTAGTTCTAACTAATCAGCTTGAGGCCGAAGACCCTTAGCCAATACATCAAACATCAGCTCAGCAAAGCCTTTTGTGACTGCTTCGTTAGATAGCACCTTCATCGCCATCTTCTCATGTACACCCATGCTTTCGATGACTGCATCATTGATGGACTCAGGGAACTTACCGAGCATCGCTTGTTCTTTGCTGTTGTTCCTAAGCTGATCCATCACTACGTCATTCTCAGCTACCTTACCCGCAATGGTATTGGCGTAGCTGATCATGTCGTTTTCAGATAAGCCATCGTCAATGAACAGGTCATTCATACGACCGATGATCTCGTTCAACAGCTCAGTTTTAGGGTCTTTCGGTGTTGCGCCTGAGCCTTCCTTACTCGCTGGTACATAAGGCTTTGGCTCTTCGCCAACCTTATAGCCAAGCTGAAGATCTGCCTCTCGCTGTTCGTGAAGGCGATAGTGAGTCATCGCTACTTCAGACAGGTTAATCTCATCCTCAACCACTTCCAAGCGCAGCAACGGGTACAGGTGCTTGGCGTAGATGCTCAACTTCTCAAGGTCGAAATCATCGAAGTCCACGATCTGCGAGGTGAAGCCGTAGAAGCGGCAGAAGCCAATCAAATCTTTCTTGAATACTTCAAGAATGTCTCTGGCTTCCTTGGCGTTCTTAACGCTGTTCTCAGCGAACTTAATGGCTTTGTCGTTGTTATCATCCTTAGCCTTGTTTAGCTCTTTCTGCGCAGCTTTAAGCACCAGTGTCGCTTCTTTGTAACGTACTTGGAATCTATCTACTGCTGGCTTACAGATATTGGCGAGTTTCGCCCCTGTAGAGCGTTTATCGTTATAAGCTTCAACGAAGCTCTCAACCTCAGACCAGCGGTAAATGCCAACCTCGTTCAGCTTCTCCATTAGGTCATAGACCAGATTCGGATCAGACACCCCCGCTAACTCGGCAGTTTGGAAGTACACCTTAAACTCTTCCAAGATCTCTTCAGGGTCGTTCACGAAGTCCAGCACGAAGGTCTGGTTCTTGCCTTTGTAGGTACGGTTCAAACGTGACAGGGTTTGGATGCACTCTACACCTTTTAGCGGTTTATCCACGTACATCGCCACCAGCTTAGGTTGGTCAAAACCCGTCTGGAACTTGTTGGCTACCAACATCACCTGGTAATCGGCGGTATCAAACGCCTTGCGCATGTCCCGCCCTTTCAGGTTCGGATTCATATTGGTTTCGGTAAAAGCGGAATCAGGTAGATCTGGATCATTCACCTCACCAGAGAACGCCACCATCGCATTGACGTTGGCATAGCCCTTATCCTGCACGTACTTATCAAACGCCAGCTTGTAACGCACCGCTTCTAGGCGGCTTGATGTTACCACCATCGCCTTAGCTTCACCGCCCAGCAGGTGCTTCACCTTGGCGTTGAAGTGTTCAATGATGGTTTCGACTTTCTGGGCAATGTTGTGCGGGTGCAGCCGCACCCATTTAGCGATCTTGGTTGCTGCCTTCTTACTATCCACCTCACTGTCATGAGTCGGGTCTTGGTGAGCCAATTGATACGCTACTCGGTAACTGGTGTAGTTCTGCAATACATCCAGAATGAACCCTTCCTCAATCGCTTGGCGCATCGAGTAGACATGAAATGCCTCTGGCTTGTTGGTATCACTGGGCGCTTCATCAGGCTCAGGGCAGCGACCAAACAGCTCTAAGGTCTTCGCCTTTGGTGTCGCAGTAAAAGCAAAGTAACTAAGCTTATTTGAGCCTTTGCGAGCTTCCAACGACAGGCGCAGAATGTCTTCCGAGTCCAGCTCTTCACCGTCTAACTGCTCAGCCATCAAAACGGCACGTAACTTCTTCGCAGTTTCTCCAGATTGGCTAGAGTGCGCTTCATCAGCGATCACTGCGTAGCTGCGCCCCGCCAAAGTCGTGTCACTGCGAATGGCATCCAGCACATGAGGGAAGGTCTGAATGGTCACAATGATGATTGAAGTGCTGGCTCTTAACTCACCCGCCAATTGGCTTGATTTGCTGCCATGCGCTTCTTCCCGATTGATACGGGCAATCATCCCTTCAGAATGATCGAACTGATAAATAGTGTCTTGAAGCTGGCTGTCCAGTACGGTTCTATCAGTGACTACAATCACCGAATCAAACACCTTGTCGCCAACCTTTTTGCCCAGCTCTGGGTGATCACAGTAGTAGTGCTTCGAAGCGAGCTGATGGGACAACCAAGCAATAGAGTTGGACTTACCTGAACCAGCACTGTGCTGGATCAGGTACTTCTCGCCCGTACCTTCCTGCTCAACGGTTTTCAGCAAAGTCGATACCGCCGACCATTGGTGATAACGAGGGAAGATCAGCGTTTCTTTGGTTTCAATCGAACCATCAAGTTGCTCTACATCCTTCTTCTCTAGGTGGATATAGCGCCCCAAAATGGTCAGCAGGTTGTCTTTCTTAAAGATCTCATTCCACAGGTAGGCTGTGGCATAACCCGCTTCTGGAACGTCATTGCCCTTACCGCCATCGCTGGTGCCTTGGTCAAACGGCAGGAAGAAGGTCTTGGCCCCAGCCAAACGAGTCGTCATCGCCACATTAAACTGACTTACCGCAAAATGAACCAATGCACCACGCTTAAAGGTCAGCAACGGCTCCGCTTTCTTGGTAGTCGGATCTTTCGGCTGACGATCCTTCATGTACTGGATTTTGGCGTTATCCAGCGCTTGCTTGAACTCAGATTTTAGCTCACAGGTGGCAACAGGGATGCCGTTAACGAACAACACCAAGTCAATACGACCGTCATAGCCATTAGGCGAGTAAACTAGCTCTGGAACTACCCGCAAGATGTTCTGTTCGTAGCGAACATTGGCATCAGGATTAAGATCATGATCTGGCTTGTACTCAACCAGTTTGAACTTAGCACCACGGTCTTTAATCTGTTTACGTAGTACCGTCAGCGTACCTTTAGAGGTGCTTTTCAGGTCTTTCTCAACCGCTCGCAGCAATGCCCCTTCAGGATCTTTCGGATGTACCTTACACAGCTTGTCCCACTGCTCTGGTTGCGTTGTTTGCACAAAGCTCAGCAGGTCTTCAGGGTACAGTGCCAACTCTCGGTTGTACTTGCTGGACTCGCCCACCAACCAGCCATGGGACAACATCTGGTCGATAATGTCGTTTTGAAATACTTTTTCTTGGGATTTATCGGTCATTGCAAACGTCCATGTCTACGCATCGATGGGATTGCCAGAAGTCATTCAATCGTTTAGTCGGCAAAACATCATCATTGTGATGCTTGATTTGCTGCAAATAAAAACAAATACGGTTACTTGCTTCACGCATCGGCAACTCCAATGAGCTAGGGTCTTCAGCCATATTAACTAACTCAATCAGTTTCCTTGCTTCTGCTTCAGCCTTTTCAGATAGTGCGCTCAACAACTTCCCATCAATTTTTTGAGACACTTTTGCTCCACCACGTTTTAGTGGCTTATCAAGCCTTTGTTCTGCCTTGCTTGCGTCTTCTTTCGTCACTTTTGATGAGTTATAAGCCTGTACCATCGAGGATAATGCGCTCAATGAGCTGACGAGCAGATTGGCAATAGGTAACGAATCCATATCAAGTAGCCTTCCAACCCCGAACATCAATTTTGCCTGTTACTGCGGCAGAGATAAGTGCAGTTTTTCTCTCATTTGAAAGCAAAATCAATCTCTCAGATTTTTTTAACATTTCGGAAGTGACTTGATTACACTTCTCAATAGATTGGACTATCTCACGCTGTTCTTCCTTACTAGGCGCTAAGAACGGCAAATTATTCAATTGTCCAAGGGATAATGCTGGCTGGGCAGTAACATTTACTCCATCATCCATCGCCCTTTCATTTTTTAGGTGACTAAGGAGATGATGGCAGTAATCTACTTCCATGCGCTCATTATCAACAGTTAAGCTCAGAGAGTTTCCCGATACTACTGCTTTTTTATCTAAAGCTGGCAAGACGGAGTTCATCCCGTATCTAGCTCCAATTTTGGCAATTATGATTGCACCTTCTTTAGTTTCGCTTCTGCTAATAGTTTCAAAATGTGATTTTGAAATTGTCTTAAGTTTTGTCGAATCAAGGGTGCCCGTGGTAGCAAAGTTGCTTTCGATTACATATGCATCGCCATTATTAACAAAATGTTCTGACTTCAGGTTGCTTCCGAATGGACCATCAACAAACGATCCTTTATGCCTTCCTTTGATGTGTTTTAAACAACATACTACCCAATGCTCTGGCACTTCGCCTAGCCATTCAACGCCTGAGTCTTTCATCTTGGCATCGGGGTTTAGTCCTTTGGTGACGGCATGAGAAATGACCGCTTGGCGCTTCTCTTTTAACAACGCAATCAGCTTTTCCTGCTTGGCTATCAGGGTGTCGATCTTGGAGGTTTCGTGATCTAGGAAGTCGGCTATTTTTTGTTGTTCATTTTTCGGAGGCACAGCCAAAAACAGACTGGAGAACTCACTAAACCGAAACTCTGTAGAACGCTCTCGAATACCTTTCGCAAGGGATGTGATGAAATCTGTAACCGCTAACTGTCTTACCAAATATCCAAAATAACCCGTATTTACAGAACCTTCACTCCAAGGCATACAGACTGAGCAAACAGGAGAGCACTTCCCGTCGGAGTCACTTACCCCAATAGCGCCAGCAAAACCATCCATCGCATGAACAAGAAGATCTCCTTTACGAACACCTTGATAACCAATCTCCTTAGCAGCATTGGTAAAACCTTCTGTACGTCTGTTACTTCTGAGCGTTACTTGCCCATCTCGAAAAGCCGTAACGATACCGTCCTCTGCTCTGACAGGACGTTGCACTCTTTTGAATATGTGTTTGGAGCGTACCAACTTCCAATGAGTCGGCATTTCCTTTAGCCACTCAATACCAGAGTCTTGATACTCAGGATACGCCGCATACTTACCGCTCATCACGAATGCACCTCTTGCAGCAGCTTCACGATTTCGCTACTCACCGCATCTAGATCAGCATCAATGGCTTCTAGGCTCCGTGGTGACTGGTACTGGTAGAAGTGGCGGTTGAATGGAATCTCGTAACCAACAATGCCCACCTGACCGTCTTGCTCATCGGTCTTTGATTGGTCAATCCATGCATCTGGCACATGCGGCAACACTTCACGAGCGAAGTACTCTTCAACAGACTCTTTCAGCGGCACGTTTTCATTATCACGCAGATCTGGGTTTGGCTCGATCTTACCTTTGGTCTTACAAACCTCGGCTTCATCATCTTGCTCACCTAAACATTTGCACAGCAACTTAAACTGTGCTGCCGATACCTTAAATGCACCCAGTAGAGTCTTCAGCTCAGACTGGAACTGGTCGCGGCTTAGGATCTTTTCTTCAGTAAAGCGAGACAGTGCATCCAGAATAGCGGCTTGCAGTTCATGATCGATCTTCGCCCATGCTTTTTCCGCTTTCAGCGCTTCAATCTTGGCTTCATCTTTGGGATAAATCGCCAGCTTCAGTGGCCGCTCTACGGTGATTCGACGGTAGCCGAAATCCTGATAATCGAAAATCTTGGCGTTACTGTTCTCTTCAAAGCGACCAAAGGTTTGCACGATGGTTTCGATGCTCTGTTCGGTCAGGTACTTACGCTTTGAGCCGAGAGATTTACGCATGGCAGCGTAGAAGTTGTTTTCTGGGTTGGCTTTGTTATCCACCGCAGCATTAATCAACTGCACCTTGCCTTTGCGGTTCGCTGGCTTATTGGAGCTAAGTATCCACACATAAGTAGCAATGCCCGTGTTGTAGAACATATCGGTCGGCAGAGCGATGATGGCTTCCAGCAGATCATCTTCGAGGATGTAACGGCGGATCTCACTCTCACCACTGCCTGCACCGCCTGTAAACAGCGGTGAGCCGTTCAAGATGATACCGATACGAGAGCCGCCCTCTTGTGTGCCATTTTGCAGGGTAGACGGGGCGCTAGAGCGCACAGGCTGACGCATCTTACTGACCAAGTGCATCAGGAACAGCAAAGAACCATCAGATACCCGTGGCAAACCTGGGCCAAAGCGACCTTCAAAGCCTTTTTGTAGATGCTCATCATTGATGGTCTTCTGCACCTTCTTCCAATCCACCCCAAACGGTGGGTTAGACAGCATGTAATCAAACTTCTCGGTTGCCAGTTGGTCGTTAGACAGGGTGTTACCCAGCTTGATGTTATCGACCTTCTGCCCTTTGATTAGCATGTCGGCTTTACAGATGGCGTAGGACTCTGGATTTAGCTCTTGACCAAAGGCAGACAGTTCAGCGTTGTGGTTCAACTCGTGAACGTACTCCATGCCAGAGGAGAGGAAACCGCCCGTCCCAGCGGTTGGATCGTAGATAGAGCGCACCAAGCCAGATTGAGTAAGCAGATCATCATCTTCACAGAACACTAACGAGGTGGTCAGGCGCACAATGTCACGAGGAGTAAAGTGTTCACCCGCCGTTTCATTAGAGCTTTCCGCAAAGCGGCGGATCAGTTCTTCAAACACCAAACCCATGTGGTAGTTGTCGATGGTTTCAGGGTGCAGATCGGTTGTGGCAAAACGCTTGGCTACCTTGTAAAGCAGATCAGCTTCTTCCAGCTTATCGATGGTGTTAAAGAAATCGAAGTGCTCGAAGATCTCACGAGCACTCTTACTGAACGACTGCACGTAGCTTTCTAGGTTCTGAGCAACGGCGGTTTCACCCAACTTGCTCAAATCCATCTTGGAGGTATTGAAGAACGAGCGTTGAGCAGTGTGCAGCAGTACCTTCTCTTGCGCTTCTTCAGGCATCGCCTTAACGGTGTCGAACTTGGTCAGTACATCGCCCTTGGTGGCTTCTAGCACACACTCAAGGCGGCGCAGCAGGGTAAACGGTAGGATGATGCGGCCATACTGGCTCTGCTTAAAATCGCCACGTAGCAGGTCAGCAACTGACCAGATAAACGCAGCGGTAGAGGAAAAATTGTCGGTCATGGTTGTTCCTAGAGCAAAGCCCAAAAGCTTTCAAAAACGCCCAAAGTCACTGGGCTAATTTAATCAACGATAATTGGCCCCATAATCCCACAAAAGAAAACAACCACCAATTTCTAAGATCAAGAATATGATTGTTTTTGAAACGGAAAATCCGAAGGCTTGGCATAACAAACTGCTAACTCAGTCATTTACAGAGTAAGGGGATGTGTTATTTAATGGCGTGGTGACGAGTGTTGCGACTCATACCGATGAGCACAAAAATTGTGACGACTGGTACGTAATTGGCTCGGAATGGGAGATGAGCGTCCCAGTGATAAGTGATGTGTGTACAGAGCGACAGCAAGCTACCCACAGGAGACCTTATGGCTAAAGTCAGCTCAGCAGCACCTCAAACGATGTACCTTTTGATGGCTGAGTATGGGGCGAGGACGTTGATACCTCTCGATGAGATTGCCGATAAGGTTCTCGGAATGAGCATCAACACCGCCAGACGGCGAGCAAGGAGCTGTGATCTGCCTTTTGCTGTGGTTCGGCTTGGCGAAAGCCAAAAAGCACCGTACCAAGTCCACCTGCAAGATCTGGCGAACTACATTGAATCTCGGTGTAGCGAAGCACGGATTGAGTGGCGGAAGATCCAAGCTGCTTGAGGAACGATGCTGCACTGATTGGGGAAGCTTGCTTCCCCTTTCTTTTTGCTTATGCTTTGCTTGATAGGTCTTAAAAATGCTGAGGCAGCGAAGAGTCAGCTTCAGATTTTAAATGCCTCTTGCTAACATGAACCGTTTTTCGGCTCTTTCGTCAGTAGCACAAGTATTGAAAGTTAAACTCTCTCATAACATCAGCATTAGCAAAACTGAAGTCATCCAGTGACACAGCAAAAGCCAGAGTTATATATTCTGGAAGCTCAACTGAATCGAACTCAAAATTATCATCCTGCATACACTTGATGTTGTCAAATTGTGAGATGCCCTTAATCATTGTCTCCAATTTATCGGAGATGTCTTTTTCATATTGTTCACCACCAATATAAAGCACCGCAGTAATTGAAAAGCAATAACACTCTGCATTTTCTATGTCTTCGGGCGACACATATATTCTTAGGGAATGAATATGCTCTCTGTGTTCATGGAGATAGTCAGTAAACCAGCTATTCTCTTCTAAATATCGGAAAAGTGACCGATTAAAACCGTCAGGATAAGGCTCTCTGAGATAGGAGCGTAATCGCCAGTCTATTATTATTCTCTTTTCATTAACATCTAACTGATTGTTCACATTAAATAGGCCACTAGACACAAGTTCAACAAGGTCGCTTGTTTTTATTTTTGTCAAGAGGCTTTCTTCAACTTCATATATCGACCCATCATATTTTAGGAAAAGTTTGCCATAATCTTTGCCTAACAAAAGGTGCTCTACCCTTGACTCGTCTGCAACCGCTTTAGCTTTCATCTGTGCCAGCTCGATATACTTCCCGCTGGAGATGGAGCAATCTTGAGTCAACACCACATAGAGATGTTTCTGATTAACCGCCTTGTTTTGAAATAAGCCATAACGTCCTTGTTTTATTATTTTTTCTACTCTAGATAATTCCTCAGAACCAGGCTGTGCCTGTTCGGAAATAGCCAGAACTATTCCCTGCCTCACACCAAGATCTATCAGTCCAGTCACCTAGACACCCCCCACGACTAGGCAATTCTGCCAATACCAGACAGTCTGGCATTGGTTTTCTGAAGGTCATTGTTCGTCTTGGCAATAGAAATTTTTCCTATTTTTTCATGCACTTCATCAATAATGGAAAAAGCAGAATCCAAGTCCTCAGAGAGTAAAACGAGATGCTGAGCTAGAGTTCTCTTTTCAATAAGCACGTTTCGCACACCTAACTTAATAGTTTCCCCATAGAGTTTTTCAACCTTAGTCGCAAAACTGAATAGCATATGATATCGTCCCATGTCTTTCACGTTAGAACCTTTACGATGAAGATCCAATGTGGCACGAGAAACTCCAGCTAGTTTAGCTATTTCATTAATTTTTAAACCCAGAACCCTTTGACACAAACCCACACAATCATTAACTGTGATTGCTTCACTCTTATCGTCATAGATATCCTCAACTTCTCTTGCATCGACAAGAAGCATGGAATTATTAAACTTGCCAGATATCAGTATGTCATATTGGTATCCGTCACTTGTTACCCTTATAGGCAAAAAGCGAGACTGTGAATCAGTATAACGAACCACCTCAGGTGGAGATGAATAAGCTGAAACATCGAAGTGACTTTCAATATAATCCATTTATTCTACCTCCACCTTAATATCAAGTTCTTGCCATACATGACCACAAATATTAGGTTCAATCATATGGTCAAATGTTTTCCTGCTTTCTCTATACAGATGCTCAAGCTTTTCTCTAATCTCTTCTGTATTTAGCTTGCTTGATTCAAGCAATGCGCCACAAGCTGTATGAACGATAGCATATTCAACTTGTCCTTGACTTTTAAATAATCTTGACACATCTAATGGCATGCCTAACTTTTCATCGGGCTCTACTAATGAGTCAGGCAAATACTTTCGCCTCTTTGGATCGGACGAAAATACTTGCTCAAGGCTAACCGAAACTTTTTCAGTTCCTTTTGCTAAAATGCGAGTGAAATTAGTCGCACCAATTTTTATTGCATCATCACCTGCGCTGTAAAACTGCCCCACAGGTAGTGACACAGAAGAAAACATATCATTTAACTTGCAGTCTTCAGGAACAAACAAGTCAACGTAATGAAGCTCCACTTCTCTCAACTTGTTACCTAATGCGACTTCATTCTTTTGACATGTATCAAGCAAGACCTTGAACTCATCTAAGAATCTTGTGTGGTTGTCATATTCTGACAGTCTGAGTTCAATTGTATTTTCATCGATTAAGGCGCATCGCTTCCTGTTTGGCGAAAAGTAGCCAACCCTCTCTGCATTAGCAGGAGTTGCAGAAAACTGATTGTCAGATTGCTTGAACTGAATTCCCATAACTTTACTGAGGCTATAGGAGTCGAAGCCAACTGACGTTAGCGAAGCGAGTAGTTTTTTATACTTTTCATCACTGTAGCTACCGATTGAATCAGCATAAATCAATTTCGCTACCGTATAAATGACTGGGGGGTTTGAATATTTAGTAGCCACAAGCTTTCCAACAAGACAAAAAATTAGACATTTTGTTAGACGTGATTATGAGCAGAAAGTTCACTTGTTGCAATGACAAAACCGAATCCAGCCCTAGTCCACTAGCACATTCGCACACAAGCTTGCACCCAATTGCACCCAAAGCAAGGGCGGCCAACCATAAACGACTAATTTATAACGTTTTATTTTATTAGTTCGTCCAATCCAGCATCGGCGCAACGGAAAAACGAGAAGCAGCGTAGGTCATGGCGGTTCACAGTTAAAAAATGAGGCGCGATTATACCCGCCCACTGGCCAAGGGCAAAATAGAAAACACCCCGGTTGCCGCACCCGCGGCGGCCAAGTATCGCAAGATACTGAATGCGCTGTTTTTCAGCTTTTCGCACTGGCGGCGGTCGCCGTAACGGCTTGGCGCAATGCCCGATCAGCAGCGGCTCCGTCATCAGGTCTGACCACCAAGAGAAACTGTGATCCACCGCGACTCTCGCGGCCACGAAAATAGGCAACCCGAGCATTATTCAATAGCCTAGGTTTATCCCCCCGAGTTAAGAATTTCTCATGCCGTTGCCACTCTCCCCTTTTCTACTCGCTAAGCAGATCCGCAGTGCTGGTCAACAGCATGCCGGACGCGAAGCGGTGCGCTTTCAACAAGATGGGCAGTGGCGCAGCCTAACGTGGAAGCAACTGCTGGCGAAAGTGGAGGCCTTAGCGGCGGCGCTGTTAGGGCAAGGCTGTGCGCCCCAAGACAAAATCGCCATTTTGTCTCACAACAGCATCGAATGGCTGATTGCCGATCTGGCCTGTTTGGCCATACGCGCCGTCAGCGTGCCAATTTACGCCACCAGCAGCCAAGAGCAGATCCAATACATCCTGAATGATGCCGAGGTGAAGTTACTGTTTGTCGGCGATCAGCAGCAATACAACACCGCCAACAGCCTTAGCAACGCGTGCCCTCATTTGCGTGGCATCATCACCATGGCAAGCAACATTACCGCCCTGCCCGGTGCCATTGCGCCGCAAGCACTCGGTGCTCTGCTGCAAACCGATCCAAGCCCACACCGGCGACAACTCGTTGCCCGCTTAAACAGCATTGCGCTGGACGATCTATTCACCCTGATCTACACCTCTGGCACCACCGGCGAGCCTAAAGGCGTCATGCTCAGCCAAGGCAACATGGCGGCGGTGGTACAGCAGCACCATATTGCGGTGCCCGTGGAAGAGAACACCTTGTCGCTGAGCTTTCTGCCACTGTCCCATGTTTATGAACGCAGCTGGAGCCTTTACGTGCTGTGCTGTGGTGGCCGAGTGGCGTACCTAAGCGATCCCACTCAGGTGCAACAGGCGTTAACCGACGTGCAGCCTCAGGTGATGTGTGCGGTGCCGCGACTGTTTGAAAAGATCCACAGCGCCATCACCAGCAAGGTGGCAACAGCACCACTGCATAAGCGCCTATTGTTTGCTTGGAGTCTGCATCAAGGTCGACGCCAATTTAACGCCGAAATGGCAGGCCGCCGCCGTGCCCTCTTGCCTCGGCTGCTGCACGCGCTGGCCGATAAGCTGATCTTACAAAAACTGCGCAACGTACTGGGGGGCCAGCTGCAGTTGATGTCTGTTGGCGGAGCCCGTTTAGATGAACAGGTAAATCAGTTCTTTCAGTACATCGGCATCGCTTTGATCAGCGGCTACGGCGCCACCGAAACCAGCGCCACCGTAACCTGCCACCGCAGCCACGATCGGCGCACCAGCGGGGTTGGCTTGCCTTTGCCGGATCTGCAGGTACGCATTGGTGCCAACGATGAGATCCTCGTCAAAGGCGCGACCATCATGCCCGGCTACTACAACCGCCCACAAGACACCGCCGCAGCCTTTGAAAATGGCTGGCTGAAAACCGGCGACGCTGGCTACCTCGATAAAGAGGGCCACCTGCACATTACCGATCGCATCAAAGAGTTGATGAAAACCTCTAACGGCAAATACATTGCGCCACAGCGGGTCGAAGGGATGGTGGCGCGGGAGCCCTTAATCGAGCAGATCGCCATTAACGCCGACGGCCGTAACTTTGTCGCCGCTTTGATCGTACCGGATCATCGGGCGTTGGGGGCGTGGGCCAAACAGCAAGGGCTCCGCTTTGGCAACAACGCCGAGCTGATCGCATTGCCGCAGGTGGTGCAGCTGATGGCGCAACGCATCGCCGCCAGCCAATCTGAGCTGGCACGCTACGAAAAGGTGAAGCAGTTCACCTTGCTGGATCGCCCCTTTAGCATCGATCGGGGCGAGTTAACGCCCACGTTAAAACTGCGCCGGCGCGTGATTAACGAGGTGTTTGCCGACGACATTAACGCCATGTATCAGCGGCAACACTGATCCTGGCCGATGCAACCAGCCCAGCCGACGCTGGGCTTTTTAGTTCCATAAACAAAAAAGTGAAACCGCAGCTTTTTTGCCCGCAATTGTATCGGTTCTGTTATCATCGCCCCGTCGATACAGCCCCGCAGCCAGGCTGGCATTTTTGCCGCCAAAGCCGCAACAAATTAAAGCTAAATCAATAATTAGCCCCCTGTATCGGCCTACCCTACAACGACTACACAGGACAGTGATTATGAGTCTTGCCGACCAGGTATTGGCCGTTAATAACGATCTTCCTATCCGCACCGACGCACCGGTTCACTCCGGTAAAGTTCGCAGTGTTTATTGGCTGACTGCCGCAGACAGCGCCCGCTTAATCAAACAGAAAGGCTACGATGTCGCCGCCGATGCGCCGCTGGCGATCATGGTGATCTCCGATCGGATCTCCGCCTTTGATTGCATCTGGCAAGGCCAAGGTGGCATGGCCGGCGTACCGGGCAAAGGGGCGGCGCTGAATGCCATCTCTAACCACTGGTTCAAGCTGTTTAAACAAAACGGTTTGGCCGACAGCCACATTTTGGATATCCCCCATCCACTGGTGTGGATTGTGCAAAAAGCCAAGCCAGTAATGATCGAAGCGATCTGCCGCCAGTACATTACCGGTTCGATGTGGCGCGCCTACAGCAAAGGCGAGCGCGATTTCTGCGGCATCGAATTGCCAGAGGGCTTGAACAAAGATCAAAAACTGCCCGAGCTGCTGATCACCCCATCCACCAAAGGCATTTTGGAAGGCATTCCCGGTGTGCCAGCGGTGGATGACGTTAACATCACCCGCGCCAACATCGACGACAACTACGAAGCCTTTAACTTCCACTCACCAGCGGATGTCGATCGCTACGAAGTGCTGTTGAAAGAGGGCTTTGATCTGATCTCCGAGGCGCTGGCGCAACTGGATCAGGTGTTTGTGGATACCAAGTTTGAGTTTGGCTACGTCACCGATGCCGCGGGCAACGACAAGCTGATCTACATGGACGAAGTGGGCACGCCGGATTCCTCCCGCATTTGGGATGGCCCAGCGTACCGTGATGGTCAGGTGATCGAGCAATCAAAAGAAGGGTTCCGCCAGCTGCTGCTGAATCACTTCCCCGATCCAGACATTCTGTTAAACAAGGATCGGATGGATGAGCGCCAAGCGCTGGCTCGCGATAACGCCTTGCCAACCGAAGTGTTGATGGCCGTATCGAAAACCTACACCGACATCGCCGCGAAGATCACCGGTCAGCCGGTGCACATCAGCGCCAACCCTAAGGCCGAGATCATTGAGATCCTCAGTCGTGACTTTGGCTTAATCGACTAAGCCACACGATTCAGCCTGAGGATCCCAAAGGGGCAGCCACTGGCTGCCCCTTATTCTTGCTGCTGTCGCCGTTCACAACACCCGCTGTACCAACGCAATTCACCCCTTACCACCCAAGGCCAGCCTGCACGGTGCGATGCCGATCCGCCACAAAATGCCGCCCCATCACAGCTTGTGCGGTTGCGACTGGCATTGCGTTCGACAAAGGGTAATAATTCCCATCCGCATTATTGCCCTTGGATCACCATGCTACTGTCTGAACCGCTGCACATGAGTTGCGAATACCAACCGCTGATCTGCACCCGCAGCCTAACTGTGCACGCTTATGAAGCATTGGCGCGCTTTCGCCGCAACAGTGGCCAAGCCATCGCCCCCAATCGTGTGTTTGAACAGTTTCACCAGCAGCCGGAGATCTTGGCGCGAGTCGAGTACCAAGCAAAACAGCTGCAACTGCAGTGCGCCCCAGCGGCCGCCAAGCTGTTCATCAACATCGATCCCCATGCGATCAACGATCACAACCGCGCCGACATGCTCGCCCTGCTGGCCAGCCATCCCCAATTGACGGTCGAACTGATTGAAAATACGTCCATCAGCGATGCCAAGCTGTGCAGCCAATTGCTGCAACAGTTTCAGCGTCAAGGAAACCAAGTCGCATTGGACGACATCGGCGCGCCTCACTCGATGTTGTCGCTGCAACTGCTCAGTGAAGTGGACTGTTTCAAGTTCGACATGACCTGGCTGGCGCGATCCCAATGCGACGATCAGCATCAATTACTCACTGCGCTGATCGATTACGCCCAGAAGATGGGCAAAACCACGGTGCTGGAAGGGGTTGAGCAGCAAGCGCAACTGGATTATGCGCGCCAACTGGGCATCGACTGGGTTCAGGGCTATCTGTTTAAGCCGCAGTTTGTGCAGGCTCAACAACAGATCTTATTGGCCAATCACTAGCACAGTCAGCCCCGGCGGCAGTGCTTGCTTACGGCAACCAAGCGGGTTCAGGTGTGAGCGAACGCTTCGCCCACACCGCAGCGACAAGGCCGTTAATTGATCTTATTTTTTGCTTGTTGGAGGGCGTTAAACAGGGTGTCTTTCAAGGTGACGCGGCGGAATTTTAGGTTCTCAAGGTAGGCATCGTCGCTGACCTCAATCCCCTCTTCGATGCGGTGTACTTCGCGGTCTAGCTCGTGGTAATCGTTGAACAGTTTGTGGAACTGGTTGTCGGTAAGATTGAGCTCCTCGATCAGGCGCTTATCATGGGGGAACTCGTTCACTAAGCTGTGATCTTCAATAATCATCTTCACTCTCCTTGCCATAATGTCCGTTTCATCATGCTCATAGAGTCTGTTTACAACATTGATTTAGGTCATTATTTCTACGAAAACTGCCCCTTTCAAGCCGAACTGAGAGCGCGCTCAGCCTTCGCTGTGATCGCGCCAAAATGGTTGTGCTGCGGCCCCCATTCCTTTACTGGCGCTCACGGTGGCGGCGGATCATCGCAGCCGTTGTTGGCACCAACAAAAACGCCACCGCAACAGCGGTGGCGTTTGATTCAGGGCAGCATATCGCAACCGATCCGCCGCTTTACGCCGCGTGGTGGCCTAAGTCTATTGCCACATCAATCCGTGGGCACGCCACAAAGTGGCTGCCGCCGATGTTTTCCAACTTCGGTCGGTGCGAGGCACAGTCACTGCACACCGCAGGGCAACGGGTGCGGAATACGCAGCCCGATGGTGGGTTGATCGGCGATGGCAGCTCTCCGGTCAGTGGGATGATCACCTTGTTGCGCTCCGCTTCCGGATCCGGCAGCGGTACCGCGCTAAGCAACGCCCGGCTGTAGAAGTGCGATGGCTTGGCGTACAGCTCTTCCGAACTGGCGGTTTCCACTTGGTTGCCCAAGTACATCACCATCACCCGATCGCTGATGTGTTTCACCACCGACAGATCGTGGGCGATGAAGATCAGCGCCAAGCCCATCTCGGCTTGCAGCTGCTTCAGCAAGTTAACCACCTGCGCCTGAATCGACACATCCAGCGCCGATACCGGTTCATCACAGATCACCAGCTTGGGCTTTAAGATCAACGCGCGGGCGATGCCGATACGCTGACACTGGCCGCCGGAGAATTCGTGCGGATAGCGGTTGATCACGTTCGGCAGCAAGCCCACCTTGGCCATCATCGCCCGCACTTCATCTTGCAGCTGGGCTTTGCTCCAATCTGGGTAGTAGTTGCGCAGCGGCTCGGCAATGATGTCGCCTACGGTCATCCGTGGGTTCAGTGAGGCCAAGGGATCCTGGAAGATCATCTGCACCTCTTTACGCAGATCCACCATCGCTTTCGGATCGTTGGTGTCTACCGGCTTGCCATTAAACTCAATCGAGCCTTCCGCTACCGGCACCAAACCAATCAAGGCGCGGGCTAAGGTGGATTTACCACAGCCGGACTCGCCAACCACCCCTAGGGTTTCCCCCGCTTCGACCTGAAACGACACCCCATCAACGGCTTTCAACTGCGGGATCGGATCCCACGGCCATTTTTGCCCTTTTTTGATCTCGAATCGAACCTTTACGTTGGTCGCTTTTAATAACACGCTCATGCTACCGCTCCTTGCAGTTCGATGTGACAGGCACGTTGGCGGTTATCACCAAAGCGTTGCAGCTGGGCCGGTTGGCTTTGGCACAGATCCGTTGCCTGAACGCAGCGGGCGCTGAACGGGCAACCCGGTGGCAAGGCCAGCAAGTTCGGCGGGTTGCCCGGAATGGTGGGCAAGGTCGCTTCGTTACTGTCTAAACGCGGAATGGCGCTTAACAGGCCTTCGGTATAAGGGTGGGCCGGTTGATAGAACACGTCGTTGGTGCTGCCGTATTCCATGGTGCGACCGGCGTACATCACCATCACCTTGTCGCATAAGCCGGCCACCACCCCCAGATCGTGGGTGATCATGATGATCGCGGTGCCCAGATCGCGCTTCAACTCGTTCAGCAGATCCAAGATCTGCGCCTGTACGGTTACGTCCAAAGCCGTGGTGGGTTCATCGGCGATCAACAGTTTGGGCTTGCACAGCAACGCCATGGCGATCATCACCCGTTGGCGCATGCCGCCGGAGAATTCGTGCGGGTACATGTCCATCCGCTTGCGCGACTCTGGCATCTTCACCGCATCCAACATCCGCACCGATTCTTCAAAGGCTTCGCTGGCGCCAAGCCCTTTGTGCAGCATCAGCACTTCCATCAACTGCGGCCCCACTTTGATGTAAGGGTTCAGCGCGGTCATGGGATCTTGGAAGATCATCGCGATCTGCTCGGCGCGGATCTTATTCAACTGCTGTGGCGGCAACCCGAGGATCTGTTGCTCTTCAAATTTGATCGATCCTTGGGTGATGCCGTTCTTTGCCAACAGCCCCATGATCGCAAAGGCGGTTTGGCTTTTGCCGGATCCTGATTCGCCCACGATCCCTAAGGTTTCACCCGCCGCCAGATCAAAG
Organism: uncultured Ferrimonas sp.; assembly: GCF_947489035.1. Taxonomy (GTDB): domain Bacteria; phylum Pseudomonadota; class Gammaproteobacteria; order Enterobacterales; family Shewanellaceae; genus Ferrimonas. The sequence goes on along the minus strand of NZ_CANLCI010000008.1, from coordinate 15,969 downwards.
CTCAGCCGATCCACCGCGGTAACGTTACCGTCTGGGGTAGTGAACTGTACGTTGAGATCCTGTACTTGTAATAAGCTCATAACGCCTCCTTTAGCGATCTTTTGGATCAAGGGCGTCGCGTAAGCCGTCGCCGATGTAGTTAAAGCAGAACAGGGTGACCACCAAGAATGAGGTTGGGAACGCCAGCTGCCACAGGGCCACTTCCATGGTTAGGGCGCCTTCGTTCACCAGTGCCCCCCACGAGGTGTAGGGTTCTTGCACCCCAAGGCCTAAGAAGCTTAAGAAGGATTCAAACAGGATCATTCCCGGCACCAGCAACGAGGCGTACACCACCACGATCCCCAGTACGTTTGGCACCAAGTGGCGCAGGATAATGTCTTTGCCCGGCGTCCCGGCCACAATCGCCGCTTCCACGAACTCTTTGCGCTTTAAGCCCAAGGTTAAGCCACGCACAATTCGCGCCATATCCAGCCACGACACCGCGCCAATGGCGAGGAAGATCAAGAACAGGCTACGACCGAAGAAGGTCATCAGCAGGATCACCAAGAACATGAATGGGAACGACTGCAGGATCTCCAGAATTCGCATCATGATGCTGTCCGTACGGCCACCGATGTAACCGGCAAACGAGCCGTAGAGCGTACCGATGATCACCGCCACCGTGGCGCCTAACACGCCCACTAAGAACGAGATGCGGCCGCCTTCTAGGGTGCGCACAAACAGATCGCGCCCCAAGAAATCGGTGCCAAAGAAGTGGCCATTGGCCAAACTTGGGCCCGAAGCCATGTTTTCCCAGTCCATCTCATCAAAGGCGTAACCAGACAGCGCTGGGCCAATCATCACAAGCACAAAGATGAACGCCAAAATGCCCAGAGAGATCACCGCGGCGCGGTTACGCAGGAAGCGGCGCCGAGCGTCAGCCCAAAGGCTGCGTCCTTCCACTTCCAGTTCTTGGGCAAACTGTTCTACCGCTTCGTTATTTTGTTTTTGGGTAATGGTTTGCATTGCTTAGCTCTCCACTCGAATGCGTGGGTCAATCATGCCGTAGACAATATCGACAATGGCGGTAAAGAAGATGGTTAAGGCACCGACTAAGATGGTTAATCCCAACACCAGCGAATAGTCGCGGTTCAAGGCGCCGTTCACGAAGTACTGACCAATGCCCGGAATACCAAACACGGTTTCAATCACCACCGAGCCGGTGATGATCCCCACAAACGCTGGGCCTAAGTAGGACACCACGGGCAGCATCGCTGGGCGCAGGGCGTGCTTGAAGATGATGTGTTTCATCGGCAAGCCTTTGGCGTGAGCGGTACGAATGTAGGGCGCGTTCAACACTTCAATCATCGAACCACGCATGATGCGGCTGATGGAGGCCATGTACAAAATCGCCATCGCCGACACCGGCAACACCAGATTCATCCAATGGCCGTCGTTCCAACCGCCAGCGGGCAACCACTGCAATCCGACCGCAAATATCAGCACCAACACCGGCGCTAACACAAACGACGGCAACACCACGCCCACCATCGCCAAGCTCATTACGGTGTAATCGATCCAAGTGTTTTGCTTCAGCGCGGCCACGGTGCCCAGCGCGGTACCGAAAATCACGGTAAACACGAACGCCACACAACCTAAGGTGATGGACACCGGAAACGAAGCCGCCACCAGTTCATTCACGCTGTAATCGCGGTACTTAAACGAGGGGCCTAAATCGCCCTGCATCAGATCGCCAAGGTAATACAGGTACTGCTGCCACATCGGTTTATCCAAGTGGTACTTGGCTTCGATGTTGGCCAGCACTTCAGGCGGCAGGTTGAAATCGCCGGTAAAAGGGCTGCCCGGGGCCGACTGCATCATAAAGAATGACAGGGTCACCAGAATAAACAGGGTGGGAATAGCCATCAGCAGACGGCGAACGGTAAAACTCAACATAATGGGGTTCCTCGTCGTCTTAGTGTTTGATGATGTACAGGTTTTTGCTGTAGATGGTGTTTTCGACGTTGTTCATCGGGTAACCGCCCACGTAGGTTTTCACCAAGCGGCTGATCACCCCTTGGTACACTGGGATCACTGGGGCTTCGGCCGCCATGATCTCTTCCGCGCGGGTGTACAACTTGGCGCGCTCTGCGTCATCTTCAATTAAGCGCGAATCCGCCATCAGCTGATCGTATTCGGCGTTCGACCACTTGCCTTTGTTCTGGCCATGCGTGGTTAACAGAATGTCGAGCATGGTGGACGCTTCGTTGTAATCCCCCGACCAACCGGCACGGGCCACTTCAAATCGGCCTTGGTTACGGGTGTCCAAGAAGGTTTTCCACTCTTGGTTTTCCAAGCGCACCTGCACCCCTAATGGTTTCCACAACTGGGCCACCACGATGGCGATCTTCTTATGGGATTCCGAGGTGTTGTACAGCAAGTTGATCAACAGTGATTTCTTCCCTGGGCCATAGCCGGCTTCGCTCATCAATCGCTTGGCTTCCGCCAGACGCTCTTCTTGGGTCCAAGTGGCGTAATCCAGCACTGGCGGGGTAAAGCCGTTCACCGCTTCGGGGGTGAAACCGTAAGCCGGCTTTTGGCCTTGGCCCAAGACGTACTTGGTCATCGCTTCACGGTTGATCGCCAACGACAACGCTTTACGTACGCGCGGATCGTCGTACGGCGCCACCTTGGTGTTGAACTCGTAGTAGTAAGTCGACAGATACGGCGAGGTACGGATGTCATCCGGCAGGCTTTGCTGCAGCGATTTGAAGTGCTCCAGCGGGATGGTCAGCGTCATGTCGATCTCGCCCGCTTTGTAACGCGCCAGTTCGGTGTTGGCGGATGGGATCGCCAACATGCTCACCTGATTGATCACGGTTTTGGCGTCGTCCCAGTAGGTTGGGCTGCGCTTTAAGATGATTTTCTCGTTCACCACCCATTGCGACAGCGTGTACGCGCCGTTGGTGACCATGTTTTCCGGACGGGTCCACTGATCGCCATAGGCTTCAATCACTTTCTTCGGCGCTGGGAAGGTGTTTTGGTGCGCCAACATCCGCACAAAGTACGGCACTGGCTTTTCCAAGGTCACTCGGAATGTTTTGTCGTCCAGCGCTTCCACCCCAAGGCTGTCCGCAGGCATTTCACCACGCACAATGGCGGCGGCATTAGCGACCGTTGCGATCTCAAGGTACCAGGCGTAACGCGAAGCGGTTTTCGGATCGACAGCACGTTGAAAGCCAAACACAAAGTCATCGGCCGTTACCGTCGCACCGTTAGACCACTTGATGCCATCACGCAGATGGAAGGTGAACACCTTATTGCCGCCGCTGATGTCCCAGTGGGTTGCCTGCGCCGGAATGATGTTGCCATCGTTATCTTGCTGTACCAGCCCTTCAAACAGATCTTTGGTGATCGCAGAGCCGGTGGTGCCTTCCACTTTTTGTGGATCGAGTGATGCGGGTTCGCTGCCATTACCGCGAACAATCTCTTGCACTGGGTGCAGTTGAGTGTCTGCTGGTACTTGTGCGGCCTGTGCAGCAGGCCAAAGTGAAGCCATAACTAAACTGAGCCCCACGGCAGTAATGCGAGAATTTGCCATGTACATCGTGCTCCCTGGTTTTATTTATTTTATTGAGTGGTGATCGTTACTTTTTATTTTAAAAAAATTAACATATTTCTAATAAGTCATTTCTTAGTGCGTTATTCGATCACAGCTAATAAAAACATAACAAAAATTCAAATTGTGCGCATCATGCCGATTCATCCACTTTTAAGTTTAAGTGCCACTTCGCAGCACTTTTTTAACAAAAAATAAACTATCAACACGTATTGAAAATATTGAACCAGCGGAAGCTGCTAAGAAAACCACATAATTTCAGTGGCTATCGCTAAAAAAGATCCAGATCACACGATCGGATGTTATCGATATATAACGAGGAGGGTGGTGGAAAAAACTACGATATTTTTTCTCGCCAGAGGCAGCAACAGGATCTTTTGTGCATTTTGTACACAAAAAGCTCGACACTTCCTCTGGCAAGGGCAGAATAATTGCGAACCATTCTTATTAATGGCAGACACATATTGTTAACAAGCTGGCTAATTTCAGCGTATTTAGCCACTGAATTTGGCCGTTATTTAAGCAGCTCGCCTTGCAGAGTGGCAATAATGCGCCGTGACCCACCTTGATTTCGGTGCTCGCCAAGATAGATCCCCTGCCATGTGCCCAATGCCAATCGCCCCTGCTGCAATGGCAACATTAAACTGCAACCCAGCAGCCCAGATTTGATGTGAGCAGGCATATCATCAGCCCCTTCATAGGTGTGCTGATAATAGGGGGTGTTTTCTGGCGCGAGCCGCTGAAAGTGCGCTTCCATGTCCGCTCGTACGGTTGGATCGGCGTTTTCATTTAAGCTCAAGCTGGCGCTGGTGTGCTGGATCAGCAGATGACAAAGGCCAATTCGATAGTGCTGCAGCTGCGGCAATTGCTGTTCAATTTCAGCGGTGATCAGATGAAAACCACGCCGTTGTGGCCGCAGTTCGATGGTGTGTTGCTGCCACATAAGGGCTCCTTGCTGGATGAGATCCGTGGGTTGCCAGATGTGGCCGCCACTTCTATACCTACCTGACAAGGATACCCCTACTGCTTCAAGGATGAGTGCATGAATCGCCCCTTTGTGTCGATGTTGGTCGTGGTTGCCTCATGGCTGATTGGCGGTTGTGGCCCGATCCCCCCCAAAACCCAACACCCCGATGCAGCACTGCTGCAACAAGCACAGGCGCAGCAATATCTGCCAGTCAGGCCGATCCCGCGATTTAACCCCTACGATGTTGATCTGAACTTAGCTCGCCTTGGCCGCGATCTGTTCACCGATCCCCGCTTATCCAGCAACAATAAAATCAGCTGCGCCAGCTGCCACTTGCTGCAAGGTTATGGCACCCTCGCCAGCCGCACCAGCGTTGGGGTCAATGGCCAAGGCAGCCGCAACAGCCCAACGGTGTTCAATGCCAGCCTCAACCCCATGCAGTTTTGGGATGGTCGCGCACTCTCTTTGGCGCACCAGCTGCAAGGGCCGCTGCAAAACCCGTTAGAGATGGACAGCAACTGGCCACAGGTGCTCAGCAAATTGGGTCAAGATGACGCGTTAAGCCAGCGGGTAGAACAGGTGATGGGGCAACCGCTGTCCGCCACCAGCATTACCGCCGCCATCGTCTATTTTCAGCAGCAGTTGCTCACCCCAGACGCCAATTTCGATCGCTTCTTACGGGGCGAATCCGAGCTGCCCCGCGCAGCCAAAGCCGGTTGGGATCACTTCCAGAAAATCGGCTGCATTCAATGTCACCAAGGGATCAACGTGGGCGGCAACTTGATGCAAACCTTTGGCCTGACCTATCAAGAACAGATCAACCGCAACGATCTGGGCTTAGCGGAACTCACCAGCAAGGCCAGTGATGACATGGTCTTTCGCGTGCCCAGCTTACGCAATGTGGTGCAAACCGGCCCCTACTTTCACGATGGCTCGGTGGATAATTTAGGCTTGGCAGTGCGGATCATGGCGCTGAATCAACTAGGCAAAGAACTATCAGAGCAAGAGCTCTCCGAGTTGCTGGCATTTCTCGCCAGCTTAAGTGCGCCCCCACCTCCCATCTTGGCCCTATTAGACGATGAGCAAACTTTTTAATGCGGCGATTGCAGTGGTTGCACTGGTGTTACTGGCGCTGCTAGGCAATCAATACCATCGCGATCAGCAACAGCTGCGGCAGTTAGAGCAGCAGATCGCCCAGCTACAGCGGCTGCGTAACGACAGCCATGCATTACTCAGCAGCGTTACCCAATATCAGGTAAAGCCTGCCGCAAACTTGGATTATCTCAGCCACTTAGCCCGGCAGATCCAATTACTGGGCGACAGTCTGGATAGCGCCAATAGCCATCATGCCGGGATCACCACCTTGGCTGGGCAACTGCGCAGCTTAACGCTGAAATTGATTCGTCATCAGATCGCCGCCAACAGCAGCCGCACCGCGCTAAATACATTGCTCAATCGAGCCCGCACCTTGGCCAATAGCCCTCAGCAACACCTGGCGATGGCGCGGTTAGAGCTGGCGATTGAACAACAAAGCCGCGATCTTGAGCCGCTACTAACCGCCCTGCCAGCGGACTTGCAACAAAGCCTTCGCGCCCACGCTCAGGTTTATCGCCAAAGTCGCTTCAGGAAAAATGCCGTGGTACAGGACTTGTTAGCGCTGCCACAGCAGCGGCTGTTTAATGATTTAACCCAGATCCAGCAGGGGCAACGAGGGCTGCTGTTGCAGCAACAAAGCCAATTAGGGCAACAACTGCTGTTGCTCGTAATTGCGCTGTTGTTGCTGTTTGGTGGCCGTTGGGGCTGGCAGTTGCGACAACGGTTGCAGCAAAGCCAACAGCAGCAAGCCCTGTACGGCAACCAGTTGCTGCAATGGAGCCAAGAGCTACACCAAGGGCTTGAAGCCAGTGAACCGCATGCGTTAGCGCGGCTGCGGTGGCGCTTTAGCGAACTGCTGCAATTGCAACAGCAGCTGGCGCAACCACAGGCACCGTGGGGAGTCACCACACTGGATGAACAGATCGATGCGCTGTGCCCACAGTTGCCCAGCGGCGCAACGGAGATCATGATCTATCGCCACAGCGACTGCGCCAACCGAGTGAACTGTCCGCACCGACCCTTGTTCGAGCTGGCGCGGGCTTTACTCAGTGCCGCCATCGCTACCTGTCAGCCGCAAGCCAGTGTGGTGTTTCGACAACAACAGCATCATCTATTAGTGGATTTTGAACAGCTTGGCAGCCCTTGGCCGAACGAAATGATCACGGCATGGCAGCAACGACAACAGTGGAATTTTGGGATCTTGGCGTTGCAACTGGGCAGCTACTTGCAGCCTCTGCTGATGCTGCAGCAGCTGGAACAACAAGGGGCTGAGATCAGCCTCTGGCCAACCAGCAAAGGCAGCCGCTGCCGGATCACCCTGGCGGTGGAGTGGCTAAGCGAAGCTACCGAGATCAGCCCCCAAGGCGAGGTTGCAGTGATTGGCCACAACGATTGGCGTGGGCAGGGATTAACACAGCTGTTAATCAGCCAAGGTTATCGGCCACAGCTGCAACAAACGTTACGCCCGCTGCTGCCGGATCTGCTCAGTGGCCACTGTAAGCGGCTGATCCTATGCGATCGCAACAGTTTAAGCGCTGAGGAATTGACGGCCCTGCGGCAACAGCAACAACACGGCCCCTTGCCACTGCGCGTAATTGTGCTGGGCAATCACGCCCCCATGGGCTTAGAGCAATTTACCTTGTTGCCAATGCCCATCAGCATGGTGGCACTGCAACATACGCTAACACTGCCATCCGCCGCTAAGGTGCAATCGATTAAACGGGCTTAATCGATGTATTCGTACGCCACCCGAGCGGTGGTACTGCACAGCAATTCGTAGGCGATGGTGCTGGCGCATTCGGCGATCTCTTCCACCCCAAGCCCTTGCCCCCACAGCACCACGTCGTCGCCCACTTGCACCTTGGCGCTGCCCACATCCACGGTGATCATATCCATCGATACTCGACCGGCCAGTGGGTAGCGCTGACCATTGATCAGCACTGGGGTGCCCGACACCGCATGACGCGGATAGCCATCACCGTAGCCCATCGCTACTACCGCAATGCGCGTTGCGTTGTTGCTGCGCCAGCTCTGGCCATAGCCGACAGGCTCACCGGCGGCCAAATCCCGCACCGCTAACACCTTTGAACGCATGGTCATCACCGGCTGCAGCTGCTGCCCAGCGGCACGACCGCCGACCATCGGGTTGCCACCAAACAGCGCCAAGCCGGGGCGGATCCAATCACCATGAGCCGCGGGCCAGGATAATGCCCCCGCCGAGTTACACAGGGTGCGTTCACCCGGCAGTTGCGCCGTTAACCGGTTAAAGCATTGGATCTGCTTCACCGTTTGCGGGTTTTCCAGCTCATCAGCCACCGCAAAGTGGGTCATCAAATTGAGCGGCTGCTGCACGTTGGTCGATTCCGTTAGCTGCTGATACAGCGCCGCAAATTCATCCGGCTGCACCCCTAAACGGTGCATGCCTGTGTCGATTTTCAGCCAGATCCGCAGCGGCTGTGACAACTGCGCCTGACACAACAACGCCACTTGCTCGGCATCGTGGATCACGACATCCAGCTGATGACTGGCCGCCTGTTCCAGATCCGCCTCGCTGAACACCCCTTCAAGCAGCACCATCCGCGCATTGATGCCGCTGTCGCGCAGCGCCAACGCTTCTTCAATGCGGGCTAAGCCAAAGCCATCAATGCCTTTGAGCCATTGCGCCATCTGCACCAGCCCATGGCCATAAGCATTGGCTTTTAACACCGCCATGATTTTACTGTGGGGCGCCACTTGTTGCAGCCGCGCCACATTATGGTTTAACGCGCTGCGGCTGATCTGGGCGATGGGGGAAAAACGCATGAGATACCAATCAATGTAAGAAGTATAACGCCAGCCCAATGGAGGCTCGCGCCAACACAATTATTCGTCGTATTCGTAGCTGGTGCCGCTGTAGTTATCAAAGCGTGAGAAGCGGCCTTGGAACGTCAGAGGTACCCGCCCGATCGGGCCGTTACGCTGCTTACCAATGATGATTTCCGCCTGCCCTTTTTCCGCCGTATCGGGGTGATAGACCTCGTCACGGTAGATGAACATAATCAAATCCGCATCCTGCTCAATCGAGCCCGATTCACGCAAATCTGAGTTCACTGGGCGTTTATCCGCTCGCTGCTCCAACGATCGGTTCAGCTGCGACAGCGCCACCACTGGGCATTCCAGCTCTTTCGCAAGGGACTTCAAGGAACGCGAGATCTCGGCAATTTCCAAGGTTCGGTTTTCAGACATGCCCGGCACCTGCATTAACTGCAAGTAGTCGACCATGATCATCGATATGCCGCCATGTTCACGGGCAATTCGACGGGCACGGGAACGCACTTCGGTTGGGGTTAGGCCAGAGCCATCATCGATGTACATCTTGCCTTGTTCCATCATCAAGCCCATGGTGCTGGTGACTCGGGCCCAATCGTCGTCGTCCAGTTCACCGGTACGAATGCGGGTTTGATCCACCCGCCCTAACGACGCCAACATACGCATCATGATCTGCTCTGAAGGCATCTCCAAACTGAAGATCAACACCGGCTTATCTTCGTTCATCGCCGCCTGCTCACACAGGTTCATGGCAAAGGTGGTTTTGCCCATGGATGGACGCGCCGCAACAATGATCAGATCCGACGGCTGCAAACCGGCGGTCATCTTATCCAGATCGGCATAGCCGGTGGATACCCCAGTAACACCGCCGGAGTTGGGGTTATTAAACAGCGCTTCAATCCGATCGATGGTTTTGTTGAGCACCAGCTTTAAGGTTTCAGGGCCTTCGTTGGCGTCGGTACGAGCCTCGGCAATCTTAAACACCTTACTTTCGGCCAGATCCAGCAGCTGCGAAGAGTCGCGCCCTTCCGGGTTAAAACCCGCATCGGCGATCTCGTTGGCCACTTTGATCATCTCCCGCATCACTGCCCGTTCACGCACAATGCCGGCGTACGCGGTAAGGTTGGCCACACTGGGGGTATTGCGCGAAATATCCGACAAATACGGAATGCCGCCCACGCCATCAATGTGACCCGATTTAGACAGCTCTTCTGATACGGTCAACAGATCCAGCGGCTCGCCAGTTTCCATCAACTTGGCCATGGCGTCGTAGATCAACTGGTGGCTGCGGCTATAGAAATCCTCTTTCACCACCTTTTCGGCCACTTGATCGAACAATTCGCTGTTGAGCATTAAGCCCCCCAGTACCGACTGTTCCGCTTCCAAGGAGTGAGGCGGGATCTTTAACTGATCCACCGCATCGTTGTTGTTGCCCGCGCGTTCGCGAGAACGTGTTTCCGCCATGTTAATTCCGCTACAATGTGTGCCAATTCGCGCAACAGGGTACTAACCGCTGGCGCTGAGATAACCATAACAAATCGAAGGATCGATGATGCCACACCAAACCAAGACAGCCGTAATGCTGTTGGCCAGCGCCCTATTTAGCGCTGCGACCACCGCTGACGAAGGTCAGTGGCTGCCGCACCAACTGCCGCAGTTGAGCGATCAACTTACCCAAAAGGGCATTGAATTGCCCGCAGAGCAATTAGCCGATCTAACCAAGGCGCCGATGAATGCGGTGGTGGGATTGGGCTATTGTACTGCCTCCTTTGTTTCTCCCAAAGGGTTAGTGCTCACCAATCATCACTGCGCCTACAACGCCATCCAATATAATAGCCGCGACGGGGCCAACTACTTGGCCGATGGCTTTATCGCAACCTCGCAAAATGAGGAGCGCAGCGCGGGGCCACAAGAGCGGTTATACATCACCGACAAGGTGGTGGAGGTAACCGACAAGGTTTATCAGAACGTGAGCGACGGCCAAACCGGCTTTGATCGCCACCAAACCATTGAAGCCAATCGGAAGCAGCTGTTGGCGCAGTGCGAGGCGGATCCCGCTTACCGCTGTCGCGTTGCCTCTTACCACGGCGGTTTACAATATTACTTGTTGCGCCAACTGGTGATCCGCGATGTGCGTTTGGTGTACGCGCCGCCTGAAAGCGTTGGCGCCTACGGTGGCGACATCGATAACTTTGAATACCCACGCCACAGTGGCGACTTTGCCTTCTTGCGCGCCTATGTTGCCCCTGATGGCAGCCCTGCCGGTTATCACGCCGATAACGTGCCTTATCAACCCGCAGGCTATCTGCCCATCGCCGCCGACGGCGTGGCCAGTGATGAGGGGATCTTAGTGGCCGGTTACCCCGGTCGCACCAGCCGTCATCAACTAAGCCAATCCATCGAGTTCGCCTCTGGCTGGCTCTACCCCGTTAACGCCCAGCGTTACCAAGCCCGCATTGACGCCATTGAAGCGCAAACCGATCCGCAAGTCCGCATCGCTTACGCCAGCAAACGCGCCAGCTGGGCCAACCGCATGAAAAAGTACAACGGCCTGTTGGATGGGTTTCGTAAAACCGACATCGTCGGCTTTAAAGCCGACACGCAAGCCGCTTTTAGCCAATACCTTCGCGCAGAAGAACAGTTGCCATTACTGGCGGCGCAAGAGCAAGGGCTGCTGGCCAGCCAACAGCATTACCAAGCCAACTTCTATTACCAAAACGCCCAATCCGGGGCGTTGCTGCAAGCGGCCAATCGCCTCTACAAATGGGCCAAGCAACAGCAGCTAACCGATGCCGAGCGCGACATTGGCTTCCAAAGCCGCGATCGTAAAATGGTCGAGGGACGATTAAAGCGCATTGATAAGAGCTTTATTGCCAGCATGGATCAGCAGTTGTGGCAGATGGACATCGATGCTTATCAAAACCAACCTTTGCGAGACACGATGCTGGATCAGCAGTTGGCGCAATTGGATCTTGGCAAGGCATATCAAACCACCAGCTTGCTCGACAGCCAAGCCCGTTTGGCGTGGTTGGATCGCCCAGCCAGTGAGTTTGAGCAAAGTAACGATCCCTTTATTCGCATGGCCGTGGCGCTGTACCAACAAAACCAAGCCAGTGAACATCAACGTAAAAGCCTTGCCGGTGAACTGGATAAAAGCCGTCCAGCACTGATGGCAGCGTTGTTGGCGTGGTATCAGCAACAAGGCAAGCCCGTCTACCCCGATGCCAACGGTACCCTGCGCATCAGCTACGGCAGCGTTGATGGCTATCAAGCGGCGGACGCGCTGTATAAACAGCCGTTTACTTACTTAAATGGCATCTTAGAGAAGCACACGGGCCAATACCCCTTTAACGCCCCAAGCAAAGTGGTTGATGCGATCAAAGCGGGTAAATTTGGCCAGTTCCGCCAATACGCTCAAACCAAGCCGTCTTGGTACTGCACCATTGTGCCTTGCGCGAGCGCCAATCAAGACAGTAACGCACGTGTGCCGGTGAACTTTCTCTCCAGTGCCGACACCACTGGCGGCAACTCTGGCTCGCCAGTGATCAACGGCAAAGGCCAGCTGGTTGGGGTTAATTTCGACTCCACCTACGAATCGATCACCAAGGATTGGTACTTCAATGCCGAGATCACCCGCGCGGTGCACGTGGATATTCGTTACATCCTGTGGATGCTCAGTGAAGTGGATCAAGCCAACTATGTCTTGGATGAACTGAGCCTGATTCGCCGCTAGCCCGAGTGACACAACTCACGCCTGTTACAACCCAAACGGCCCTGCAATGCAGGGCCGTTGTTAGTTAGAAGGCTTGGTTTACAATCAGCCGGATCTGACTTTCCTCTTCACTGAAGGCCAGATCGCCCCGCACCAGCACTCGTTCTGCTAATGCTCGAACTCCTACCCCATAGGAGATGTTCATCGTGCGGTGCAGCTCGCGCAGATCAAACTCATCGTGCACCCGACCGGCCTCGACAAAGGCCGCCAACTGATACCAGGGCAGCTGATACCAATTCAGCACTGGGATTTTTCCTTGGGGCTGAAACTGCGGCACCATGCGATACTCGGCCCCATAAAACAGCGCACTGCGATCGTGAAAGCGGTTGCTGGCAAAGCCGCGCAAGCGATCAAAGCCGCCCACACTGGCCGCCGCATACCAAGGGATCTCGCCACGTTGGTTCGCATCCCAAGTGGGCAGATCCGCCAAATAAGCACTGAGCACCAGCGTCTGCTGTTGCATCCACCCATTCGCGCCTAGATCCAGATAATGGCTGTATTGCCCTTCCCACTTGGTGTAACTGGCACGGTGATCATTCCCCCAATCACGCGTTACCTGGCCGCGTAACCAATAGCCACGGCTGGGCGACGGGGCAAAGTCGCGGGCGTCATAATCAACACTGATACTCATACCCGCAGTCTTGGCCTCAATCTGGCTGAGTGACGTTGCCTCATCACTCGCATTACCACTAACGGCGTCGTTAAGCTGATGATCTTTATGGAACAGTTTCAACTGCACGCTGCTTAACGGTTGCGGCAATGACTGAGGCGCTACCGCATACAGCGGCAAACCATTATGCAAACTGAATTGTGGTTGGTGATCGGCACGGCCAGCCCCAAAAGGCAGAATGTAGCGGGCGGTCAGTTCCAGCTCGCGCATCCGCTCCTCGCCATAGACAAATTGATCTTCGGCAGAGTCATGCTGCCCCGCATCCGCGGCAACCCCATCAACACCGCTGATGAAGGTTTGTGACTCGGTGAATTTCGCTTCCAACCAAGTCAGGTCAAAGTACCAGCGACTGTCCTGGGCAAGCTGATAGTTGTAAGCCCCTTGGTAGCTAAGGAAGCTGTTGTTGGTTGAGTACAAGCCAACGCCAACCATCTGCCCCTGCGACTGCCCGAGCCCTTGTACGCTCACCGCACCGCCGGCAAACCATCCTAAACCGGAGGTTTTATAGATAAACGGCAGCACTGCGGTTCGGCTTGGTGGCGGCTCCGGCGCCTCTTGGGCCCCCACGGAAAAAGCCAATAGCCCGATTAACCACACTGCGATTTTACTGCCGTTCATAACTGCCCCATCCATAAAGAAGGCGCAATTCTATAGCTGTCAAATAACAATGTCAGCGTCAAATTAGCGTCGACAATCAATAAGATCGGACAAATAGCAAGCTGACAGCATCCGCCAACAGTTCACAACAAAAAAGCAACACAAGATAAAGCCGTCGGCGGGATCGGCGACGGCTTAAATAGAGCGGGGTTAATTAGTGCTCTAAAAACAGGTAGTTTTGCCAACTCTTCATGCGTAATAAAATTTTTCGCATGATGGAAACATGAGCAAAGTGATCCGAGTACACCGCCACTTCTACGTGCACGCCTTGGGGCAGTTGGAATTCGCTCAGGTCATCAAGGATCTCAATCTCAACAAAGGATCGCCCCCGCTTCAGTAGCACGTCGGAGCTCTGCAAGTTGCCGCTGGTTCGAAATCCCCCTTCGGCAATGTTCGGCAGCACCTGGGTAACCCGCCCCTTAATCACCTTGCCCGGCAGGGCATCGTAGATAAGCTCGGCTTCATAACCGGGTTTGATCCGCAACAGTGAACGCTGATTGAACGCAGCGGCCACTCGGTTGTTAGAACGCTCAACAAAGATCATCGATGGCGAGATTGGGAACGGCACGGCCATCACGCCTTGGCGTAACGCCAGCTGAGTAACATAGCCGTTCGCGGGGGCTCGAATGATGGTTTCCTCAAGATCATACTGCGCCTTACGCAATCGCGCTTGCTCGCGCTCAAGATCGGCTTCAGCAACAAAGAAACGTTGGCGGCGATTATCGAGCTCTTGCTTAGTAAAGGCGCCGCCTTTGTTATAACCCTGCTGATAGCGCTCGTAGGCCGTTTGAGTACGATCACGCTCGGCACTTTTCGACTTTACCGAAGCCGTTAGCTGATCCACTTCATCTTGATAGCGACGGCCATCCACACGAAACAGCACCTCACCTTGAACCAAAGGCTGATTTGGCTGAACGGGAACATCAATAACCCGCCCTTTAACGGATGGCACAATTGGGGTGGTGATGTAGATCTGTCGCGCCAGAGGGGTAAAGGGGTGGTTGTAATTCATCAACAACACCAAGGTGCCCACCAAAATAATGCCGCCTAACACTGCCGTCGGCACCGTCCACTTATTCAGCGGTAAATCAAAGACCCTAAAGATCACGATGCAAATGGCACCGTAAGTCATCAGCAATAACAGATCCATGGCTATTGCTCCTGCTGTGGTGGTTGCGCTTGAAGGGGCTGTGGCTGGTGCAACAGTTCAATCTGCTGCTGCAATTGGGCTACCTGACTGTGCAGTTGCTCCAACTGACTTTGTTGTTCAGTCACCCTGCTGTCGAGTTCGGTTTCCAGCTTAAAGCCCCAACCACGATCAGCGCGATATAAGGTGGCCCAGATCCAAAGAAACGGCCAGATCACATGCAGGGTAAACAGACTGATCCAACCCGCGACATGGATGGCGTCTTGATGCGGGTGATTGCGCTTCATCGCTATCTCGTAAGGAATGTCGTGAATAATGATGATGCCGTAAAACAGCACCAAGCCCACAAAAATTAAAATCCCCAATGCCACATAATCTAACATCATAAAGTCCTTGTCTGATCCCAAGCTATTTTACTGACTAGAGTCTAGTTGCTTCACTTAAATTCGGATGTTTCCCCAATAACTTAGGGGCCAATTATCTGATCACGCCCAAACGCGGGCTAATCAGACCTCAGCGATCCCAATGCATCAATCGCAGCTTGGCTGAGCCAGCATTCTTGTCGTGTAAGCCAACAGTACCACTGAACTGCTACTCAAACTTTTCCTTTCGAATACGAACAAGCCCTGTTCAAAGGACAGAGCATGTTCGAACCATTTCAGGCGCTAGGGCGCAGTGGACGGAACTCGAACCCGCGACCTCGGCGTGACCGGCCGCCAGGCTCTTAATCAAGGGCCAACCCAACTGAACTGCCTCGCCAACGTCAGCCCTGCAAACGTGTTGACCACATACGAAAAAAGCCCTGTCCAGAGGACAGGGCTTATTCGAACCATTTCGGGAGCTAGGGCGCAGTGGGCGGAACTCGAACCCGCGCCCCCGGCGTGGCCGGCCGCCAAGCTCTTAATCAAGGGCCTAACCAACTGAACGGCCTCGCCAACGTCAGCCCTGCAAACGTGTTGGCCAGATACGAAAAAAGCCCTGTCCAAAGGACAGGGCTTATTCGAACCATTTCGGGCGCTAGGGCGCAGTGGGCGGAACTCGAACCCGCGACCCCGGCGTGGCCGGCCGCCAAGCTCTTAATCAAGGGCTAACCAACTGAACGGCCTCGCCAACGTCAGCCCTGCAAACGTGTTGACCACATACGAAAAAAGCCCTGTCCAAAGGACAGGGCTTATTCGAAATAATGGCGGAGTGGACGGGACTCGAACCCGCGACCCCCGGCGTGACAGGCCGGTATTCTAACCAACTGAACTAC
>NZ_CANLCI010000007.1 GCF_947489035.1 uncultured Ferrimonas sp. | reverse complement strand
GCAGTGCCATCGAAGCTCGCCGCAGGCGACAATAGCTACCGCGCAGCAACGCCAACAGTTAACTAATACACAGCCAAAAAAAAGCCGGCTAGGAGGAAGCCGGCAAACCAAGGGTACGGCGAGAGGGGGTGCCGCACTGGGTGGGAAACAGATCAATCCGGTGACGGGCGGGGGGCAGCATTGGCAGCCCCCGCACGGCGCGCAAGTTAGCGTTGATCCTCAATCACAATGCCATCACGTGCCAGCGCCTGTGGCGCCACCAGCTCAACGTCGCCGCTGAGCTTAGTCAGTGCCTTTAAACTGGCGCTGATCGCGGCGGCGTCCAGCACCGTATCTAGCTCCGGCTCGCAGCGCAGCAGCATCTTATCGTTGCCGTTTTCTTGCCGTACCAGCAATCGCACCGCCGCCAGCCCCGCCACGCTTTGTCGTAACCGCTCTAACTGCTGCGGATGCACAAACAGTCCCTTCACTTTGGTGGACTGATCCGCGCGCCCTTGCCAGCCAAACAAGCGCTGATTGGTGCGGCCACAGCTGCTCTGCCCCGGCAACAACGACGACAGATCGCCAGTAGCAAAGCGCAGTAACGGGTACTCCGGATTTAAGCGGGTAACCACCACTTCGCCCACTTCACCGGGCGCCACCGCAATGCCCGTGCCGGGGCGCACAATCTCAACGATGATCTCCTCCGCCAGCACCAACCCTTGATTACGCACGGTTTCGTAACCAATTAAGCCAACATCGGCGGTGGCGTAGGCTTGCACTGCATGGATGTCGGCCTGTTCAAACTGGGCTTGCAACGGCGCCGTAAGCGCTTCGCCCGTCACTAACGCTTTACGCAGGGAAGTTAAATCACGGCCTTGAGCCGCCCCTTTATCCAGCAGGATTTTCAAAAATGAGGGGGTACCGCAATAGCCGTTCGGCTTCAGCTGTTCAATCAAATCCAGCTGCTGTTCGGTGTTGCCGGGGCCGGCGGGGATCACGCTACAGCCACACGCGCGAGCACCGGAATCCAAAATAAACCCGCCGGGGCTCATGTGGTACGACAGGCAGTTTTGCACCACGTCGCCTTTGCGAAAACCAGCGCCAAAGAAGGCTCGACCCACCCCCCACCAGTCGTGACGGGTATTTTCTGGCTCGCAAATCGGCCCCGGCGATTGGAATAAGCGCGACACCGTGCTCATGTTCGGCACAATGCCCGCCAGCGGCGGCTTCGCTTGCTGCAGCTGAGTTAAATCACTTTTTCGCAGCACCGGCAGCGCGGCTAAGGCGGTGCGATCCGCCACCGCGGTCAGATCAAACTCGTCCAGTTGCTCGCGGTAATGGCTGCTGTGCTCGCTGATGTACGCTAAGAAAGCGGGCAATCGCGCCAGCAAGTTCTGCTCGCGATCGCTGCTGTTTTGCTGCTCAGCGCTGTCGTAAAATTCACTCATCGGCTTGCCCCTATCAATTACAACCAACGCTTACGGCGTTTGTAAGACTTCAAATTCTTAAAGCTTTTGCGCTCTTCATTGCCGCCGCCAAGATAGAACTCTTTTACGTCTTCGTTTTCCAGCAGCTGCTGTTTGGTGCCGTCCAGCACAATCTTGCCAGACTCCATGATGTAGCCGTAATCCGCCGCTTTCAGGGCGTAGTTGGCGTTTTGTTCCACCAACAGCATGGTGATCCCTTGCTCTTTGTTGATCTTTTCAATGATGCCAAACACCTCTTTCACCAGCAGTGGCGACAACCCCATCGACGGTTCGTCTAAGCAGATCATCTGCGGGCGCGCCATCAACGCGCGGCCAATGGCCAGCATCTGTTGCTCGCCACCAGACAGGTAGCCCGCCAAGCCCGTGCGCTCTTTTAAGCGCGGAAAGTAGTCAAACACCATGTCGATGTCTTGCTGGATCTCATTGTCGCTGCGGGTGTAAGCGCCCAGTTTCAGGTTTTCAATCACCGTCATGTCTTCAATGATGCGGCGCCCTTCCATCACCTGAAACAACCCATCGCGCACCACCTGCTCCGGCGCTTGGGTGTCGATGCGCTTGCCCTTGAAGTGGATGTCGCCACGGGTTACGGCGCCATCTTCGGTTTTCAACAAGCCCGAGATCGCTTTTAAAGTGGTGGATTTGCCCGCGCCGTTCGGCCCAAGCAGGGTAACGATCTGGCCTTGTGGCACCTCGATACTGACCCCACGTAATACCTGAATCACTTCGTCGTAGACCACTTCTATGTTGTTGATCACCAACACCGACTCTGCCGGTTTAAGATCCACTGCTGCTTCTGCCATCGGTTTACCCCTTACAATTTGGAAAGTGCGGCGGGTTGATCCCGCCGCGTACTGCTTAAGATCGGATCAGAAACCCAACCAGTCGGAGCGACGCTCTAGGGTCATCTGGCTGACTTTTTCAATCTTCACATCGCCAGCGTTGTAGTTGCCTTTGTAGATGTTGACCTGATTGATGCCGCGGTGATCCTCTGGCGTCCAAGTGGCCGCTAAGCACACCCCTTCTAAGCCAGCAGGCACCCAATCCTTGGTGGCGTACATGCCTTGACGCACGTTCTCGCCAGTGATGCCGCCATTCTTCTTGGCCCACTGCATCGCTTCTTTCATGAAGTACACAGAACACACGCCGCGCATGTAGTGGTGAACTCGTTCTTGTTTGCCTTCTGGATCAGAAACCTTAGAGATCTCACGCACCAGCTCCATGCCCGGCACTTGATCGGTCCAGAACGCGCCCATGGTTGGGAAGATGTAGTCTTTAATGCCATCGCCCGCCGCTTCAAAAATCAGTCGATCGCCGCCCCAGATGTTGGCCATAAACTGCAGTTCGGTGCCCACGGTGTTGCACGACTTCACCAAGCTCATTACTGAGCTGCCCAAGTTGCCCACGTAGCCGTAGTTGGTGCCAGAGCCTTTCAGGCTTAAACATTGCGCCTTAAAGTCGCCGGGCTTCATCGAGATCACCACTGGCGGCATCACCTCAAAACCCAGCTCGGTTGCGTAGGCAGCGCAAGCCGCTTTCGGGGCATTCGGGTAAGGGTGGTTGGCGCCAATGTGGGTAAACTTCGGCTGATCGGTATTGCCTTTGGCTTTCCAATCTTGCGCTGCCCACTTCACCAAGCCACGACAAGAATCAGAGTAAGAGGCACCGTAGAAGAAGTTGTAAGGCGCTGGCTTCTTGGTTTTTGGGTTCTTGCCCATGGGATCGGTCAGGTGGCCGGAATAAGAGGCCGAGTACACCGGCACCTTATCTTTGGCCACAAACGAGATCAGCGCTTCGGTGTCAGCGGTGCCCCACCCCTGCATCGCCACCATGTTTTTGCGTGATTTCCACTTTTTGTAAGACGCGATAGCCTGCGGCACCTTGTAGGCGTAATCGATGGTTTCGAATTCCAATGCCGTGCCGTCAATGCCGCCATTCTTGTTGATGTAGGTCAGCGCATCACGTACCCCATCGGCGTACATCTTGCCCACAAAGGCGGTGGGGCCAGACATGTCCGCCAAATGGCCAAC
The DNA here is from genome assembly GCF_947489035.1 of uncultured Ferrimonas sp. Classification (GTDB taxonomy): domain Bacteria; phylum Pseudomonadota; class Gammaproteobacteria; order Enterobacterales; family Shewanellaceae; genus Ferrimonas. The sequence continues at coordinate 150,085 of NZ_CANLCI010000007.1, read as the reverse complement.
AAAGACCGAGTCTTCCGCGGCCACGTTGTGGCTCATCGACAGTGCCGCAACGGCCATGGCACTGCAAAGTAACGATTTCTTATGCATCTTTACGATCCTTCTTATTTTTTGCGGCGCTCAACCACCATGGCTGAGGCCAACCGGGGTAACTATTGCTAGCTACGGTTTCCTTGCTAAACGTCGCCACAGGACCGCTTAACTGTGGCAACGGAGATCCGCTTGCATTAGTAAGCGAACGGGTAAAACTTCCAGTAGTTTTTGATCTGCTGCCAGCGGTGGGCCAAGCCCTCGGGTTCGAAAATCAAAAACAGAATGATGACTAAACCAATGGCCATCTCTTTGAGGTACGCCAAGCCATCGGTGATCATGGGGGTGTTGCCCCAATCGGTCATCTTGACCAGGCCAACCCCGCCTTCCAACGCTTCCGGCAGCAGCACAATAAACACACAGCCCATCAACGTGCCCTTAATCGAGCCCAAGCCGCCGATGATCACCATCGCCAAGAACTGCACCGACATCATCAAGGTAAAACCTTCCGCGCTGACGTAGCCCAAGTAGTGGGCGTACAGCGCACCACCGATGCCCGCGTAGAACGAGGAGATCCCAAAACTCAGCAACCGGTACTTGTTCAGTTTTACCCCCATGATCTCCGCCGACAGGTAGTGATCGCGCACCGCCACAAAGGCACGGCCGTCCCGTGAACGCATCAAGTTGCAGCCCCACAGGTACATGAAGACCAACGCAAACAAGGCGATGTAGAAGAAGCTTTCATCGGTATCAAAGGCGAAGCCAAACAGGGTGATGGGCTCAGCCATTGAGCCGTAGCTGCCGCCAGAGAACCATTCCGCTCGGGCAAAGAAATCTTCCAAGATGAACTGGGCTGCCAAGGTGGCGATGGCCAGGTACAAGCCCTTGATCCGCGCCGCTGGCATGCCAAACATCATCCCCACCCCCATGCTGAGGAACCCCGCCAGCGGAATGGTTAGGAACACCGGGATCGCAAACTGGCTGCTTAACCACGCCGAGGCGAAGGCACCAAAGCCGAAGAACGCGCCGTGGCCCAGTGAGATCTGGCCGGTAAAGCCCACCAGAATGTTCAGGCCTAAGGCCGCAATGCCGAGGTAACTCACCTGAATGAACAGGGTCAGGTAATAGGCATCCAGTACCAACGGCGCTAAACACGCCGCCGCGATGGCTAAGATGGCAAAACCGCGTACCGTCTTGGTTTCATAAATGGTGTTGTCTTGCTTGTAACTGGTGCGGAAGTCTCCGCACGGACGCATGGCCAAACTGGACATAACGTACTCCTTGTCTGTTAGATCCGTTCGATGTCTTTAGTGCCAAACAGGCCGTAGGGTTTGAACCACAAAATCAGCAGCAGCACATAGAAGGGGGCGATGTCGTACATGTTGCCCACGTGCAGGTATTGGCTGTCGAAGAACTCCGCCACGTTTTCCAATACGCCGATGATGATGCCGCCAACAATGGCGCCGACGATGGAATCTAAGCCGCCCAAAATCACCGCTGGGAACACCTTGATGCCAATCACCGACAGCGAATCGGAAACGCCGTTCACCATGCCGATAACCACACCCGCGGTGGCCGATACGGTGGCGGCGATGCCCCAGCTCATGGCAAACACCTGCTTCACGGAAATGCCCAGACTCTGCGCCACCTGTTGATCGAACGCGGTCGCTCGCATCGCTAAGCCATGCTTGGAGTATTGGAAGAACAGGTAGAAACCCACCATGATGAACAGCGCGATAATCGTGCTCATCAGGTACGCCAGTTCGATGTTCAGCCCAGCAATGGTGATGCTTTGGGTATCAAACACTTGCGGGAAGCTTTGCGGCGCCACCCCGAAGATCCATTTGGTTAACGCTTGGAAGAAGATCGACAAGCCGATGGTGACCATGATCACCGAGATGATCGGTTCACCAATCATTGGCCGCAGCACAATCATCTGCAGTGCCACCCCAAACAGCGCCATAAAGCCCAAGCTCAACAGGAAGCCTAAAAAGAACGGCAGTTCCAGATACACCAGCAACGCCCAACACGCCCAGGCCCCAATCAGCAGGAATTCACCTTGGGCGAAGTTGACGATCTGGGTGGACTTGTACACCAGCACAAAACACATGCCGACCACACCGTAAAGCAGGCCAACAATCAGGCCGTTCACGATCAATTGCAGTAACAGTTCAAAATTCATGATGCTCTCCGTTGTTCAGCGCTGGGCTGTGCGATGGCGTTGTCCTCAATCAAGGTGGCCACCTCCAACTGGGTTTGAATGCGCGTTTTGGTGCCATCTTGGAAGGTGATAACGGTATCGATATCCACGTTCGACTGACCGCCGTAAATCGCATCGATGATGTCACCGTACTTCTCGGCGATCACACCACGGCGCACTTTACGGGTACGTGTCAGCTCGCCGTCATCCGCATCCAGCTCTTTGTACAACAGCACAAATTTGTGGATTCGCTGCGCTTCCGGCAGGCTGGCATTCACCTTCTCGACCTCTTGCTGCAGCTTTTGGTACACCTCTGGCAGGGTCGATAAGTTGGTGTAGTTAGTGAACGCTAAGCCTTGCTGCTCGGCCCACTTCGACACAATCGAGAAGCGAATGCACAAGATGGCCGACAGGTGGTTGCGGTTCTTGCCTAAGATCACTGCCTCGCCGATAAACGAGGAGAACTTCAGCTTGTTTTCGATGTACTGCGGCGAGTACTGCACGCCGGCGCTGGTGTGGGCCAGATCTTTAATTCGATCAATCACCACCAAATGCCCGGCGTCGTTGAAGTAACCGGCATCGCCGGTGTGCATCCAACCGTCTTTGACGTCTTCGGCGTACGCTTCTGGGTTGCCCAGATAGCCACAGAACATGCCTTCGGTTTTGGCCACCACTTCGCCTAAGCCTTCAGAATCGGTGTTGATCACCTTCACTTCGGCGTTATCAAAGGCCACGCCAACGCTGTCGTAATCCACGTCGTCTTCTTGGTGAATGGTGTAAGCGCCACACATCTCGGTTTGGCCATACAGCTGACGCAGCGGCACCCCGATGGCTTGGAAAAAGCGGAAGGTGTCTGGCCCCATCGCGGCGCCACCGGTGGCGGCGGATTTTAAGAAGGAGAACCCCAACCGATCCCGCAACGCCTTCATTAAAATCAGATCCGCCAAGGTGGAGCGTTTGCCTTGCTCTAACGCTTGCTCGGCGCGCTTTAAGCCATAATCAAACAGCTTTTGCTTTAAGGGGGTCGAGTCCATCATCCGTGCCTGAACGTCGGCCAAAATGCCTTCCCACACCCGCGGTGCCAGCAACACAAAACTGGGGCCGATTTCACGCAAGTCGGCCATCATCGTTTCTTGCTCTTCCACAAAGTTGACGATTTGACGGGCGATCAACGCCTGACCGACGGCATACACCTGCTCCATGATCCACGGCAACGGCAGTACCGAAACGTAGTTGTCGCCGGGATCGCGAGGATCGGCGCGCAGGTAGGAACAACAGTGCTGCACAAAGGGGCCGCCTTGCAGCAACACAATCTTTGGCTTGGAAGTGGTGCCCGAGGTGGTGCAGTAGATGGCGATCTCTTCTGGAGTGGTGCCATCAATTTGGGCGTCGATGCGGCGTGGGTCGTGCTTATCCACATCGGCACCAATGCGATACAGTTCGCGCACATCCAGTAAGCGGGGATCGTCGTACTTACGCATGCCGCGCGGATCGCAGTAAACGATGTACTTCACGTCTGGGATCTGATCCCCAAGCTCCAACAGTTTGTCGCACTGCTCTTCGTCTTCGGCAATCACCACGGTGGCGCCCGACAAATTCAGCAGGTAGGCCACCTCTTCATGCAGCGAGTCTTGATACACCCCCAACGAGTAACAGCCCATGGCGTGCGCGGCCACTTCGCCCCACACCCATTCTGGGCGGTTATCGCCCAGCAACGCGACGGCGTCTTTGGCTTTGATGCCCAGTTCCAATAACCCGAGGGTCATCCACTTCACGCGGTCGTAATAATCCGACCAAGTAAACTCATTCCAGATCCCAAACTCTTTTTCTCGCATGGCAATGTCGTTCGGCCACTGCTGCACATTGCGTCGCAAGATTTTGGGGAAGGTGTCCAAGTCGCCTAAATCAAAGCGCTTGTCGGCTACGTTGCTGCTCATCAGCTGGCCTCCTCAACGATGCTGTCATCTTCTAGGCCCAGATAAGCGCGCTTAACGTGCTCATTGGCCATTACTTCGTCTGGCAAACCGGTGATCAGCTTCTTACCAAAATCGAGCACCATCACTTCGTGGGAGATGTCCATCACCACCCCCATGTCGTGCTCAATCATCACCACGGTGATGCCAAACTCTTCGTTCAGATCAAGGATGTAGCGCGCCATATCCTCTTTCTCTTCCAAGTTCATCCCCGCCATCGGCTCGTCCAGCAGGATCAACTTGGGCTTCAGCGCGATCGCCCGGGCCAGTTCTACGCGCTTACGTAAGCCGTAAGACAAGGTGCCCGCCACGGATTTACGCACGTGGGTAATGTCGAGAAAATCGATGATCTCCTCCACTTCTCGGCGGTGCGCCAATTCCTCTTTTTGCGCTGGCGAGGCCCAGTACAGTGGGCCGGTCAGCCAGTTGTTTTTCATCAGGTGGTGACGACCAACCATGATGTTGTCCAGCACCGACATATGGCCGAACAAAGCTAAATTCTGAAAGGTACGCCCCATGCCCAGATCGGCACGGTCGTTCGGACGCAAGTGGGTAACGTCTTGGCCATCGAAGATGATCTGCCCTTTTTGTGGACGATAGCGCCCAGAGACAGAGTTCAACATCGAGGTTTTGCCGGCACCGTTGGGGCCGATAATGGAGAACACGCTGCCGCGCTCCACCGCAAAACTCACATCGGTAAGGGCTTTAACCCCACCAAACGCCAATGAGACGTCATTCACCGTTAAGATTGGATCTGACATAGCTAGGCTCCTAATACTCGCTAACAACAGGCCGCAGTTAGCCCGCCCTTGCGGGTGCACAAATGAAAAAAGAAACAGGAGATAAGTGGTGCAAGATGGCGGGCGCTACCTCAGCCCGCCAGAAACGAGAGTTACAGGGTGTAGCGCATCGAGAACTGACCGTAGAACGAATCGGCGTTGGCGTCCTTCATCTCGAAATTACCCACCTCAAAGCCAACCGCTAACTCTTTGGTTAGGTTGTCAAAGATGTTAACGCTCCACTGAGCACGTTCAACGTCGGTGATGTCGGTTTCCGCGTAGCCATACAGCACCGTAGAACGCAGGGTGTCGTTCCAGTAATGGCGATAAGCGGCCAAGAACGAGGTGGTTTCTTCAACCTCTTCCCCAACCAGATCCGTTGCGGTGGTCACCGTGGTGTAACGACCGGTTTCACCTAAGTGCAACTGGAAGCGGAAATCGTCTTTCCCCATCGAGTTGATGCGACCGGCCAGCGAGTAACCAAAGGCGCTTTCGCTGTTACCACCAACGGTGTTGAGCTGACGCGCCAACAACGACGCCGACACATTACCCCAGTCGGCTTTGTGGGTGTATTTGCCGATAAAGTCTGGCACGCCATCTTCGCTTGGATCACCACCGAAGGATTCTGGGTTTTCTATCGCCAGTTGGAAGCCGCCATTGCTGTAGCGGATCTGACCTTGACGAATGAACGATAAGCCCACCGTTGCCCCAGCAAAATCCGCACTTTCTGGAATGGCCGAGGTGTTCATGTAGGTGGTCCAGGTTTGCCCCACCAACCAGTCTTGGTACTTGATAAAGGCATGGCGCAAACGCGGATGATAGGAGTTCGAGATGATCTCGTTACCGCCACCACCATACAGATCGAACTCTAAGAAGCCGGTAACGTCGCCGTGGGTGTAGGTGGTATTAAAACGGGTTTCATTGGCAAAGATCTTAAATTGGCTCTTATCTTCACCTAGCGGGGTACCGCCACCAATCCAAAAATCTCGATAGGCCACATCACCATCGACGTAACGGGTATCAATCTTGATGTAACCGCCGAACTTGAGCTTGTTGCCATCGCCTAAATCAAACTCATACCCAGCCAGTGCCGGCGAGGCACAAGCCAGCAATGAGCCTGCGACAACCAGTTTCTTGCAGTGTGAAATCATCTTGCATCTCCTGTTATGTTCTATGGCAAACATCAGCAAAATGGGCGTGGGGCTCAATTGGGAAAAGGTATTAGTGACAAAGTCTTAAGACTAAAGTTGTAGGGTTTTACGCTTGGCGAGGGCGATTCAAAACGGGGGGGGAGCTGGGCGCTAGAATGTGCCTCACCCCTGTGTTACAAGTGAAACTAATAGCAATAATAACAGCGTATTACCACGGAGGGTGGCGATGTTTGCCAATTGGCTTTTGGTGCTGGTGAGCGTGGGCTACATCGGCCTGCTTTTCTTAATCGCTTTTTTAGGGGATCGCTTACGCCACCGCCTGACGCCCACCCATCAACGTTGGATCTACGCCTTATCCTTAGGGGTGTACTGCACCAGTTGGGGCTTCCTCGGCACTGCCGCTCAAGCCGCCCGCGGTGATTTTTCGTACATTCCGGTGTACCTTGCGCCCATTTTGATGTTCCTGTTTGGCTGGCGCGTGATCCAGCGCATCATCGCCGTGTGTCTGCGCCTGAACATCACCTCGATTGCCGATCTGCTGGCCGCCCGCTTTGGCAAATCCCAGCCACTCGCCGTGCTGGTTACGGTGGTCACCCTCATTGGCACCCTGCCCTATCTGGCCCTGCAACTGAAAGCCATTGTTGGCTCTTACGAAGTGCTGCGGCAAACGCCATCGCTGGATCAATGGCAACTGGGCTTGCTGGTTAGCGTGGTGCTCACCGGCTTCACCATCATTTTTGGGGTGCGCGCCATAGATGTAACCGAACGTCACCCTGGCGTGATGGTGGCCATCGCGTTCGAATCGCTCATCAAGCTGTTGGCGTTCTTATTGGTGGGGCTGTTTGTCAGTTTTGTCGCCTTTGATTCACCGCAACAGATCTGGCAATTGGCCACCACCGCAGAAGCACAGTTGTTTAGGCAAAATCAGCACGATTTGCTGTCGTTGGTGGGCTTAGGCTTGATCGTGTTTAGCGCTTTTTTGTGTCTGCCGCGCCAGTTCCAAGTCACCATGGTGGAATTACGAGATCAGCGCCACAGTGGCCTCAGCCGCACCTTGTTCCCAATCTATATTTTGGTGTTCGCGCTGTTGGCCGCGCCGCTGGGGCAGGCGGGGTTGCTGCTGTATGGCGATACCCTACCGGCGGATTTTTATGTGCTGTTTCTGCCCGCCGCCCATGGCCACGCTTGGCTGAGCTTGCTCAGCTTTTTAGGGGCGATATCCGCCGCCAGCGCGATGGTGATCATCTCAACCATCGCCTTATCCACCATGCTCAGCAACGAGGTGGTGTTTCCTGCCCTATTCCACTCCAGCGATCTGGATAACACCCAGTTTGAGCAGTTCCGTAATCGCTTGCTGCTGGTGCGTAAAGCGTTAGTGATTGGGGTAATGGCGTTAAGTTTTAGCCTGTACCAAGTGGCACCACCGGATGCACTGGCCTCTTTAGGGGAAGTGGCCTTTGGGGCCATCGCCCAAATTGGCCCGCCCCTGTGGGCGGCATTTTACTGGCGAAGAGTCAGTCTGGCCGGCGTCTTTAGCGGCATTTTGGTGGGATTCTCGCTGTGGCTGGTGCTGAACTTTTTGCCGCAATTGGGGCTCTACCCGCACCCATTTAACGACTCGCCCTACTCCAAAACCACCATCGCGACCCTGTTTGGCTTAAGCGTAAACATGCTGATGATCCTGATGGTCTCGCGCTTAACCCGCCCCACCGTGCAAAGCAACATGCAGCGCGAGCACTTTTTAGGGCCGCAACAACTCACCAGCTTTGAGCAGATCTCGCATCAGCACTTTGAACCACAAGAGTTGGAGCAGCTCGCGGCGCGTTTTGTTGGCGCCGACAAAGCCAGCCAAGCCTTTACCACATTCACCCGCCAGCATCGCGCCAGCACCAACAAACAGCGGCAACAAGCGCTCTTGCCCTTTAGCGAGAATTTGCTGGCCACGGTAATGGGCTCGGCTTCCGCTCGCTTGGTGATCTCCTGCGCCATTCAGGGGCGCGACATCGCCTTAGATGAGATGGCCCAGCTGGTGACCGAAGCCAGCCATCAACGCACGGTGTACAGCCACTCGGTGCTGCAAAGCGCCATCGAAAACGCCAACGAAGGCATTTCGGTGATCGATTCCAATTTGGCGTTAGTGGCTTGGAACCGCGGCTATCAAAAGCTGTTTAATTATCCGTTGCAGCTGCTGCAGATCGGCACCCCAGTGCGGCAACTGATCGAGCACAACCTGCGCGAGCAGATCTCCGATCCTGCCGAGCTGCGATTTCAGGTAGAAAAGCGGGTTGAGCTGCTGAAACAGGGCAGCCGCCACAGCACCGAGCGGCAACAGCCCGATGGCACCGTGGTAAAGATTGAAGGCAACCCGATCCCCGACGGCGGCTTTGTGATGCTGTTTACCGACATCACCGTGTACCGTCAGGCCGAGCAACTGCTGCAAGAGAAGAATCTGGATCTGGAATCCCGGGTGTCCGAGCGCACGCGCAAACTGGAAACCGCCAACCGTCAGCTGGCGCAATCCAACGCCGAACTGGCGCAGGCGCATGCCTTGGCACAACGGGCCCACCAACAAAAAAGCCAATACCTGAAAGCCTGCAGCCACGATCTGCTGCAACCGCTGTCGGCAGCACGGCTCTTTTCTTCGTCGTTACTGGCAGACAAACAGCTGGGCAGTAAACAGCGCAAGCAACTCGCGCAGATCGATCAATCCTTGGCGGTGGCCAACGAACTGCTGGCGGATCTTAACCAAATCGCCCGCATCGATTCCGGCACGGTGCAGCCCAAACAAGACAAATTCCCGCTGCAACCGTTACTGCAAAGCTTGGCCGATGAATTTAGCGCCAGTTGCGACGCCAACCAGATTGAACTGCACACCGTTGCCACCCGCATGTGGGTAAAAAGCGATCAAGCCTTGTTGCGCCGCGTGTTGCAAAATCTGCTCAGTAACGCCTTCCGTTATGCCCGTGGCAGTAAGGTGCTGCTGGGGTGTCGCCGGGGCGAACAGTTAGAAATTCAAGTGATCGACACCGGCCCCGGCATTCCGCCAGCACAGCAACAAAAGGTGTTTGAACAGTTTACTCGACTGGAAAGCGCCGCTGCCCAAGCGCCAACAGGGCTAGGCTTGGGGCTCAATATTGCGCAGGGGTTGTCGCATTTGATGGGGCATACGCTGACGTTACGATCCCAGCCTGGTCACGGCTGCTGTTTCAGCTTGGCGCTGGAAGTGGCGCCAAGCCAAACCCAAGCCCCAGTGGCGCCACCGCAGCGCAATAGCCTCAGTGGCGTGCGGGTGCTGTGCGTGGATAACGAACCCGATGTACTGGCGGGCATGACCGCCCTGCTGGAACGTTGGCACTGCCACATCACCACCTTTAGTGAAGGGGCCGATGCCATCGCAAAAGTGCAGCACAGCCCCGATGAGTTCGACATCATGCTGGTGGATCATCAACTGAACCACGGCGATAACGGCCTGCACCTAATGGCGCAATTGCAGCAATTAAGCCACTGCGAATTACCGGGGATCTTAATCACCGCCAACACCGATCCAACCTTGCATCAGCAAGCCAAGCAAGCGGGATTTGGCTATCTGCCCAAGTTGATTAAACCGCTGGCGTTACGCAGCTTGATGAGCGCCATGCTGGTGCAGCGTTTGCAACAAAACTATGGCCATACCGAGCGCAGCCACAGCGATCCCCACACCGATGAGATCATCGATGTGGGCTGACCACCCTGGCGGGGCTCAGTCGCTGGAATTAATTGGGATCCGCTGGCAGAGGAAAAAACAGCGACACACAATGGCAGGCGTCAGTTAGCCATAGCTGGGTTCTTGCTGGCTTTGATTAAAGGCGATCACCGCTTGGGTTCGGGTGCGCACCCCCAGCTTTAAAAAGATGGCACTGGCGTGGGCTTTAATGGTGGCTTCCGATAGCCCTAACTGGGCGGCGATCTGCTTATTGAGCAAGCCTTCCGCGAACATCAACAGAATTTTATGCTGCTGTTTCGACAGGCTGTCGATGCGCTGCACCATCTCATCCAGTTGTGGATCGGGGCTAAGGCTAACCCCATCCGGCAACCAAGTAAGCCCCAACAACACCGTATCAATCGCGGCCACAATGTGCTCAACCGGCTCGGATTTCGGCACAAAGCCGCTGGCGCCTAATTGCATGGCGCGATTGATGCTGTTGCCATCGCCCTGCCCAGAAACCACGATCACGCCAAGCTGTGGATACTGCCGCCGTAACATCGCCAAGGTGGCAAAGCCGTTGCTGTCAGACAGGTTCAGATCCAGCAAAACCAGCTCCACATCCAGATGCTGTTGCAGCAGCTGCTTCAGTTCTGCAGCGCTGTTCGCGCACAGCGCCTGTGCGTTGGGGTATTGCTGGCTTAACAAGCCATATAAGGCTTGCTGAAACAGCGGGTGATCATCGGCAATGATCAACTTATCTAAATGCGCCATAGGGGTGTGCTAAATGCTCCGTGCCGTCACTGCGGTAACGCAATCGCTGCCGCTACCTTCCTTCTATCATGCCCTACCATGCCACATCGCAATCAGAAGCGAATCGATAAAACCGCCAAGCCGCGTGGGGCTGTCGCTAAGCTGCCACCCTCGGATGCCGCCAAAGCCATCGTGGCCGCGGTTTGCATCGACATCAGCCCGATTCAGATTCACTGGTCTAACCAGACTTTGGTCGCAGACGCCATAGCCACCATGGCATCCCCGCTGCCCAACTCAAGCCGAGTGACGGGAAACCGCGGCCATAAAAAATGCCCGCAAGCATCGCTGGCGGGCATGTCTGCTGGCGGCTTCAAGCGCCAGATTACAGTCGCAACCGTTGCCGGATCTGTTCGGCGGCATCGGCCACGCTGCTGTTGTCATCAAGGTGCAGGCACAACAGGCCGTCGCCACTGAAACGACGATCCACTTCCAACATGACGTGGGTGATCCCCCCTTGCAGCACAAAGGAGACTTCCACCTCTTTAATGCTGAAACCACCGAAGCCACTGGGGCGAAACTCCAGCTCTTGGTAACAGCCAATGCTGGACTGAAAACCATCGCCGTGCAGGTTGCCTTTTTCAATGTCGGCGCTGTACAGGCTAAAGCCACACTGCGCCATCGCGGTGATAACGTTGCTCATGGTGGCGGTAGGGGCGATCGGCAAAAAGTCGCGATCGCTGCCATCTTTGCCACTGGCAATATCGAGCCCAGTTTGCAGCCACACGCGGGTTTGATTACGGCAACGGGGCAGCAGCGTAATTGGGGTTTCCTCCGGCAGCTGCAATTGAAACTGATCCCGCACCTCTTCGCCTGCGGCAATGGTGAAGGATTCATCCAAAGCCCAATCGTGCAAAATCAGCGACTGCAGCCCTTCGCGATCCCCCGATTCCACTTCCGCTTGGGCCATCAGCGCCAAGTGCAAGCCGTTGATCTGCTGCTCAACGTTGCCGCCGGTAATCACAATCTCAATCTCGAACGGCTGCCCTGGCTGCAGCTGCTCAGTTAGGATCAAGGTATCCACCTTGGCGGCACCAATGCCCACCGAGGCCATTAATTTTGTAAACATGATTTCTCTTCCAGTCCGTTAGATTGCGTCTAGCGCGTCAGCCAACTTGCTTACGGCAATCACTTCTAAGCCCTCAATCGGCTGCCGTGGCGCATTGCCTTTAGGCACAATCGCGCGGGTAAAGCCGTGTTTGGCCGCTTCATTTAATCGTTCTAAGCCATTATTAACTGGGCGGATCTCACCAGACAAGCCCACTTCACCAAACACCACCAATTCCCGTGGCAAGGTATGATCACGGAAGCTGGAGACCATCGCCAACAGCAGCGCTAAATCGGCGCTGGTTTCGGTCACTTTAACCCCCCCCACGACATTGGCGTACACATCCTGATCGGACATCATTAAGCCGCCATGACGGTGCAACACCGCCAGCAACATCGCCAATCGGTTTTGATCCAGCCCCACCGCAATGCGGCGAGGATTGCCCAGCTGGCTGTGATCGACCAAGGCTTGCAGCTCCACCAACAGCGGCCGCGTGCCTTCCCAAATCACCATCACCACGCTGCCCGGCGCTTGTTCTTCACCACGGGAAAGGAAGATGGCCGAAGGGTTCGCCACCTCTTTGAGGCCGGTGCCGGTCATGGCGAACACCCCCAGTTCGTTAACGGCGCCAAAGCGGTTTTTATGGCTGCGCATGGTGCGGTAGCGGCTGTCGGTGTTGCCATCAAGCAGCACCGAACAATCGATGCAGTGCTCCAACACTTTTGGCCCCGCCAAGCTGCCATCTTTGGTGACGTGGCCAACCATAAAGATGGCCACGTTGTTTTGCTTGGCAAAGCGGGTCAGGTAAGCGGCGCTTTCCCGTACCTGCGCCACGCTGCCCGGCGCCGATTGCACGTCGGCCATGTGCATCACCTGAATCGAGTCGATCACCATGATCGCTGGCCGCTCTTTTTCGGCAATTAAGCACAGCTGCTCAACCGAGGTTTCCGACAGCATTTTCAGCTTGTCGGTGGGCAACGACAGGCGGTTAGCGCGCATCGCCACTTGCTGCAGCGACTCTTCACCGGTGACGTACAACGCCCCCATCTGCTGCGACAGCTGACACATCACCTGCAGCAACAGGGTGGATTTACCGGCGCCGGGACTGCCGCCAATCAAAATGGCCGACCCCGGCACAATGCCGCCGCCCAGCACTCGATCCAGTTCGGAATAGCCGCTGGCAAAACGCGGCAGCTCCGAAAGATCGATCTCATTAAGGGTTTGCACTTTGGAATCGGCGCTGCCAGCGTAGCCGCTGTAGCGATCGTTGCTGCGGCTGGTTTTGGCCGCCGACAAACGCACTTCGGTAAGGGTGTTCCAAGCATGACAGGCGTTACATTGCCCTTGCCAGCGGGGGTGATCTGAGCCGCAATCGTTACAAACGTAGGCAGATTTTGCTTTAGCCATTGGAATATCGGTCGATGGTATAATAGCGGCATGATACCAAGCCAAATTCCACTTGGCTCTATGGCAATCACGCCAGATAAAATCGCTATAGTCTGTCGTGCTTCATTGTTAGGATGAAGCCCGCTCAGGCAACGCCACTTTAACCCCGCTATCGCAGCCACTATTACGAAGGCCAATGGAACAACACCAAGCACTGATCGAGCAGCTTAAGCCCATTTTGCAACACGACGATTTTGATAATCTGTTTGAGCAAGTGACTCAAGATCTGCCCCGCACCGACCGTTTTTTGCTGAAGATGGAAGTCAATCGACTCAATCAGAGCAGCAATCAGAGCATCGATCTGCGTAATAAAGTGACGGCCCCCTGCGAACAGGTTGAAGTGGGTGGGGTGGTGCATTTCCTGACTCAGCCGCTGCGCCAGCAATTACAGCAGTTGGTGAAACTGTATGGCAATCGCTTAACCGTAGGCGCGGTTGAGGAATTGCTGGCCAACGTACGTAAACCGCAAGCGATAGCGCCCAGCAGCGAACTCACGAATAACCTTAATGTCGGCGAGATGGAGATGATGGCGCTGGGGTACTACGTGATGCGCCGCGAAGTGCGCCGCACGTTCAGTACTGAAATTGCCCTATGGCAAAACGCCAACCAGAAGCAGGTTGGCTTAACCTTGGATCTGTCGGTGGGCGGCTGTAAGGTGCGTACCGATCCTGAGTTTCGCATCGCCGCCAACCACCCCATCACCGTGCACTTTACTGCCCTCAGCAAAGAATTTGTGCTGCCGGTGCTGGATCATGGCCTGCAATACCAGCTGGTGCATACGGAATCCCGCCGTGGTTACCAATATTTGCGCCTGCGCCGCATTAACGGCAACGAAGCGCAAGATCAGGAACTCGAACGGGTACTGCAAGCCAACAGCCTGCGGACGGTGCCGGAGATCAACCATCTGCTGGCCACCACCCGCAGCCACGGTTACGAACGCCACCTGCTGCCGACCATCGAATCGTTAGCGGTGGCCTTTAAAGAAGCCGAGCAGCAGCTGCAGCCGTTGATCACCTTGCAAACCCAGCGCAATCAGGAATGCCATAACTACTGGTGCAACGAAGAAGGGATCAGCCAGCTCGCGGCGATATTAAGCCACGACCGCATCGCACGGCTGCAGCAGTGCCCCGACAATTTAGCCCACGGTTTGCTGTACAGTTTTCACATCCAGCAACAAGGGCAAACGCTGTTCTTTAGCGCCACCTTAGCGGAGCTGCAGCAGATCAACATGGTGGATGCGTTCTTGCAAATGGCCGCCAGCCAGCCGAGCTTCCGCTTACATCAATTAGCGCAGCACAGCGTGAACCAAATTGATCTGAATCGAGCGCTGCGTAACCCCATCAGTTCGCAGCCATTCGAACCGCTGGTGCTGCAGCAAATGCTGGAAGCCTCGTTACTGGTGACCATACAGCCGCTGCCCATCGAGCCAAGCTGCTACCAACAACGCATCGCTGGCCAAGATCCCAACCAGCTACGCCGCTTTGGCATGATCCGTCAACACGAAAGCAGCATTCGCACCATCGCCAGTTTGCACCAAGATCTGCGCCGCGAAGCGCGTTTTAATCTCAGTACCATCGTGCGGGTAAGCCAAGGCTTTACCACCAGCATGGACGCCCAAAGCGTTGATATTTCACCCCACGGCATGCGCTTGCAGTTTGCCAGCTCGCACCCCTTTAAAGCCGATAAGCCGGTCGAGGTTGAGTTGCCGCAATTGCAGCAGATGGCGGGCAAGATTAAGCTCACCGGCCTGCCCTATGAAGTGGTGGGGGACAGCCCCGACAGGCTCACGATTCGACTGCATAGCATGGATGGTAAGCCCCATAACGGCCAAAAATTCATTGCCGATCTGCTGGAAAAAAACAGCGATCAGTTGATGGAAGTCAGCAGTTCGAAGCAGCATCGACAACTGGTGGAAAGCATCAAGAATCTTACCCTGCCGCGCCTGCCGGGGTTGCCGTTTTTTGTGCATAAACGCAACAACCACTGCGTGGCGGATCTGATCGGCTGCTCTAACGCCAAGCTGCCGCTGCTGAGCAAGCTTAACCCCCAAGGCAAAACGCCATTGTCGCTGCAGTGGTTGCTTAGCCACCCACCGGTGGCCGCCCTAGTGGCTGCTGCCGCCAAGCTAGCGCCGCTGCAAGCACAAACCCTGCAGTTGGCCATCGCTTTACCACAGCCGAATGAACCGGCACAGTTTATGGCGGTTGAACAGGCGGATCCGGTCGCGTTGCGTAAGTTTTTGCTGAAAACCATCGCCCAGAAAAGGCTGCTGGGACTGCAGATAGAGCTGCACGGCGCCGACAAACCGGATCTGGACTACCTGCAAGCGGATCTGTCCGCCATCAGCGGCCATGCGTTGCACCGCGCCAGAGAATTAGAAGCGGTGCTGTGGCAGGTGCAAGGCTGCGGCATGATGCTCGACATCAGTGCCGAGCTATTATGCCGTGCGGGGTTAGAGGGGTTATTGCCAGCCCACGCTGGGCTGACATAAAGCGACCCATTCAGAGTTGCGGCTTAAGGTGCCAAGTCGGCAGCGCTACGCTGCCGCTCTCTTTGGTCACACCAGCATTAAGGCCGCAGCAGCGCCAAAATGGCATCCAGTCCCAGCTGGTTGATGGCCACATCCGCTTGCTTGGCCACGGCTGGCTTGGCATGAAACCCCACCCCCAGCTGCGCCGCCGCCAGCATCGGCAGATCGTTCGCACCATCGCCAACCGCCACCCACTGCTGGGCCGGAATGCGATAGCGCGCCCCCAGCTCAACCAAGATCTGCGCCTTACGCTCGGCGTCCACTATGCCACCAAGCAACTCGCCACTGAGCAAACCATCGATCTGCTCTAAATCGTTCGCCTCGAAATAATCCAGTTGCAGCTGCGCCGCCAAGACCGACGCAATGGCGTTAAACCCGCCCGAGGCAATCGCAATCACCCACCCCTGCTGATGCAACTGCTGACACAAGCGGATCAACCCCGGCATCAACGGCAACTCAGCGGCAATGTCGGTCAGCACCGTCGCCGGTATGCCCCGCAGCAACGAAACACGCTGTCGCAACGCCGTGACAAAATCCAACTGCCCCTGCATCGCCTGCTCCGTAACTGCAGCCACCTGCTGATAACAACCACCGCGACGGGCAATTTCATCAATGCACTCAATCTGAATGGCGGTGGAGTCCATGTCCATCAACAGCAAACCAGGCTGACTTAACTGCGGTAACTGCGCGGGCAAACGCACCCATTCGGCCTCGTGATTGCTGCTTGGCAATGTTGCTGGGGCTTCCCCTTGCCAGATCTTACGCTCTAGCTGGCCCAAGACATTATGATCCGCCACCAACTGTTGTAACGCTGGCGCTTGGTATTGCGCCAACTGTTGGCCAATAAGCGCGGTTGCTGGCAGGTGTGGCTGCCACTGGCCTTGCGCTGTTGTTGTCGCTGACATAATGCTAATCCCTTGTTTTTGCTCACGATGGCATTTTCACGAAATGTTTGCCCAAGCCGCGGATTTAACGCAAGCTGCAGGCAAGATCCTTTTCGACGCTGTAGTAGATCTATAACAAAGTACAATTGCCATGACACATTATAAAAAGCCAGAACCGTTGGGAACCTTATGAGTTCATCGCCTCGCCGCCGTAATATTATCTTGCCTCGCCTTGCCCAAGTGTTATTGGCACTGACGCTGCTGATCACCATCTTGTTGCTGTGGCAGCAGCAACGCACCCAGGTGGAGCAACTGTTAGAACGCCAAGGCCAGCGAGTTACCGATCAACTGCTTAAGCAAGCGTCCCACAGTGCCGCCACGGCATTAAAAAGCGATGACGACGAGCTGCTGCAATGGTTGGTGCAAAATCTGGTTAGCGAGCCCGAGGTGGTGTCAGCCACGGTGTTTAACTACCAAGGCCACAAGCTGGCCAGCGCCCAGAGTTTGTTTCCGGAAGCGCAACTGCCCGAGCAAGAGCGCATCGAGCAAGCGCTGCAGCACTTTGCCCCCTACACCATTGCGGTGGCTCAACAGCAGCAAGCCTACGGCTACCTGCGGCTGCGGATCAACAGCACCTTGCTGCAAAAAGAGGGGCGGTTGTTGCATCGCCAACAACAGCAACAATTGGGCTTGTTGTTGCTCAGCAGCGGCTTAATTGGTTTTTTATTGGCGCGGGCGTTTTCGTTTAAACGGGCGCGGATCAGCTGGTTGCGACTGCGCGCCAAACAGATTAAAGCCAGTAAGAAAACCGACTAAAGCGACAGCAACAACAAAAAGGGCGGCCTAATGGCCGCCCTTCTTTATTCTGGCGTCTGGCCCTTAGGCCGACAACATCGTACTTACAGTACCGATTCCAGAGTCATCACGATCATGTCGTTAAAGGTGGTTTGACGCTCTTCAGCGGTGGTCGCTTCACCAGTACGGATGTGATCAGATACGGTTACTACACACAACGCGTTCGCGCCGTATTCCGCTGCAACGCCGTACAGGCCAGCGGCTTCCATCTCTACGCCCAATACGTTCATTTTTTCCATTACGTCGAACATTTCGCCGTCTGGGGTGTAGAACAGATCTGCAGAGTAGATGTTACCTACTTTAACGTCGATGTTGGCAGCGTCAGCGGCCTTAACCACGTTAGACAGTAGGCCGTAGTCAGCGATAGCGGCGAAATCGTAACCTTTGAAACGGGTACGGTTAACGCCAGAATCGGTGCAAGCACCCATGCCGATGATCACGTCACGTACTTTTACGTCGGTAGAGATAGCGCCACAAGAACCAACGCGGATCAGGTTCTTAACACCGTACTCGGTGATCAGTTCCTTGGCGTAGATAGAGCAAGATGGGATCCCCATGCCAGAGCCCATTACAGACACTTTCTTGCCTTTGTAAGTACCGGTGAAGCCCAGCATGTTACGTACGTCAGTTACCTGAACTACGTCTTCTAAGAAGGTTTCAGCGATGTACTTAGCGCGCAGCGGATCGCCAGGGAAAAGTACGGTTTCAGCGAAAGCGCCGTCTACTGCATTAATGTGCGGAGTTGCCATTGAATATTGACCCCAATATTGAGTTATAAAAAGGATTTGCCGTAATCAAGTGGTGCCAAGCCTAAGTGGCTTGCCAACGACTGACCGATATCAGCAAAGCTGTCGCGTTTACCCAGAGAACCGGCTTTAACACCAGGACCAAAGGCGATCACTGGTACGTGCTCACGAGTATGATCGGTGCCGCTCCAAGTCGGGTCGCAACCGTGATCAGCCGTAATGATCACTACATCGCCCTCTTTCAGCTTACCGAAGATCTCTGGTAAACGAGTATCGAAGTACTCCAAGGCTTTGGCGTAACCGGTAATGTCACGACGGTGGCCGTAGGAGGAATCGAAATCGACAAAGTTGGTAAACACCAAGCTGTTGTCTTCAGCATTATCAACCGCCGTTAAGGTGGCGTCCCATAATGCTTCTAAGCCAGTGGCTTTGATTTTTTGCGTTACGCCGCGATGGGCGTAAATGTCGGCAATTTTGCCCACAGAGATAACTTCACCGCCAGCGGCAGCCAATTTGTCCAGCAGCGTCTCTGCTGGTGGCTCAACGGCGTAGTCTTTACGGTTACCGGTACGGGCAAAATCCATCGCGCTGGTGCCAACAAATGGGCGCGCGATAACGCGGCCGATGTTGTAAGGCTCTAGTTCTTCGCGGGTGATTTTGCACAGCTCGTACAGGTTTTCCAGACCGAAGGTTTCTTCGTGACAGGCAATTTGGAACACGCTATCGGCAGAGGTGTAGAAGATAGGAGCGCCAGTGCGCATATGTTCTTCACCTAAGCGTTCTAGGATCGCGGTACCAGATGCGTGGCAGTTGCCGATAAAGCGATCCAGTCCAGCGCGCTTCAAAATTTTGTCGGTCAGTTCCTGTGGGAAGCTGTTTTCCAGATCAGAGAAGTAACCCCAATCGTACAGCACGGGTACACCCGCCATTTCCCAGTGGCCGCTTGGGGTGTCCTTACCAGAGGACAGCTCAGCAGCAAAACCATAGGCGCCTGTCGGCTCAATGCTCATATCGAAGCCAGCAGGGGCGCTGCCGGTGCTCTCGGCACCCAAGTGAGCAAGACCCAGCTTGCTTAGGTTCGGCAGGGTTAATGCCCCACTACGGCCCACTTCAGCACGGCCTTCAGCACACTCTTTGGCAATGTGGCCAAAGGTGTCGGAACCGACATCACCAAACTTGTCTGCATCGGCAGTTTCGCCAACGCCAAACGAGTCCATCATTAAAATAATCGCTCGAGACATCTCGTGCTCCTTACAATTAGCTGCCGCGAATAACGCGGTAAACTTGCTGGGCTGGGGCTGGGGTATCAGCACCAACAGTGATGGCAGCACGCAATGCAGCGGCGCCTTCGGTCCAGCTTGATTCATCTTTAGCGTGCAGCATCGCTAATGGCGCGTCTGCGTTTACGCTGGCACCGATGGCAACAATATTATCGTAGCCAACGCTGTGATCGATGCTGTCTGCCGCCACGCGACGACCGCCACCTAAACCAACCACGGCCATGCCAATGGCAGTGCCGTCCATTGCTTGCACAATGCCGTCGGTTTCGGCAAATACGGGCTTAACCACATTGGCTTTTGGCAGGTATTCGTCGTAGCGCTGCATAAAGTCAGCAGGGCCACCCAAACCGGTTACCATCTTACCAAAGCGCTCAGCCGCTTGGCCGTTATCCAGTACCGCTTGCAGCTTTTCTAGTGCGTGCTCTTGGCTATCGGCCAATTTGCCCAGCACCAGCAGCTCGGCCGCTTGGGTCATGGTGACTTCGTGTAAACGTGGGTTGCGGTATTCACCCGTTAAGTATTGCACCGCTTCGCGGATCTCAACGGCATTACCCGCGCTGGATGCCAGCACTTGGTTCATGTCGGTCAAGAGCGCCGAGGTGGGCACACCAGCACCGTTGGCCACATCAGCAATGCTTTGCGCCAATTGCTCAGACAGCTCGTAGGTTGGCATAAAGGCGCCAGAACCCACTTTGACGTCCATGACCAACGCATCCAAACCCGCCGCCAGCTTCTTACCAAGGATAGAAGCGGTGATCAGAGAGATGGAATCCACGGTGGCGGTTACGTCGCGGGTAGCGTAAAAACGCTTATCCGCAGGGGCTAAGTCGCCGGTTTGGCCAATAATGGCCACGCCTGCCTCACCCACCACTTTACCGAAGATCTCGTTGCTCGGTTCGATGTTGTAACCCGGGATCGACTCTAACTTATCCAAGGTGCCGCCGGTGTGGCCCAGGCCACGGCCAGAGATCATCGGTACGTACGCACCACAAGCGGCGATCATTGGGCCCAGCATCAGCGAGACGCAGTCGCCCACGCCACCGGTAGAGTGCTTGTCGAGGATAGGACCATCGAAGTTGTACCCGCTCCAATCCAGCACCATGCCGGAATCGCGAGTCCCTTCGGTCAAAGCGATACGCTCTGGCATGGTCATGTCATTGAAGAATACCGCCATCGCAAAGGCAGCAATTTGGCCTTCACTGATGCTGCCATCAGCAATGCCTTGGGTAAAAAACTTGATCTCATCAGCGCTTAATGGCTGGTTATCACGTTTTTTCTTAATAATGTCTTGAGCTAAAAACATCCGTGCCTCCAAAGTCAAAAAGGAAGCGACCACCGTCGCTTCCTTTTCAAAAATTAGTAACCTTGATTACCCGCTGGCTTTTCGCCGTGGCCTAAGGTTGCCAGCAGGCTTGCCAGCAAGCTGGATGCGCCGAAGCGGAAGGTACGTGGGGAAACCCAATCGTTACCCAGAATTTCCGCTGCAGTGTTCAAGAACAGTGCCGCTTGCTCGGCGTCACGTACGCCACCAGCAGGCTTAAAGCCAACTTTGGTGTTCTTAGCTTTGATCACTTCCATCATGATGCGAGCGGCTTCGATGGTGGCGTTTACTTCAACTTTACCGGTAGAGGTTTTGATGAAATCAGCACCGGCATCGATAGACAGCTCAGACGCTTTGCGGATCAGGGCTTCGTCTTGCAGTACACCAGATTCGATGATCACTTTCAGCAGCACATCGCCACACGCTTCTTTACAGGCTTTAACCAGTTCAAAACCGATCTCTTCGTTACCTGCCATCAGCGCGCGGTATGGGAATACCACATCCACTTCATCAGCACCGTAAGCAACAGCAGCTTTGGTTTCTGCTACTGCAATCGCGATGTCGTCGTTACCGTGTGGGAAGTTGGTCACGGTTGCGATCTGTACGCCTTCGGCGCCGATTTCACGCAGGGTCTTACGCGCGATAGGGATAAAACGAGGGTAGATGCAGATGGCAGCGGTGTTGCCAGCTGGAGACTTGGCTTTGTGACACAACTCGATCACTTTTTGATCGGTGTCGTCATCGTTCAAAGTGGTCAGATCCATCAGGGTTAAAGCACGTTGTGCTGCAGCGTTCAGATCGCTCATGGTGTTCTCCAAATTCGGATTTCAATAGCAGTATAGATAAGTTCAGTCACCAACTTTGAGTAATCAATCTTGTTCCAAAGCGACTATCAGATAACCACAAATCGTTCAGGCTCGTTACTCAGTTGGCAACGAGGACTTGGTTCCATGAAGATCGAAATCGACGGCAGTTAGGCTTGCCGTTCCCTATCGCGAAAAGTCCGTTTTCCCTCAGAGACAATCTGAGATTAACAAAGATTCACGGTAATTGGCAATTGGTTATGTGACTTGAATCAAACTCTCAAGAGATTTTGGTTGGCTCACATTTTTATCATGGGAAATAACAAAAAAGGCCACCTTCTGGTGGCCTTTTGGCAAGTTTAAGCTAAACGAGCTTAGAACTTGTAAGTAACAGCAAAGTAGTGACCGAAACCGGTGGTGTCACCGCCAGCGCCGCCATCTTCAACCAACGCCATGTTGTAGAAGTATTTCAGGCCGTAACCCGCTGCGAAGCGGTCGGAGTGCCAGTAGATGCCGTGGAAAGATTCCAGAGATTCTTTCGCGTTTACACCGTTGCCATCAACTTCGTCAGCGCCAAATTTGTAGTCGGTGTAACCCTGGTAAGACAGGAAGCTGTCGTTCTTGAAGAACATGAACGGCTTGAACCAGTTAGTGGAGATCATGTAACCATCCCACTTGTTCTCGTTCGCGCCACCGTAGTTTTCGTCAACGTAGCGGGCGTAGGCGTTCAGGCCAACTTTGCCTAACCAAGGCACCATTACGTCAGAACCCACACCCCAGTAAGTGTCAACCAGAGCGCCGTCACCTACGTTGGTTACGTTGGCCAGGTAAACTTCTTGAACAGGACCGAAAGACAGGTCTTTACCGGTCAGTGCGTCCAAAGACATACGTGGTGCCAGCTTCATGAACATGTTGTCGCTGCCATCACGGTCATCGCCGCTCAGACCCAACACGTCAAAGTAATCTACGTAACCGTACAGGTCGAAGATGCCAGAACGACCACCGAATTCCATTTCCAGGTAGGTGGTGTCTTGAGAACCAAATGGGATGCGAGCATCAACAGATTGCATCAGGTTAAACTGCATCCACTTGTAGTCGCCTTTGTGGATGTCGCCGTCGGAGTAATCGGCAGCCATGGCGCCGGTGGATAGTGCGGCCAGAACGGCTGCTGCAGCTAACTTCTTCATCATCATCAACCTACCTTAAATCTAAAGGACTAATTATTGTTTTTCGGTCTGCAAGACCGTTGATTCGCATTCTAGATTTAAGGGAATTTAATACAACAGCGAATGTGAAAACACGTCACAAAACGTGACGCAGTCGACACTTTTGGTCGCCTTCGGGCTGTTATTTGTTCAATGAGGCGTCTAAAAATGAGAAGAACAGTGAATTCTGTGAAAGCGTGGTATCCAAAAAGTTCACAAAAAAGAGCAGGCGCTTGCCTACTCTTTGCTCTGTTTTGAACTAAATAACTTCAGAAGTTGTATTTCAAAGAATAAATAATGGCATCGCCGTAGCCGTCTTGGCCTAACTTGTTCTCGAAGTAACGGTATTGAATGCCGGTGGTCAATGGGCTGTTAGGCAAGTGCCACCAAAATGCTAAAGCGCCATTGTGACCTAATGATTCCCGTTCACTGCCGGAACCCCCATAGCCATCGTCCCGACTGAATTCGGTTTCATGCCAGTTGGAGATCGAAAAGCGCTGCTCGCCCATGGTGAAATCGTACCCAAACACCCACCCTAAGATCCCGCCATTTACCCCGGTCCAATCTTGGGTTCGAGTGTAATTCAAGCCTAAAAACGGCTTCATCCAGAAGCCATAATCCGTAAAGATCCCATATCGCAGGCCAAACACATTGGTGCTGTCGTAAAAGCCATTACCGATGGCGTAATAAGATTGAGCGTAAAGTTGCCAGCTGTTGTAAATGTTATAACCACCGCTGATCTTGGCGGCAATACGGAAGGAACCGTTGCCCTGAAATTGGCTCCCATCTTCCGCGGTTTGGCTGTCGTTGCCTTCAAAGGTGTTTTCCATATCGAAGAACATGTAAACGTCGCCCCAATCGAACCCTGCCCCACCTTCGATTTCAAGGTAATAGAAGTCCTCTTTAAAGCCACCGGAGTCCACTTCGGTGTCAGAGGTCCAATCCAACCAGTTAACGTTCATGTCGGCAAAGCCCCACACGTAGTCTGCTGAATGGGCCGGGGTCACCAACGCGCCGCATAACAGCATCGACAACAAACCAGATCGCATCGCTTTCATCATCACATCTCCTTAGTGAGTCGGGTTAAAAGTCTTCGCCTTCAACCTCAGTGATTAAAAGTTGCACAGAACTGGGGGATTTCCAGCGAAACATAAGTTAATTCAACAATTGAGCTGACTGTTGTTTGTCACAAATGCAGGAAACGGTGCGGCTGAAGCAGCAAGGGGGAGCAATCAGCACCGGACTCAGGTTGACCAGCGGGGCGAGAAAACAGAGGAGATAAGAAAGAGTACGCCCTACAAACGCAAAAACGGCCGCACAAGGCGGCCGTTTCATTAGCAGGGTGTTATTGGGGCTTACAGCGCCAAGAACAAACCAGCCAGAGTTGCACTCATCAGGTTAGACAGAGAGCCAGCAACTACCGCACGCATACCCAGCTGAGCCAAGTCTTTGCGACGGTTAGGAGCCATAGCGCCCAGACCACCCAGCAGAATCGCAATGGAGCTCAAGTTTGCGAAACCACACAGTGCGAAGGAGATGATTGCTTGAGTACGGTCAGACATTTTCACGCCTTCAATCAGCAAGTCACCAGTGATGTACGGGGCAAAGTTGATGTAAGCAACGAATTCGTTCACTACGATCTTCTGACCGATGAAGGAACCAGCTACACCAGCTTCATGCCAAGGCACACCCATTGCGAACGCCAGAGGACGGAATACAATGCCGAAGATCATTTCCAGAGTCAGGCCATCGTAACCAACCAGTGCACCAGCCCAGCCGATGATACCGTTGATCATGGCAATCAAACCGATGAAGGCCAGCAGCATTGCGCCAACGTTCAGAGCCAGTTGCATACCAGAGGAGGCACCCGCAGCTGCAGCGTCCAGTACGTTAGCAGGCTTGTCGTCTGCTTCGCCGATGTCTGCCATGTCTTGCTTGGCTTCTTCGGTTTCTGGGTGCATCAGTTTCGCCATCAACAGGCCACCTGGTGCTGCCATGAAGGATGCAGCAATCAGGTATTCCAGTTTCACGCCCAAACCAGCGTAACCCGCCAGTACAGAACCCGCTACTGACGCCAGACCACCGGTCATGATGGCGAACAGCTCAGACTGAGTCATGGTTGGGATGAACGGACGTACCACCAGAGGAGCTTCGGTTTGGCCAACGAAGATGTTCGCGGTTGCAGACATTGCTTCTGGACGAGATACGCCCAGTGCTTTCTGCAGTACGCCACCGATGATGCGAATGATCCACTGCATTACACCCAGGTAGTACAGTACTGCGATCAGTGCAGAGAAGAACACGATGATTGGCAGAACGTTGATGGCAAAGATGAAACCAACTTTAAACTTGGCCAAATCACCGAACAAGAAGCCGATACCATCGTTGGCATAGCCAATTACGGAAGACACTTTCTGGGAGATTGCACCCAGAACGTCTTTACCGAATGGAACGTAAAGAACAAAACCACCTAACGCGGCTTGGATAGCAAAAGCGCCACCCACGGTACGCCAGTTGATTGCGCTGCGGTCTTTCGACATCAGTAACGCGATGCCTAGTAGGACTAGGACACCTACCAAACTCATAACAATATTCATTGACCCTTTATCCTCTGTTATCTGGACGTTATTGGCGAAGATACATAGCCTTCGCTATTTAACGGCGTCGAGTATACTGCTCGAGAGAGTGGAATTCGCATCGGCACAGATCAGATATGTGACCTATACGCGATTTTTAGTTAAATTCACGTCAGATTTTGACCAGTTTTTCACATTGGTTCACATGTGAATCATCCGCACGACGCGATTCGGACTGACTAACCATAGCACCAACCGTTATTTTCAGCGGTCAGAAGTGCTCAATATGGAACAAGCGGCGGTAATTTTCCTGTTGAATAGCATGCAAGTAATCAATCGGTTCGCCGCGAATGGTGGCGACCTCGCGCACAATGTTGGCAATTTGGTGAGGTTGATTGGGTTGACCTTGGTGACCACTGAGAGGCATGTCCGGACTATCGGTCTCAAACAGCATCCACTCCCGAGGCAATTGCGCCACCATGGCACGGGTCTTTTTTGCTCGCGGGTAGGTGCAAACACCGCCAATACCAAGATGTAAATTGTGGCGAATGTACTGTGTTGCCAACTCAATGCTGCCGCTAAAACCGTGTACAACGCCACCAGCTAACAGTTTTGTTCGACTAAGAAGCTGTAACATTTCGTTATGAGCTGAGCGGACATGTAAAATAACAGGCAGTTGATGCTGCTGCGCCAGCGTCAATTGCGCCTGACACAACAGCAATTGTTGTGACATCGGCAACTGCCCTGCCACCGCATCTAAACCACATTCGCCAATGGCAATAAACGGGTGACTGCAGCGCAACCGCTCTGCCATCCGCTGCAGATCGTCGCTGACGTTGTGGGCAAAACAAGGGTGCAAGCCAATGGCTACCTGCAACTGGGGCCGCTGGGCGAGCTGCTCTAACTGTGGCCAGCGTTCACGATTTACCGCCGGCACCAGCATCTGCGTGATCCCCGCCGCTGCCGCCCGCGCCAGTACCGCATCCAGTTGCCCCAACAGGGGCGGCAAATCTAAGTGGCAATGGCTATCAATCATCGGCGCGCTTTAACGCCCGCTGGGCGCGCTCATCTAATGGCACGCAACTGCGGCACTGGCTGTTATCAAGGCCATTGCGTTTAAGCCAATGGCAGTAGCGCTGCCACCCCATGGCAATCCAAGCCATCATTACCTTCACTCCCGGGCTAAGCCATCGTTCTGCCAATAACAAAACGGGCAGCCGAAGCTGCCCGTGATCTCGTGTCGCACCGGCGATTAATGCTCGCGAGTCTTGCGGAAGGTAACGTCTGGGTAACGTTCTACCGCAAGGTTGAGGTTAACCATCGTTGGGGCGATATAGGTGAGGTTATCACCGCCATCCAGCGCCAAGTTGGTGGCAACCTTACGCTGAAACTCATCCAGTTTCTTACCGTCATCACACTCTACCCAGCGGGCAGTCGCAACGTTAATCGGCTCGTAGATCGCTTCAACCTTATATTCGCTCTTCAAGCGCGCCACCACCACATCAAACTGCAGCACGCCCACGGCGCCGACAATCAGTTCGTTGGTGTTGAGCGGACGGAACACCTGCACGGCGCCCTCTTCCGACAACTGCACCAAGCCCTTCAGCAACTGTTTTTGCTTCAATGGGTCACGCAAACGAATGCGACGGAACATCTCTGGCGCAAAGTTGGGGATCCCTGTGAACTTCAGCGCTTCCCCTTGGGTAAAGGTATCGCCAATCTGAATGGTGCCGTGGTTATGCAAGCCAATGATGTCACCTGGGTAGGCTTCCTCAGCATGGCTACGATCCCCCGCCATAAAGGTAACGGCATCAGAAATGGTGACATCTTTACCAAGGCGCACATGGCGCATCTTCATGCCCTTGCTGTACTTACCTGAACAGATCCGCATGAATGCGATGCGATCGCGGTGCTTTGGATCCATGTTGGCTTGGATCTTAAACACGAAACCGCTGAATTTCTCTTCAGTAGCAACCACTTCACGCGCATCGGCTTGGCGTGGCTGCGGGGCTGGTGCCCATTCAGTTAAGCCATCCAACATGTGGTCGACACCGAAGTTACCCAGTGCGGTACCAAAGAAGACTGGGGTTAATTCGCCCTGCAGGAACATCTCCAGATCGAATTCGTTGGAGGCCCCCAGCACCAGTTCCATCTCTTCGCGCAGCTGCGCCGCCAGTTCATCGCCAACGGCAACGTCCAATTCAGAATTATCTAAGCCTTTCACGATCTGCTTATCCTGAATGGTGTGGCCTTGGCCGGTTTTGTACAGAATCACTTCGTCACGGTGGATGTGATACACGCCTTTAAACTCTTTACCGCAGCCAATTGGCCACGAGATAGGGGCGCACATCATGTTGAGTTCGTGCTCAACTTCGTCCAACAGCTCCATTGGATCGCGAATGTCGCGATCCAATTTATTCATGAAGGTTACGATTGGCGTATCCCGCAGGCGCGTCACTTCCATCAACTTACGGGTACGATCCTCAACCCCTTTCGCGGCGTCGATCACCATCAAGCATGAATCCACGGCGGTTAGGGTACGGTAAGTATCTTCAGAGAAGTCCTCGTGCCCTGGGGTATCCAGCAGGTTGACCAAACGCTGATTGAATGGGAACTGCATTACCGAGGTGGTTACTGAGATCCCACGCTCTTTTTCCATCTCCATCCAGTCCGATTTAGCATGCTGGCCTGACCCGCGACCTTTAACGGTACCGGCCTTTTGCAGTGCTTGGCCAAACAACAATACTTTCTCAGTAATGGTGGTTTTACCCGCATCCGGGTGCGAAATAATGGCAAAAGTCCGACGTTTGTCGACCTGCTGCTGAACTGGGGAGTTAGACATTAATAGCTATCTTCTTAAGGCTGAGTACGGCCAGCACTGGGCCATACCGACAAAACAGGGACTGATAAAACAGTTTAGCCCGCCATTTTCCCCCATCTGCCAGCAAGAAACAATCGGCGCTTGAATACCCCGCGCCGCAGCATGGTGAAACTCCTTCTAGAAACAACCAATTAAATTCGTGAATCAGTTCACAGAGAGGCACCAATTCCGCTGAAAAAAGTGCAAATACATCACCTTGGCGATAAAAAAATCGGGCGGTTTAAGGTACAATTTAACAATCTACCGCCGCGATATCTGCGGTTTACACTTGCCTGCTATCGGCTCAACGTAACTGAGAGGAACTGCGCTCTATGTTTGACTTAGGTCAGCCGAACAAAATTTTTCTCCCGTTAGTGCTGCTACTGGGCATGATGCTGGTGCCGGTCAAAGCAGAGTCAGTCACCTTACAAGTCGGTCTAATTCAAGACGGGCGCCCCCCTTATTTCTGGGCACCGACAGAATCCAGTCCGCCCAAAGGCATCTACATCGATATACTCGATGCGATTGCTCGCCGAACGGAACTGTCGTTCAACTACCGCTTCTTACCGCAAGCGCGGATCCGCTTATATATGGTCAAAGGCTTGCTGGACATTGAGCCGGGCATTGATCCCTCTTGGCGATCCAAAATCAGCGAAGTGAACACCTCGGTTTACTCCGATCCCTTTATGAGCTCGAGCGAGCGCATGGTTACCTCTAAACACTACAGCAACGCCGATAACATGCAGCGAAGCTGTGTCATGTTAGGGTTCAATTCTGAGATTGAAAACTCGCAAACCATGACCACGCTGGATGAACAACAGCTGCTGGAAATGATGGATAAAAATCGTTGTGATTTTGCCGTAATGCCCTCACTGGTTATTCATTATTATCTGGCGCAAAAAAAGTACAACGTAAACATCAGTGCAGAAAACAACCACTTTGAATTAACGCTGCGCTTATTCCATCAGCAACAAGCGCTATTGCCCGTCATTAACCAAGCACTGGCAGAACTCCGTCAAAGTGGCGAGTTAGCTGAAATCTTATCTCGCTACTAACTGCAGCTGCGTTGCAAAACAAGGATCTGGCATGAGCCACTGCGCTGAACGGCACAACACTTCTCTTTCTTCAAAAATATTGGCCACCTTATTTTGTGCGCTGATGTTTTTTGCTCAGCCCATTCAGGCCGCAGCAGAGCCGCAAGAGCGCCCTTCTGAGCTTGCTGTCGAACTGGCCAATTTAAGCAGCATCTTCCTGTACAACCTGGATCAGGTGCAGTTGCAGCAAACCCTATTGCTCAGCGTAAAACGAAATCAGCGCATTAAAACCCTGCGGGTGTTTGACACCATTGGTGAAGAGTTGTTTTTCTCTTACCACCGTATTGGTAACACCGAGTACATTAATCAGCCGGTGCCGTTGGGCAACCTGCAATACCAAAAACACACCGCCAATATCATTTACGAAGGCGAGCTGATTGGCTTGCTTGAGCTGTATTACGACAACAGCGGCAGTAATTCGTCCCAAGGGATCCATTTCAGCCCCGCAGAACAAGCCTGGCTGGTTAAAAACCACAGTTTAAAAGTGGGGGTGTTTGATTCCTCACCGTACATTGGCACCGATGCCGACGGCCACGCCAATGGCTTGATGATCGATTACCTCAATGTGATTGCGCGTTATACCAACTTACAGTTTGAATACGTTTATGGCTCATTCGATGAAATGATGACCCTGTTCAAACAAGATAAGATCGATATCCTGCCCAGCGTTGCTTATCACCCATCTCGACTTGATTTGGGCTTGTTTGCCAAGCCGGAGATCCGCTCTCGCTACTTCTTTTACGTGCCCCACAACAGCACGATTCGGGAGCAAACCGACTTCTCGAATAAAACCATCGCCATTATTCGCAGCAGCATTGGCGAACGGGAAGTTCACACCAACTTTAAAGACAGCACCATCATTACCACCGACAGCATGTTGGAATCGATCAATGCGGTGCTCGATGGCCGAGCAGATGCCCTGTTTGGGCCCCAACTTAATGTGCTGTACGAATTGGAACAAAATGGCTTAGTGGGGCTGCGGGCGGTTTCACAAAACTTAATTGCCATTCAACAAGAGCAACTGTTATTGCAACAGCACATGCCGCTGCTGAATTCCATTATTGATAAAACCGTTTCAACCTTAAGCGGTGCAGAACAACGCCAGATGTTCGAGCAATACATCGCTGAGGCGCCCCAGTTGGATCAAACCTTTAGTGGCGATTTTCAACAGAAAGTCTGGCTGCTGGGCGGCCTGTTCATTTCGCTGTTTTTACTATTGGGGATCATCGCTCGTGCCATGTTCCGTGGGGTTTCCGAGCGGAGCAGCTTAGCGTTTGGTTCTGAACGCTTTGCTCTGATGGTGAAACTGGCCATTGCCATCTACATCACCATTTGTGTTGCTGGCAGCTGGTTTATCTTAGAGCGGGCACGCGAAGATTCCCTTGAGCAGCGACGTCAGCTGCAGTTATCGGCGCTGCGTTCAGCCGAAAATAACATGCAGCATCTGCTTAAAACCTACAGCGTGGTGTTTGAGGGGATCAACCAACGACCACTGTTTATTGATCCGTTAGAGCGCCTGTTATTGGCGTCAAAATTTGGCAACTTCGGTAATATCACCTTGGCGCAACAACAACTGGTTAGCTACATGAACCAGTTCTCTGCCCCAACGCCGGATCGGATCCGAGTGCTGCTTTCAACCGATGGCGACATCTTGCTAAACCAAGGGCCGCAGCTGTCCAAACTCAGCTTGCAACAGCACTTCCCTAACCTACTGCGCTACGCCCTCAGTGGCCAAGCCACATTAATCCCACCGATGATGGTGCCCAATCAACAAGGGATCCCCATCAGAAAGTCGTTTGTGGTTAGCCCTGTGCGTAACAGCAAACGCAATATCGTGGCCATCTTGCTGCACGAATTCCGCGGCGAACAAGAGCTGAAAAAAAGCCTGAATCAATACTTTTTTGGTGATACCACCGAAGTGTTGATGTTCGATAAAGATGGCCGCGTTATTTCAGAAACCCGCTTCGATAATCCCAACCAGTTTGACGATAAGAAACTGTCAAGCTACTCACCGAAATTGGCGGAGACGCTGCGGCTTCAAAATAACGGCAATCAACTGTTTGATTTTAGCGATTACCGCAACGTCAATGTCATGGCCGTTGCTCGCTGGAATGGCCAGCTTAATGCCTACATTGTGGCTAAAACCGATCGCAGCGAAGCCCTCGCCCAGTATTACCGTTTCCGCTCTGAGATCATCATCATCCTGTTGCTGACGTTCTCGTTTGCGGTGCCATCGATTCTATTTACCTTGAACCTGGGTCGCCGCGCCAACGACCGCTTAAGTGCCTCTAAGCATGAGTTAGAGCTGAAGGTAGAAGAACGAACCCGCGAACTGTCGGAACTCGAACTGCGCAGCCGATTGATCTTAAGTTCTGTTGGCCAAGGCTTGTTTGGGATCGATCGCCACGGCAAAGTGATTTTTATCAACGATGCCGCCATCAACCTGCTGCAACTGTCCCACGATCACGTGGTTGGCTTTGAACTGCTGCCTGCCCTGTTTGGCAACAACGACATGGATTACAACGATCCAACGCAGAGTAAAATCATCTCTACGCTGCACAACGGCGAAACCATCACCCAGCGCGACATTTTCATTCGCCAACAAGAGCAAGATCATCTGCCGGTCGAGTACACCTGTCGTGCCATCATCAGCGACGACCGCATCGGTGGCTGCGTGGTGGTATTCAGCGACATCAGCGAACGAATTGCGATGGAAGAGGCGATCGAATTGGCACGGATCCGCGCCGAAGAAGCCTCTCAAGCGAAGAGCCAATTCTTGGCAAACATGAGCCACGAGATCCGCACTCCAATGAACGCCATCATTGGTATGTCGCATCTGATCTTACAAACCTCACTCACTCGCAAGCAGCGTAATTTCGCCGAAAAAGTTCAGTATTCGGCCCACTCGCTTTTGGGGATCATCAACGACATCCTCGACTTCTCTAAAATCGAAGCGGGCAAGATGCAGATGGAGTCGGTGCCATTCAGGCTCGACGACGTGCTTGATGGCGTTGCCGACATCATCGGCTTAAAAGCAGAAGAGAAGAAACTGGAACTGCTGTTCGATCTGCCCGCCGATGTGCCGCAAAACTTGGTGGGTGATCCACTGCGCTTAAATCAGATCCTGCTCAACTTAGGCAACAACGCCGTTAAGTTTACCGAAAGCGGCGAGATTTTGGTGTCGGTGCAGCTGATCCAACATCAAGGCGATCGCCTTTGTCTGCGCTTTAACGTCGCCGATACTGGCATCGGCTTGGATCAATACCAGATCAGCAAACTGTTTAGTTCATTCAGCCAAGCGGATGCGTCCACCACGCGTCGCTTTGGCGGCACCGGCTTAGGCTTGGCCATTTGTTCCAGTCTAGTGCAGCTCATGGATGGCAAAATTTGGGTGGAAAGTGAGCTGCACCAAGGCGCGACGTTCTCCTTTGAAGCTTGGTTTGAACTGCCGAGTGCGCCGGTATTACACAGCCCAACCGTTAACATTGATGGAACCGGGCAACGGGTGTTGATTGTTGACGATAACGAACACGCCAGCGAGATCCTCAGCACCATGCTGGAGTCCTTTGGTTATGAAGTCGAAAGCGCCAACTGTGGCTCAATTGCCCTAGAGATGATCGCCTCGGCCTTCCAACGTCGCCCCTACGATCTGCTTTTCCTTGATTGGAAAATGCCAAAAATTGATGGCGTCGCAACCGCCCGCTGCATTGAGCAGAATTACCCTCTGAATCAGCGACCTAAGATCATTATGATCACCGCCTACGGCAAAGATGAGGCCGCCGACGCCGCCTCGGAACTGCAGGTGAATGAATTCTTAGCCAAACCGATTATTCGCACCCACCTGCTCAGCGCCATTCACCGCATTAACGGCAATGGCCATGAAACACCAAAGCCGAAGCCCAATAATGATCAGCTGCAACAGTGGCTCACCCAACTGCAAGGTGCCCACATTCTGTTGGTTGAAGATAACGAACTCAACCAAGAGCTCGCGGCTGAAATTTTGAAAACCAACGGCATGACCGTAGAGCTGGCAAACAACGGCCAAGAAGCACTCGACCTGCTTGAAATAAAACAATACGACGGCGTGCTAATGGACTGCCAAATGCCAGTAATGGACGGTTACGAAGCCACCGAACGATTACGGCAAGACCCTCGTTTCCAGCAACTGCCCATTCTGGCCATGACCGCCAACGCCATGGTTGGGGACCGAGAAAAAGTGATCGCCGCGGGCATGAATGATCACATCGCCAAGCCGATTGAACTGGCCGATTTGTTTAATAAAATGGCCCAGTGGATCACCCCATCACAGCCGATTAAAGCCGTTACCGCCGTCACTTTCAGTGTCAGTGACACTCACCACGATGCTCGCTCGCAGCTGCCCGCTTTGGAAGGAATTGATATTGAAGCCGGCTTGGTTATCTGCCAAGGCCGAGTCGATTCTTACCGCAAGCTGCTGCGTAAATTTGCCAGCAATCAGGCTCAATTTGGTCAACAGTTACAGCAAGCGTTAGCGCAAGAAGATTTTGTTGTCGCCCAGCGGCTGGCGCACACCCTAAAAGGGGTGGCCGGTACCATTGGGGCGAAAAGCCTGCAAAACGACGCCCTGAAATTGGAAACCGCTTTGGCCAACCGCCAAGAACTGGTGTGGCCATTAGAGCAAGAGCAAACCCTAACGGGGCTTGAGCGGGTACTGACCAGCATTGCCGAACTCGATGAACAATCCACGCCAAAACCAACAACAGCGGGTAGCCACAGCGTAGATATCGACGCGCTGCTTGAGCAATTGCACCGCTTGTTGGACGATGATGACACCAGCGCCATTGATGTTGCAGAGCAGCTAGCAAGCGCCCTGCAAGACAGCGGTGACGCACACACTTTAATCGGCAAAATCCAAGTGGCCATTGAAAGTTACGATTTTGAATTAGGCGCAGAACTACTACAAACTCTGCAGCGAGAACTGACAGACAGTGCCGACTCAGTATGATAAAAATGAGACAGCAGCTATCCACCAAGACCGTGAGAACAACAACAAGGACGATGTTTGATGGTAGAAAATAAACACACCATTCTTGTAGTCGATGACACTCCAGAGAACATTGATGTGTTACGGGGCATTTTGCACCCCAAATATCGAATTAAGGCAGCGATCAGCGGCGAACGCGCCTTGAAGGTGGCTCGTTCAGAGCCCCAACCAGACATGATTTTGCTGGATGTGATGATGCCCGGCATGGATGGCTACGAGGTGTGTCGACGGTTAAAGCAAGATCCGCTCACCGCAGACATCCCGGTGATTTTTGTTACCGCCAAAGACAGCGTTCAAGATGAGACCCACGGCCTTGAGATCGGTGCGATAGATTACATTACCAAGCCGGTTCGCCCAGCCATTGTGAAGATCCGCGTGCAAACCCACTTGGCACTGCGCGATCAAACCGATCATTTAGAAAACTTAGTGCAGCAGCGTACTTCGGAACTGAATCAATCGCGCTTAGAGATCATTCGTCGTCTTGGTCAAGCGGCGGAATACAAAGACAATGAAACCGGCTTGCACATTATCCGCATGAGCCACTACTCGAAGTTAATTGCTTCGGCTTTGGGGAAAAGTGAAGAGTGGGCGGAACTGATTTTCCAAGCGGCACCGATGCACGATGTCGGCAAAATCGGCGTGCCCGATGCGTTGCTGCAAAAGCCGGGCAAATTAACCCCAGAAGAGTGGCAAACCATGAAACGCCACCCCGAATTTGGCGCCGAGATCATTGGTGAGCATCAATCGCAATTACTGTTTACGGCCCGCGAAATCGCGCTGTCTCACCACGAGCGTTGGGATGGCAGCGGTTATCCCCACGGCTTAACCGGTTACAACATCCCGTTGTCTGGTCGTGTGGTGGCCATTGCTGATGTGTTTGACGCCTTAACCTCTAACCGCCCCTATAAAGACGCTTGGAGCAATGAAGATGCCATCGCCCACGTGCAGCAAAATGCCGGCAGTCACTTCGATCCAGAACTGGTGGCCGCCTTTACCAGCGTGTTGCCACAGATCTTAGAGATCCGCCGCAAATACGCCGACTAAAGTAAGCGACCAGCACGCCAGCAGCGCTGCAACTGCAATTGCTTATTGAGCAACACCATGTCAGCACGCTGACCAACGGCAATGCGACCAATCCCCTGCAACCCCAGCCATCGCGCTGGGGTTGTTGTTGCCATCTGCAACGCATTCGCCACTTCAATGCCAACCTGCTGCACCGCTAGCTGTACTGCTCGCTCCATGGTTAACACCGAGCCCGCTAATTCGCCCCCCTGCCCCAACAGCCGATCGCCATTCAAAATGACGGGATTCCCCACCAGGGTAAATTGCTGCTGCTGGCCGCCAACGGGGGGCATCGCATCGGTTACTAGACACAGTCGCTCTGCACCTAGTGCCTGATAGGCTAGCCGCACACTCGCAAAATCAACATGGTGACCATCGTTGATGATCCCAGCACAGGCTGTCTTACTCAGCAGCGCCGCCCCCACTAATCCCGGCTCTCGCCCTTGCAGTGGCGACATGGCGTTAAACAGATGGGTAACCCCACTGGCACCCGCCGCAATGGCCTGCTGCGCTTGTGAGTAACTGCAATTGGAATGGCCAAGGCTTACCGTTACCCCCAGCACCACCAACCGCTCAATCTCAGCGGGGCTGACCGCCTCCGGCGCAATCGTAAGCAACTTGCAGCCCAGATCGGTGCGGGCAAACAGTGCCCATTCCGCAGCGGAGATAGCACGAATGTGATTGTGATTGTGCGCGCCGCGTTTCGCTTTGGCAATGTGCGGCCCTTCAAAGTGAATGCCCACTACGCCGCTGTCTTGGCTGATTAGAGCCTGCGCGACCGCATCGGCAGCCTGCTCCATCACCGCGATGTCGTCGGTGATCACCGTGGGCAACAACGACGTGGTGCCAAAACGCTGATGGGCTCTTACCATCTGCTCAATGGCGGCCACACTCGGCTGCTCATTAAACAGGATGTCGCCACCGCCGTTCACTTGCAGATCCACATAACCCGGCGCCAATAAGCCTTCGGTCACCTCGGGGCTGGTGCAAGGGGTGATGGCATGGATCCGGCCATCGAGCACCGACACAGACACGTTCGCGTGCAGCCGCAGTCCATCAAAAAGCTGGGCGACGTGCAGTTGGAATGATTGCGACATGAGGTCTCTCTAAGGTTAAAAAGGGCAAGAAAAAAGGGGGGGATTAAACCGTAACCGGCAAGGTGCCCCGCGCCTCAGCAGCGCCTAACAGCACCTGCGCCAGCGCTGTTAAACTGGCGCCGCAACGACTCGCGCTATCCACATGATAGGCATAGCTGGCTAACACCCAATCCGCGTATTGGCCAAAGCGTGCCACGTCGTAAGGGGCACGCAATGAGAGAAACACCACGGGCTTGCCCAGCTGCCGAGCCAACGCCAGCGGCTGTTGCAATCGCTGCGGCTGATAGGCGTTGGCAACCGCTTGCTCATCCAGCAAACTCAGATCATCCACCCCGCCCAGCTCTGCCGCGCTTTGCCGTGGCGACACAAACCCCGCCACCACCACATCACAGTTTGCCAGTGTCGTAGCCGTCACTTCGTTTTGGCTAATATCCACGGGCTGCAATTGCAGCTGTTCCGCACTGGCGCTCGCTAAGGCCTGAGTCATCCCCTGCAACAGTGGCTTGCCCGGCAACAACAGCGCGATCTTCGCGGAACAATGTAATGCCTCTGGCCGTTGCCCTTGGATGGCCGTGATCGCAGCCAGAGCTAGCTGTTGCTCTTGCTGACGGTGGGCCACGCTGCCAACGCAGCTCAGCGGTGCCTGTTCGCGCTGATTCAAGCTGCGCTTAAGCGCACAGATCCGCTGATAGGATTGGTTCAGCTCCAGCCTACACAGCGTGCCGTCAGTCACCGCCTGCTCCAACGCATCCAACAGCTGCTCTAATTGAGAAAAGTCCGCCACCGAACGAATCTTTACCGGCATCAAACCAATATCCACCCCCGCCCGAAACGCCTCAATCACCGCATCGGCCATCGGCAACAGCTGCGCTAACGCCGCCATGTCCATCGCATCGGTAATGACCACCCCTTGATAGCCCAATTCATCACGCAGCAGTTCAGTGATGATCCGTCGGGACAGCGTGGCCGGACGCACGACGCCGTTGATGGTGCTGCTATCCAGCGCCGGATATTGAATGTGTGCGGTCATCAGCAGTGGTGGCGGGTGCTGCCGCAAAATCTGCCGATAGGGGTAAAGCTCAATCGCGTTAAGGTGCTCTAGCGCGTGGCTAACCAACGGCAAGCCAGTGTGGCTGTCGGTATCCGTATCCCCATGGCCGGGGAAATGTTTTAAGGTTGCCGCCACTCCACTGCGGGCAAAGCCCTGACAGGCCGCAGCGGCTAATTCAGCAACCAGCTTAGGTTGATCGCCATAAGCGCGAATGTTGATTACCGGATTGTCGGGGTTGTTGCTGACATCCACACAGGGGGCGTGCACCACATTAATGCCTAAGGCATTCAGTTCCGTGCCAATGGTGGCCGCCGTCGCCCCAGCAAAGTGATCACCATAGCCAGCATGGGTCGCCCCAATGGCCATATTCCCCGCAAAGCCGGTACTCCAATCACGGCTAGTACGCACCACTCGTCCCCCCTCTTGATCGATGCTGATCAGCAGTGGCAGATCTTGGCTGGTGGCTTGCAGTTCGGCGCACAACTGGCGTAATTGCGCCGGCTGCTGGCAGTTTTCACTAAAGAGGATCACCCCGCCCAGTTGCTGGGATTGCAGCAACTGCCGCAACGATGGGGTTAATTGGGTAACGGCGGTTTGTGGCTGTTCCGGTTCAGCAAAATAGCGCAGATCGATCATCAATCGCTGCGCTAACTGCTGCCGCACAGTGCTCATGGTTGTTGCTGAGCTTGGTGAGCTTGTTCTATCGCCTCTTCGGCAACTTGGCGCATCTCCAGCAGTGCGTAACGGTGCTCGACAAATTCATACACATTGGTGGCCAGCGCCAGCTTATACAGGTTAATCGCCTTGCTTGGCTGCCCCTGCAATCGAGCCGCTTTGCCAAGGTAGAAGTAGGCTTCACACAGGCGTTCCGCTAACTCACCTTTTTTCGACAGCCCCTGCCGGGCACTTTGCAGCAGTTGCACCGAATCGATGTCGCCCAAGTAGTACGCCACAATGCCGCTGGCCCAGTTGTTTTTATCCAGCTCGGCCACACGGCCACGCATGTTACCAATGGCCGTATCTGGTTGCTGTGCCACTTCAGCCAAATAGAGCCAGATCACCCGATAAGGATCAGTGCGGTCTTGCTGA
The DNA here is from genome assembly GCF_947489035.1 of uncultured Ferrimonas sp. GTDB lineage: Bacteria > Pseudomonadota > Gammaproteobacteria > Enterobacterales > Shewanellaceae > Ferrimonas. The sequence continues at coordinate 111,493 of NZ_CANLCI010000007.1, read as the reverse complement.
TAGAAGGTATTGAAATCCATTTGGGCCAGATCGGTTCGTCCGCCATAGTAGGAAGCAATGCCGCGGTTCAAGTAGGCAAAGTCGTACTTAGGATCGAGCTCGAGCACTGAATCAAAGGATTCGTAGGCGCGATCAAATTCCGTTGCTTGGGTGGAATAGATCCCCATGAAATTAAACAGGTTGGCGTCATTCGGCTGCAGCTGCATCGCGCGATTAAAATCCAACCGGGCCAACGTTCGCAGGCCAAGGGCGTCAAAACGAATGCCGCGGTCGTACAACAGCTGCGCCTGCTGCTGTTCATTCAGTTTCGCACTGGCCAGCAGCTCGGTGAGCTTCGCCACTTGGATCTCAAGTTGCGGATCCGCTTGGCGCGGCGTGGCCAATAACAGCTGCGGCCCTCTATCTTCGGTGGATTCAACCTTGGTGGAAGCACAGCCGCTCAGCAGCGCACCGGAAAGCATCAAAGGTAACCACAAAGTTTTGATGTTCATTCATTGTCCTTGCATGGCGCCATGAAAGCGGCCTTTGAAACAGAGCGCTAAAACGTTAGCTCTGCCTGAGATAAATAGATATTACCACCAAAATCACCTTGGCGGGATGACAACAAAATGCTGTTTTTTCAAACTTTTTCGTATTAGCATGACGATGTTTACTAATTTTTAACAAAAGGTGAGCGGTGGCAATGCGGTTGCAAGGCACTCTATTCGAATGGCATGACAACGAAGGCTATGGTTACATGAGACCCAATGGCCAATCTGACAAAGTCTATGTCGACTTAGCGGCGTTCAACTACCGCCCTCATCGCCCTGCGGTTGGTGATATTTTGATCGTAGAAGTGCAACAAGAGGGGCAACTCCTCAAGGCACACAATGCCCAGATGAAGTTGGGTAAGGTCCCGCCTGCACCACCAAAGAAAATCAACCCAACCGGGTTGCTGCTTGCCATCTTGTTGGTGCTTCTGACCGCCGTTTCCTTATTTGAGTTCCTGCCTTTAAAAGAACTTACAGCACAATTCCAAGATTAACGGTTACAACAAGCCCATTTGACTAATAAATGCGCGTTAACGTTGTTCGTTAAGCATAAAAAAACGGTCGCCTAGGGCGACCGTTTTTTTTGCGGTATTGGCCACGGTTAGGTGGCCAATCGCTTACTCTGCTGCAGGTGCAGCAGGCGCGGCGGCAATGTCTTTCATCGACAGACGGATGCGACCTTGACGGTCCACTTCCACTACTTTCACGTCGATTTCCTGACCCATGCTCAGGTGATCAGCCACGTTGTTCACACGCTCTTCAGTGATCTGAGAGATGTGCACCAAGCCATCTTTGCCCGGTAGGATGTTCACGAACGCGCCGAAGTCGACGATACGAACAACCTTACCTTTGTAGATACGGCCTTCTTCAACGTCTGCGGTGATGGTTTCGATACGTTCGATAGCCAGCTTCGCTGCAGCGCCGTCGGTAGAAGCGACCTTCACGGTACCATCGTCTTCAATCTCGATGGTGGTGCCGGTTTCTTCGGTCAACGCACGGATGGTCGCACCGCCTTTACCAATCACATCGCGGATCTTGTCCGGGTTGATCTTGATGGTGGTGATACGCGGAGCGTGAGTAGACAGCTCTGAACGGTGGGAAGGCATCGCCTGATCCATCACGCCCAGAATGTGGTTACGAGCTTCGTTAGCCTGTTTCAGGGCGATCTGCATGATCTCCTGAGTGATGCCTTCGATCTTAATGTCCATCTGCAGTGCAGTAACACCTTGCTCGGTACCCGCTACTTTAAAGTCCATGTCACCCAAGTGATCTTCATCACCCAAGATGTCAGACAGAACAACAAAGTCGTCGCCTTCTTTAACCAGGCCCATTGCGATACCCGCAACAGAAGCCTTGATTGGCACGCCCGCATCCATCAGTGCCAAAGAGGTACCACATACGGAAGCCATAGAAGAAGAACCGTTAGATTCGGTGATTTCAGAAACCACACGAACGGTGTACGGGAACTCTTCTGCGCTAGGCATTACTGCCTGAACACCGCGCTTCGCCAGCTTACCGTGGCCGATTTCACGACGCTTAGGTGAACCGATGAAACCGGTTTCGCCTACACAGTATGGAGGGAAGTTGTAGTGCAGCATGAAGCGATCGGTACGCTCACCAACCAGCTCGTCGATGATCTGGCCATCACGCTCGGTGCCCAAAGTAGCGGCCACCAAAGCCTGAGTTTCACCACGGGTGAACAAAGCAGAACCGTGAGTACGTGGCAATACGCCAGGCAGTACCGACAGGGCGCGTACCATTTTGGTATCACGGCCATCGATGCGTGGCTCACCAGCGATGATGCGGCTACGAACCACTTTCTTCTCAAGGCTGCTCAGCAGACCTGCGATTTCAGATGCGTCTTGCTCTGCATCTTCAGCCAAGATGGCTTCTTTAGCGGCAGTTTTGGTGGCGTTGATGGCATCAACACGCAGCATCTTATCGGTGATGCGGTAAGCATCGCCCAGACCCTGTTCAGCCAAAGCAGCAACTTTCGCCGCCAAGGCTTCGTTCTTCGCTGGTGCAGTCCAATCCCAAGATGGTTTGCCTGCTTCCGCTTTCAATTCGTTGATGGCGTTGATCACAGCCTGTTGTGCTTGGTGACCGTAAACGACCGCACCCAACATCTCTTCTTCAGACAGTACTTCTGCTTCTGATTCAACCATCAGAACCGCGCCTTCGGTACCGGCAACAACCAGATCCAGCTTGGATTCAGCCAACTCTTCACGAGACGGGTTCAACAGGTACTCGCCATCTTTAAAACCAACGCGGGCACAACCGATTGGGCCGTTGAATGGAATGCCAGAGAGAGACAGAGCAGCAGAGGTACCGATCATCGCTACAACGTCAGGAGATACCGCAGGTTCAACAGAAACGACAGTAGCAACAACCTGTACTTCGTTCATGAAACCTTTCGGGAACAACGGACGGATTGGACGGTCGATCAGACGCGCGGTCAGAGTTTCACCTTCGCTTGGACGACCTTCACGCTTGAAGAAGCCACCTGGGATCTTACCAGCAGCGTAAGTCTTCTCTTGGTAGTTAACCGTCAGCGGGAAAAAGTCTTGGCCAGGTTGTACTTTTTTCTTACCTACAACAGATACCAAAACGGTAGTGTCGCCCATGCTTGCCAGTACGGCAGCATCGGCTTGACGTGCAATTACACCAGTTTCTAAAGTGACGGTGTGCTTGCCGTACGGAAAGCTCTTAATGACAGGATTCACGTGTCGTTTCCTTAACTTGATTTTCGCCTTAAATTTCGCAGGTTAGTATACTGCATCGGCTCCACAAAGACAGCGGTGTGCCGTGCTTGCCATGCCATTTTTAGTGGCTTATTCAAACCGATAGGGCGCAGCAGCCGCAGAGGGCTAACTTTCTGCGGCGCAGAAACAGAAAAAGGGAGCCCAAAGGCTCCCTTTTTACAAACTTGGTACGACTTAGCGACGCAGGCCCAGCTTGGCAATAACTTCTTGGTAACGAGCAACGTCTTTACGCTTCAGGTAGTCCAGCAGCTTACGACGTTGTGCAACCATGCGCAGCAGGCCGCGACGGGAGTGGTGGTCGTGGATGTGCTGCTTAAAGTGGCCTTGCAGGTGGTTGATCTGAGCGGTGTGCAGTGCGATTTGAACTTCTGGACAACCAGTATCGTTCTCACCACGACCGAATTCAGCAACGATTTGTGCCTTAACTTCAACGCTTAGTGACATAGTCTTTCTCCAAATATAATAAGCTTTAAACAACTTGAGCCGATCACTAACTCAGCTCAAGGCGGCGGATTGTAGCGGTTTTATCCGCCCGACTCAACCTTCCTGGCGGTTGATCAGCCGTTTTGGTGCCACCAAACCGGCGTCATCAATCTGGCCTAAACCGATAAAGGTTTTTTCGTCGCCCATGGTCAGGCGTACAACCCCATTTAACGGCGCGCCAGGGATCTGTACTGGTTGCCCGTTCAGCAGATAGCTGGCAACCACTTCAGTCATGTTGACCTCTTCCAGATCCGCCACCGCGGTATCCATTGGCAGCAGCAAAGGATCTAAAAATTCCTTCGGAGCCACTTCTTGGATCTGCGCTTGATTCAGCAGCTCTTCCAACTGCGGCAGAGTTACCATGCGCTCGTACGGGTAGTTCGCCACCTGAGTACGACGCAAGAAGATAACGTGCGCGCCACAGCCCAGCACTTCCCCAAGATCATCAACGATGGTGCGGATGTAAGTGCCTTTGGAAACATGAATGTCCAGTTCCAGCTCGTCGCCTTCAAAGCGCAGCTGGTTCAGTTCAAACACGTTAATTGGGCGAGCTTCGCGAGGGATCTCGATCCCTTCACGCGCATACTTGTACAGCGGCTGACCTTGGTACTTCAACGCAGAGTACATGGATGGCACCTGCATGGTTTCACCACGGAAGCCATCCAAAGCCACATCAATTTGCGCCTGAGTGACCGCGACTGGGCGCTCAGACACCACTTCGCCATCGGCGTCAGAGGTGGTGGTTCGCTGCCCCAGCTTGGCGATAACGGTGTAACGCTTGTCGGACTCGAGCAGGTACTGAGAAAACTTAGTCGCTTCACCCAAGCAGATTGGCAACATGCCCGTTGCCAATGGATCCAGCGCCCCGGTGTGGCCGGCTTTGTTGGCGTGATAGATCCGCTTTACCTTCTGCAGTGCGTCATTGGAGGACAAGCCCTGGGGCTTATCCAACAGCACCACGCCGTCAATCAGACGGCCACGATTACGACGGCGACCCATTACTCTTGCCCCTCGTCTTCATCGTCACGACCGAATTTTTCGATCTTGGCGTTGTCTTCAGCACGCACTTTGCCGACCAAAGTCGCCATGTTGATGCCATCAACCAAAGAGCGATCGTACTGGAAGCGCAGCTCAGGCATTACCCGCAGCTTCACTCGGCCAGCAATCAGAGTACGGATCATCGGCGCCAGCTCAATCAGAGCCTCGATTTGCGCTTTTACTTCCGCTTCGTCGTCGTTCAAAAACGTTACGAAGACCTTGGCGTACCCCATATCACGGGAGACTTCAACTTCGTTAACGGTAACCATGCCCAAGCGTGCATCGCGCACGTCTCGTTGCATCGCCATTGCCAATTCACGCTGCAATTGTTGACCAATGCGGCTTGCTCGACTGTATTGTTTTGCCATAATTTTTCACCAAAAAAAGGGGCCGAAGCCCCTCTTCCTTAATCGCTCGATTACAGGGAGCGTTTAACTTCAACGGTCTCAAATACTTCGATTTGGTCGCCGACTTTAACGTCGTTGTAGTTCTTAACGCCGATACCACATTCCATGCCGTTACGCACTTCTGGAGCATCGTCTTTAAAGCGACGCAGAGATTCCAGCTCGCCTTCGTAGATAACAACGTTTTCACGCAGTACGCGGATTGGCGCGTTACGCTTAACGATACCTTCAGTCACCATACAACCGGCAATAGCACCAATCTTAGGCGACTTAAACACATCGCGTACTTCAGCCAGACCGATGATCTGCTGTTTGAATTCCGGTGCCAACATGCCAGACATGGCCGCTTTCACTTCGTCAATCAGATCGTAGATCACGCTGTAGTAACGCAAGTCTAGGTTTTCGTTATCAACCATGCGGCGCGCAACGGCGTCAGCACGAACGTTGAAACCAACCAAGATGGCGTTAGAAGCCGCAGCCAAAGAAGCGTCGGTTTCGGTCAAGCCGCCCACACCGCGACCGATGATGTTCACTTTCACTTCATCGGTAGACAGTTTGGTCAGAGAGTCTGCAATTGCTTCCAGAGAACCCTGTACGTCAGCCTTCAGTACCACGTTCAGCTCAGAAACATCGCCTTCGGTCATGTTGGTGAACATGTTCTCCAACTTGGCCTTCTGTTGACGCGCCAGCTTAACTTCGCGGAACTTGCCTTGACGGTGCAGCGCAACTTCACGGGCTTTCTTCTCGTCACGTACTACGGTGGCTTCGTCACCAGCAGCAGGAACGCCAGACAGACCCAAGATCTCTACTGGGATGGACGGGCCAGCCACTTCGATCTCTTTGCCGTTTTCATCGCGCATGGCACGAACACGACCGTACTCTAGACCACACAGAACGATGTCGCCCTGACGCAGAGTACCTTCTTGAACCAGGACAGAAGCAACTGGGCCACGACCTTTATCCAAGCGAGATTCGATAACCACACCGCGTGCCATGCCTTCAGCACGAGCGCTCAGCTCAAGTACTTCAGATTGCAGCAAGATGCCTTCCAGCAACTCGTCGATGCCCATACCGGATTTAGCCGATACGTGTGCGAACATGTGCTCGCCGCCCCAATCTTCTGGGATAACGCCGTGTTGAGACAGTTCGTTTTTAACACGATCTGGATCAACGTCTTCTTTATCCATCTTGTTCACTGCGATTACCAGCGGTACGCCAGCAGCTTTAGAGTGCTGAATCGCTTCGATGGTTTGTGGCATTACGCCATCATCTGCAGCCACAACCAGAACAACGATGTCGGTTGCCTTGGCACCGCGAGCACGCATCGAGGTAAACGCCGCGTGCCCAGGGGTATCCAAGAAGGTGATCATGCCGTTGCCCACTTCTACGTGGTAAGCACCGATATGCTGGGTAATGCCACCGGCTTCGCCAGAAGCAACCTTGGCGCGACGGATGTAATCCAGCAGCGAGGTTTTACCGTGGTCAACGTGGCCCATGATGGTCACAACTGGCGCACGGTTAACGTTAGCCGCAGTGGTATCACGATCCGCCATTACTGCGTCTTCGAGTTCGTTCTCGTTACGCAGTACAACCTTGTGACCCAACTCCTCAGCAATCAGCTGAGCTGTTTCTTGGTCAATCACCTGGTTGATGGTAACCATAGAGCCCATCTTCATCATCGCTTTGATGATTTCAGTGGCTTTAATGGCCATCTTGTTTGCCAGTTCGCCAACGGTGATGGTTTCGCCAATCACAACGTCACGAACGACTTTCTCTGCTGGCTTCTGGAAGCCGTGCTGCATGTTGCTTGGTGCTTTAGCACCGCGCTTGTTGCGGCCACCACGACGGTCGTTACGACCACCGCGAGCATTGCGATCTTGGGTTGCAGCCTTCTTCTTACGACGAGGGCCGCTGCGCTCGGCTTTGGCGTCCTGCTGATCTTCAGCAGCACGAGCCTCTTGCGAAGTGGTCACGTGATAGTCGGCGTTCTTTTCTGCTTCCTTACGCTTGGCTTCCTCTTCAGCCCAACGTCCGGAATTTTCTTCTGCCAGTTTCTTGGCTTCTTCAGCCTTTTCTTTGGCTAACTGCTCCGCTTTCCGTGCCGCTTCTGCTTCTTGCGCTTTTAACAATGCTACTGCCTCTTGTTTGGCTTTCTCTTCTTGCGCAACGACGGCCGGATCTTTATCGGCTTTGCGCTCTGCTTCTGCAGCTTCACGCTTGGCTTTTTCTTCCGCCGCTCGTTTTGCCTTTGCCTCTGCATCACGGCGAGCTTGCTCTTCCGCTTCACGCTTAGCGATTTCCGCTGCCCGTTTCGCGTTTTCTTCTGCCTCACGGCGAGCCTGCTCTTCCGCGTCCTGCTTGGCTTGTTCTTCCACAGAGTTGCGCTTCACGTAGGTGCGTTTTTTACGCGTCTCTACTTGAACCGCTTTGCTCTTACCACCGCCGCTGTTAACGCTTAAAGTGGTTTTGGTTTTGCGTTGCAACGTCATGCGGGTGGGCTCAGCCTGACCGCCGTGTTGCTTAGCCAGATGGCTCAGCAAAGATTGCTGCTCATCTTGGGTAACTTTATCGCCGCTGCCTTTTTTAATACCGGCATCAGCAAACTGAGTAATCAGTCGATCAACAGATTTGCCGACTTCCTCAGCAAGGGACTCAATGGTTTTCTCTGACATTATCCTTATATCCTCTGTTGACTGATGATTACGCTTCGTCGCTAAACCAGCAGATGTTCCGTGCTGCCATAATCAATTCGCCGGCTTTTTCCTCGCTCAGCTCTTCGATTTCAGTCAGATCATCAACGCCTTGCTCGGCCAAATCTTCCAAGGTGATCACACCGCGGCTGGCCAAAACAAACGCTAAGTGACGCTCTAACCCTTCCAGAGCCAGCAGATCTTCCGCGGGTTCGGCACCGTCAAGTGCTTCTTCAGAAGCCAGTGCTTTGGTGGTCAGGGCGGTCTTAGCGCGATCGCGTAATACTTCAATGGTTTCTTCGTCCAGACCATCTACTTCCAGCAGCTCTGCTACTGGTACGTAGGCGATCTCTTCCAACGTAGTAAAGCCTTCATCAACCAGAACGCCGGCAAACTCATCGTCGATGTCTAATGCTTCAACGAAAGTGGCGATCATTTTGGCCGATTCTTGCTCATGTTTTGCAGCCAGATCATCGGTGGTCATTACGTTCAATTCCCAACCGGTCACCTGAGAGGCCAAGCGCACGTTCTGACCATTACGGCCAATGGCTTGAGCCAATGAATCTTTTTCTACAGCAACGTCCATCGACTTAGCGTCTTCGTCTACTACGATAGAGCTTACGTCTGCTGGTGCCATGGCGTTGATCACATACTGAGCGAAGTTTTCATTCCACAGTACGATGTCGATACGCTCGCCGCCCAGTTCGCCAGAAACGGCTTGAACTCGAGCGCCACGCATACCCACACAGGCACCAACAGGGTCGATGCGCTTATCGTTGCTTTTCACAGCAATCTTGGCACGAGAGCCCGGATCGCGGGCAGCACCGATGATCTCAATCATCTCTTCGCCAATCTCTGGCACTTCAATGCGGAACAGTTCGATCAGCACTTCAGGGCGAGAGCGGCTCAGGAACAGCTGCGAACCACGGGCTTCCAAACGAACGCTGTGCAGCAAAGCACGTACGCGGTCGCCAGGGCGGAAGTTTTCACGGGGCAGCATCTCTTCGCGGAACAAGATGGCGTCGGCGTTGTTGCCCAAGTCAACGATGACAGAGTCACGGTTTACTTTCTTAACCACGCCCGTTACCAGCTCGCCTTCTTTGTCTTTAAACTGCTCAACAACCTGAGAACGCTCAGCTTCACGTACCTTTTGTACGATAACTTGCTTGGCGGTCTGGGTGGTGATGCGGTCGAAGGTAACAGATTCGATCTGCTCTTCAACAAAGTCGCCAGCTTGAATCGACTCGTCCTCTTCCATGGCGCGAGCCGCGGACAGGTACACCTGACGAGTGGACACTTCCATCTCGGCATCGTCTTCAATTACTTCCCAACGACGGAAAGTATCAAATTCACCGGTGCGCTGATCGATGCAAACACGCGCATCGATTTCAAGTTCTTGCTTTTTCTTGGTCGCGGTGGCGAGGGCGATTTCCAGCGCCTCGAAAATTTTCTCGCGTGGTACCGCTTTCTCGTTGGATACCGCTTCGGCAACCGCCAGGATTTCTTTGCTCATTTTCAGCCTCGTTTCACCCTGAAACTTAAAATTTCGGAATCAAGTTGGATTTCTGTACGTTCGACAGAATCACCGTAACGTCTTGACCATTACTGCGTAAGGCTACGTTGTCGCCATCGACAGCGATGATCTCACCACGCCACTTACGCTTACCTTCCATTGGCATATTCAGCACCACATTCACTTCGGAGCCGAGATATTTTTCATACTGCGCTGCAGTAAAGAGTGGACGGTCCATCCCTGGGGATGAGACTTCCAAGCTGTATTCCGTGCTGATTGGATCTTCTACGTCCAATACGGCACTCACTTGGCGGCTCACTTCGGCACACGCCTGCACTGAGATGCCATCAGCGTGATCGATAAATAGGCGTAACACGGAATGGTTGCCCGCACCGATAAACTGCAGACCCCAAAGCTCATAGCCCAGAGCTTCTACTGGTTCTGCCAACATATCGTTCAGGCGCTGTTGAATCGTCGCCATGGGTTTACCCCTATAAACAAAAAAAGGGCTAGAAGCCCTATTACCGACTATCTAGGATAGTCAAACCCCAAGGGACAGCAGTCATCAGTCGCCCGAGAACGTGCTTTGATGCACTTTTTCTGGCGACCAAATACAAAAAACCCCGTTTAAAAACGGGGCTTAAAGTTAGCTATACCCTGTTTAGAGTCCCATTTCTGAAACTCGGCAGCAGTTACTGCCACCGTCCTCGCTACGGATTTGGACTGAAGTCCGACCTTACGGTCACGAGGTGTTATCAGTACCGGGCAATAGGTGACTAATAACAGTTAGAGAGATACGCATATCTTTCTAAGTAAATTGGTTGCGGGAGCTGGATTTGAACCAACGACCTTCGGGTTATGAGCCCGACGAGCTACCAGACTGCTCCATCCCGCGTCAATTTCGGTTGCACTCTAACACAACAGCGTTGCATCAGAAAGCGAATAATGGTGCCGAGAGCGGGACTTGAACCCGCACGAGCATAGCTCACCACCCCCTCAAGATGGCGTGTCTACCAATTCCACCACCTCGGCACAGAAACTTGTTGTTAGTTAGGCACGTCGCTAGAGGTTTTTTCTTCGACTGGTGCTTCACTAACTGGTTGTTCAACTGCAGGAACTTCTAAGTTGTTCCAATCATCAGTTTGAACATCTGTGTTGGCGCTAATGCGACCCAACAGCAGACTTAACACAAAAAACAATGTTGCCAGCACCGCGGTGCTGCGGGTCAGGAAGTTGCCTGAACCGGAGGAGCCGAACAGAGTACCAGAAGCACCGGAGCCAAAAGACGCTCCCATGCCAGCTCCTTTACCTTGCTGGATAAGCACCAGGCCGATAATAGCCAGAGCAACCAACAAGTAACAAACCATTAAAATTTCAAAAACCATCGTTCAATCATTCCGATTCTGAGGCGATGCGACACAGATTAACAAAGTCGCTTGCATTCAAACTGGCTCCACCGACTAAGCCACCGTCGACGTCCGGTCGGGTAAACAAGTCAGCCGCATTGCTGGGCTTAACGCTGCCACCATAAAGGATTCGAATTCTTTCACCAACGTAAGGTGAAATTTCCGTCAGACGCTGACGAATAAAAGCGTGCACTTCCTGAGCTTGCTCAGGGGTGGCGCTCTTGCCGGTTCCGATAGCCCATAAAGGCTCGTAAGCAATTACCGCGTTATCAAACGCCATAATGCCCACTTTATCAAGCACCGCGTTCAGCTCGCCATTTAACACCTCGAAGGTGCGGCTTGCTTCACGTGCAGCTAAGGATTCACCAACACACAAAATCGGGGTTAAGCCCATCTTCTGCGCCATGATAAATTTATCTGCGACGATGTCGCTGCTTTCGCCGTACATACGGCGGCGTTCGGAGTGACCGATGATAACATAGCTACAGCCGAATTCCTTCAGCATTGCCCCAGAAATCTCGCCGGTGTAAGCGCCAAATTCTTGGTGGCTCATGTTCTGGGAACCAAGGTAAATCCGATGGTTAACCAGCTCACTGCTACGTATTGACAACTTCTGTTGCAAGCTATCAAGGTAAACACTAGGTGGGCAAAGGACCACTTCAGCTGAGCTGTTAGACAGCAGCTTAAACTTTTCCAGTACCTCTTCGCCTAACTGTTGGCTGCCTGCCATTTTCCAGTTTGCGGCGATGATTGGACGTCTTGTGGCCATGTGCATCTCCTGTGAAAGCGGGCGAGATAATAGCTAACTGACTTTTAAGTTACAAGAGCCGAAAGCAAACACCTCGGCCGTTAGCCGATTCTTTAAGCAAAGCTATGATTTTAAAGCGAGTGGCGCAGTTTTACTGAACAATATCACTATTGAAAACGGTTTACTTGTTGCCACACTTTAATCGCATCAGCGGTTTCTGCTACGTCGTGCACGCGCACGATCTCCGCCCCCTGCTGTGCGGCCAGTAACGCGCCCGTTACGCTGCCGACAAGGCGTTGCTCTACAGGGCGCTGCAGTAAGTTGCCAATCATCGATTTTCGCGACAAACCAATCAACAGCGGCAATTGTTGTGCTCGCAACGCATCCAGCTGCGCTAACAGTTGGAAATTATGATCCAAGGTTTTACCAAAACCAAAACCGGGATCCAGTACTAACCGAGCAGGCTCTATCCCAGCTTGCTCGCACTGACGAATACGCTGTTGGAAAAACTGAGTGATCTCAGCAAACAGATCATCATAATGCGGAGCCACTTGCATTGTGCGTGGCTGCCCCTGCATATGCATTAAGCAGATCGCCGCATCGGTTGCCGCTGCCGCTGCTAAGGCACCGGGTTCTTGCAAGGCACGTACATCGTTAATGATCCCTGCCCCTGCCGCCACCGCAGCGGTCATTACCGCGGCTTTCGAGGTATCAATGGAGATCACCACATCCAACTGAGCGCGGATCGCCTCGATCACCGGTATGGTACGGCTGAGTTCTTCATCTAAGTGAACCTCGGCTGCACCAGGGCGTGTGGATTCGCCCCCGATGTCGATGATGGTCGCCCCCTGCTCTACCATCCGTGCCGCTTGTGCAACTGCGGCATCTAAACGGTGGTGTTGGCCACCGTCCGAAAAGGAATCTGGGGTGACGTTTAAGATCCCCATGATCTGCACCGAAGACAGATCCAAGCTTTTATCCGCACAACGTAACAGCATGCTGAAATCCTTATACAAAAAGGCCCCGCACGGGCGGGGCCTTATCAATCGTAACGCGACTACTTCGCCGGCGCTTCTTCGCTGCCTGCAGCGGCGTCATCAGCAGGTACATCGGCTTCCGCCTTAGCACCACCATTGCTGTTGTCGTCGCCTTGGTCTTTACTCGCTTGTTCCCAATCCATCGGTGGGCGCACTTCGCGGCGTTCCATTAAGTCGTCGATTTGACGGGCATCAATGGTTTCGTACTGCATCAAGGCTTCGGTCATGCTATGCAAGATATCCATGTGTTCTTCCAAGATGGCACGAGCACGGGCGTAGTTGTTGTCGACAAAGACTTTAATTTCTTCGTCAATCAAGTGCGAGGTTTCATCCGACATGTGGCTGGCTTTCGCCATCGAACGACCCAAGAACACTTCGCCATCTTCTTCGGCGTAGTTCATTGGCCCCAGCTTGGAGGACAGACCCCACTGGGTAACCATTTTACGGGCAATGTCGGTCGCACGCTCAATGTCGTTGGACGCGCCCGTGGTTACCTTGTCGTCACCGTAAATCAGCTGCTCAGCGATCCGGCCGCCATACAAACTGGAGATCATCGATTCAAGGTGCTGCTTCGAGTGGCTCCAACGATCTTGCTCTGGCAAGTACATGGTCACGCCCAAAGCACGGCCACGAGGAATGATCGAAACTTTATAGACCGGATCGTGCTCAGGCACCAAACGACCAACAATGGCGTGACCGGACTCGTGATAAGCAGTCATGCGTTTTTCATCCTCAGACATCACCATGGAACGGCGCTCTGCGCCCATCATGATTTTGTCTTTGGCTTTTTCAAACTCTTCCATTGCCACTAAGCGCTTGGAACCACGGGCTGCAAACAACGCCGCTTCGTTAACCAAGTTAGCCAGTTCCGCACCAGAGAAGCCAGGGGTACCACGGGCAATCAGAGCGGCATCCACCCCTTCAGCCAGTGGCACTTTGCGCATGTGCACTTTCAGGATCTGTTCACGACCACGCACGTCTGGCAGGCCAACGGTAACCTGACGGTCAAAACGGCCTGGACGCAGTAACGCCGGATCCAGTACATCTGGTCGGTTCGTGGCAGCAATCACGATAACGCCTTCATTGCCTTCAAAACCGTCCATCTCAACCAGCATTTGGTTCAGGGTCTGCTCGCGTTCATCGTGCCCACCGCCTACACCTGCGCCTCGTTGGCGGCCTACGGCGTCGATTTCATCAATAAAAATGATGCACGGTGCTGATTTTTTCGCTTGTTCGAACATGTCGCGCACTCGGGATGCACCCACACCAACAAACATTTCAACGAAATCAGAACCCGAGATGGTAAAGAACGGCACCTTGGCTTCACCGGCAATGGCTTTCGCCAGCAGGGTTTTACCGGTACCTGGTGGACCCACCAACAACACACCGGTTGGGATACGGCCACCCAGTTTCTGGAACTTGGTTGGTTCCCGTAGGTAATCAACCAGTTCTTTCACCTCTTCTTTTGCTTCGTCGCAACCCGCAACGTCAACAAAGGTGGTTTTGATCTGTTCTTCGCTCATCAGGCGGGCTTTGGATTTACCAAAAGACATCGCGCCTTTACCGCCGCCACCTTGCATCTGACGCATGAAGAAGATCCACACCCCGATCAGCAGCAGCATTGGGAACCATGAAACGAAGATCTGGGTCAGCATGCTTGGCTGTTCAGCCGGCTTGCCTACCACTTCAACGTCGTACTTCATCAGTTCATTGAGCAGATCTTTATCGTAGACCGGCATATAAGTGACAAATTTTTCGCCACTGCTGGTGGTACCGCTGATGGTGGATTGGTCCTCAATCTCAACCGAGCGCACTGAACCGTTTTGGTAGGCTTGCACAAAGGTGCTGTAGCTCATGCCATCGCTGTTGCCAGCAGACGGCGAGTAACCTTGAAACACAGTCATCAATACAACTGCGATAACAAGCCATAAAATCAAATTCTTTGCCATATCGCTCAAGGGATATAACCTCACAAATTCCTTGGTTTACTAAGGGCTAGCTTACCCTTTGTAACCGCTTGCCACAATGTAGACTTCACGAGAACGGGCCCGTGAACTGTCCGGTTTACGTATCTTCACGCTGGTAAAACGGTTACGCACTTCTTGCAGATATTGATCAAAGCCTTCGCCTTGGAACACCTTGACCACAAAAGCACCACCTTTGGCCAGTACCTGATGGCACATATCAAACGCCAATTCGACCAGATACATAGAGCGCGCCTGGTCTACGGTGCCGGCACCAGAGAAGTTTGGTGCCATGTCTGACATCACCACATCAATTTTGCTATCACCGACGCGACTCAACAAGGCATTTAACACCGCTTCTTCACGGAAGTCGCCTTCTAGGAAATCGACCCCTGCGATTGGGTCCATCGGTAAAATGTCACAAGCGATGACAACGCCATCCAAACCCACTTGTTCAACCGCGTATTGCGACCAACCACCGGGGGCGGCGCCTAAGTCCACTACCGACATCTTAGGTTTAAGTAGCTTATCTTTTTGTTGGATCTCTTCTAACTTAAAAATGGCTCGAGAACGCAGCCCCTGCTTCTGCGCCTTCTTTACGTAGTGATCATCGAAGTGTTCGTCCAACCAGCGTTTCGAACTGGCAGTGTGTTTCTTTTTACTCATGCCCTGTGGCTACCCCTGTGTGGCCATCAATACTGCAGATCAGTATGGTTAGAAACTGCATTCAGTATGGTTAGAAATAGTATTAACGGTTAGATGCGGCTAGAATACGCGGTTTTCAAGTCCACAATGTCAAAAAGAGTGCCCTAATGAGCCAATTGACCACCAAACAGAAGCAGTACCTGAAAGGGTTGGCCCACAAGCTCAAGCCTGTTGTGCTCCTCGGCGCCAACGGCCTGACCGAAGGTGTACTGGCAGAGATTGAACTGGCACTAGACTGCCACGAGCTGATCAAAGTGAAAGTTGCCGCTGAAGACCGCGAAGAAAAGAAAGCAATTATGGCTGCTATCGTACGCGAAACCAAGGCAACTGAAGTACAGACCATCGGTCACATTCAGGTGTTGTTCCGCCCAACCGTCGATCGCAAGATTGAAGTGCCTAAAGCACGTTAAGCGCTGTTGCGGTTGAACAGGCCACTGTAACGGTGGCCACAAAAAAAGGAGAGGCTAAGCCTCTCCTTTTTTGTATCTGATTGTTAGCTGAAGCTAAGCGAAGGCTTAGAAGCTCGCACCAACCCAGATCCATACTTTGTCGGCGTCTACTTTTGCCTTGTAAGTGGCTACACCATTAGCGACCTTCTGGAATTTCGCATCTCCTGCGCTAAAGGCAGCGTACTTGATGCCAGCGTTGTAGTTTTTACCAAATTTCTTGCTGAAAGCTACGTCAAATTCAGATCCCGCGTCATCACTGGTGTTTCCAGCGAATTCATGGTCAGTAGTGAAATCGTGGTAAACCACAGCAAATTTGCCGCCCAAAACTTTGGTAGACAGGTTGATGTACATGTCTTGCAGACCTTCGGTTGGCGTGCCCAAGAACTGATCCGCCCAACCGTTGAACTTGTGCAGGGTCGCCAGCGGGGTAGCGAAGCCGCCTTTGCCGTCGTCAGAGCCCAGCACTTCGTAACCCAGCTTGGCGTTTACGCCCATAAAGGCGGTGCCCACTTCAGCCAAGTAGTAGTTGGTGTCGGCGTCGTTCGCTTCGTTTTCCTGCATGGCGTATTCGAACTGGTAATTCAACGGCATGTCGGCGGCTTTGGTTTTGCCCGCAAAACGCACACCGTAGGTGTCTAGGTTGTCGTTATCAACCTGATCGTTATCCAGCAAGTAAGCGTATGCAGTCAGTTTGCCCAGACCGGTTTTCCAGCCCAAGTTCACCAAGTGGTCTTCAGAATCTACGTCTTTCTCTTCACCGAAGATGCGGTTACGTTGGTTGATGTAAACGTACTGCAGGCTCAGATCTTTGGTTGGGGTGTGGATCAGGTTTACGCCATCAAAAGTTTGACGATCTTGACGCCAGCCAACGTGACCAACAAAGCGGTGGTTGTCCATGGTAATAACCTGACGACCTACCGTCGCTTTCACCATGTCGTTCTGGTAGCGGATGAAGGCCTGATCCAGCTCGGTAGTGTTTGGATCCACAATCTTAGCGTGGTCGCTGTTTTTGCCGTTGGTGTCGTTGTAATCGTTTACGCCGAACACATCGCGGGAATCTTCAAATTCAATCAAACCAGAGAAACCGTTTACTTGAGCGGTTTCAAAAGTCAGGCGGGTACGCAGGGTCAGTGCGTCAGCGTCTTTGGCGGCGTCATCTTGATCCACCATTTCGTAACGCAGGCGTGCGTCAACTTTTACGGTGCCTTGTTTTACGGCTTCTGCCACGCTGTTTGCTTCAGCAGCAGAGGCGGAGCCAGCAGCAAGTGCCATCATGGTAAAGCCAGCTAAGTAACGTAATTTCATCATCATCTCCTGAGGGGTGCAGCACAGTACGCAGATCATCTGGGTGAACGTCATACATGTTTCTGCTTAGTTGAATCAGTACTCATTTTGTCGATAAACGCAGCGTATTTGTTAGCGAGATGCTGCGTTAAATGAATACCTCTTATGGGGCAGATAGTCGCGCCACAAAGGTGTCAGAACTATACCTCTTTAGGAGTACATGGTAGCAAATCACACCCAGCTCGGAGTAACACCGCCTTTGGGTGAATAAGTTTCGAAAATAGGGCGACGATCGGGGCGACCTATCACAATCGGCATTCAGTCGCGGAGCAATCATTTCCAAGCGCCACCGTGAACTGGCACTGAATATGGTGATGTTGGTGCGAAGATTTGTGTCGCTTTAGCACAGATTACGCTAGCGATATCAACAGCCGAATGGCTAAGTCTGGATACAAACAAGCCGCCCGCAGGCGGCTTGTTCTTGGGCGTGTACAAAAACGAATTACAGGTACTCGACCTTAATCACTTCGTATTCGATATCACCAGCTGGCGCTTTAACAATCACGCTGTCGTCCAACTGCTTACCCACCATGGCGCGGGCCATCGGTGAATTCACCGAGATCAGCTTGTTTTTAAAGTCCGCTTCGTCATCACCCACAATGCGGTAAGTCACTTCTTCGTCGGTATCTACGTTCACCAAGGTAACGGTAGAACCAAAGATCACTTTGCCGTTATTGGCGATCTTAGTTACGTCGATAACTTGGGCGTTAGACAGCTTACCTTCGATGTCACGAATGCGTGCTTCACCGATGCCCTGCTCTTCACGAGCGGCGTGGTATTCGGCGTTCTCTTTTAGATCACCCAGTTCGCGGGCAGACGCGATCGCTTCAGAAATTTGGGGGCGCTTAGTGAACTTCAAGTATTCCAACTCTTCACGAAGCATTTCCGCACCGCGGACAGTCATTGGAGCAGTAGCCATAATGTTCTCTTTCTCTCACAAAAACTCAGCATCAATGCCGTGATTAAACGGCAACGACAACGCAAGTTGGCAATATGGAATCGATTTTATTGGTGGGAATTGTAAACGTAAAACGCCGGTGGGTCATCCCATCCGGCGTTGAGTTTCAGCTAACTGGCTGCTTAGTTAGCAAAAGCGATAACTAGCTTAGGCTACGCTGGTGCAGTTCTTGTACTGAATTTACGTTGCTGCGGTCATCGGCATTGTGTGCCATGCAAGTCGCAAATGCGGCGTTCATGGTGGTGGTGTAATTCACCTTGTAACGCAACGCACCGCGGCGCAATTGACGTGAATCTTCAATCGCTTGGCGACCTTCGGTGGTGTTAACGATGTAGGTGTATTCGCCATTCTTAATCCGATCCAGAATGTGCGGACGACCTTCATGCACCTTGTTAACCAAGCGAGGGTTGATCCCTGCTTCGCCCAAGGCCACGGCGGTACCGTGGGTCGCATCCAATTCGTAGCCTTGTTCGATGAGCTTCTGGGCCAAATCGGCGATGCGGCGTTTGTCGCCACTGCGAACCGACAGCAAAGCGCGGCCATTTTTCGGCACATCTTTAATGGCCCCCAGCTGGGCTTTGGCGTAAGCCTCGGCAAAGGTGTCACCCACCCCCATCACTTCACCGGTAGAGCGCATCTCTGGCCCTAACAGTGGGTCAACCCCAGGGAACTTATTGAACGGCAACACCACCTCTTTCACCGAGAAGTACGGCGGAATAACCTCTTGGGTGAAGTTTTGCTGTTGCAGTGATTTGCCCGCCATAACCCGCGCGGCGACTTTGGCCAGTTGCACCCCGGTTGCCTTAGAAACAAATGGCACGGTACGCGCGGCACGCGGGTTCACTTCAATCAGGTAGATAACGTCGTCTTTCACCGCAAACTGTACGTTCATCAGGCCGATAACGCCCAGCTCTAAGGCCAGCTTACGCACTTGCTCGCGCATCTGATCTTGGATCGACTGATTTAGGGTATATGGTGGCAAGGAACAACCGGAATCACCGGAGTGAACCCCCGCTTGCTCAATGTGCTCCATAATGCCACCAATCACCACATCAACGCCGTCACACACCGCGTCCACGTCCACTTCGATGGCATCATCCAAGAACCGATCCAGCAACACTGGCGATTCGTTCGATACCGATACGGCTTCGGTGAAGTAACGACGTAAGTCTTGCTCGTCGTAGACAATTTCCATTGCCCGGCCGCCCAATACGTAAGATGGACGCACCACCAATGGGTAACCGATGCGTTCAGCGTCGGTCACCGCTTGCGACAGCGCAGTAACGGTGCTGTTTTCTGGCTGCTTCAGACCAAGGCGTTCAACCGCTTGCTGGAAACGCTCTCGATCCTCGGCACGGTCAATGGCATCTGGGCTGGTGCCGATGATTGGCACGCCTGCCGCTTCCAGTGCCCGCGCCAGTTTCAGTGGCGTTTGGCCACCGTACTGCACAATCACGCCCTTTGGCTTTTCAACGTTAACGATTTCGAGCACATCTTCGAAGGTGATCGGTTCGAAATAGAGGCGATCTGAGGTGTCGTAATCGGTCGATACGGTTTCAGGGTTGCAGTTAACCATGATGGTTTCATAGCCGTCTTCGCGCATCGCTAAGGCGGCGTGCACACAACAGTAATCAAACTCGATGCCCTGACCAATCCGGTTAGGCCCACCACCAATCACCATGATCTTATCGTTATTGGTTGGCTTGGCTTCGCACTCGTCCTCGTAGGTTGAGTACATGTAAGCGGTATCGGTAGAGAATTCCGCCGCGCAGGTATCCACCCGCTTGTACACTGGGAACAGCTCAAACTTATGGCGCAGCTTACGGACTTCCGCTTCGGCAACCCCAACCAGCTCAGCAAGGCGGGCATCCGCAAAGCCTTTGCGCTTTAAGGTACGCAGGAAATCGCTGGTCAGAGTGCGTATGCCGCCCTCTTTCACCTGCGCTTCCAGCTGCACGAGCTCTTCGATTTGCACCAAATACCACGGATCGATGTTGGTGATGCGATGGATCTCTTCCATCGTCATCTCTGCGCGGAAGGCATCAGCGATGTACCACGGGCGCTCACAGCCAACGTCTTGCAGTTCGTAACGGATCTTGGCCATGGCGTCGGCGTCGTGCAGATCCACAATTGGGTCAAACCCAGTGCGGCCAGTCTCGAGGCCACGCAGCGCCTTTTGCATCGATTCTTGGAAGGTGCGGCCAATGGCCATCACTTCACCAACCGACTTCATCTGAGTGGTTAAGCGGTCGTTCGAGCCGGCAAACTTCTCAAAGTTAAAGCGTGGAATTTTCGTCACTACGTAGTCGATTGACGGTTCAAACGAGGCAGGGGTGGCGCCACCGGTGATGTCGTTTTGCAACTCATCCAAGGTGAAACCAACCGCCAACTTGGCGGCGATTTTCGCGATAGGGAAACCCGTTGCTTTCGACGCCAAGGCCGACGAGCGTGATACCCGTGGGTTCATCTCGATGATGACCACACGGCCCGTGTTAGGATCGACGCCAAACTGAACGTTAGAGCCACCGGTTTCAACGCCAATCTCGCGCAGTACCGCCATCGAGGCATTTCGCATCAGCTGGTATTCTTTGTCGGTTAGGGTTTGTGCTGGGGCAACGGTGATGGAATCGCCGGTGTGCACGCCCATGGCGTCAAAGTTTTCAATGGAACAAACGATGATGCAGTTGTCGGCGCGGTCACGCACCACTTCCATCTCGTACTCTTTCCACCCGATTAAGGATTCATCAATCAGCAGTTCGTTGGTTGGCGACAGATCCAAACCGCGGGTGCAGATCTCTTCAAACTCTTCGCGGTTATAAGCGATGCCGCCACCACTGCCGCCCATGGTAAAGGAGGGGCGAATGATGCAAGGGAAACCCACTTGCTCAAGTACACCGTTGGCTTCCTCCATGGAATGAGCAATGCCCGCGCGCGGACACTCTAAGCCAATCGACTTCATCGCCACATCAAAGCGAGCGCGATCTTCGGCTTTGTCGATGGCATCGGCGGTTGCGCCGATCATCTCGACCCCAAACTCGGCCAGCACCCCATGCTTTTCCAGCTCAAGGGCACAATTCAGTGCAGTTTGCCCACCCATGGTTGGCAGCACCGCATCGGGGCGCTCTTTGGCGATGATGTTACGAACCACTTCCCAGTGAATCGGCTCGATGTAGGTGGCATCGGCCATCTCGGGATCGGTCATGATGGTGGCGGGGTTGGAGTTCACCAAGATCACCCGGTAACCCTCTTCACGCAGGGCTTTACAAGCTTGCGCGCCAGAGTAGTCAAACTCACAGGCCTGGCCAATTACGATTGGGCCAGCGCCGAGGATAAGGATACTTTTTAGGTCGGTACGTTTTGGCATTGTTCTGTCTCTCGCGCTTATTTTTGGGCCTTAAACTCGTTCATCAGTTCGATAAAGTGATCGAACAGTGGCGCCGCATCATGGGGGCCGGGGCTCGCCTCTGGGTGGCCTTGGAACGAGAACGCCGGCTTATCGGTGCGGTGGATCCCCTGCAGGGAACCATCAAACAGGCTTTTATGAGTTGCGCGTAAGTTTGCCGGCAGAGTGGCTTCATCCACCGCAAAACCGTGGTTCTGGGCGGTGATCATCACTCGGTTGTTGTCCAAGTCTTGCACCGGGTGGTTACCACCGTGATGGCCAAACTTCATCTTCAAGGTGGTGGCACCCGAAGCCAGAGCCAGCAATTGATGGCCTAAGCAGATCCCAAACTGGGGAATGTTGGTTTCCAGCAACTGCGTGATCGCCTCAATGGCGTAATCACAGGGCTCTGGATCGCCGGGGCCGTTAGACAGGAACACGCCATCGGGCTGCAGCGCCAACACGTCCGCGGCTGGGGTTTGTGCCGGTACCACGGTCACGTCACAACCCCGGTCAACCAGCATCCGCAAAATGTTGTGTTTAACCCCGTAGTCGTAAGCCACCACGTTGTATTTCAGCTCGCCTTCCGGGGTGTCAGACGGCAAACCGCCCACCAGCTTCCAGCTGCCTTGGCGCCAAGTGTAAGGTTTGGCGGTGGTCACCTCTTTGGCCAAATCCATCCCTTTTAGGCCCGGGAACGCTTGGGCGGCGGCCAACGCCTGCTCAACGTTATCTTCACCGGCGATGATGGTGCCAGCTTGCGCCCCATGCTCGCGCAGGATCCGCGTCAGCTTGCGGGTGTCGATGTCGGCAATGCCAACCACACCGTGCTGGTTAAGGTAATCGCTTAGAGACTGCTCATTGCGGAAACTCGAGGCTAAGGTTGGTAAATCGCGGATCACTAATCCCATGGCGTGAATGGCATCGGATTCGGTGTCTTCGGCGTTGGTGCCGGTATTACCAATGTGGGGATAGGTCAGGGTGACAATTTGTCGTGAATAGGAGGGATCGGTCAGAATTTCTTGGTAGCCCGTCATCGAAGTATTAAAAACGACCTCTCCGGCCGACATACCTTGGGCACCTATGGATTTCCCACGAAAAACAGTCCCATCTTGGAGAACTAACAGGGCAGTTTCTTTCAACTTGACCTCCACCAATTAAAATTATAAGTTTTTGGTTTTCTTGCCATTTAGGCTGTAGGGCAATAAGCAAAAAATGGATTTTTGACAAATTCCGCGAACTATACCAGCGGAATTCCCATTTGCCTATTTGTAACCAGCAGTTTGAGCGTTTGTTATCAGGGTTAATCTGTTCATTTTATTGAACGATGTCACCCGCAAACTGCAAAGCATAAAAAAGCACGCCCATTGGCGTGCTTATTTTATTCAGGATCAAATCCAAGGACTTGCTGCATGTCATACAGCCCCGAGGGTTGTTCGACCACCCATAACGCGGCCCGCAATGCACCATTAGCAAAGGTGGTGCGGCTGCTCGCCTTATGGGTTATTTCAATCCGTTCGCCAATATCGGCAAACAACGCGGTGTGTTCCCCCACCACATCACCGGCACGGGTGGTGGCGAAGCCAATGGTTTTCCGGTCGCGTTCACCTTCCATCCCTTGGCGGCCATAAACCGCACACTCAGTCAGATCGCGGCCTAAGGTATCGGCAATCACTTCGCCCATTTTCATGGCGGTGCCTGATGGCGCGTCTTTCTTAAAACGATGGTGGGTTTCTTGAATTTCAATGTCGCATTGCTCGCCCATCACCTGCGAGGCAATTTTCAATAGGCGGAACATCAAGTTGACGCCCACGGCCATATTGGGGGCAAACACCATTGGCGTGTTTTGAGCAATGGCCGTCAGCTGCTGCTGTTGCTCGGCAGACAGGCCGGTGGTGCCGATGATCATTGCTTTACCCAGCGCCTGACACTGTTCGGCATACGCTAAGGTCGATTCTGGCGAGGTAAAATCGATCAAAACATCGAAGTTATCCGCCACCTCAGCCAAATCGGACGCCAGTTTTACCCCGGCGGTCCCGCGAGCGACCAACTGGCCAGCATCGCAACCAACTAAGGTGGAACAGGCTCGTTCCATTGCCGCACCCAATTCGATGGTTGGGTGTGCCAGTACGGCTTCAATGAGGGTACGCCCCATGCGTCCACTAGCACCAGCAATGGCAACACGAATGGTTTTCAAGGTTTCTTTCCCCGCAGAGTGTTCCAGTTCACCCGGCGAACTTATTCACCAGTGTGATCAAATCGGTTGTTGCCAACAGAGTGTGACTGCCGTCAACAGGCGCACTATATCCGTTTCATCGGCAACAAAAAAGGGAAGCCGAAGCTTCCCTTAGGTTTTACTGGCTACCTATTACAGGATTTCCAGTAATTCAACCTCAAATACCAGCGCCGCAAACGGTGGGATTGCGCCGCCTGCACCTTGCTCGCCGTAAGCCAAGGTGTGTGGGATAGCCAGCTTAACCTTGGTGCCAACAGGCATGGTTTGCAGGGCTTCAGTCCAACCGGCGATAACGCCGCCTACTGGGAAGTCAGCGGGTTCGCCACGATCGACAGAAGAGTCGAATACACGGCCATCAGTGAAGGTGCCGTGGTAGTGACAACGTACGGTAGACTCAGCGGTCGGCTTTTCGCCTTCGCCTTGCTTCAGTACTTCAATCTGCAGACCAGATTCGGTAACGGTTACTTCGTCACGCTTGGCGTTTTCAGCCAAGAATGCTTCGCCTTCGCCAGCGGCTTCTTTGGCCTTGGCTTCAGCTTCTGCACGCATACGCTCAGAGATCACCTGAAACGCTTGCTGCAGTTCAGCTTCTGGCACTGCAGAAGCGGCGCCGTTCATGGCATCAGCCAAACCAGCTTGTACTGCTGCGATGTCTACGCCTTCAAAGCTCTGGCTCGCCAGTTGATCGCCCATTTGACGGCCAACGCCGTAGCTTACTTTCTGTTCAACAGACTCAAAAGTCATGGTTTGTTCCATTTTTAGTGGGTTTGAAAGGCGTGGATAATAGCACTTTTTAAATACTGAACCCAGCCATCCACCACGCTAGCTTGGTACTTTGCATTGAGGCTGATAACCCTGCTGCTGCGCTTGTTTGTACAAGCCTTGAGCTTCAGGTTGGCGCTTACTCAATTCGTTGATGCGAGTGTCGTGTGCCGGGTGAGTCGACATGAACTCCATCGGCGCATTGCCGCCACTGGCCTTGGCCATGTTTTGCCACAGTGCAATGGACGCAGCGGGATCAAATCCGGCCCGCGCCATCAGCTCTAACCCGATCACATCGGACTCACTTTCTTGCTGACGGCCAAAGGGCAGTAAAATCCCCACCTGAGCGCCTAAGCCCAAACCCGCCATGATCATCCCTTGATTTTGGCTGCCACTGGCCCCCAATGCCGCTTCAATCACTTGCAAGCCGAGGTTGGTGGCTTGGCCGCGGGACACTTGCTCGTTGCCGTGATCCGCCAACACGTGACCAATTTCATGGCCAATCACCGCCGCCAGCTGATCCGGCGTTTGCGCCGCTTTCAATAAACCGGTGTAAACCCCAATGTGGCCGCCAGGTAAGGCAAAGGCGTTCACTTGATCGGAGTCGAACACCACCAGATCCCACTGCTCTTGCTGGCTATCATCCACCGCACGCAGATGCTCTGGCTTGGTTAAGGCCGCCGTCACGCATTGCACATACTGATTGATCGCTTTGTTGGTGCTGAGCTGCTCTTTTTGCTTGATCTGAGCAAAAGACTGATCGCCCATCTGCCGCATCTCATCGGCACTGAACATAAGCAACTGATTGCGCCCCGTTGGCGAAGTGGCAGAGCAGGCACTAAGGCCGATCAATGCTGCTGCAATGGCTATCCGTTTCATGCTGTGATCCCTTTCATACTGATGTTAACCCATGGTAACGATTCGCCGCCCCTAAGGGCAATATGGGGCATACCGTGACTTTCTTATTCTGCCCCACAATCACAACAGCCAGCTTCGGTAAGCTGGCTGTTGCTTGGCACTGAGCTGAAAGATTACAGCTTTAGATTATCGTCAAGAAAGTTAACCATCTTTTCGTAATAGGCTTTACGGGTTGCTGGATCCGCCAAGCCGTGGCCCTCTTTATCCATCTCTAGGTACTGATACGGATAGTGGCGCTTGTCTAACGCTTTCATCAACGCTTCAACGTGTTCAACCGGCGCTCGTTCATCTTCTTCACCGTGCATCAGCAACAGCGACGCCTTTAATTTATCCACATTGTGCACTGGGCTGAACTTACGCAGCTGCGCTTTATCTTCACCAAGCGCATCTTTCAGGAATTTCATCCCCGTTTTACGGGCCTGAATGTCACCTTCGTCAAACATCATCTCCAGATCGTAGATCCCCATCGACCCCACGGCGCATTGGAACAGATCCGGTTCCAAAATCGAGCTTTGCAACGCCGAGTAGCCGCCATAACTGGCGCCATAGATGCAGATCCGCTGTTCATCCGCGATCCCTTGTTCAATGGCGTAGCGGGTACCATCAATGATATCGAACTGACTTACTCCACCCCATTGCCGATGCCCTGCTTGTTCGTAGCGCTTACCAAAACCTCCAGAACCGCGAAAGTTGACCTGCAACACCGCATAACCACGGCTGGCAAGCAGTTGGGTTTCGTAGTTGTAACGCCATTGATCCCGCACCCCATGAGGGCCGCCGTGCGGGTTAACGATCATCGGCAGCTTAGCTGCGTCTTTAAGCTCCATACCTGGCGGCAGAGTTATATAGCCGTGAATTTTCTGGCCATCACGGGCAGCAAAGCTGATCGGCTCAACATAAGAAGCTTGCTTACTATCAACCCAGCCGCGGCTGTGCACTAATGACTTCAGTTTGTTGCTCTGGCTTTCATATAAGTAAAACGAAGGGGGTTGCTGATCGCTGTATACCTTCACCACGGCACGAGCGCCATCCAAGCTTTGGCTTGGCAAGCTCACCTGCTGGCCAGGGAAAGTAGCCATCAGGCTTTTTAACGCTTGCGCGGTCGGGTGTTTCCCCCGAATAAAGATGTAACTCGGAAAGTTGGGTTCCACTTCCAGTGCATACAGTTCACGCCCTTTAGGGCCGAAGTGCAAATTGCTGATATCCACCTGCTCATCTTTATACAACTGCTTCACCTCACCGGTTTCCACATTCATTTTAATCAGGACATCAACGTCACTGTGCAAGTTACTCACTGCGTAAATGTGGGTATCATCGGCAAAGCCGACTGGGTAAAATTTACCGCCATCATTGCTTTCCGAAGGCACCTTAATCCAATCGCTGCCGCGCTTTTTTCGATAGCGCACGTCCCACTCGCCATTTAAGTTCTTACCGGAAACAAAGCGGACTTCACCCTTATTGTCAGCCAAGAAATAGGCATTGGGCACGGGTGCGCGGCCAAGGCTGCGGGTTTTGCCGTTATACACGTTCAGCTTAATGATCTCGGCAAGACGTTCACCGGTGGCGCTCATTGGCGTCGCGGCCATTAAGATGTGATCATCATCTTCCGGCATCAAATCGATAACTTCGCCCCAAGCCTGCATCGATTTTTGCTTTTTTAAGCGAGTGCCCGTTTGCATCTCACCGGCACGATAACCAAACACGTTATGGCCACGTTTACCGTCGGCATTAACCGCAAACCATTCGCCGTACCACAAGGGCTCGGCTAACCAGCCTTTTTTCACGCGCAATTGAAAAATCAGCCGATCATTATTGACCCAGTAGTACTGGCCAACCTCTTTTTTGCCTCCAAAGGCAACCACATTCACAATCGAAAGCGTATTGGCATCCAATACCGCTAAGACATCCTTGCCATCTTTAGGCATTTTGATTGCCAAGAACTGGCCATCCGGTGAAATCTTGACCGACTTGTATTGCGACTCTTTGGTGAAGTGCTCGATGTCAGGCATCGCCACACTGAAAAATGGCAGCGACAGCCCCAGCAGCAATAACACAATCCTTAGCATTTGATCTTTCCCTTGTTACAGAACTTGATGCAATGTTAACCAGTTGTATCTGCGCTTTCTGTAGGAAAAAGGCCATTCGCGGCAAAAAACCAATAAAAAAGCCACTCAAATGAGTGGCTTAATTCAAACGATGGCAGCGCTTAGCTGGTCAGATCGTCAAAAAACTTCTTCACACCATCGAAAAAACCTTCCGCTTTGGGGCGGTGCTGTTTGCTGGTGCCTTCAAAGCTGGCTTCCAGCTCTTGCAGTAGCTCTTTCTGGCGACCGGTTAAGTTAACCGGCGTTTCGATGATCACCTTGCAGATCAAATCACCAACCGCGTGGCTGCGAACCGACTTAACACCTTTGCCGCGTAAGCGGAACATGCGCCCAGTTTGGGTTTCTGCTGGGATCTTCAAAGAAACACGACCGTCTAAGGTCGGCACTTCAATCTCGCCACCCAGTGCTGCACTGCTGAAGCTGATTGGCACTTCGCAATACAGGTTGTTGCCGTCACGCTCGAAGATTGGGTGATCTTTAACGTGCATCTGTACGTACAGATCCCCGGCTGGCGCGCCCATCTGACCGGCTTCGCCTTCGCCAGCCAAACGCACGCGATCGCCGGTATCCACGCCTGCCGGAATGTTAACCGACAGGGTCTTGGTTTTCTCAACCCGACCTTCACCGTGACACTTGTTGCACGGATCCTTGATCACCTTACCGCGACCATTACAAGTCGGACACGCCTGCGCAACCGCAAAGAAGCCCTGACGCATCTGCACTTGACCTTGGCCATGACAGGTGCCACAGGTTTGTGCGCTCGAGCCTTTCTTGGCGCCGCTGCCATCACAGCTGTCACAAGAGGACAGCGATGGGATCTTCAGCTCTTTCTTACAGCCTTTAACCGCTTCTTCCAAAGACAGTTCCAGGTTGTAACGCAGATCGGCACCGCCGCGTTGCTGTTGACGACCACCGCCACCACGACGGCCGCCACCACCAAACATGTCGCCAAAGACATCGCCAAAGATGTCTTCGAAACCGCCAGCACCACCGCCGCCACCAAAGCCACCGCCGCCACGGTTAGGATCAACCCCAGCATGACCGAACTGATCGTAAGCCGCACGTTTCTGGCCATCGGTCAGAATTTCATAGGCTTCTTTGGCTTCTTTGAAGTTTTCTTCCGCTGCGGTATCGCCTGGGTTGCGATCCGGGTGGTACTTCATTGCCAAGCGTTTGTACGCTTTTTTAATGTCGCGCTCGCTGGCATCGCGGCCAACACCCAGCACTTCGTAGTAATCGCGTTTAGACATAGTGATTGTCGCGTTCCGTGTTACTCGATAAATATGACAAAGCGGGCGGCCGGTTTGGCCGGACGCCCGCTCAAATAGCTATTTAAGCAGTGATGACAGCAGAATTACTTCTTGTCTTTCACTTCTTCAAATTCAGCGTCCATTACGTCGTCGGCTGCTTTGGCTTGAGGCTGTTCTTCGCCGCCAGCTTGTTGTGCTTGAGCCTGCTGTTGAGCAATCTCCATCAACTTCTGCGATGCTTGGATCAGCTCTTGAGTCTTAGCTTCAATGGCGTCTTTGTCGTCGCCTTTAACTGCTTCTTCAACTGCTTTACAGGCCGCTTCAATGGCGTCTTTGTCTTCACCAGTCAGCGCGTCGCCGGCTTCTTCAACCTGCTTGCGAGTACCGTGTACCAGACCGTCAGCTTGGTTGCGAGCTTGAACCAGCTCTTCAAACTTCTTGTCTTCTTCGGCGTTCGCTTCGGCGTCGTTCACCATGGCGTTGATCTCGTCTTCAGACAGACCAGAGGAAGCCTGAATGGTGATCTTCTGCTCTTTGCCGGTGCCCTTGTCTTTGGCTGACACGTGCAGGATCCCGTCGGCGTCGATGTCGAAGGTAACTTCGATTTGTGGCATGCCACGCGGCGCCGCCTGAATGCCTTCTAAGTTGAAGTTACCCAGCGACTTGTTGCCTTGGGCTTGCTTACGCTCACCCTGCAGCACGTGAATGGTCACGGCCGACTGGTTGTCTTCTGCGGTAGAGAATACCTGCGACTTCTTGGTTGGGATGGTGGTGTTCTTCTCAATCAGAGAAGTCATCACGCCGCCCATGGTTTCGATACCCAAAGACAGTGGGGAAACGTCCAGCAGCAATACGTCTTTCACGTCGCCAGCCAATACGCCGCCCTGTACCGCAGCGCCCATGGCAACCGCTTCGTCTGGGTTCACGTCTTTACGTGGCTCTTTGCCGAAGAAGTCAGCAACCGCTTGCTGTACTTTAGGCATACGAGTCTGACCACCGACCAAGATGATGTCGTTAACGTCAGACACCGACAGGTCCGCATCTTGCAGTGCCACTTTCAACGGCTCCAAAGAGCGCACAATCAGATCTTCAACCAAAGATTCCAGCTTAGCGCGGGTTACTTTGATGTTCATGTGCTTAGGACCGGTTGCGTCTGCAGTGATGTACGGCAGGTTAACGTCGGTCTGCTGCGCTGAAGACAGTTCGATCTTGGCTTTTTCAGCGGCTTCTTTCAGACGCTGCATGGCCAGTGGATCGTTCTTCAGATCGATGCCTTGCTCGTTCTTGAACTCTTCAGCCAAGTAGTTGATCAGGCGGTTATCGAAATCTTCACCACCCAAGTGGGTGTCGCCGTTGGTGGCCAGAACTTCAAAAGTCTGTTCGCCGTCAACGTTGTCGATTTCAATGATGGAGATATCAAACGTACCACCACCCAAATCGTATACCGCAACCACGTTGTCGCCTTCGGTACGGCCCATGCCGTAAGCCAGAGCCGCAGCAGTTGGTTCGTTGATGATACGTTTTACGTCCAAACCAGCGATGCGACCGGCATCTTTGGTGGCTTGGCGCTGAGAATCGTTGAAGTAAGCTGGTACGGTAATTACCGCTTCAGTTACTTCTTCGCCCAGGTAATCTTCTGCAGTTTTCTTCATTTTCTTCAGAACTTCTGCAGATACCTGCGGTGCAGCCATCTTGTTGCCTTGCGCTTCAACCCAAGCGTCACCGTTGTCCGCTTCAACAATGTTGAACGGCATGATGTCGATGTCACGCTGTACCACTTCGTCTTTAAAGCGACGACCGATCAAACGCTTGATCGCATACATGGTGTTGTGTGGGTTGGTTACTGCCTGACGCTTAGCTGGTTGACCAACTAAGGTTTCGCCATCGGTGTAAGCGATAACTGACGGGGTAGTACGATCGCCTTCAGCGTTCTCAACAACACGCGGCGCATCGCCGTCCAAGATAGCAACACAGGAGTTAGTGGTGCCTAAATCGATACCGATGATCTTGCCCATCGAAAGCCTCCGAAAACTTTGCAATAACGAGGTGTAAATAAGTTACAAACTATGTGGGGTCAGCCAAGCGCCCTTTCAAGGGAAACGCGCAAACTTTTGCGGCCGACTGATTCTGACAAGAGAAATGGGGATAGCCCTGTGGCTTTCAAGGGTAAAAATAAAAAAAATTTAGTTTGTGGGCGTTATCGTCCGCTTCAGGATTGTATACAATCTTCAATACGCCTTTTTCGCTACCACAGAAAATAAAATAAACACGTGAAAAATCAAACTCGAGCGATGCAATTTGGCTTCGCAGCGGTGCTGTGTTGGTCAACCGTTGCTACCGCATTTAAATTATCGCTGCAGCACTTATCCCCGGCACAATTAGTGTTGTATGCCTCGCTTGTGTCCACTTTGGTGCTGTTTGGCATTGTTCTTTATCGCGACCAACTGCCGCAATTGGCGCAACAATGGCGCCAAGCCCCTTGGCATGCGATCAAATGCGGGGTGCTTAACCCCTTTCTTTATTACTTTGTGTTGTTTGCAGGCTACGATCGCTTACCTGCCCAACAGGCGCAGGCGTTAAATTACACTTGGGCGATCATGCTGAGCCTATTAGCGGTGCCGATGTTGGGGCAAACGCTGCGACGCTGGGACATTATTGCCGCCATCGCCGCTTATGCTGGGGTGGTGATCATTGCCACTGCGGGCGATTTCAGCCGCTTGCAGCTGTCTGATCCCAGCGGCATTGGCTTAATGATGATCTCTACCGTGTTGTGGGCGCTGTACTGGATCATCAACACCAAGCAGCAGGGCAACCCGGTGGTTGGCCTGTTATTGGGCTTCATCGTGTCGCTGCCGTTAACGCTTGCTGTCTGTGCATATCGGGGCGAGCTGGCACTGCCCAACTGGCAAGGCTTCGCTGGTGCTGCCTATATTGGCTTATTTGAAATGGGACTGACGTTTGTGCTGTGGCTTACCGCGATGCGTACTGCAGAACACACCGCCAGTCTCAGTAACTTAGTGTTTCTTGGCCCCTTTATCTCGCTGCTGTTTATCTGGCAGATCTTGGGCGAGGTGATCGCCCCCGCCACCATCATCGGTTTGGTGTTGATTGTGGCGGGATTAATGGTGCAGCAATTGGGGCCGAAAATGGCCAAGGCCAAGCTCGCCAGCCAGCGTTCAACCCCGTAACCCATTGGCGTTACATCGGCACGCGACGCAGCAGTTGGCTTAAGCTGCTATCGGCGCGGGAAGCCGGTAAGCACAGCCCAATTCGGCGGAACATCCGTGGTGCCAGCAACGGCACCGCCTTAAGTTGTTCGCAGCCCTCTAAGACCCCCGACGGTAAGAACGAGATCCCCAACCCAGCACACACCATGTGCCGTACTTGGGTTTTATGGGCTGCCTTGGCGACCAAGTTAACCGCAAAGCCGCCACTGGCCAGCAAACTTAAGGTTTGCTGATGCGCTTCACAGGCCGCGCATTCAATAAAGGAGTATTGATCCAGCTGCGCCAACGACACCTCATCTTGGCTGGCCAGCGCGTGGTCGGTGGGCACGCACAACACATAGTCTTCCTCCCACAGCGGCACAAACAGCTCTTCCTCTTTTTTCAGCACATCCAAGGTTAAGCGCGCATCCACCTCGCCGTCATCGTGATCGCACAGTTCAATCTGCAAGCGCGGCTCCAGCTGCTGACAGCGATCGATAAAGGCCACCAGCTGCGATGGGCTTAAATCATGAAAATTACCCAGCCGCAATTTGATCTTAGCTTGGCGCTCGGCAAACATCGCCGGCAGCTCATCCGCTTGCCCTAATAGGCGTCGGGCCAACGGGTAGAGCTGGTGGGCATCGTCGGTAAGATCGACACCGCGTTTGTGGCGAATAAATAATGTGGCCCCAAGTTCCTGCTCTAACTGTTTGATAGAACTAGATAATGATGGTTGAGACACAAAACAACGCTGGGCCGCAGCGGTGATGTTGCGCTCTTCAAATACCGCCACAAAGCAGCGCAGTCGACGCAGATCCATAGGCAAACCCTATTACAGACAAAGAAACAAAGTATTTTAGCCCGATAACGACTATCTCTATAGTGGCCGCCATCACGTTGCCAAGCTGGCAACGACTTAATTGGAGAAACCCCATGACTAAGCCACTTGTTGTAATTACCGGCGCCTCTTCTGGTATCGGCGAAGCAACCGCTCGCACTCTGTCAGCCCAAGGCCACTCACTGCTGCTGTTGGCTCGTCGAGTAGAAAAGCTGGAAGCGTTAAACCTGCCAAACACCCTGTGCCGCAAAGTGGACGTTACCGACGTGGCGACCTTTGATGCCGCCATCAAAGAAGCGGAAGCGCAGTTTGGTCCCGTTGATTGCTTGGTTAACAACGCCGGCGTAATGCTGCTGGGCGACGCTCACACCCAAGATCCTGCTGAATGGAGCAAGATGCTGGACGTCAACGTAAAAGGCTTACTGAACGGCATCCACTTGGTTCTGGCAGGCATGCGTGAACGCAAAGCCGGCACCATCGTCAACATCTCTTCGATTGCTGGTTTCAAAACCTTCCCGAACCACGTGGCATACTGTGGCACCAAGTACGCGGTACACGGCATGTCCGAAACCCTGCGTGAAGAAGTGTGTGGCGACGACGTGCGCGTTATCGTGATCTCCCCAGGCGCGGTAGAAACCGAACTGCTGAGCCACACCACCCGTGACGACATCAAAAACGGTTACGGCGAATGGAAAGACGCCATGGGCGGCGTACTAAAAGCACAAGATGTGGCCAACGCCATTGAATACGCTTACGGCCAACCGCAAAACGTACACATTCGTGAGATTGCGTTAACCACCACTCGTCAGCCAGCATAATTTGCGTTAATTCAAGCAAATCAATCGACTGATTATGAAGCCCGCAACTTGCGGGCTTTTTCGTTTATTGCGTAAGCTATAACGGTTAGCTCGGTTGTGACATAGGACGTTGCAGCCCCGCGGTGGCTATGAAACACTGCCGCCAAATCACGAAGGAGATTCACCGTTGCGTGTCACGCTGTTGTTAACACTGCTGCCAGTGTTGTTGCTGTCTTTTGCTGCCCCAAGCTGGGGTAAGATCCGCACGGTTGAATCGGTGCTTTCCGCCTATGGGCCAGACGCCCGCGCGCGGTTGGCCCCCTACTTTGAACGCCTGCCGGATCAGCTCAAGCCCAAAGCAGCGAAATTAGTGGCGTTAAAAGCGGAACGCAAATTAGAAATTTGGCTGCAGGGGCAGGATAACGCTTGGCACCATCTGCGCAGCTACCCCATTAAACGCGCCAGTGGCACCTTGCGCCCGAAGATGCGCCAAGGGGATCTGCTGGTGCCCGAGGGGATCTACCGACTGGATGCCGCCAACCCCAACAGCAAATTTCATCTGTCGCTGCGGATCGATTACCCCAATCAGCTGGACCGCCACTATGGCAACGTAGAACAACGATCCGATTTGGGGGGCGACATCTTTATTCACGGCCGCGAAGTCTCTACCGGTTGTCTGGCCATGGGCGATCGCTCCATTGAAGAGCTGTTTGTGCTGAGCCACGACATTGGCCTGGATAACATTGAAGTGGTGATCAGCCCCAAGGATCCCCGCCGCGGGATCTTAAAGCGACCACGGGATCTGCCCGCCTGGGTTGATCTGAAATACCAAAAAATCGAAGCCAGCGTGGCCGAGTTGCAAGCCAACCGCCCCTTTGTTTGGTATTAACCCCATATCCCCGCGTGGTAACCGCCCCACTGCAGCTGCGGTGAACTACCACAAAGAATTAAGCTTGGCGCTTACGCTGGCGTCCCGCACCGTTCCTTGTTAGCGTATTTGCTCTAACATCAAACAAGGACGTATCGATGTTTCAACCGGTGTCAGCCCACAGCCCCTACCTCAGCCTTGGTGGCCGAGGCCCTGCAGCCCATTTTTATCACGCTAATGGCTTTCCAATTGGGGTTTATCAGCCGCTGCTGCGCCAACTGTTGCCGCATTTCAGCTTAACCGCCCTACCGATGCGACCAACCTGGCCCGATGCGGGCAAGCCGCCGCAATACCACGGCTGGATGCTGTACGTGGATGATCTGATTGAGCAGATTGAACGCCACCACAATGAGCCCATCATCGGCATTGGCCACTCGATGGGCGCCAGCTGCACCGCTTTGGCCGCGTATCGGCGCCCCGATCTTTTTAGCCAATTGGTGTTGATTGAGCCGGTTACCGTTGCCACGTGGCAATCCACCCTACTGCGCTACGCCCCTAACTCGTTAAAGCAGCGCCACCCCTTGGTAAAATCCACCTTGGCCAAACGCCACCACTGGCCCACTCCGCAGCAGTTTGTGCACGAACTCAGTCGTAAACGCCCATTTCAGCACATTGAAGCCGATACCTTAGAAGCCTTTGCCGATCACGGCGTGCGCCCCACCAGCAGCGGCAATGTGGAATTGGTGTTTGATAAAATTTGGGAAGCCGCTAACTACAGTGAAGCCCGTAACATCATGCCAGTGCTAACTGACTTACCGGTGCCCACCGTAGCCATTCGCGGTAAGCCTTCGGCGTTCTTCAGCGACACCACATGGCAACAGTGGCAACGTAACGCCAGCAACGTGCTGTTTAAGCAAAACCAGCAACACGGCCACTTAATGCCTTTGGAAAACGCCAAGGCCACCGCAGAATTGATCCGCACGGGCGTAGCGGAACTCAGCCAGCGCAACCTCGTCATCAGCTAACGCACCACAACGGGGCTGTTCGCCCGCAGACAAAAACAAAAAAACCGAGCCTAGGCTCGGTTTTTTCTGCGACGGTTAGCGCTTACTGCGCAACCATCACCATCGCTGGGCGCAACAGGCGACCGTTTAAGGTATAGCCTTTTTGCATTACCGCCATGATGGTATTGGAATCGTGATCCGGGCTTGGCACCATCGAAATGGCCTGATGCACCTCTGGGTTAAAGGCTTCGCCTTCAACGCCCACAGCTTCAATGCCAAACTTGCCAACGCTATCAATAAAGCTTTTATGGGTTAGCTCAACGCCTTCCAAGATCGCTTTAACCGCATCGGTATCCTTATCGCCTGCCTCTTGGGCACGCTCTAAGTTATCGATAACCGGCAGCAGCTCTTTTGCGAATTTCTCTAACGCAAAATCACGAGCCTTCTGCACGTCAATGGCTGCACGGCGGCGGATGTTATCCACTTCTGCCGCGGCGCGCAGTTTGATGTCTTTTTCACCATCCACTGCAGCCTGTGCCTGAGCCAGTTCCGCTTCCAATTGAACGATGCGCTCATCACGCTCGTCTACGATTTCCGCTTCCACAGCTTCTGCTTCTACAGATTCAATATCTTCTTGTTGATCGACAACTTTTTGCTGCTCGTCGCTCATCACAACTCCGCCAAAATCACTTTATTCACTTAAACACTGAGCCTATTATGGGGATCAATATTCCCACTTCAAGGCCGCTTCGGTTTTCTTTTTATGTCTCAGCCCTTTCGTACTATCGGCCTAATTGGCAAACCGGACCATCACGGGGCCAACCAAACCCTGCGAAAGCTGTTCTATTGGTTGCACGAGCGCAATTACCAAGTATTGATTGAGCAGCGGATCGCCAAGCAGTTGGGCTGCACCAAAGCCGAAGCCTTAACCCTATGTGAAATGGGCGAACGCTGCGATCTGGTGATTGTGGTGGGGGGCGACGGCAACATGCTAGGGGCAGCGCGGGTGCTGGCCCGTTACGATGTGGCCGTTATTGGCGTTAACCGTGGCAACCTTGGCTTTCTTACCGATATCTGTCCCGATGAGTTTGAACAGAAGCTGGGGCCGGTACTGGCCGGTGAGTTTGATACCGAAATGCGCTTTTTGCTGGAAGCCGAGGTATACCGCCACGGCAAGCTAAAATCCACCAACAGCGCCATGAACGAAGCGGTATTACACCCAGGGCGAGTCGCTAACATGATTGAGTTCGAGGTGTACATCGACGACCAATTTATGTACAGCCAACGAGCCGACGGCATGATTGTCTCTACCCCAACGGGGTCGACGGCGTACGCACTCTCCGCTGGCGGGGCGATCCTTACCCCCAACATGAATGCGGTCATTTTGGTGCCAATGTTCCCTCATTCACTGTCTGGCCGACCGATTGTGGTTGATGGGGAATCGGTGGTGAAATTGATCGCGTCACCTGAAATGGGCAACCGGCCCTTAGAAGTTTCCTGCGATGGCCACATTACCCTGCCCGCCCTCCCCGGCGACGAGATCATCATACGCCGCGCGAAGCACAAACTGCGGTTGATCCACCCTAAGGGCCACAGCTACTTTGAAGTGCTGCGAACCAAACTGGGCTGGGGCAGCAAACTGTTTTAACCCAAAGGCCGCCATCAAGATGGCCGAGGTAAACCAACAAAAAAGGCTTGATTGGCGCTTACCCAATCAAGCCTTTTTTCGTTGCGGTAGCCGTTACACTCGCGGTTAAACTAGCGATTAACTTTAACGCTGTTTTGCGCCAAGATCCGCACCACCGGATTGGTTTGATAAACCCACTCTTTCAAGCCCAACCCAAATGCCAGCCCCACCGCAAAGCCCCCCAGATGGGCCCAGTAATCCACGCCCTGCCCATCCAGCAGCATCGCCAACAGATTATCGATCACCAGCCAAATGGCGAAATACCACACCGGTGACAACTTCTTCTGATAGATAATAAACATGAACGACAAACTGGCGAAGCGGAACCAAACCAAATACATCGCAAACAAGGCGGCAATGGCGCCACTGGCACCAACGCTCATGATCTCGCTGTTCCAGTTAGCCACGGTGCTAATGATCCCTGCGCCAATACCACAAACCAGATAGATCCCCAAATAGCGCCAACGCCCCAGTACGTCTTCAAGGTTGTCGCCAATTAACAGCAAGAAATACATGTTGCCCAGCAGGTGCAGGATATCCCCATGCAAAAAGGTGGCACTGAGCAGTGTCCACCACTCGTTGCCTTGAGCCAGATCCGCGGGACGACTGGCAAAGTGGGCAAATACCCACTCGGTGTCACTGTACGAACCAAAATACGCCCAAAAGAATAACGTGTTTAACACCACCAATGACCAAGTCACAATCGGCACCCGATGGGGTTTTATGTTGTATTCCACCGGAAAACGCACCAGCGTTTGAAATAGCCAACTTTTCACTGAAACTTTCTGGTTTATCTCGCTCAGTGCCTGCCGCAGCCGCGGTGAGTGTTCTACTTTTTCGATCTCATCATTGCCAATCCACACCCCATCGCAGCTGGGGCAGGCATCGAGTTCCAGATCAAAATTATCTAACAACTTGGCTCGCTTTAATTTGATGTTGCAGTCGGGGCAACGCAATAAGGTTTTACTGCGTTGCTGGCTCAGGCTATTGCTAATGTCGGCGTTATCTTCGCCATTATCCACCTCAGAGATCACCCGATTGATTTCACTCTCTTCGAACCACATTCCAGCACAGCGGCGACACACGTCCACCGCTTCTTGCCGGTAGGGGGTTACGGTTAAGGATTCACTCGGGCACTGCGGGCACAGTTTCTGGCTCATTGTTCTGCCTCACTCGGCGCAACCGCTTTAAGGTCATCCACATACACGTCGAATTGCTCAAGGTAGGTGGCCAAGGTGGCGGTGTTGCTTTTCAATTTCGGCAGCACCTCATGCGCCATCCTATCCAACTGTTTCGTCATTAAACCGCTGGCGTATTGAGAGGAATAAAAAGAGGCTTCCGCCTTGGCAATGATGTCATCAACCTGAGCATAGAAACGTCGCGTTTCCCCAAGAAAATAACTGGGGGTTTCCAGGGTGATCTGCGAATACTTCATGGTTTCCCAAACATAGCGACTGATGTTGGGGGCATTCGCTTTCAGCTGATTGGACGAAATATTGCGGCTAAGGTACTGCTTATCGTATTCCCGCAGGGAACCGATGTTATCCGCCAGCTCTTCATACAAAGACTGCCGTAAAAAATAGTTATTCTGCCGTGCCGTCACATCATCAAAGATGATCGCCTGTTTTAACCCCGCCTGTGCGGCCAGATACACCCCCACCACCGTGGCAATGATCATTAATGTGTGACCAATCCAAAACGCAGAGCTGGTCAGCTCGCTGTGATCGATTTTGGCGCTGGGCTTGCTGTTTGACACCGTGAGACTCCTTTAGGCTAGCTGCAACCCCAGTCCGTGAGGTTGCTCCCGGATGGGGCGCAATGTGCCGCTCAACCCCATCGACGCGGCATGGTAACAAACAGATAAATAACAACAAAGTTTAAAAATGGTCGATTCTATCGGCGCGCCTCTGCTGCCGCGAAAAGGCACGATTTCTGCCCCACAGCATGATTGCACTCAGCCGTTGGTTGGCTGTGCCATGGCGCCCGTTTTTTTGCAAAAGAATTGCCCCGCCCTCTTTACCGATGAAAAAAAACACATATACTGTCGTTTTATACAGTATCCATGTTCACCTATACAGGGCTGCCCCATGCTAAGCCAACTGACTGTCAGCAACTTTGCCATCGTTAAGTTTTTAGAACTGGATTTTCACGCTGGCATGACCAGCATCACCGGCGAAACCGGTGCTGGTAAATCCATCGCCATCGACGCATTAAGTTTGTGCTTAGGCAGCCGCGGGGAAGCCGCCATGGTTCGCCCCGGTGCCGAACGAGCCGATCTTTCCGCTCGATTTGATATCAGCGCCATCCCGGTAGCCCAGCGTTGGTTACAGCAAAACGAACTGAACGACGACGATAACTGCATTGTCCGTCGTACCATCTCGCAAGAAGGGCGCAGTCGCGCTTGGGTTAACGGCCATCCGGTGCCACTGGCACAACTGAAAGCATTGGGTGAACAGCTGGTGAGCATTCATGGTCAGCATGCCCACCACAGCATGCTGCACTGCGACGTGCAGCTGGATTTGCTCGATCAATACGCCGGGCACCACAGCTTATTGGCCAGCTGCCAGCAAGGCTACCAGCAGTGGAAACGCATCGACCGTCAAATTCAGCAGCTGCAGCAAGAGCAACAACAACGGCAAGCCCGCAGCCAACTGCTGGAGTACCAAGTACAAGAGTTAGACGAATTTGGCTTAGCCCGTGGCGAGTTTGAACAGATTGAAGCGGAACACAAGCGTCTTGCTAACTGCGGTAACCTGATGGAGCAAAGCCAACGCGCTTTGTATCTGCTCAGTGACGGGGAAGAAGCCTCGGTGCAATCGCTGTTGCAACAGGCCATCAGCGAAGTCGAAGCGCTGCACAGTGACGATCCCGCCCTCGCAGAACCGCTGGCGATGCTGCACGAAGGGATGATCCAAATTCAAGAAAGCAGCAACGAATTGGCAAGTTACCACACCAGTTTAGAAATGGAGCCCGAGCGTTTTGATGAACTGGAGGGGCGGTTATCCCGCGCCATGACCTTAGCGCGTAAGCATCAAGTGGCCGCCTCTGAATTGGCCGCCCACCATCAAGCGTTGGCCGATGAACTGGCGCAACTGGCCGACAGCGATACCCAATTAGAGCAGCTGCAGCTGCAGCGCCAGCACGCCTTAGAACAACTGCAATTGCATGGCGCTAAGCTGCATAAGAGCCGCGTCCGCTTTGCCAAAGAGCTCAACAAACTGGTGACCGCCAATTTAAAAGAGCTGGCCATGCCCCACGCCAAGTTTGAAATCGAAGTGGCCTTTCACGACGATCACTTCAGCCCATTGGGCAGCGACAAGGTGCAATTTTTGGTTACCACTAACCCAGGCCAACCTTTACAAGCGATCGCCAAAACCGCTTCGGGGGGGGAATTATCACGGATTGGCTTGGCCATTCAGGTGATCACCGCCCGCAAAGTGGCCACGCCAACGCTGATTTTCGATGAAGTGGATGTTGGGATCTCCGGCCCAACCGCAGCCGTCGTCGGCAAGATGTTGCGCCAGTTGGGGCAATCGACCCAGGTGTTCTGTGTCACCCACTTACCGCAAGTAGCAGGCAACGGCCACAACCACATGTATGTCTCAAAACAGAGCCAAGGTAAGAGCACCGAAACCAACATGGTGCCGCTGAGTGAAGCCCAACGTATTGATGAACTCGCCCGTTTATTGGGCGGAGATACCATAACGGAAAATACTCGAGCCAATGCCACAGAACTGCTCGCTAGGTGATTCACCTTATATTTCAATAGTGAAGCTGCGAACAAAACTTCATTTATGGTCACGGCGCATCTGAACTCTCGTCAAGATTAAAATCAGTAGTGTAATTCTCGACATCGATCACATTACCTACTTCGAGGTAGGCGTAATTTAGGTGGCAGAGAAACTTTTTAAATCACTATTAGGAGAAGCATCGTGACCGCTTCCAAATTTTTCATCCCATCTGTGAACACCGTTGGCCAAGGCGCATTGGACGTTGCTGTTGATGACATCGTGGCTCTGGGTTTCAAAAAAGCACTGATCGTAACCGACAAGCCGCTGGTACAACTGGGCATGGTCGCTAACCTGTCTGACAAGCTGGCCAGCAAAGGCATTGCCGCCATCGTATTTGATGGTACTCAGCCAAACCCAACCACCGGCAACGTCGACGCTGGTTTGGCGCTGCTGAACGAACATCAGTGTGACTTCGTTATCTCCTTCGGTGGCGGTTCGCCACACGACTGTGCCAAAGGGATCGCTTTGGTTGCCGCAAACGGTGGCAAAATTGCTGATTACGAAGGCGTTGATAAATCTGCCAAGCCGCAGATGCCACTGGTTGCCATCAACACCACCGCCGGTACCGCGTCTGAAATGACCCGCTTCTGCATCATCACTGATGAAGCGCGCCACATCAAAATGGCCATCGTTGATAAGCACACCACTCCGCTGCTGTCAGTAAACGATCCGGAACTGATGAAAGCGAAGCCAGCCTTCCTGACTGCCGCTACCGGCATGGACGCGCTGACTCACGCCATTGAAGCACTGGTGTCTATCGCCGCAACCCCAATCACCGATGCCTGCGCAGAAAAAGCGATCACCCTGATTGCCAACAACCTACGCCAAGCAGTGAAAGACGGTAACGACATCGACGCACGTGAGCAGATGGCTTACGCTCAATTCTTGGCTGGCATGGCATTCAACAACGCCTCTTTGGGCCACGTACACGCCATGGCGCACCAGCTGGGCGGTTTCTACGATCTGCCACACGGCGTATGTAACGCACTGTTGCTGCCACACGTACAAGAGTTCAACGCCACGGTTGTTGCCGACAAGCTGAAGCTGGTTGCACACCTGATGGGCAAAGACGTTGCCGCCATGAGCGACGAGCAAGGTGCTCAAGCCGCACTGCAAGCCATCCGCGAACTGTCTCTGGATATCGACATCCCACAAAGCTTGGCTGGTCTGGGCGTGAAGGAAGAAGACATCCCAACACTGGCAACCAACGCATTGAACGATGCCTGTGGCCTAACCAACCCACGTGAAGCGAGCCACGAGCAGATCTGCCAGATCTACAAAAACGCACTATAAGCGTTTACTCGCGTGACCACTTAGGGGCCTGATGGCCCCTTTTTTGAACTTTCCCGTCAAGCTTTACACTAACCCCTTAACAAATAAGCCGTTGGCAACTTTCCTTAGCAACAGCGAACGCCGTTTCCCCATAGACTCGGCCCGATAAGCTTGGGTATGATGCCAGCTCACATAAATATGGATTTAGAGAGTAGGATGAAGCAGTTCAGAAACCTGATGCTCGCAGCCACCTTAGCCACGGGCTTGGCAGGATGCGCTCAATTTGAGTGGTTGGTGTACAAAATTGATGTGCCACAGGGCAACTTCATCGAACAGACTCAGGTGGAGAAACTGCGCGTCGAAATGAGCCGTGAACAGGTTGAGTTTGTGCTTGGCCGTCCGGTACTGCGCGACAGCTTCGCCTCGGATACGTGGTACTACATCTACCAGTACAAAAACGGCCGCACCGACGAAGTGACTGAAAAAGAGCTGATCGTTACCTTTGTGGCCGATAAAGTTGCCAGCATCAGCGGCGATTACGAATTAAGCGAGCAGTACAACACCCCGCTCGAAACCAGTAACAGCCAATAACCGCGCCGTTACTGCGCACAAAAAAAGGAGGCCATTGCCTCCTTTTTTGTTGCCTAAAACCCCATTAACTCAACGCTGGGGTTACTGGGCGTCATCCGCCTCAGCACGCAATGGGTTTGGTTTCCCACCGGTTACCGCATCGGCTCGCCCCTCTTGCTTCGCCTTTTCGGCACGGCGCTTACGCACCTCGCGTGGATCCGCCAGTAATGGCCGGTAGATTTCAACCCGATCGCCATCGGCTAACACATAAGCGGGCTTCACTGTGCGGCTAAAAATGCCCACCTTCTGCTTTGCTAAATCGATATTGGGATAACGCTCTAGCACGCCACAGGTTTGAATCGCTTCCTCGGCAGTCGCGCCAACCGGCAAATTTAATTTCCGCACAAAGGCTTCGCCCGGCAACGCATAGACCACCTCAATTTGCATGGTGTCACTCATTAGTACACATCCTTAGCGCGCTCAGTAAAAGCTTGCACCATATTCTGCGCCACTTCACTGAACACTCGGCCAAACGCCTTGGCCACCAATGGGCTGGAAAACTCGAACTGCAACGACAGCTCTACTTTGCACGCATCGTCGCGCAGCGGAGTAAACACCCAACCACCAGACAGCGCTTTAAACGGGCCATCTTGCAACGCCATGCTGATGGATTGGTTTTCCACCAAGGTGTTGCAGGTGGTAAAGCTGTGGCTGATCCCCACTTTGCTGACCGCCACCGACGCCACCATTTGGTTTTCGGCCTGCTCTAATACCTTGCTGCCAACGCAACCGGGTAAAAATTTAGGGTATGACGCCACATCGTTCACCAACGCGTACATCTGCGCCGCACTAAAGCGAACCAACGCGCTGCGATTAATCTCTGGCATTTGAGTACTCCACTGATCACATGAGATCATTTTGCCACAGCTGAAGCGATACCAAAACGCTGTAAGACAGGTATAATGTCGCGCTTATGGCTAAGAATAATGCAAAGAAATCCAAGCCCACCTCCTCAACTATCGCGCTGAACAAAAAAGCGAAGCACGAATATAAGTTTTTGGAGAAGATTGAGGCGGGTCTGGTCTTACAAGGCTGGGAAGTTAAGTCACTCCGTCAGGGCAAAGTTAACCTGACCGATTGCTACGTCATCATTCAACGCAACGAGGCCTACCTGGTTGCCTGCAACATTACCCCATTACATGTTGCCTCTACCCACGTTATCGCCGAGCCGATGCGACCGCGAAAGCTGTTGCTGAAACGACGCGAGCTTGATCGCTTGATCGGCCAAGTGGAGCGCTCTGGCCACACTTTGGTGCCAGTTGCGCTGTACTGGAGCAAATCCAACGTTAAGCTGGAAGTAGCCCTTGCACAGGGTAAGCAGCTGCACGATAAACGTCAGGACAGCAAAGAACGCGACTGGCAACGTGAAAAAGCACGCGTAATGAAAGGCAGCATGCGCTAACTGCTGGTTGTATGAACAGTTTGCTCTTGGCCGTCAGCGGCTAACGGTGGTAGACTTAAGTTCTGGGGCTGATTCAGGATTCGACAGAATATTTGAAACCCTAGGAGCATGCCGTGGGGCGGTTGGCCACGTAAAAAGCCGCAAAAAAATAGTCGCAAACGACGAAAACTACGCACTAGCAGCCTAATACGCTGTGTAGTGCCTACCTCTGAAGCCCCGCTTGCTGGCTGAAGATTCAAGGTAGTCAAACCCTGCATGATCGCGTGGACTCTTTGTCGGGAGAGAAAGCGTTAAAACCAATCCGACTCACCCGATAGAACCCTGTCTCTGG
The DNA here is from genome assembly GCF_947489035.1 of uncultured Ferrimonas sp. GTDB lineage: Bacteria > Pseudomonadota > Gammaproteobacteria > Enterobacterales > Shewanellaceae > Ferrimonas. Next base: position 66,983 of record NZ_CANLCI010000007.1, on the reverse strand, counting down.
GGGTCTTGACCGGTTAAATAAAACAGTGACTAAGCATGTAGTGCCGACGGCGTAGATGTTTTGGACGCGGGTTCAAATCCCGCCAGCTCCACCAAACGTTTGGAAAAAGCCACCTTCGCAAGAAGGTGGCTTTTTTGTATCTGCTTGATCCCCACCTGCCATCCTCGGCTTTGATCCACCTTGCTTCTTGCTCGCGTCAATGGTGACACCAAGAACAGGTTTGACCAGTTGGCCCCTTCACGCTAATGTGATCTTTCTCACACTTGAACAGTATGAAGGCCATGGACGATATCACTTGCGAGCAACTGACGATCAACTGCGAAGATGGCACCGTATTGGCAGCCAGCTATTTTGCCCCAAAGATTGCCGCCTCAGCGGCGGTGATGATTGCGCCGGCAACGGGGATAAAACGTCAGTTTTATGCCAATTTTTCCCGCTATTTAGCGCAACAGGGACTGGCAGTATTGAGTTTTGATAATCGCGGCATTGGCGGCTCGTTACAGGGGGCCGTTAGCAACAGTACGGCCTCGATCCAGCAATGGGGTGAGCAAGATATGCCTGCGGTACTGGCCAAGCTGCAACAGTTAGTGCCTAACCGTTCTTGTCATCTGATTGGCCACAGCGCTGGCGGACAGTTGCTGGGGTTGATGCACAACAGTGCCCAGCTTAGTTCGATGTTTGCTTTTGCTTGTTCATCGGGCAATTTAAGCAACATGCGGATGCCATTTTGGCTTAGCGCCCAGTACTTTATGAACGGCTTTATTCCCCTTAGCAATCTGCTGTTCGGCCACACCAAATCGCAGTGGTTCGGCATGGGTGAACCGCTGCCTAAGGCAGTTGCGCAACAGTGGCGGCACTGGTGTAACGGCAGTGGCTACGTGCAAACTGATTTTGGCCACGCCATTCAACAGCACAGTTACCATCGGTTGAATATTCCAGCCCTGTGGATCAACGCCAGTGATGATGAGATCGCCAACAACCGCAACGTGGCCGAGATGATTGCGGTGCATCACCAATTGCAGCCACAACGGCTGACGTTAGTGCCACAAGAACATGGCCTGAAAGAGATTGGGCACATGAAGTTCTTCAGTCGCCAGTGTCAGGCGCTGTGGCCGTTGGCACTGGATTGGATCCAGCAGCACAGTCAACCACAGCAACAAGCCAGCTAATGCCGTGCCGTCCTTACGGTTCGAACTGCCACTGTTCGATGGCGGCCAGATAGTGCTCCATGCCATGATCGTCAATGGCATCTAACCCCAAGTCCAGCACCGAATTTACCGCACCATCCACCGAATCTAAGAACCGGAACCAAAAACCGGGCTCTTGGTGGATCTGTTTCTCTTCACTGATGTAGAGGTAGGTGCCGGCGTGACTGTAGCCCATAAAGCGTGCTGGCACTCGGGTCACCAGGTCGTTGTTGTTGTGAAAACGGAAATAGCGCCCCTTGGCCTCTTGGTTGAAGATCCGTGCAGTAGCGCGAGTCATCGCCCGTGGTTGGCCAAAGGTATAAAGCGAGGTGAAGGGCTTGTCCTGATGCACCAACTGCGCCGCTGCAATGGTTGCCATCGCCCCACCTAAGCTGTGGCCGCAAAAGAACAGAGGCCGAGATTGCTGTTGCTGCTGCCGATTGATGTCGGCCTCGATCTGCGGCCATAGCGCCGCAAAGGATTGATAAAAGCCACGGTGAAACTCGCCAAACAGCTGGTCGGTGGCAAAGGCATTGAGGTTATCCAGCCAATCATTGGGCTCGTCGGTGCCACGAAACGCCACGGCAAGGTAGTCCCCATGCACCACCAGCATCGCTTGAGCACTCTGCTCGCTGTAGCCAATCACTTGGGTAAATTGCGGATCTTGCTGTTGCAGCGCAGTAAGGATCGGCGCCTCATCCGGACGGGGATCGGCGGGGCGACGGCAATACACCAGCTGTGCCAGCCGAGCCATCCAGTAGGCATTGCCACCATCTAAGGTGGTTTTGTAGGGGATCAGGGTTTTCATTTTACCTCCGTGTCGAAGGTACCCAAACTAAGGGGTTTGTTGATGATTAGCCAGCCGCTACTCGTTCAATGCAACGCTAATGAGGCTCGCGATTTACAACGTAGCTAACAGTGCGGGCACTTTCGCTTTGGGGGTTTTACTGATGGTGTACATCTGGGCAAAGCTAACGTTGCCACCACAATCTGCCACCATCGCAAGCCACAGTTTCGCGGTCATCTGCGCATCGGCCAAGGCACGGTGAAATACGCCATCGTGCTGCACGTTTTTGTACTCCACCAAGGTGCCCAATTTGTGGTTGGGCGCGTGCGGGTAGATGCGGCGACCAATCAACAGCGAACAGACAAATTCACCACTGTAGCTGCGGCCAATGGCGTCCAGCTCGGCATCCAAAAACTTCTTATCAAAAGAGGCGTTGTGGGCCAGCATATTGCAGCCTTGAATGAAATCAGCAAAGCGGTGCATCACCTCGGCGCAGTTAGGTGCCGTGGCGAGCATGGCGTTACTGATCCCGGTGTAACTTTCAATAAAGCCACTCACTCGAAACCCCGGATCCATCAATTCGCTGAATTGATCCACCACCTGACCATCCACCAATTTAACGGCACCAATTTCAATAGCCCGATCGCCCATGTTGGGGGACAAACCGGTGGTTTCAAAATCCAGTACAACGATGGTGTTAGCGGGGGTATGACGGTGGGACATGGGCGGCTCCTTTAGCGATAGAGGGCAAGCTTAACGGGCTCTCCGTTAAAAGCAAAACCACAACGCACTGAGACCGCTTGATTGTTGATGTTCCCAGCAAGTACAGCCAGAATCGCACAGCGGCTACGGTACTTGCTGGGGCACTTGCTGGGTGAGCTGGCGCTTAAGACGCTGGCACGATCACCTCGGCATCAAACGGTTGGTACTGATCAATCTCACGCTCAATGTTTACCCGTGGGGAGAAGTAGGTATGCCAGCCCGGTTCGCCACCGTATTGCAGCTCGGCGTTACGCTCGGCCACCTCCATCACATAAAACACCCGCTCACCATCCAGTTCGGTTGCTGCCAGTGGGATCCAGTAGCGACGAGCGTAACTGCTGCGGTTGATCAAAACCCGATCCGCCAGCGACTCCCAACCAAGGGTTTCATTGATCAACCACACGTCATCGTTGTTGCCATCTCCATCGTAGTCGTAAGATCGATAGCGGCGGTTGCTGACGTTCATGCCGCTATCAAACTTCCAACCAAAGTAGTTTGAGGCGTGGCGATTGCCCTGTTCATCGTAAACCCCTGGTCGCCATGCGTTCACTTCGCCATTCCAATACTGCTGTGGCTGGGGGTTCAGTAGATAACTAAGATCCAGTGCAAAGCTGCTGTCGCCCCGCACCCAGATATTGTAACTGGCGTAGCGTTGCTGCCCCTGCTGAAACTCACTTAACACACCGTATTCCAGCCCTTGCTGATCGATAATCGTGCTGGTTTGCACGGTGCCATCGGCGTAATGCAGCTGCAACCGGCCGCGGTCATCCACTTGCCAGCTGGAGAGCTGTGCCGAGATCACCCCAACCGCGCTGCCATCGGCTGCCAGTTCAATCACCTCACCAAAGGCGGTGTTGTTATAAGCGGCACGGGAATAGACATTAATGCCCACATCGTGATGGTATAGACCGCCCCACCGTCCCAACACACAAACGCTGCTGCCATCACAACGGGTGCTAAACCCGCTGGTGGCCGTTGCCGTAGCCGACTGCAGCAACTGGCTGCTAACCGACACCTCAACCCTGTCTGGCACAGCAAGCTGGCTGCCATCGGCCAGAGTAAAGTCGGGTACATTAATACGCTGCCGGCTTTCTACCCGAACCACATCCACTTTATTGCCGTTATAAACACGGTTGTAATTACGCTGGATCTCGCTAATGCGATAGCGGATCCCATCCGGTGCACCACCCGCGGCGTAATAGGCATCAAGCAGCGCCACATCATCCGTCAGTTCCGCGATGTCGTACGTCACGGTCTCCGTCTGTACGCTTTCCCTAAGATCAAACGCCAATTGGCCTTGCTCAATGCGATAATCAAACCCTTGATTGATGGGGTTGCCATTGTAACCCAAGCCCAGTAACAGCCCGCTCTGCTCAGCCGCATTCAGTTCAACCACTTCAGCATAGCGCGCCAAATACCCTTTATTCGCCACACGAACTGCCAATAGCTCACTTGGCAGACGATTCGCGTTAAAGCCCGATATCTGGGTGCTATCGGTCGTGATCGCGCTAACCGCTGCATTCAATGCCATCACATCTTCCGCCGCCACTGCCGCGATAAACGCCGTAACGGCATCGCGATCAGCAATAAAATCCAGCAGGTTGGTTTGCCCTAAAGGCAGGCTGAAACGATCATCGGTCAACAGCAGCTTGATCACCCCAGCCAGTTGCAGCACTTGCTCGGCATCCATCGTGGTTTCTAGCGCATCCAGCTCTGCTTGGGATTGCGGCACCAGCCCACCATTGGCTTGCAGTTGCAGCTGATAACTGGCGCTACTGACATGAGTAACATTGTGCTGCGGCGTATCCAGCACCCGCGCGAACGAGCCCGCCATATTGACCAACGTAATTTGATCGCCGTTCTCTGGATTGATGGCATCGGCTTGGATCAACACCAGTGGTTCGAGATCTTTACTGAGGATCGGCAATTGATAAGCCCCAGCAGCATCGGTACGGGTGCTAAAACGTTGGCCGTTAAGATGAACGCTGATTGTTGCGTCGGGGCTGGGTTGAACCGTTACCTGCCCAGCAATGGTGGCACGTCGATGGCCGCATTGTTGCGAAGCCCAGCGCACCCGCTTGATCCGCTTCTTGTTGCCTGCCCGCACCTCAACCTTACAAGGCAAGGTGCTTTGTTGTGGCTGAGTTAACTTAAAGCGGTAGCGGCCATTGCGGGCGGTGGTGGTAGCCAACAGCAGATCAAGCTCCGCATCCCATAACTCAACGGTATTGCCCACCTTGCTGCTATTCACTCGGCCACGCACGATCATCTTATCGGCAAACCACACATGCCACGCCAAATCCAACGACAAGCCCCGAGGTTGATAAAACCACGCCGCTGCACTGCTCGAAAACAACAAACTTAAAGCCAGTGTTAGCATTGGCACTGCACCGCGCCATGAAAACATCCTTATCTTCTGCATCCTGTCACTCCATCAAACACGCAACCAACGGCAACGTTTGTACTGCTGCTTAACGGGCATAACTTCCAGTTAGGGCCACCATTCGCCATGGAATATCACGCCTACTCAGCCACATTCAGAACAAACCATTGATTGTTAAGGTTCATCATCAAATCAGCCGCCACAACATAATTGCCGAAAAAACGGCAAAACTGGATGCGGGAACAGCCGTTGGCTGGGAATTCGTTGGCAACCAAGGACAATCACTAAATAGCTCAGTAGGATAGCCCTATAACACGCACTCGCTTTGGGGATAGAGACTCTGCATGCGCCTACTGCACACCTCTGACTGGCACTTAGGTCAGTACTTTTACGGCAAAAGCCGCGCCGACGAACACAACGCCTTTATTGATTGGCTGCTAGCGCAGATCAAGGCGCATCAGATTGATGCGGTGATAGTGGCTGGGGATCTGTTTGATACTGGCACACCGCCCAGCTACGCCCGCCATATCTACAACCGCCTCGTTACCGCCATGAGCCAACTGGATTGCCAGCTGGTGCTGCTGGGCGGCAACCACGATTCGGTTGCCATGCTGAATGAGTCCAAAAGCTTATTGGCCGAGCTCGGCACCCACCTAACGGCCAATGCCAGCGATAACATCGAACAGCAACTGCTGGAATTGACCGACGCTAGTGGCAACGCCATCGGCATTGTGTGTGCTATCCCCTATCTGCGCCCACGGGACATTCAGCATTCGATTGCCGAGCAAAGTGCCAGCGAAAAACAGCAGCAATTACAACAAGCAATTGCCAGCCATTACCAAGGGTTGTATGACGCCGCACTGGCGCTGAAAGGCGATCGTTCGTTGCCGATCATCGCCACCGGCCACCTAACCACTGTAGGTGCCAGCAGCAGCGAATCGGTGCGCGATCTGTACATCGGCACTTTGGATGCCTTCCCCGCCAGCGCCTTTCCACCGGCGGACTACATCGCCCTTGGCCACATCCATCGCAGCCAAGTGATTGGCGGCAACGAGCATATCCGCTACAGCGGCAGCCCCATCCCCCTCAGCTTCGATGAACTGGGCAAAGCCAAGCAGGTGCAGCTGGTGGAGTTCTGCGGCCAACGCGTTCGCCAAATTACCCCGCTGGAAGTGCCACGGTTCCAACAAATGGCGCTGCTTAAAGGGGATTTAAGCGAGGTAGAGCAACAGCTGCAGCAGTTTGCAGATAATGATCAGATCACCTGGCTCGACATTGAGATCAGCAGCGAAAGCTACCTGTCGGATCTGCAAGGGCGAGTCACCGCATTGTGTGAGGGCTTGCCAGTAGAGCCGCTGCTGGTGCGGCGGCAAAAATCGCAACAGCGAGACAGCTTAAGCGCCGAGCGCGACAACGAAACCCTGTCTGAGCTCAGCGTCGATGATGTCTTTAGCCGCCGCCTTGACCAAGAACAGTTCGACGGCGACGAAGGCGCGGCGCGCAAGCTACGGCTGCAACAACACTTTAGCGCCACCGTGGCGCAGCTGCAGGAGCACAACCAATGAAGATCCTTAGCCTGCGCTTTAAAAACCTGAACTCGCTTAAAGGCGAATGGAAGATCGACTTTCGGCAAGAGCCCTTCGCCAGCAACGGCCTGTTCGCCATTACCGGCCCCACCGGTGCCGGCAAAACCACCCTGCTTGATGCCATCTGCTTGGGGCTGTACCACCAAACGCCACGGCTGAGTGTCTCCCCCTCTCAAAATGAACTGATGACCCGCCACACCGCCGAATCACTGGCGGAGGTCGAGTTTGAAGTGCAAGGGGTCGGCTATCGTGCCTTTTGGAGCCAGCGCCGCGCCCGTGGAAGTGCCGAAGGCAAGCTGCAAGCCCCCAGTGTGGAGCTGGCCCAGCTAAGCGATGGCAAAATTCTGGCGGATAAAGTGCGCGATAAGCTGGAGCTGGTGGCCAGCCTCACCGGCTTAGATTTTGGCCGCTTTACCAAATCGATGCTGCTGAGCCAGGGCCAGTTCGCCGCCTTTCTTAATGCCAGTGCCAACGACCGCGCCGATCTGCTGGAAGAGCTGACCGGTACCGAGATCTACGGCCAGATCTCGGCGCAGGTGTACGACAACTGCGCCAACGCCAAAAATCAACTGGAGCTGCTGCAAGCCAAGCAGCAAGGGATCTCACTGCTTGATGAGACCCAAATCGCCGAAAAACAGCAGCAGCTCACGGCGCTAAAACAAGCGCAGCAACAGCAGCACGATCAGCTGCACCAGCTGCAATTGGGACTGACGTGGTTAACGCAGCAGCAAGAGTTAACTCAGGCGCAGCATAACGCCAGCACTCAAGTAAGCGAAGCCAACGCCGCCGTTGAACAGCAAGCGCAACCATTAGCGCGGCTAAAACAAGCGCAACCGGCACAGCCGCTGTCTGCGCAGCAGCAATTGCTCAGCCAGCAACTGACGCAACAGGCCGAGCAGCAGCAACGCCGAGCCGAGCTAGAGCACCAACTGGCCGAGTTGACACCACAGTTACAGCAGCAGCAACAACGCAGTGCACAAGCGCAACAGCAGCTTGCAGAGCAAGAACAGCAGCAAAAGCAGCAAAACCAGATGATGCTGGAGCAGGTGGTGCCGCTCGACAGCAACATCACCCAGCAACGGCAGCGGCTTGAAGAACACCAACAGCAGCTAAGCCAAAGCCGCGATCAAAGCCAGCAGCTCGGCCAGCAGCTGGCTGACAACCAGCAGCAGCGCCAGCACAATCAGCAGGCACAACAACAGTGCCAACAGAACCTAGAGCAGCACCCCAACTTTGACCAGTTGCCGCAACTGCTGCCCGCGTGGCAGCAACTGGCACAGCAGCAAGCTGAGCTGCACAGCGAGTTAAACACCCTGCCGCAAGACAGCCACAACCAACAGCAGCAACTTGGCCAGCAACTGGCCACCATCGCCCAGACGCTCACCCAATCTGAGCAAGCGCTAACTCAGCACCGCCAGCAAGCAACCGAGGCGGAGCAGGCACTGACTCAGTTTGCACAGCAGCACACGCTTGCGGCATTGCCAACCCAACAAAGCCAGCTGCAACAAGCACTGCAACAGGCGTTGCCACAGCTGCAACGGCTGCAGCAGCAGTACCACCATGCCCAGCAACAGCTGGATCAGCTTAACCAACAACAACGCCAACAGCAGCTGCGCATGGGCGAGTTAACCAGCCAGACCGACGCCAAGCGCGAACAGGTACAATCGCTGCAAGGGGAGCGGCAGCGACTGCATGAACTGGTTGAGCTGGATAAGCAGATCCAAGATTTAAGCGAGCAGCGCAAACGGCTAAAGCCCGATGCGCCCTGCCCCCTGTGTGGTGCCACCGAGCACCCTCTGGTGCAGGAGTACCAACAGCAGCACCAGCAAAGCGCCAACGCCACCGCATTGGAGGCACTGGAACAGCAGCGGCAGCGACTGATCAGCGAAGGGGTAGCCCTAAAAACCGAGTTAACCGGGCTGCAGCAACAGGTGCAGCAGCAAGCGCCGCAGCTGCAGCAGTGGCAACAGGCCATTGACAGCGCCCAGCAACAGTGGCTTGAACTGTGCCAGCAATACGATTGGACGCTCGCACTGGCGGATCAAACCGCATTAAGCGCCCACGCCGAGGCTCTGTCTGCGGAGCAAACCGCACTGCAGCAACTTGAAAAGCAGCAGCTGCAGCTGGAAAAAGCGCAGCAGCAAAGCCAGCTGACGCTTAAACACAGCCAACAGCAATTGTTAGAGCAACAACATCAGCAGCAACGCTGGCACACCGAGCTGCAACAGCTAGAGCAACAAGCGCAGCGTCTGCAGCAACTGCAAGCCCAGTTGCAAACTCTGGATCAACGCTGGCAGCAGCAACTGCAGCCGCTGGCACTGACGTTACCGCCACTCAAGCAGCGCCAGCACTGGCTGGAACAGCTGGCACAACAAGCACAGCAACACCAGCAACAACAAAAGCAGCTGCAAACCCTAGGCGAACAGCAACAGCAGCTTGAGCAACAGCAGCAGCACCTGTTGCAGCAGCAAACGCAACTGACGGCGACCCAGACCCAGCAACAACAGCAATGGGATAAGGCCGACGCGGATCTCAAGCAGATGCAGCAGCAGCGGCAACAGCTGTTTGGCGACAAACAAGTGGCGCAAGAGCAGCAACGACTGCAACAGCAACTGGACGACGCCAAGCAAGCCTTAGATAGCCAACAGCAAGCCCAGCGCAGCCTCCAGCAGCGCCACAGCGAGCTTAACGGCCAGCAGCGCAGCAGCGAAACCCAGTTAACCCAGCTGCAGCAACAAACCGATGCCGCCACCGCCGCGCTGCTAGCAAAAGCTCAGCAAGCGGGCTTTGCCGATTTGGCGGCATTGCAGCAGGCGTTGCTGAGCAATGACGAATACCAACAACTGCAGCAGCTGCAGCGCCAGTTAGAGCAAGCGTTAGAGCGCGCCAATGCCACGGTGGCGCAGCTGGCGATGCAGCAGCACCAGCTGCAACAAAACCGCCCAGACAGTTTGGCGGCCGAGCCGGATGCCAGCCAGATGGGTCAGCAGCAATCGGAACTGCAGCAAGCCCAGCAGCACAACCTGCTAAGCCAAGGCCAGCTGGACGCCGAACTGCAGCGAGATCAACAGCAGCGCGAGTCCCAGCAGCAGTTGCAACAACAGATCCAAAGCCAACAGCAAAGCTATGACGATTGGGCCCACCTTAATAGCTTGATCGGCTCTCGCGACGGCGCCAAGTTCCGCCGCTTTGCCCAGGGGCTGACGCTGGATCACCTAATTCATCTGGCCAATCGCCAGCTGGATAAACTGCATGGCCGCTACCAACTGACCCGCAAAGCTGGGGAAGCGTTAGAGCTGTTGGTGCTGGATACGTGGCAAGGGGAGAGCCAGCGGGACACCAAAACCCTGTCCGGCGGCGAAAGCTTCTTGGTCAGCTTGGCACTGGCGCTGGCGCTGTCGGATCTGGTTAGCCACAAAACCCGCATCGATTCGCTGTTCTTGGATGAAGGCTTTGGCACCTTAGATCCTCACACCCTTGATACCGCCTTAGATGCACTGGATCAGTTAAACGCCAGCGGCAAAACCATTGGGGTGATCAGCCACGTCGAAGCGTTGAAAGAGCGGCTGCCAGTACAGATTGAGATTGAAAAACAGGCGGGGCTCGGGATCAGCAAGTTAGCGCCGCAATATCGGCTCAACGGCTGATCGTTGCGAAGGGTTAACAATGCCAATGACGACAGCAGCTGCTTGTTGTCATTGGCATTTTTTATGACTAGAGCATTCATTCCAACAAATTCCGCCAATCGGCCCGCAAGAGCCAATACAAGCCCCTATGCTTTAAGCAGTGCCCAGTGGGTGAGGCACTGTTTTTACAGGGATTGTGGTTACTATGCTGTGGTTGGAAATAACCCGCTTTCGAAAATTATTGATACTGTTATTGCTGGCCTTTGGTTGCGGCAGTGCCGCCCTCAGTTGGTATCAGCACCGCAGCGCCAATGACGCCAGCCAACAAACCGATGCGATTTTGCAGCAGCACCTGCCTACACTGACTCAGTTGCAACAGCTGGGGCAGTTACAACAGCAACTTACGCTCGCAGTCATCCACGCCAGCAAGCAAACGTCCTTCACGCCGTTGCGACAACAGTTGCAGCAACAGCTGCGCCACTATTATCAGCATGCCGGCTCGCAGCGGCTACCCGCCCGAATTCATGAACCTCTGCGGCGACTGCTGTTCAGTCAGTCGCAGCTGCTGGATCTGGCTGAGCAACAGCGCCGGAGTAACAACCCCAGCATAGCCACTGAGATCAGCGCACTCATCGCCAGCAATACCGCAGCGTTAACTCAGCTGAACGCCCGCTTCAACTTGGAACTGAACGAACAGCTTGGCCAACAACGCCAAGCCATGCGCACCAACCATCAGCGCAGCCTCTGGCTGGCGTTGCTGTTGAGCGGCACCAGCTTAGTAACCGCCATTGGCCTCTACCGTGGCAGCACCGAATACCAACAACGCTTGCGCTTGGCGTCGTTTGCAGAACAAAGCCCTTTGCCGATTTTACGCTGCAGCAGCGATGGGGTGATCCGATATGCCAACCCCGCCACCAAGGCGCTGATTAACAACACCGATGGCGTTCACTCCGAAGCAGAGTTGCTGCCGGATCTCAGCGGCCGCATTCAAACCTTGGGGCGGCTGGGCCATACCCAAGCCCAGTGGCAACAACAGATCGGTACCGATCATTACAGCGTTAACGCCACCCTATTGCTGGGGGCTGAGCTAGTGCAAATTCACCTACTGAATGACTCTGGCGCTCACCAAGCACAGCAAGAACTGGCCCATCGCAGTAACTTTGATGCCCTAACCGGTTTGCCCAATCGACAACAGCTCCTGCAAGAGTGTGATTATTGGAGCCAACAGCCGGGCTGCTGCTTTAGTTTTGGCACCATTAACTTGCAGCAGTTTGAACGCGTATCCAATCAACTGAGTTTTGCCAGCGCCGACGAGATCATGCAGCAGTTCAGTCGCCGCCTCAGCTTGGCGTTACATCAATTGAATTTGGCCGAGGCCAAGTTGTACCGGTTTGAGGGGACCCATTATGGTGTGCTACTGGTGCACCAGTGTCAGAAGGAATCGCTGCAACTGGTCGCACAGCAATTACTGCAATCGTGCCAACGGCCATTAACCACCTCAGATCAACTGCACACCTTCCACCTCACCATTAACCAAGGCTACGCCGCCTACCCTACCCAAGCGAAAACCGTGGCCGAGTTGTTGGCCTTTGCCGACATCGCCGCCCGTGAGGCCCTGCACTGCGACCAACAAAGCCTGCTGTTTGAACCACAAATGCACCAACGCCAGCAGCAATTTGCACAACTTGAAAACGAGCTGCGCGGGGCAGAACAGCGGGGGGAATTAACCCTCATGTATCAGCCACAACTGCAGTTACAGCGGCAACAGATCTACGGCACTGAAGCGCTGATCCGCTGGCGTCACCCCGAACGAGGGCTGATCTCACCCGCCGAGTTTATTCCCGTGGCCGAGCAAAGCGGGTTGATCATTCCCATTGGCGACTGGGTGCTCCGCACGGCCTGTGCCCAAGCGCGGCAATGGCACCAACAAGGGTTGCCGGTGCGGATGTCGATTAACTTATCGGCCAAGCAGTTTCAGCAGCCTCACTTTGTCGATAAGGTCGCGGCCATCTTAACCCAGACCCAAGTCGACCCCAGCTTGATTGAATTAGAGCTGACGGAGAGCCTGCTGATGGAAGACATTGCCACCACCAACGAACTGTTGCGGCAGTTAAAGCAACTGGGGGTGCAGTTGGCCATCGACGACTTTGGTACCGGTTACTCCTCGCTGGCTTACCTGAAGCGTTTTCCGGTGGATACCCTCAAAGTAGACCGCTGCTTTGTGGCAAATCTGCCCGATGATGCGCAAGACAGTGCCATTGTCAGCTCGGTCTTGGATCTGGCGGCGCATTTGCAATTAACCGTGGTAGCCGAAGGGGTGGAAACCGACGAACAACGCCACTGGTTACAGCAGCACCAATGCCATGTAATGCAAGGTTTTTGGTTCAGCCGTCCATTGGCCGCTGAAGCCTGCCAGCAGCTGTTACAACAATCGTTTCAAGCCAAGACCACAACAAAAACAAGCGAAACCAAACGGCCTCAACCGGCCTCCAAACCGTTGCCACAGGCTTAACAGCAATAAAAAACGGGGAGCCTATGCTTCCCCGTTTTTTGGTTGCCAATCGGCTTTACTGACCGTATTGCGACTCAAAGTAACTTTCTACAATCACAGCGGCCGACTGGGCATCCACCGCGCCCTTGCTGAGCGCCTTATAGCCGCCACGGGCAAACAGATCCGCCTTGGCATCAACGGTTGTTAGCCGTTCATCGTGGGTGATCGTTTCGATGCCGTAACGACCAAACAAACGGCCGGCAAACTTCTTCGCTAACCGCGTCACCTCTTGCTCGCTGCCATCCATATTCAGCGGCAGACCCACCACCAATTTGTCTGGTTGCCACTCTTTAACCAAGGCGGCAATTTGATCCCAATTGGGGATCCCATCACGGGCCTTAATGCCAACCAGTGGGCGGGAGGTGCCAGTGATGCTTTGCCCTACTGCCACACCAATGCTTTTGGTGCCAAAATCAAACCCTAATACGGTGCTCATGCGTGCCCTACATCATTAGAAAGTTGCCATACGTCGATCCCTAAACGCGCCGTGGCTTGCTGCCACAACTGCTCAGGGGCCACGTTAAAAATCAATTCCGACTCGGCGGGGATGGTTAACCAAGAGTTATCGGCTATCTCTTGTTCTAACTGCCCGGCAGCCCAACCAGCATACCCCAGCGCCACCAAATACTGTTGTGGTTGCCGTTCGGAACCAAGCAGATCCAGCACATCCCGCGACGAGGTCAGCATGATCTCCTCACTAAATTGGTGGCTATTGGCGAGCCCGGCGATTGGCGAATGCAGCACAAAGCCACGTTCGCTGTTCACCGGCCCACCCATCATCACTTGGTTGTTGCTGCCCGTCGGTACGGTAAAACCTTCAGGCTTTAACGCTAAGGTCACCAACAATTGTTCCAGCGAGATATCCACCGGCTGATTGATGATCAGCCCCATGGCACCGTCGTCATTGTGCTCACAGATATAGGTAACCGAACGATTAAAATAGGGATCTTGCAATGACGGCATGGCGATCAACAGATGGTGCTCAAAGCGTTGCATGGTTAGCCTCCGGCTAATTTCACCTTGTAGGTGCGCTGCTCTAGCAAGGTTTTTAATTTATCGCGGTCATCACCTTGGATCTCAATATCAAATCCTTTTACCGCCCCACCGCAGCCCATCTTCTTCTTGAGCTCTTGCGCCAGCGTCTTCAACGCTTTGGCTTCTAAGCCTAGGCCGGTGATCACCATTGCGCCTTTGCCTTTACGGCCTTTGCGATCCATTTTAATCCGCACAATGCCATCCCCTTGCGGCGCTTCATCCACCGTCTTGGGCTGATCAATACGACCAGAATCAGTGCTATAGACTAGTTGCGAGTTGTTGTCGGAAATCATAAAGTGCTGCAATTAACTTTGAGAATGGGCTTGATTGTATCAGATCAACGCCCCTGCTCCAGCGTCATCAAACAGAGGTGTAATGTGTCTTGGATTGGAAAAGTGATGTCGACCATCGGCATCAATGGCACTCGGGTTGACACCTTGCTTGAACAACAGCAGCACCAGCCTGGGGAGCCATTGCACGCCAAGGTACAGATCAACGGCGGCAACCGCGCCGCCAAGGTGGATGCGGTTAAGTTTTCGGTGTGGACCCAAGCACAATCTCAGCCGCCAGTGCAGATAGCCCACTGCGTGATTGCTGAGCAGTTGCGAATTGACGCCAACAGCGAACAACGGCTGCCGGTGCAACTGTCACTGCCGGATTTCACCCCGCTGTCACTCGGCGGCGTGTCCACTTGGCTGCAAACGGAACTGGATATCCCACTAGCACCGGATCCACAAGACACTGATGCCATCGAGATCGTCGCCACCGAAGAGCAACAACAGGTGTTCGCGCTGATGCAAGAGTTGGGCTATCAATTGGATCACACCGAGCTGGAACCGCTGCCGCAGCAAAGCCGTTATCAAGTGCCTTTTTTGCAGCAGTTTCACTTCCACCCTCAAGCCGGTAGCCACTACCACAGCCGGCTGCAAATTGCGTGGGAGCCCAACAACAGCGAATTTGAACTGCTGATCACCGAAGAGACCAGCGCAGGCAGCACCTTAAACCATCGACTGGAAGTGCGAGAGCCGGTACAGGCACGGTTGCATTCGCAGCTTAAGCAGCTGCTCGACAACAATAATCCGCGCTAATTTTCACTCGACACAAACCCGCCCTCACATAACGAAGAATCCTCTCGCCAGTAGCAGCAAACCGCCGTAATCACGCGGTTTGCTCTGCCCAATGGCAACCCGCTATGGTTACTACTGGAACCAATCGCTTCTGACTTTGGTCTTAATTAACATCCCGGCCCTATGGAAACTTATGATGAAACCTGTGTTGTTACTCTCTTTGGCGCTGAGCTTAAGCGGTTGCGCCTCTATCTCGACCGACAGCGACTACAGCACCCAAGTCGATTTTAATCAGTACCGCAGCTGGGCATGGATCAGCCCAGACGACAGCAACGGCGTTTCGCCCTACCAACAAGATGGCTTAAATGAACAACGGATCCGAGCCGCGGTAACGGCACAACTGCAGCAGCAAGGGCTGGCGCAGGTTAGTGCCGAAGGGGCCGATCTGCTGGTAAATACCCTCACCTCAGTAGAGACCAAAATTGATGTGGATACCTTCTACGGCAACTTTGGTTACCATCCCTACTACCAGCATTACCCGCTCAGTGCAGGTTTCGGTACTGAAACCCGTGTCCGTGAGTACCAGCAAGGCACCTTAATGATCGATTTGATTGATGCCGACAGTCGCCAACTGGTGTGGCGTGGCAGCGCCACCAGCAACGTTAAGAAGCGCCAAACACCACAGCAAAAAAGCGACCGAATACAGCAAACGGTCACTGCGATTTTGGCGCAATTCCCACCTCAGAGCGGGAACTGATCAACGCCACCAGCCTATTGCTCAGTGAAATAACAAGACTGCAGACACAAAAAAACCACCGCATGCGGTGGTTTTTTTTATGGGCTGTTCGCGCTTACTGGGCGCTGTCAACCAACTGTGGGTAAACCACTTCAGCTTCTGCACGCAGGCTCGCAACCAACGCTTGATAGCTGGCTTGACCCAACTGCTGCCCCAAACGGGCACGCATGGCATCCAAGTCTTGCAACTCGGCTGGGGTGTTTACCGCATCCAGAGCGACAACCGCAATGTCACCATTGGCCAGTTTAATCGATTCAAAGGTGGCACCATCAACCGGTTGCGCCAGCTTGAACAGCTCTTGCACCAAAGTGCGATCCAGTTCTGCGCTGCCCATGCGGTTAACCGCTTTGGCTGTGATCATATCAGCAGGGGCAGTGCCCGCTTGCCAATCCGCCAACAGCTTATCGGCTTGCTGCTGTGCTAACTCAGAAGCTTGCTGTTGCAGCAAGGTTGCTTCAATTTGAGCGCGCACTTCAGCCAATGGCTTGGTGCCAGCGGCCTTGTACTCTTTCGCACGAACCACAATCAGGTGGCTGGTACCCACTTCGATCACGTCGGAATTCATCTGATCCAGTACAACAGAATCGGAGAACGCCGCCGCCAACAAGCGCGGGTTATTCAGCGGAGCAGGGGCAGAAACGCGATCAAACAGTGGGCTGGTCTTCACTTCGCCACCGATGGCATCGGCAGTCTCTTGCAGTGAATCCGGCACTTCGAAGCTGACGTCAGCCAACTGCTGCTGCAATTGGTAGAACTCTTGCTGCGCACTGTTTTTGCTTAAGGCCTGTTCGATTTCGCCACGGATCTCTTCAAATGGACGCTGGGTACGCGCTTCCACTTGCTTCGCTTGCACGATTTGGTAACCGTACTCGCTCTCAAATACCGCTGACACACCACCTTGCTCTAAAGCGAACAGGGCTTCGTCAAACTGCGCTTCCATGGTGCCACGGGTCATCCAATCCAATTCACCGCCATTTTCAGCGGTAAAGGAATCGTCAGACGCATCTTTGGCCACATCGGCAAAGGCTTCACCGGCGTTAACCCGCGCCAGTGCCGCATCAGCACGCGCTTTGGCGTCGTCACCACTGAACAGCATGTGGGCAGCCAAACGGCGCTCTGGCATGCTGTAAGCTTGGCCGTTTTCCGCGTAATAATCGCGAGCGGCTTGCTCATCAATGTCGATGCCTTGGCCTAAATCAGCCACATTCAGCTCAACGTATTCCAACTGCACCTGCTCTGGCTGCACAAACAGCGCGGCATTACCGTTGTAGTAAGCTTCAATGGCAGCGTCGTCTACGGTTACGTCTGCGCTGAACTGCTCTGCCGTTACGGTCGCAACGCGGACGTCGCGAGTTTGCTGCTGCAATTGCGCAATGCTCTTAGCATCCGCTGCGGTAGCAAATTCCGTACCCAACAAGCCCACAAGCAACTGCTGACGTGCCATGTCACCACGCATGATGTCACGGATCTGGTTGCCACTGAGGTTGTTTTGACGCAGCACCGCTTGGTAGCGTTCGTTATCAAACTTACCGTCAACCTGAAACTCTGGCATGGCCAGCAGCGCTTGCTGGATCTGAGCGTCAGACACGCGCAGCCCCATCGCTTTCACCTTTTGGTCAAGCAAACGCTCAGCCACTAGGCGGTCCAACACGGTTTGACGCATGTTATCCATGTAGGTTGCGTCAGCCATCAGGGTGTCAAACATCTCACCCAGTTGACCGCGCATACGGTTTTGCTCGCTCTGGAAGGCTTTATCCAGATCGTAGCGGCTGATCTCTTCGCCATTAACTATCGCCGCCACTTGGTCGGTGTTCGAACCCAGGTAGCTGTATACGCCGGTCAGGGCGAACGACAGGATCACCAAACTGAGGATGATCTTCGCAGCTACGCCTTGCGAGCCTTCGCGGATCTTCTCAAGCATCTGCCTTCTCTTTTTTAATTATATGGTCAAAATTAACGCAAAAAAGCGCACCACCAACGGATGCGCTTTTTATCTCTGACGAATTAGCAATGCCACGTCGCCAAAATAACAACGCCCAAGCCGTGACTTGAGCGTTAGACGATAAACTGATTTTTAGTTTACTGCGTCTTTCAGCGCTTTACCGGCTTTAAAAGCAGGGATCTTCGCTGCTGCGATCTTGATCTCTTTACCGGTCTGTGGGTTACGGCCAGTACGCTCTGCACGTTCACGTACTTCAAAAGTACCGAAACCTACCAGAGAGATTTTGTCGCCGCTTTTCAGAGACTCGGTGATAGAGTCGATGAAAGAGTCCAGTGCACGGCCAGCAGCCGCTTTAGAGATATCAGCACCAGAAGCAATTTGATCGATCAGTTGAGATTTGTTCATTTCATCCCCTTGAATTCTATTATTCGCGCCGCCGTGAAATCCATGTTTCAGCGCGGTCTGCGGTGGGTTTTATATCAAGCCTGAATTACAAGTTCAAGCACCTGCCAGACTGCTAATTCCATTTATTTGGATACGGCTAAAACCCAGTGCTGCTGGGCTTTCCAGCGCATTCTGAGTTTCGATGACTACACTACCACGTATTTTTTCATTGAAAACCCCTTTTTCGCTAAAAATAAGCAAAAATGCGCCTTAAAAGGCGCATTTTAAAAGGAAAAATTACAATTCTAGAATTAACTACTTACGCCAGTTGGTGCATCTTGCAACGCCAGTGACAAAACTTCATCAATCCAACGAACCGGTAAAATCTCTAGATCCGCCTTCACGTTATCTGGGATCTCCTTCAAATCGCGCTCATTTTCTTTTGGAATAAGCACACGTTTGATGCCACCACGGTGTGCCGCTAACAGTTTTTCTTTCAAACCGCCGATAGGCAACACTTCACCGCGTAGGGTAATTTCACCGGTCATCGCGACATCAGCACGCACTGGGTTGCCGGTAAGCGAGGACACCAACGCAGTACACATGGCGATGCCTGCCGACGGCCCATCCTTCGGCGTGGCCCCTTCAGGCACGTGCACGTGAATGTCGCGCTTCTCGTAAAAGTCGGCATTGATGCGCAGTTTTTCAGCGCGAGCACGCACCACCGTCATCGCCGCTTGAATCGACTCTTGCATCACATCACCAAGCGATCCCGTGTAAGCCAGCTTGCCTTTGCCCGGCACCGAGGTGGTTTCAATGGTCAACAGTTCGCCGCCCACTTCAGTCCACGCCAGCCCAGTTACTTGGCCAACCTGATTACTCTCTTCCGCTTTGCCGTAGTCGAAACGCTGCACGCCTAAATATTCGTGCAGATTATCGCCATCCACAATCACCGGCTTGGTGGCTTGTTTTAATAGCAACTTTTTCACCGCTTTGCGGCAAATCTTCGATACTTCGCGTTCCAGGCTTCGTACCCCAGCTTCACGAGTGTAATAACGAATGATGCCGATAATGGCGGAATCCTCCACCACCAGCTCGCCGGTTTTTAAGCCATTACGCTTGATCTGCTTGTCCAGTAGATGCTGCTTACAGATGTTGAGTTTCTCATCTTCGGTGTAACCGGAAAGGCGAATCACCTCCATCCGATCCAGCAGTGGCCCAGGGATGTTCATCGAGTTCGACGTGGCCACAAACATCACATCAGACAGATCGTAATCGACCTCGAGGTAGTGATCGTTAAAGGCGTTGTTTTGCTCTGGGTCCAACACTTCCAATAAGGCCGAGGCCGGATCGCCACGCATGTCAGAACTCATTTTGTCGATCTCATCAAGCAGGAACAGTGGGTTCTTCACCCCGACCTTGCTCATTTTCTGGATCAACTTACCTGGCATTGAACCAATGTAGGTACGGCGATGGCCACGGATCTCGGCTTCGTCGCGTACGCCGCCCAATGCCATCCGCACGTATTTACGCCCAGTTGCCTTGGCGATGGACTGCCCTAGCGAGGTTTTACCCACCCCAGGTGGCCCAACTAAACAAAGGATTGGCCCTTTCAACTGGCGCACTCGCGATTGCACTGCAAGGTATTCCAAGATCCGCTCTTTGACCTTTTCAAGACCAAAGTGATCGGAGTCGAGCACATCACTGGCAATCGCCAAATCTTTTTTCACCTTAGAACGCTTCGCCCAAGGCACACCAATCATCCAGTCAACGTAGCTGCGTACCACGGTTGCTTCCGCTGACATTGGCGACATCATCTTCAGCTTGTTGAGTTCAGCACTGGCCTTCTCTTCCGCTTCCGTTGGCATCTTGGCGTCTTTAATCTTGATCGCCAGCGCTTCAAATTCATCCGGCGCATCATCCAGCTCACCCAGCTCTTTCTGGATCGCCTTCATCTGCTCGTTGAGGTAATACTCGCGCTGACTTTTCTCCATCTGCTTCTTCACCCGAGTGCGGATCTTCTTCTCAACTTGAAGAATGTCGATCTCCGACTCCATGGTGGCCATCAGGTATTCCAACCGCTCTGACACATCAACCATCTCTACAACGGCTTGTTTCTCGGTCAGCTTTAATGGCATGTGTGCCGCCATGGTATCGGCAAGGCGCGCGGCCTCATCAATGCCATTGAGCGAGGTGAGCACCTCTGGCGGGATCTTTTTATTCAGCTTGATGTAGCCTTCAAACTGGCTGATGGCGGTGCGTACTAGCACCTCTTCTTCGCGCTCTGGGATCTGTTTAGAGGCTAAGAATTCCGCTTCAGCCACAAAGAAGGGATCGTTATCGGTAAACTGACGAACCTTGGCCCGTTGACCACCTTCCACCAGCACCTTAACGGTGCCATCAGGCAGTTTCAGCAGTTGCAAAATCGAGGCGATAGTGCCGACGTGGTAGATATCGTCTTCTTGGGGATCGTCTTGATCCGCTTCACGTTGCGCTACCAGCAAAATCTGCTTGTCTTGCTCCATCGCCGCTTCTAGACAGCTTATCGACTTCTGTCGGCCGACAAACAGCGGGATCACCATATGAGGGTAAACCACCACATCACGAAGTGGCAGTACCGGTATGACGACGTGATCAGTACGCTCTAATGTCATCGCTCGATTCCTTTTGCTGCGGTAAAAATTTGATTATTTCCAATCAATTGTGAGGGGAAATTGAGGATTGGCTCTCTCTGTAACTGAGTATATGGGGCCGTTCAGCTGCGATTCAATGAGCGGCAACAAAAAAGGGGCCGATTGGCCCCTTTGGTAAAATAGATTTATCTCTATTCTGATGCAGCGGCTTGTGCTTCGCTGCGGTAGATAAGCAGCGGTTCCGATTCGCCGCGAATTACCGACTCATCCACAACCACTTTCTCTACGTTCTCTTTCGATGGCAGATCGTACATGGTGTTCAACAGAACCCCTTCTACGATAGAGCGCAAACCACGTGCACCGGTTTTACGCTCCATTGCTTTCGCTGCAATAGCACGCAAGGCATCATCGCGGAATTCAAGCTCAGCCCCTTCCAAATCAAACAGGGCACCGTACTGTTTGGTCAGTGCGTTCTTTGGTTCGTTGAGGATCTGCACCAAGGCGTCTTCATCAAGCTCGCCCAAGGTGGCAACCACTGGCAAACGACCGATGAACTCTGGGATCAGGCCGTACTTAACCAGATCCTCTGGCTCAACCTGCTTAAAGGCTTCAGAGATTGATTTGCCATCGTCTTTGCTGCGTACTTCCGCCCCAAAGCCAATGCCGGTGCCAACGTGGGCACGCTGTTCAATCACCTTATCGAGACCAGCAAAGGCGCCGCCACAGATAAACAGGATCTTAGAGGTATCAACCTGCAAGAACTCCTGCTGCGGGTGCTTACGACCACCCTGTGGTGGTACCGCAGCCACGGTGCCTTCAATCAGTTTCAACAAGGCTTGCTGCACGCCTTCACCCGACACATCACGGGTGATGGACGGGTTATCCGATTTGCGCGAGATCTTATCGATCTCATCAATGTAAACGATGCCACGCTGGGCCTTTTCTACATCGTAATCGCACTTCTGCAGCAGCTTCTGGATGATGTTTTCAACATCTTCACCCACATAACCGGCTTCGGTTAAGGTGGTGGCGTCGGCCATGGTAAATGGCACATCCAGTAAGCGAGCCATGGTTTCCGCAAGCAGCGTTTTGCCGCTACCGGTTGGGCCAATCAGCAAGATGTTACTCTTGCCCAGTTCCACTTCTGCCTTATCACCACCGTGGCGCAAGCGCTTATAGTGGTTGTATACCGCAACCGCCAGAACTTTTTTAGCCGGCTCTTGGCCAATAACATACTCGTCCAAATGCGCACGAATTTCATGCGGCGTTGGCAGTTTGTCTGCTTCGCGCTTCGGAGCCAGTTCTTTGACTTCTTCGCGGATGATGTCGTTGCATAATTCAACGCACTCATCACACACATAAACGGATGGACCAGCGATCAGTTTTCGTACTTCGTGCTGACTTTTGCCGCAAAAAGAACAGTACAACAGCTTGCTGTTGTCACCGTCACCCTTTTGGATATCACTCATTCACAACCCCTTCATCCAGGCGTTCTACGGTATCTGTACAGTGTAAGCCAGTGGCTTGGCTTTTGCGTTATTCCGCCGAGGTGCGGCGAGATAACACCGAGTCCACCAGACCGTATTCTACGGCTGCGTCTGCACTCATAAAGTTATCACGGTCAGTGTCGCGTTCGATGATCTCCATCGGTTGACCGGTATGTTCGGCCAGCAAAGTGTTCAACTTGTGCTTAATGCCAATGATCTCTTGGGCGTGGATAGCGATATCCGAGGCTTGGCCTTGGAAACCACCCAGCGGTTGGTGGATCATCACCCGGGCGTTAGGCAGTACATGACGCTTACCTTTCGCACCACCGGCCAGCAGGAACGCGCCCATGCTTGCCGCTTGACCCATACATACGGTACTCACGTCTGGCTTGATAAATTGCATGGTGTCGTAGATCGACATGCCAGCAGTTACCGAACCACCTGGTGAGTTGATGTAGAGGTAGATGTCTTTGTCGGGGTTTTCCGACTCGAGGAACAGCAATTGAGCCACCACCAAGTTCGCCATGTGATCTTCAACCGGACCGGTTAAAAAGATCACGCGCTCTTTCAATAGTCGAGAGTAAATATCGTAAGAGCGTTCACCTTTCGCGGTTTGTTCAACCACCATAGGCACCAATGCGTTAATCGGGGAGTCTTGCAGCATAGTTTGTTTATTCCCTAACAAAATGGCTCGTATGGGGAACGAGCCTCATACGAGCCATTATATGATTGGCCGAGGCGGCCAAGTCAAATCGAGCTGGACTTAGCGTTGCTGATTCATGAACTCTTCAAAGTTCACTGCTTTCTCAGTAACTTTAGCTTCTGCCAGCAAAGCGTCAACCGCTTGTTCTTCCAGAGCAACGTTGCGCATGTTCTGCATCATTTCGTCGTTCTGTGCGTAGTAATCAACCACTTCTTGTGGGTCTTCGTACGCGGTAGCCATTTCAGAGATCAGCACGTTAACGCGCTCATCTTCTACTTTCAGCTCTTTGGTTTTGATCACTTCGCCCAACAGCAGACCAACCTGTACGCGACGCTTAGCGTCTTCTTCGAACAGTTCAGCAGGCAGTTCTGGCATGTTTTGCGCCTGAGCGCCACCGAAACGCTGCATCGCTTGCTGACGCAGAACGTTAACTTCCTGAGCGATCAGAGCCGATGGGATAGCAACGTCGTTGGCTTTCAGCAGGCCGTCGATAACCTGAGTTTTGGTTGCGGTCTTCAGCGCTTGCTTCAGTTCGCGTTCCATGTTCTTACGAACTTCGGCTTTCAGGGCTTCTACGCCACCTTCAGCGATACCAAACTTAACCACGAAATCGTCGTTCAGTTCTGGCAATACCTGCTCGCTCACTTCAATCAAAGTGATGGCGAACTGAGCGGCTTTACCTTTCAGGTTTTCCGCGTGGTACTCTTCTGGGAAGGTTACGTCGATGGTGAATTCGTCACCGGCTTTATGGCCTTTAACGCCTTCTTCAAAGCCTGGGATCATGCGGCCAGAACCGATAACCAGATCGAAGCCTTCAGACTTGCCGCCTTCAAACTCTTCACCGTCGATGGTGCCAGCGAAGTTCATTTTAACGCGGTCGTTGTCGCCAGCTTCACGCTCTACAGCGTTGAACTCAGCGTGCTGCTTACGCAGGGTTTCCAGCATGTTGTCTAGATCTGCGTCGGTTACGTCGCAAGTTGGCATTTCAACTTCGATCGCGTCCAGACCAGCCAGTTCAACTTCTGGGTACACTTCAAATACTGCAGCGAACTGCAGATCTTGGCCTTCGTTAGTATCGATAGGCTCAAAGCGTGGCATGCCAGCTGGGTTTACTTTCTCGTCCATTACGGCTTTAAAGAAAGAGTTCTGCATTACGTCACCCAGCACCTGAGCGCGGATAGAAGCACCAAAGCGCTTCTTGAATACAGACATTGGCACTTTGCCAGGGCGGAAACCATCCAGGCGTACACGCTTGGATTCTTTCTTCATCTCTTCAGTCACTTTTGGCTCAAAGTCAGCTGCAGCCACAGTGATGGTCATACGGCGTTCCAGGCCCTGAGTGGTTTCTACGGAAACTTGCATTACGCTACCTCAAATAATCGTGTTCTTTTGCACGCTGCTGATCTTGGTCAACAACGGATAATTCGATACTGGTGGGCAAATACCAATGTCATGTGTCTTGATATAAGTTGCCGCTAACCTTCGAACCATACCGACGCCCAATGAAGCGGCCATTTAATGGCCGGCTCACCTGTGCTGTGCGGTACTACAGGCATCGATACCTAAAATAAGGACGCGCCATTATAGCGGTAGCATTGACAAGAGTCGAGACAGGCTTAGCTGCAACCGACGCAATGGGGTATCAATCTGAATTTAAAGGTAAAAATACCTAGTTGTGATAACCGTAACGACCGTGATTGTTGCAAAAAACAGCGGTTTGCAACGATGGCTAAAGAAATAAAATACAACGGACACGAAAAAGCCGCTGTCCAAAGGACAGCGGCTTAATCTGAATGATGGGGTGGCTAACGGGACTTGAACCCGCGACAACCGGAATCACAATCCGGGACTCTACCAACTGAGCTATAGCCACCACTGATACTGCTTTTAATGGCACGCCCGGCAGGATTCGAACCCGCGGCCATCCGCTTAGAAGGCGGATGCTCTATCCAACTGAGCTACGGGCGCAAAGTCTACGTGCGTACACTTTAAAATTTGGTCGGTGATAGAGGATTCGAACCTCTGACCCTCTGGTCCCAAACCAGATGCGCTACCAGGCTGCGCTAATCACCGACAGTATTAAGACCACTAAGCGTTTTCGCTTACCGGCTGGCTTTCGCCTCTCAACGGGGGCGGATATTAGCGGCGCCCCTGAATCCCGTCAAACACTTTTTTCGGTTATCAGTTCATTCGCTCAAGCTTTCAACAGCGCCGCGCCTATAAACGTGACAGCGGCGAGGTTGCCAGCTAAAATGCGGCCGCCCTCACACCAACATAGCACTGGAATAAAATGACTGCTCAGATCATTGATGGCAAAGGAATTGCCGCGGAAGTACGTGATCATCTCAAACTGCAAACCGAACGGCGCATCGCTGACGGTAAGCGTGCGCCTGGCCTTGCGGTTATCTTGGTTGGCCAAGATCCGGCTTCGGCGGTGTACGTCAATAGCAAACGCCGCGCCTGCGAACAGGTGGGCTACGTTTCCCGTAGCTTTGATCTGCCGGAACACGCCCGTCAGGATCAGTTGTTGGCGTTAATTGACGAATTAAACGACGCCACCGACATTGATGGGATCTTAGTGCAGTTGCCCCTGCCGGATCACATCGACACCACCGCAGTGATTGAACGCATCAACCCAGATAAGGACGTGGATGGGTTCCACCCTTACAATATTGGCCGTTT
The DNA here is from genome assembly GCF_947489035.1 of uncultured Ferrimonas sp. GTDB lineage: Bacteria > Pseudomonadota > Gammaproteobacteria > Enterobacterales > Shewanellaceae > Ferrimonas. The sequence continues at coordinate 41,372 of NZ_CANLCI010000007.1, read as the reverse complement.
GGCTCAGCGGATCCCCGTGCTTAGCCCTTGCACCCCGAAAGGGATCATGACCTTAGTGCGCTCTACGGGCATTCGTACCCAAGGACTGCACGCCGTGGTGGTTGGCGCCTCCAACATTGTTGGCCGGCCCATGAACTTAGAGTTGCTGCTGGCTGGCTGCACCACCACCACCTGCCACCGCTTTACTGCCGATCTGCGTCATCATGTTGAGCAAGCGGATCTGTTAATTGTGGCGGTTGGTAAGCCGGGCTTTATTCCCGGTGATTGGATCAAGCCTGGCGCCATTGTGATCGATGTGGGCATCAACCGCCTAGAGAACGGCAAACTGGTTGGTGATGTTGAATTTGATGTGGCGCAGCAACGCGCGGGCTACATTACCCCTGTGCCCGGCGGTGTTGGCCCCATGACCATCGCCAGTTTATTAGAAAACACTTTGTTTGCGTGCGAGCAGTACCACCGCTAAGTGAACCGCTGCACCGAAAAACAAAAACGCCCGCGAACCTTAGGTTGCGGGCGTTTTTTTGTGATGCAGAGGTGTTATTTACGGCGCCATGTGGTGCCGTTGGTGCCGTCTTCTAGCACAACGCCCATGGCATTCAAGGCATCGCGGGCTTCATCAGCCTTGCCCCAATCTTTGCTGGCACGAGCTTCATTACGTTGCTTGATCCACGCTTCAATCTGCGCCACTTCGTCGTCGTTACCGCCACCTTGCAAGAACGCTTCTGGATCTTGGTACAACAAGCCGATGATCCCAGCTAAGTGCAACAGCAACGCCGCTAGTTCAGACGCTTTCTCGTCATCGCTGTCTTTGCAGGTGTTGATTTCACGCGCTAACTCAAACAGCACCGGAAGCACTTCAGCGGTGTTGATGTCGTCGTCCATGGCCGCGTTAAAGCGCGCCACATAATCATTATCCAACTGAGCTTGTGCCGCCGGAGTTACGCCGCGCAACGCGGTGTATAAACGCTCCAGCGCCGAGTGAGCCTGACCTAAGTTCTCTTCCGAGTAGTTTAACTGGCTGCGGTAATGGCTAGACAGCAAGAAGTAACGCACCGATTCCGCTTCGTATTGCTCTAATACATCGCCGATGGTGAAGAAGTTGCCCAAGGATTTAGACATTTTCTCTTTATTCACCTGCACCATGCCGGAGTGCATCCAGTAGTTAACGTACTCGCCGTTATGGGCACAGCAGCTCTGGGCCACTTCGTTTTCGTGGTGGGGGAACATTAAGTCGCTGCCGCCACCATGAATGTCGAACACTTCACCCAGATGCTTGCCGTTCATCGCGGAGCATTCAATGTGCCAGCCCGGACGGCCTGCGCCCCACGGGCTATCCCACTGTGGCTCGCCTGGCTTGGCGCTTTTCCACAACACAAAGTCCATTGGATTGCGCTTCGCGCCGTCGATTTCAACACGGGCGCCGGATTGCAGCTGTTCCAGATCTTGCTTCGACAGCTTGCCGTAATCATCAAAGGTTTTCACTTCAAACAGCACATCACCATTGCTGGCGTGGTAGGCGTGGCCTTTACTAACCAGTTTTTCAATGATGGCGATGATCTCTGGCATGTGGCCAGTTACGGTGGGCTCCATATCTGGGCGCAGCATATTCAGCGCATCAAAATCTTGGTGCATTAGCTTGGTAAAGCGCGCCACCAGTTCATCGCAGCTTTCGCCATTTTCGGCGGCGCGATTGATGATCTTGTCGTCCACATCGGTAATGTTACGGATGTAGTTCACTTCCAACCCTTTACTACGCAAGTAGCGCACCACGTTATCAAAGGCGATGTAGGTACGAGCGTGACCGATATGACAGCGGTCGTAGATGGTTACCCCACAGACATACATCCCAACTTTGCCGGGTTGTATTGGTTTGAATTCCTCTTTCTGTCTGGTCAGGGTGTTATAGATCTGCAGCATCGTTACGCTCTTACTTAGGTCGTGAAGACTGAAAATAGATATAAAGCGGCATTCTATCATGCAAATGCAAAGGGTGGCATGACACCAGTGCGGGATTTAAAGCCAATCAGCAAAAGATTGCATAGGATTAGACAAACACCCTAGCCACCACCTTTTTACTGTCGGTGGGATTAGGTAAACTCTGCGCTTGCTTTATTCACTAAGAGACTGACCACATGGTTACTTTGCATACCAATCACGGCGACATCAAACTGCAACTGAACGCAGAAAAAGCGCCTATCACCGTTGAAAACTTTCTGAAGTACGCCAACGATGGCTTCTACAACGGCACCATCTTCCACCGTGTAATCGACGGTTTCATGGTACAAGGTGGCGGTTTCGACGCCGACATGCAGCAGAAGCCTTGTGGCGCTGGCATTCAAAACGAAGCGTCTAACGGCCTGTCGAACAAGACCGGTACCGTTGCCATGGCTCGTACCCCAGATCCACACTCCGCTACCGCTCAGTTTTTCCTGAACGTAAACGACAACACCTTCTTGGATTTCAAAAATGAATCCATGCAAGGCTTTGGTTACTGCGTATTTGGCGAAGTGGTTGAAGGCATGGACATCGTTGAGAAGATCAAAGGTGTTAGCACTGGCAACCACGGCATGCATCAAGATGTGCCACTGGAAGCGGTGATCATTGAGACCGTAACCGTTGAAGGTTAATGCTCAATCCGCGGGGGCCAGTTCTGGCCCTCGCACTCTTTTTATTGGCGATCTGCACCTGAGCGCCGATCGCCCCGATATCCTTGCCGCTTTTCATCGCTTTCTGAACACTGAGCTAATGGGCGCTGATGCGTTGTACATCGTCGGCGATCTATTTGAAGCCTGGATTGGCGATGACGACCGCAATGATTTTACCGACGCTGTCGCCGCCATGCTGCTTAAAGCCAGCCACCAACTGCCCATCTATTTTTGCAACGGCAACCGGGATTTTTTGCTCGGACAACGGTTTGCTCGTCGTGCTGGCATGCAACTGTTGCCAGAAGTCCATTGCCTTGAGCTGTACGGGATCAACACCGTTATCTTGCATGGCGATCTGCTCTGCACCGAGGATCACGACTATCAGCGCTTTCGCCGCCGCTGGTGGCTGTATAAATTGCTTGCGCGCATTCTGCCCTTAAGCAAACGGCAACGGATGGCCGCTGATGCCCGAGCCCGCAGCAAAGCAAAAACCCAACAGCTCAGCCAAGAGATCATGGATGTAACCGCCAGTGCGGTAGAACAGATGCTGTGCCAGCATCACGCCAGCCAAATGATCCACGGCCACACCCACCGCCCTGCAATCCACGCTTTGGCAGCGAACAAGCAGCGTTTGGTGGTTGGCGATTGGTACCACCAAGACAGCGTATTGGTGCTGCGCCCTGATGGTTGCGAGTTACGCAGCCAACCGCTGTAGCCCAGCCTATTGGGCCAGCGGTACCACCCCAGAGTGAAAGCGATAACAATCATCCACTGAGTCGATCAACTGCGCTTCCAAACGGCCAAATTCAGTAACTCGTTCGTCAATGGGCTCATCACTTAATTGCTGCGCCAACTGCAGGTAATCCTCAAAGTGGCGCGCTTCAGATCGTAACAACGACGTGTAAAACGCCCCCAGTTCTTCATCAATGTACGGCACCATCGCCGCAAAACGTTCGCAAGATCGCGCTTCGATATAGGCTCCCACAATCAACATATCGATTTGCCGTTGTGGCTCGTGGTGGCGACAAGCACGGTGCAGCGTTGCCGCGTAACGCGAAGAAGACTGATAAGGATAAGCCACACCTCTGGCCGCCATGATGGTTAGCACCTGATGAAAATGGTGTAACTCTTCGCGAATTAACAGCAGCAGCTTTTCCACCATCGGGGAGTGATCACTCGAGAACGTCGGCCGTGCTAACCGCATCGCCAAAAAGCGTTCCACCGGGATCCGGCCGTAAGCCACATCCTCATAGGGTTTTAGGTAGTTCAGGCATTGCTGCGATAACTCGGTTGGCCCATATAATTTCAAGATCCGCACCGCCGCCTGAGCAGCCTTCAATTCGCAATTGGCATGATCCACCAGCAACACCTGTTGTTGCTGCGGCACTTGCGCCAGCCACGCCGCAGGCGTGGTGGTGTGTAAAAAAGTACGGATTGGCTGCAACAGTGATTCCATCTGCTTCTATCCTTAAAAAATAATCGAAATGCCATATCACCGCAGTACTCGTATTCAGGTAGTGCTTGACTCGGGTTTGATGATCACCAATAACTAGAGGTGCACAGTAGTTGTTTTGTCTGCGGTATCGACACCAAGAGTGACCAGATAAAAAAGGACGATAACTATGATTTTGAACCATCTATGGGGTCTGTACGCGCATCCACGCCAAGAGTGGAAATCCATCGAGCGCAGCCACGAAGGCATTAATTCCAGCCTGACCCACATCCTCATCATCGCGCTGATCCCCAGCATCTGTAGCTATTTTGCCACCGCCCACATCGGTTGGTCTATTGGCGCAGGCGAGCCCATTCGCTTAACCCAACAAAGCGCACAAATAATGGCGTTGGCCATGTACGTTGGCCTAATCGCGGGGGTTTTTGCGCTGGCTTACCTCACCCACTGGATGGCAAAAACCTTTGGGGCTAAACCTGACTTTTCCCAAGCGCTGGAACTGGCCGCCTACACCGCTACACCGATGTTCATGGTCGGCTTTGCTGCACTTTATCCGGTGCTGTGGTTTGTGATGATGGCCGCCCTTGCCGCCATCGCCTATTCGGTTTATTTACTGTATTCCGGCGTACCGATCATCATGAACATCCCTGAAGAGCGTGGCTTTATCTACGCCAGTTCGGTGGTGACCTGCGGCTTAGTGCTGCTGGTGGCGCTGATGGCCGGTTCGGTGATTTTATGGGGCCACGGCTTTGGCCCTTCTTACATCGGTTAAAGCGGCTGACTGAACCACCAACCTTGATCCAGCGTTGGTCGAGCCAGCCAAACAGATAGCAAAACGCCGCGGCAGAGCCGCGGCGTTTTTTATGGCCTATTCCCGGTTATGGGTGACAGACATTATGGATCTCTAGGTTGCTGCTTTGCTCGCCCGCCCCGGCGGTTTTGGCGTTGTCGTTACGTGATTCATTCAATTGATCCAAGTAGCGCTGATCAACATCGTTGGTTACGTAACGGCCACTAAACACCGAGGTTTCAAAATGGGCAATGTTTGGGTTGCCTTCACGCACGGCCGCTTCCAGATCGGCAATGTCTTGATAGATCAGACCATCGGCACCAATGTGATCGCGAATTTGATCCACTTCACGGCCATGGGCGATCAGCTCGTTCGGGCTTGGCATGTCGATGCCATAAACGTTCGGGAAACGAATTTCAGGGGCGGCAGAGGCAAAATAGACCTTGTTCGCCCCCGCTTCACGGGCCATCTCGATGATCTGCTCTGAAGTGGTGCCCCGCACAATGGAGTCGTCCACCAGCAGCACATTCTTGCCTTTAAATTCCGCGCCTATAGCGTTGAGTTTACGGCGCACCGATTTCTTCCGCTCGACCTGCCCCGGCATAATAAAGGTACGGCCAATGTAACGGTTCTTCACGAAACCTTGGCGGTAGGGCAGATCCAATTCGTTGGCGATCTGCAGGGCAATATCGCAAGAGGTTTCAGGGATTGGGATCACCACATCGATGTCGTGTTCTTCCCATTCGCGTTTGATCTTCGCGCCAAGTTTGCGACCCATGTTAACGCGGCTGCCATACACTGAAATGCCATCCATGGTGGAGTCTGGGCGGGCAAAATAAACGTATTCAAAGATACATGGCACGTGTTGCGGATTATGGGCGCACTGTTCGGTGTGCAGGTTGCCATCAAAATCAACAAAGATCGCTTCACCCGGTGCCACATCGCGCATGGTCTCAAAGCCAGAAGCATCCAGCGCGACCGATTCAGACGCCACCATGTATTCGGTACCAGCGTCGGTGATCTTACGCCCCAGCACCAACGGACGAATGCCAAAGGGATCGCGAAACGCCACCAAGCCGATGCCGATCACCAACGCCACCGAGGCGTAAGCGCCGCGCACCTGCTGGTGCAACTTACTGACCGCAGTAAAGATCTGCGCTGGCGTTGGCTTGAGAGTGTCGAATTTTTGCAGTTCGTGGGCTAAGACGTTCAGCATCAATTCAGAATCAGAGGTGGTGTTGATGTGACGGCGCATGGTCGCCATCGACGCGATCAGTTCGCGGTAATTGGTAAGGTTGCCGTTGTGGGCTAAGGAGATCCCAAACGGTGAGTTAACGTAAAACGGCTGCGCTTCCGACGAACTGGCGCTGCCTGCGGTAGGGTAACGGACATGGCCTAAACCGGTGTTCCCTTGCAGACGATGCATGTGTTTAATTTCAAACACATCTTTCACTAGGCCATTGGCTTTACGTAGGCGGAAGGCTTGATCGTCAACGGTTACGATGCCGGCGGCGTCTTGGCCGCGGTGTTGCAAAACGGTCAGGGCATCATAAATCAGCTGATTGACCGGGGCGTGTCCAACTATCCCGACAATACCACACATGGTTTAAAGTCCTCACAAAGGTCGATGTTCTATTTAGGGTTTTTCTTATAGGTATAAATAAGGCAGGTTACCCTGCCTTGTTGATGAAACTCGATGACTGTTCTAGGTGTTCAAAGAACCATTGAATAACGACTTTGAACTCGGGGATAAGTTGCGAATCCCCCCACCAGCTGGCATCTGACGCGCCAGTAAAGGTGTCTAAGAAAAACAGCAACGCTGACACTACTAATACGCCGCGCAAGGCACCAAAACAGGCACCAAGCAAACGGTCGGTGCCGCTTAAACCGGTTTTATCGACCAGTTGGCCAATAAGGTAGTTCACAAGCGCACCGAGGATCAGGGTGGCAATAAAGAGGATGGCCGCCGCCGCGCCAGAACGCAGGGTGACATCGTCGATTTGGGTAAGGAATACCGCCAGATCTTGATAGAAGTTGCTGGCAATAAAGAAGGCACCAATCCACACGACTAACGACATCGCTTCTCGCGCAAAACCGCGCACAAGGCTAATCAGTACAGACAGGCCAATGATGGCCAAGATGGTGTAATCAATCCAAAGCATAGGAACCAAAATCAGTCCATTATTTTGGGCGCAATGGTAGCAAACCCTTTGATGTTTCTCACCCAAAATAAAAGCCCGCCGTAGCGAGCTTTTATCTATTACGTCATTACAGTTGTAATGGATCGTAGGGCACAATTTTACCAGTGATATCGACTTTTTTCGCTAAGTCGGCGCGCATCCGCTGCAGCCGTTTTTGATCAATTTCAGGCCCAACGAACACCACGGTAAGTTGGCCATCCACCGGTTTAGCAGGAATGGTGTAAGCCGGAAACTGCTGTTGTCGCAGCTTGGCAACTAGTCGATTGACGTTGGCGGCATTTTTAAAGCTGCCAAGACGCACGCTCCAGCCCGCCTTAATTGGCTTGGGCACCGGTTTCACCGCAGGTTTGCTGATCTTTGGCTTGGTGGTTGCGTCGGACGCAGCCGCACTTGGCTTCGCCTTAGCTTCGCTGCTTGGCTCATCCGGTTCAATCTGCCAAGTCGGTTTGTTTTGCTGGGCTGGGATCGCCACGGCAGACACCTCAGCCACCGCCACCGATGGGCGCAATGGAATGGTCGCAAACTGTTGCTCAAAGGTGGCTTTTTCACCATCTAAGATCTCTGGCAGCACCAATACCGCCACAGCCACCAGCACAACCGTGCCAACGAGTCGATTTTGAAAAGCACTCGCCACGCTTATCTCCTTTGACGCCAATACTGTTTCGCTTGCGCCACAGTGTAAAAGGAGCCGAATAAAATCACCAGATCGGTCTCCCGCGCCACAGCGCAGGCTTGTTCAATGGCGGCAGCGACTGAATCACAGCAGATCGCTTGCGGCAACAGTTGCTGCATGGTGGCGGCATCCGCAGCCCGCGGCACATTCAACGGCGCGGTATACCAGCTATCCACCAACGGCAGCAGCGGCGCCACACTGTTACGCATGTCTTTATCGCCCAACATGGCGCACACCGCAATCACCTTACTGGCCTGCTGCTGTTGCAGCCACTGCGCTAAATAGCGTGCGGCTTGGGGATTGTGGGCAACGTCTAACACCAAATTGTTGCCCAGTCGCTCTAACCGCCCTGGTACGGACACTTGCGCCAACCCCGCGCGAATAGCGGCATCGCTGATAGCCAGTGGCAGCTGTTGCAACGCCACCACCACGGCGGCAGCGTTATCCAGAGGAATGGCCGGCAGCGGCAGTTGTTGCCACTGCTGTGAACCCAGTTGCAGCTGCCAGGTGGTGTCGGTACGCGTAACGCTGAAATCACGATCTCGGCACAGCAAATCCGCTTGGTGCTGCTTGGCGGCATCGAACAACGTTTGTGGCGGCTTGGGATCGCCGCAAACGGCTGGGGTATTCGCTCGCATGATCCCCGCTTTTTCCACTGCCACGCTGTCGCGACTGTCACCAAGATACTCTTGGTGATCCAAATCGATGGTGGTGATCAGCGCCAAATCGGTATCAATCACATTGGTGGCATCCAGACGGCCACCCAGACCCACTTCCAATAGCACCACGTCGGGTTGGTGCTGGGCAAACAGCCACAGCGCCCCTAAAGCGGAATATTCAAAGAAGGTCAGACTGGTGCGTTGCTGTGCGCTGGCGATGGCGTTAAAGGCATCAACGTGCGCTTGATCCGGTAACTCTTGGCCATCGATCCGCACCCGCTCGTTATAGCGTTCAATGTGCGGCGAGCTGAACACCCCAACACGGTAACCGGCTTGGGATAGGATCTGCTCCAACAAAGCGCAGCTGGTGCCTTTGCCATTGGTACCAGCCACGGTGATCACGGTGCTGTTAGGCAGCGACAGTAATGCCATTCGCTGGGCAACATGCCGCAGACGATCAAGACCAAGGTCAATTTCAGAGGGGTGTAACGCAAGGATGTGTTCCAACCACTCCGCTAGGGAGTGGTTGGCAGTGAGTCGAGGACTCATTCAGCGGCGATCTCAGGAGCGGTATCTTCGCTCAGTTCGTCGTCTGGGGTGGCCACCGGGGCTTGGTGGGTAAACTTAGCCAGTACCCGCGCCAAGGTGTCGCGCATCTCGCGACGATCAACAATCATGTCGATGGCGCCTTTTTCCAGCAAGAACTCACTGCGCTGGAACCCTTCTGGCAGTTTTTCACGCACGGTTTGTTCAATCACTCGCGGGCCAGCAAAGCCGATAAGAGCTTTGGGCTCTGCGATGTTCAGATCGCCCAACATCGCTAGGCTGGCTGATACGCCGCCCATGGTGGGATCGGTCAGAACGCTGATGTAAGGGATCCCACGTTCGCGCATTTTTGCCAGCGCTGCCGAGGTTTTGGCCATCTGCATCAGCGAGAACAGCGCCTCTTGCATGCGGGCACCGCCACTGGCAGAGAAACAGATCAGCGGAATGTTCTCTTTGAGCGCCACATCAACGGCACGAACAAAGCGTGCGCCAACAACCGATGCCATTGAGCCGCCCATGTAGGCAAACTCAAACGACACGGCCACCACGGTCATTCCCTGCAATTCACCACGCATGGCGATCAGGGCGTCTTTTTCACCACTGTTCTTGGTGGCCTGGCTGATGCGGTCTTTGTATTTTTTGGAGTCGCGGAATTTGAGGATATCCTGCGGCTCTAATTCTGCACCCAGCTCTTGGCTGCTGTCTTTATCCAGCAACTTCAGCAGACGCTCGCGGGCGTTGATGCGCATGTGGTTGTCACACTTAGGACAAACCTCAAGATTACGCGCCAGCTCGGCTCGGTACAGGATCTGATCACATTCGGTACACTTGCTCCAAACGCCTTCAGGCACGCTACGTCGACGATCCGAAACGGCTTGGCTCTTCGGCAAGATCTTTGTTAACCAACTCATTGTGGCCTTGTCTCCATCTAGGCAATTTCGACCATGTTGGCGACGTTTTCGTCGCATGGTAGGGCATATTCACTACGGCTAACATGGCCTTGCAGGCGAGTTTCTGTCGGCATTGACAGAGAATAGCGGTCATTAAACCATAAGCCTTTATGGGCTTCTAACGAAAACTGGTCGTACCCGACCAAATCCGCGCTTGGCGGACCTGTTCGTTACCAGTTCGTTGCAATTTAGCGCAGGCTATCTGGCAAAAATAATGGCCCAGGGGCACTTTGCGGCAAACCAAACTCTTGCGGATAATCCACTGCCACTAAATACAGCCCTTCCGCCTTCGCGGTGGCACCGGCAATGTCGCGGTTTTTCGCCGCCAGCAGTTCGGCAATCCACTCTTTGGGCTTGTTACCCATGCCAACTTCCAGCAGTGATCCCACGATATTACGCACCATGTGATGCACAAAGGCGTTGGCTTTAATGTCGACCACAATGTATTCCCCAAAGCGATCAACGTGAAGATGATGCAGGTTACGCCATGGGCTATGCGATTGGCACTGGATGGCGCGGAACGAGGTAAAGTCGTTCTCGCCCAACAGCGCCTGACCCGCTTCTTCCATCAGCTTTTCATCCAACTGGTGGTAGTAGTGGCTAACGCCGTGGCGCAGGATCCCCGAGCGCAGGCGGTGATTGTAGATCACGTAGCGATAACGACGGGCCGTGGCGCTAAAACGGGCGTGAAAGTCATCCGATACCGGCTGAGCCCAGCGCACGGCGATGTTATCCGGCAGATTGGCGTTCAAGCCTAAGGTCCACGCCGCCGGACGGCGGTCAAACTGAGCATCAAAATGCACCACTTGGCCGGTGCCATGCACACCGGCATCGGTTCGGCCAGCACACACCACTTCCACCGGATGGTTGGCAACTTTAGCAATCGCCTCTTCTACGCGCTGTTGTACCCCAATCACTTCCCGCTGTTTTTGCCAGCCAAAGTAACCGTGGCCGTCGTATTCAACACCCAATGCAATCCGCATGTTTCTGCCTCATAAAAAATCTAGGCGCGGAGTATACCGCTGGCCGTAGGGAAAAAAAACGGCAGCCCTTAGGCTGCCGTGGTGTTTTGCGGTTTCTATCATAGCTGCTCAAGCAGCAATGCGGCTTCTTTGCGTTGGGCGTCGTTGCCTTCCGCTTCCACCTCTTTCAGCAACGCTTTGGCGCTGTCTACGTCTTCAATCTCGATGTAGGCTCGGGCTAAATCAAGCTTGGCGTTATAACCGCCATCGTCGCTGACCGGATCGGTTAAGGGCGCAATGGTGTCGGCTTCTACGCTCGGATCTGGGCTTGGGGCGTTTTCGCTTTCCGCCAGCAACTTATCGATGTCGATAAAGTCGTCACTGCCAAAGGTATCTGGGCTGCCGCCACTGGTTGTCTCTGGCGTTTCGCTTGGGGTTAACACCGATTCCACTTCGGCGTTGGCGGTGGCCAGAATTTCATCAAAGCTGCTGCTGTCACTGAACACATGATCAGCATCTGGTGCCGTTAATTCGGTGTCTTGCAGCAGTTCATCCAGCGATAAGATGTCGCCTTCACCTAAATCGCCATCCAATTGAATGCCCGCTTCCTCACTGGCAGCCGGTGCTACAGGCGCCGAAGCCGCTGGAGGCGGCGGTGGAGTTGCCGCTTGCGCCGCCTGCACGTTGGCTGGCATCTCTGGCACCATTTCAGTTAATGGATCAGCCGGAGTGGAGATCGGCGCGATCATTTCACCATCTTTAATCGGGTTGGCTGAAATTGGCCGGTGGCGTCGATTATTCCAGATCATAAAGATCGCCATCGCCACTAATACCGGAATGGAACCTAAGAGCACCAACACCAAGGTGTTGCTGCCGAGCTCTTGCCAAAACGAAGGCATCTGCTCTGGCTCGGGTTCATTCACAACGGGGCTGGTGCTGGCCACTTGCGGCTGATTAAAACGCTGATTGTCCAGCTCTTGCTCTAAGGTGCGGTTGAGGTTTTGCTGCTCGTCCAGCGCACTTTGCAGCATCGCTAACTCTTTCGACAACTGTTCCATCTGCCGTTGCAACATCGCATTTTGCTGCACCATTAGCGCCATTTCATCGGCATTGGCATCCAGCTCTGCGCGCAAATTTTGCAGCTGAAACACCGCTTCTTTCTGGTTATCTAAATCACTCTGCAGGCGTTTATTTTCTTGCTGCAGTTGCGATAGTTGTTCGGTTACCTGTGGCTGCGCCACGGCTTGGTTCTGGGCTTGCGGCTTGGTGGCCGGTTGTGGCTTACTCGCAGCCGGTGTGCCCTGCCAATCACTGTCGTGGTTTTTGGCTCGCGCTTTGGCGTCACTGGCGGGGTAACTTTGAATCACATCGCGGGTTGGCACCGTTAGGGTGTGGTTGCGTTCCAGCGAGTTAAAGTTATCGGCGGTAAAGGCATGGGGGTTGGCATCAAACAATGCCTGCATCACCTGATAAACGGTCAGATCCGTATCTGGCCGTACTTCGGTTGCAATGCGCCACAGGGTATCGTTGCGCTTGGTTGGTCCGTACTGCCCCAACGCTTGGTCTTCCACTTGAACTTGGCCATCGGGGCCAGAGATCAATAATGTTTGTGCCGGCAAGGCGGCGCTAAACAGCAATGCTGTTAGCAGCATGGCGCCCGTGGCGCGACGATGGTTGTGACTCATTGGGCAGTATTTCCACAGTAAAACAGGGGCCACGCCCCTGTTTTTTCTTTTTAGTGTTATTTCAGGATATTACAGATAGTCGCGGATAAGAAGCTCAGCGATTTGCACCGAGTTTAATGCCGCGCCTTTACGGATATTATCCGCCACTACCCACAGGTTCAAACCGTGTGGATGGGACAGATCCTGACGCACACGCCCCACATAAACGTCATCGTTCCCCTGCGCGTCCCCAAACGGAGTTGGGTAGTCTTCGTCGTCGGCCAACAAGCTGATGCCATCGGCTTGCTCTAACAGGCTTTTTGCTTCTTCAGCGGTGGTTGGCTGGCGTGTTTCTAAGTGAATCGCTTCAGCGTGACCGTAGAATACCGGCACTCGTACCGCCGTTGCATTGACCTGAATGGAGGCATCACCAAAGATTTTTTGGGTTTCCCACACCATCTTCATCTCTTCACGGGTGTAACCGTTGTCCATGAATTGGTCAATTTTTGGCAATACGTTGAACGCAATTTGATGCTCAAACGTTTCTGCTTTGGCCTGTTGCCCGCTCAGTAAGGCACTGCACTGCTTCGCCAACTCTTCAATGGCGCTGCGGCCAGCACCGGATACCGACTGGTAAGTGGCTACGTTAATGCGTTCAATGCCAAACTGGTCATGCAGCGGCTTCAACGCCACCACCATCTGAATGGTTGAACAGTTTGGGTTGGCGATAATGTTGCGGTTACGAAACTCAGCCAAGGCGTATGGGTTTACTTCTGGCACCACCAGTGGGATCTCAGGATCGTTACGGAAGTGGCTGGTGTTATCAATCACCACACAACCCGCATCGGCGGCGATAGGCGCCCATTTTTCCGATACGCTACCGCCAGCACTGAACAGCGCAATTTCAACGCTGCTCCAGTCAAAGGTTTCCACATCAATCACATCCAGCGTTTCACCGTTAAAGCTAACGGTTTTGCCGACGCTGTTGCTGCTGGCCAGCGGGTACAGTTTTGTTACTGGAAACTCACGCTCGGCCAATATTTCGATCATTGTTTGACCGACTGCGCCAGTGGCACCCAATACCGCAATGTTATATGCCATGATTGATCTTCTCTTCTAAGGTGAAACCCAACTCACTCAGCTGTTGCGCCATGCCGCTATCGGCACAGTGCAACCCCAGAGCACTAAATTCTCGCCGCGCCAGATTGGCTTTACGGCGGGCGTCGAAGCCTAACGGCAACGCCGCGCGAAATAACTTATCTTCAGCCAGCAGATCATACACCGAGCGGCAGGTCTGATGCAGCCACGATTGCGTTAACTGCAGCGGTGTTTTTTGCGTTGGCAACGGCGCTTCGGTCATTAATTGCGCCAATGACGGCGTTGACGGCTGCTCTTGCTGCTGCGACTGCAGTAACGCTTGGTGTAACATCTGGCTGCCGCGGATCTTGCCTTCCACCGAATAACCGGCAATGTGCGGTGTGGCAATGTCAGCCAAGGCCACTAATTCAGGCAGCGGCGTCGGCTCGTTCTCCCACACATCTAAGGCTAACCGCAGTTGCGGTCGTTGCTGCTTAATCTCAACCAACGCACGATTATTAATCACTTCACCACGACTGGCATTGATTAGCCAGCAGTTTGCTGCCAAGGCACGCAGTTGCTGATTATCCAGTAAATAAAACGTATCGGCTTGCAGCGGCACGTGCAGCGTCAGCACGTCGCAGTGCTGGATCAGTTGCTGCAAAGAATGCCATTCGCCCGCATCGCCCCGCTGCTGTCGCGGTGGATCGCAGCGCATCAATTTGCAGCCTAACGCATTAAGACGACGCTCAACCGCACTACCGGTATTCCCCAAGCCAACGATGCCGATGGTTTTATCACGCAGGGATTCTTGGCTCGATTCCGCCAAACACAACAACGCCGACAGCACGTATTCACCCACTCCCTGTGCATTACAGCCTGGGGCGTTACTCCAACGGATGTTGCGACGTTCCAGCTCAGCCAGATCAAGGTGATCGGTGCCGATGGTAGCAGTGCCCACAAACGACAGCTGCGGCAGCGCGTCTAAAAGGGCGGCATTGACCTTTGTCACCGAACGCAACAGTAACGCGGTGGTATTGGGATCGACGGTGGCGGCGGTGATGTCGCGCCCGGGTAAAGCGGTGATGGCACCTAACGGCGCGAACAACGGCGTTAGGGCGGCCATGTTTTCATCAGCAACAATATTCATTGGCGAGGTTTGGCAGGCAAAAAAGATAGCGCAGTGTAAACCAAAACAGGCCCGGGACGCAGCCCGAGCCTGTTGCAGTAATGCCCGAAGGGCGTTTACTTATAGCGGTTGAAGATCAACGCCGCATTGGTGCCACCGAAACCAAAGCTGTTGCTCATAACGGTATCCAGTTGCACGTCCTTGGCTTCCGTTACAATCGGCATGCCTTCGGCTTTTTCATCCAGCTGCTCAACGTTGATGCTTGGCGCAACAAAACCGTGCTTCATCATCAACAAGCTGTAAATCGCTTCGTGTACCCCTGCCGCGCCAAGCGCGTGGCCGGTCATCGCTTTGGTGGCGCTGATCAGCGGCATGTCGCCACCAAACACTTCATTGATGGCGCCCAGCTCTTTGGTGTCGCCCACCGGCGTTGAGGTGCCGTGGGTGTTCAGGTATTGCACCTTGCCAGCACCGGCGGCCTTGGCTTCTGCCAGAGCGATGTTCATGCAGCGTACTGCGCCTTCGCCAGATGGGGCAACCATGTCCATGCCATCGGAGTTAGCACCGTAACCGACGATTTCAGCGTAGATGTGAGCCCCACGAGCCAGCGCGTGTTCCAGCTCTTCAACCACCACCATGCCGCCGCCACCGGAGATCACGAAACCATCGCGCTCGGTGTCGTAGGTACGGGATGCCTTGGTTGGATCGTCGTTGTACTTAGTCGACAACGCGCCCATGCCATCAAAGCCCATCGCCAGAGTCCAATGCAGTTCTTCGGAACCGCCAGCAAAAATCACGTCTTGTTTGCCTAGCTGGATCTGCTCAACCGCGTGGCCAATGCAGTGAGCACTGGTGGCACAAGCGGATGAGATGGAGTAGTTGATGCCTTTGATTTTAAACGGCGTGGCCAAACAAGCCGATGCCGTTGAAGACATGATCCGTGGCACCAAGTATGGGCCAACGCGGCGCACGCCTTTGGCACGCAGGGTATCCGCCGCCTGAACCTGGTTGAGTGACGACGCGCCACCACAACCGGCCACAATGCCGGTGCGAGGGTTGCTGACTTGCTCTGGCGACAGCTTGGCATCTTCGATCGCCTGCTCCATCGCCAAATAAGCGTATGCAGCTGCATCCCCCATAAAACGCATCACTTTACGGTCGATGTGCTCGGCAGGGTTGATCTTCAGATCGCCCCAAACACGGCTCCGTAATCCCAGCTCTTCAAATTGCTCGGAGTAATTGATGCCGCTACGCCCAGCGCGCAGTGACTCTGTCACTTCGTCGGCGTTGTTGCCGATACTGGAGATCACGCCGATCCCAGTAATGACCGCTCTTTTCATTGATCCATCCTAAAAATAACTGTTATGCAATCGCCGCTATCCTAGCGCGAAGCGAATTAGAAACTGGTCGGCTT
The DNA here is from genome assembly GCF_947489035.1 of uncultured Ferrimonas sp. Taxonomy (GTDB): domain Bacteria; phylum Pseudomonadota; class Gammaproteobacteria; order Enterobacterales; family Shewanellaceae; genus Ferrimonas. The sequence goes on along the minus strand of NZ_CANLCI010000007.1, from coordinate 25,212 downwards.
TCCTGTTGGCACGGTAGAATGACTGCCATTGTTCAAAACTGAAGTGCAAACTGTGAGCCAGATAACCCCAGCCCAGATAGATTGGTCCGATCCCGCTGCCCCCCTCGCTAACCAGTTTGGGGATTTTTACTTCTCCAAAAAAGATGGGGTTGCAGAGACCGACTATGTCTTTGTTCAACATAATCACTTACCGCAACGCTGGCAACCACACCCTCGGCGCCACTTTTGCGTGGCCGAAACCGGCTTTGGCACGGGGCTGAACCTGATGGTGCTCTGGCGCCATTTCCGCCAGTTTAGACAAGCCAACCCCAGCGCTCACTGCCAGCGATTGCACTTTGTTAGCTTTGAAAAACACCCATTAACCGCCTCCGATCTGGACCGCGCTCACCAACAATGGCCGGAGTTTGCCGACATGGCCGCGCAGATCCGCGCCCATTACCCGATGGCGATTGATGGCTGCCACCGCTTGGTGCTGGATGACGGCATGGTGATTGTCGATCTGTGGCTGGGGGACGTATTGGCTCAACTGCCGCAATTGGGCGCCGGCAGCGATGGCGTGGTCGATGCGTGGTTTCTGGATGGGTTCACCCCCAGTAAAAACCCACAGATGTGGCAACCCGAGCTGTATGCACAGATGGCGCGGCTGTCCCGCCCTGATGCCACAGTGGCCACTTTTACCGCCGCCAGTGCCGTGCGAAAAGGATTGATTGCCGAAGGCTTTGCCATGGAAAAAGCCCAAGGGTTTCGGGGCAAGCGCGAGATGATCTTCGGCCAGCGTCAGCACCACAACCTCACGCCAAGTGCCCCATTGCCAACCTCGTCCAGTACCCCTCCCCCAACCGCGGTAACCCTGATTGGTGGTGGCGTCGCGGCGGCCAATATTGCCTTGGGGTTGGTTCGCCGAGGCGTCAAAGTGGCGCTGTATTGCGCAGACAGTGACGTAGCCCAAGGCGCATCCGGTAATCGCCAAGGCGCCTTGTACCCATTGCTGAACATGGCCAACGACGCCATGGCTCAATTTTACCAACAGGGTTATCTGCTGGCGCGCCAACGGCTAAACCAACTGAGCCAGAAGCATCACATCGAGCATCAATGGTGTGGCGTATTGCAACTGGCCCCAAACGATAACGTTGCCAAGCGCATTGAAGGCATTAGCCAAATGCCCTTTAGCCCTGAATTAGTGCACGGCGTGGATGCCGAGCAAGCCAGCCGCATCGCGGCCATTCCATTAGCGCAACCCGCCCTGTACTACCCCAACGGTGGCTGGTTGTGCCCACAGCAGTTAACCCAAGCAGCGATTGCTGAAGCGCAACAGACTGGGCTGCTGCATTGCCACTTTACGCAGCAGCTGCAGGCTCTGCAGCACGATGGCAACCAGTGGCAACTGCAGTTCAGCCACAATGACGGCAACAACCGCATCACCACGACGAACGTTGCAGCCAGCACGGTGGTTCTGGCCATGGGCCACCACAGCGCGGCATTTCACGCCACCAAGCCTCTGCCGCTGAATCCGGTGCGCGGTCAGATCGCTTACCCACGGCAGCAAGCCACCACCGCCAAGCTGCAAACCGTGTTATGCGCTGATGGCTACCTGGTGCCAAGCCTCGAGGGGCGACTCACCTGTGGCGCCAGTTTCGGCCGCTTAGATGGCAGCAGCGAGTGGCGCGCGGAAGATAAGCAAGAGATCGACGACCGCATGGATCGCAGTTTTGGTCGGTACCCGTGGCGCCGTGAATTACAGCAAGATGATCAGGGCCGAGCCGCCGTGCGAGCCGCCGTGCGGGATCACTTACCGCTGGTGGGACAAGTGCTTGATTGGGATAAGATCAACAGCGATACCAAGATCGCCCAAGCTCCGCTGCAGCAGGGGCTGTATGTGTTAACAGGGTTGGGATCCCGAGGATTATGCAGTGCGCCGTTGTGTGCTGAACTCCTGATCAGCCAGCTGTTGGATGAACCACAGCCGCTGTCGCAGCAGTTGCAAGCGCTGTTAGCCCCAGGTCGATTCTGGTTGCGGAAACTGGCCAAGGGCCAGCCGCTGCCAGAACGCTAACCGCCAGCAACAACAAGGCCCGCAACTGCGGGCCTTGTTGTTATCAAGTTCAAGCTTGCGTTGCCGCGGCGTTAAGCGGCGGCAAGTTGCTGCTCTAACTGCTGCCAAGCGTTGGTTACCAGCACCATGTCTTCCGGTGCCAGTTCGCTTTTGGCTTGCTCTAGGCTTTTGGCCATTTGCGCCTGCAGTGCAGGAAAGTCAACCTGTTGCTGCTGCTCAAGCTCCGACAATACCACCGCGAAGTGGCCTTGCAGATAACCGCTTGAGAACACCTCATCGTCGTTGCCGTTTTCCAGCGTATGGTTGATCCACGTATGACAAATTTGATCCCAGCGCTCTAACATCGCTTACTCCTCAGGATTCTTCTGGATTGGCCAGCGGGTATAGTACTGCATCCCGATAACCAGTGATAATTCGATAGTGCCCCGCCAGCTCGGCATTTAATTGCTCATCGCCGGTGTCGGCCAGCAGTGGCCGCCCAGCTAAGGCGGTCAGTTTATTTTTAGTGGCGATCACTTGGATGTTGTCGCGCCCAAGCAGCCGTAACAGTTCTGGACTAAGTTGTTGATTACCGCGCCCAAACAGGTGCCCCTGCCCACCGATTAAGGTGATCAGTAGCTTGGTGGGCACCGTGGCACAGGCGGCAAGTAACTGCTGCGCATTCAGATCCCGCCCCAGCAGCTTGCCCGCTTGCACCAGATCGACCCCCAACAGGGTGTTGTCCAGTCCCAGCTCCGTCATCACCGCCGCCACGGTAGAGCCAGAGCCGATGATGTATTGATAATCGTCATCCAATTGCTCAACCACTTCGGCGGCAATGTCATCCAGCACCAACGCTTCGCATTCGCGCCCACCTTGTTTGGTGGCCTGCAAAAAGCGCAGCGCCTCTGGCACCATCATCTCGCCATAGTAACGGGCTTTCACTTGGCCTTGGCGAAAGGCGCTTTCGTCAATGTCTCGCACTTCGGCGTCGGTTACGCTAACCAGTTCACCACGCACCATTTGCGCGGCCACAATGCCCGCCGCCTTCGGGGTGATGGCGTACACGCCGGAGTGAATTTTTACCCCCGCCGGTACACCGAGTACCGCTTGTTTGCTGCCCACAGCGCGATATACATCGCGCGCGGTGCCATCGCCACCGGCGAACAGCAGCAAATCGACGCCCAGCGCCACCATCTTCTGCGCCGCCAGCACGGTATCGTTGGCTGCAGTCATCGCTGGGTGAGCCCCCTCCTCGCTCCGAGCTTGAGGGTGATGCACCGCCTCGCACGCAAAACCCAGTTGCTGTGCTAATTCTGCGCCCATGCCATCGCTGGCGCTGTAGATGGTCAGCCGCTCTCGCTCTGGCAGCAGCCCCTGCAGCGCTTGTTCCATTCGCAGTGCGGCCTTAGGCGTAGCCCCTAACGCCAACGCCTGTTGCGCCACATTATCTGAGCCTTTAAGGGCAACGGTGCCGCCCAGGCCCGCCACTGGATTCACAATCAATCCCAATTTAAACATAGCTGTCCCTGTCTGTTTCCTAGCTGCTGGTGGCCAGTGCTGACGCCAGCCGTTGCTGCTGTTTAAACCACAATAGGATCACCATGGCCACCAACGCCGCAACAGCCGCCCCAGCCCAAGTTACCGCAGCGCCACTGCCATTATGCCAGCTTACGCCCGCCAACCATGCCCCCGCCGCCCCACCAAGGCCAAAGGCTATGCTGGCGTAAATCGCCTGAGCCTTGCCCTGATCATGGCTGGCAAAGCTGCGGTGGATGTATTGAATGGCGCAGGCGTGGCCCAAGCCAAAGCTGATCCCATGCAACGCTTGCACGCACAATTGGCCAATTTCACTGCCTTGCATCTGCCAGGTTAAGCCCCAGCGCAACGCCGTAACCAGCGCCACCGCCAGCAAGAGATCCGCCAAAGCAAACCGCGCCAGTAGCCTTGGTGCCAAGGCAAACAAACCGATTTCAGCCAAGACCCCCAGCGCCACCATAACCCCAGCCAGCGTCTCACCCACGCCCACATCCGCCATATACAGCACGAAAAAGGTGTAATAAGGGCCGTAGCTGGCTTGAAGCAAGGTGCTGGCCAGTAAAAACAGCACCATACTGGGGGTAAATAAGGTGGCTAAGAAGCTGCCGTGTTGATCGCTTGGCCGCGCCGCCGGAGTGGGTTCGCGCAGCCACAGACTGGCTAGGGTTAACAAAGCAAACAGCCCCAACCCAATCCAGGGCAAACTGGCGCTGCCGTGGCGTTCAAACCAGGCGCCCGCCATCAACACCAAGGCGATAAAACCCGCGCTGCCGAAGCTGCGAATGCGACCATAGTGGTGGCTGTTTTTTCCTAAGCTGGCCAGGGTAACCACTTCAAGCTGCGGCAAGATCCCATTCCAAAAGAAGGTGTAACCAAACAGCACCCACGCCAAGGTGGTGAACGTATTGTTGCTGAGGCTGATCGCAAAGATCAGTGCCGCCAACAACGAACCGCCTTGAATAAAGCGCACCCGCTGGCCGTACCTATCCGCCAGATAGGCCCATAGGTTGGGGGCCAACATGCGGGTAGCAAAAAGGATCGACATCAGTTGGCCAATTTCGAGCGAATCAAAACCCAATTCGCTGAAATACACCCCAAGGTAGGGGATCAATAACCCCAAAATGGCGAAGTAATAAAAATAACAGGCCGCCAGCGCTTTGCCCTGACGGCCTGATAGAGGTTGGTTTGTCACTGCGGCTGACCGATTATTTTTGCATCTGCAACGCAGGCGTTGAAACCGCCACATCGAGGTTTTGTGCCCGATGACGCAACAGGTGATCCATCAAGGTGATGGCCACCATCGCTTCAACAATGGGTACCGCTCGAATGCCAACGCAAGGATCGTGACGCCCCTTGGTGATCATCTCGATGGACTCACCGTGGGTATTGATGCTTTTGCCCGGCACCGTAATCGAGCTGGTTGGCTTAAATGCCACCGTGGCGGTAATCGGCTGACCAGAGCTGATCCCCCCGAGCACGCCACCGGCGTGATTGCTGGCAAAGCCGTCCGGGTGCATCTCGTCCCGATGTACCGAGCCCTTTTGGGCAACGCAGTCAAAGCCATCGCCAATGGCAACCGCTTTGGCGGCGTTAATGCCCATCAGTGCATGAGCCAAGTCGGCATCTAAGCGATCAAACACCGGCTCGCCTAAGCCAACAGGCACATTCAGGGCCTCAACGTAAACCTTGGCCCCAACAGAGTCGCCCTCTTTCTTCAGATCACGCATGTATTGATCCAGCGTGTCCAGCTGGGCGGGATCGGCGAAGAAAAACGGGTTGTCGTTCACCTGTTGCCAATCAAACTGCTGGGCGTGGATCGGCCCCAGTTGATCAATGCAGGCGCGGACTTCAATGCCAAATTGCTGCTGCAAATACTTTTTGGCAATGGCACCGGCCGCCACTCGCATCGCGGTTTCCCGCGCCGAACTGCGACCACCACCGCGGTAATCGCGGTTGCCGTACTTGTGGTGATAGCTGTAATCCGCGTGGCCGGGGCGAAACACTTCGGCGATGTCGGAGTAGTCACGGCTGCGCTGATCGGTGTTTTCGATCATTAAGCCGATGGAAGTACCGGTGGTTTTGCCGTTAAACACGCCAGAGAGGATCTTAACCTCGTCGGGCTCGCGGCGAGCGGTGGTGAACTTCGATGTACCAGGGCGACGTCGATCCAGATCGCCCTGTAAATCGGCCTCACTCAGGGTTAACCCCGGTGGGCAGCCATCGACAATGGCGCCGATCGCGACGCCGTGACTTTCACCAAAGCTGGTGACACGAAAGAGGGTTCCAATGCTATTGCCAGCCATGGCGCTGTGACTCCTGCAGAACGTTACTTAAAGGGGGCGAAATGCGCTTGCGCTGCCAGCAGCTGTTCGCGGGTTAAGGTAAACACGCCGTGGCCGCCGTTTTCAAACTCTAACCAGGTAAATGGCACTTCTGGGAACTGCTCGGACAACGCCACCATCGAGTTACCAACCTCAACAAACAGCACGCCGTCGTCGGTGAGGTGATCCGCAGCATTAGCCAAGATGTGACGGGTTAAATCTAAGCCGTCGTTGCCCGAAGCTAACCCCAACTCAGGTTCGTGATGGAACTCTTCTGGCAGATCGGTCATGTCTTCCAGATCCACGTACGGCGGGTTGGATACGATCAAATCGTATTGCTGCCCTTTCAGTACCGCAAAACCGTCCGACTGGATTGGGTACACCCGCTCCAACAAACCGTGCTGTTCGATGTTGATTTGCGCCACTTCCAGCGCTTCAGGGCTGATATCAACCGCATCAACTTGCGCGTCTTCAAAAGTGTGGGCACAGGCAATGGCGATGCAGGCAGAGCCGGTACACAGATCCAGTACGTTATGCACACTCTTGTTGTACATCCACGGCTTGAATTCGTTCTCTAGCAGCTCGGCAAACGGGCTGCGAGGCACCAGCACGCGCTCATCCACAAAGAACTCAAACCCAGCAAAATAAGCGGAGTTGGTTAAGTACGGTACTGGCACACGCTCACGTACACGGCGGATAGCCAATTCAACAATGCGGTGTTTCTCGGTGCTGGTTAGGCGTGCATTACGCACCTGCGGCCCCAGCTCGATCGGCAGATGCAAAGTGTGCATCACCAAGGCAACGGCCTCATCCCACGGGTTATCGGTGCCGTGACCGTAGTACAGGCCAGCGGCGTTAAAACGGCTAACGCACCAGCGCAGCATGTCGTCAATGGTATGAAGCTCGTTTACCGCTTCATCGATAAAGATTTTTTCCACGTAGGAGATCCCTCAAACTGTAATGCCCGACATTGTACCCAATCGTCGTGGCCGTTCCTATTTTTGTCATAGCACACTAAAATAGCGCCCCATTACCGTTATTCACCGATTAGCCAAAACCAGCACAATGACGAAGCCCAGCGACGACCAGCACGACGATTTTGACCTGTTTCGCCAAACCATGGGCGACATTAAACCTTTAGGTAACGATAAGGTGACCCACCGTAAGGCGATCCCAACGCCGGATAAAACCCGAGCAAAGCAGGAACGGAAACTGGCGGATCACTATTTTTCCGACAGCTATCAGCCGCTGTTTCCCGCCGACGGGCCGATGCGTTGGAACCGTGATGATGTGGATCGTTTCGAGTTAAAGAAGCTGCGCCGCGGTGAATATGTGCCAGATATGATGCTGGATCTGCACGGTTGCACCTTGGCCGAAGCCCGCCACGAGCTGATTGCGCTGATTAACGCCTGCAAGCAGCAGCACGTGCATTGCGCCAATGTGATGACCGGAATTGGTACCGGGGTATTGAAACAGAAGGTGCCAGCGTGGTTGTGTCAGCACCCAGATGTGATGGCGTTTCACCAAGCGCCGTTAGAGTTTGGTGGCAACGGCGCATTATTGGTCTTAGTAGAACTGCCGGAATCAGATCTGCAGTTGCGGTGAGACTCGGCATTCCAGCTGAGGTTGCTGCAGCATCGCGATTTGGGCAATGCCCGAGGTAGCAAACAGGCTTGGTTCTTGCCCGGGTACCAGCTCTGCCAGCAAGTAGCCCAGCAATGGCATGTGTGAGATCACCAAGACGTGTTCCGCCTGTGCCACTTCCGCTTGCGCAATCAGCAGATCCCGCGCCATCGCGGGGTTGGCTTCCGGCACCAATTCGTCCAGCAATTCCACCGGTGGCGACGCCTTACACAGCGCTTCAATTGCGCCCCAGGTTTGGCGGGTACGCAGATAAGGGCTTAGCAGCACTAAGTCCACTCGCTCCATTGCCAGCATAAATTGCTCGGCCACTTCCTTGCTTTGGCGCTTGCCCAGCTCGGTCAGAGGTCGTTGCCGATCCGTTGCCGCATCAAAGCTGGCTTCGCCATGACGCATCAGATAAATCTTCATTTAATCTTGCACCTACTACTTGCTTGCCCTGCAGTGTACTCCGCCAACTCACAACACAAAAGCATCTCGCCTACCCTATTGAACCGCGCTGGTGATCTGGCCCCTATTTTAGCGGGTAAAATTTCACTATCAGCCTGATTATTCGATGTAAAGCCGCTTAGATTGTGACAATTATTCACAAATCGATAGCGGCAATCGACTCGACATTGGTCTGATCATCACCCAAGCAATTGCTCTTGCTCAGTTCTACGCGCACACTAGGCTTATATGGATACATCCGTTCACTTTTGACCGTTGGGGTACTGCATGCATCAATCACTTAAAATCAGCCCCAACGATCCGCGCCAATATCGCTATTTAACCCTCACGAATAAATTGCGAGTGTTATTAGTGCAAGATCCTTCAGCCAGTAAATCCGCCGGTGCCATGGCGGTGAAGGTGGGGCAATTTGATGATCCCGCCGACCGAGAAGGCATGGCGCACTTTTTAGAACACATGCTGTTTTTAGGCACCGAGCGATACCCGATTGCTGGCGAATACCAGCAGTTCATCAGCCAAAATGGCGGTAACCATAACGCTTGGACCGGCCCAGAATTCACCAGTTTCTATTTTGACGTGAAGCCCGAAGCCTTTGTTGAATCGCTGGATCGCTTCTGTCAGTTCTTTACCGCCCCGCTGTTTGATGAACACTTAGTCGACAAAGAGCGGCAATCGGTGGACTCAGAATTTAAAATGAAGCTGCAAGACGACACCCGCCGCTTCTATCAGGTACATAAAGAAACCGTTAATCCTCTGCACCCCTTTGCCAAGTTTTCGGTGGGTAACCAGCAAACTCTAGAAGACCGTGATGGCAAGCCGGTGCGCGATGCCTTGATCGCATTCCATCAGCGTCACTATTCCGCCAATCAAATGACCCTAGCGTTAGTGCAACCAGAGCCTTTGGATGAGCTGGAACGTTTGGTTATCGAGCAATTCAGCGAGATTGCCAACAACGATGAAGCGAAGGATCTGCCCGAAGTGCCGCTGTACAGCGACAACGAACTTGGCATTGAGATCTCAATGCTGCCGCTGAAAAAGGCACGCCAGTTAACCATGACCTTCCCTATGGGGTCGCTGGATGACTGGTATCGGCATAAGCCTCTGACCTACCTGTCTTATCTGTTAGGGCACGAAGGCGTGGGCAGTTTAATGTCGGTGCTGCGCGACGATGGATTGATTGTGCAGCTGTCTGCTGGTGGCGGCATTAACGGCTACAACTTCAAAGATTACAACATCAGCTTTCAGCTTACGGAGCTGGGGCTGAAGCGCATTGACGACATCATTGCGCTCACGTTTCAGTTTATTCAGTTGGTCAGCGATACCGGCATCGAGCAATGGCGCTATCAAGAGCGACAACGGCTATTAGAGCGGGCCTTTCGTTATCAAGAGCAGGCGAAACCGGTGGACATCGCCAGTCACTTAGCGGTCAACATGCACCATTACGAGGTGCAAGATACTTTGTTTGGTGACTACCGCATGGATGGTTTGAATCAGCCGGTGATCGAGCAAATTTTGGCGCACTTTAGCGCCAATAATTTGCGCTTAAGTGTGGTGGCCCCCGATCTGGCTACCGACAGAAGCGCCCAATGGTACGACACCCCATACGCGGTTACCCCCATCAGTGCTGAACGCAAAACCCAGTGGCTGTCGCTCGCACGGGAACCGCGCTTAGCGCTGCCAGAGCCAAATGAGTACCTTAGTGAACTGTTGGATCCGCGCCCATCCGAAGGCGATCAACCTAACCCTGAGGTTATCTACCAAAATGAGCAGCTGATCTTTTGGCACAAGAAAGACAACGAATTTAATGTGCCCAAAGCGCACTTGTTTGTTGCCCTCGACAGCGATAAGAGCCACAACACCTGCCGCGCCGCCGCCATGACGCGGCTGTACATCAGCCTGTTAAATGACGCACTCACCGAGATCACCTATTCTGCCGAAGTGGCCGGCCTTAGCTACAACATCTACCCCCATCAGGGTGGGTTAACCTTGCACCTAAGTGGCTTTACTGGCGGCCAAGAGAAATTATTGGCGGTGCTGCTGCACCACACGCGCCAACGCAACTTCACCCAAGCTCGCTTTGATGACATTAAGCAGCAGGTGTTACGCAGCTGGAATGGCAGCCGCAACGCGCGACCGATCTCACGGCTATTCAGCGCCTTAACCACAACTCTGCAGCAACGCAGCTATGGTCCGCTGGATATGGCTGACGAATTGGAAACGGTGAGCTTGGATGAACTGCATCAGCATCTGGATCAGCTCTACACCCAGTTAAAAGTAGAAGCCATGGTGTATGGCGACTGGACCGGCGCTGAAGCGATTGGCCAAGCCCATCGACTGGAACAGCTCCTCAAAGAGGTTGGTCAGCCCGGTAAAGAGGTCGCCAGAAACCTGATCAGCATTGCCGATCGTGGCACGGTATTCCGAGAAATCGACAGCTTCCACTCTGATAGCTCCATCTTGGTGTACTACCAATCACGCTCGAATGATCTGTACAAAATGGCGATGTTCTGCCTACTCAACCACGCCATCTCTAGCGACTTTTTCCACGAACTGCGTACGAAACAACAACTGGGCTATATGGTTGGTACCAGCTATGTGCCGATGAGTCGCTGTCCTGGGATTATCTTTTACATCCAAAGCCCTGTGGCTGGGCCATTACAACTGCTCGAATCGATTGATCAATTTATCAGCGACTTCGGTTACGCCTTAATGCAGATTTCCAGCAGCCAATGGGAATCAACCAAAACCGCATTAGCCGATCAAATCACAGAACAAGACAATAATTTAAAAGCCAAAGCCCAGCGTGCTTGGGTCTCTATTGGTGGAAAAGACCACAGTTTTGACCAGCGTCAGAAAATTGCCGAATTGCTTACTGGTATTGAACGCGCTGAATTGATCCGCTTTATGATGGAACGGATGCGCAGCAAGAATCCCAATCGACTGGTGTTATACACCAGTGGCAGCTCTCATACTGAAATGACACCGTTACGTGGTGAACGTCAAATTACCGACTTGGCGGGTTTTAAGCACCAATCCAAAATGATTGATTTTTAAACATAATTTTTTACATTGCCTAACAACACCTATTGTTCTGTTACTTGGATACACCCCGATAGAATGGTAACTTTGGCAGAATTACGTTTAGCAACATTTGGAAGTCACAATGAGGCTATGGACCGCTATCTTTGCGCTGCTTTTCAGCAGCTCAATCCTCGCTCAAACCCCAGGGTTTGAGCAGGTCTACCGCACCCAACACTTTGGCATCGAACAGGGCCTGTCAGAGACTCATGTTCTTAGCATCGCCGAGGATGACTTTGGCTTTATATGGGTTGGGACCATTAATGGTCTAAACCGCTTTGATGGGCGAAAATTCAAACAGTACTTAAAAGATGACTCGAATGAACATGGCTTAAGTGCATCTACGATATACGATATCGTTACAATTCCAAATGGAAGCATGTGGATTGTAACAGACTATGGAATATATAATTATCAATCTAAAGAAGATTATTTTAATCTTTTAAAAGAAATACCATACAATAAGATTTTAAGCTATACGACTCACAATGGTAGACTTTTAATATTAACCGATAAAAACATTCTATCTTTAGATAAAAAAGAATCAAAAACCTTATCTAACAATAAATATAAAGATCGAAAACTACTTTCACTTAAAGGTAATATTTTTACCTTATCAAACGATCAAGTTTTATACGATCTAAACGAGAACATAGTTGACAGCTACAATTTTACTGACCTAAGAAAGAAAGTGTCGGTAAAAAATAAAAACAACTCAGTAATTATCAATGACTTTAATATAGAGTCTATTTCTAAAGTACAGAAGCACAAAAATAAATATTACATACTATCTGGAAAAGAAATTTACAAAATAAATCTTTATGAAGAAACAAAAAGTAAAATTGGAGATTTTAAAACCAATGATTTTGTCGTCTCTGAAACAGGAAACTTATGGTATATCGCTCCATATAAAGGCATAGCTAGAATAAGAAACATAGACTCCGAAGTTAAGCTTTTCACTTCTGATGAAAAATCAACAAAGTCTATATGGTCCTTCGCTAACTACTTAGGAAACATACTATATAGCGATAGAACTGAATATTTAAAGGTTTTAAATTCAAATTTAAAACCTTTAAATACGATCAATGTTGGAGTGTCTGGCCCAAAGACAATTTGCGTTGACAACTCCAATGTTTACATTGGTGGAAAGGGTGGCCTGTTTTTGTTTGATGGTAGCAAAACGAACAAAATATATGGCGATAAAGATACCATTGTCACTACGATCTCAACATGTAATGAAGGATTAACCTTTGGTACAATTTCCGGTGAAGTGCTTAAATTTGATACAAACAAAAAATCAATAATTTCTTTGTATTCTATAGACCGAGAATCACCAATATTTAAAATTCACCATTTAAACGGCAAATTATATATTGGATCTCAAAGTGGACTGTTAGAAGAACATAATGAAAATGCTAAAATTATACTACCTAATGACATTGTCACCTCCATTGATAGTATAAATGATAACTTATACATTGGAACATTGAATGGATTATATAAATTAGCAAATAATAATTCAGAAAAACTATTATCAGAATCAATATACAGTGCAGAAAAGGTTGATAACTTACTTATACTATCATCAAAAGGCAAGATATTAATCTATGACACTTCATCCGAAAATATTATTAATGCGATTGCAGTTAGTGGTGGCGCACAAAAAGAATACAACGGTATGGCGTCACTTAATAGCACAAACGAAAACTTGTATTTTGCTGGTGTTGACGGCATCAATTCTATTGAGAATATAAAGTCACTATATAAAAACGATGTACAAAACATATCTCCATTCATTAATAAGTTTAAACTATTCAATAAAGAACTTAAATTTGTTGGCTGGGAAAAAGAACCCGCGTACATTGCGAAAAAAATACAGTTAAAACATTCTGACTATCCCTTTAGCATTGAACTTGGTGATTTTTCAGGTTTAGCTGAAAATGAAAAGAAATATGAATATCGATTACTGGGAAGCTCAGAGAAGTGGATTGAATTAGATGGAATAAACAGTATTACCTTCACCAATCTTCCATATGGTAAATACACACTAGAATATAAGCTAGTAAGTAAAAATACTAAATTCGAATCTGAGACTAACCAGTTAGAAATTTACATTTCCCCTCCGCCCTGGCTAAGCCATTATGCCAAAATAATTTACATAGTTATTTTATTTTTATTAATTATCTTTTTAATAAAAGAATTTAATCGAAGAAAAGATGTCCAAGAAAAGATTAAAAAGAGTGAGGAACGCCTAAAGCTATCCTTATGGGGAAGCGGCGATGAGATGTGGGACTGGGACATTAAAGCGGGGAAAATATACCGATCAAATATGTGGAAAAGCCTAAACTTAGGCGAACAAGGCGACCACATCAGTTCTGGGACTCGAAACATTCACCCTGACGACATCGAGCGCGTGAATTCAACCTTGATTAGCCACTTTGAGGGGAAAAGTGAACATTTTGAAGCCGCTTATCGTGTAAAAAATAATGAAGGAAATTGGGTGTGGCTCCTTGACCGAGCCAAAGTGGTTGAACGCGACAGCGCCGATAGACCTGCACGAATGACCGGAACGATCAAAGACATCACAAAATCCAAAGCCTCTGAAGATCGTTTGTCGCTGTTTGAAAAGGCGTTAACCAACATCTCAGAAGGGATGTTCATTCTTGATGAAAATTATAACTTCATCGAAGTGAACGATGCCTGCAAACAAATCTCAGGCTATAGCCGAGAAGAGTTGATTGGGCGTGAGATTTGGTTCAGTGAATACCCCGACACATTTCTTGCCAACTTGAAATTACTGTTAGAGAAACAAGGTCGATGGAATGATGAAATTGCATTCAGGAAAGCGAATGGTGAATCCATCGACATGGAACTTAATATCGATAGATTATTCGATCAACACACCCACAGTTGTTTCTACGTTGGCGTGTTTTCTGATATTACCATGCGTAAGCAGGCTGACAGCGAACTGCGCCGACTTGCCAACAACGACGGCTTAACTGGGCTGCCAAACCGAAACTACTTTCAAGTTCACATTGATAACTTAATTGAGCAAAGTAAGCCTTTCTGCTTGATGCTGTTCGACCTGGATAACTTCAAACGAGTAAATGACTCCTTAGGGCATGGCGCTGGGGATCAGTTATTGTGCCATGTGGCGAGTCGCTTAAAAGGCAAGTTACCCAAACAAAGCATTCTGCACCGTTTAGGGGGCGATGAGTTTGCCATCGTTTTTGAAGAAGATATCCAAATTGCTCGCAGTGCTCGCCGCGCAGAAGCTGTGCTAAAGACTTTTGAACAGCCCTATACCATTGAACATCAACAGCACTACATCAGTGCCAGCATGGGCTTGGTGCATTTCCCCGATGATGATAACAACACCCAGTCTCTCTTAAGAAAAGCCGATTTAGCGATGTACCACGCTAAGAGCCAAGGGGGGAATCGTTATCAGTTCTTCAGTGAAGAATTGAATAAACAGGCGATGTCACGCATGAACCTTGAAGGCTTAATGCGTCAGGGCTTGAAAGAAAATTGGTATGAGATCCACTACCAGCCAAAGGTGAATGGTGACAGCTATGCCATCTGCGGCATGGAAGCATTGGTGCGCTTACGCCACCCTGAACAAGGGCTGATCTCACCAGCGCAATTTATCCCCTTAGCCGAAGAAAGTAACCTGATCATTGAGATTGGAGAACTGGTACTTAAGCAGGCTTGCTTCACCACCAAAAAATTACTGGATGAGGGCTATTTTGAAGGACGTGTGGCGGTTAACTTATCCTCTAAACAGCTCAATATGCCTAACTTACCTGAACAAGTAGAGCGAATCCTAGAGCTCACTCAACTACCAGCGCACCACTTAGAGTTAGAGATAACCGAAAGTGCGGTGATTGAGCAGCCAGAGCGCGCTAAAGAAACCTTGCTTGAGTTACAAAACCTTGGCGTGAGTTTGGCGCTGGATGACTTTGGTACCGGTTACTCCTCATTGGCATACCTAAAGCAATTGCCGTTAAACACCTTAAAAATTGATAAATCCTTTGTCGATGACATCTCAACCTCACTCGAAGATAAGTCCATGGTTGATTCGATCATCACCATCGCACGCAACCTGGGATTAACCGTGGTGGCTGAAGGGGTCGAACACGAATCGCAAGTTACGGTATTGCAGCAGCTCCATTGCGAAATGATCCAAGGTTTTCTCTTCAGTAAGCCAGTGCAAGAGTCAGAGCTACATAAACTCGTTCACGACAAAATAATCACCCCCGAAGGGAAACGCCAAGAAATTGTCATATAAAACTGGCACATAGGTTGCTTTTCATGGTTCAGACAAATTCCAATACTATGGATGGATTGAACCATGAAAAAGCTAACCAAAACTGCAACTCTGATCGCCGCCGCTCTTTTCTCTGCTACTGCATTTGCGGGCATGCCATGGGATACCAATCCATCGGATTCAACTTCAGAATCAAATCTTCCTTGGTCAAAACCAACGACGGAAACAAATAAAATCGCTGCCCTGCCTTGGTGGGGTGATGAAAAACCGAATCAAATCGCTGCCCTGCCTTGGTGGGGCGATGAAAAACCGAATCAAATCGCTGCCCTGCCTTGGTGGGGTGATGAAAAACCGAACCAAATCGCCGCCCTTCCTTGGTGGGGCGATGAAAAGCCTAACCAAATCGCTGCCCTGCCTTGGTGGGGTGATGAAAAACCGAACCAAATCGCTGCCCTGCCTTGGTGGGGCGATGAAAAGCCTAACCAAATCGCTGCCCTGCCTTGGTGGGGCGATGAAAAGCCTAACCAAATCGCTGCCCTGCCTTGGTGGGGTGATGAAAAGCCGAACCAAATCGCTGCCCTGCCTTGGTGGGGTGATGAAAAGCCTAACCAAATCGCTGCCCTGCCTTGGTGGGGCGATGAAAAACCGAACCAAATCGCTGCCCTACCTTGGTGGGGTGATGAAAAGCCGAACCAAATCGCTGCCCTGCCTTGGTGGGGCGATGAAAAGCCGAACCAAATCGCTGCCCTACCTTGGTGGGGTGATGAAAAGCCTAACCAAATCAACTCTTAAACCAACGACAGGAAAAGGAATACAATATGTTTAACCTGATCAAAGTCGCCTTTGGCCGCAAAGAGAAGCGTCACAGTGTGGCCAACCTTGCGGGGTTTGAGAACTTGGAAGTGACGAAAGCAGAAGCCTGGTGGAAGTAGCCCCTTAGCTTCACAACATCCAATAGCACAAAGCCAGCGTAATACGCTGGCTTTGCTGCATCTGGCTATTTGTCATTTTCCGCTTGAAACACTGCACTTAGCGTCAACAAGCAACCTCCGCCTCCAGATCCCGATAGCCACAACCGCTCCATGGCTCCCGCTGCTCCGCTACACACAATCAAAAAAGGAGCCCCTTGGGGCTCCTGCTAGATTACTGGATACTGAGCTCTTAACTCAGGGCTTCAGCGATGGAAGCGTTCGCCGCTTTCCGCCATTGCCACCAGCTTGTCGCATGGCTCAAAACGTTCACCAAAGCGCTGTTGGTACTTGCGCAGAGTTGCCACCAAGCTGTCGGCGCCAAGGCTGTCGATGTAACGGAAAGGCCCACCTAAGAACGGCGGGAAACCGATCCCAAAGATGGCACCGATATCACCATCACGAGCTGAAGCGATGATCCCCTCCTCTAAACAGCGCACGGCTTCGTTTAACATCTGCACGGTACAGCGTTCTGCCAGCTGCTCCGCTGACAACTTCCCGTCTGGAGTCACTCCCAGTACTTGATAAACCGACTCATCTACCGGTTTGGCGCCTTTTTTCTTGGCGTTAAACTGATAAAAACCACGGCCATTCTTTTTTCCTTTGCGATCATCAGCCAATAACTTGTCAAACGCACTCGGAGCTTCGAAGCGATGGCCCAGTTCATTCAGCAAAATCGGCGCAATTTTGGCACCTACATCAATGCCCACCTCATCAAGTAGGGTTACTGGCCCCACTGGAAAGCCAAATTTCACCAATGCTTTATCTAATTTTTCGATTGGTTCGCCTTCCAGCACCAGATTTGCCGCTTCATTCATGTACAACGCCAAGATCCGGTTCACATAAAAACCGGCACCATCCTGTACCACAATCGGCGTTTTCCCCTGCTTTTTGGCAAATTCAACCGTAGTAGCAATGGTTTGCGGTGAAGTCTTGTCGTGAGCAATCACTTCAACCAACGGCATTTTTTCAACGGGAGAAAAGTAGTGCAGACCGATGACATTTTCTGGGCGTGCCGCCGCCGCCGCGATCTGGCCAATTGGCAACGATGAAGTATTGGAAGCAAAAATGGTGTGCTCAGCGCAGTTAGCTTCCACGTCTTTCACCATCTGATGCTTCAACTTCAGATCTTCGAATACCGCTTCCACCACGATATCGACATCGCTGACCCCATCGTATTGGGTGGTGGTCGACAGCAAACTCATCTGCTTATCACGCTGTGCCGCACTGATCTGCTTGCGCTTAACACGCTGATCCACCTGCTTATAGGTGTAAGCCAACGCGTTCTGCAGGCCGGGCTCCGCAATGTCTTTGATCCGCGCTGGTACCTTGGCCTTCAGCGCAGTAACAGAGGCAATACCACCGCCCATTAAGCCGCCACCCAGCACCATCGCTTTGTTGATCTTCGCCGGTTGCACATCGCCAGCGCCGGTCTCTTTCTTCATGGCGGTGGTGGCAAAAAAGATAGAACGTAATGCCGCCGATTCTGGTGACGCCACCAATTCGCCAAATCCTTTTGATTCCGCTTGCAGGCCCGCTTCCATCCCCTGCTCTCTGCCGATTTTCACCGCTTCGATGATCTTGGCAACAGCCGGATAATTACCCTGAGTTTTCTTAAAGGCCGCCTTCGCTGCTTGGTCGTAAATCACATTGCGACCCACCGCAGTGGCCTCCAACGCTTTACTGATCCCCGCTAACTTGGGCGTTACCTTGCCGCGCTTGCCTTTTAGCGCCCACTTTTTGGCCACCATCAACAGCACACTGTTTGGCACCGCCTCTTCAACCAAGCCCAGCTTTTTCGCTTGCTTGGTACGCAACTGCTTACCCGCCAGCATCAACTCTAGCCCTTTGGCTACGCCCACAATTTGCGGTAAACGCTGAGTTCCGCCGCCACCGGGCAGCAACCCTAATTGCGATTCTGGCAGCCCTAAAATGGTTTTCGGGCTATCGGAACAAACGCGATAATCACAGGCTAACGCCACCTCCAAACCGCCCCCCAAACAAGGGCCATGAATCGCGGCAACCACCGGGATCTTCAGCTCTGCAAACTTCGCTAAAACCCCATGACCAGTGCGAGAAATGGCTTCAGCATCCGCGGCGGTTTCGCAGGCCGCCAACATGCCAATGTCGGCACCAGCGATAAAGGAATCCGGTTTGCCGGACACCAAAACTGCGCCCTTTAGGCTGCTATCAGCGTTAATCTGCGCCAATATTTCAACAACTTCATCGTTGAAGCTGTCGCGCAATGTGTTCATTGATTCGCCAGGAACATCCATTGTGATAACCGCGATCTGGTCATCATCTTTGTGCCAGCTAAAAGTCTTGTCTGACATTACTCCACCTCCACGATCATCGCTGCACCCAAGCCACCAGCGGCACAGGCCGTGGTTAAACCGGTACCGCCACCGCGACGTTTTAACTCATTACATAACTGGGTGATCAAACGTGCGCCGGTGGCCGCAAAAGGGTGGCCATAAGCCAGCGAGCCGCCGGTTACATTGAACTTCGCCATGTCGATATCGCCGATAATTTCACTGCGGCCAAGCTTCTCTTGGGCAAACTTTTTACTGCCAAACATCTTCATGTTGGCCAGCGCTTGTGCGGCAAAGGCTTCGTGCATCTCAATCAAATCCAGATCGCTCAACTTCATGCCAGCACGCTCCAGCGCCATTGGTGTCGCGTAAGATGGCCCCATCAACAGATCTTCCCACACATCAATGGCACTGAAGGCATAGCTTTTGATGTAGCCGATCGGATCGTACCCCATCGCTTTAGCTCGACTTTCTGGCATCAGCAACAACGCAGAGGCGCCATCGGTTAGCGGGGTAGAGTTAGCCGCAGACACCGTACCGTGTTTGCGATCAAACACCGGCTTCAATTTCGCCAGCTTCTCCAGCTTAATGTTGTCACGAACGTTGTTATCACGCTCAATGTACTGCTTATATGGCGGCACATGGCAGGTCATCACCTCTTGCGCCAACACCCCAGATTCCCAAGTTTGATGGGCTAACTGATGCGAACGCAGCGTCAATTCATCCTGCGCTTGGCGGCTAATGCCGTGGCTCTTCGCCATCTGCTCGGCGGTTTCGCCCATCGATAGGCCGGTAGAGAATTCAGCAACCGCCGGTGGCACCGGCGCCAGATCTCGCAGTTTCAAACGGGAAATAATGGACGCGCGCTGGCCCAAGCTTTTTGCTTTAGACAGATCCACCAAGGCATGAGCTAAGCGTTTACTTACCCCAATAGGCAGTACAGAAGAGGAGTCCGCTCCGCCAGCGATCCCAACCTCAACGCTGCCAGCCATGATCGACTCCGCCACATTAACGGTAGATTGGAACGACGTAGCGCAAGCGCGACTAACAGAATAAGCGTCGGTGCTTACCGACATGCCAGTACCCAGCACAATTTCACGGGCGATGTTCGGCGCGGCGGGCATCTGCACCACTTGGCCATACACCACCTGATCAACAATGGCCGGATCAATTTCATGGCGCGTCAGCAGTTCAGAAACCACCATCTTGCCCATATCCAGCGCTGATACCCCGTGAAATGCCGTTGCCTGACGGGCAAATGGCGTTCGTAAGCCAGCCACAATCGCGATCCTATCGCCCGCAGCCGTTTTCAATTGTTGCCTCATTCTGTTCCCTCTTCATCCAACAATCTGCACGTGATCAAATCGAGGTCTGACCAGTTAAATGTGATCCAATACTAACTTCTGTTGCTTCGGTTTTAAACAGTTGTGTAAATTTGAGCCTGAAAAAGCCAAATCAACTCGCCATCAAAGGAACCGCTGTTCAGGATGAAAGCCCTAGCCGATCACCGCCGTAAACCCCTCTCTGTTTGGATCGCCCTGCTCTATGTGCCGCTGGGGATGCAGATGCTGTTCTGGATGATGGGCTTTCATTACGTCGACTTTAGCCTGCCAAAACAATTTGTTGAGCTGCCAATGGCACTAATTCGCTACTACATCAGTCTAACTCTGCTGCTGTACCCGCTGATCTTCGCTTATGGCCTGTTTTACAGCCTGCACCTTAACCGCGCCGGTGCCCATAGCAGCAAGGTGGTACTGGCCTCATTACTGCCTTTTGCCAGTGCCGCACCTTACTTGCTTGGCGAACGAATATTGCAGTACTTTCAATAGCATTTGTTTAAAATAGGCGGCACGCACCGCCACAGATAATCATCAACAAGAGAGAACCGATGCAACCGCAACGCCTCAATCAAATCCAACAATACCTACAACAGATGGTGATCGGTCAGCCCAACTTAGTGGAAGGGTTATTGATTGCCCTCTTCGCCGATGGCCACCTTTTGGTCGAGGGGCCACCGGGCTTAGCCAAAACCCGAGCGGTAAAAGCCTTAGCCGATTGCATCGAAGGAGATTTTCACCGCATTCAGTTCACCCCCGATCTGCTGCCAGCGGATCTCACCGGCACCGATATTTTTCGCCAAGAAACCGGCCAGTTTGAATTTCAAACCGGGCCGCTGTTTCATAACCTCATCTTGGCGGATGAGATCAACCGTGCCCCCGCTAAGGTGCAATCGGCGCTGCTTGAAGCGATGGCAGAAGGCCAGATCACCGTAGGCAAAACCAGCTACCCACTGCCAAAACTGTTTTTGGTGATGGCCACCCAAAACCCGATTGAAAACGAAGGCACCTACCCACTGCCCGAAGCGCAGCTGGATCGCTTTTTGCTGCACCTCTCGCTGGATTACCCCGATGCAGACACCGAGCTGCAAATTTTGGCGTTGTCCCGCAATGAAGCCCAGCACGAAGCCTTAACCCGGCCACAGCCGCTCACCGAAGCGGAACTGTTTGCTGCCCGTGGCGCGGCGCTGAAGCTGTACTTAGCGCCGCAGTTAGAGCACTACATCGTGGCACTCACCATGGCCACTCGCCGCCCGGCGCAGTTAGATGAACAACTGGGACAATGGCTGCAGTGGGGCGTTAGCCCGCGAGCCAGCATCGCCCTAGAGCGCTGCGCCCGTGCCCGCGCTTGGATCCACGGCCGCGATTACGTTGCCCCAGAAGACATCCAAGCGGTCGCACCAAATGTGCTACGCCACCGTATTTTGCTTAGCTATCAAGCGGAAGCCGAAGGGATCAGCAAAGACCAAGTCATTGCCCGCCTACTGAAACTGGTGGCGGTGCCATAGATGCTGGCTTTGCCTCGTCACGGCAACGGCGTTGCCCTGAACTTAAAAGAACTGATCGCCCGCGCAGAGCACCAAACCTTGGTTCGCAGCCACCATACTGGCAACGCCCGTGCCGCCCAAGCCGGTGAACGCTTATCGCGCCTTAAAGGCCGTGGGATGGAGTTTGCGGAAGTGCGCGCCTATCAATATGGCGACGACGTTCGCACCATCGATTGGCGCGTAACCGCCCGCACCGGCAAGGCCCACACCAAACTGTTTCGCGATGAACGCGAGCAGCCGCTGCTGCTGTGCGTCGATTTAGGCAGCACCATGCAATTGGGTTCTAAGCTGGTGCTGCAAGCGGTGCAAGCGGCGCATTTGGCCGCCACCATCGGCTGGCACGCCAGCAGCCAAGGGGATCGCTTAGGTGGCGTCATCGCCAACGAACAACAACACCGCGAACTAAAGCCCAAGGCACGTCGAGCGGGGTTGTTGCCACTGCTTGAAGCGATGGTGGAGCTGCAGCAACCCAGCCAAGGCAACAGCGACTACTGGCTGCACGCCCTAGAACGCTTGCAGCGGTTGGCGCGTCCTGGCAGTCAGGTGGTAATCATCACCAACCCATTGGGGCTGAATGACGCCGCCATCAACCGCATTCGGCAGCTGCGTAAACACGTGCAAGTGCGCTTGTTCTGCATCACCGATCCGCTGTTTCAGCAGTTAGCGCAGCAGCGCCACGCCGTGCCCGTCCGATTGCCGCAAGACAACAACAACCGCTGGCTTGATCCCCACGGCAGCCAACAGCTGGCCCAGCGATGGCATCAAGCACAGCAACAGGCCGAACGTTTTGGCCGTCAACATCAACTTCCGTTTACCGAGATCAGCGCTGCCCTGCCCTTAGAGCAACAGTGGCAGCAACTGTGGCTATGAATCCGTTACAACAACTGCAAGACATTACCCTGCCCGCCGCCGTCACTGCCTTTCCTTGGGCGTGGGGCTGGTGGCTGCTACTTTGCTGCGCTTTAGCCGGCTTTATCGCCCTTGGTTGGTACTGGCAACGCCAGCGTCAGCGCAACCGCTTTGCTGTGCTTGCCCAACAACAGCTGCAGCAGCTCGACAGCAGCCAAGCGCAATTTGGCCAGCAGATCAGCGAACTGCTGAAACAAACCCTCGCCGCCTATGGTCAGCGCCAACACACCGCGGCACTGCATTCACAGCAGTGGCACCAGCAACTGAATCAACTGCACCGCGCGGATTGGTCAGCCCTGCTTGGCAACCCCTATCAGGCGGAAAGCCAACACGGCGGTGAAGCCCTACGCCAAGCCGCCCGCGCTGCCATCAAACAGATCGCCCAAGGGGGCCACCATGCTTAGTTTGCATTGGCCGTGGCTGTTGCTGCTGTTGCCGCTGCCGTGGTTACTGCCACGCCAGCCCAAGGCGCCGCCAGCGGCACTGCGGTTACCGGGGCTGTTAAGCCAGCAGTTGCCCCTGGCGAGCACAGCCAAACCACACTCGGGGTGGTATCTGGTGGCCCTGCTGATCTGGGTTTTAGCGGTACTCGCCAGCACTCGGCCACTGTGGCTGGGCGAGCCTGTTGCGCTTAAACGCGAAGGGCGCGATCTGATGATCGCGGTGGATCTGTCCGGCTCAATGCAGCTGGAAGATATGCAGTTACAAGGTCAGTTGGTGGATCGCTTTACCATGGTTCGCAGCGTGGTGGGTGACTTTATCCAGCGGCGCGACGGCGACCGCCTTGGCTTGATCCTGTTTGCCGACGACGCCTACCTGCAAGCCCCGCTCACCTTTGATCGCAACACCGTGCGCCGCTTCTTACAAGAAGCGGAACTTGGCTTGGTTGGTCGCCAAACCGCCATCGGCAATGCCATCGCCTTAGCCACCAAGCGGTTTGAACAACTGCCCCAAAGCAGCCGAGTGCTGGTGCTGTTAACCGATGGCGAGAACTCCACCGGCCAATTTACCCCAGAACAAGCGGTGCAATTGGCCAAACAAGCCGGAGTAAAGCTGTACACCATTGGCGTCGGCGCCAGCGAAGTACAGCAGCGGCGTTTCTTTGGCAGTCGCACCATTAACCCATCACAAGAACTGGACGCCGCCGAAGCCACCTTTAAACGGCTCAGTGAATCGACCGGTGGCCAATACTTCCGCGCTCGCTCAACCGATCAATTGGAACAGATCTACCTTGCCATTGATCAACTCGAACCGGTTGAACGCGAGCAAAGTAAATGGCGGCCACAAACCGAGTTGTACCCATATCTACTGATGCCAGCACTGTTGCTGCTGATGCTGTCTGCCGCGGGGAGGCGTTTTGGCTGATTTTCACTTATTGCGACCACTTGCCCTGTGGCTGCTGGTGCTCTTACCGCCGCTGTATTGGCTGATGAAACGCCAACAGCAACAAGGTCGGCAACTCACCCAATTGATCCCATCGCACCTGCAACGCGCGATGTTGTATAACCAAAGTGGCGATGCCCCCGTGGCTCGGTTGGCGTGGCCACTGAGCGCCTTATTGTTGATGATTGTTGCGCTGACCGGCCCCACGTGGGAAAAGCAGCCAGTGCCGCTGTTTCAATTACAACAAGGGCGAGTGCTGGTGCTGGATCTGTCCGCCTCCATGTGGGCAACGGATCTCAAACCCAACCGCATCGCCCACGCCCGTTATAAAGCACAGGATCTGCTAACGCTGCTGGATGAAGGCGAAATTGGCCTGGTTGCTTATGCCGGCGATGCGTTTGCGTTGGCGCCGCTGACCAGCGATCGCAGCACCATCGCCAACATGCTGCCAGCCCTTGGCCCAGAGATCATGCCGGTGCTGGGTTCAAACCTGCCCAAAGCCCTTGAACAAGCCGGTCAGTTGCTGCACGACGCTGGCCACCAAAGTGGCGAAATCATTCTGATCACCGATGATGTGTTACCAGAATACCTGCCAGCCAGCATGGAGATCGCCCGCCAGCAACCTTGGGCGATTCAGGTGCTTGCTATCGGCAGTGCCGAAGGCGCGCCCATGGCCAAGCCAAACGGTGAACTGATCCGAGCTCTCGACGGCAGCGTGGCCTTAGCGCAAACCAACTATTCCGCTTTGGCCAAAATTGCCAGTGCTTCTGGCGGGCAGCTGATCCCCTATCAGGCCAATGGCGACGATCTGCAACGGTTATTGCCCCGCCTAAGCGGCAACGAACAAGCCAATCCGGGGCAACAAAACCAAAGTCACGCTCTCTGGCAAGACGTTGGCGGCTATCTGATTGTGTTGATGTTGCCGCTGCTGGCATTGGCGCTGCGGCGTCACGCCCTACTGGCGTTCGCGCCGCTCTTGCTGCTGCAACCGCAACCGGCCAACGCCGGCCCCTGGTTAACCGGCGATCAGCAAGGCCAGCAACTGTTTCAACAGCAGCAATATCAGCAAGCCGCTGAAGCCTTCACCGATCCCGCTTGGCAAGGCAGCGCCCATTATCGGGCGGGCAATTACCAACAAGCGCTGGATGCCTTTAATCAAGTAGACGGCATTGATGGCCTCTACAACCAAGGCAATGCACTGGCGCAATTAGGCCAACTTGATGAAGCCCTGAAGCGGTTTGAACAGGTGCTAGAACAGCAGCCGGATCACCCCGGTGCCAGTGGCAATAAGCAGCTATTGGAGCAGCTGCAACAGCAGCAAGAAGGGCAGTCCCAACAAGAGGGCCAGTCTCAACAAGACGGCCAGTCCCAACAAGACGGCCAGTCCCAACAAGACGGCCAGTCCCAACAAGACGGCCAGTCCCAACA